>NZ_BAAGRB010000002.1:0-1461885 GCF_054783175.1 Mucilaginibacter puniceus
CTATCAAACGTGCTTAGCCGTTATTTTATGGTGGGCCTTAGGGCCACCTTCCAAAAATGGGGCGGAAGGCCGCAACGCAACGGGAAAGAGTTGAAACGTAAAGGCGACGGTAGTTTTATTTATTAATAAGCCTAAAGTTATTATTCATATTGCCGATATTTTCATTTGTTTTGATTGCTTTGGTCACCATTTTATAACTGAAATCATATAACTACCTGATTATCTGTGGTGCTTCACTTTTTGTATCGGAAAGTAGATAAAAACTCGGAATATCACTCCCATTTTTATATTACCCATTTAATAATAACTATTATAATACGGACAATAATAATTGCATATAGGTTTTCTTTATTGGAAAACATCAAGCGTTTCACGAAATTATAGTAAAAATTGCTTGAAACATTTCTGTTATCTTAGTTACCTTCAAACATTTAATACTATTTTGCCATACTCTAATTAATAAAATGGTCAAAAAGATTGTTATAGCTTTTATGCTGGCTTTTACGTGGCAAAATATAGTAATAGCACAGCCAAATATTAATATAACTACTTTAAATGGCATAAACGGGCTTTCGCAAAATACCATAAATTCACTGTATAAAGACCATTATGGATTTATGTGGTTTGGTACTCAGGATGGATTAAATAAGTATGACGGTTATAAAGTTACCGTATACAAGCATAATATCCACAATCCACAATCCTTGCCGGCCAATCATATTACGGCTATATGCGAGGATAAATATGGTAATTTATGGGTAGGTACGCGCACCGCAGGTATTAGCCGATTTGATCGCTCTCGTGATATTTTTTTAAATTTTAAAAATTCAGCATCCAATTTAGCATCTATAAGCAGTAATTCTGTTACTGCTGTTTATAAAGATAAAAGTTCAAACCTGTGGATAGGCACAGCTAATGGATTAAATCTTTTCGACGCGAAATCAGGTAAGTTTAAAAGATATACAAGCATTGCTAAGGATCCTACAACCTTAAGCGACAAGACCGTTACAGCTATTTTTGAGGATGCCCAGCAGCGGTTATGGATAGGTACATCACATGGCTTAAATTTATTAGACAAGAGAACCGGAAGATTTAAAAGATATATTGATGCGCAAAAAAATGGTGGAAATTTTATAAATTCAATATGCGAAGATGATAACCATCAATTATGGCTTGGTACTTACCAGGGGTTAAAATGGTTGCATATTGATAAGGGTACTTTTTCTTACTACCCGGTTGAGGAAGATGTTTATTCGGCCGATGGTGTTAACCCTGTTTTTACCTTGCAAAAAACTAAGGGGAATAAAATTTGGCTTGGCACCAATACCACTTTGCAAATGTTTGATGCGGGCGCGAAAAGACTGGTACCTATAAATAATAAAACCTTTGAGGACAACCAAATGCCTAATGACGGTATTTATTCAATGTTGGAAGATGCCGGCATATTATGGATAGGCACTACAAGTCAAGGCATTTTAAAATACGATAAAAATCTGTCCTTGTTTCCGGCTTTTAATACCTCGTTTACTCGCATGCCCTCAGCAAAAAATATCATAAGGGGTATAGCAGAAGATAAAGTAGGTAATCTTTACCTGGCAACAGATGCCGGATTGGAGTATTATAATAGAAATAGCGGTATTCATAACACCTATTTACACTCAAAAAAAAATAAAAATAGCTTACTTAGTAACTATGTATCAGCCGTTATTGTAAGCAAAAAAACCGGCATGGTTTGGGTAGGTACTTACAGCAGCGGTCTTGACAAATTTGACCCAAAAAGCCACAGTTTTACTCATTATACAGCTGAAAACCCTAACCAGCTAAGCAGTAATTATATATTTACATTACTTGAGGACAGTAAAGGAAACATTTGGGTGGGCACAGATGCTGGCTTAAATGTAATTGATAAGACAGGCAAAGTAACTGTTTACTTAAATAATTCGGGTGGTAAAGGCAAGATAGAAGAAGATATTATTCAGGCATTATTTGAAGATAAACAGGGAAACATCTGGATTGGAAATTATACCAATGGAATAAGCATTTTTAACCCGGTCAAAAAATCTTTCACTTACCTTAATACAAAAAACAGTAAACTTAATAGCGATGTTATCAGCTCGCTTTATGAAGATAAGGAAGGAAATATATGGGTTGGAACAATGGAGGGCGGATTAAATTGTTATAATATAAAGCTTAAAGAGTTTACCGCTTTTTATACGGAGCAAAATGGGTTAATAAATAACACTATTAACTATATTACCCAAGGCAGCAAAGGTTTTTTATGGCTAACTACTAACCAGGGTATAGTTCGTTTTGATCCTATCAAAAAAACTTATAGAACTTTCAGTACAGGTAACGGGCTTAAAACATTAGAATTTAATATCGGGTCAGGCATCCGTCTGCATAATGGAGAACTGGCTTTTGGCACAATCAACGGATTTAATATAATTAATCCACAACAGCTTAATTTTAATTATCACTCACCATCTGTTGTACTTACTGATTTTGAATTATTTAATAAACCAGTAACTGATTACTCAGGTAAATTACCTTTAAAACAAACCTTGTTAACCAGTAAAAGTGTAACCCTAAATTATGACCAATCCATATTTTCGATTGCTTTTGCTGCTTTAGATTACACCTTACCCAGTCAAAATAGCTATGCCTATCAATTACAGGGTTTTGATGAAGAATGGCGTACGGGTAACCAGCGTAAAGCCACTTATACCAATTTAGATCCAGGTAAATATATATTTAGAGTAAAGGGCTCAAATAACGATGGTGTATGGAGCAAAAATATTGCAACACTTGTTGTTATTATCAAACCTCCTTTCTGGATGACCTGGTGGTTCCGTAGTTTGTGCATACTTTTTGTATTAGGTGGGGTTTACACGATTTATTATTTAAGGGTACGTTATTTAAATAGGCAAAAAGATGAATTGCAAAAGCAGGTAAAAGAAAGAACTCTTGATTTACAGCTAGCAAATAATGAGTTACAAGTACAAACAGAAGAATTGCAAGAACAATCTGAAGAATTGATGTCAAAAACATCTGCTCTGGAGCAAATGAATGAAGAGCTTATCAGGCAAAAAGCACAGGAAGAGCAAGCCAGACGAGAAGCTGACAAGGCTAACAAAGCCAAAAGTACTTTCCTGGCAACCATGAGCCACGAAATACGCACCCCAATGAATGGTGTATTAGGTATGGCATCGCTGCTTGCTGAAACAAAACTTGATAATGAGCAACGAGAATATACAGATGCTATTCTTACAAGTGGCGAATCATTATTAAATGTAATTAATGATGTGCTGGATTTTTCAAAAATCGAATCAGGTCACATGCAACTTGACCCTCACGACTTTGAGTTACGAAAATGTATTGAAGATGTACTTGAATTGTTTTCATCAACAACTTTTCAATCAGGTATTGATTTGATGTGTCATATTGATAACAATGTGCCAATATTTATCAATGCCGACAGTTTTAGACTTAAGCAGGTATTAGCCAACCTGGTAAGCAATGCCATAAAATTTACCTCAAAAGGCGAGATTGTAATAACCGTGACGGCAAATGTTTACGATACCAACCAGTTAAAATTATTTTTTACAGTTAAGGATACAGGTATAGGTATAGCCGAAGACAAGATAAATAAACTATTTAAGGCATTTAACCAATTAGATTCATCAGTAACACGTAAGTATGGGGGCACCGGCTTAGGATTGGTCATAAGCGAGCGGTTGGTAAGGTTACAGGGAGGTACAATAACTGTAAAAAGTAAAATTGGCATTGGCAGCACTTTTTCATTTGATATTATGTGTAAAAAAAGTACTGCACCTGTTCAGGCACCTATCGGTAATACATCAATATGTGAAAATAAAAAAGTATTAATAATTGATGATAACTCAACAAACTTACTTATTCTGGATGCTCAATTAAGTAAGCTCAAGATGAAAGTAATTGAGGCGTATTCGGGACAAAGGGCGTTAACTATTTTGCAGGATGTTAAGGATATAGATATAATTATAACCGATATGCAAATGCCCGATATGGATGGAGTTGAAGCCAGCAAAAAAATAAAGGCTATATATCCAGATATCCCCATTATTTTACTAAGTTCAATAGGTAACGAAGTCCAAAAAGAACATCCCGGCCTGTTTGAGTACGTACTTACAAAACCTGTTAGACAGCAGGCTTTGTATAATACTATTGAGGCTGTGTTACAAAAGCCACAGGGTGGTAATAACTTACAAACAAACGTACTATCAGCAGATTTTGCAAATAAATATCCATTGAGGTTGTTGGTAGCCGAAGATAACCCGCTAAATCAAAAATTAATTTTACGTGTGCTTAATAAGTTAGGCTACCGGCCCCATTTGGCTAATGATGGCCAGGAAGTATTAAATAAATTGAAAGAGCAAACATTTGATGTCATATTAATGGATATACAAATGCCAAATTTGGATGGCCTGCAGGCTACAAAATCAATAAGGCAAACCTACGGGGATAAGCCTTTAATTTTGGCACTAACGGCCAATGCAATGAACGATGACAAGGAAGCGTGTTTAAAAGCCGGTATGAACGGTTATTTATCAAAACCTTTAAAATTGAAATTGTTGGTAGAAGCTTTAGCTAATTTTTACCCAAATATTTAATTTTGTATTACCTAATACCCCTATGAAAATTATACGCTGTTTGCTTTTATTAATGATGACGTGTTTAAACGCGTTTTCACAAAAGGATACAGCCACGCTTCAAGATGTTACCATTACCGGTATAAAAGTTAAAACTGCCACTGCTACTAAAACCTTATTAAAGGTGCAGGACATTCCCCAGGCTATCAGTGTAATAGGGCAGAAAGAAATAAGAGAACAGTCAGCCTTTGATTTGACTACTATTGCTCGTAACATTAGCGGACTTAATTTTACAGGGAGCTATAGTGGCTCCGGCTCAGCACAATTTTTTAATGCACGTGGTTTTGATTTAAATGATGCGCAAAATTATCGCTGGAACGGTATGATGATATGGAACTGGGGGAATAATTATGACGATAATATTGAGCGGGTTGAATTTTTGAAGGGCCCCACATCCATTTTATATGGTGATGTTACCCCGGGTGGCGTGCTCAACTTTGTAACTAAAAAACCGCAGCATGAGTTTATGGCTAATGTGAATTTAAAAACAGGGTCATGGGGATTAATCAGGCCCTCGATTGATATAACAGGGCCATTAAATGCTAAGCGGACACTGCGGTATAGGTTAAATACAACATTCCAATATTCAAACAGCTTCAGAGACCAGGTTTCTATGCGGAAAGAGTTTATATCGCCATCTATTTCTTGGGATATTACATCAAAATTATCCCTAAATGTCGAAGCAACATTCAGAAGTTCGCGTAATACCGATGATGCCGGGTTAGTCTCACCGGATGGCAGCATCAGCGGTTTAAAAAAGTTAAGTCCTTCGTTATATCTTGGAGAATCAAGCAGGCAGTACTTATATAACGACCAGGGATACTTTGCTACACTAACTTATGAGTTGAGTAAAACCTGGCGACTTAAAGCCACCGGCTTTTATGCCAACTCAACCAACAGGCCTTTTGGTATCTGGTTTGATCAACCTGAAGACGATGGAAAGTTTGCACGCAGGGAATATGCTTTGTATCAAAAATCACGTAATGGCACAGCTTCATTAGAAGCTAACGGCACTTTTTTAACAGGCTTAATAAAACATAATGTTTTAATAGGTGCCGAGTACCAGTCAACCCGTTATAGATATACCAATATTGGAACCTTAAGCTTGCTTGATAGTAGCAATATTTATCAACCAATATATAGTCAAACCCCCTCAATTGAGCCCATCAATTCTCCTTACCAGCCATTTGTTTCGCTTATTGAACGCCGTGGAATTTATTTGCAGGATCAGGTAATGCTATTTAATGAAAAGCTTCATGTTTTATTGGGCTTAAGGGCAGGCTCAACCAGGCAGGGCAATCATTATTATCAACAAGAGTTGCCCGGAACTGATTATGAAGGTTATGTTGATAATATAATTTCTAAAACCATATATACCCCCCGGGTAGGTTTGGTTTATAAGCCCTGGGCATGGAACTCATTTTATACATCATGGTCAAAAGGCTATGAAATAAATTCGGCCGATATCTTCGCAAAAAACTTTGCTGATTATACGACACCGCCTGCTACAATAAGCACACAGATAGAAATGGGATCAAAAGCAAGTTTACTTAATGACAGACTGGGGGTAACTGTCAGTTTGTTTGAGATAAATAAGCAAAACCCTTATGGTTATGTATATCTGGACCCTGCCAATCCAAATTATGATGAATACAATGTTTACTACCAGGGCCACCACAGAAGCAGGGGAGTAGAGGTGGAAGCTACCGGACGATTGAACAGCGAGATATCTATAACCGCCGGTGCGGCTTATACGCAAACACGTGTAATAAATGACCCAGGTTATCCAGCCGGAAATAAATTGCCCGGTGTGCCAAAATATACAGTTAATGGATGGGTCAATTATGAACCTGCGACATTTTTAAAAGGGTTAACTTTAGGAACCGGTATATTTTATAAAGACAAGTTTTTTTCAAGCATTGCTAACAACCCCAAACTTGAAATACCTTCGGGTTATACCTGGGATGCAGCAATAGGATATGGGTGGAAAAAGATCAGCGCTCAATTGAATGTAATGAATATTACCAACCAGGTAAGTTATTTAAACCCATGGCAATTTAACCTTTTTGATGTTAGGCCATTAAGGCAGTTTGTTGTTACTTTAAATTATAAAATTAAATAAGTTTTCTGTTTCTCTTTAACGAAAGAGGCGATTCCATTTCTGAAATCGCCTCCTTGTAATCATATTTATTTAATATCCGGGAGTTGGTGTTAATTGAGGATTACGTCTTAACTCGTCCCTCGCTATAGGAAGAAGGCTTTTGTAAGCCTGAAAAGTTCCTGTTTTATCCAGCAACATTACTTTTGAATACGTCTTTACCCCGGTCGTTACATCTTTAATTACATCAAAACCGTAAATTTTAGCATTCTCAGTAGTGGTGGCTATTCCCCAACGCCTCACGTCAAAGAAACGGTGCATCTCAAAAGCCAGCTCAACTCTTCTTTCATTATAAATCCGTTGTCTTAATGCTTCTCCGGTAACCGTAATGGGTATGTCTGGAAGATTAACACCTCCACGGCGTCTTACTTTATTGACATATTCTCTTGCGGTAGCCTCCTCGCCCAACTCAAATTTGGCTTCTGCATAATTCAAGTAAATTTCTGCCAGCCTGAAAAACGGCCATTGGTTCACTTGCGGAGTTGCTGAGTTGATTGGGCCCGACGAAGGCATAAACTTTTTCATAACTGTGTTAGTCCGGGGATTGTCGCCTGTCTTTTTATACGAATCAAATCCCCATGTAGTACCATCTGATGAAACCCACATTTCCATAGCCGGAGGTGCGCTGGGGGTTGCGCCGGGATTGAAAACGGTACCGTCATGAATCACTGTGGCCTCAAGTCGCGGATCACGGTTAGCCCATGGATTTTGCGGATCATAACCTGATAAAGGATTGACTGTACCATCCGGCAGGTATGGAGGTATTCCGTTAGTCATATCGTATGAATCAATTAGGTTTGCAGTGGGCCCGCCGCTACCCCACCAACCGCCATAGGCTCCGAAACGGCGATTTAAATGATCCATGGGTGCATTGTGACCGTTGGCTGCAGAAAACCCTCGCGAATAAATCACCTCATTCTGTACATCGCCCTGTTTCATTTCAAAAAGTTTTTGATAATCGGGATATAGCGAATAGCCGCTATTTAAAAGCGCCTCTGCAGCATCTGCCGCTTTTTGCCATTTCTGAAGGTCTTTAGCAGGACTAAATAATGGAGACGCGGCATATAGATAGGTACGTGATAACAGCGCCTTGCAAGCATCCCCGGTAGCCCTTCCGTAATTCGCGTCATTTGATGGATATTTAGCAGGCAGATCAGGTATAGCTTCATTCAGATCTTTTGCAATAAACGCAACACATTCCTCAAAGGTGTTTCTTTTAAACGCAGCCTCGTCACCCAGTTGATAAACTTTATCTACAATAGGAACACCCCCAAACCTTTCAATAAGATTGAAATAAAGAAAGGCTCTCAAAAACTTGGCTTCCGCAATCATCCTGGTTTTATTAGGTAAATTAACGGTAGTTGTACTCGCGTTTTCCAGGAATACATTGATCTTACGCATATATTGGTACGCGAAGTTCCAATTATACATGTAGCCGTTTTGCACCTCCCAAAAACCCCCAACATTTGCTCCTAATGATCCGACATTGTCAGGATTGTAAGTGTTGAGTTTAAAAAGGTCGCCACCGCAACAGGCAAGGCTGTTATAAGTTTCATCCGTATACTTGGAATACGCCATACTTACGTTAAAACCATGAACCTGGGAGTTGTAAAGTTCGTTGTGGTATGCTTCTATGAGCTTCGGATCGCTCCAAACAGCTTCATCAGCAAGACGGTCCTGAGGTGAGATGTCCAGGATGTTTTTCTTACATGACATGCTGAACATTACAACTAACACTACAGGTAGTATTATTTTAATTGCTTTCATCGTTATAATTTTTAAAATTGTAGATTAACACCAAAACTTAAGATCTTCAGTGGCGGATAGGTTGTAAAACCTCCGGACAATTCAGGATCTCTCCATGAAATTTCTTTTGACCAGGTTAGTAAATTTGTTCCATTAACAAATGCACGGAGATTACTAACGCCTATTTTTTTGATTAAATCACCCCTAAAGGTATAGCCTAATTCAACGTTTTTTAGCCTAACAAACGTAGCATCATACAGGAAAAAGTCCGTTGTGCCTGGTTGCCAGTTATTGGCACGCGGCATAGTAGCGCCCTCCTGGTTATTTACGGTCCAACGGTTAGTCGCCCTGTAAACAGTGGCATTATCCAAATCTGTTAAACCAAACTCGTCTAAAGTGCCATCATAAGTATACGCTTGGGCTTGTCCCTGGAAAAACACGGTTAGGTCAAAGCCCTTGTATTGGAAATTGGTGTTTAGGCCAAACAAGTATAATGGCGTTGGAGATTGGTTGGTTCTATAACGGTCATTTCCGTCAATCTTGCCATCATTGTTTAAGTCAAGTACCTTGATATCACCTACCTGGGCCCCGGTACCATGCGGGTAGCTATCCAGTTCTGCCTGGGTATTGAATATCCCGTCAGATTTGTAATAAAGCCCACTACCAAGTGGCACACCGGTGTTTCTTTGGTAATCATATGCAGGCGGCACTTCGTCCATAAATACGATCTTGCTTTTGGCATAACCCACGTTTCCACTAATTGAATATGACAAATCTCCAACCTTGTTGCGATGTGTCAATTCCACTTCAAATCCGCTGGAATTCACCTTTCCTATATTTTGGTCGGGTATTGCAGGGAAACCAAACACGCCGCTAACTGAAAGATTGGGCCTGAGGAGAAGGTTTGATCGCTTTTGGTTCCACACGGTAATATCCACATCAAGCATCCTGTTAAATAAAGTAGCACTCAGTCCAAAATCCAGTTTTTTGCTCACCTCCCAGGTAATATTAGGATTGGGTAGGGTACTGGAGTAAACACCCGGTACAGTAGTGCCGCCAAAAACATAATTATTCCCCAATTGGAAAGCCTGTAGGTATTGGAAAGCCGCCACCTGATCATTACCAAGTTCGCCGTACGTAGCCCTAAGCTTTAAATTATTGACAAACTTCACATCCCTCATGAAATTTTCCTCAGATATTATCCATCCTGCAGATACATTTGGGAAAAATCCATATCTCTTATTCTGAGGGAAAATAGGCGAGCCCTCATAGCGGAATGTGGCTTCCAGCAGGTATTTGGATTGGTAATTATAATTGAACCTGCCAAAGAAACTATTGTAAGATCCCGCGGAAGCGTTACCGCTGTTGTTTAAATCTTCCGGTCTGGTACTTCCCGCATTGATCTGCGGTAGTACTGCACTAAGGAAATTCCTGCGGTAAGCCGATGCATACGTATTGGAATTTGTCTGTTGCTCGGTACCTACCATTGCTGCAATATTATGATTCTTCGCAATTGTTGTTTTGTAAGATATCCTGAAATTGGCAAGAGTAGTGATCCATCTGTCGTATCTATCGGTAAGCGATATTGGCGTATTTGCTTCTGTACGATCATACTGCTGAGTTTGTACATTGTATACATGCCAATAATGCGGTTGGGAAAAGTTTTTTTGGAACTGATTTCTAAAATCATAATTATAAGAAGCGTCCAATACCAGCCCCTGTACATGAGGTACTTTAAAAGATGCTGTAAATGATGTAGTTATTGGGTCATCATTCCATCTATTATACCCTCTCCGGTCTGAAAGAAGCGGGCTGTTATCGAATCGGCCCCCGGCAAGCAACCCGTTAGGATATATTGCAGGCAGTGTTGGATTTGCCTGTAATATGGTTACAAAGTCTGTTCCATTTGATTCAGACCGCTCCCTGAATACTCCGGCGATATTGGCACCTACAGTTAAATACTGTGATAGATCTGCATCAATCCTTACCCTGGCATTATACTGTTTATACTTGTAAGGTTGATTTCTGTAATTACTACCCTGACTGGAAGATCCGAAAGAAAGCAGGTATCTCACTTTGTCAGATCCTCCACTTGCCTGGAAATTCAGTCTTTGCTGGGGTGTGTTTTTATTTAACGATAAATTTGCCCAGTCAGTATTCGGGTATAAAATGGGGTCGGAGCCATCGCGGTATTTCTGAATCGCCGCATCCGTAAAGAAAGGATTGAAGCCGGTCGCAGGTCGGCCCTGGAGGTAGTACTGGGTTTCATTAAAAACCTCAGCAAAAAGTGCCGCATCCATCATGTCCGGAACCTTGGTAGGGTTAGTAATACCATATACATAGGAGAAATTATAAACGGTTTTACTTTTTGATCCCGGTTTTGTGGTAACCAAAACTACGCCATTGGCGGCTCGTGCACCATATATAGCTGCTGAGCCATCTTTCAATACGGTTATACTCTCAATATCTTGCGGGTTAAGCGTTGAAAGAATGCCTGTGCCACGCGGTACCCCGTCAACTACAATAAGCGGATTGTTGTTGCCAAACGTACTTGCACCCCGGATGACAATGTCAAGGTTCTCTGATCCGGGTACTCCATTACGCTGATTAACGATCAATCCAGGCAGCCTACCCGCCAGACTGGTTGCAACATTTACAGACTGGTTCTTAGTAAGGTCTTCACCTTGTACTTTAGCTATTGATCCTGTAAGTGTTTCTCTTCTTTGAGTACCATAACCTACAACAATAACCTCGTTAAGTGAGCTTACTGATTCTATTAATGTAACATTAATTGTTCTGGAGGTGCCTACTGTTATTTCCTGCGTCTCAAAACCGATCATCGAAAATGACAATACAGCTGTTGCATCAGGCACTGATATGGTGTATTTACCATTTACATCCGAAGTTGTGCCGGTAGTAGCATCTTTAATTTTAATAGTAACACCCGGTAGCGGTTGCCCGTTATTATCGATTACTGTACCTGTGATAATTTCAGCTACGGGTTTGATATTTGTGATCGAAATACCTTTTTTAAACAAATTGTAGCTGGTGGGTTTGTTTGCAGCAGTTGCAGTTATTGCAAATATTAAAATTGGACATACCAGCGTGGGCACGAGCAAATTTTTTGACAAAAAAAGCCCTGCGCGCGGCATGGCCTGCGTTTTAAGTTTCATAATTTTCTTGGTGTTTTTGGTTTTTTTACTTGGTTTGTGGATATAGCCCAAGGCTATAGCCAATCTTATTCCGTTAGGAGTTTAGTTTTTTTTAAGTCATAGGCATTAATTTATTAGTTAATAATAGTTGCCGCGCTATTAGGGGAATTGCGGCTATAATTGGTCATTCAAATAAAGTATTTATTAATTATTAATAATTTCAGGAAATTACCTTATTATTGAGGAATATTACCATCAAATAACATTATTATAATTGTAGTAGGCATATAATACTTATAATAAATGAAGCCAGAGTTACTAAAAATACCAAATCCATCCTCACAATCATTTAGCATCAGGCAGGATAGGCAGGCTAATATTAATAGCAGATGGCATTACCATCCGGAAATTGAGTTGATTTATTTTCATAAAGGTTCAGGAATGCAGTTTGTAGGGGATAGCATTAAGAGATTTGAAAAAAATAACATTGTTTTAGTAGGATCAAACCTGCCGCACTATTGGAAATACGATATAGATACTTTAGAGGATGGCACAGAAAAGCCTTACGCTACTGTAATGCATTTTTTTGAAGACTTTTGGGGGCGTATGTTTCTTGATTTACCCGAGAATAAAATAATTAAACATACGCTGGAACGGGCAAAAAGAGGAATAGAGGTTTCTGGAAATCAAGAAACAAAAATTGTTGCTCTGATTGAGCAAATGGTTAATGCTGAAGGCTATTGCAGAATTACTTTATTGATGGAGACATTGGCTTTAATTGGCTCTGTTAATTCATCAAAAACACTGTCATCTATAGGGTTTAAATATAATTTTGAGGAAGTGGATCAATATAGAATAAACTTAATATATGATTATTCTTTTGCGCACTTCAAGGATAAAATTTTACTGGAAGAGATTGCTCAGATTGCCAATTTAACACCCAACTCATTTTGCAGGTATTTTAAAGCAAAAACCAGGAAAACTTACCTGCAGTTTGTTAACGAAATAAGGGTGGGCCACGCCTGTAAATTACTTATTGAAGATGAGATCAGTATAAAGCAAATATGTTATGAAAGCGGTTTTAATAATTTCTCATCGTTTCATGCTGCATTTAAATTAATAACCGGTAAAACACCCTTAAATTACAAGCAAAGGTTTATATCAAAAGCCGTTTTTAACGAGCATTAATAGAAGGGTTTAATATAAAAGTTTAATAACAATATGCTAAAATCTCGCAACTTTATGGGTAATATCTCATAATAAAATGGTAATTCTCTGAAACTTTAAATAAAATTTAAACCCTTATTTTGGAAACCAATCATTTATCGCCAATTATAAAATGTCTAAAAATCAAGAGGTATTAGGATTCATCCCAAGGGGTAGTATAGTTTCGTTTTCTTTAGTAACCATGTTATTCCTTATTTGGGGTATACCCAATAACATGAATGATGTGCTTATCAAGCAGTTCATGAAGTCGTTTGAATTAACAAGGTTCCAGGCCGGGCTAATTCAATCAGCGTTTTATATGGGCTATTTTATATTGGCCGTACCATCAGGCCTGCTTATAAAACGCTACTCGTATAAGGTTGGCTTGTGTGTAGGATTGTTACTTTTTGCTGCGGGGTGCTTCTTGTTTTGGCCGGCAGCTATAGCCGGTAAATATGAATATTTTTTATTCGCCTTATTTGTTATTGCTTCGGGATTAACATTTTTAGAAACCGGTGCTAATATTTTTATTGTGGAAATGGGCAAGGCAGAATCGGCCGAACGCCGTCTTAATTTCTCGCAGGCATTTAATCCCATAGGTGCAGTATTAGGCGTATTGTTAGGTACGTTATTTATTCTTTCGGGCATAGAACATGATCCCGCAAAAATTGAAGCTCTAAAGGCAGCACATCAGTATGAGAGTTATCTTAAAGAAGAAACCATGCGTGTAGTTACCCCTTACCTGGTATTGGGTGGTTTCGCTGTATTATGGTGTATTTTCCTGGCTATATCTAAATTCCCGGTTAGTCGTGACGAGGTAAAGGAGGATGATCATAAATCAAACGTTAGGGACCTGATAAAATTTCCACATTTTTATAAAGGTGTTGTTTCGCAGTTTTTTTACTGTGGTGCACAAACTTGTACCTGGAGTTTCTTTATTACCTACGTGCAAGATTTTACAGGGCAGCCCGAAAAAGTGGCGGGATATTTTCTTACCGGAACGTTAGTAGCATTTGGGGTAGGGCGTTTCTCGGCTACATATATCATGAAGTTTGTTGATCCAAGTAAGTTAATGGGTCTATATGGTGTAATCAATATTGTGTTGGTGGGTATAGCCATCTTATTCCCGGGTATAATTGGTGTTTGGGCCATATTTTTCACCAGCTTTTTTATGTCGTTAATGTATCCAACCAACTTCGCCTTAAGTATTCGCGAATTGGGCCAAAATGCAAAAATGGGTGGTTCAATAATGGTGATGGCTATTGTAGGCGGTGCGGTATTGCCGCCATTAATGGGATATATAGCCGAAGCATCACATAGCATGGCGATTGCTATGGTTATACCGCTTGTAGGGTACTTGTATATCACTTATTATGCCTTATCAGGTTCAAAATTAAAATCGGTAACTGCATAGTATCCAATGAGCGTTCAACAATCTAATTCAATCAATAACGATCTGCCTAAAGTAATTTTTGGGACAAGTGGCCTGGGGAATATATTTGTTGCGCTTGATGATAGCATTAAGCATGATATTATTGCCGAATGTGTTAAACACTCAGCAGGTAAAGTAGTGTTTGATTCGGCCGGTAAATATGGTGCCGGATTGGCATTAGAAGTACTGGGCAAGCACTTGCGTGAGCTAAACGTTGACCAAAGTAATGTCATCATCAGCAATAAATTAGGGTGGTACAGGACAGAATTAAAAACACCTGAGCCAACATTTGAACCTGGTGTATGGGTTGGGTTGAAACATGATGCTGTTCAAAAAATAAGCTACCAGGGGATGCTGGATTGTTTTGAACAAGGAAATGAGCTATTAAACGGCTATATCCCGCAGATGGTATCTGTTCATGATCCTGACGAATATCTGGCTGCCGCCGATGGCCCTGAAGATGAAGCTAAACGTTATCAGGATATATTAGATGCTTATCGTGCCCTGGCTGATTTAAAAGCTGCGGGTAAGGTTGAATCAATAGGAGTAGGTGCTAAAGACTGGAAATCAATTTACCGAATTGTACAGGATGTAAAGTTGGATTGGGTAATGATAGCCAATAGCTTAACCATAAAAACTCATTCGGAAGACTTGTTGAAGTTTATGGCCGAATTAGAGCAGCAAGGCGTATCAATTATTAATTCGGCTGTATTTCATTCCGGTTTTTTGATAGGAGGAGATTTTTATGACTATAAACTGGTAGATGAAAATTTACCGGGATATAAGGAGCATTTAAAATGGCGTGATGAGTTTAATAAGATATGCCACAAGTATGATATTAAACCTGCCGAAGCTTGCGTGGCATTTGCCTTAAAAGCACCGGGAGTGAAAAGCATTGCTTTAAGTACCACTAATCCTAAACGTGTTGAAAACAATATAAAAATGGCTAATACAGTTATTCCACCCCAGTTTTGGGTTGAAATGATAAATAAAGGACTTGTTAAAAGGTCAGAATATATAACACTTGTATAATATGTTAAAAATCGACTCACACCAACATTTTTGGAAGTTTGATCCGATAAGGGATTCATGGATAGATGAATCGATGAGCGTTATCCAAAGGGATTTCTTTCCGGAGGATTTAGAGCCAATATTAAAAGCTAACGGAATTGACGGTTGTGTAATTGTACAGTCTGATCAGTCAGAAGATGAAAATCATTTTCAAATAGCCAATGCTGACAAGCATGATTTTATAAAAGGTGTTGTTGGCTGGGTAGATCTGTCAGCTTCTGATATAGAAGAAAGGCTGAACTATTTTAGTCAGTTTAAAAAGCTAAAGGGTTTCAGGCACGTGCTACAAGGAGAGCCACAGCGAGATTTTATGCTAAGGCCCGAGTTTTTAAATGGAATATCCTTGCTTGATCAATATAACTTTACTTATGACATTTTGGTATTTCCGGATCAATTAAAGTTTGTAAAGCAGTTTGTAGCTAAATTTCCCAACCACCGTTTTGTGATCGATCATATAGCTAAACCGTACATCAAAGACAATATTATAGAGGGCTGGCGAGAGGATATGGAAGCTATAGCCCAACACAAAAATGTTTTTTGCAAGATATCCGGTATGGTTACCGAAGCACAATGGAACAGTTGGAAAAAGGCAGATTTTGATCCGTATATGGATGTGGTTGTAAATACATTTGGAGCAGATAGGGTTATGTTTGGATCAGATTGGCCCGTTTGTTTGGTGGCTGCAAAGTATAATGAAGTTTTAGATATTGTTAAAGACTATTTTTCAGGATATAGTGATGTAGAGCAGGATAAGGTTTTTGGCGGGAATGCAATTGAATTTTATAATTTATAATAATACATGAATACGTTAGTTTGTTCCCAACCGGGAAGTTTTGAGTATAAAGAGGTTGAGCGACCGGTGTTAACCGCCGGAAATGCTATTATAAAAATTAAGCGCATAGGTATTTGTGGTACCGACTTGCACGCTTTTAGAGGCACACAACCTTTTTTTAATTATCCGCGGGTTTTAGGACATGAGCTTTCGGGCGAGTTGGTTGAGGCTGATGGTGCACCAGGTTTTAATATTGGCGAGGCGGTAACTTTTATCCCTTATATCAATTGCGGAAATTGCATTGCCTGTAATACTGGTAAAACAAACTGTTGTGTAAATATTAAAGTTTGCGGTGTACATACAGATGGTGGGATGGCAGAGTATTATTCTATACCATCGCGCTTGCTGGTTCATGGTGAAGGTTTAAGTTATGATGAATTGGCTTTAGTTGAGCCATTAGCCATTGGCGCCCACGGTATACGCCGTGCCGATGTTACTAAGGATGAATTTGTTTTAGTTATTGGAGCGGGCCCTATTGGTATAGGCACTATGGAATTTGCCCGTATAGCCGGAGGCCGAGTGATTGCTATGGATGTTAACGATACCCGCCTGGCTTTTTGTAAAGAGAAAATTGGTGTGGAATATACCGTAAATGCCCATAATGATGCTATGGAGCAAATAAAAGCTATTACTAATGGCGAAATGCCTACCGTAGTAATTGATGCAACGGGAAATCAGGGAGCTATAAATTCGGCGTTTCAATACATGGCGCACGGGGCACGTTTTGTATTGATAGGCTTGCAAAAGGAAGCAATTTCTTTTAGCCATCCTGAGTTTCATAAACGCGAAGCCACCTTAATGAGCAGCAGAAACGCAACCAGAGCCGATTTTGAACATGTTATTGATTCCATTAAAAAAGGCCTGATAAACCCATTGTCTTACATCACTCATCGTACTGATTTTGATAACCTGAGTGTTGATTTTAAAGGATGGCTTAATCCTGATTCGGACGTAATTAAGGCCGTAGCTACTTTGTAATGAAAATGAATAACGATACTAACATAGTAAGTCAGCAGCGTACACAACTGTCAAACAGAACATTGGCTACAATTAAAGCGTTTGAAGTTGTAAAGCCTGGTATTGATTATTTAAAGCTGCCGGTAAAAGTATTGCAATTTGGTACCGGGGTATTGCTACGGGGGCTTACTGATCATGTAATTGATAAAGCCAACAGGGAGGGGGTTTTCAATGGGCGCATAACTGTTGTAAAGTCAACAAATACAGGCAGTACAGATGCTTTTGCCCAACAGGATAATCTGTACACCTTGCATATTAAAGGCATAAAAAATAAGCATTTAAGCGAAGAGGCTATCATTAATACCTCCATCAGTCAGGTATTATCTGCAGCAGATGAATGGAATTTGGTGCTAAAGCAAGCAGAGAGTATTGACCTTAAGGTTGTTATTTCTAACACTACCGAAGTTGGTCTTCAGTTAGTAAAAGAGAATATAAACCAACAACCACCTTCATCTTTTCCTGCAAAGTTATTAGCAGTTTTATACCATCGTTATAAAGCTTTTAACGGTGATAAAGAAAGCGGATTGGTTATAATACCAACCGAGCTTTTGCCAAATAACGGCACTATACTTAAATCAATCATTACAGAACTAATAGCCTTCAATAAATTAGGTGCCGATTTTGAAAAATGGGTTAATGAAAGTAATTATTTCTGCAATTCATTAGTTGACAGAATTGTTACCGGTCGTCCGTCGCCTGAAGAGCAAGAGTTATTTGAAGCAAAAAATGGTTATCATGATGAATTATTGATCGTTTCAGAACCTTATTTATTGTGGGCAATTGAGGGTGACGAAAAAGTAAGATCTATATTAAGTTTTGAACAGGTAAACGATGGTGTAATTGTTATTCCGGATATTGAAGTCCACCGCGAGCTAAAATTAAGGCTGCTTAACGGTACACATACTTTAAGTACAGCATTAGCATTTTTATCAGGTTTTGATGTGGTAAACGCATCAACTAATGATGCTCAATTTGAGGCGTTTTTAAAAAACCTGATGGCCGAAATTCGCTCGGCTATGCCCAAGGCAGACCCGAAATTAGCAGAAGATTTTGCTGATAGTGTTTTAGATAGGTTCAGAAATCCTTTTATACAGCATCAATGGATAGCTATTGCACAGCAATACACTACTAAAATCATAACACGGGTGCTGCCTTTATTAAAGCAGTACTATAGCATATATAACCAGGTTCCGGTAAATATTACTAAAGGTTTTGCCGCTTATTTAGCCTTAATGAGTAAGGTGGTAAAGGATGGTAATGGTTTCATTATAAATCATAATGGTGTTAATTATCCATTTAGTGACGGTAAAGCCGGGCAGGTGATCGAGAAGTATCAAACCTATCCAATAGAGGAAATAGCCACGAAAGTACTTAGCGACTCAGCAATATGGGGTGAAGACATTACCCAGTTACCGATGTTTGCTGACGCGGTACAAAATGAAATGAATAAAATATTGAAAGGAATTTAATTATAAGTGCAGATGAATAAAGTGCTGAAAATAAATGTCGATGATAATGCCGTAGTTGCACTAACCGACCTTAATCCCGGTGATGTGGTTAATGTGGCGGGTGAGGATATAGTAATACAGGAAAAAATTGCTGCCAAACATAAATTTGCCGAGACAGATCTGCAGATAGGAGACGAGGTGAAAATGTACGGCGTATTAGTGGGTAAAAGCACTCAGCCTATTAAAAAAGGTGGCCTGTTAAGTACCGCCAATATTGCACACGCGGCAAGTACTTTTACCTTGGGCGATAGAAAATTAGACTGGGTAATACCCGATGTTTCTAAATGGCAGAACAAAACATTTATGGGTTATCACCGTGCAGATGGATCAGTAGGCACAGCAAATCACTGGCTGGTAATACCTATGGTATTTTGCGAGAACAGGAATGTGGAGGTGATGCAACAAGCGTTGGTAGATCAATTGGGCTATGGTAAAAATAATACCTATCGCAACCAGGCGAACGCTATAATTGACCTTTACAAACGTGGAAGCTCGGTAGAACAAATACTAAATGCAGAAGTAAAAGTTGATACAGCAAAAGTCCAGTCAGAAAGATTATTCCCTAATGTTGATGGTATAAAATTCTTAACACACGAAGGTGGTTGCGGTGGCACCCGTCAGGATGCACAAGCATTGTGCGGGTTATTAGCCGGATATATAACACATCCAAACGTAGCAGGAGCAACCATATTAAGTTTAGGCTGTCAAAATGCGCAGGTTAGCATACTTAAAGAAGAGATATATAAACGCACACCTGACTTTAATAAACCACTGTATGTGCTTGACCAACAAGAAACTGGCTCAGAAGCTGATCTGCTTTCAGAAGCTATCAAGCAAACATTTGCAGGTCTGGTTATTGCTAATCAGAATGTTAGGCAGCCCGCCCCTTTAAGTAAACTTTGCATTGGTTTGGAGTGCGGTGGATCTGACGGGTTTTCGGGCATTTCCGCTAACCCGGCAATAGGTTATACATCCGATCTGCTGGTAGCACTTGGCGGTTCAGTAATCTTAGCCGAGTTTCCTGAACTTTGCGGTGTGGAGCAGAATTTAAGTGACCGTTGTGTAACTGTAGAGGATGCTAAGCGGTTTAACTCGTTAATGACCACTTATAACCAAAAAGCCGAAGCTGTAGGTTCAGGGTTTTATATGAATCCATCGCCAGGTAATATAAAAGACGGATTAATAACCGATGCTATAAAATCGGCAGGTGCTGCCAAAAAAGGCGGTACATCACCCGTTACAGCAGTATTAGATTATCCCGAAAAAGTAACTAAGCCGGGCCTTAATTTACTATGTACGCCGGGTAATGATGTTGAATCGACCACCGCTGTAGTAGCCGCGGCGGCAAATATTGTTTTGTTTACAACCGGCTTGGGTACGCCAACAGGTAACCCAATAGCTCCAGTTGTTAAGATAGCTACTAATACCAAATTGTTTAACCGCATGCATGACATCATGGATGTTAACATGGGTACAATTATAGATGGCGAAGAAACCATACCCCAAGCAGGCGAACGTATGCTGGATTATGTAATAAAGGTAGCCAGCGGTGAAATAGAGGTAGCATCTGTAAAACACGGTCAGGATGACTTTATACCCTGGAAACGTGGGATATCACTATAGGATACATTAAAAATATGAAGAAGTACCAGAAATTACTAATAATTACCCTATTCGCAGCCTTTGCATTTAATCATTATGCGCAGGCTGATGTTAGGTTACCTAAACTAATTAGTGATGGTATGATATTGCAGCGCGATAAGCCGCTTAAAATATGGGGCTGGGCATCACCGGGAGAGAAGGTTACTGTCGGCTTCATCAAAAAAAATTACAGTGTAGTTACAGGTACCGATGGTAAATGGCAAATCATAACAAAAGCTATACCTGCGGGCGGGCCTTATGAGATGACCATAACAGGTAATAATAAAATAGAAGTAAAAGATATTTTATTAGGCGATGTTTGGTTTTGTTCGGGCCAGTCCAATATGGAAATGGGTATGGGTGACGTTGCTGAAAAGTACGAGAAGATAATCGCCCAAAATCAAAACCCGCAAATTAGGCAGTTTTTGGTGCCTAAAGCGCTTAACGATGCTACCAAAGTTCATGATGATTTAAGCAACGGACGCTGGACTCCTGCAACGGGTGTTAATATTCCACGCTTTACCGCAGCCGGTTACTTCTTCGCCATTTCAACTTATGAGCGAGAAAAGGTAGCCATAGGTTTGATCAACGCAAGCTGGGGTGGTACGCCAATTGAATCATGGATAAGTGCAGAAGGATATAAGTCATTTCCCGAAATTGCTAAACAGGTAACCCGTTTAAGTGATACAGCTTATGTTAATCGATTGACGAGAAACAATGCCGAGAATAGCCGCCTGCAAGCGCCACGTACTGATAGAAAATACGATGAAGGACTTAATGAAACCCCTAAGTGGTATGAAGCCAACTACAATCCCGTAAAGTGGAAAGACATCATGGTGCCCGGTTTTTGGAACGGACAAGGGTTAAATAATTTTAGTGGTGTAGTTTGGTACCGAAGAGAGATCAATATTCCTGCTTCTGTAACTACACAAATAGCAAAACTGTATTTTGGCCGCATTAACGATAATGATGAGGTTTACATCAATGGACAGTTAGCCGGCCGTACAGGCGGGCAGTATGCTAATAGAATGTATAGCCTAAAGCAAGGCATTTTGGTGCCGGGTAAAAATGTTATTGTAGCCAGGTTAAGCAATAATTCATCAGCGCAGGGTGGCTTTGTACCCGATAAACCATATTATATAACGGTCGGAACTGATACTATCCAATTAAGCGGCAAATGGCAGTACAAGGTTGGGCAGGCATTTCCTCCGGCAAAGCCCGGTTTAGAGGGTTATTCTGCTGCAAATCAGCCAACGCTGTTATATAATACAATGGTTGCCCCGGTAGCCAATTATGCCATTAAAGGTGTTTTATGGTACCAGGGAGAATCAAACGTTACCCGCGCTAAAGAATATGAACGATTGTTGCCTGAATTGATAGCTAACTGGCGCATCACATGGCAAGACCCCAAGCTACCATTCATAATTGCACAATTACCTAATTATTTAGAAACCGCTTACCTGCCCGGCGAAAGCCAGTGGGCCGAATTGAGAGAGGCGCAGCGAAAGGCATTAGCCATACCCAATGTTGGTTTAACCGTATTAATTGATGTTGGTGAGTGGGGCGATATCCATCCCCGTAACAAAAAAGACGTAGGTAAACGCTTGGCACTTACTGCTCAAAAAGTGGCTTATGGAAAAACAGATTTAGTTACATCAGGCCCAACCTTGCAAACTGCAAAAGCTGATGCTAACAAAGTGGTATTAACTTTTACAGATACAGGCAGCGGGTTAATAACCAAGGATGATAGTAAACTGCGGCATTTTGCCATTGCCGGTGCCGACAAAAAGTTTGTTTGGGCAACAGCCCAGATTATCGGCAATCAGGTAATAGTTTCAAGCGATGAGATTACAAAGCCAGTTTATGTGCGTTATGCCTGGGCCAATAACCCTGATTTTGCCAATTTATATAACAAAGAAGGATTGCCTGCATCACCATTTGAAGTGGAAGTGAAGTAATGAAAACTAATATGAAACAACAGATAAAAATATTTTTTACTACAATTTTATGTTTGCTTTTGGGCTTTAACTCATTTGGCCAAACAGCGTTAAATAGTCAAGTAATTAAAGTTCTACCTTTCAACAATACCGAAGTTGCGTTAGCTTCATCGTGGATAAAAAACCGTGAAGATCTGAATATAAAATATATCAAGTCGCTTGATGCAGACAGGATGCTTCACAATTTTAAAGTTACCGCAGGTATAACTTCAACAGCAAAACCTCTTGAAGGATGGGAAGCGCCCTCTATTGGCATTAGGGGACATTTTGTAGGCCATTACCTTTCTGCAGTTTCCGTGCTGGTTGAAAAATATAAAGACCCTGAATTGGCTCAAAGATTAAATTACATGATAAGTGAGTTGCACAAGTGCCAGCAAGCTTTGGGTAACGGATATTTAAGCGCTTTTTCTGTAAAAGAATTTCAGACTTTAGAGACCCGTTTTGGCGGTGTATGGGCACCGTATTACGCGTATCATAAAATTATGCAGGGGTTACTGGACGCATACATTCACACCGGAAATAAAGAAGCCTATGAAATAGTAACCGGTATGGCATCATTTGTAGATATGCGGATTTCAAAACTCAGCACCGAGAGTATTGAAAAGATGCTTTACACCGTAGAAGCAAATCCGGGAAATGAAGCCGGGGCCATGAATGAGGTTCTATATAAACTTTATGAAGTTTCTAATAATCCAAAGCATTTAGCATTGGCAAAAGTGTTCGATCGCGATTGGTTTGTGGTACCGCTATCAAAAAATATAGATATTTTGAATGGACTACATTCAAATACACATTTGGTCTTAGTAAACGGATTTGCTGAGCGTTACACTATCACGAAAGAAAAAAAATATCATGATGCTGCAGTAAATTTTTGGAACATGCTTATTAGTAAGCACGCCTATGCTAACGGTTCAAGTAGCGGGCCACGGCCAAATGTAACTACCAAAACTTCTCAAACTGCTGAGCATTGGGGTATACCGGGAGTGTTAAGTAATACCCTTTCAAAAGAAATTGCCGAATCATGCGTAACACACAATACACAAAAACTAACAGCTAAATTATTTACTTGGTCACCTGATGCACGGTTTGCCGAGCAATATATGAATACCCTTTACAACGCTGTTTTGCCCTCACAAAGTGACAGTACTGGACAATCTGTTTATCATCTTCCGTTGGGTTCACCTCAAAGTAAACAGTTTTTAAAAGACAATGATTTCAGGTGCTGTAATGGTACTTGTATAGAAGGATTTGCCGCGCTTAACACGGGTATATATTATCATAATCATGGTGATATGTGGGTTAACCTTTATATTCCATCAAAATTAACCTGGGCCGAAAAGGGTTTAAGCTTACAGCAAACAGGCGATATAACTGAAGGTAAAGCTGTGGAATTTAAAATAAGCAATACAAAAAGTAGTAAAATGGCTATTAATTTTTTCATTCCATCATGGGCAACAGATGTTAATGTGTTTGTAAACGGAACTAAGCAGCAAGGTAAATCAACACCCATGTCATACTACACACTGCGCCGTGCATGGAAAAATAATGATGTTATTAAACTGGTATTTAACTATGGTTACCATATTAAAACCATGCCTGATGATAAAAATACTTTCGCCATATTTTATGGCCCAACGCTTTTAGCTTTTGAAACTAAAAATGAATTGACTTTTAAACAATCATTAAGCACATCTAAAACACAAGGTGAGATACTATCAAAGCTCAACTATGCTGGTAACGGCAACTTTAATTTAACCTATGCTGGCCAAAAATATTTATTGCATCCGCTTTATAATATTAATAAACAATCATACGGAGTGTATAGTACAATAAGAGATTATTAGTAATGAGAAAAGCATTTTATTTATTTATAGTAATTACTATATTCTTTCCTGTAGTAAAAGCTTACGCCCAAAAGATAACGGTCCAATCGCCTAATAAGAAGATAAGCGTTGATTTGGTAAATCAGCAAAACGCTAATACAGGCGAATGGAGTTTAAAAGTGTCACATACTGCAAGTGATAAACCATCCGAAATTATACCAAAAGTGAATTTAGGTTTATCGCGCAGCGACCAGGAATTTTCAAACCTAACATTTGTAAGTGCAGGTAAACCGGTTGTTATCAATGAAAAATACACCATGGTTCATGGTAAAAAATCTGTTGCTACAAACACTGCAAATGAGGTAACCGTATACTTTCAAAATGAAAGCAAAGCCAGGTTGAATGTGATCATTCGTGCTTATAATGATGGATTTACTTTCCGTTATGAGTTCCCTGATAAGCAAGGTTCGTTTGTGTTAAAGGACGAACTAACTGCTTATACCATACCTGCAACAACCACACGCTGGTTAGAAAAATGGAACACAGCTAACGAAGGACTATACGCTGCAAGCAGTGATGATAAGGTACTGCAACAAGAATGGTGTTATCCGGCATTATTTAATAGTTCTGATAAAGCCTCATGGTTTTTGGTTCATGAATCTGATGTGGACAGGAATAACGTTGCAAGCAAACTAAGTAATGTTGCAGTAAAAGATCAATATAAACTAACCATGCCTAACCCGCGCGATGGTAACAGGCAGGGTGAGGCATTACCAACTATAAGTTTACCATGGAAATCGCCATGGAGAGTAGTAATTATTGGTGGTTTAGCTGATATTGTGGCATCAACATTGGTTGATGATGTGGCCTCGCCCTCAACAGTAAAAGAAACCTCATGGATTAAACCGGGTATAGCTTCATGGAACTATTGGTCAAGCAACCACGGTACTATGGATTATAAAATAGTTACTGCTTTTGCCGACTTAGCTGCCAGTATGAACTGGCCTTATACCCTGTTGGACTGGGAGTGGGACCGTATGGGCAATGGTGGTAATTTAGAGGACGCATTGAAATACATCTTATCTAAAGGTGTAAAGCCATTGATGTGGTATAATTCCGGCGGCAAGCACACTGGGGTAACTTCAACTCCACGAGACAGGATGTTAACACATGAATCCCGCGTTGAAGAATTTACCAAGCTGAACAAATTAGGTGTAGTAGGTGTAAAGATCGATTTTTTTGAAAGCGAGAAGCAGGATATGATCAAATATTACCTGGATATTTTAGAGGATGCAGCCAAATTCAAGATCATGGTATATTTTCATGGCTCCATTGTGCCACGTGGATGGGAAAGAACTTATCCGCATTTAATGACTTACGAGTCGGTTCGCGGAGCGGAATGGTACAACAACGGCCCCGACTTTACCAATACCGCGCCTGAGCATAACGCTACATTACCTTTTACACGTAATGTGGTAGGGGGCATGGATTATACACCGGTCACCTTTACCAATTCGCAATATCCTCACTTAACATCATACGGACATGAGTTGGCGTTAAGTGTACTTTTTGAATCTGGTATACAGCACATGGCTGACAGGCCCGAAGGATATTACACCTTACCCGACGCCGCCAAAAACTTTTTACGTAATGTGCCTAATGCATGGGATGATACCAAACTTTTGGATGGGTATCCGGGCAAAGATGTAATTATGGCCCGCAAAAAAGGTGATAGCTGGTATTTGGGAGGCATTAATGCTGAATTAAGAGAAAAGCGAAAAGCCATAAAGCTGGATTTTTTACCCGACAATGAAAAATTCAAACTAACACTTATAGCGGACGGTGCACACGATAAAGAATTTTCAACCCAATATATAGTTGTTGACAGATCAAGCTCGGTAGATGTGAAAATGCTTCGCCGTGGCGGGTTTGTTGCGCAAATAAGGCCTTTACAATAAATATTAAACAATGAAAAGGATATTGATCATTATAGCAGCATTGCTGCCGGCAGTTACTTTTGGACAGGTTTACAAAAAACAAACCACCACCAAAGATAAGCTATCAATCCAGCTTACCGAAGGGGTGTTAAGCATCACGCCAATAACAGATAAAGCCATACGCATCCAATGGGAAAAAGATATCCCGGCAGAAAAGCAGGAATTTGTGTTGGTTAACAAACAAGCTATACCTGCTTTTAAAGTAACAGAAACACCAACGCAAATAAAGCTAAGTACAAAGTTTGTTAATGTATTGTTTAATAAACAAAATGGATCTATTAGCTATAGCAATAGTGCTGGGAAAATATTTTTAAGTGAAAAGGCCAATAGCCGCAAACTTATAGCCGGAACCACTATGGGCGAGCCTTCTTACGAAGCGGAACAAGCTTTTAACTCGCCTGCTGACGAATACTTGTTTGGCTTAGGGCAGTTTCAGGATGGGCAATATAATTTACGTAACGTTACCCGTAAGCTGATACAGGTAAACACCCAAATAGCCATTCCATTTTTATATTCAAGTAAAGGTTATGGGATTTTATGGCACCAGTATGGTCTAACTAATTTTAATCCTGCTGATAACTACATTCCTTTAGCCAAAAAGGATACCAACGCGGTACAGATACGTTATGAGGATGTTACCACAACGGCCGGTACCCAACGTGTATCGCAGCAGCAGGCATTACATGTAGGTAAATTTAAATTAGATAAGGCCGGCGATTATTCTTTTATGCTCGATCTGGGTGATATGGAAAGCCGCCACCTGTTGATTATTGATGGTATAGCTCGTATAGATCAGTCAAATCAATGGCTGCCACCTGCAGTAAGTAAAATAATTAATTTAAAAGCCGGGGAGCATACTGTGCAGGTTTTATGCAAAGCGGCAAATAAACCTAAATTATCATGGCGGCCCACAGCTAACGAAACCGTGTTCCGTTCGCCTAATGCCAAAGCTTTAGATTATGTAGTGTTCTATGGTAAAAATGCCGATGAGGTTATAGCCAACTATCGTAATATATCAGGTAATGTGCCAATGTTACCACTATGGGCCTATGGCTTTTGGCAATGCCGCGAACGTTATACGTCAGGCAAACATTTAGTGGAAACAGTTCAGGAGTTTAGGAAAAGAAATTTGCCTATGGACGTGATTGTTCAGGATTGGCAGTACTGGGGCAAATACGGTTGGGGAGTGCCAAAGTTCGACGAAACTAACTATCCAAATCCCGAAGGTTTTATCAAACAATTACATGATCTGAATTCACATTTCTCTGTTTCAGTGTGGGAGAACCTGGATAAAAAATCAGATGTTGCTAAACCGTATTTAGCTAAAAATTTATACCTGGAAAACAGCCCGTGGATAGATATTTACAATCCCGAAACGCAAAAAGTACACTGGGCAGCATTAAACGATAATTTATTTAGCAAAGGGGTAGATTCCTGGTGGATGGATGCCACCGAACCTGAAAATGATGCGCTGGTAGGTAAGCAAACCTATTTTGGCCCTGGCGATTTTTATCGCCTTACCTATCCTTTATTTGTAAGTAAAGCGGTTTACGAAGGACAAAGGGCAGCCGATCCCGGCAAAAGGGTTACAACCCTAACACGTTCGGCATTTCCGGGCCAACAACGATACGGCACTATCAACTGGTCGGGCGATATTGGTTGGAGCTGGGATGTCTTAAAAAGACAGATAGTTGCCGGTCTAAATTATAACTTAACGGGTATGCCTTATTGGACTACCGATATAGGCGGGTTTTTCCGTCCGGGACGTGGACAATATACTGATGTGAAATATCACGATATCCTAACACGTTGGTTTCAGTGGGGTACATTCAATCCAATATTCCGTATTCATGGTTACCAAACAGAAACCGAACCGTGGAAATACGGGGAAACCGTTGAGGCCAATATGCGTAGCATGATGAATTTAAGGTATCGTTTAATGCCTTATATTTATTCAGAAGCCTGGCAGGTTTCAAAAAATGGCTCCACCTTAATGCGTCCGTTAATTATGGATTTTGGTACTGACGAAAAAGCCATACAGCAGGCTTATCAGTACATGTTTGGTAAATCATTTCTGGTGGCCCCGGTTACAGAAGCGGGCGTAAGCGAGTGGAATGTTTATTTGCCAAAATCGTCAGGTTGGTTCGATTTCTGGACCGGGAAACGCTACAACGGTGGACAAAGTATTAAAGCCGCCGCGCCACAGGACAAAATACCGGTTTTTGTAAAAGCAGGGGCTATTATCCCAATGGGCAAGATCATGCAATATACAGGTGAAAAATCTTCAGATGTTTTAGAAATTCGTGTATATAAGGGCGCCGATGGTTCATTTAACCTATATGAGGATGAGGGCGATGGATATAATTATGAAAAAGGTAGTTATACAATCATACCATTTAAGTGGAGTGAAAAAACGCAAACACTTACTATTGGTTCAAGAGAGGGGACATATCCTAAATATTTAAAAAGTCGCACCTTTAACATTGTTATGGTTAGTGAAAATAACGGAGGTGGTGTTACGGAGGGAAAGCCGGGCAAAACCGTTATTTATTCAGGTAAGCCAATATCTATAAAAGGGTTATAATTTAAAACGGTATATTGTAAAGCCAATTATTAATATAAAGTTACAGTCATGTCATATTACAAAAATTTTTTTAGGTGTGTTTTTTTGTTGTGTGTTTCGGTTTCCGCATTCACCCAAATAGGAAATGCGCAAGTACTTAGGCCAGGGATAGATTATCCTGCCGAAATAGAAAATCCAGAAATAACCGGTATAAATAAAGAGGCATATCACGCTACCTTAATGCCGTATGCCAACTTACAGGAGGCTTTAAGAGCTAATCGTAAGGCTTCTGCCTATGCCCGCAGTTTAAATGGTAACTGGAAGTTTAACTGGGTACCAAGCCCCGAAAAACGTCCTGTTGATTTTTATAAAAACGATTACGACGTTTCAAAATGGGCAGATATATCCGTTCCTTCAAACTGGGAAGTGCAAGGTTATGGTACACCTTTTTATAGAAATTATGGTTACACTATAAAAAAGGATTTTCCCCATATCATGAGCGAGCCTGACAAAAGGTACACTGCGTTTACGGAACGTAATCCGGTAGGCAGTTATCGCCGTGATTTTGATTTGCCTGCAGAGTGGGACGGCAGACGGGTGTTTGTAAAGTTTGACGGTGTTGATGCAGGTTTCTTTTTGTGGGTAAATGGGCAAAAAGTAGGGTTCAGCGTTAACAGCCGTAACGCTGCCGAATTTGATTTGACAACTTATTTAAAACCCGGTAAAAACACTATAGCTGCCGAGGTTTATGAATATACATCAGGTACATGGTTAGAAGACCAGGATATGTGGCGTTTGCATGGTATTTTCAGAAATGTTACGCTGTGGAGCTCGCCTCAAACACATATCCGTGATTTTTTTGTAAAGCAGGATTTGGATAAAGATTATAAGGATGCAACTATAAATGTTGTGGCCAAAATTAAAAACTATGGTGACAATGCTGCCAAAGCACAATCTTTAACCGCTACACTTTATGACAATACAGGAAAAGAAGTTGCCAAAGGCGCAGTTAACGGAAGCACGCTTAACGCTAAACAGGAACAAGAACTTAATATCAATATTGCAATAACTAATCCCTCCAAATGGACAGCCGAAACACCTTACCTATATACCATGGTTTTAACCAGTGGTGAGGGCGAGATACTATCCCAAAAAATTGGTTTCCGTAAGATAGAGATAAAAGGCAGGGTGTTTTTGGTAAACGGTGTGCCAATTAAATTGAAAGGGGTTAACCGCCATGAACATTGGTCCGACGTGGGCCATGCCATTACCGAAGAGCAGATGATAAGAGATTTGCAGGTAATTAAGCAGGGTAATTGTAATCATGTTCGCACCAGCCACTATTCAAACGACCCACGCTGGTATGAGTTGTGTGACGAATGGGGTATTTGGCTTGTTGCCGAGGCAAATATGGAATACCATGGCTATGACCGCAGGTTTGACGAAGAGCCTACCATGAAAGCCGCCATTGTTGACCGTAATGTGGCCAATGTGGAGAATTTTAAAAATCACCCATCAGTTATTATATGGTCATTAGGTAACGAAGGCGGTATTGGTGGTACTAATGTAGGAGCCGCGTTAACTGCTATTAAGAATATTGATCCATCGCGCCCAACACATTATGAGCGTTACGGAGTTGGTAAAAATAATCCATCGGATCTGGAAGGACGGATGTATGGTACCGCTGAAGACTACGTTAAACTTAATAAAAATCCGGAATTAACAAAGCCATTGTATATCTGTGAGTTTGTGCATGCCATGTTCAACTCAATGGGGTCGTTGGAAGAATACTCTACAGTTTTTGATAATAACCCAGAGATATTAGGCGGTGCCATATGGGAGTTCCAGGATCAGGCATTATGGAACAGGCGCGACCCTAAACATCCTATACTGGCTTATGGTGGTGGATTTGGCGAGTTTCCAAATGATCATTACTTTATTCACAAAGGAGTAGTAGCGTGGGATAGAAAAACCATTAAGCCGCATTATCCCGAAATGAAAAAGGCATTCCAATGGATAAGTACCGACTTAACCGATGCTACAACAGGGGCTTTCCGCGTTAAGAATAAATTCCAATTTATATCCCTGGAAGGATTTGATGGTGCGTGGAGTCTTACCGAAAATGGCATAGAGATTAGTAAGGGAACTTTTAATGTTCCACGCGTGGGCCCACGCAGAGAGGGGAGGCTAATGATTCCATTTAGGGTTGATAATCCTAAACCGGGTGCCGAATATTATCTGCGGGTATCCTATACTCAAAAAGACAAAACGCTTTGGGCTGAAAAAGGCTATGAAGTAGCCTGGGACCAGTTTAAAATTCCTATTAATGTGATACCGGCTGTAGAGCCTAAGGTTACTCAGCCTGTTGCCTTGAGCCAAACACCACAGACTATTAAAGTTACAGGTAATAGCTTTTCGGTAAGCTTTGATAAAAAAACTGGCTTAATGAGCCAGTTGCTTAAAGGTGCTACTAATGTGTTAACAGCAGATGGAGGGCCTAAAGTTCACCTATGGCGTGCTGCACACCGTAATGATGATATGTGGGCGTATACAAACTGGGAAAAATACGGGTTAACTGATTTGAAATACTCATTGGTTGATATTAAAGCCCAATCGGTTGATATGTTTACCGTAAAAGTTACCTCTACCGTAAAGGCAGAAGGAAAGCTTGGTTTTAGTGTTTACCATACCAGTACTTATCTAATAAAAGGCAATGGTAGTATAAAAGTAGATAATGAAATGCAGTTTGTAGGGTTACAAATTGGTTTGGCACGTATGGGTGTCAGGATGCTTTTCAATAAGAGTTTGGATCATGTAAATTATTTTGGGCGCGGACCTTTTGAGAATTATTCAGATCGAAAAGCATCGGCTGATGTTGGGCTATATGACCTTGATGTTAATGATCAGTACGAGTATGAAAAACCAATGGAACACGGCAATCACGAAGACATGCGATGGGCGCAGTTAAGTGGTACTAATATGCCGCAATTAATGGTTAAAGCTGATATGGAATTAATGCAATTCTCGGCACTTCCTCATACTGATGAACAAATGCACCCGGTAGAATATAAAATAGATCTGCCGCCAAGCACCTCAACTGTGTTTTGCCTTTCGGCGAAAACATTGGGTGTGGGTTCGGCAAGCTGCGGGCCCAGGCCGCTGGAGCAGTTCCAGGTATGGTCAAATAACACCAATTTTAGTTACACATTACAAATCAAATGAGAAACCAATAGCAAACCATAATACCTAACCAATTATTATCATATTTTTTAACCAAGTGATATGAGAAAGAACCTATTTAAAACCCTTTACGCTTCGCGAAGTATAAAGGTAGTATTGCCGGTTGTTGCCGGTTTAGCTTTTATAGCTGCAATTGTACCATCCGGACCAGGGGACAATAATGCGGTTACTCCGCCACCGCATTCCGAGTGGAAAGATTATGGGGGTGGGCCTGACCACTCTAAGTTTATGAACTTTACCCAGATCAATAAGAAAAATGTGTCCAAACTGGAGCCCGCATTTGTTTATTCAACTGCCAGCGATAGGGTAAACTCCTATAAATTCAATCCGATAATTGTTGATGGCATCATGTATGTGTTGGCCAAAAACAGTTCATTAGTTGCAACAGATGCCACTACTGGTAAGGAGCTTTGGATTCATGCTAATTTGAGAGGTATTATTCAACGTGGTATTAACTTTTGGCAAAGCAAGGACAAAAAGCAAAAGCGCTTCCTTATTACTTTAGGCGGTACCCTGCAGGCTATTGATGCTATTACAGGTAAGTCAATATTAACTTTTGGCAATAACGGATCCGTAGATCTAAAGGAGGGTATTGGCCGTGCGCCTGAATTAGTTTCCAGAGGTACCTCTACATCAGCCGGACACATTTTTGAAAATTTGATATTATTAGGTTCGGCACCGGGCGAGGACCCATTCTCGGCGCCGGGCGATGTAAGGGCGTTTGATGTCATTACTGGAAAGTTGAAATGGGTATTTCATACTATTCCACATCCAGGCGAATATGGTTATAACACCTGGCCGAAAGATGCCTGGCGTTATTCAGGTGCAGCAAATACGTGGGGAGAAATATCTGTGGATGAAAAAAGAGGTATAGCCTATTTTCCTTTAGGATCGCCTACTTATGATTATGATGGTACGGACCGTGAGGGAGCAAATATATATGGCAACTGTATATTGGCGCTGGATGCACGTACAGGCAAACGTTTATGGCATTTTCAAACAGTACATCATGATATTTGGGATTATGATCTTACTGCCGCCCCGCAATTAATCACAATTAATCACCAGGGCAAAAAAGTTGATGCCGTTGCCGTAGCATCAAAAAACGGATTTATGTATGTTTTTGACCGTGTTACGGGTAAGCCTATCTGGCCAATAAAAGAAACCCCTTTCCCTAAAAGCGATATGCCGGGCGAACATGCATGGCCCACACAACCTATACCAACTGTAGTGCCGCCATTTAACAGGCACAGTGTTGACGAAAAAGATATCAATCCTTATTTACCAGATTCTTTACGACAAAAATATATTGCAAGAATAAAAGCAGCTAAAACAGGCCTATATCAGCCACTTTCTGATCAATATGAAGTGTTTGCTTTGCCTGGGTCAGTTGGTGGCGCTAATCAGGGCAATACTGCCGCTAATCCTGCAAAAGGAATGGTTTATGTAATGTACCAGGAAATGACCTGCTTTTATCAATTGGTAAAAAGAAGCGACAGGCCCCAACGCGGTGGCGGTGGTGGCAATGCGGCAGGAGGTGTAGCGGCAAGAGGGCAAGCTGCTTATGTTCAATACTGTCAATCATGCCATGGTGCGGATCGTAATGGGTTGGCTGGTGCAGGTGTGTCGCTTGCTGATATCGGCAGCCGTTTAACTGCCGATGTATTTAAAACTTATATAACACAAGGTAAGGGTCGTATGCCGGCACAACCGCATATTGATGAAGCTGCAATTACTGCAATTTATGCTTTTCTTAATCCCGGTGGACGCGGTGGAAGAGGGCCTGCAGCTACTGCCTCTATTAATGCAATGCCTGATGGGCCTGTGGTAGCATCAGGCGGAGCGCCTTTAAAAGCTACTGCGAATGCCGGAGGCTTTGGTGGCGGAATGCGCGATTATCCCGAAGATTATACTGGCCCCAAATCCCTTTATGTTGAAAAAACTAACTGGGGAGCTAATATACCGGATATATTAGCGCCACCATTTGCCGGTATTGCAGCATATGATTTGAACAAGGGTACTATTAAATGGAAAATTCCCTTGGGCGAGTATGCTAAATCGGATGTAAAAGGTTTAGGCACGCCTAATGGTACGCAAAATAAAGGTATGGTGGTTACAGCATCGGGCTTAATATTTGCCACATGTGCCGACGGTAAGGTTAGGGCTATTGATGCTGATAATGGTAAAATACTTTGGGAGTATGATCTGGGCAGGAGCAACCCATCGGGCATACCTGCAATGTACCAGGCTAAAGGCCGCCAATATTTGGTGGTTTGCTCAACAGGTGCTCTTTTAGACAGAACTAAAAAAGAGGAGGATGTACCTAAAGGTTATATCACTTTCGCGTTGCCTAAATTAAAATAGAGAGAATTTCTGAATTAGTTCAATAACAACTTGCAGACGAATACTATAAATGTGGTGTTCGTCTGCTTAAAAACAATTATCATGAACACTTATTCACGTATACTAACTGCATTTTTTGTGATTGTACTTGTATATACTTCACAGTTTAAAGCCTCAGCACAAAATGTGCCCACTAAAGTGATCTATTTTTTAGCAGGGCCTAAAGATCACGCTGGTCCGGAAGGATCCGGAAGGCATGAAACCCGCCGCGACCTTTTGGTATTACAGCATTGTATTGATAGTATTGCAAATTTGAAAGGCGTAAAAATTGTTACTAAATTTTCATACAAACGCAGCGCGCTGGATATTGAGGACCTTAAAGGCGTTGATGCAATTATTATTGAGAGCAGCGCCGAGGGAAGCTCAAAAGAACGTGCTCATCCCATATTTCCGCCAAGTGAAGCTAATGCCCGATCATATGACAAAGCTACACTTGACTATTTAGCACAGGTGGATAGTTTGCACAAAAAGGGTATGGGGATAATGGTATTGCATTGGGCTATTACTACAACCAACCAAAAAGCTACTCAATACCACTTAAGCTGGTTTGGTTCGGCAAGTATGAGTGGTTATACCCACAATCCATTAGGCTTTTGGGAAGTTACGCCAAATAAATCTGCACAAAACCACCCTATATTACGCGGTGTTGGTCCATTTAATTATAAGGATGAGATATTTTCAAGAATGTTGGTAAACCCTGCTGATCCTTACCGTACCGATTTGCTTACCGGTAAAATTGAGAAAAGCAACCAGGGAGCTGCAGAACCATTGGGTATTGCTACGGCTTATGATAAAAACGGTGCACGCGGGGTGCTTTGGGGTGGAATGGACTATCACTCGGCATTACTAAATGAAAATTACCGTCGTTTTGTACTTAATGCCATATTATGGACAGCCGGTATAGATGTCCCTGCAGGTGGCGTGAAATCAAATGCCAGGCAATTGCAATTGTCAGAAAACAAACCTGATAATTTTGATAACTTGAAACCTGCCGGATTTGTGTTAAAATAAAAGGCCTAAACTAAAGTATACTAATGAAACGCTACTGCCTTGCACTTGACCTTGTTGATGACGAGAAGTTAATAGCCGAATACGAACACTGGCATAAAGCGGAGAATGGCTGGCCCGAGATCAGGAAAAGTATATTGGATGCACATATTACGGATATGGAGATATACCGCACAGGCAACCGCCTGTTTATGATCATGGAAGTAAGTGATGCGTATTCCGCGCAGTTAAAAGCTGAAACTGATGCCAATAATCCTAAGGTGCAGGAATGGGAGCAACTGATGTGGAAGTTTCAACAACCATTACCCTGGGCGAAAGATGGCGAAAAATGGGTACTTATGAACCGTATTTTTAAGCTTTAGTAATTTGTATAAAACTTATATTTGCCACGCCTTAAATTGGGGGTGGTTTATAAATGGAAAAGCAAATACAAACTTTTATCTCAGATCTGAAACAACAGTCAATACCCTTTAGCGAGGTTATTGAATTTATTGAAACTTATTACGATCTCAGCCAACAGCATTTAAAAATGGCGATGCCTATAACGAAGCCACACAAAACCAGGGTAGTGCAAAGGTTTTTGCTTTTGCCCAATTGCATAATTTAAGCGCAGCAGATACGCTTTATCTATTTGCAGAGCATTACCAATCAGTACTTGCTAACCCGGATGGAATTGACCACCAAAACATCAGGCAGTTTATGGCCAATGGCTGGGAGGGAGTTGTTTTTGAAGCTGAGGTTTTAAAGGTTAAATAGATATAACAAAGCCCTTATTTAATAAGGGCTTTGTTATATCTATACATACTGAAATGGCGTACCTGTTGGTATATGTGTTACTTTAATATTACCAACTTTTGGTTGCAGCCAGGCAGCGGCATATTTCATACCGGCTTCCTCGCTAACTGCGTGGCTTAATACCATTAAAGTGGTTTTTTCGCCCATGGCCAGTCCATCGCGCACACGCTCAACGTTTTCCCATTCACGGGTTTCGCCACTTAATATCAGGTCGGGTTTATATTTGTTGATGGCAGCTATTTGTGCTTTGCTATCCATGTAACCAAACGCCATGTAAATTTTTTGGCAAGGTTGTTTTAAATTACCAACTAACCGCACTTGTGGTATTTCTAATCTTTTCTTTACCAAAGTAACTATTTCTTGTAAAGGCAATGGTTTAGGCAAAGTCACCATTCTCGGTATCGATAAGTCATACTTTTCCCATCCCAACTCAATTAAATTACCCATATGAATACCATCAACAGGCTGTTTGGAGTGCCAATGATCGTGCATGCGCCAAATGGCTATCTTATTTTTGTTTAGCAGATCCATTTTATAATTAAATGCCGGGTCATCTTTCAGCCAGTCTGTCGCGTCATCATTATTATAATAGGGTGTTTCGTGCGCAACGATCATGTTTGCACCAGCTTTTATGGTTTTGTTTATCACCTCAATAGTAGGGAACATCGTAGTTACAATACCCGTAACCTCCTGGTCAGCACTACCAGAGCGTAATTGGTCGACTGTACGGGCAAATGGCGCATTAGGAGTTTCGGATATTAAAATTTCAAATACTTGTCTTGCTGTAAGGCCAGCCGGTTTTGACTTAAGAATACCGGCAGCTAAATTAACGCCAGGAAGAGATGTTAATATGCTAGTACCGGCAAGTACACCGGCATTTGCAATAAATTTGCGCCTGCCATTGGCGATAGTTTTATATTTTTTCATATTGTAAAGCAATAATTGGTTGTTGTTAAATTTATGCAATCGGTTGCAAGTTAGCAATAAGCATCATATTCAAACTTTGTAACATATCTTATACAATATAGGAATATATTCATTTGACAAATTGATATATAACCGTTAAGTTTACATTTAAATTAATTTATAAACGAGTTCATTTTTAACTAAAATGATAGTTTAGTAAACTTAATTTAAACCAAACAGACCAATCAATTATGAAAAAAATGTTACTTAATTTTTCTGCTGCATATAAATTGCAGCTAACTACCCTATTTGCGGCAACCTTATTTTCAGCTTCTGTATTTGCGCAAGGCCCGGGTAGAGGCCCTGCAGGCCCTATTGTTTTAGAAGCAGACGAAAAACCGGCTTTTCCGGCTGCCCCCGTAGGTTTCGACCAAAAGCGCACAGGTATAGCTCATGGTACTATTGACACTATTACTTACGATTCAAAAAGTGTAGGTACAAAACGCAAAATGTCGGTTTATACCCCACCGGGATATAACAAAAACAACAAATACCCTGTGTTATATTTATTGCATGGTATAGGCGGCGATCACAGAGAATGGACTTCCGAAGACGCAGCGCACGAGGTATTAGACAATTTATATGCTGAAAAGAAAATAGTACCTATGATAGTAGTAATGCCTAATGGACGCGCACAAGCTGATGACCGTGCGAACGCTGGTGGTAACGCGTTTGCTGCATTTGGTGCATTTGATAAAGACCTTTTAGGAAGTATTATACCTTATATGGAGGCTAACTATCCTGTAATAGCAGATCGTGAGCACCGTGCATTGGCCGGCCTTTCAATGGGTGGCGGCCAGTCATTAAACTTTGGCTTAGCTAATACAAATACTTTTGCATATGTAGGTGGCTTTTCATCAGCACCTAATACTATGGCACCTGATAAAATAGTACCGGATATTGAAGGTGCTAAAAAATTAAAACTGCTTTGGGTATCTGTAGGCGATAAGGATGGTTTAATAAATGTAAGCCGTGGCGTGCATAAATATTTAAAGGAAAAAGATATCAAACACATCTGGCATATTGATTCGGGCGGGCACAATGCCAAAGTATGGAATAACGACCTGTATTTATTTAGTCAGTTACTTTTTAGATAGTGCCAAAATATAAACATCAGTATAAAACCAATAAAATGAACTTAAAAAATTTAGTTATCATGTCAAGCCTAATGCTGGCAGGTAGCATAACACAGGCACAAACAACCGCCGCGGTAAAAGAGGATTTTAAACCTAATGTTTGGAACCAGTCAGGAAAACAATATCCAATGGTGAACTCGGAAGGTAACGTTCGTTTCCGTATTCACGCTCCCGGCGCCGATAGCGTTAAGATCAACCTTGGATTAGGTGGCGATAACGGTGTAGGTAGAAAGGGAACTTATCTAACTAAAGGTGCTGATGGTTACTGGACAGGTACAAGTACCAAATTAGATGAGGGTTTCCACTATTACCGTGTACTTATTGATGGAGCTGAAACTTTAGATTATAACACAAATACCTTCTTGGGTTCTGCCCGTTTAGAAAGCGGTTTAGAGATACCTGCTCATGATCAGGATTTTTATGCATTGAAAGATGTGCCGCATGGCATGGTACAGCAAATATTATTTCCGTCTGCAAGTACAAAAACATCTCGCCGCGCATTTGTATATACCCCACCGGGTTACGAAAAAGGTTCAGCCAAATATCCTGTGTTATATTTACAACACGGTTTTGGCGAGAATGAATACTCGTGGAGCACTCAAGGCCATGCAAACCTGATTATGGATAACCTGATAGCAGAAGGTAAAACGAAACCATTTATTATTGTAATGACCTATGGCATGACCAATGAAGGTGGTGGTTTTGGTGGTGCCCGCCCAGGTGGTGGTGCTCCTGGCGCTCGTCCTGCTGGCGCTCCTGCCGGTGGCCCTGGTGCTGCTCCGGCTGCACGTCCGGCCGGTGGTACTCCTGGTGCACGTCCGGCCGGTGGCATGGCTGGTTATAATAACCCTGCTTTCAATACTGTTTTGGTTGGTGAGTTAATACCTTATGTTGATGCGCATTTCCGCACTATTGCTAAAAGAGATAGCCGCGCTATGGCAGGCCTTTCAATGGGTGGTATGGAAACACACGGTTTAACTCTTCAAAAACCCGAAGTGTTTGGTTATTGGGGAATACTAAGCGGTACAAATTATAACCTTGATGAAGTAAAAGACAAAGACAAGCCAAAACTAATATTTATGAGCTGTGGTAGCAAAGAAAACCCTGCAGGTGTAAATAACGCAGCAGCCTCATTAAAAGCGGCTGGTTACAACGCTGTTGGGTATGTATCTGAAGGTACTGCACATGAGTTTCAAACCTGGCGCCGTAGCTTACATGAAATGGCTCCGTTACTATTTAAATAAGCAATAATGATTTAAAGCCGCGCTATCTTGATAGCGCGGCTTTATGAATAATAATCAAGAAACAATCAAACAAACCAAATAACAACCAATCAAATTAAAACTTAAATCAAAATGAACTTAAAAAGCTTAAGTATTGTACTGGTAGCTGCATTATCATTTAATGCAAGCCAGGCGCAAACAACTGCAGCGGTTAAAGAGGACTTCAAACCGTCTAGCCTTAACCAGCCTTTTCATGATTATCCAATGGTTAACTCTCAGGGTTATGCACGCTTTAGTATAAAAGCTCCAAAAGCCACTACCGTTAGAGTAAGCCTTGGGTTAGGTGGTGCAGGAGGAACTTTATTAACAAAAGACGCAGACGGTAATTTTACAGGTACAACGGCTGGCCCTATGGATGAAGGTTTCCATTATTATCACTTAACTATTGATGACAGTGAGATGGTAAATGATCCGGGCACAGGAAGTTTCTATGGCTCACAACGTTGGGAAAGCGGTATAGAAATACCTGCACATGACCAGGATTTTTATGCTTTAAAAAATGTTCCGCATGGTCATATGGATGAAGTTATGGTTCCATCTAAAGTTGGAAATCAACCTTTCCGTAATATTGTAGTTTATACTCCTCCAGGTTACGAAAAAGGTTCAACTAAATTCCCTGTTTTATACCTGCAACACGGTTGGGGCGAGAATGAGACCTCATGGGGTATTCAAGGTAAAGCTAACCTGATCATGGATAACATGATAGCAGAAGGTAAAATAAAACCATTTATTGTAGTAATGTCTTATGGTATGACTAATACCGGAGTTGCTATGGGTGGTGGCCGTCGTCCTGCAGGTCCTCCTCCGGGTGGTGCTGTAGCTGGTGGTCCGGGTGCAGCGCCTGCAGCTCGTCCTGCAGGTCCTCCTGCCGGTGCCCCTCCTGCTGGTGCTCCAGCGGCTCGTCCTGCCGGTGGTGGTATGGGTGCAGCGGGTGTAGTGGCCTCAGGTATCACTAAAGGTGATGTAACAGGTACAGGTGCATTTCAAACTGTATTGATCGATGAAATAATTCCTTATGTTGATTCTCACTATCGTACTGTAGCAACCAGGGATGGTCGTGCAATGGCGGGCCTTTCAATGGGTGCGGCAGAAACACACTCTATTACTTTAGCAAGGCCAGAGGTATTTGCTTACTGGGGTTTATTAAGCGGTGGTACCTATTCTCCGGCTGAATTAGAAGGTAAAATGAAACCTAAGTATGTTTTCATGAGTTTTGGTAGCAAAGAAGGTGGGTCTAACAATCTTCCTAAAGTTGAAGCTGATCTAAAAGCAGCAGGCTATAAAGCTGCTACTTATGTTTCACCAGAAACAGCGCACGAGTTCCAAACATGGCGTCGTAGCTTATTGGTAATGGCTCCAAACTTATTTAAATAAGCATTAATAATTTATTATAGAAGCCGCCCATAATATGGGCGGCTTTTTTGTTTGTAACATGTTTTGTATGTTGATTGAAAAATAAATAATAACTGTTATGTTTACGTTTAATTATTTACCAACCGACACAAACTTGAATATGAAACTACGCATCAGCCTGTTAAAAAGGGCTATGGTATTTATGTTATTAATGCCATTTGCCACACAAGCACAAGAGTTAATTAATTTATACCCGGGTGCTGTACCCAATTCAAAGCCAAGTAAAGCTGTTGATCAAACCACTTTAGCTAGGGGACAGTTTAGCAGCGTAGTAAAACCTCAGTTAGAAGTTTACCTACCCGAAAAAGATAAGGCTAATGGTGCCGCGGTTATTTTAATTCCGGGTGGAAGTTATAAGGTGATTGTTTTCCAGGGAGAAGGTAGAGGAAGTGCTGCTGAGTTAGTTAAGCATGGTTTAACTGTATTTATACTTAAATATCGATTGCCAAATGATTCTATGATGGTTGATAAAACTATTGGTCCGCTACAAGATGTCCAGCAAGCGGTTAAGGTAGTTCGTGAAAACGCGGCTAAATATGGGATAGATCCGGCTAAAGTAGGCGTAATAGGTTTTTCGGCGGGAGGACACTTAGCATCAACCATAGCCACCCACTACCAAAAGGCGGTTATTGATAATGCTAATGGTACCAACCTTCGCCCTGATTTTGTGGCATTGGTTTACCCCGTTATTAGTATGCAGGATAACTTAACGCATAAAGATTCGCGTAAAAACCTGCTTGGTGCTACGCCAACCAAAGAGCAAATTGACCTTTACTCTAACGAATTACAAGTTGATAGCAAAACACCGCCGACATTTTTGGTTCATGCCGGCGATGATAAGGTAGTATCTGTTGATAACAGCATCGCATTTTATCAGCATTTAGTAAAAGCTAATGTACCGGCAGAAATGCATTTGTTCCCAAAAGGCGGTCATGGATTTGGCGGTCAGCCCATTGATATGTGGGTAGGGCCTTTGGTGAAATGGATGCAAAACAATAAATGGATAAATAAACAATAACCAATGAAATTACTTATAAAATACCTTGCCTTACCTGTACTGCTTATTGCAATAGTTCAATTTAATAGTGTAGCGCAAGCCACAAACCCCATTATTTATGCCGATGTGCCGGATATCTCAATTATACGCGTGGGTAATAATTATTACATGAGTAGTACCACTATGCACATGAGCCCGGGACTGCCTATTATGAAATCAACAGATCTGATCAATTGGAAACTCATTAATTACGCTTACCAAACGCTGGGCGATAAAGATGAATTAACCCTTAGCAATGGTAAAAACGCTTATGGTAAAGGCTCATGGGCCAGTAGCTTACAGTACCATGACGGGACTTTTTATGTAACTACATTTTCGGCTACCACAGGTAAAACCTATATTTTTACTACAAAGGATATTGAAAAGGGCAATTGGAAAGAGATATCTTTTTCGCCTTCCTTACATGACCATACCTTAGTTTTTGATGGCGGTAAAGCCTATATGATATATGCTCAGGGTAAATTGATGATAACACGTTTAAAAGACGATCTTACAGGCATTGATCCTGATTTTAAGGCTCAGGTGCTAATTGAAAATGCCAGCAAACCCGCAGGTACCAATATTAATTTACAAGCCGAAGGTTCGCAATTATTCAAAATAAACAATAAGTATTATCTATTTAATATTACCTGGCCAAGGGGTGGCATGCGTACCGTGGTAATCCATCGCGCCGATAATTTAATGGGTCCGTGGGAAGGCAGATTAGGCTTGCAAGATCAGGGTGTGGCACAAGGCGGTTTGGTTAGCACACCAAAAGGCGAATGGTTCTCTTATCTTTTCCAGGATCATGGCTCGGTAGGGCGCATACCTTACCTGGTTCCGGTAAAATGGGAAGATGGGTGGCCTGTGTTAGGCGTAGAAGGTAAAGTGCCTGCAACTCTTAATTTGCCTGCAAGTAAGGGTGTTATAGCTAATAAGTTGGTAGAATCTGATGAATTTACACGCCCTAAAGGCGACTCATCATTGCCTTTGGCATGGCAGTGGAACCATAACCCTGATAATGCAAATTGGTCGCTTACGCAGCGTCCGGGCTTTTTACGCTTAACTACGGCCCGTATTGACACTACAGCTCTATTAGCCCGTAATACGCTTACACAGCGTACATTTGGACCGACAAGCTCGGGAATTACTTCGCTTGATGTTTCAAACATGAAAGATGGAGACCGTGCCGGTTTATTGTTATTGCAGCAAAAATATGCCTGGGTAGGTGTAAAAGTGGTTGATGGTGTAAAATCAATTGTGATGATAAATGGACAAAACAGGGCGCCTGTTGAGGCTGCTAATGCCCCGCTTAATCAAAAGATGGTTTATTTAAAAGCCATTTGTGATTTTACAGATAAAACAGATAAAGCCACTTTTGCGTACAGCCTTGATGGTAAAACATGGACTCCGATAGGTACAACCTTGCAAATGAGCTATACTTTGCCTCATTTTATGGGCTATAGGTTTGGGCTATTTAACTATGCTACCAAGACAACCGGGGGGTATGCGGATTTTGATTATTTCAGGATAGGTAAGTAATTAGGCAACTAAAGCGCTAAAAATTGCGTATATTTGCAAAAACACCACTGAATATCACGCTGATCTCAGAATAGCGATTTGCTCATGTTTCATACATTTCTTGTTTGAGTTTGCTATAATTCAACCGGGTTAATTTTCTGATAATGTGAACCATGTTTCATTTTTTGTATTGATAAGGCGTAATATAACATGTAAGTAATAAGGGCTTTAATAATAAAGTTCATCACTAACAACTAAATTAATACATGGGTAGATCAACCGAAACATTTGCTAAAAAAGAACGCGAAAAGAAAAAATCTAAAAAATTATTAGAGAAAAAGGAGAAGGCAGAAGAACGTAAAGCCAATTCAGATAAAGGAAAAACTTTAGATGATATGATGGCTTATATTGATGAAAATGGCAACATTTCATCAACTCCTCCTGATCCTGCTAAGCGCAAAGTAATCCTTTCTGAAAACATACAGCTTGGTGTGCCAAAACAAGAGGCCGCTGACCCGGCTGATCTGGTGAGGAATGGTACAGTTACCTTTTTTAACGAATCAAAAGGTTATGGTTTTATCAAGGACCTACAATCACAGGATAGTATTTTTGTGCACATTAACGCTTTGACAGAAGCCATTGGCGAAGGCGATAAAGTTACCTTTGAAACAGAGCAGGGCCAAAAGGGCCTCAATGCCATAAAGGTTAAATTGGTTAAAAAATAAAATATTTTAAAGCCTCCCTAATTAGGGAGGCTTTCTTTTTTTAAATCGCTTTTTTTAACCATCTTTAAAACAAGGATATATCATAATTGGTTATCCAACATGTTAAAAAATATCTACTTGAAAAACATATTGATTCTTTCTTTACTGATAATCTTTTTGGCATCACAAGCGGCCAAAGCACAAAAGATTGTTCCTGATACGGTACACACCGGCGTGTATATTACCAGCATACATGATATCAATTTTAAAGAGAAGGAATACAACCTTAACTTATGGTTGTGGTTAAAGTATAAAAACAAAGATTTCGATTTTGAAAAAAATCTTGAAATACCCCAGGCCAAATCATTCACTACCTCTTTTTCTACAGTTGATACTACCGGTGGGCAGGTTTATTTGTTAATGAAGTTGCAATGTGTAATGAAAGATTCATGGTCTATAGATAATTTCCCCTTCGATCGCCAAAAGCTGCGTTTTTCTATCGAAAATTCGCAGTTTGACTCGAATTCATTGATTTTTGCCATTGACACCTTAGGAAAACATTTTGATCCCCGTTTTACACTCAGGGGATGGTATATAGATAGTTTGGATATAACTACCGGTATAAAAGCTTATGAAACTGCATTTGGCGATGAGAGCCTGGACAAACCACATACTGAATACAGTAATTTTAAAGTACGCTTGCAAATTGACAGGGATGCTATGGGCCTGTTTTGGAAAATGTTCCTGGGCATGTATGTGGCATTTTTAATTGCGTACATGTGTTTTTATATACATGTAGATTATATTGATTCGCGTTTTGGCTTAAGTGTAGGTGCTTTATTTGCTGTAATTGGTAATAAGTATATTATAGATTCTGCTTTGCCCGAATCTACCACCTTTACCTTGGTGGATATGCTGCATGGGATTACTTTATTATTTATAGTAGCTGTTATAATATTAACTGCCTATTCACTTGTCCTGGTTAAGCAAAATAGAGTAGCAAAAGCACAAAAATTTGACAAATTATGTGCATGGGTGTTGTTGTTAAGTTATTTACTGCTTAACGCCTATTTTATTATTACCGCTAGTAAAGTGTAAATTTTTTAGGTAACGTTGATCTACTTCCTTAATTTTTATTAGATAAAACACCAATACATTCATTTCGTTAGTTTTATAGTGGTTACTATAAATTAGATAAATGAACTACATCGACATTGTTTTATTGCTCATTATGGGCATATGTATATGGAATAATTATCAGCGTGGTTTTATCGTATCATCACTTCATATAATAGCCTGGATAGGCAGCCTGCTTATAAGTTTCCTGTTTTATGAATTATTAAATAAGCTTTTATTAAAAGTTTTTCTATCACTAAATTATTGGGCACCACCTTTATCATTTATGCTGATCCTTATTTTTTCAAGATGGGGATTGGATACTTTGGCCGATAGGCTATTGGATAATATTACGCAAAAAAAGCATGATCATATTATAAATAAGATAGCAGGAATTGTACCCGGTATAATCAATGGATTAATATGGGCCGCATTATTGGCCACGTTTTTTATGCTAATGCCGTTAACACAAGTTTCAGAAAAAACCCGCGACAGCAAGCTATCGGAAGGCTTAGTTACTAAAGTAAGCTGGCTGGAGAGTAAAGTTTCGCCCATTTTTGCAGAAGCATTGAACAGAACTGTACGTAAAACCACTTTAAAAGAAGAAGGTAAATCGGTTAAATTACCTTTTATAGTAAAACATCCTATAACCCGTCCTGAATTGGAAAAGGAGATGCTTGCAATGGTAAACCGTGAACGTAAAAAGGTGGGCCTGGGTTTACTTAAGGCTGATCCTGAAATAGCTGTTGTCGCCCGTAAACATTCTGCAGATATGTTTTTAAGAGGATATTTTTCGCACTATACACCGGAGAATGTTGATCCGTTTGGCAGGATGCGGAAAGATAAAATACGTTTTTTAACCGCCGGCGAAAACCTGGCACTGGCTCAAACACTGCAAATAGCCCATAAAGAATTGATGGAGTCGCCGGGCCATCGTGCAAACATACTTAATCCCAATTTTGGACGATTGGGTATTGGTATATTGGATGGCGGGATATATGGACTAATGATCACCCAAAATTTCAGAAACTAGTGCACCTGAAATATTTTGAGTATTGGTAATTATAATGTAGTTGTTTTAAGTTAAGTAGCAGAGAGTTATCAATTGGTCTTTTTCTTGAACATGATATAATGGTATGGAACCAGGAAGCATATTTTTACCGGCAAAGTTTTTTAAAACCACCAGTTCAAGTTTATTATCAAAAGGTTTTACTTCCACATCGGTAAAGTTTAAAAAGGTTTTAGTTAGCGGAAACTGCAACTTATAAAAAGCCTCTTTTAAACTAAATAGCAGGGTAGTGTGGTAAGCCAGCTCTTCACCGGAAAAGGAATTTAAAAACTCGGTCTCGACGTCGGTATATAGTAACCGCCACATATCAGGCTTAATTTTGCCAATGGATTCAATATCCAGTCCGATGGATTTTACCCGGGAAGCTTTACCAGCAACAGCACCCACCAGTTTACCGGAATGGCTTATGGAGCCAACATATCCTTTAGGCCAAATAGGTTGCTTATCATTACCCACCAATATTTCAGCATTTTCATGACCAATATCTGCCAATGCTTTGCGCGCGCAGTATCGCCCGGTACTAAAATCTTTTAATCTTTTGTCTGAAAATTTGATTGTCGCTTGCTTTTCATTTAGGGTAAGTTCTTTATCTCCAATAAAGTCTTTCGTAAAGTACTGTGAAAATAAGGTTGGTGAGAGTCCGAAATCAAACATTAAATAGAAAATTACCTTAGCAAATATACTATTATAGGTTATGCAGCATATTGACAATTAATAATATAGATTTTATAACAAAAGATAAACGTAAATAATTAATTTGCGGTATAAACCTATTATACAATGAACCTATTCATTAAAAAAATTCTACCGTTAACCATCCTTATACTTTCAGGTACTATGAAGATATATGCTCAAGGATTATCAGAAACTGCAATCGCTGTAAAAATCAAGGAAAAAATGCAGCAAATGACACTTGAAGAGAAGATAGGGATGCTGCATGCCAATGGCTTATTTACATCGGCAGGTGTGACACGGTTAGGTATTCCAGATTTAATGAGTGATGATGGGCCTTTAGGTGTACGCGAGGATCTAAAATCTAACTGGGCGTCGGCAGGTTTAACTACCGACTCCGCTACATTTTTTCCTAACGGATCGGCATTGGCAGCTACCTGGAGTGCTGATTTAGCCCGCCGCTTTGGTGTGGCAATGGGCGAAGAGGCACGTGCGCGCGGCAAACATATTATGCTGGCACCGGCATTTAACATTACCCGTACGCCACTTAACGGGCGTACTTATGAGTATTATTCAGAAGATCCTTTCCTGAACGCGCAACTGGCTGTAGCTAGTGTTAAAGGCTTGCAAAGTCAATTTGTCGCTGCCTGTATAAAACATTATGCGGTTAATAATCAAGAAGTTGACCGTAGTGGTGTAAGCGTAACTTTAAGTGAACGTGCACTGCGCGAAATATACCTGCCTGCCTTTAAAGCAGCAGTTATTGACGGTAATGCATGGGTTGTAATGTCGGCCTATAATAAATTTCGTGGCGAGTATTTAGGAGAGAATAAATATCTGTTAAATGATGTACTAAAGGGCGAGTGGAAATTTAAAGGATTGGTAATGTCTGACTGGGGTGGCACACATAGTACCGTTAATGCGGCTAATCATGGTTTGGATATTGAGATGGGATCGCGCCAGCCTTATAACACCAATTATTTTGCTGATCCTTTAATAGCCGCTGTAAAAGATGGTAAAGTATCACAAAGTACAATTGATGATAAAGTGAGCCGTATTTTATGGGTAATGTACCATACATCATTGGCCACAAATGCTCCGGCCGGTAAATTAAATACACCCGATCACAGCAAGACTGTTTATGACGTAGCTACAGAGGCAATTGTATTGTTAAAAAACAGCAAGCAAATGCTGCCGCTAAATACGGCTAAATACAAAAGCATAGCTGTTATTGGCGATAATGCCACGCAAACTTTCCATTCCGGTGGTTTTGGTGCGGGTGTTAAAGCAAAATATGAGGTTAACGCTTTAGAAGGCTTAAAAAGTCGAATAGGTAATAGGGTTGAACTAAAGTTTGCACAAGGTTATAAGCCTGATTATAAAAACAACTATAACGCCCAACGAAAGGAAGCTGCCAATAAACCTGATATGGCCATGATACAACAAGCCGCTGAAGTAGCTAAAAACAGCGGCGCAGCCATTGTTTTTATAGGAGGCAACAGAGAGTATGAAAGTGAGGGAAGTGACCGTAAAACGCTTGATTTGCCGTTTGGCGAGCAAGAGTTGGTTGATGCGGTAACCGCTGCTAATCCTAACACCATAGTAGTAGTGGTAGGCGGCGCTCCTTATGACTTGGGTAAGATCAAACAAAACAATCATACCATCGTATTTTCATGGTACAACGGGTCCGAAAATGGTAATGCTTTGGCTGACGTATTAACAGGTAAAGTAAATCCGTCAGGCAAGTTGCCTTTTACTTTTCCTGTAAAACTGGAAGATTCACCGGCACACGCCTTAAAGACCTATCCCGGTGAAAACCACGTAACCGAATATAAAGAAGGCATATTGGTCGGTTATCGTTGGTTTGATACCAAAAAGATAGAGCCCATGTATCCTTTTGGTTATGGCTTATCTTATACAAACTATGCCTATTCGGACTTTCATACCAATAAAGCAGCTTACAAAAAGGGAGAGAAGATCAACGTAACCTTAAAACTTAAAAATACCGGTAAATATGCGGGTAAAGAAGTGGTACAGCTATATGTAACCAAAGATGGTTCAAAAGTTGAACGTGCCGATAAAGAACTGAAAGCTTTTAAAAAAGTAATGGTTGAGGCAGGGAAGGAAGTTATCGTAAAATTAGAATTAGATGTTAATGACCTTGCTTATTATGATGAAGCAGTTAACAATTGGGTAGTTGAACCTGGCCGTTACAAACTCCAAGCAGGCTCATCTTCAAAAGATATAAGAAGTTTAGTTAATATAACAATTAACTGATTGATCAATTTTTGTAAGTAAAGAGACTTGGCAACTTCTGTTTAACATAATGTCAATAAAACATTGCCAGGTGGTAGCTGTTTTTATTTTATGGACACGCTAATATATATATTTGGACAAAGAAATGATTTGAATGTGCTGCAAATGAGTTGCAGGGGCGTAGTGGTGTTTTTTATTGCATTGATATTGATAAGGTTGTCAGGCAGACGATCTTTCGGATTACATAATCCACTTGATAACATTATTATTATATCACTTGGTGCAACCTTAAGCAGGGCTATTGTTGGAGCATCGGCATTTGTGCCTGTAGTAATTACTTGTTTTGTAATTGTATTGCTGCATCGTTTATTAGGCTGGCTTTTTGTGCGTAACCCTGGTTTAAGCATGATTATTGAAGGAAAAAAAATACTACTTTTTAAGAATGGTAAGTTTATTGACAAAAATCTTAAACGTGCGTTGGTTTGCCATGAAGATGTAATGCAGGGTATACGCAAATTACTATTAACTGAGGATATGGATAACATTGATGAAGTTTACCTGGAGCGAAACGGTGAAATAAGTGCTATTAAGAAATCATGATTAGTATTGAAAGATAGTTCTTAATTTTTAACTTAGCGGTACTAACAGTAACCGCAAAGATGATGATCAAAGACACCAACTCGTTAAACCAGGTAGCCGAATTTCATACTACTTTTAAACACCCTATACAGCCATCGCCAATAATACCCAGTAAGGAGCGTTGCCAACTGCGTATTGCCCTTTTGGCCGAGGAATTGAAAGAATTACAGGAGGCTGTAGATAATAATGACCTGGTTGAAGTTGCCGATGCTTTATGCGATCTGCAATACGTACTATCAGGCGCTATTTTGGAGTTTGGCCTGGGCGAGAAGTTTAAAGATCTTTTTGATGAAGTACATCGATCAAACATGAGCAAGGCCTGCAAAACCTTAGAAGAGGCTAATCAAACTATAGAGCATTACCGCAGTAAAGGGTCTGAGTCATATTATAAAGAGCAGGACGGGTTGTTTTTAGTTTACCGTACGCCTGACGATAAAACTTTAAAATCCATCAACTATTCACCTGCGGCTATCAGGCAGATGTTAGAGTTAGTTTAATTGCATTGTTAGATATACTTTATCGCGATGATTTTCTCGTCGCCATTAATAAACCACATGGTTTGCTGGTACACCGCTCCTCCATCGCAGCCGATGTAGAAGAGTTTGCCCTGCAAATACTGCGCGATCAAATAGGCGTAAAGGTTAATCCCACCCACCGCATTGATAGAAAGACAGGAGGAGTGCTTTTATTTGCTTTTGATAAGGCTGTAGAAGTGGCTATGCAACAGCAGTTTATGGAGAACAAGGTGGGTAAGAAATACCTGTCTGTTGTTCGCGGGTATACACCTGATATTGAAGAAATAGATTATCCGTTAAGAAAAGAAAATGGCACCCTGCAAGATGCGTTTACAGCTTATACAACCTTAAAGCGGGCCGAACTGGACGTGCCCTTTGGTGGCCATGCTACCTCACGATATTCATTGGTTGAAGTGATACCTCAAACCGGGCGAATGCACCAGATACGCAAACACATGAGTCATATTTTTCATCCCATTATTGGCGACCGTACACATGGATGCAATAAGCAAAACAAATTATTTAAGGAGCAATGGGAAATGACCACTATGTTATTGCACGCGTCGCATCTGAATTTTACTCACCCGGTAACCAAACAAATGGTTAATATTGATGCACCTTTGCAGGATGAATTTAAAAGAGTTATGCAAATAATGAATTGGTAATTATTGGTAACTTGGCATAAGTAATTAGGCAAATCCCTTAAATTATTATAGTGTTAACATGAAAAGCGAGCTGAAATATACCCTTGAAACCGATAACGGCGACCGTGATATAAAAATTCATACCTATAGTTCTGCTACAACTGGTAACGGCGCATACGCAACAGGTGTTTTTGCATTACATGAAGGTGAAACCAATTTGGGAGACATTGTATTTGATGATAAAATGAAGCAGTGGGAGTATACAGGAATGGGTAACTTAAACCATAAAGAAGCTGAAAGGATTGCGGAGTTTATACAAAGCAGTAAAAATGATAAGTAACGTTCCTTTTTTGGTTCTAAAAGTGTTTTATGAAAATTAATGTTTTGAGTTGCGCTATTGTTTGTACTTCTATATTATCACTTCCGGTAATGGGGCAAACAAAAGTAAAATTATTGACTTTAGATCCGGGTCATTTTCATGCTGCATTGGTGCAAAAAACCATGCTGCCTGATGTTGATACTACGGTATATGTTTATGCGCCAAAAAGTGATGATGTACAACTGCACCTGGATAAAATAAAGGGTTATAACGAGCGTAAAGACGACCCTACACATTGGAACGAGCAGGTATACCTGGGTGATGATTTCTTCAGCAAAATGATAAGCGAGAAGAAAGGCAACGTGGTAGTAATGGCGGGTAACAACCAAAAGAAAACCGAATACATCAAAAAATCAATTGACGCCGGTTTTAATGTTTTGGGTGATAAGCCCATGGCGATTGACAAGACACATTTTGATATGTTGAAACAGGCGTTTACCAACGCGGCTAAAAAGAAGCTTGTTTTGTATGATATTATGACCGAGCGTTACGAGATAACCAATAACCTGCAACGCGAATTTGCAATGTTGCCCGGGGTATTTGGTACGCTAAAAAAAGGCTCGCCGGAAAAACCTGCGGTTGAGATGGAGAGTGTGCATTTCTTTTACAAATATGTTTCGGGTAGTGTGTTGACCCGACCGGCCTGGTTTTTTGATACCAAACAGCAGGGGGAGGGCCTGCAGGATGTCGGCGTACATTTGGTTGACCTGGCGCAATGGGCATGTTTCCCTGATAAAGTGATAGATTATAAAAAAGATATACAGTTGAACAGTGCCAAAAGGTGGGCATCTGACGTAAACCTGCAGCAGTTTAAGGCTATTACTAAAATGAACGGCTTTCCTGATTATTTAAAAACGAATGTTGTTAAGGATACCGTTTTAAAAGTGTATGCCAATGGCATGGTTAATTATAAGTTGTTTGGCGTTAACATTAAAGTAACCGCTAAATGGGATTATAAAGCGGTTGAAGGCGGCGATACTCACTATGCTATTTTTCATGGCACCAAGGCTGATCTGTTGATCAAGCAAACCGCTGCAGAAAAGTATAGCCCGGTATTGTACATAATACCTGTTAAAAATGACGCTGCATATGAAAAGGCTTTGAATGCGCAGTTAAAAATTGTGCAAGCTAAATACCCCGGTGTTGAATTGAAAAAGGAAGGGAAGGGCTATACGGTAATTATCCCCGAAAAATATAAAGATGGACACGAAGCACACTTTGGCCGTGTAACCGAAAAGTATTTGGGCTACCTGCGCAATGGCAACATGCCTAAATGGGAAGTGCCTAATATGATAGCTAAATATTACACTACTACCAGCGCATTGGAACTGGCTAAGAGAAGTAAGTAAGCCCCACCCAAGCCCTCCCCAGAAGGGAGGGCTTAAATTAAAGTCTCCCCACCCGGGGGAGATTTAGAGGGGGGCATTATTATCGTATCTTTGTTGCTTATAATAGCTATAAATGATAAAAAAAGCGCTTGAAAACCTCAGGATAAACGCCCTGAACGAAATGCAGCATGCTGCCCTTAATGCTGCTGATAAAAGCGACATGATATTACTGGCACCAACCGGTTCGGGTAAAACATTAGGATTTTTGCTGCCCATATTAAATTTACTGGATGCCGACATTCAGTTGGTACAGGTATTAATAATGGTACCATCGCGTGAACTGGCTCTGCAAATCGAGCAGGTTTTTAGGACAATCGGCAGCGGTTTTAAAGTAAGCTGTTGTTATGGTGGCCATGCTACCAAAATTGAAAAAAACAACTTGATACAACCTCCTGCAGTATTAATAGGTACCCCCGGCCGTATTGCGTATCACTTGCGTAATGGTAATTTTAAAACAGAGGCTATACACACGCTTATTTTAGACGAGTTTGATAAGGCACTGGAATTTGGTTTTCAAACGGATATGGCGGCTATAATAGGCCAACTGGAGCATTTAAATAAGCGGATATTAACATCAGCTACCAAAATGGAGCAGATACCGCCTTTTACAGGTGTTAGCCATCCTACGGTAATTGACTTTTTATCTAACAAAACCAACATTCCTGATCTGCAACTAAAAGCAGTAATGTCTCCGGCAGCAGATAAGCTGGATACGCTGTTTGCTTTAATTTGCAAGATAGGAAGCAAAGCTACCCTGGTTTTTTGCAATCACCGCGAGGCGGTTGACCGCATAAGCGACCTGTTATGGAATAGGGGTATAGTGCATGATGTTTTTCATGGCGGTATGGAGCAGGATGACCGTGAACGCGCGTTACTTAAATTCAGGAATGGTAGTCACCGGTTATTAATAACAACCGACCTTGCCTCGCGCGGATTAGATATTCCCGAAATTGAATATGTGATACATTACCAATTACCACATAACGAGGAAGCGTTTGTGCATCGTAATGGCCGTACGGCGCGTATGCACGCCAAAGGTACATCATATCTGATTTTAACTGAGGATGAGAAACTAAGCTATATTCCACAGCCGGAAATAGAGGGATTGCCTGATAAGTTAAAGCTGCCCGAACCCGCGCCGTGGGTAACTTTATACATAGCCGCGGGCAAAAAGGATAAGATCAATAAAGTGGATATTGTAGGTTTGTTATTACAAAAGGGTAAATTAGCTAAAGATGAGTTGGGATTGATAGAGGTACTGGATCATTCATCTTATGCCGCTGTAAAACGCGAAAAAATTGAAAAGCTGGTACAAGTGATCAAAGCAGAAAAGATCAAAAACAAAAAAATTAAAATTGAGATTTCAAGATAATGAGCAATAACGATATAATGAAAAAGCTTAGGGTAGCTCTTAAGTTTACCGATGATGATATAATTAAAGTATTGGAGCTGGTTAATTTCAGGATAACTAAAACCGAGATAGGCGCGATATTCAGGGCAGATGATCACCCCAACTTTAAACCCTGCGGTGACCAGATATTACGTAATTTTTTAAACGGTTTGATCATCTATAAACGTGGCCCTATGCCGCCAAAGCAGCCAAAAGAGGTTAAATAGCTTATTCGCGTTGTATCACTTTTTTTTGAATAATACGGTATTTGCCGCTTTTCATTAGTTTTTTTTGCTCCTCGCTAAATTCCTCACGCCCGCCAAACTCTTGTACCCAGTAATCATTATATCGGGCAACTCCAACTTCTTTAAATCCGGGGTTCATCAAGTTTTTGCAATGGCCTTCGCTTTTAAACCAGCCGGCCATTACTTCAGCAATACTTTGCTGCCCAAAAGCTATATTTTCGCCGGCCATAAAGCTACTGTAACCGTCAAATTTGTATCCTGCAGCCATAATCCGGTCGCTACTACTGCTGCCATCTTTGCCGGTGTGGCTAAAATAATTATGCTTTGACATATCCTTAGCGTGCCTCATTGCTGCATCCTCCAATAATTCATTCCAAACTAAAGGGGGCGCAGGGGGCATTTTGGTTTTACCGCATTTACATCCCTTTAAGCGGGTACGGTTAATAGTTTCTAAAAGCTCCTGTTTGAAGTTTTTATCCGCGTTAGGCTGTATAAAGGATGATAAGGGTATTAAACTTATAGTAGTTAATATCGTTCCTAAAATGATTTTTTTCATGTTAGTGTATGACATTAATAAAGGGCCCTGGTTTAATATCTGTTGCGTTTGTACAAAAGCCAAATCAATAACAGAGCAAAAAAGATTACAGAAACTATAATGAAGCTATTTTTCTTGAAGAAACTGCTTTGGTCTTTTTCGCTGTTAGGAGTTTTTTTTTACTTTGCGCCGAATCCGCCGCAGCAATTTTAGCTAATTGTGCCTGTTCAGCTTTGCGTATGCTATCATTTATAAAGTCGCGTCTTCTTAAAGCAGCCGCTTCTTTGGTATGATTTTTCATTTTGCCATAAAGCATGGCATAATTTTCCTGTACTATAGCTTCGGTTTTTGCAAAATGATTGTTGGTAGATAGTTTTAGCGCCTCATTTAAATCGCGCATTGCTAAGCTGTAATCTTTTATATCGGCTTTTATAGCAGCCAATTCAAGTAATGATGATATGATGTTAGGTACATCATTTATAGCACGCGATAATGTATTTGATTGTAAAACAAACCATTTGGCCTGGCTAAACTTTTTTTGCGCACGGTATACTTTTACCAGGTTATCAAAGCTATTGCGCATACCCACCGTGTCATAATATTTTGAATAATTACGCATGGCCATTATGGTGTAATTAATAGCCTCATTTTGGTAAATTGCTTTTTCTTTTTTATTGGTGATATTATCGTAATTTAAATAATGTGCCGCTATCTGAGTATATAAATCTGCTTTTAACGAATCATATGGGTTGTTTTTGAGTTCTTGTTTAAGACTGTCTAAATGTGAAAGGGTAACTATTTGTACACTGTCAGTTACAGTATGTGCAGATACGCGTATTACGGCTAAAATTAATACAGTGAATAAGGCAATTTTCTTCATATAAACAGTAATTATTACTACCTGGTAATAACTATTCAAATAACATGCCTTATATTTTAATTGTGATAATGGCCAGCCCGTTAAGCTAAAAGATGTTATTGAGGAGTTAAATGTAAGTAAATAATTAAGTATACAAAATAATTATGCCTACTAAATAGTACAGTGCAAATTACTGTATCAACAACGTATACCTGTTTAAGAAATGCTTTAAGAATTTTACTTTAGTGAATAGCAGGTGGAATATACCAATACCAATTATAGCGCAAATTATACCTGCAATAACATCCAATATATAATGATGACTGGTATAAACCGCAGTAAGCCAAATTCCCACCATTACAGAAGCTAAAATGATATTAGCATACCCTAATTTATTACGAATGCCGTAATAAACCACAACAATAGGATATGCCGAATGTAAGGATGGCATAGCCGCAAAAACATTCGAGCCTTTGGAATATATGTTTTTAAATATATGAACATTAAAAAACTGGTCAAATTTTGCTAAGCCGCCTATATCTGCTTTTGTAGCCGGATTAAATATGAACCCGTGCTGATGTATATACCAGGGTGGTGCAGCAGGGAATGTATAGTAGCCCACAAAGCCTACCAGGTTAACCACAAAAAATGTGATAGCAAAGCCCAGAAACTCTTTGCGATTTTTGAAAAACAAAAAGGTGGCAAAGCCCAGAGGTACAGGTATCCAGCATAAGTAAAATAATCCACCTACAATATCCAATATGCTGGTACCATTAATGGCCCAGTATTCGTTAGGTGTAAGTAACCTGCCGTTAAAATTTATACCAAATAGCTTTTTCTCAAAATTGTACAAATCGGCTATATGTACTGTGCTAAAATCATAATTAGGGACAGCTTTCATATAATCAAATATGATCCAGTAAACTATAAATACCGAGAAGCCTAGGATAAATTTTCGGGTTATTATTGACGAATAGAATAGGGTGTTAAATATAGCTACCAGTACCAATTGGTCTGATTTAAAACCTACTATAAAATAAGAAAGAATTAAGTATCCAATAGATAATAAGGAGACAGTAAGTATGGTTTTTAAGTTAATTGCTGACGGGGTATCAACACCTGCATTCATGCTATTTTTTTGTGAAATCTGAATCGAAAATTTTATCCCATAAAGGAGAAGTTACACCATATCCTTTATTAGGGTCGCCATAATGGTGCAGCATATGGTGTTGTTTAATAGTTTTCCAAATTTTACCTTTAAAGTTAAAATGATGTATAGCATAATGCGATATATCATAAAAAAGATAACCTAATATAAAGCCCGGAAAAAAGCCCCAAACATAATTGGTTGGTAAAATGGCATTAAACAAAAAGTAAAAGCCTGTAGCTAATGGTATGCTTAAAGAGGGGGGTAATACCAAGCGTTTGGCATCGCTTGGGTAATCATGGTGTACACCATGAAAAATAAAGTGCAGACGCATAGCCCACGGCTTATTAGGTGGCATGTAATGGAAAACAAAACGGTGCATAATGTATTCAACCAATGTCCATGTAAAAAGGCCACCTGTAAATAAACCTAAATAAAGTAAAATACCAAGGCTGTAGTAATAAGCACCATAAGTAAAACCTATTATAACCGGTATAAAAATGTATAACGGAACTGTGAAATGTACTTTAGATAGCGCTTCCAGGAAATCGCTCTTAAACATCCTTACAGATTCGTGGGAGTTTGATATGTATTTCTTTTCTGCCATTGTTATCAGGGCTTAAAACGTTCTGAAATTTCTTTGCCTGTTGAAGGATCTGTTCCATTCATTTCAACATACTTAACATTTGGTAGCCAAAAAGACCCGCCTTCAATTTTTATAAAGATACGGCTAATTGCCATTTCTTTTTGATTAACCGTTGCGAATATATGGTATTTTCCATCTTCAGCCTTCATTAGCGTTAACGGAAATTTTTTATAGGATACAAATCTAACATCATATTTATCTCGTCCCAGTGGTTTTGTAACCACACCGTACGCAAATTTACGCTGTATATAATTTAATTCCTCCTTTTGGCCTTTTTCAGCATACCTTAACCAGTATACATGCATCGGATTTTCAGGATCTAACTGCCCGTTTTTAGTAACGTTTAATTCGTATACAATAGTATTGCTGTTGGGGCTCCTCTGTACATAAAAAAGTCTGCTTATGTTATCGGCAAGGATAGGATATTTTTCATCTTCTATTGTATTAACAGCAATTATAGATGCTTTTTTTTGTATAATACTTACGGGGGTAAAGTAAATAAAAGATAATAAGGTAAAAAGTAATTTCATTAATTGGTAGCTTTATTCTCTTCTTCTAATTCCAATAAACTTTTTTTGGCATCAATTAGCCTCTTAAAGGCAGTTATATTAGTTAAAACGGCCAGTATAACAATAGGTACAGTAAATATGGATATGGTTTCAAATACATGAAACTTAACACCCGGTACAAACAATTTAAAATCGCCGCCAATATATAGCGAACAAATACCGCATAACATAGCGCATAAACCAATAGTAACCACACGCTCGGGCCGTTGCATTAATCCGCCTTTGCATTCAACTCCCAAGCCCTCGGCACGTGCCCTAACATAACTCACCATCATTGATCCTATTAATGCTATAAATGCAAATATCGAACTTAAAAAGTAATGATGTGCCACCAAATAGTAACAAATACCTAAAAACATGATCAACTCGCTGTACCTGTCTAAAACCGAGTCGTATAAAGCACCAAAGATTGATTTCATATTACCTAACCTGGCCACCTGCCCGTCAAGCATATCAAAAAGTCCTGCAAATAATATTAAGCCACCGGCCCAGCCAACATAGGTAAGGTCGCCCCGGTTACCTTCTTCTGCACCAATTATAAATACTATAGCAACGCCAATATTTAAAACAAAGCCAATGCTTGTAACCGCATTAGGAGTTAACCCTAATTTGATCAATAATTTAACAACAGGGTCAATTACTTTATAAATGCCCAATTGCAGGTTTGTACGTATTGATGTTTGCTGTTCCATTTTATTAAACAATATACGTTTAAAAATCAAATTTTAATCTTGCACGAATACCCCATTTTGCAACCCCGGGATTGTCAAGATAGGTAAACCTTCGTACCAGGTCAATACGTATTAATTTAAAAATATTTTCAACACCAACACTACCCTCCATATATGGCGTACTACCCAAAGCATAGGTAATAGGCCTGCCGTCGCTTGTAACCGGGAATTGAAATAATGTAGGCTGCAAATTAGGGTTATTCATATCACTTACAGTACCATAAGCTCCTTTGAATGAAACCACTTCGCGGAATTTTAGTTTTTTGAATAATGGTATTTTATTAAAAAAGAATCCCATAAAATGTTGGTCAACATTTAAAGTTGTGTATCTATCAGCTACAAACTCTAAAAAGTTCATCAAATTGTATGAATATAAGTTGTAGGCAAATGTTTGGTTAGCAGCAAATATATTTAACAAGGGGTACGGCACCTTGCCAAAAATATAACCACCCTCAACTATAACATCTGAAAAACCAAATTGCGACAGATATACACGCTTGTCTAAGCGTAAATGAAGGTTATGATATTTATAATCGCCGCCAAAAACATTTTTTAAACCGGCAACATAATCTAAGCTAATAATAGGATCGGGGCCCTTTATAGGTGTGCGGTAAAGTTTGCCCTGATAGTATTTTTCATTAGGTGCGTAACGTAAATTAAGTGCAAGCTCTGTGGTTGTAATGCTTGGATTACTGCCAAATGCGTTGTTAAAATATAAAGATCCAGCCGGTGCTTGTTTCAGGTTGCGGAAACCTAAACTGTATGAAAATCGGTTTTCAAATTCATGCACATAATCTAACCGGTAAAAATCATTGTAATAATATTTATCATTAGCTCCCCTTTTAAAGGACAAGAAGAAGTTATCCTGCTGTACAAACTGCAGGTTTAAACCCGGTATTTTGGTATCACGTTGAAAACTTGCCCTGATATAATGTTGTGGAAACCTATATATAGATGAATTATTAAATGAATAAGTGCCACTTAAAAAATATTTCCAGCGCTCATCAGTAAAACCATAAGCTGCGTATGTTTCAAAATAATAGCGTTTACTCAATTCAGGAGTAGTACGCCCACCAAAACGTAGTTTTAAACCTTCAACAGGGTTAAAGCTATAAAATGTATTTGCAGGGCCAATTTCAAATTTACCAAATGATTTGTAGCCCGCTAATATCAAGGTAGCAATATCAACCGTGCGTTTAAATGCGGGCATATTTTGCAGGCTATCAATATTTTTATAAGTATTTGCTTCGGCGGGGCTTAAGCTCTCCGGTCTGTTTTTAGCCCAAAACTCTTCGCTACGGTTTTTTACTTCATCAGATAACTCGGTCTCATCAGCCTTTACAATATAGGCGGTATCTTGTCTTGGCTGATTAACCAAATAGTCCATATAAGTTACTGTACGTATCCCATATATTCCCTTATCCTTCTTTTTGTTAAAGCCAAAATCTGCTAATACATTACTACGGCTTAAATGATAGCGGCCATCAGGGTTTTGTTCAAAATCCTGCTCAACAGTCATAGATTTCACGTAGTTTAAATTAATATCTCTGTTAAGGCCAAGTTTAGCACGCTGCACGGCATAGTTACCATCAAGGGTAATCCATATTTTACCTTCAAAAAGTAAATCTTGTGTATTGCGCGGTGTAAAACTTAACTCAACTACCTTAATATTATTTACAACTATAGTATCGGTAATAAAAAATTTATAATAGGTGGGAGCATCATCGGCAATAGGGCTTTTTAAATTTCTTGTAAAAATGAAAATATCATTCTTATAAATATCTACCTTGGTATATAGGCTGGTCAAGTATTGCTCTATACCATCATTATCGATAGCCGATCCAAAATCAACGCCTTCTTTACCTAATACAACTGTTCTTTCCTTTTCGGGGTTTTTGCGATAATAATACTGTGATAATTTTTCTGTTAAATACCACGGTAATAAAGATACGCCCGGAACAGTTGTAGAGTCTCTGTTGTCAAGTAGAAATTTATATTTCCTAAAAAACTTTCTCTCTGATAATGCAGGGTCCAGATTTTTAAATGATAGCTGCAATTTATCATACTCTCGGTATTCAATATAATCGTAATTCTCCGGCTGATTCTTTTCCTTATTTTCTACTACCTTACGTATCAATTCAACCGCCGGGTTATCTCTGTTGCGATAACGGGTTCTATTTCTGGTGCCGCTTACGGTTGCCTGGTTAAGCTGGGTAGCGGCGGGTGTCATTTTAATATTTAACACGGTGTCCTTCCCGGGATCAATCGCTAAAATAAGATCTTTATAACCTACATAAGTAAACTTTATTTGGGTATAATTGCCCGGATTGTTAAGCGTATACATACCATCCTCGTCAGTACGAACACCAATTGTAGTACCTGGAAATGAAACAGTAACAGCCTCAAGAGCCTCTTTATCATTAGCATCTGATACAATGCCACTTATTACACTATTTTGTGCATGTAGTAGGAGTGTACTAAGTAAAAGGAAAGCTAATAAAATTAACCTTTTATCAATATTTATAAAATTCATGTACTTGTGCAATACAAACTCTCTTTAGTAAGTAAAATAAATTTTACGTAATTAAATAACAATTTGACTATTGCTATTAAAGTATTGTTACGAATGGGCAAAGGTAAAAAAAATAAGAATTTCTTACTGTGGTCAAAAAGTCAAATAATAATATTGTAAACGGTGGGTTAATTTAATAATGAACCGGGTTTATTAGCAGGAAAATTTGAAGTACAATATTGGCATAAACTCCAGCCAGAACATCATCCATCATCACACCAAAACCTCCTGGTAAAGCCTCCATTTTTTTGATATGTAAAGGTTTAACAATATCAAAAAACCTAAAAAGCACCAGTGCCGCCACAACATAATTAATGGTTACAGGTATAAATAGCAAACTAATGCACATTCCTGCAACTTCATCAATTACAACCCGGCCATGATCTTTACCCCAAAGTGGTTCAACTTTATTGCTGCTCCATATACCCAAAGCTGTTATAATAGCTGTTATTATTAAGGCAATATGGCCCGGGTAGTTTCCTGCCCAGGCCATATACCAGCAAATACTGCAAAATATTGCTGCAACCGTTCCTGAGCCTTTGCCTATATAGCCAATTCCAAAAACAGTTGCAGTTAATTTATGAAACAACATCCTCAACCAGGTCTTCGTAATAGTCCAGTCCTAAGTGAGTTATCAGATCTTCGCCCATTAAATGGCGTAAAGTGTTCTCTAATTTTATTAGTTGCTTAAATATATCATTTTCGGCCTGTAAACCAGGTGCTGTTTGAGGCGATTTTAAGTAGAATGATAGCCATTCCTGAATACCGCTCATGTTGGCACGTTTAGCCATATCAATAAATAAAGCTAAGTCTAAAGCGATAGGAGCAGCCAGGATAGAATCGCGGCATAAAAAGTTGATCTTGATCTGCATTTTATAGCCTAACCAGCCAAAAATGTCAATGTTATCCCAGCTTTCTTTATTATCGCCGTGTGGCGGATAGTAGTTGATGCGTATTTTATGAAATATATCACCGTAAAGTTCTGGGTTATCTTCCGGGCGCAGGATATCTTCCAACACGCCTAATTTTGAAACCTCTTTGGTTTTAAAATTATCCGGGTCATCTAATACCAAGCCATCACGATTACCCAAAATATTGGTACTAAACCAGCCATTAACACCCAATGCACGTGCAGCTAAACCGGGTGCTAAAATAGTTTTCATTAAAGTTTGGCCTGTTTTAAAATCTTTACCTGCAATAGGTGTTTGGGTAAGTTTTGATAGCTCAATTAATGCAGGGATATCAACCGTTAGGTTAGGCGCACCGTTGGCAAAACCTACACCTAATTTTAAAGCGGCATAAGCATATATCATGCTTGGTGCTATCAGTTTATCGTCGTTTTTTAACCCTTCTTCAAATTTTTCAAGTGTGCTATGTACATCTGATGATTCAAAGTAAACCTCGGTTGAACCGCACCATACTAAAACAATACGCTCACAGTTATTTTGTGCCTGGAAGTTTTTAATGTCATCCATCACTTGCTGTGCCAACTCATAACGGGTACCAGTTTTTACGTGGGTACCTGTTAGGTTTTTTGCATAGTTATGGTCAAAAGCAGCTTTCATTGGTTTGATAGCCTCTAATGGGCCTCTTACTTTATTTAATAAACTTTCTTCCAACACCCCTGCATTCATAGCGGCTTCGTATACGTTATCCTCATATACGTCCCATCCTCCAAAAACTATATCATTTAAATCAGCCAGTGGAACAAAGTCTTTAATTTTTGGCCTGCGATTTTCTGTTCTTTTACCTAAACGGATAGTGCCCATTTGAGTTACAGACCCTATAGGTTGTGATATGCCTTTTTTTACAGCTTCAACACCGGCAATAAGTGTGGTTGCTACAGCGCCTAAACCCGGTAATAATATACCAAGTTTGCCATTGGCAGGTTTAATGTTGCTTTTCATTATATGTATTACTTTATTAAATGTAAATTATTTAAGCCATTTATTGGCTTTGTACCATTGTATTGTTTCTGCTACCCCTGTTTGTAAATTATAAGCAGGGTGAAAATCCAGATCGGCCTTAGCCGCATCAATATTACACGACCAATTAACAGCTTTTAGCTCGTTAAGTTTTTCAATATTTAAAACAGCCGCTTTATTGGTCAAAGAACTCACTTTTTCTGCTATACCTGCTATCATTTTTACAAAGTTTACAGGCAGATGAAATTTAACTGTTTTATTTAATAAAACAGCTTTAATATAATTAGCCAACTGATATCGGTCATAACAACCATCGTCAGATAAAATATAAGTTTTTTGGTCGCCTGCAAATAAAGCCTTTATACTTGCCTTAGCTAAATCCGCAACATATATAAAGCTTAACTTTTGTTCAATTTGGCCTATATAAGGTTCAAAACCTATGGCTACCTGCTTAAAAAAAATAAAAATATCCTTATCTCTTGGGCCATAAACGGCTGTAGGGCGTAGGATAGTATAATTTAAATTATCAATACTTCTTAACTGTTCCTCGGCCAATAACTTGCTTTTTCCATAAGCAGTAACCGGATTAGGTATTGTATTTGTTGTAATAATGCCATCTATATCGTTCAGAGGGCCAACGGCTGCTAAACTACTAATAAAAACAAATTTTTTCACATGCCCTGTTTGTGCTGCAGCCCGGGCAAGATTATAAGTATAAGTAGCGTTTATTTCATTATATTCATCAACCGTGCGTGCCCTTGTAACTCCGGCTGCGTGAATAATATAATCATAATGCTTTTCTTCAAGCTCTTTATTTAACGCTGATAGATTGTTAAAATCCAATGAAGTATATATAATATCCAGGTGTTTTAAATGGTCAATTTTGCTTGACTTTCTTACTGCTACAAATACTTCTAAATTTTTATTTAAAGCTTCAGTAACCAAATGATAGCCCACAAATCCGCTTGCGCCGGTTATTAAAACCCGCTCTTTCATATTTCTTTTTTATATAAGCGGTACTTTTTATAAGGGTCGCCTTTAATGGCTATAATTGCTTCGTTAATTAATATATTATTTTCCAGTGTCCATCCGGCTTCGGCCCATTTAAGCCCCCTGGCAGTATAGTTTTTAATAATGGTACCATATAAAACAGCCTCGATACCCATTTTACGATACCCGTCAACAACGCCTAATGCATAAATACGCAAGCTTTGTATCTTCTTTTTGCCAAATAATAGTTTAAATATCCCGGTAGGTAATAAGCGGCCCTTTTTAATGGTCTTGAAAATTTCATTGTAATTCAACAATGCCAGGCCAAAAGCAACAATTTTACCTTCCTGCTCTGCTACCAAAGCAAATTCAGGATCAAGTATTAATTTAAGGTCTTTAGCCAGGTAATCAAATTCTTCGTCTGTTAATGGCACAAAACCTGTATTTTGATCCCATGCAGAGTTATACACTTCGCGCAGTTTAGCAGTTTCTTCTTTAAAATTTTTAAGATCAACCTTGCGGATGATAATGTTATTTCGTTTTAAACGCTCCTGCAAAGCATTTAATAACCTTACCGATTTATCATCATAATTATTACCATCCCAATGCCATGCTATAAGATCTACATCTTTTTCAAAACCAAAACCTTCAATTAACCGGGCATAATAAGGTGCATTGTAAGTTTGCATTAATACCGGCGAGCTGTCAAACCCTTCCACTAATAAACCGCATGGTTCATTGGTTGAGAAATTTACCGGGCCTAAAAATTTGCCGGTAACTTCTTCTTTTTTTAACCAGTCTGTTGCAGCTTTAAATAGCAAATTGGCGGTTTCCTGATCATTTATACAATCAAAAAATCCAAAGAAGCCATCATTAACCTTGTTGTATTGATTATGTGCATTATTTAATATAGCGGCTATACGGCCCACAACCTTATCGCCATCGTAAGCTAAAAAACACTGTAGTTTATTGTGTTTGTGAAAAGGGTGTTTGGTTAGCAAGTCGCGCTGGGCTATAAATAATTCGGGCACATAATTAGGATCATGCTCATACAGGCCATGCGGAAAATCAATAAATGCTGAGAGTTCTTTTTTTGACTTAACCGGTATTATCTTTTTCATTTAGGTTATGCGGACTTTGTAATGCCTATAAAGCAAAATGCAGCTATAGTTATATAGCTGCATTTTGTATAGAAATTTATATTCTTTCTTTTACAGATGAGACAACACCTACATCTTTAAATGCTTTGGCTATTTTCTCAACGGCTTCATCAATTTGGTCAAACGTATGTGTGGCCATTAATGAGAAGCGTAGTAATGATGAATCTGAAGGTACGGCAGGTGATACAACAGGGTTAACAAAAACACCGGACGATTGCAAGTGGTTGGTAACAGCAAAAGTTTTTTCGTTATCACGAACGTATATAGGTAATATAGGGCTTTCGGTAGGGCCAAGGTCAAAACCTTCGTCCAATAAAAGTTTCATGGCATAATTGGTGTTATCCCAAAGTTTCTGAATACGTTCTGGCTCTGATTCAATAATATCTAAAGCTGCAATAACGCTGGCGACTGAACCCGGAGGCATACTTGCACTAAACATTAATGAACGGGCACGGTGCTTAATATAATCAATCGTATCACGATCAGCAGCAATAAAACCACCTAATGATGCTAATGATTTACTAAAAGTACCCATGATCAGATCAACACTGTCAGTTAAATTAAAGTGCGAAGCGGTACCGGCACCCTTATCACCAATAACCCCAAGGCTATGGGCATCATCAATCATAATATTAGCACCAAACTGATCGGCAAGAGTAACAATTTCAGGCAATTTAACAATATCACCTTCCATACTGAATATACCATCTACAGCAATAACTTTAACCGCTTCTTCCGGCAGGATGCTCAACTTACGTTTAAGATCATCCATATCATTATGGGCGTATTTAATAACTTTTGAAAATGAAAGACGACTGCCATCAATTATACAGGCGTGATCATACTCGTCTAATATCAAATAATCATTACGGCCTGTAATGCATGAAAGTACACCTAAGTTAACCTGGTAGCCGGTGCTAAATAATACTGTAGCCTCTTTGCCTGTATATGCTGCTAATCTGTCTTCTAATTCGATGTGAATGTCAAGGGTGCCATTTAAAAATCTCGATCCTGCACAACCCGTTCCGTATTTATCAATTGCTTTTTTAGAAGCCTCTTTAATTTTAGGGTGATTAGTTAATCCTAAGTATGAATTAGAACCAAACATCAACACCCTATGATTATCGATCATCACTTCAGTATCCTGTGCAGACTCAATTGGCCTGAAATAAGGATATAATCCTTTTTCACGCAGCATATTCGCTACTTGAAACTGAGCAATCTTCTCATGTAATTTTTTAACCATGTATTAACCCTGCTTAAATTTTTTGTAAAAATACCATGAATAAGCTTATAACCTATATTAAGTATGTAAATTTTTTAAACATTACTTTATGCGCCAAAGTAACAGTTCCTTCCCAATCGGCAAATTAATTAAATTTTTTGTTTAGTTAAGTCCTCTGACTTTCATTTTTTTAACAATATCACAAAAAAGTGGTTTAAGATATGATTAATACAGTAATAGTAAGTATATTTTTTTATTTGTAGCGGTTTATTAAATATCGGCTAATATTCTAATCTTTCAATATTTAACTTTTATTTTTTACCAATCGTTCAATCTGTTGCTGCCAATTGATAAAAATATTATTGTTGATAATTTTTCATCGGCTTCTTCCCGATTGAATTTTCAAGTACTAAAAAGCCCTCTTTGCTAAACAAAAAGGGCCTTTAGTAAGCATATTAAAAATTTATAACTTAAAGCCGTAAGCAAGACGTAAGCCAACTAAACCATAATTATTGTTTTGCCCGGCAAAGTTTTCATAACGTGCAGATACATCCCATGTTTTATTGGCCCAGCCTAATGCAGGAGATGCAATAAATTTGGTACTACCACCACTATTGGTCTCAAAGCCTGCACCTACTTCGGCGCCGAAATATAAATTTTGTGCAAAGAAAGCTTTTATACCTGCTTTTAAAGGTACAATGCCTATATCGCCATATTTTATCGTGGAGCTACCGGCCACATGTTTCCCAAACATATTATAATAACCTGATGTTAAGGTTAAGGCTAAATCATTAGTTAAGCCATATTGTAAACGTGCGGTACCACCTAAAGAAAAATTTGAAACATTGCTTGCATTACCTGTTGGTACACCAGCCTCTAATCCTATACCGAAACGAAATGCGCTTGAAGGGTTAGTTTGTGCTTTTGCATTGCTTCCGATTAATAGCGCTACACCGGTTAATGCTGCAGCTGCTAATTTTGTTAACTTTTTCATTTGTCGTGTTTTTGTTTTTTGTATATATATTATTAAAAATATTAACAGCAGCTGCGCAAATACTTTGCCAATGTCATAATTTTTTAGCCTCTTAATATTTGTAAAAGCAAAAAAAGGATACTTTATTACCACTATCATTTTGATAATGAGTTGCTATTTTATAATAGTAATTCAAGTGTCATTTACATTAATTCAACTAAAAAATATGTTGAAAAAATATTAACGTCTGTCAAAAGTGTATGCTTGTCAGTAACTTTTGTATACTTATTAGTGCCATTTATCTTCTCGTTTCATTATTGTATCAATTTTTTAATAGGAAAGCAACCCCCATTTAAATAACAGCGTATTGCTGAAAGAAAGGTCTTATTAACAATTAATAAATATATTTATGGAAAGAGAAGAGTTTATATCAAAATTAGGTTTAGGTGTATTAATTGCATGTACAGGTTGTGGCCTGGCATCTTGCGGTGGTTCAAAAAGCAATGATCCTACACCTAACCCGGGAGGAGGTACGCCCCCGCCTGCACCCGGTAGCGGAGCTGTGTTCACAACCGATCTTAACACCAGCTTATTAAATGTTGGCGATAGCAAGGTTTTAAATGGGGTAATACTCGTGCGCATTGCATCAGGTAATGTTGCAAGTTCATTTACAGCTGTACAAGTAGCCTGTACACATGAGGGTACCTCAATTAATTATAATGCAGGCCAGGCAAAATTTATCTGCCCAAATCATGGTAGTCAGTTTAGCCAGTCTGGGCAGGTAACTTTAGGTCCGGCAGCAACTAATTTAAAAACGTATACGGTAACGGTTAATGGTACAATTGCCACAGTTACAGCCTAAATTTACTTAGGCTATTTGCTTGTATAACCGGCTGTAGCCTTTAATGCTTCAATAGCATTAACTAAATAGGCAAAAGGCGCATTCCAGTTAATAGCTATCTCGTTAGACGCATACGCCTGGTCATTATCAGAGTATGCACGATTGGGTATTTTTGATGGCAAAGGGATTTTATCTTGGGGACTTGGATTTGGCCCTCCGGATAAAAGCCCCGGTATTGGGTCAACTATTCCATCGGCTACTGATTGGCGATGGTGTGGGTGCATAAGTGGTTTATACCCAAAACCTGTCACCAGCGAGTAGCTTGTACCATTGCGGCCCAGCAAATAATCCAAATTAGCTAACGCCACATTTAGGTATTGCTGATTATGAGTTAGTAAATATGCATTTATAAGGGCAACTCCCTGGTTGGCGGCTACTGAGCTACTTCCCCATACAAAATCTCGGTTTGAGCGGCCCATTGCGGTTTGGTAAGCGGTTAATGTGGCAGGATTGGCCAAACTATCTGCAAATGCTGTTAGTTTTTGAGTTAATATAGGTACCGCTGCTTGTACAATAGGCGTTAATTGGTTTCGATTGCGCAATAAACTATAATAAGCCAACATCCGTACCTGTGCCCATGATGGTATAGACATACGGATATTATTTAACGATAAATTTTTAAGATAACTCTCATCTTTAGTGGTAATATATAATTCAGCCGCCGCCCAATCAAACTCATCATCAAACCTGTTATCGCCATAACCGCCTGTCACTACTTTTGGCTCAAATTGCTTATTCATGGCATCCTGGTTATAGGCCATTTTAGGGTTAATTAAAGCCCATTGCCAGGCTTTTACAGATGCTTTAAGACATGAGTCTGCCAAACCGGGGATTTGCTTATCAAAGGGTTTTAAAATTCTGCTTGCCTGTGCCATTACCGCCGCAAAATCAAGCGTAGCAGCAGTGCCTTTTTGTACCACATAGCGTGGGGTAGTAGCTTTATCGGGCATTATCATACCGTCAAATGATGCATTGGTTAGCTTATTATAAACCCCGCCGTCGTCAGGATCCTGCATAGCCAGCATCCAACGCAGGTTCCATAAGCACTCATCCAGTATATCAGGCAATTGGTTGTTGCTTTCGGGTATATTTAAATTAATAGCCTTCATATGTGCCGGAAAATCCTCATACAAAGAAAACAGCGTGCCCATAGTAATGCCGCTGTTTACCACATAAATATTGTAGTCTCCCGCATCATACCATCCCCTGGGAACGGAAATAACGCTCCCTGCGGGGCGTTTATCTGTTGCCGCAGACGGATGTATCAATACATCATTACCGGGGTGCCCGGCGGCCCTATTCCACTTGCCGGCATATTTTTCAAGTAGGGGGATAGATGCCCGTTGATAATAATAACCTTTTATAGCTGCTGTCGCCACTTTTTCATATGCGTCAGGACTGATAGTAAATGGGTAACTATAACCTGCATCAGGCACATTTAAAATATAATGTCCGCTTTGTTGTACACTTGAAAAACTGGCCTGGTAAATGGTTCTGCCGGATAGATCAGGTTTTGCAGAGGGTATAAGCGTTCCGGTAAAAATAGTTTTATGTGCAGGAGTTTCAATTGTAAATTTTTGAGCACGGTCTGTAAGGACTATCGCCATTTTTGGCCCCTTGGAATAAAAGCCCAATTGGTTTAAGCGAATGCTATCTGATACGGATGAGGCAGATTGAGCATTTGCAGATGTACAGACTAATATGCAGCAGGTAATAAACAGCATGCCTGCAAGAGTTTTAAAGTGATCTGTAAGTGATTTCATGATTTTAATTGGTTATACGAATATAATATAAAACCCGGTTTATAAGCATTGTAGCTATTGGAGAAATTTAAGTGTACCTTTGCAAAATTATTTTGATAGTGGTATATGGTTTACTTACCATCAACAATAAAATTATATTGATGAAAAAAATTGTTGAATACAGGAAGCTGTTAGGAGTAAATGAAGCTGCGGAACTGCAGGAGCTTAAATCTGTTTACCGGAATTTGATGAAAACCTGGCACCCTGATAAATTTCAGGATAGTGCTGAAAGCAGGGTGGAGGCCGAGGAAAAAAGCAAGACCATTATTGAAGCCTATCATTTTTTGGTGAGCATTGCGCCGGAAACCCGCGATCAATCTTTTGCTGAGTACACTATTACCACTACCACATCTGCAATTGCTGATTTTGAGTATCGGTCGCAAGTATTAAAAATATCTTTTTTAGATGGTAATGAGTACGAATATTTTGATGTACCTAAGGCAGTTTATATAAAGCTAATTAATGCAGATTCGCCGGGCAGGTTTGCACGCAGGCATATTTATAATGAATATGTTTACAGGAGTGTAAATAAGCTGGTGGCTACCGCCTAAGGGTGTGCTGCAACCCAAACTTCGCCATCTTCAAATATTTCTTTTTTCCAGATAGGTACCGTTTGTTTAAGGGTATCAATAATATAACGGCAGGCATCAAAAGCGGCATCACGATGGGCTGCCGCTACTGCAATAATTACAGGTATTTCGCCAACATCTAATACTCCGGTACGGTGATGGATCAGTATTTTTTGAATTGGCCATTTACAATATGCCTGCTCTGCTATCTTTTCCATTTCTTTTAGCGCCATGTTTTTATAGGCCTCAAACTCCAGGCGTATAACTTTTTTGCCTTTGGTGGTATCGCGTACAGAGCCAATAAAAATATCAATGCCTCCGGCCTGTGGAGACATTATCCAATCAACGCAATTGGTTACGTTTAAAGGAGTAGCGTATATTTCTATTTGTTTGATCACCAATAATCTGTTATCCACCACTTACCGGTGGAATGATGGCTATTTCATCACGCTCATGTATGGTGTCACCATCCAAAGCATATTCATCATTTACCGCTACCATATAACTGGCCAGCTTTTTAAGCCGTGGGTATTTATCTTCTAAAAGATATTTTAAATTATATATCGTAGCGTCGTTTGTTAGCTGTACACTTATTTCCGGTCCTCCAAAAATATCTTTCGCTACTCCAAAAGCCAATATATTAATATTCATATATCAAAAATAAAGTAATTATATCATAATGGGGTAGGTAAAGTAGGTAAATAAAAAAAGCCAATTGAGATATCAATTGGCTTTTTTTAATAGTATTTAGTAGTTAGTTAATGAAACTTCCGTCGCCTCTTCTGAATGATGGCTGACCGTTTCTTCCGGTTGGCCTACCTGTCCATTTCTGGAAGTTTAAGCGCACACCCACCATGAAATACCTGCTATCGACATTTGAAAGTGTGTAACTGGTACCGGTTGAGCTAACTGATTGGTTAACAAAAAAGTTTTGGTGGAATACGTCATATACGTTAAATGTTAGCGTAATAAATCTGCTTGTCCCAAATTCTTTTTCAAATCCGGCGTTAACAACTAAAGGATTTTTTTGCTGACTTGCACTTATGCCACTAACATAATTTTTTGACGCGCTATAATTAATCTGCCATGTTTTAAAGAAATAAAAGCGTCCGTCAATGGCCAACGCTGTGGTTTGTAACGAAGTTGCTTTTGCATTACGGGTTGTAGAATATTGACGGGTTAAAACATATGATACATATGGGTTTATCTCAATATTATCGGTAGGTTGTAGCCTTGGCCCAAAACGTTGGTTAAAGCTCCATGAAGTAGTATGGTAAGCAACATTATTACTAAATGCATTGGTATAGCCATAAGTAACACCACCATTCAATGATAAATTGTACCTGCGGTTATTCAACTGTTTAGATAAGCTATAATTACCTGTGATGTTATGGGAACCATTTATGTTTACATACTCTGTTTGATTAATTGATTTACTTCCTTTGCTAGCGTCAGCAGTATCAATTAATGATATGATCTGTGAAGTATTGGTTGATACCGAATTATTAGTTAATGAACCTTGTACAGAAGCTGAAATACTAACTTTTGAATTAGCCAGGTAGTTGTTATACCTTAAGTTTACGCTATTGCTTAGTGAAGGTTTCAAGTTAGGGTTACCAATAACTATATTAAGCGGATCGGTCCTGTCTGTAAAAGGTTGTATTTGGTTGAAACTTGGTTCGTTAGTTGTAGTGTTTAAAGTAAGATCCAATCTTTCGGTACGAGACCAGGCATAGTTTAGCGTTAACCTTGGTGCAACCATAAAATATGATTGAGAGGTTTCCACATTTTGGCCAACGCCGGCGTTAAGTTTAGTACCATTTAATGCAATAGGTATAGCTTGTATACCTAATAATAAAGTAAACTTAGTGCCTGTATAGCGGTAATTTAATGAAGAACGATATTCTGTAATATTATAGTTAAATAAATTATCCAGATTGTGCAATGGCGTTATTGCTCCACCATTTAGATCATCTATATTAGATGTTAAAGCAGAGTTAACGTTATTTGATCTGCGCATCTGTACATTTAACTCCAAACGTGAAGTTTTGCTTAAAGGCTCAGCGTAAGTAAGACTGGTTCTGAAAGTTGTATTCCTGTTTCTGGTTTGGATCAAAGTATGAGGCAATGAATCTTTAAACGGCGGATTATATGATTCGTTAGCATAGAAGCGATAACTATTTAATGCGTCACGGTCTGAATTAGTTTCAGATCTGTTGATGCTGGTTTGTATAGATACATTACGCCCAGGCTTGGTAAATATATGCTGATACAACACTGTCATGCCATAACTTGGATTTGAACTTGTTGTACTGTTAATAGTACTGGTTACCTGGTGTTGAACAGGATTGAAAAAGTTAATAACATCAGATGTTGAAGTACTGTTGCTTGTAGAACTACTTGTACTAAAAGTAGGTGTTATTTGCATGTAATTTTGCTTGTTAATATCCCAATCCATCCTAAAGCTACCATTATATCCTTTAGAGGTTGAACTATTGGTTCCGCTCCTGTTATAGGTACCATTACCTCTTACTGAATAAGTTTCACCATAACTTTGGCTTCTGCTATTATTGTCGCTATAGTTATTGGTCAAACTCGCCAATACTTCTAAATTAGGAGCCCAGTTATCGCGGTAACTAAGTGATGGTGCCGCGGTAAAGCTTGTACCCGGATTACCGCCACCACCGCCGCCGCCGGTAGCACCCGGACCACGTCCGCCACCATCAGCTCCAGAGCTTGCTATACCGGTAATATTTCTTTGCACACGGCCAATTAAACTAAGTTGTTGATTGCCATTAATGCGCACTAATGATAACTGGCCATTATAGCGGCCCTGGCTGCCCGCCTGAAGCGTTGCACGGCCGGTTAACCCAACAGATCTATCTGCCTTGGTAGTAAGGTTCAATATTTTTCTCGGCTCCCCATCCCTGACACCTGTCCTGGCAGCCTGGTCGCCGTAATCATCAATAAATTGTAAGTTTTCCACTATCTCAGCCGGAAGGTTTTGTATAGTTTGTGCCAGGTTACCACCCGCAAAATCCTTTCCGTTAAGTTTGGCTCCGGTAACAGACTGACCCTGGAAAGTTACGCTACCGTCATTACCAACTTCTACTCCTTCAACTTTTTTTAATAGTTCATCTACTGTAGCATTTGGCCTAACTTTATAGTCGGCTGCTCTGATTACCGCAGTATCCGGTCCTCTGTATGATATACTTGGGGTTCCGTTAACAGTAGCTTCGTTAAGTAATATCCTGTCGTCTTTAAGTTCAATAGGATCCAATACCAATCTTGGTACGGCGTCATTGTTTTCATATTTACGTACGCTCGGTTTATATCCTTCGCCGGTTACTGTAATTAAAAACGTGGCCATTTTTACATTTTTAAATATAAATACGCCGTCTTCATTAGCCGCAACTTTCATACTGTCTTTGTCAGACTTTAAGAATACTGTTGCTCCAACGGCACCCTGGCCTGTTGGGTCTTTTACAATGCCGCTTACCTCTCTCAGGTCCACCGGAGGTGGTAAGGCAGCAGGAGTTTGGGTTACAGGTCGTCTTATCGGTTCCTGGGCAAATAATTGCAATGAAACAATGACCATAGCGGTCACAAGAAATAATTTTTTCATGTTGTGTAAGGAATTAGGTTATATTTAATTGTTAGGGGTATTCTTTTTAGCCAGAGTGTATTTTCCCCAAAAATCGCTTGGGCTTGTTAACTCTGCAAAATCTATATTTCCGCCGCCGCGGTTTCCGCCGCCGCCACCGGCACCTCGTACACCACCGCCGCCGCCGCCGCCTCGTGCACCACCACCACCGCCGCCGCCAAATCCACCGGCTCCGCCGCCACCACCAGCACCACCGCCGCCAAATCCACCAGCACCGCCACCGCCACCAGGACCGCCAAATCCGCCTCCATCATTATTTCTGTTTTGGAAGTTTGGTATTTGCCTGCCATTAACTTTAACGTTATAGGCAAATTCTTTAGGTTTGTCTAATGACAATCCCAGTAGTTTAAGTGGGATTTGAGCTTCATAGGTATAATTGTTTTGAGCGTCATAAGTAATAGCTGTTTTTAAGCTATGCTCATTGTATATTGAGATCAAACTATCAGTAATATCTTTAAATCCCGCAACTCTTATTTCTTTGCTTGAAGTAACTAATTGTTTGCGTGTTGCTGCCTGCGCTGCCAGTGCTGCAGAGTCATTAGCATTATTACGTCCAAATCCACCGGCACCTCTATCAAATCCACCACCACCAAATCCACCGGCGCCACCACCAAACCCACCGGCGCCGCGTTGACCACGCTGTCCAGGTACTGGAGGAGCTACATATGGGAAGGTTACACTATAACCATCCTGCTCTTTTTTCTTATTGTCTGTATTAATAGTTAAGGTAATACCACCTGCAGCTATTTTCGTATTATTAGTAGGATCAATTGACTTTACAATTAAATAAAGATTTTTATCATCGTTAGATAAGGTATAATAAAGCTTGGTGGCTTTATTATATGCCTGGAAATTGTTGTTCCAATCTGTCAGATTGCCATCAATTTTTATTTTGTCTGGTGCTAAAAGGTTAGTAACCTGTATATTTTCAAATTTTTTATTTGCAAGATCATCCTGCGCAAACATCTTTGTGCAGTTTACAGAAAGCAAAATTGCCAGGGGTATTAGCTTTTTCATCGTTTGTATTTATAGGTTTTATAATTGACCATGAAGTTACATCTAAGTTTAATTAAAAAACCAATGTCATATAATTGTTGCTTAAATGTCATACACTTGTTGCAAAGATGCTACTTTAATAGTGCTTTTTTGCGCAAAGTTAATACAAAAATTTATTAGCTATAATTGAGGCGGTTAGTATTATTATCTAAACTTCTTTTTAAAAATATTTGCAGCAATAATTTTAAAGCTTACCTTTGCGAACCCTTTCGGGATGTAGCGTAGCCCGGTATCGCGCCACATTTGGGATGTGGAGGCCGCAGGTTCGAATCCTGCCATCCCGACGAAAGTCGGATTTTTAAATCATTAACCCTGTAAGTGTATAATTTACAGGGTTTTTTGTTTTTTATCCAAATTCTATGCTGACAGATATTTCTAAAATTATTATTTCAAAAAGTAAAAAATGCAGGTTGTAGGTATTAACCTTGAATATTAATTATGAAGGTTGTTAACCTTGTTTGTTGCCCGGCAAATAAAAAAGCCATTTCATTAAATGAAAACGGCTTCAAAAAAGGTAAAATCAAATTAATTAGGATTGTACTTTATATTTAGGAAATATATATTCAAACTTATGTGCTTTATTAATGATAATTTGTTTTTGTAAGACTAATTGTGTCATCATTTTCAACTTAAATATATCGCGTATAAAAGCAGGGCCGTAATAAAGGTATCTTTTAGCCATGCGTTTTGGGTTTTGTGCCAACCGAACCATCCACTCTAAACCCATATCTATCCAAAAATCGCCCGGTCGGTTTATAGTTCCTGCATAAAAGTCAAATACGGCGCCAATTGAGCAAATAATTTTGGCATCTAATTCATCCTTATATTTAGTAGCCCACTTTTCTTGTTTAGGTGCTGTCATTCCAATAAACAAAGCATCGGGATTGAAGCTATTAATGGTAGCTACAAAAGCCAGGCTTTCGCTTTGAGTAAAGGTATCTTTAAATGGGGGAGAGAGTGTTTTAACGGTTATGTTTGGATATTCTTTTGCTAACCGTTTTTCAATTAAACTCAAAGTATTCTCGGAAGATCCAAAATAAAATACACGGCCGCCGCTTGCATTTAATTTCTCTAAAATATGAACGTGGATATCTGCTCCGGCAATTTTTTTAACATTTTCATTACTCAAAACTTTCATTGCTGCTGTAACGCCTACGCCGTCAGGAAGTAATATATCTGAAGCCAATAACGCCGATTTGAATTCGTTATCATTCTCGGCTACCATGTATGAATATTGATTAATAGTATTTATTACAGTTTTCTTATTAAAACGTATCTCGTTAAGACTACCCTTGTAAATAGAGTAATCAATCATTTTAGCTGTTGAAGATTTTTGGGTTTTTAAAGTGGCAGCAAACATTATATTAACATTTGTTTATGAATAATGCAAATATCAATCCTAAGGCATCTTATACTTGTTTTAGTTACTTGTAATGAAGTGTATGTGGAAAATACACCACCGATTGGGGAAATAGAAACATAGCGATATTAGTATGTTTTTAATTTATAAACATCTTGCGATGCATAATTTATCCATTCGTTAAATCCTATTGCGTCAACACTATCAGTAAGGTTGCCTAATATATCAAACTGGGGGTGTACCATTAATTCGATATTTAGATCCTTATTTTTCGGAAAAACTTTTAAAAACTCTCCTAGGTTTTCAAATTTGGATGAATAGTTATGATTATTTAATTTGATCTTGCTATTGATATATAGCCTATACAGATATTTTACAGCATTTTGCTCATGTGATAATTGAGCCAAACGTAATTTGATATCATACTTTTTTGCAGCAGTTATAAAGAGGTCATAAAAGCATGGCAAGATATGTAAATGATAATGCGAATCAATATGAGTTATATTCAGATTTGCCGACAATGCCTTATCAACCTGTGCATATAATTCAGTGAGGAAAGCGTTCTTAACCTCTGTGTTTAAAGAATTAGAGTATTTTTTTGTTTTTTCCCAATCCCATTCACCATTGTGGTTTAAATATTCGGCATATTTAAAATTTGTAATAGGTTTACCTTCAGCAAAATTAATATGTACACCCAGGTTAATTATAACCTCGTTGTCTTTAACTAATTGTGCGGTTTCATCAAAGAAAGGCGTATTGGTTATTATAGATGAGCTATTGATATAGCCCTTTTTATAACAAAATAGAATAGCTTCATTAACAGATTTACTTAAACCTAAGTCATCCGCGTTTACAATTAACCCAGTCCTTATCGACATAAAAAATATTCCATAAAGCTATATAAAACTCTTATAAATTGAAAGATAAATCTATATGTTATTTAGTTATCACGTTACCGGAATTTTCCAATAAGTTAAACAGGCTTAAATCGTTTTTTACCCCACTAAATTTATTGTTTGTAAAGTATAGATTTAATTTATTGTTTGATGAATTACCTACAGCATATAAACTAGTAACCGCCGACTGAATGATGTTATTTTTTATGCTTGTATTATTAGTGGCTAAATAAAATGCATATTCTTCGGCTGTACTGCCCCTGGCTGTAGCTTCATACACAATATTGTTATTGGTAAAGGAAATACTATGTTTTACAGCATTAGGTGCTTTACGTGTATAAGCCACAAAAATAGAACGAGTTTTTGTAGTAGGGTCTGTAATGGATACATTATTATTGCTAACATCGGCATCAATTATAGCTGCATCACTATCAAACTTAACAGCCGATACTTTTGGATTCTTAAAAGTATTTGATTGCAATAGGGTATTTATATTATTACTGCCATAGTAGTTTACACCTAACTCGCAGTTAAATATTTGATTGTTTGTAATAGTTACCTTATTATTTGTATTGGCCTGGTTAATTGACGAGGTATCTGTATAATTTATAATGATACCTGTAGCCAACCCGCGGGTATCGTTTATTATATTTCCGTCAACAGTTTTGTTTGAGTTACCGCCTATCTCAATATAATACATCCATGCATCAGTTATCTGATTGTTTAATATTTGTGGTCGTGAGCCAACTGCCGATATACCCATAGCATCATCTCTTCGTAACGGATCTTGCCCGGTATGTGATATAATGTTGTTTTTAATAATTGTGCCGGATGTATTACCCCAATCCTCAATTCCCATGTTACCGGGATATTCAATAACGTTATCAGATACTATATTATCGGCACATACAGAGGTGTTATTTCCATGTGCATTTATAGCAATACCATGGGCGTTTTTAATGTAATTATTTTGTACCAGTGATCTGCTTGCTCCGGCTTCGGCATACTCAATACCTACGGTATATAGTTTGTTTCCTTTTATTACGGTATTTGTTGTTTCGCTACCGGTAAACCAAACTGCTTCTAAACCTTGTTTACCATAATTTAAATTGAAATTAAATGTATTGGACAATACATTTGTGCCCTTACTATTTGAAGCAAAAATGCAAGCGTTTGACCATTCTTTAAGAGTAAATGATTGCGACGACTTTTTGAAAATCAAGTTGAATATAAGGCAGTTATCAGCCTTGTCTAAATAAAAAAAGTGGCCATTTGTTAACAAAGCACCACTCATTTTGTTGCCTGCCATAATTGTTGCACCGGTAGCGCCGTATATTTTAACGTTTGAACGTAAGTTTAAAACCTTATTTATAATATATGTGCCTGCAGGCAATAAGATTTTTGTTTGGGTATTAATTAAATTTTGAAGCTTTTCTGTATCATCAGTAACACCATCGCCAACTACTCCAAACTTTTTTGCATTTGCTGCATCAGCAGGTACAACGGTATCTGCAATGCTAATTTCGCTTTGTGAATTGGCTTTTTCTAAAATTGTTGTGCTTGATAATGAATCAGAACTATCTGATGAAAACTTGCTACAAGCAACTAATGCAGTTAATAGAGCAAGACATATAAATAACGTATATCGCTTAAACATAATGGTATTAAGATAAGGTTTTAGAAATATAATAATTAGTTTACATATATCAAATTATAACTTGTCCCATCCGGTTGTATTATAATTTCCACTCCATAGTTTTATGAAAATGGAAGCTATAATACCCGGTTTTTTATTTTTTTTAGAATTTATTTTATCCATGGCATTTAAAAGTTCTTGCCCCATATTTTGATAATTCATAGTGTTTATAATTTTTAATGAATTATCAGACATTTCTTTTTTTGCACTAATATCTAATGCTATAAATTTTAACAAATTATCTGCAATCTCATTCACATTATCAGGGTTAAAGCTATAGCCGTTAATACCCTCTTGCAATAATGCCTGGCCCGCATTTATCTTATTACTTAATAAAACAGGCAAGCCTGCTGCCATAGCCTCGTTTACTACCAACCCCCAGCTTTCTGAATAGCTTGGTAATACAAAAGCATCAGCATTGTATAAATGTAGCGGCAGGTCACTATTACTTATCGCTCCTGAAAAAATAACTGATTTTAGATTTAATGATGATGCCAGTTGAGTAAGTTGGTCGTAAAGCGGGCCATTCCCAATGATATTGAGCTTGTAACCACTTCCACTATCCTCAACAATTTTCCAGGCTCGTAATAAGTTATCTATATTTTTAATAGGCACCAGCCTGGCAACACAAACAATGGTTTTATGATCAAGTGTTTTTTTATCTTCAAACCTAAACTGGTCATTGTCTATGCAGTTAAACCCATGAAATATTACCGTGTCAGAATCTAAATAGGGGTACTCAGAATCATAATCGGCAGATGGTAGCCATAAAGCATCTGCTTGCTTAATAAGTGTATCTTTAACAAACTGCACCACCATATTTCTTTTGATGTCTGATGGTTTACCATCATCAAACATTACAAACTTTTTTTTATGTTGTTTGGCCCAGCGTAAACCTATCGCGCCCGAAAAAAATACAATTGATCCGCCTATAACAACGTCCGGGTTGATCTCATTTAACTTATCAAATATTTTTTTGGTAATGGTGGTTTTGGACAGTTCTGAAAAGTTGTTATCCGGAAATAAGCATGACCACCAATTCTCCTTATTGTCATAAGGGTCAAAAGCATACGGCGATCCTTTACCAAATAACTCTACAGCAAAAAATTGAATGTTTTGCATGGCCAGGAATTGATGTAGATAGATTATACGCCTTTTCCAATATACTCTTAAATCATTATTTAATATTAAAATCTTCACTGTTTTTTACCCTTATAGAAATCAAAAATGGCGGGTAATAGCGTCTTGCCCCATAATTTTAATACCAACACAGGATACATGTAAGGAAAGTGCCTTTTAATATAAAGCAGGTATTCTTTATAGGCCAATCCTTTAGGACTATATAAATACGCTATTCTTTCTTTTAGCGAATGCTTACCCGATAGCCACGGTAATCCATGATCCCATTCACAAAAGCCGTAAAACCCCGGTGCAACCCAAACTTTTATTCCGGCTTCAATTGCGCGCATGGTATAATCGTAGTCTGCCACACCATGAGTAAAATCTTCTGCTAAAATACCTATAGCATTTACAGTGGCTTTATCAACCAACATAATGTTGGCATTGCCAAATTCACATTCCTTTAATTCTGTTTTATCGGGTATAACAATATAGCTGTCGCCGGTAATACGGCTCAAAAGTTTACGGCCGCCGTAGGTAATATCATCTTCAGTAAAACCGTGTACAGTGCCTACAATTATTGCAGGCGATTGGTTTAATTTGGTATATGCTTTTAACAGATTATGTATAGCGCCATCAAATAATTTTACATCATCGTTTAGCAATAAAAAAAAATCGTAATCTTTACTTTCATTGGCGTACTTCCATAAAGTACGCATACTGCCGGCCCAAAATAAACTGCCTGTACCATCAATAACTGTTACCGTAGGGAAATTTTGTCTTACAAAGTCGCCGGTCCCATCAGGCGATTTATCATCTAATAAGTAAACGTCAAGTATATAATTTTCAGGTATGATTTGTTGAAATAGGCTTGATAAAAAAGCGCTTGTTTTTTGCAGCCTGTTAAATGAACTTGCTAAAGCGGCAATTTTTAATTTCTTGGTCGTCATTATTTACAAGGGCCTATAAAATTCAATTAGAGTTTTAATAGTTAATTATAGTAAAATTTATTTACAATGTAGTCTATTTTAAGGTCCCATGTGTTTTGTTTAGCAAAATCATAGGCATTTTTGCTCATTTCTTGTCTTATGTTTTTTGAGGTAGTAAGCTTTATAATGGCGTCACTGATTTCCTTTAACGCATCAGTTGGTTGATCAACCGATGCCAATATGCTTGTGTTATGCGGTAAAAAGTTTTTACCACCATTCATGTTTAGCGTGATAATAGGCAGTCCATAAGCCAATGCCTCTAAATACTGAGCCGGGCAGGAGTCTCTTAAACTACAATAGATAAATACATCGGCATTATTATATTCTTGTTTTACGGTATCGTAGGGTAATGCCCCACAAATAGTAACAATATCTTCTACACCATTTTGAATAACTAATTCCCTTAATTGACTCATAAAAGGGCCGTCGCCAACAATTTTTAAATGTAACTGCTCCCTTATATTATGCGGAACTAATGCAAAGGCTTCTAATACCAATGCTATGCCCTTAAACGCCCACATACCACCAACCCATAAAAATTTAACTGAATTGTTGTTTTTTTCGGGCAGTGAAGATGGTATAAAATCAACAGGCAATGCAGAGTCCATAAATAAATGAACATTTTTTGCACCATTGGCTATAGCATAGTCTACAGTTTCGCTATTGGTAGCTAAAACCACATAGGCGTTTGATAGAGTAGGCCTGGTTAACGGATTTACCAACGAGAAAAATTTACCCACATTTGTTCTTAACCACTCGCGTTTCCACTCATTAAAAAAATATCTTTTAAATTGAGGCGGAGCATTGTGTCCACCGCCAACAGGGCCATAAATAAACCGGGTATTTTTAAGCTTATATAGCATCGATCCCATTTTTACGCTTCCCCAGGTAACATGTTGTACTACATCAAATGGCTTGGTTTTATGCAGATGTTTTGCTACCGTATATATTTTCCGCTGCCATAATAAGTAGGCAGTATACATGGTAGCTACATTCCAATAAAATGCTTTTTTCCAAAATGGAGTATGGTCAACATAATGAAAATGCAAGTTGGTTATGTTTTTTTCAATCAATGTTTTCTCAATAGCTGCCTTACCCAGGCTGGTGGTAATTACATGCACTTCAAATCCTTTTTTTGAAAGATAATAGGCCCAGTTCCAACCGTTTCCGGATTCAGATCCTTTGTTGGGCTCACATACAAATGCTGAAAGTAATACGTTTAGCATTGAAAATTAATTAAGCTCCAATTCTTCATAAACGCGGTCATCGTAAACCATGTCTTCTTCATTTATATAATAATTTACAAATAAAAATATCAGGGCAATAGGCAATATCAATATAGGTTCGCCAAAACTTAAGGTAAGTATTACTAATACGCTATATATAGTAAGCTCGGCATTTTTGGCGAATAAATTAAAAAATTTTCCAAAATTATAAAGTAGATATGATAACCCCATTACACCAAATTTGGCGCAAAAATCTATAATGCCGTTTGAAATATTTACGTTTTTTAATATAGTAACCGTATCCTGGTAAGGGTTGGAAACTCCCCAGAGCAAGTGAATACCAAATAGATCCCATAAATATACCGCACTCGAAAACCTATTCAAAGGTAATTCACCGCCTACATCTAAATAATATTCGCTCAAAAACTGAATATTATCTATATCATTCATATCGTGTACATACATTTTAGATATCTTGTCAAACAAGAAGGGGAGGTTAAATGCTAATGCCACCATCATTGGGCCCCCAATAAATATTATTTTAGAAAATTTACCACCGTTTGCCCTATAATACATTAACATAACTATTAATAGGGCCAAATATGAGGTGGTTGATAATGTGGTAATAATAGCCGCTACAAACCAAATGCTTTTTTTATCAATAACAAACCTGTTTTGCGCCAGGTTAATCATTAGCGCTATGTTTAAGAAGCAGCCGTAGGCACCGGGCTCCCAAACAAATCCGCAGTTACGGTCCCAGTGTCCCAGTACGTAAGTAAATATATAAATGTTTGAATAATGATTAATGTCTTGTGCAAGCGGTAAACTTCTTCCTATAGTGTACAACACGTTACCTGCAACAAGTTGAAAAAAGTACAATGGTATTGATATTACTGCGCCCCAATAGATAACTTTTACTAAGTATATCATAGATTCTTCTTTGAGCAACGCACAGTACAGAAAACATACAAACATGTATTTTACCAAAAACAACACATCGGTTAACAAGTATCTTAAGGGTAAATCATTTAAAAAGTAATACCTGAAAACCATTAATGATAAAAACACTAATGAAAAAGTTCCTATAACCCTAAGATCGTAGTAAGTGAAGCGTTTATAGTGTAAACCTATCCCGATATAAAGAAAAAGTATTACAAACCAGCTTGCATTTGAAGTGTACAAAAAAGATCCTTTTGATGCTAACAATAAAAAAATAATGGTAATGACATTATTCATGTTACCCGGCTTGAGTAGTTTTTAAAAACTCATTTATATTGTTAAATAAATGGCTTTGTTGTTTTAACCTGTCGATATCCCATTGCCACCATTTGATAGAATTTAATTTTTTTATCTCTTCTTCTGTAAACCTATAACGTATAATTTTTGCCGGAACACCTCCAACGATAGCATAAGGAGGAACATCTTTGGTAACCACTGCACCAGCAGCTATTATAGCACCGTTGCCAATATGCAAACCGTCTGTAAAAATAACATTGCTACCTACCCATACGTCATTACCTATTGATAATACATATTTCCTGTCAGGATCGATGTAAGTTAGTTCTTCAAAGGTGTTTTTTTCTGTAAATGAAAATCCACAAACCTTGCTGGTTGAAAAAAATGCAGGATGAGTAGATACAAATATTTGGGTTGGATGTGTACCTATACCCATTTGCACGTTATTGCCTATTGAACAAAAACGACCTATTTTAGTCATTCTGATAATGCAATTATCAGATACATAGGTGCCTAACCCCAGGCTGGTGTATGAAATTTCTGTATTTTTACCAATCGCGTTCCAACCCTCAAAATAATGATTTGTATTTAAGGTTACCAGCCTATCAAATTTTACATGCTTTTTCATGTAAAGCAATTTGTAATAAAGTAATTTAAGCCAATCCCTCATAGTTGTCAGGCACTAATATGTGAATGAATGTTTATTGAAAATTTACTTTATTTCTGCCTTATTTAATATAACACTCATCTTAGGCATATATTTATCCAAATATATCTTTTTCATAAATGGCAAATGAGCTTTTGAAGAATAGTCATAACAAACAACATATAAAGTAACATCGCACAAAGCGCTTAAAATGGTGGCATCATTTACTAAATGCATTGGCGAAGCTTTGATCAAAATATGGTCATACCGCAATTTAAGCCATGTTATCAAAGCTTCTAATTTGGGCTGCTCCAATAGTTCTGAATAATTATCAACAAATACACCACTCTGTATCACATCCAGATCTGGCGATATAGTAGTAGGGATTATTATATCCTGCATTTGCGCCTGGTGTCTTAAATAGCCGGTAATACCCGGGTTATTTGCATATACTCCCAATATTTCCGGCGAATGTGGTTTATACAGGTCCATTTCAATAACAATGGTTTTCTTTTCGGCACTCGCTAATGCTGTTGCTAAATTCGTGGTTATAAATGTTTTGCCCTCATTGCTAATGGTTGAGGTTATTAAAGTTACATGTCCCTTACTGTTTCCGGTAGCGCCGTGCAGATGATACAATTCATTACGTAACGCCCTAAATTGTTCAATAATTCTAATGGTGTTTTTCTTTTTAGCAGATAAGAACACTAATGGTATTTTTTTCTTTATCCTGCTTATTTGTGCTATAACAGGTATCCCCAAATCTTCAATGTCCACTGTCGAGGTAATTTTATTACGTATTATATATAGCATAATGGCAAATACCCCTGGCAAAATTAAACCAATCATTAATGCGCCTGCATAGGCTATCATTCTTGAAGTACCTTTTAATGGTGTTGAATAAGCTCTGTCAACAATGGTAGCGCTTGATAGTGTTGTTGATGCAGTAAGAGATAATTCTTCCTGTTTTTGTAATAAAAAGTTATATAAATTTTCTTTGACGGTTTGTTGGCGCCTTAAAGCATTAAGGGCTCGTTCTTCGCCGGGCAGGCTTTGTATGGCAGCTGTATATCGTGCATCAAGTGATTGCAAACTTTGTTTTTGCGCTTGTAAAGAAGCTTTAATATTTCTTATATTCTCCCTTATCGAAGCTCTGGCCGCTTCAATTTGAGCATTAAGAGGGTCAAATACAGGATTTTTTTCAGGAGTTGTTTTTAACATCCTTGCCTTCTCTTGTTGCAGGTCGGTATATTTTTGGATGAGATAAATCAAACCGGGATCTTGAATACCTATGCTTGACGGGTTTCGCGATAGTTGGGAAGATGAGTTAACATAATTTTCAACTTCGCCTACTACATTTAATTGTACGTTTACCTGGTTTAAGGCATTGGCATTGTTTTGTTGGTTTTGCCTGTATATTTGAGCCTGGGCATTAATATCTGTGATGTTCCTTTTGCTTCTAAAATTTTCATAGGTGTTTTCAGCTTCATCCAACTCTTTTCGCAAAGAGTCTAAGCGTTTGTCAATAAAAATTAAGGTATTTCTGGTATTTAAATTTTTCTCAATGTTTTTTGCCCTGTTATAAAAATATATCAATACATCCAGGTAGTCCTGCCCACGCTGATAGGTTTTGTCATTAACCGAAAGTTCAACTGTTGATGCCAGCTTGAATTTTTGTTTTACTTCAAGTGCGTCCAAAATGTAAGTAGTACTTAAGTTCGGATCTACTACGTCAACATTTATTGTCGAGCCTATATATTTGGATATATAGGCAGTAGGGCTTATTTTAAATTTACCAATTTCAGTATTTATGGTATCCGCAAATGAAAATTCCTTTTGCTTATCTTTAAATTTAATAATATAGGTGTTGTTATCTTCGATGACAACTTCAAAATTTTGGTTATCTATTCCCTCTTTAAGATTGATAGAATGAAATTTTATAGGTGATTTATCATATAATGGATCGGTTACAGGTACAGTTTTAAGCGTATATGTTACGCTCAACTGCAAACTGTCAATAGCTAAACGAGTTAAAGTGCGTGATTTTAAAAACTCAATTTCATCCTCAACATTTACAGCGATGGTATTGGATATATTAATGTCCTGGTTTGTTTTAGGGTCGTTTGCTTTATTATTGGCATTACCCTGCAATACAACTGTTGCCTTTATTTGATAATTGGGCTTTATTCTTTTTAAAAATAGCGTAGCTAATACAAAACAGAGTATTACACTAACTATTGTATAGGGCCAATAACTTAGGTAAGAAACAATTATTGCTCTTAAATTTATTACTTCGTCCTTTTTAGAAACCTTGCGTGGGGGCACAGGTCCTCTTATCGTTTCTGCAGCCATAAATTTATTTACGATTTAGAAATAGAGCAGATACAATTAAACTTAAAACAGACAATGCAGATAATGCTAAAGTTGCTGTACGGTAACCTTTAGTATCCACCTGATCTGTTTTTTTACTGCTTGGTTCAACTACCAAAATGTCGTTGTTTTTTAAATAAAAATAGGGTAGGTCAAAAAGTTTCTTTGTTGTTAGATCAACCGGGTACACATGTTTTGCACCATTTTCTTCACGATAAAGCAATACATTTTCCCGTTTTGCAGTAATGTTTAAATCGCCCGCAAGTGCCAATGCCTGTAATATGTTTATTTTTTCGTTTTGTATAGTGTATTCGTTGGGACGCGCTACATCACCTAATACATATATTTTTAAATTAATTATCCTTACATCAACATTTAAACCGCCAATAAGAGGGCTTAGCGCTGCAGTAAGTTTAGCCTTAACTTCTTCGGTGCTCAGATCAGCTACCTGTACTGTGTTTATAAGTGGTAACTTGATTTCGCCCGCCGAATTAACCTTGTAACCATATAAGGGGCTCGAAGGTATATCAGTAAATAAAGTAAGGGATGCCATGCTCTCTTTGTTTCCCGATACATTAATCCCTAATAAATCGCCCGGCTGAATTTTTAGCGGTGCGTAATTATTTATTAATGAATTGGTTGTTTTTGTTTTGTCCAAATCCTGGAAATATGGAACCTTATTGTACTCGCTGCATGATGCCAAAAAAAGAAGAAAGAAAATTGATAGGATTTTTAACAGGCGGGTCTTCATTATAATATTAAAAATATACAACAACGTCCTAAGTTAAAATATAATAGGCAGGTATGGTTAAGTAAGATATCAACAATGGCTTTATGTGGGTTTTTTTCAATGCCTGGCTTAGGTAAAATCATCATAAGCAGAGCTTTAGTATTGTGTAAAAATTATAATTTAAATAAATTTTAAAATTATCTAATAATCAAATATTTATGCTATATTGTAAAAAGCAAAAAATGGTATTTTCAAAAAAATATATGACTAAAAATTATATATTTTATTTAAAAAATTTAGGCTGTAAAATTGTTAAAAACCCATTACCATTTAGTAATTAACTGCAATAACAGCTTTGAAAAAATAGCTAAAAAGAAGGCTTATCAATTGCTGACTTTTTTTGCAAAATTTTAACAATAAAAAAATCAAATTTATGAGTAAAGACAAACCCGGAAGAGACAAGAAGAAATTACCAAACCCGGTTGGTAAAGGTGCGCCTTCTGATTATCAGTCGGGGAAAAAATCGGTATCGAAAATTGATGTCATTCCTAAAAAGAAATAACAATATGAAAAACGAAACAATTGAATACAAGGCCATGACTTATGTATATGATTTGAATAATTGTGCTATTGAATATGGATTCAAAGGTGATGAGGGGTGGGAGTTGAGCCTGGTAACCGCATTAGAAAAAACAGCGCTTGAAAAAAAGTATTACCCAACAGTTACGGTTAAAGCCCTGCCCGAAACTTTATTAAAGTTAGTAAGGCTGGTTAAGAATAAGCTTATTGATGCGAAATATGATATAGAAAGAAAATTTGATACTGCTGATAATGTCAGTATGCAATACCTGGTAGCTTTTAACCCTAAAAGAGCCAGGTAATCGACACGATATTGAAACACCGGTTTTAACAGACCGGTGTTTTTTTTGTTTCAAATAATTTGCGTAGTTGGACACAACAAAAAATGGTCAAACATACTTATTGAAAATTGATAAAATATTGTAAATGAGATATTTAAATTATATAAATAGTTATATTTGGTTATGTTTAGCGTAGTCTAAATTTGTAATAATTTTGATACTGTTAAAAATAACAGGTGATTTTGTGGGTATATAAGATGTTTTGTTGCTTAATTTGAAAAGTGTTACTAAATTTAGTGACTTAACCAATTAACACCGAAACATAATTTATGAAATTATATTATTCCGTTGGATTATTTATGCTTGCTTGTTTAGGCATGACGCCATTGTATAGCAGTGCCCAGCAGCAATTCTCAAAAGAAGAGCTTATCTATTTAACCCCGGAATGGAAGGGCGAACGTTTTCCTGATGGAAGGCCAAAAGTACCGGATGATATTATCGCACGTATGAAAGATGTGAGTATTGAGGAGGCCTGGGCCACTATGGGTACCCGCAGTTACGGTTATCAACTGGCAGAAGATTGGCCTATTATCATCAATCCTGATAGTGTACTGGTTGGACGTGCTTTTACAACTACATTTATGCCTTATCGTGGTGATGTATGGAAAGCAATAGAAGATCGTGGTAAAAAGGCTGGCCTTAAAGGACAAAACGTTTGGGGAGTAGAGCAATTGCAAAAAGGCGATGTATACGTGGCAGATCAATTTGGCATACACAAAAATGGCCCAACAATTGGCGACCGTGTAGCTGCTGACATTTATAGAAAAACAGGTACCGGTATAGTATATGACGGAGCCGTTAGAGATTTGGAAGGCCTAAAAGAATTTGGTGGTTTTACTTCATATATAACAAGTTATTCGCCAACATTTCACAATGGTAATGGCGATATGAACACCATGATCATGAGTGTAAACGGACCTACACGTATCCGCCAGGTTACGGTTATGCCGGGTGATGTTGTTTTAGGTAAACAAGGAGTGGTTATATTTATACCTCCACATCTGGCTGAAAGAGTAGTAACTTCATCTGAAAGAACACGTTTGGAAGATATGTTTGCTCATATCCGTACCGCTGAAGGTAAATATACTTCCGGACAAATGGACGCGGGTTGGACAGCTGCTATTAACGCGGATTATCTTGAATGGTTAAAGGCTGCAGCTAAAGACAAGAAAATGAAACTTCCTGTTGCTAAAAAACAAGTTGATGAAATAATTGCAGCTCGTAGTATTAACGGTGTACACTAAATAATAACAAATTACTCATATATAAAATAAATATCATGTCAACAAAACAAAACAGGCGTTCGTTTTTAACTAAAGCAGGAATAGGTGCCACTGCGTTAGCTGCTACGCCATTGATCCAAACTTTTGGAAACGGCTTAGAGGATGCAAAAGAAAGAACCTCAATGATGTCAGCACCAGCTGACCTTAGAGTAACAGCAGTTAAAGTTGCTTATACCAGGCAAGGTGGTATGTTTGTTAAATTAGAAACCAACCAGGGCATTACAGCTTGGGGCGAATCTGTAGATGCCAGCGCTGGTAGCTATTACTTGCTAAAACGTATGGCTGGCAGTGTAATGAGAGGAAGTCCTTTAAAGCCAAATGTGATTTTCGAACAAATCCGTAAAGGTGGCGTTTTTGGTGGTGCGCAGGCAGGTACTTTTGTTGCTACCTTAACCGCTCTTGAATGTGCTTTATGGGATCTGACCGGTAAAGCATTGGGTTTACCAATACACCAGTTATTAGGCGGTAAATTTCGTGATAGGGTACGTGTTTATTGCGATACTGAGTTTTATGCAGTAGGCCAGAAAACGCCTGAATCTTTTGCTAAAGCTGCACAAGATGTAGTTGATCGTGGTTATACTGCTATGAAATTTGACCTTGACGAAGCCGGTGACCCAAATAAATGGGATCGTACTAACTGGACTGCCAGCCAAATGGAAATTGATAGAATGGTTAACTCAATAGCTGCCGCCAGGAAACAAGTAGGAAATAAAGTTGACATTGCCTGCGATATGCACGGTCGTTATGATGCGCCTACGGCCCGTAAAGCTGCTAAAGCGTTAGAGCCTTTTAACCTGATGTGGTTAGAAGAACCTATTCCTGCAGATAATCCTGAAATATACAAAACCATCACCAGCGAAACCAGCACTCCAATTTGCTGTGGTGAAAACGTTTACCTTACTTATGGTTTTAGCCGTTTGCTTTCAGAAACAATGGTTGATATCATCATGCCCGACTTGCAAAAATGCGGTGGTTTAGGCGAAGGTCAGCGTATTGCTAACATGGCTGCTACTTATTATACACCATTCTCTCCGCACATGGTAGGTACCATGGTTGGCGCTATGGCTTCTGCACACGTTTGTGCTGCGGTACCTAATTTCCACATTTTAGAGTGGCAAACAAAAAGCGACACCGAACAAGCGTGGAAAGATATGGTTATCTATGACAAACCATTTATTGAAAAAGGTTTCATGACCGTATCTGATAAACCGGGTATTGGTGTTGATGTTAACCAAGAAGGAATGAAAAGATATGCTGTAGCTGGCGTACCTTTCTTTGAATAATAATTAGTTTTAAAAAAGCCGGGTTGATAATTCAACCCGGCTTTTCTATTTATTAAAGATGTTGTATAATTGCAGCATTTATAAACCAATTGCTTCTGTAAACAGCAGCTTAACTAAACTAAATTAAATGAATATTTATAAATCAGCATTGATACTAGCAGGGGTGTGTTTAGTTGCATCGCTCATAATGTTATTAGGTGGGAACTATGAAATAGGAAGCCCGCTATTAATTGCCTTCTTTGTGGCTTTATCAATTGGGTTTCGTGGTAACCCGGTACTTAAAGGTTTTGCATTTACCCTGATAATTTTTGCTGTAGTGGTATTGGCACTGCAATACCCCGCCTCTTTTATTGAAGTTAATGGCTTTAAATTTTCAAAATTAATTACCCCCCTAATCCAAATTATCATGTTTGGTATGGGTACCGAAATGAGCCTAAGGGATTTTGCCGGAGTAATTAAAACCCCCAAAGCCGTTGTTATTGGTTTAGTGGGCCACTTTACCGTAATGCCGATTTTAGGCTTTTCATTAGCTACGCTATTTAATTTCCCGCCAGAAATTGCTGCAGGTGTAATACTAATAGGTAGCATGCCTTGTGGTTTGGCTTCAAATGTAATGTCATATTTAGCAAATGCTAATTTGGCGTTATCTGTTACTTTAACAGCTGTTGCTACTGTAGTAGCGCCTTTTATAACTCCGTTTTGGATGAAAACGTTAGGAGGACATTTTATTGAAGTTGATGCCGGAAAAATGATGCTGGATATTGTTGAAGTGGTAATTGTGCCAATAGCAGCCGGCTTATTGTTTAATAAATTCATGAAAGGTAAAGCAGAATGGTTAGATAAAGCTATGCCAATACTGTCAATGTTTGGTATTGCATGTGTTATTTTAATTATTGTTGCAGCCGGCCGTGATAACCTGATAATAATTGGCCCGGCATTAATTATCTGCGCGTTTTTACATAACTCTGGTGGATTTTTATTTGGCTATTGGACCGGACGTTTATTTGGCTTGCCTGAGCGCGATTGCCGTACCATTGCTATTGAAGTGGGTATGCAAAATGGTGGTTTGGCAGCAAGCTTGGCCACCAAAATGGGCAAAGCAGGTACTATTGGTTTAGCAGCTGCAGTATTCTCACCTATAATGAATATTACAGGTTCAATACTGGCTTCTTACTGGCACCGTAAACCACCTAAGGATACAGAAATGAAAGATGAAATTGTAGTTCCAACCTAAAAAAGTTGAAACTGATACAAACAGGGGTAAAGGAGCGATCTTTTACCCCTGTTTTTTTTTAAATATTGTAAGCGTAGGTATGCTTAATCTCTTTTAAAACAAAGGCGCTGTTTACGGTACCAATGTTATTGATCTTTGATAATTTATAACGGATAAAATCGTGGTATTCGTCAATACTGCTAACGTTTATTTTTAGTAAAAAATCAATCTGTCCGGCAATGTGATAACATTCCTGCACCTCTTCTAATTTGAGAATTTCTTCTTCAAACCTATCAATATATTCTTCATGGTAACGCATAGATACCTGGCAAAAGCTGGTAAACGGCTTATTGATCATGTACTTATCTAATACCGCTACGTATTGTTTTATATAACCTGAGTTTTCAAGTTGTTTAATGCGCTCATATACAGGAGATATGGTCAAATTAAGTTTAGATGCTAATTCTTTGGTAGTGATCTTAGCATTCTTTTGTAGTTCGCGCAAAATAGCCTTGTCAGTATCATCAATTGTATCCATGGTGGTAATTTTTTCTTGTAAACAGGAATAAATGGTTCAGATTTAGATTTTTTTTATAGTAATAAGGCTTCCAAAAGGAATATTTGCTAATATAACTATCTATGGTAAATAAAAAATGGCTAATGTTTAAATTTGCAGGGAATACGTTTAAATCCCTTCTCAATGAATTTGAATACAGATTACCAGGAACTTTTTGAAAAAAGGCACATTGCGCCAAATGATGCAGCAACTGCAGAAATGTTGAATGCTGTGGGTGTAAACACACTTGATGAATTGATCGATCAGACAGTTCCATCACAAATACGTTTGAAACAGCCTCTGCAGTTACCTGCAGCAAAAAGTGAATTTGATTACCTGGCTAACCTGAAACAAACCGCAAGTAAAAACAAGGTATATAAAAGCTATATCGGCCAGGGTTATTATGATGTAATAGTTCCGGGAGTTATCCAAAGAAATATATTAGAAAACCCAGGATGGTATACCCAGTACACCCCATACCAGGCTGAAATAGCCCAAGGGCGTTTACAAGCGCTGCTAAACTTCCAAACCATGGTTATTGATTTAACCGGGATGGAGATTGCTAATGCTTCGTTATTGGATGAGGGTACTGCAGCAGCCGAGGCCATGTTTATGCAGTACAGCTTGCGTAAAAACCAGGATGCTAAAGTGTTTTTCGTATCACAGGATGTATTTCCACAAACTATAGATATTTTAAAAACACGTGCGCAGCCTTACGGAATTGATTTACTGATAGGCGATCATCAAACTGTTGAAATAAGCGAAGGCATGTTTGGTGCTATTGTACAATACCCTGCAGGCAGTGGCGAGGTTTATGATTATAAAGAGTTTGCCAATAAATTGCATGATAAAGGTGTTAAGCTAACTGTAGCTGCCGATATTATGAGCTTATTGCTATTAACCCCTCCGGGCGAATGGGGCGCGGATATAGTTGTGGGTTCAACACAGCGTTTTGGTGTACCAATGGGTTTTGGCGGGCCGCACGCCGCCTTCTTTGCTACCAAGGAAGAATACAAACGCTCCATGCCGGGTCGCATAATTGGGGTAACTATTGATAGTGCCGGTAATTATGCTTTGCGCATGGCATTACAAACCCGCGAGCAGCACATCCGCAGGGATAAAGCTACTTCAAACATTTGTACTGCGCAGGCTTTATTGGCTATTATGGCCGGGATGTATGCTGTATATCATGGACCGGATGGGTTAAAAAAAATAGCAGAAAGAATACACGGTTTAGCTGTGCTATTAGATAATTCATTACGCCAATTAGGATACGAGCAAACTAACAAAGGCTATTTTGATACCTTAAGGTTTGAAACCGGAGACTTAACCGGTCCAATAAACGGTGAAGCAATTAACAATGAAATGAACCTGAATTATTCAGGTTCGGCTATTACTATTTCTATTGATGAGACAACTTCTTCGGAAGACATCAAAACCATGGTACGCTTTTTTGCTAAGGTAAAAGGCAAAACCATCAATGATGTTAATTTTGAGGAGTTAAAAGCTAACCTGCAAACTACTATACCTGCAGGTAAACAACGTACATCGGCTTACTTAACACATAGCATATTTAATTCGCATCATTCAGAACATGAAATGCTGCGTTATATAAAATCGCTGGAAGCAAAAGATCTTTCGCTTTGCCATTCCATGATCGCTTTAGGTTCGTGTACCATGAAACTAAACGCTACTACCGAAATGATACCTGTAACCTGGGCCGAATTTAGCCGAATGCATCCATTTGCCCCGGTTGACCAAACAGGCGGTTATATGCAATTATTTGCCGAGTTGAATGACTGGCTATCAGAAATTACAGGCTTTGCAGCCATGAGTTTACAGCCAAACGCTGGCGCACAAGGCGAGTATGCGGGCTTAATGGTTATTCGTGCTTATCATTTAGATAGGGGTGATGATCATCGTAATATCGCTTTAATACCCTCATCGGCACATGGTACTAACCCGGCATCGGCAGCTATGGCCGGTATGAAAATCATTGTAGTAAAATGCGATGACAACGGTAACATTGATGTAAATGACCTGAAAGAAAAAGCAGAGCAATACAAAGATGAACTATCATGCCTGATGGTGACCTATCCGTCAACGCATGGTGTGTTTGAAGAATCTATTATTGAAATATGCGAGATCATACATGCAAATGGTGGCCAGGTTTATATGGATGGCGCTAATATGAACGCGCAGGTAGGATTAACCAGCCCGGCTAATATTGGAGCCGATGTTTGCCACTTAAACCTGCATAAAACATTTTGTATACCGCACGGTGGTGGCGGGCCTGGTATGGGCCCAATCGGTGTGGCTAAACATTTGGTGCCGTATCTTCCGGGCCATGCTGTTGTTGATATTGATAAAGGTAAATCTATCCCGGCTGTATCAGCAGCGCCATGGGGATCTGCATCTATATTAATTATATCTCATGCTTATATCGCCATGATGGGTGCCGATGGTTTAACCAATGCCACTCGTTATGCGATATTGAATGCAAATTATATCAAAACACGCTTGGAGAAACATTACCCGGTACTATACACAGGTACTAACGGACGTTGTGCGCACGAAATGATATTAGACTGCCGCTCATTTAAAAACTTCGGTATAGAGGTGGTAGATATTGCCAAACGCCTGATGGATTATGGTTTCCACGCACCAACGGTATCATTCCCGGTTGCAGGCACGGTAATGGTTGAACCAACCGAATCAGAGCCAAAACATGAGTTAGATCGTTTTTGTGATGCGATGATCTCCATTCGTCACGAAATTGAGGATGTGGAAAAAGGATTATCTAATAAATTAGATAACCCGCTTAAAAATGCGCCGCATACTGCAGCAGTTATAACCGCTAATGATTGGGCACATCCATACACCCGCCAAAAAGCAGCGTTTCCATTACATTATGTAACCAGTAACAAGTTCTGGCCATCAGTAGGTAGGGTGAATGATACCTATGGCGACCGTACGTTGATATGCAGCTGCCCGCCAATTGAAGAGTACGCGTTTGAAGAAAGCGTTATAGAATAATTGCCAAATCATTACAAATGAAGACTACAGCATTAACAGATAAACATATAGCACTGGGTGCAAAAATGGTTCCTTTTGCCGGGTATAATATGCCCGTACAATACGCCGGTATAAATGCCGAGCATGAGACAGTACGAAAAGGCGTTGGCGTTTTTGATGTTAGCCACATGGGCGAGTTTATCCTTAAAGGCGAAAACGCGCTGGCGTTGATACAAAAAGTGACCAGTAACGATGCTTCAAAATTGGTGGATGGTAAAGTGCAATACTCTTGCCTGCCTAATGAGGATGGCGGGATTGTTGATGACTTGTTGGTTTACCGGATAGACGAAAAAACCTATATGCTGGTGGTTAACGCCTCAAACATTGAAAAGGACTGGAACTGGATAGCTAAATACAATGACCTGGGCGTAGATATGAAAGATATATCAGACCGCACCACTTTATTGGCCATACAGGGCCCTAAAGCGGCCGAAGCTTTACAAAAATTAACCGAGGTAGACTTAGGTTCCATGGAGTACTATTCTTTTAAAAAGGGCAAATTTGCAGGCGTGGATAATGTATTAATATCAGCTACAGGTTATACAGGAGCGGGCGGTTTCGAGATATATTTTGATAATGCTCATGCAGATGCCATATGGGATGCCGTATTTAAAGCAGGAGCAGAGTTTGATATCAAACCCATTGGTTTAGGCGCACGTGATACCCTGCGTTTAGAAAAAGGTTTCTGTTTATATGGTAATGATATTGATGACACTACATCGCCATTAGAAGCCGGTTTAGGTTGGATCACTAAATTTAGTAAAGAGTTTACCAATTCGGCAGCGTTACAGCAACAAAAGCAGAACGGTGTTACCCGTAAACTGGTAGGTATCGAAATGATAGATCGTGGTATACCGCGTCATGATTATGAAATAACTGATGCCAGCGGAAATATTATAGGTAAGGTAACATCAGGTACGCAATCACCATCTTTACAAAAAGCAATTGGGATGGGTTATGTTAAAACCGAGTTTGCAAAAGACGGCACAGAGATATTTATCAAGATTAGGGATAACCAGGTTAAGGCCAAAGTAGTTAAACCTCCATTTACCGCTTAATTAAGCGTATCTTGTATATGTCATTGCTCTGTGCAATGACTATGATTATTATTAGCTGAGTTTAGAAATGGAAAAAGAGCAGCTATCCGCATTTGATATGTTTAAAATAGGCATTGGGCCGTCAAGTTCACATACACTTGGCCCCTGGCGTGCCGCGCAGCAATTTATCCAATCGCTTGACAGTGCTCAATCATTAAATACAGTAGCCGGAATTAAAGTTTTGTTATACGGTTCATTAGCCAAAACCGGACATGGACACGGCACTGATATTGCCATACAATTGGGATTAAGTGGTCATGACCCGGTTACCATGGATGTAAGCAGCGTCAATACCGAAATTCAAAACATACTTGTAAAAAATGAAATTGTATTGGGTGGCAACAAGGCGATTGCTTTTTCACCTGTAGAGGATATTCTTTTTCTTTCGGGCGAGAGCTTGCCTGCTCACCCCAATGCAGTAACTTTCCAGGCGTTTTTAAATAACGGAACCGCTTTTTCAGAAACCTATTATTCTATAGGTGGTGGCTTTGTGTTAAAGGAAGGTGAGCAAAAGCAATTAACTACCAAGCAGGTTGATCTGCCTTTTCCTATACAAAATGCAGCGGCATTACTGCATTGGTGTTTAACCACGGGGCTAAAAATATCTGAAGTGGTATTTGAAAACGAACTGGCCTGGAGAAATGAGGGAGAAATAAAGAGTGGTATGCTTAATATATTCCGGGTAATGAAGGAATGTATGTATAAAGGCTACCATACCAAAGGCATGCTGCCGGGGGGACTAAACGTAACCCGCCGGGCATCAGTTTTAAACAGGAAACTATTGAATAACTACCAGGAAACTAATTATGATGATTGGTTGATAGCTATTCGTAACACAGGTAATGGTTTCCAATATATACTGGATTGGGTAAGTTGCTTTGCCCTGGCTGTTAATGAAGAAAATGCTTCATTTGGCCGTGTGGTAACTGCACCAACTAATGGTGCTGCCGGGGTAATACCTGCGGTATTGCAATACTACATTACCTTTTGTGATGGTTATACTGATGATCAAATCATCCAGTTTTTATTAACCGCATCAGAGATTGGCTGTATATTTAAAAAAGGGGCTACCATATCCGCAGCTATGGGCGGCTGCCAGGCGGAGATCGGCGTATCATCAGCCATGGCTGCCGCAGCACTTACCGAATGTATGGGCGGCTCACAGCGCCAGGTAATGATGGCGGCAGAGATTGCCATGGAGCATCATTTGGGCATGACCTGCGACCCGATAGGTGGCTTAGTACAGGTGCCTTGTATTGAACGGAATACCATGGGAGCTATTAAAGCCATTACCGCATCGCAATTGGCCCTGCAAAGTAACCCTGATAATGCCAAAGTAAGTTTAGATGCGGTAGTTAAAACCATGTGGCTTACCGCGTTGGATATGAACTCCAAATACAAAGAAACTTCTGATGGGGGCCTGGCGGTAAATGTGCCGATAAGCTTGCCGGAATGTTAGTCATTGGTCAGTTGTCATTAGTATTGATAGAACCAATGACCAGTGACAAATGACTAATAATCTGTTCTATTCCTGTCCTTAAAACTATAATATAAATAAAATAATGATGGCAGTATTAACAAACTGCCGGTCAACAACGCTGTACCTAAGGTATCAATAGTTTTTTCGGTAGCATGTTCAGTTAACAGCGACATATTCTCACCACCTTTGATCATGATAAAGTTGGGGTAATGCCTATACCCAACCGACAGCAATATCATACTCACCTGGAAAGCGGCAAATGCACGCGCTATTAACCTTTTGCCTTTATTGATAGTTAACCAAAGCAATACCAGCGATACAGATGCGGCTATTACGGCTACTAAACTTATTGGGTTGCCAAATATCCATGACGCCAGGTGAATATTCTCGATCTCGGCAGCTAAGAATACCAACCCGCCAAACACAAACGCCAGTATGTTTAATACTTTGGCTTTAAGTATAAAGCGCTTTATGTCAATTTCTTCTGTTGATTCGCCTATCAGGTAAATTGCCGCCAAAAATCCGCAGAGCGCAACTGTAAATAAACCTACAGCAACTGAAAATAAATTAAACCAGCTATACACGTAAGCATCCATAAATGAGGTGGCCTTTGTATCAATGTGCCCGGATATGACACTGCCCGCTATGATCCCTAAAAATAAAGGCGTAATAAAACTGGAGTAAACAAATATGTGGTTGTATAAATACTGTGTGCGTTCGCCTTTTACTGCATCATAGGCACGAAATGTAAATGCCGTACCACGCGCTATAATTCCCATCAGCATGATCAAAATAGGGATATGCAGGTAAATTGACATCTGCGTATATATGCGCGGAAAGCCAACAAACAAAATTACCACGGCAATGATCAGCCACATGTGGTTGGCTTCCCATATGGGCCCTATGGCCTGGTACATGGTGCGGCGGGTGCGGTTTTTATTCGGGTCAGACGTGAATAGCTCTATGATACCCGCGCCAAAATCGGCCCCGCCTAATAAAAAATAAAGCAGTATGGCAAAAAACAGGAAGAGGATAACAACGGTTAGCATTTTTTTTAGTTGATTATGTGAATGGTTGATTGGGTGAGTAGTTTATTTTGTTGGGTTGATTGAACAGCTTTATAATAACTATTCACTTAATCAACCACTCACTTATCATACAACTCGGGTACCATTTTAATTTGCCTGGCCAGTAGAAATATAACCGCCAGGCTTAAAGTAAAATAAACAAAGCTAAACAGGTAAAACGAATATTGTATACCCGGCATGGGTGTAACCGCGTCGGCAGTACGCATAATGCCCTGTAATATCCAGGGCTGGCGGCCTACTTCGGTTACTGTCCATCCGGCCTCTACGGCCAAAAAGCCAAATGGCGTAGCTATGATAAAAAGCTGCAAAAACCATTTTTTAAACAGCCAGCTTCGTTTTTTCCAAATGGCTATCAAATACAATACGGCAATAGCCATCATCGCCATACCCAAGCCTACCATCAACTGAAATGCATAGTGAGTTATAGCCACAGGGGGCTGCTCGTTTTTCGGTATGGCATCCAAACCTTTTACTTCTCCCTCAAAATTATCATGTACTAAAAAGCTCAACATGCCGGGTAGTTCCAGTCCGTATTTAACTTCTTCGGTGGCAGTATCAGGCACTCCGCCTATCAATAAGGGTGCATGGGTTTGTGTTTTAAACAAAGCCTCCATAGCGGCTAATTTAGCGGGTTGTCTTTTGGCTACGCTTTTGGCAGATATATCGCCGCTTAAAGGTTGTAATAATGCCGTTGCCACCCCAAACGCTATGGCTATTTTAAAAGCTTTGGTATGGAAGGTAATGTTTTGTCGTTTATAGATCATTAAGGCATGTACGCCCGCTACAGCAAATCCGGTAGCTGCAAAGGCGGCAATGGTCATGTGCAGGGCTTCAGAGAACCAGGCATCATTAAACATCGCTTTAACCGGATCAATATTAAGGTATTGTCCGTCTACATAATCAAACCCTGCCGGACTATTCATCCAAGCATTTGCGGCCACTACTAAAACCCCTGATATAATACCGCTTACGCCAACCAATACCCCGGTGCACCAATGGAACCATTTATTAAATCGCTTCCATCCGTAAAGGAAAAATCCTAAGGCAATGGCTTCAATAAAAAACGCGACACCCTCTAATGAGAATGGCATCCCAAATATCGGTCCGGCGTGCTCCATAAAGCCTGGCCATAGCAAACCTAACTCAAAAGATAACATCGTGCCCGATACCGCGCCGGTAGCGAAGAAAATAGCTACGCCCTTGCTCCATGCCTGGGTGATGTTTTTATAAACCTCGTCTTTAGTTTTTAAATATTTATAGTGCGCCACCGCCATAAAAACCGGCATTACCATACCTATGCAGGAATAAATGATATGAAACCCCAGCGAAAGGGCCATTTGCGAACGTGCGGCTATAAAATCATTCATACGCGTTGTGATGTTACAGGATAGGTAAAGATAGGGGTTACTTTAGCGTAACTATTTAAAATTTATCGCATCATTTATAATACATAATGATTTTAAATTAGTGACCTCACCCCAACCCCTCTCCAAAGGAGAGGGGCTATAATAGATTATTATAAACTATTGTATTTAAGTCCTCTCCTTTGGAGAGGATTTAGGAGAGGTCGATATATATTTTAATAATTAATGTCGTTATATTACCTTTAAAATTAAATACACCCTCATATGAAGTTTTATCAATTTATAGCCGCTTTGTTTTTAACGGCAAGTACCTTTACCACTTTTGCGCAGGATGCACAGCCATCGCCAAGCAAATATGATCAGCATAAGGTTTTTAGCCCGTCTTTTTATATAGACAAGGGAAACCAATACCGTACAGCCGGTGGCGCCCCAAGTCCGCGTTATTGGCAAAACCGTGCCGATTATAAGCTGGATGTAACCCTTGATCCGGAAAAGAACCGTTTAAGCGGATCGGCTTTAATTACCTATACCAATAATAGCCCGGATGGACTGCCGTTTTTATGGTTGCAGGTAGATCAGAATATCTTTCGTGAAGATTCGCGCGCCGAGGCGACCAGCCCGGTTACAGGCGGCAGGTTTGCTAATAAAACGTTTACCAACGGTAACGAGATCAAAGGCATCACCATCATTAAAAACGGCAAAACCGAAAAAGCAGATTATATAGTGAATGATACCCGTTTACAGATCAGGTTAAAAGATACCCTGAAAGCGGGTGGCAGTAAATTGCAGATAAAAATTGATTACGCTTTTGATATACCGGAGTATGGTACCGACCGCATGGGCAGGTTGGAAACTAAAAATGGCTGGATATATGAAATTGCCCAGTGGTACCCGCGCATGGAGGTTTATGATGATATAAGCGGCTGGAACACCCTGCCTTACCAGGGAGCAGGAGAGTTTTACCTGGAGTATGGTAATATTAATTATAACATAACCGCGCCGTCTGATATGGTAATAGTAGGTTCGGGCGAGGTAACAAACCCAGCCGAGGTATATACCCCGGCAGTAATCAGCAAATTAGCGGCTGCAAAAGCCAGCGATAAAACAGTGATGATACGTACTGAAGCCGATATTGCCAATGCCTCGTGGCATCCTGCAAAGCCAACTTTAACCTGGCGCTTTAGCTGCAAAAATACGCGCGATGTGGCCTGGGCTGCTTCAAAGGCTTTTATATGGGATGCCGCGCGCATTAATTTACCAAGCGGTAAAAAAGCATTGGCACAATCTGTTTATCCGGTTGAGGCTGCGGGTAACGAAGCCTGGGGCCGATCAACAGAATATGTAAAGGGCGCTATCGAATTTTACTCGGGCAAATGGTTTGAGTTTACTTACCCTGCAGCAACTAACGTAGCGGGTATAGTGGGAGGTATGGAATACCCCGGCATTGTTTTTTGTGATGCTAAATCGGCAGGAGGTGAGTTATGGAACGTTACCGACCACGAGTTTGGCCATAACTGGTTCCCGATGATCGTGGGCTCAAACGAGCGTAAATATGCATGGATGGATGAGGGCTTTAACACATTTATTAACCATGGCTCGACCAAGGCATTTAACAACGGCGAGTATTACGACAAACCTGATGAGCAAAAATCTGCACCTGCCATGTTTAATCCGGATGCAGACGCGATAATGAATATACCTGATGTTATACAGTCTGGCTATTTGGGTTATGCGGCTTATAATAAACCTGCTTTGGGGTTAACCATTTTGCGCGAGCAGATTTTAGGTGAGGAGCGTTTTGATTATGCCTTTAAAACTTATATTAAACGCTGGGCCTTTAAGCACCCAACGCCCTGGGATTTTTTCCATACGATGGATAACGCGGCAGGCGAGGACCTGAGTTGGTTTTGGAACGAATGGTTCTTTACCACCTGGAAAGTTGACCAGGCTGTACGTGCTATTAATTATACCGATAATGATGCCACCAAAGGTTCATTGATCACCATAGAGAACGTGGAAGAAATGGCCCTGCCGGTAATCGCGCAAATAAAAGAGGAAAATGGTAAAACAGGCACCGTAAAACTGCCTGCCGAAATTTGGCAACGTGGTGCAATCTGGACGTTCCCGTATAAGTCAACCTCAAAAATTGTATCGGTAACTTTAGACCCTGAACATGTGTTGCCTGATATTAACCCCGATAACAATAGTTTTAGCGGTGTTGCTGTACCTGCAAATGTTACTGCCGCAGGTGTTGTCAAAGCGCATTTAGATGCTATTGGCGGTGCCGACAAAGTACAGGCCATAAAAGACATCATGATGTTAGGTGGTGGCAAAATAGATGGTACCGAAATTAAAATAAGTACAAAGTATAAGTCGCCAAATATGTTCCTGCAGGAAATAACTGCCCCAAGCTATAAGGACCTTAAAGTAATGCGCATAGCTATTAATGGCGATGATATAAGCGCTATACAGTTAAATAAGGAAGTACAGGTTGATAATACCGTTAAAAGCCAGATCAAGGCGCGCTACACCCTATTCCCCGAATTGGATTATACCAAACCGGGTTATGCCTTAGAACTGGACCCCATGACCCAAATTGTAAACGGCGAACTGGCCTACCTGGTAACCGTAACCCGCCCTGATGGCTTAAAAGTTAAAAGTTATTTTGATACTAAAACCGGTTTAAAAGTTAAACAGGTTACCGATGTGCAGGGTGCCTCTGTAAACGAGTTTAGCGATTACCGCGCTATAAACGGCGGCATAAAAATACCATACACTTTTGTAACCGGCCTATTAGGCGAATCTGTTGAGTTTAAAATTACGGACGCAGTGGCTAATAGTGATTTGTCGGTGGGGGAGTTTAAGTAAAAGAATATGATAAAATCCATTCTATGGATATTAATAGTTAATGTTTTATTATTTATAACATCTGTATTTCTGTTTGGTGCGATAGCATTTTTATCGGGCTACGCATCTAATGGTAATTATGAGTCAGCTACATGGAGATTGTTTGGAGCATTTGTAATAGTTCATTTAGTTTTAAATTTGCTGTTTATATCAAATCCTCGAAAAAATCAGAAGTCTATTGTTATCGGAAGTAGTATGTATATTCTGATTTTGTATGGAATAGTCGTATATATCTATCGCTAATCAAACAAAAGTGAAAAGGACTAAAATGCTATTTGTCATAACAAACTTAGTGCTATCCTTACTTGGAGTTTTTATTCTGTTTTTCACTTCTGTGTTTTGGTTAGGTAGTGATGAGCAATTCCAGCAAGTTTATAAAAACTCATATTGGATTTTTCTTGCTTATCGGCTGCTTTTTGATGTAATAGTAAGTTTACTTATGGTAGCGATTATTGGAATTGTTAACTGGTTGCTAAAAAAAATAACTGTTCATATACAAACACCAATTTGGAAAGTATTGGCAATTAACTTTTTGATTTTCTTTGTTGCATCAATAGTTTTTATCAGTGTGATATGGGGTAATATATCGAAATAGTTAGTCCGGATTTATAATCCCGGACTACAGTACGCGGATTTACAATCCGCTTTAGCCCGCTTGCTCCTGCGAGTTTGTAACTCGTGGTGAGAAGCTAGTTTAAATTGTCATATATTGTTGATTATAAAATAATTACGGTTGCTATTTATATTTGTAATTTAAGGTTAACATATTTTTGATAGTTTTTTATGTTAAAAAATTGATTATCAACTATATAGATGTATAAAATATTCAAAATGTGTTAAGTTGTGTAAACCATGTTCAACAAAAAAGGCTTTATCAAACGATAAAGCCTTTTTTATATATTGATATGTGGTTGATTATTAGATCAATTTGCTATCAGCTAATACATTGTTCATTGCACGTACGGCATCGGCGCTTTTGTTAAAGGTAGCTTGCTCGTCGGCGCTTAGTTTAAAATCAACAATTTTCTCCCATCCGTTTTTGCCTAAAATAACCGGCACTACTAATGAGATATCGCTTTGCTGGTACTCGCCATCTAATGCTACACCGCAAGAGATTAGTTTCTTTTGGTCGCGTACAATAGCTTCAACCATAAACGCTGTACCTGCACCCGGCGCATACCAGGCAGATGTACCAATTAAACCGGTTAAAGTAGCACCACCAACCATAGTAGCTTTAACTACTTTTTCTTGCTGCTCGGCACTTAAAAACTGGGTAACAGGTATGCTGTTCCAGGTAGCGTGGTTAATTAACGGGATCATGGTAGTATCACCGTGGCCACCAATAACAACAGCGTTTAAGTCGGCAGGAGAGCAGTTTAACTCCTGGCTCAAATAATATTTAAATCGTGCTGAATCCAATGCACCACCCATACCTATAATTCGGTTTTTAGGCAAGCCCGAAGTTTTCAGGGTTAAGTAGTTCATCGTATCCATTGGGTTAGATACCACGATGATGATGGTATTTGGCGAGTGTTTTAAAATGTTTTCGGTAACACCTTTTACAATACCAGCGTTAACACCAATTAACTCTTCGCGGGTCATTCCCGGTTTACGTGGTAAACCAGAGGTAATAACTACAACTTCAGAGTCAGCAGTTGCGGCGTAGTCATTGGTAACACCTTTAATTTTGGTATCAAACTCCAACAGGGCCGAGGTTTGCATCATATCAATAGCCTTGCCTTCGGCAAAACCTTCTTTGATATCTAATAATATAACTTCTTCAGCTAATTCTTTTCTGGCGATGTTATCCGCACAAGTAGCGCCAACAGCTCCGGCGCCTACAACAGTTATTTTCATGATTTATGTTTTATATAGAAGGAAACTAAACAGGCGCAATTTTAAGAAAAAAAATATAGAATAGTGACCCGTAATGTGTTAAATAGGTAAAATATATATTTATTAGTATCCCGTATTTATTCAGGGCTGTAAAGCAATGGTTTAAAGATTTTTAAAATTAAAGTGAATAGTAGCTGATATGCAGAATAAAAATTACTAAAAACTGTTTATTTGTAATTTTTTTATGATTTATTACTTAATTTAACTGCATTGAAAGCTGTTTTTGTATGATTTTATATTTTATTTAGGTTTTTTCGATAAAATTTGCAAAAAATAGAAATAATAATATAAATTTGTCGTGATAACAAGCGTTAACATTACTAAAAGTATAATTTGAACCAACTTTTACAAATAATTAAACAATGGCAACAAAACTAGAGTACATCTGGCTTGACGGTTATAAACCAACTCAAAGCCTGCGCAGCAAAACAAAAATTGTTAAATCATTTAGCGGCAAGGTTGAAGACCTTGACAATTGGAGCTTTGATGGCTCATCAACAGAGCAGGCACCAGGTGGCTCATCAGATTGTATCTTGAAACCGGTTTATACTTGCCCTGATCCGGGAAGAAAAGACGCACACTTAGTAATGTGTGAAGTTTTGGATTCAAAAGGTCAGCCGCATGAGTCAAACGGCCGTGCTTTGATCGAGGATGATGATAACGATTTCTGGTTTGGTTTTGAGCAAGAGTATTTCCTTTGGGATCCTGCAACTAACAAACCTCTTGGCTTCCCTGCAGGTGGTTATCCAGGCCCACAAGGCCCTTACTACTGTTCAGTAGGTGCAAACAACGCTTACGGTCGTGAGATTGTTGAGGAGCACTTAGACGTATGTTTAGAAGCCGGCTTAAACGTTGAAGGTATCAACGCAGAGGTTGCTGCAGGTCAGTGGGAATTCCAGATCTTCGCTAAAGGCGCTAAAGAAGCCGGTGACCAAATTTGGGTTGCACGTTACTTGTTAGAAAGAATAGGCGAGAAATACGGAGTATCAATTAACTGGCATTGCAAACCATTAGGTCAATTAGACTGGAATGGTTCTGGTATGCACGCTAACTTCTCAAATACATTATTACGTACTGCTAACAGCGAAGCTAAATTTAAAGCAGTTTGCGAGGCTTTCCGTCCTGCAGTTGCTGAGTGTATTGCGGTATATGGTGCTGATAACGATCAACGCTTAACCGGTAAACACGAAACAGCTTCTATCCATGACTTTAGCTATGGTGTATCTGATCGTGGTGCTTCTATCCGTATCCCTCTTTATGCAGTTGATCATGACTGGAGCGGTTACTTAGAAGATCGTCGCCCTAACTCTGCAGCTGATCCATACAAAGTTGCTGCGGTTATCATTAAAACAGTAAAATCAGCTAAAGTTTAATTTTAGCTTTTTATAAAAACTAAATCCCTTCCCGTAAAACGGAAGGGATTTTTTTATGCCCCTTTGTAACTTAAATAATCGCCGGAGAGAATGTGTTTCAGATGGGTGGTAGCGTGGTTGTACAAATAAACCCAGCACTTTACATTGCCATCTGCAGTTTGCATAGTAAGCAACTTGCGGATAAATAAGTTGGGTTGTAACTGATCATCACCAAAACCTTCATAATCGTCAATGTATTTTAGGGTTTCTTTTGTATTGGTAAGTTGAATAATTATGCCGTGTATCTTATAATCCGTATCCGGTAAATAAATAGCTCCCGGGTATTCGCCCACATCGTATAATTTGCCTTTTAATATCCCGGGTTTATAAACAGTAGCGTGCTGTTTTAAATACCGGCCAAACTCATTGTCAGTTTCCAATAATGATCCGTAAATAAATAATTTATTTATCATTTGTTAGCGGTGAAAAGCATCTTTTCTAACACAAATTACGCCCTTTTTGTATTATATTGCTTAATATTTATTTCGTTTTGCATTTTACCATGACCGAACAGCAAATTACAGCTTACCTGAAAGAAAATGACCTGCAAAAAATAAAATTTGCCATTGCGGATATTGATGGCATATTACGCGGTAAAACCATCCATCAAAAAAAGTTTACCGAAGGTCTGCATTCAGGCTATGGTTTTTGTGATGTGGTTTTTGGGTGGGACTGTAATGATGTGGTTTATGATAATGTAGATCTTACCGGATGGCATACCGGTTACCCGGATAAACTTTGCCGTATTGATCTGTCTACCTTTCGTACGATACCCTGGCAGTATAATGTTCCGTTCTTTTTAGCTGATTTTAGCAGTTCGGATGGTAATGACTTACCCGCTTGCCCGCGTAGTTTATTGAAACGGATTACCGCGCAATGTGAAGCTATGGGTTATCATCCGGAGTTTGCACAAGAGTTTGAATGGTTCAATTTTAAAGAAACACCACAATCGCTTAAAGATAAAAATTACACCAATCCCGAGCCGTTAACACCCGGTATGTTTGGTTACTCTATACTGCGCACTTCGCAATGTTATGAGTATTATAACGATATTTTTGACCTGCTGGGCCGGTTTAATATCCCGGTAGAAGGTTTACATACCGAAACCGGACCGGGAGTGTATGAGGCCGCAATAATACATGATCATATTATCGCGGCAGCAGATAAAGCGATATTGCTTAAAACAGCTGTAAAGGAAATCGCTTATAAACACGGGATAATGGCTTCGTTTATGGCCAAATGGAACAGCAGCTTACCTGGTTGTAGTGGCCATGTTCATCAAAGCTTGTGGAATAAGGATCAATCCGAAAATTTGTTCTATAATGAAGCCGATAAGAACAAAATGAGTGATTTGATGAAACACTATATAGCCGGACAATTATACTGCCTCCCCCATATATTACCTATGTATGCACCAACCGTTAACAGTTACAAGCGCCTGGTTGATGGGGCATGGGCGCCGACTACGGTAACATGGGGTATTGAAAATCGTACCACTGCTTTACGTGTTATCAATTCAAAAAAGGAAAACACCCGTGTAGAAACCCGTATACCGGGATCGGACACTAACCCATATTTGGCATTGGCCGCAGCATTGGCCTCTGGATTGTATGGTATTAAAAATAAATTAGCTTTAAATACGCCTGCAACCATTGGTAATGGTTATGAAGATGCGCGTAATGGTAAGTTGGCTTCCAACTTATACGATGCCAGTATAGCTATGCAAAACTCAGTTGTAGCTAATGAGCTTTTTGGCGAGGCATTTACCCGGCATTTTACGCAAACGCGCTTATGGGAACATCGTCAATATACTGAAAGTGAAGCCAATTGGGAGCTAAAACGCTATTTTGAAATAATATAAATCATATTAATCAAACAATCTTCCTGTATTATATCTTTGTATCCTTTGCAAGGGAAATAAAAAAATGGATTATTCAGCAATAATAAGTAAGGCGTGGGAGGGGTATGATGCCTCAAAGAAGATCAGGAAAATTGAGGACATCAGCGCCAGGGTATCAACCAACCAGGTGTTTAAAATAACCTTCGAGGACGATGATATCATAATTGCCAAGTTTTCCTACTTTGGTAAATATGAGTTTTTTAAGGAAGATCATCGCATCATACATAGTTTATCTAACAACCTGTTATATCCTTTTGAAAACCTGCTCACCAAATCGCTGCTTAAGAATAATAGGGTTTATATCTACCGCTACAAACAAGATAAAACTGATGCCTGGGTAGTATTTTATAACCCAACCCGTATAATGGACAGGTTGCCCCGTAAATTGGATGAGGGACATATCGTTAAATTGGGCCAACAGATAGGCAAGTTTCATAAAGCCTGCCAACGGGTTAAAAACGTATTGCCAAAAACTTCAAAAACTTTACGTACCGATATTTATGCCTTGATGCACCAGTTGGAAACTAACGAGAAGCAATTTGGTACAACGATGCAGGCTGACTTTTTAAAGTTCCATTGCGAAGCCTTTTTGCGTAACCGGTCAAAATACAATATGAAAACCTTCGAGATCATACCTGTATTTATTGACTGGAACATTGGTAACTTCTCGGTTGATGCAAACCTTAATTTGTATTCGCGGTGGGATTATGATTGGTTTAGAATGAGTTACCGGATATTGGATTTTTATTTTTTAAGCAGGGTGGTATCATCGGTAGGGGATAAAACGGTATTCAGCTATGTAATAGATACTTTGAACGAAGAAGGTTTTATTCTGTTTTTGAAAGAGTATCATAAGATAAACCCGCTCACCGCTAACGAGATCAGGTTTTTAAAAGAGATGTATCGCTTTTTCATCCTTAATTATGTGATAAAAGATGGTAAATACTTTTTTAGCGCTCAATATGCAAAAAAACTGCAAGCCGAGGCGTTTGACATCTATCTGCCATCTGTTGACAGGGATTTTAACGCAGATATATTATTAGATGCGCTTGAGCTAAGCTAATACTTACAAATAAGCTATATTGCAACTATAATATATAATAGCCAATAAATGCAACAAGTTGATAACTTTAAATCGATAATTGATCAGTACGATGTTATATTTTTTGATGCGTTTGGTGTTATTAAAACCCATTCGGGTTTAGTGCCGGGAGTCGAAAATACATTTGAATACCTTAAACGACAAAATAAACAGTACTATATAGTTACCAATGATGCTTCGCGCAGCCCGGCACAGTTAGCCGAATCGTACCACAAAATGGGTTTGCATACCATATCGCAGGATTGCATTATATCATCAGGTATGTTAACCAAAGAGTATCTTGACTTGAAAGTAAATGATGGCATAGTAGCTTATTTAGGTACCGAAAACTCGGCGCATTATATTGAAAGCTCGGGCTTGCATACATTACCTATAAGCGCTATTAATGATAGTAATATTGATAAAGTAAACGCGCTTATATTTTTAGATGATGAGGGTTTTGATTGGTGCCGCGATTTGAATAAAACAGTTAACCTGTTGCGTAAACGTACTATACCTGCTATTGTGGCCAATACCGACCATGCTTACCCCCTAACTATACACGATGTAAATATTGCCATTGGTGGTATTGCAGCCATGATTGAAAATGTTGTGGGCCGCGAATTTATCCGTTTTGGTAAGCCCGACTCGCAGATGTTTATGTTTGCCTATGATCTGATACGTGAACAGCGACCAATTAACAAAAAAGATATCGTAATGGTAGGGGACACATTGCGTACCGATATTTTGGGCGGTAATAAGTTTGGATTAGATACCGTACTGGTACTATCAGGCAATACCCTGACGCAGGATGTAGATACACGTATAAAAGCTACGGGTATTGTACCCACTTATATTTGCGAATCGGCAGTGGTTACACCCGGTGAACTGGAATTTTAAATTTGCACTATACATACGTTGTAATTACAGTTTTTTTTATCATTTTTGAAATAAACCTAATAACAGCTACGTTGCTGATGTTAAATCAATTATTCATACTAACAATCACTTAAAACTAAAGTAATGTACCCATCAATTAAACGCCTGTCGGTTATTATCTTTCCGGCTTGTATTATATCATTGACCGCCTGCGGCGATGGTAAAACTACCGAAACAACAACAACTACTACCGAAACAACGACAACTACTACCACTATTATGACTGATACTACTGGCCAGGCCAAATTGCCTGCAGCATCCGGTTTTGAAAGAACTATCGACGGAAAACAAACACAACTTTATGTATTGAAAAACAAAAAGGGTATGCAAGTAGCCATAACTAATTATGGCGGTCACTTAGTAAGCGCATTAGTGCCTGATAAAACCGGCAAATTAACCAGTGTAGTTTTAGGATTTGATAATATTGAGGGTTACAAAAAAGGAGCAAGCGCTTATTACGGCGGTACAATTGGCCGTTACGGAAACCGTATTGCTAAAGGTAAATTTACTTTGGAGGGTAAAGAATATACTTTGGCTACTAATAATGCTCCTAACTCATTACACGGTGGTAAAAAAGGATTTGACCAGGTTGTATTTGATGGCAAGCAAACCAACCCACAAACAGTTGAATTGACCTACCTTGCAAAAGATATGGAGGAAGGTTACCCGGGTAACTTACAAACTAAAGTAACTTATCATTTAACCGATGATAACGCCCTGCAAATTAGCTATGAGGCTACTACCGATAAAACTACAGTAGTAAACTTAACCAACCATGCTTATTACAACCTTAATGGCGAGGGCAATGGTGACATTTTGAATCACCAGGTTAAAATTAATGCTGATAACTATACCCCGGTTGACAGAGGATTAATACCAACCGGAAAAATTGAGCCGGTAAAAGGTACGCCATTTGATTTTACCAGCTTTAAAGCATTGGGCAAAGAAATAGATGCTGATAACCAGCAATTGAAATATGGACCGGGTTATGACCATAATTATGCTTTAAATAAGCATACTTTAAAGGATGTTGTAGCTACCGTTATTGGCGATAAAAGCGGAATCCAAATGGATATTTATACGGATGAGCCGGGATTGCAGTTTTACAGCGGTAACTTTATGTCTGGTGGAAACACCATTCGTGGTGGTGCAAAAGATGGTAAACGTACTGCTTTCGCTATGGAAACTCAACACTTCCCTGACGCACCAAACCAACCAAACTTTGCTTCAACTGTGTTAAAGCCGGGCCAGGTTTATAAAACTCAAACTATATACAAGTTCTCGGTAAAAAAATAAGCTGATTTATTAGTCAGATGTCAAAGGCAATCTCTTAATTGGGGTTGCCTTTTTTGTTGAAAAATGATTGATTAGTTATCCCTAATCTCCAACCGCTCGTAATCGCCGATGGTATCAATATCTATCATGCCTAAGGGAAAGGGTACAGTATGGACTTCATTGGCATATTTTAACAATAGCTTTTTAGCACCTTCATTACCTTTTAACGCTAAAAGTTCGTCAAAATGGGTTTTGTCAAAAAGTGCAGGCACACCAATTGTGCCGTTATAGCTACTGGCTACAAGGTGTTTCTTGTTTACAGATGCTTGTATTAGCTGATTGATAATAGATGAATCTGCAAATGGCTGATCGCAAAGTATTAAAATAACTGATTGCATTTGCGGGTTAGTTTTAAGTAAAGCTGCCAGTCCGCAACTTATAGATGACGAAATGCCTTCTTCCCAATTGAGGTTATGTATTATTTGTATAGGTAGATCTTTAATTGTTGGTTCAATCACGTTATCATTAGCGCCTAAAACTACCACTATGTGTTGGCAATCAGCAGCTAAAGCACTTTTAATAGTTCGTTGTAAAAGAGTTGTGCCTTGAAAAACCAGGTTTTGTTTTGGTTTTCCTAACCGGCTTGATGAGCCTGCCGCTAATATAACGAGCCCTGTCATCAGCAGGATTTAATGATTATGGCAGGGCGTTGCTGTTGTATGATCTGGTCAGCATCGCGATTATGAATAACTGCCTTTTCGCGCAAAGGTGTGCCGTTGCGTTTCTTCAAAACTGCCTGCATTTCTGAAATAATGGATAACGCAATTTCATCTGAAGTTTCAGATCCTATATCTAAGCCTGCAGGACCATAAATGCTTTGTAGCTGTTGTGGCGTAATATTTAAACCTTCTTCGCATAACTCATCCAGCATGCGATTTAAGCGTTTTTTAGGGCCTAAACAAGCTACATAGGTTAATTCCAGTGGCAACAACTGTTTCAGCATAGCCATATCGTAATTATAATTATGCGTCATCAGCACAAATATGGTACGGCTATCAATATTAATTTGCGCCAAAGCTTGCTCTGGTTTAGCTATGATGATCTTTTTAGCCAGTGGGAAGCGTGCTGGTACTGCATAATTGGACCGGCCATCAATTAAGGTAACATGCCAACCTAACACATCAGCCAATTGTACCATTGGTATAGCATCATTACCGGCGCCAAATACTACCAATGAAACTGTTGGCTGTAATAACTCTATAAAGCAAGTAAATTTATCGCCATACAAGTAAGTTTTGGTTACCGAGTTACCGTTTTTAAGCACATCCTTAGCATCCTCCAGTAAAGCATCTTTAATATCTTCATCAGGGAAAAATCCCTGTAATTCCTCCTGTTCAGTTAATATTAAGCAAGTACCGGGCTGGGTAGCCTGCTTATCACCCATAGAAAATATGGTAACAAGCACAACCGGCTGCCTTTTACTCAAAAACTGTTTAAATAAAGCTATTGGGTTATTTGTTTTATCGGCAAAAATAGGTTCAATTAAAATATGGATGATGCCATTACAACCCAGGCCTACGCCAAATTTAGCATCGTCATCATCAGTAGTATCATAAGTAACCAGCATTGATTTGCTTTGCGTCATCACCAATCGCGCTTTGCGCAAGGCATCGCCCTCCAAACAACCTCCGCTAATAGCGCCGGTCAATTGCCCATCCTCGGTTATCAGCATACGTGCGCCTGCACGACGATAGGACGAGCCCTCCACATGTACCACAGTGGCAAGGGCGGTTTGTTTACCATCCTTTATTGCCTTATCAAATGCTGATACAATATCCTGTAACTCTTTCATAGTTGCTGAACAAATATAATTGATTTTACTCAGTCTTTGTTATCGCCTCAACCTATCATGAATTAGCTCTTTTGTAGGGTATGACATTCACCGCATAATTTATAACTCAAATATTACTATAAAAATACCTTTAGCTTACCCTTTAAAGGCGTTTTATGTTAATTTTGGAGCCCGGCTTAAAACGGATATAATATTAATGCGGCTTAATACAAAATTACAAAGATATACACTGTACATATTACTTATTGCTATCTCGGCCATATACAATTCATGTAAAACTAAACCGAATAATAATAATTACCGTAACAAAGTAACCTTTAAACCGGTATGGGGTATAAAGTATACCGAAGTGAAGCAAAGGCTTGCCAATGGCCGTTCATTTAGTAAATATGGTTATCAATTAGAACCCTTATGGCAAATTACTTTTTTGTCTGACGATACAGCCAGATTATACGCTACCAACACCAAAAGTTTTGCCAACTTTCGCATCACTAATGATCATGATTCCATTTTTTATATTGCCCGGTCATGGTTTCGTGCTATAAAACTGACTAAGGATAGCTTGGTGCTCCAGGTAATGAAGGTGCAAAGCAATGTAATATATGTATCACAATCAACCTTATTCTCAACTTTATACTCGGATGATTACATCAAAAATGTATTAAAAACCACGCCTGAAAAGTTACGGCAGCCTGATCGTGGCGATAGCCTATATGTTCGGTATATGGTAACACATCCTAATAAAAATCCCGATAGCTTATTTGCCGCGCGTAATCCGGTGGTGTTTAAAAGCAAAACCCCCAATATTAAAGTAAACAAAACAGAGGTAATTCCTGACGAAAACAACCGCTTTAGTACCACAGATTCTTACCTACGCCCTGAATATAACATCGTTATCAATAAAGCCTATAAAGATTTTGATTATTCATTTACAGCGGTGGTTGATGGAAAAGGGGATATCCGCTTTCATAAATTACTAGTAGCCAATTTGAATAATACCGATGTTATTCAAGCGCTCATTGATGGCTATTTAAAACCCAATATGGATGTTACTCCCGGCAGTACTTTGGGTATGCCTCAATCCAGCAAAGTGTATATAAACTTAAAGGGGCGCAAATAGAATGATTATAGACTTGCTTTTATCATCCGGTCCCTGCCACTCATGTCCTTTTTTAGTTCGATATTTTTAAAGCCTTTACTTTTTAACAAACCAACGGTTTCTTGTCCGTAGCTTTCATTTATCTCTAAAAACAACAGGCCACCGGTCGTTAAATTAGCCAAAGCAAAATTGGCAATGGCATTGTAAAACAATAATGGGTCTTCCTGGGGTACAAAAAGCGCGGTATGTGGCTCAAAACCAACCACATTCAGATGCATTTGGGCCTTATCAGCAGGGGTAACATAAGGTGGATTGCTTACTATGAGTTGTGGTTTGTGGTTTATAGGTTGTATTTCTTTCAGTATATCGGCTTCTATAAAATCTACCTCTACCTCATTTAATTGCGCATTTATTTTAGCAGTTTGCAGTGCTTCGGGCGAGATATCTATAGCGCTAACATGAGCATGAGGTAAGTTTTTTTTAAGGCTGATAGGTATGCATCCACTGCCCGTACCAATATCTAAAATGGAAAGTTTTTCAATTTTATCCACGCTATTCAATATCCATTCCACCAATTCTTCGGTTTCGGGGCGTGGTATGAGCACAGCCGGGTTTACCACAAACTTTAACCCATAAAACTCCGTATATCCTAAAATATATTGCAGTGGCTTGCCGGTTTTTAGTTCTGTTAAAATGGATATTGATAATTTTTGCTGTATTATGCTCAGTTCTTTTTCTGGAAAAGCCTTAATATTGGCTTTTGATAATTCCATGATTTCGCTAACAACCCACAAGGTAAGTGTCTCTGTTTCCTTATAATTGTACAGATCTTTTAACTCATGCCTAAAAGCCAGAAATACTTCATTTATAGTTTTCACGTAACAAAGTAACATAAAAGCTACTTTTGTAGTATGCATCAGCACGAAATATATATGCGCCGCTGTTTGGAACTGGCAGCTTTAGGAATAGGCAATGTGAGTCCTAACCCTATGGTAGGTGCTGTTGTTGTATTTCGGGATAAAATAATAGGCGAGGGATATCATCAACAATATGGTAAGGCACATGCTGAAGTAAATGCCATTAACCAGGTAATTGAAGCTTATGCCGACCATGCTGAAATATTAAAGCAATCCACAATTTATGTTTCTTTGGAGCCTTGTGCTCATTACGGTAAAACACCACCATGTGCAGATCTGATCATTAAATATCGTATACCAATAGTAGTCATTGGCTGCCGTGATCCATTTGACCAGGTAGATGGTAAGGGTATTGAAAAGCTACAAGATGCCGGTATTGAGGTAATTACCGATGTGTTAGAAGAAGATTGTAAATGGCTTAACCGCAGGTTTTTTACCCGCGTGCAAAAACATCGACCATATATTATACTAAAATGGGCACAAACAGCTGATGGTTTTTTCGCTCCGGCTGATGGTACGCAATTTTGGATAACAGGTTTGGAATCGCGCAAATTAGTTCACCAATGGCGCAGCGAAGAAGATGCGGTGCTTGTAGGAAAAAATACAGTCGCAATTGATAATCCCCAACTAAATGTACGCTACGGCGAGGGAAAAAATCCTAAGCGGGTAGTTATTGACCGTAAACTGGAATTAGACCCTGCTTTAAATGTATTTGATGGATCTGTTGAAACATTGATCTTTAATGAACGTATAACAGATATCAACGGAAAAAATAAATATATTGCGTTAGAGGATTTTGACCGTTTTGTACCGCAATACATTTTATACCAACTATACTTGCAGGATGTACAATCAGTATTAATTGAGGGGGGCGCAAATACACTTACTCAATTTATTGATGCCGGTTTATGGGACGAGGCACGTGTTTTTACAGGTGAAGCGATTTTGAAAAAGGGCCTTAAAGCACCGGAGATTAAAGGCATTACGGCCACTGAATATTTATCAGGGAGGGACGACTTGAAAATTTTATATAATAGCTAATGCTGTACGTTTTTTTATGTATTTGTTGTAGTGTAATGGTTTCGGTGTTATTTAAGCTGGCCAAACGGTACCACATTGATGTTTTGCAAGCCATTACCTGGAATTTTACAGTTGCTATTATATTATTAGTAATTATTAATAAGCCGCTGATAACCTTACAAACCTTTTCATTAATTTCCATATATCCCTATGTTGGTTTAGGCATATTGTTGCCGGTATTATTTTTAATGATAGCGGCATCTATTCGTATTAACGGAATAGTACTTACTGCTATTATAGAACGTTTGGCTCTGTTTATTCCGTTGGTAATAGCCTATTTATTATTTAATAGATCATTAAATAATTTTGAATTAGCAGGAATTGCTTTATGTATTACTTCTATATTCTTTTTTATTCCCTGGAAACGTACTGCCAAAAGATCGTCGGGTGGTTGGATTTACCTCGTTACTATTTTTATAATCATGGGCATAATCCTCACTTTGTTTAGGCATGTAGCAAAAAATGCCATACCAAATACCACATCCCTGTTAATTGTATTTGTTTTGGCATTTATAGTTTCGCTGATATTTTTAGGGATACATATTGCTCGTAGAAAAACACGCTTTTCATGGCCGCATATATTAATTGGCTGGATAATGGGTTTTGCATTTTTTGGGTACATCACCTTTAATTTGCAAATACATTATGCGATGGCTACACAACCGAGGGCTGCGTTCTCTTCACTTAATGTGGGTATCATTACTTTAGCTATGATGGTTGGTTTGTTTATATTTAACGAACGGTTAACCAAATTGAATAAAATAGGAATATTTTTAGCCTTGGTGGCTATAATTATTATCGCAAATACAAACATAGTAAATGCTTTTTGATGATACTTACCGAACCATAAGACACCCTTCCGAAGGTTTGTTTAAGGATAAGGGAAGTAAATTTTTAGCTTTTGCTTATCCTATAACTGCCGAAGCGGACATAAAGCCAATTATAGCAAAACTAAAAGACGAACACCCCAAGGCTAACCACCATTGCTGGGCCATGCGCTTAACTCCTGATCGATCAGTTTTTAAATTAAATGATGACGGCGAACCTTCAGGTACTGCAGGCCGCCCTATATTAAATATACTTCTGTCCCGCGATTTGACCAATGTATTGGTAGTGGTTGTACGCTATTTTGGCGGGACATTATTGGGTGTGCCCGGGCTAATTAACGCCTACAAGCAAGCTACAGAAGATGCAATTAACCACGCAACTGTAATAGAAAAAACGGTAAATGATATCTATACTATCAATTTCAACTATTTGCAAATGAATGATGTAATGCGATTAGTTAAAGACGAAAATATAAGTACAATATATCAGCAATTTGATAATAATTGTACCTTGCAGGTGTCTGTACGAAAAATGCAGGTAAACGCCGTTTTGGATAAATTGCATAAGTTAGATGGTGTTGTGGTTAAGTACGAGTATAGTGCTTAATTAACAAACAAATATTCCCGGTTTCCATCTATAAATGCTTATTTTAGTCGGATATGCAGTCTTTTGAAATAGATAAAACCGACCTACAGCGAATTAAAATAGCGCTGGATGGTGAAGACGCGGAATTGCAAAGTGTTCTGAAAGAATATCATGCATCAGAGATTGCTATATTATTTGAAAAATTACCTCAGGAAGCAAAAGAACGAATCATCAATATTCTTCCTGCAGATTTTGCATCTGAGGTAATATCCGAAATGGATGAAGAGCATCGTCCGGGCGAACTGCTTATCAATTTACATCCTGATAAAAGATCTGAAATAGTTGCGGAACTGGACTATGATGATGCCACGGACATTATTTCGCAGTTAGAGGAGCACGAGCAGCAGGAGATATTAAAGGATATTAACCAGAAAGATGCTACAAGTATACGTGCGTTATTAAGTTACGACGAAAATACAGCTGGTGGTTTGATGAACTCCGACCTTATTAAGGTAAACATTAAACTGGATAAGAAGGCTGCGTTGGACGAAATTATTCGCCAGTCGGAAGAAATGGAGGAGTTTTATACCATTTATGTAGTAGATGATGCTAATACACTTAAAGGTATAATCTCAATCAAAAATATAATAAAGGCTCATGCCGATGTTAAGATAAAGAATCTGCTCAATGCCGATCCTGTATACGTTAAGGCTAATTTGGATCAGGAAGAAGTTGCCAAACTGATTTCGCAATATAATTTGACAGCAATACCTGTTGTAGATGATAATATGAAGCTGCTTGGCCGCATTACCGTTGATGATATCATCGATGTAATGGAGGAGGAGAGTACCGAGGATATATTAAAAATATCCGGGGTATCAGAAGATGAGGAATTAAGCGGTAATTGGCAGGACGCGGTAAAAAGCCGTTTGCCGTGGTTGGTTATTAACTTAGTTACCGGGTTTTTGGCCGCAGGTGTAGTAAGGCATTTTCCTGATGTGCAGGTAGCCATACCTGCTATTATTGCCTACATGACTATTGTAAGTGGGATGGGTGGCAATGCTGCTACACAGGCTTTAGCGGTTACTGTAAGACGTATATCGTTAAGTGATCTGACAGATAATCAGGCTTACAGAACGGTTTTAAAAGAAGTATCAGTAGGATTAATAAATGGAGCCGTAAATGGGCTTATTGTAGGTGCGTTTGCATTTTTGTATGATGGTAACCCTATGTTAGGACTGGTGCTTTTTTTAGCTATGACAGGTAATTTAATCATAGCTGGTTTGTCAGGTGCAGGCATACCATTAATTTTGAAACGAATAGGGATAGATCCTGCGGTGGCATCATCCATTATAATAACAACATTTACAGATTGTGTTGGATTTTTATTACCGCTTTGGCTGGCAACAAATCTATTATTACAATAAATTGAACCGAGTTTTATTATAAATTTGAACTTTCAAAACAGAACGCTATGACGGAAGTAAGATACAACTGGACAAAAGAAGAAATTACCCAAATATATAATACCCCATTATTGGACCTGATTTACCAGGCTGCAACTATTCACCGCGAAAATAAAGATTATGCCGAGGTGCAGATCAGCTCGTTGATATCTATCAAAACTGGTGGTTGTCCGGAAGATTGTGCTTATTGCCCGCAGGCGGCTCGTTATAATACAGGCGTTGATGTGCATGCTATTATGCCTAAGGAAGAGGTGGTGGCTGTTGCTCAAAAAGCTAAAGCAGGCGGCGCTTCAAGGTTATGTATGGGTGCCGCATGGCGCGAAGTACGTGATAACCGCGATTTTGATAAGGTGATTGATATGGTAAAGGCCGTTAATGAACTGGATATGGAGGTTTGCTGTACATTAGGTATGCTTACCGAGAGCCAGGCACAACGTTTAGCCGATGCAGGGTTATATGCTTACAACCACAATTTAGATACATCAGAAGAAGACTATAAAAGAATTATTACAACACGTACTTATGATGAGCGTTTAGAAACACTACATAACGTACGTAAAGCCAAAATAAGCGTTTGTAGTGGTGGTATCATCGGCTTAGGTGAAACAGTAGAGGATAGGATATCAATGCTTAAAACGCTGTCTAATTTACCACAGCACCCCGAATCGGTACCCATCAACGCTTTAGTACCGGTAGCCGGAACACCATTAGCCGAGCAGCCACGAGTTTCTGTTTGGGATATGGTGCGTATGATAGCTACTACCCGTATCATCATGCCAAAAACTGTAGTACGTTTATCTGCAGGCCGTACCGAAATGAGTACCGTTGAACAGGCATTATGTTTTATGGCAGGAGCTAACTCTATTTTCGCGGGCGAGAAACTATTAACTACACCAAACCCATCGTTTGATGAGGATATGGCCATGTTTGAATTGTTGGGTTTAACCCCACGTAAAGCCTTTAAAAACGGCAGGCCCGAAGTTAAGGCTATAAAAGAGATGAGTATTAATGAGGTGATATAATATCACCAATACGCAAAGTTTCGTCTATATATTATTTATACGGCGATAACTTTTACATCAATATTACCGCGGGTAGCTTTTGAATATGGGCAACCTTTATGGGCCGCATCAGCCAACTTTTGCGCTACGGCTTTGTCAACATCTGGTATAAATACATGCAGCTCAGCAGATAAAGCGTAAGTTGTTTCGCCCTCCTGGTTAAAACTTACATGAACATCAACCGTAGCTTCGCTCACATCTACATTATCACGTTTACCAACTGACCCTAAAGCGCCTAAATAACAACTTCCCCAGGCACCTGCAAATAATAACTCCGGATTGGCATAACCATCTTCGGTGCCGCCCATAGCTTTAGGCGCTTTCAGATCAAGGTCAATAACTCCGTCATCAGATTTGATGTGGCCATCGCGTCCGCCTTTGGCAGTAACAACGGCAGTATATAATTTTTTCATAATGGTAGTTTTCAATTTAACCGCCCAATTGCTATAATGTTTGGATGGACTTTGTGCATTTTTTTCTCTCATTGGCATTAAAGAAGGGGCGATGGTGAGTAAAATAATGCGCCACTTAATAGAAAAAAGTTGATAATGAGTAGATTTTGGGAAGATTTTTAATTTGTATCGTAATCTAAATTTTGAGGTAATTGTGAATAGGGGAGATTGTGAATAAACTGACGAGCACTTCTTATAGGTTACATTATGAACCATAAAGGATAGTTTTAATATGTTAATAACTCTGCTTTTTTTGTTAATAACAGGTTAATAAAAACTATAAAATAAATTTGCAAAAAATAGCTTTTGTCCCGATATTGAAATCATCAAGAACGACGTACTTTGACAGCCTTACAGGAAAAACAGAAAGTGAATCGGGCAAATCTTCGGAAGCGCTAAAGATCACTGGAAAGCCTGAGTTACACAAAAAAGAAAATTCGAGAGAATTGAAAATGCGTGTTAACTAAAAAGGCATTATGGAGTTTGTCTATTTTTTACGGAGAATAGCAAACAAAATAATGACCTTGAAGCAATCAGCGTTAGCAAAACAATGGTCGTCATCATTTCTACTGAAGAAAGATAGATATCGGAGTTGAGCGAAAACGGGGTGTTACTATCCGCAAGGATAGTGGACAAGATCGAACCGCATACAACATGGATAAATCAAGACTCACAGACAATTATGGCAGAGACTGGAGTTAGCATTAATAACACTGAGTAATCAGGTCGGTTAATTTTACACAAAACTTGGTTCTTCTGGGTGGCTATGGCTGCGCAGAGGTAGAAAACGGGAGATTCAAATCGAAAGAGGCGGCTCCCGTTTTTGTTTTTTATGAATTTTTGTCAGGTATTCATTTTCTGCCATCCTTTAGAATGCTTAATTTAGTGCCTTATGGAAAAGGGAGATAAAGGCAAGCCGAATGGCAGGAAGAAAATATTTGTATTGGATACCTCGGTTATACTATATGACCATAATGCTTTTGAGAATTTTCATGAACATGACGTAGCCATACCCATACAGGTACTGGAAGAACTGGATAACATGAAGAGCGGTAATGATACCCGCAATTTTGAGGCACGCAGCTTTATTCGGTTAATGGACGATCTTTCCCGCAATAACCTGGTTAGCCAATGGCAGCCACTCAACGGAAAGGATAAAGGGCATTTTAAAGTGATTGTTGATGATCAAACCAATCATGCAGATGCCACTGTACTGTTTGGATCAGATAAAACCGACCACCGTATTTTAAATACCGCTTTAGCCCTGCAAGGGCAATACCCTGATAAAAAGATCGTACTGGTATCAAAAGATATATGCCTGCGCCTTAAAGCTAAATCGCTTAACCTGCATGCGGAGGATTACGAAACGGGTAAGATCAAAAACCTGGATGAACTATATACCGGCAAAACCATTCTAACTAAGGTTAATGATGACCTTATTTCCCAGTTAATTAAAAAAGACAGCCTAACTGCTGACGAATTTGATATTAAACCACATAGTAATAACCACTTTTATATATTAAAAGGTAAAAAAACTACATCGGGATTTTACAATAGTCAAACCCGGCAGTTAGAGAAAGTTACCGAGCAACCGGTATTAAATATCCATCCAAAAAACTTAGAGCAGGCTTTTGCCATACACGCCTTACTTAACCCGGATATAAAATTAGTTACTATACAGGGTAATGCGGGTACGGGTAAAACCTTATTGGCCTTAGCCGGTGCATTAGAGCAGCGCAAGCATTACCGCCAGATATATGTAACGCGCCCAATTGTGCCGTTAAGCAATAAGGATATTGGCTTTTTGCCGGGTGATATCAAATCAAAAATAGACCCTTATATGGCGCCTATTTGGGATAATTTAAAGTTTATTAAAGATCAGTTTGCAGATGATGAGAAAATGCAAAGTAAACTGGATGAACTGGTGACTAATGAAAAAATATCTATAGCGCCGTTAGCCTTTATACGCGGGCGTACGCTGAGCAAGATATTTTTTATTGTAGATGAGGCCCAAAATCTAACTCCACACGAAATAAAGACTATCATATCCCGCGCAGGCGAGGATAGCAAGTTTGTATTTACCGGTGATATTTACCAGATAGACACCCCATACCTGGATGCCGAAAGTAACGGCTTATCCTACCTGATAGATAAGGCTAAAGAACACCCGCTTTATGCGCACATCACCCTGCAAAAAGGGGAGCGGAGCGAGTTAGCTAATTTGGCTACGGAGTTGTTGTAATAAAGTGGAGTGATGCTGAATTGCCTCCTCTTTCCCCACCATATTATCTGTAACCTTGGCAATGTCACTACTTATTTTATTAATAAACCCTAACTGATCCTTTAATAAAACATCAGCTGTTGATAGGGAAGACGCATCAACCTCCACCGTTACGGCATCAGTTTTTTCGCTAATAAACTCTATTTTTTTACCTCCCAGTTTAGTAGAGCTTTCATTTAATAAAGCAAAGCTTTTTTTGATCAGTTTTAAGCTATCCGGTTGTGCCTGGTGGATGCCTTTAATAGCTACTTCGGATGCTATTGTTGCTATATATGACGACAATATATGGTTCAGTACCACAAACTTATGTATATCAGTTATGTTGCGTTGCTTACTTTTAGGTTCAGATGTCATTCGCTCAAAAGCTGCGGATAAGTTGGCCGATTTAATAAACACGTCCTTACGTGCGAGTTTATAAGCGGTGATATCTATGCCTTTGCCGGTAACACTTTCGGCTATTTTAAACAGGTAGTTTATATTAGCATAAATAACATCAGCCATGGTTTTTCTTATTTTCTCAAATTCCCATGTCGGGAATATAAGGTAACTGGCTAAAAATGCTATGGTTGAGCCTATTACTGTATCTAAAATGCGCTCTTCAACAATATTCATTTGGCCTACACCCAAAAACTTAAGCATAATAAGCACATAGGGTGTCATAAAAGTTATACTTACTACGTAGTTGGTGCGAATAAAGCTATAAGCACCTATCATAAATACTACCATAAATGCAAATTGAGCATTATGGTTTTTGATAAATAATAGGATAAGTACCCCTATGGCACCGCCCACTATAGTGCCTATTAACCGTTGATAATTGCGTTGTTTAGATAAGCTGAAACCGGGTTTAAGTATTACTATGATAGTAAGTAATATCCAATAGCTGTGGTGGCCAAGCGGCAAGCTTTTAGCTACAATAAAGCCAACTAAGCATACAAAAGCTACCCTAAATGCGTGTTTAAATGCGGCCGACTTGCTGGTAAGGTTATCAAAAAATATATGCGGGGCATAATCCTGGTGGGTTACAAATTTAGAGTACTCCACATCATTGTTATTCTCGATCAATATTTTTGACGAACTGGAACGGTAATAATTGTAAATATTATCAATCTCTTTATTTAAGTCGCGCAGGTTAATGAGTATCTTTTTAAGTACAAGGTTGCTGGCTTCCTGGCTGTTTTTACCCACCTCATCAATTTTAAGCTTTAATTGCCCAAGCTCCTTCTCAAAATTATAAAGGTGATTATAACGAGTATTTGATAGGACAGCAAAACCCATGTGATCCAACTCGTCCGCCATTTTGTTGACCAAACCGGCAATTTCGGGGAGGATATTAGTATCCTTAAATTTATCGCGCAGATAGTTGTAATCATAATGGGTGGCCATTATATATTCAAACATATCTACCAAATCAATAAAAGTAAGTACCAGTATGCGGCTGGCGTTGGTTGATTCGCGCACCATTAAACGGCTTTTAAATAGCAATTCTCGCACGGCATCCTGGTGCTGGCTTACTTTTATTTGTTGTAATACCAGTTTATGATAATTCTCATCAATGTCGGTATCCGGTAGATAAAAATCAGCTTTTATACGCAGAAATTTCACAATGTCGGCTATATTTTCACCTAATGCCTGTTGCGCTGCACGGTAGGGGCGTATGCCAAAAAATACAAGGCTAAATACCATGTACCATACCCCACCGGCAAAAATAGTAGCGCTGTAGCTGAAAACATGCGACATCGGCATTTCGCGGGCTATCATAAATATCATGATAAGCAACGATGCTGTACCAACAGATGCCGCCCGGTTGCCATAAACCGTAAACATGGAGAATACAAACGCGAAAAAAGTTATTACAATACCTAAGGCAATAACATCTGGCCTGGAATAACCGGTAGCAAGGGCCACTATAAACATACATACGTTGGCTATTGCCATAGCGTTACGTTTATGAATAACCGGGCCCGGGTTATCGACCACAACAATACATACGGCACCTAAGGCAAGTGCAATACCAAAATCAAAATGATCGGTATAGATCATTACCAGTGCGGGTACTAAAACGCCTATGCATACACGCAGGCCATCAGAAAAATATTGACTGAAAAAATAAGTTTTTATCTCTTTAGTTGATGGAAGTGCGAACATTACTATTAGTCGTTTGTTTTGTATGTGTATTATTGAAATTATATTGTGCGACCAATATTTTATCAAAATTACTATAAAACGGTATAAATGTTAAAATTTATTTAATGTTTAGGCTTTTTGATTAAATATAATTAAATTCACATCGGTTAGTGTGTATGCGGCCGTATCAAAAGTATAAAAAATTAAACTTCGCTTTATGTCGTCAGCTTTAAAACTCAGCCAAACAGAAACCGCATTTAACAATGAGGTTGTTACGCGTTTTGAGTTGTATAATAGTTTATTTCAAACACTGCCTTTTTACCAGGTTAAAGATACGGGTATTTTGCTGCCATTCTTTAGTTCGCATTGCGAAAAAGGAGCTGTTCAACTGCAATCGCCTACCGAAATAATTGAATCTTTCTTTAAAAAATATGTTCCCGGCATTGATCGCCAGGAGCAATTAAATCGCCTGTTTCGTTTTGTTCAATATATAGAAAGACAAGTGGTGTTGTTTGATGCTATAGAAGACTCTTCATTCAATAAATTAGGCCGGTCAGACCAATCAGGCACATTAAAGGGATTATTACAGCAGGCAGCACTTAGCGACGATGCGAGGGATACTATTAGCGAAAAGCTAAAGGATTTCTCTCTTAGGTTGGTGTTAACGGCGCACCCAACCCAATTTTATCCGGGTACGGTTTTGGGTATTATTACCGACCTGATAGCCGCGCTGAAAATAAATGATATTAATACAATACATGTTTTATTACAACAGTTGGGCAAAACTCCTTTCTTTAATAAAACCTCGCCAACGCCTGTGGATGAGGCGGTTAGCCTGATATGGTTTTTAGAGAATACTTTTTATCACGCCATCTCGGCTATACAAACTAAACTGGTTGAAGAATTTGATATTGATGAGAAACGCAGCCGGCAAATGCTGGAGCTTGGTTTTTGGCCAGGTGGCGACAGGGACGGAAACCCTAACGTAAATACCCAAACTACCTATGATGTAGCCTTCCTGTTAAGGCAAATTGTTTTTAGATGCTACTACCGCGATTTTAGAGTATTAAAACGCAGGATAACCTTCCGTGGGATTGAAACTGCCATGAAAACGCTGGAAGCTTTGCTTTACGAAAACGCTTTTAATAAGCAAAATACCAATGCGAAGGATTTACAAACCGAATTGCTGGATCTATTGGGTGCCATACGAGAAACCCTGGTGAAAGACCATGACAGTTTGTTTTTAAATATTGTGGATGACCTTATTCAAAAGGTACGTTTATTCGGGTGTTTTTTTGCAACGCTGGATATAAGGCAGGATAGCCGTATTTTGCGCGATGTGTTTAAATATACTACCGGTAAAACTAAAACTGGTATACCCACAGGATATGATGATTTAGATGAGCAAGCCAAGTTAAAGGCTATCCGCTTTAACCCGGTTGATTTTAAATGTCCCGACAATGCCGATGATATGACCAGGGATACGCTGAACACCATCAGGTTAATGAAACAAATACAGCAGTCCAATGGCGAAAAAGCATGCCAGCGTTATATCATCAGCAACTGCCAGCAAGCATCAGATATTTTGCAGTTGATAGACCTGTTTTTATGGAGTGGCTGGGAAACGGAGACTTTAACAGTTGATTTTATGCCCTTATTTGAAACTGTTAACGATTTAAAAGTTGCTGCAGAAGTAATGGAACGCTTATATACCCATCCGTTTTATGCGGCTCATTTAAAACGTCGTGGAAATTTCCAAACCATAATGTTGGGGTTTTCAGACAGTACTAAGGATGGTGGTTATTTAATGGCCAACTGGTCTATATACAAAGCCAAGGTCGAACTAACTGCTATGGCACGTAAGTATGGCATCAAGTTGGCATTTTTTGATGGTCGTGGAGGTCCTCCGGCACGTGGTGGGGGCAAAACACATCGCTTTTACGCTTCAATGGGTAAGGAGATAGCCAACGAACACATACAACTCACCATACAGGGACAAACGGTAAGTTCACAGTATGGTTCGGTTGAAACCGCAAGGTTTAATATTGAACAATTGATAGATGCAGGTGTCATATCTGCTTTAAAGCCAAATGATAATGATGTACTTAGCAATCAGCAAAAAGCCTTAATAGGCGATATGGCAGGCGCCAGTTATGAATTGTTTATGGCTATGCGCAAAGATCCTTTATTTGTAGAGTATTTAGAAAAATATAGTCCGTTAAAATTGTTATCAAAGGTTAACATCAGCAGCCGGCCAACTAAGCGTAATGCAAATGCCCCGTTAAAGTTAGAGGATTTGCGCGCTATAAGTTTTGTAACCTCATGGAGCCAGCTAAAGCAAAACATTCCGGGATTTTATGGGGTGGGTACTGCTCTTGAAAAAATGAAAGATGAGGGTAACTGGGAAGAGGTGAAGCACTTATACAATACTTCCGGTTTCTTTAAAACCATGCTGGATAACTGCGGTATGTCTATGTCTAAGTCCGATTTTAGAGTGACCGCTTATTTGGAGCAGGATGAAAAGTTTGGCGCTTTTTGGAAGCAATTAAAGAATGAGTTTGAACTCACTAAAACTTTGCTGCTGGAACTTACCGGGGCAAAGGTTTTAATGGAAGATTCGCCTATTGACCGCCGTTCAATTGCCCTACGCGAGCGCATAGTATTACCACTGGTATTGGTACAACATTATGCTTTAAAGTGCTTAAATGACAATCCGGACGGAGAATTAGCAGAGGTTTATGGAAAACTGGTTATACGTACGGTTTATGGTATTGTTAATGCTGGGCGCAACCTGGCATAAATAAATATTATAACCTTTTATTAAAAAGTTAGATATGAGTTAATGGTTTTAGTAAACCATATTAGCTAAAGTTTGTTATACCCAATAACAAACCACATCTTAACTATGAGAAAGCTGCTATTTTCAGTATTAAGTATATTGCTTGTATTAGTTTCGTCGTCTTGCCACGATCAACGCCGTGCTAAAAATTATAACGATAAAACCTTAGCAGATGACGCTGCTATCCATTTTATAAAAAATGGGATAGAAGGTAGTCTTGTTGAAATAAAAGCCTCTGAAATAGCTAAGAAAACATCTTCAAATCCCCAAATTATCGATTTTGCCAATATGATGATCACTCATCATACAGAAACAGTTAATGAATTGAAAAAAATACAAGCAGACAAAATGGTTAGCAGCAGGGATATCATCAACACCGAACATGAAAACGCATTAAACATGCTTTCTTCAAAGTCAGGAGTTGAGTTTGATAAAGGATATATGGAAATGATGATTACCGATCATGAAAAGGCCATTGAACTTTTTAAAGGGGTAGGTAATAATACCAGCGGAACTATACAGGACTTTGCGGCCAAAACTTTACCTACGTTGCAGGAGCACCTGGATTCGGCAAAAGCTATTAATGCATCATTAAAATAGTTTAAGACTTATTAGCAGTGGTATTTGTTTCATAAAAATTACCCGCTTTAAATTTGTTATTCAGCCGTTTATTAGCGATTATTGGAAATAGATATTAAACCATATCCCAAACCAGTTATCCAACTAAATAAAAAACTGAATGAAAAATATTAACAAAGCTGTTATAGCTATAGGTGCAGGCTTTTTTGCACTATCGTCATTTACCATAAATAAAGTCGTTACAGATACACAAGCCAAAGTGCTTTCTGATACCATCACCGATATTATTGCGCCAGGTACCGAACTGAAACTTATATCAGACCAATTCGGTTTTGCAGAGGGGCCGACAACGGATAAAAAAGGAAATCTGTTTTTGACAGATATGCCCAAAGACAAAATTTATAAATATGACCTGGATGGAAAATTAACCGTTTTTTTAGAACCGGCACACCGCCCTAATGGTATGTTTATGGATAAAAAAGGTAATTTAATTGTTTGCTCGGAAGAAAAAAATCAATTGCTATCTGTTACGCCTAAAGGCGAGGTATCAGTGATACTAAATGACATGGATGGACATTTATTTAATTCGCCTAATGACGTTTACTTACATAAAGACGGCGGAATGTATTTTTCAGACCCATTATTTCCACGTGATTTTTGGACCCGAAAAAAAACAACCGATGTGGGTGGCGATAAAGTTTATTACCTGCCTAAAGGCGCTAAACAAGCTATCCCGGTAATAACCGATATGCGCAAACCTAATGGCGTTGTAGGGACACCCGATGGTAAATACTTGTATGTAGGTGATTACCAGGGTAAAGTTTATAAATACAAAATTGAAAAAGACGGTACGCTTTCAGAGAAAACACTATTTGCCGATCAGGGAGCTGACGGCATGACATTGGATAATAAAGGCAACGTTTATATCACCAGCAGAGGGGTGGCTATTTATAGCCCGGCAGGAAAATTATTAAGCCGTATCACAGTACCGCAACCAGCAACCACAAACGTATGCTTTGCAGGTAAAAACAAAGATATTTTGTACATCACTACTTCAAAAGCATTATATGCTTTACAAACTAAGGTAAAAGGAGTAGAGTAATTATTCCGCGGCGGCATCCAACCATTGCAATAATGAGCTAACCCGGTATTGATAATTTAGCACTTGATCTACATAAAGACTGGAGATAATTTTCCAGTCTTTTTTTTCGTCCAAAAATTCGGGTTGTTGTAAACCCAATCGCAAGGCGGCTTTGGTGTAAAATTCTTTCTTTGTGTGGTGATCTGGTGTGCAGGCGTTATAAGTATAACCAAATGCTTCCTGATCGATTATAGCGCAGCTAATGCCTATACAATCACTTAAGTGTATTAGGTTGACAGGAGCGTTGCCGTTAGATACATCTTTTTTACCGCCAAAAAATCTTCCCGGGTGTCGGTTGGGGCCTATCAATCCCGCAAAGCGGATAACGGTAGTTGTAAATGCGGTTTCATTTTTTAACAAATCCTCGGCCTGTAACATAATTTTGCCACCCAATGTATCCGGATTAGTGGGGCTTTGCTCGTTAACCTCACCATTTATATCAGCATAAACTCCAGTAGAACTTATTAATATAACTTGCTTAATACCATACTGTTTAGCGCCATTAATTAAATTTTTGATGCTGGTTAAATACCCCTCGCCATTACCCGATCGGGTTTTCGGTGGGATGGCTATCCATAAAATATCGCAATCAAAAAAATCAGCTGGTATATTTTGTGCGTTTGAAAAATCAACCAGGTATGGTTCAATACCCGCGCTTTCTAATATTGGTAGTTTATCTGCAGTAGTTGTCGAACCTTTAACAGTATAGTCATATTTAAGTAGTTCTTTAGCTAAATTTAATCCGTACCAGCCGCAACCTGCAATACTTATCGTTATTTTTGTCAAGTGTATTTATTTAAGCTGCAAAGCTAATTAAACACATACATAACACCATAAAACGAATTACGTTTATTGGTGTTGTTGATAAATTAACTGATATATTATTAGATCATGACGATAGGAATCCCTAAAGAGATCAAAAACAACGAAAACCGTGTAGCGCTAACGCCAGCCGGTGTAGCCGCATTTTTAGCCGCAGGACATACTATAAAAATTCAAAAGGGAGCAGGTGAGGGGTCGGGCTTTACAAATGCAGTTTACCAAAATGCCGGAGCCAATATGGTTGATACCGCCGAAGAAGTTTGGCAGGCTGATATGGTGATGAAAGTTAAAGAGCCCATTGAAGCCGAGTTTAAATATTTCAGGGAAGGCTTAATTTTATTTACCTACCTGCATTTAGCAGCAGAGCAAAAACTAACAGAGGCATTATTAAAAAGTAAAGTAACCGCTATAGCTTACGAAACTATACAATTGCCTAATGGTACTTTGCCGCTTTTAACCCCAATGAGCGAAGTTGCCGGCCGTATGGCAGTACAAATAGGTGCCAGCTTTTTAGAGAAACCTAACGGTGGCAAAGGTGTGCTAATAAGTGGTGTACCCGGAGTAAGGCGCGGAAAAGTAACCATTATCGGTGGTGGTGTAGCCGGAACAAACGCGGCGAAACTTGCATCAGGTATGGGTGCCGAGGTAACCATTTTGGACACAAGTTTGGAAAGGTTGCGCCAGTTAGATGATATCTTTGGTTCGTCCATAGCTATTTTAGCTTCAAATCCCTTAAGTATTGCCGATTGTGTGAAAAAGTCCGACCTGGTGATTGGCGCCGTATTAATACCCGGAGCAAAATCACCAAAGCTGGTTACCGAGGCTATGGTACAAGCTATGGAGCCGGGGTCTGTTATCGTGGATGTAGCTATTGACCAGGGTGGCATATTTGAAACCGCCGATCATGTTACTACGCATGACGATCCGGTTTATGTTAAACACGATGTATTGCATTATTCGGTAGGCAATATGCCCGGTGCCGTACCCAATACTTCAACTGTAGCATTAACCAACGCTACCTTGTTTTACGCTTTGCAAATTGCTAATAAAGGTTATCAAAAGGCTTTTCAGGATAGTGTGCCTCTTTTAAAAGGATTAAACACTTATAATGGTTTGTTAACCTATAAAGCCGTTGCCGACGCTTTTCAACTCTCGTACACAGACGTTAGCTTTTAAATTATTCACCCCAGGCAGTTATAATTAATTTGCGGGCATCGCCATAGTCGCGGTGCTCGCATAAATATATGCCCTGCCACATACCCAGCGCCAGCCTGCCGTTGCGAATAGGTATCATTACCGAACTACCCAGCATAGCTGCTTTTAAATGTGCCGGCATATCATCGGGCCCTTCATCATCATGACGGTAATCAGGGTCATTTTCGGGCACCGTTTTGTTAAAATACATCTCAAAATCCTGGCGTACGGTTGGGTCGGCATTTTCGTTGATGGTTAACGATGCCGAGGTATGCATAATAAATACCTGGCACATACCTACCTTAAACTCGGTTATTTGTGGCAGCGCGTTCACCACTTCGCCGGTAATAATATGAAAGCCGCGTTTGCGGGCGTTGAGTTGTAATAATTGTTGATAAAATTTCATCAGCCCAAATATAAACCAAATACATAAATGTGTGTTATACACGTAACTAATTAATAACGCCATGATAGCTCAAACATTTCGAACCACCGCAATTAACAACCCTTATTTAACCATATTTAGCATGCCTGATGATGTTGATTTTGTTGAGGGCAACTGGGATGATAAAGACGACGAGGATTTTGATGATAAAATGGAAGTAGAAGACGACCTTAACGATATAAGGGCAGAAGCCAATATAAATGAATCTGAGATAGATCCTGAAGATGAAGATCACCTTCCGGATGATGACCTGCAATAAATATTAGTGTTATAACAGAATGATATTCAGCTTTATGTTTTTTTAGGTTAAAAAAACGTAAAATTACTTTTCGTATTCTGTCAATTTAGTCTATATTTGCCACTCTTAAAAAAATCCTAACTGCGGAAGTGGCGTAATTGGTAGCCGCACCAGACTTAGGATCTGGCGCTTCACGGCGTGGGGGTTCGAGTCCCTTCTTCCGCACATAATAACAAAAGGCTCCGAATGAAAATTCGGAGCCTTTTGTTATTTATGATCTCTAATCTTTTTAATTTTCTCCAGTTCTATAACATCAACTTGGTCTTTGGCGCGATTGACGGCTTTTTTGTTGGCAATTAATTGGTTAATATGCAAAAAGGGTACTTGTATACCATCTAACTCGGCAATGGAGGCCATATTAAAACATTCATCAAATGAATAGTTCTCTAAACCTTTCATAGTTGTCATAATATCCAGTTCAATCATACTGCCTATGTAAAAGCTTGTCCATCCGGGCACAAATTCCATTGTTTCAAGCGATGGGAAATTACCATATCCTAATTCAATGAAACTTTGTCTAAGGTTTTTGCGATTTTCAAGAGTATCATCCAGCCAAAGGTCTAAATCATCCGTATTACGGTTAAAGCCATGAAATCGTGTAGCAAAACCACCTACCATGATGTATCTGACATGCCGATCATTAAGATTTCGCCAAAATTTCAGCAGTTCATCATCTAAAATATCCATATAGTTATTTATGGCGGATAACTACTTTTTTCAATAATGCGTTAGTTCGCAGCATTTTGGTAAATAATTGCAGCTTTTCCATATCGGGTCTATAAATATCCCTTTTTAACCGTTCGGTTTCGGTTATCTGAACGATATTTCCCTGGTTAGATGTATTTTTTTTGTCATTTACCATACTGTACTAAATATACAAAAATATAAAATACTATCAATGCAAAATACACACCATTAAATTATTGAATTTTGGGTTTCTGCGCTTTACGGCGTTGGGTTGGTTTCTTCTTTCATAAAAAAAGCCGTTAACGATAGTTAACGGCTCCCGGATTTAAAATTCAAGAATCTTGATTCCTATTTAGCTACAGCATACAAGTGCACCCTTGCCGTGATAGGGAACTCGCGGTTATAAGGTACCGGTGCTTTATATGGGTCTGTTTGTATCCACAGGTTATAATCGGTAGATATTAGGGCCATCAAATCTTCTACATGGTAACCATATCGTTCCATCATATCAGGGTGTAATTCAATATGCAGGCTTGGTAAGGTTTTTAAAACTTCTTTAGCGCCTTTAAGCACTTCCAGTTCAAAACCCTCTACATCAATTTTAATAACGGTTGGTTTTTTGTCGATGAAATCATCAACCTTAACAATGGGTACTTTAATGCCATTATGCTCATTACCTGTTAATATGTAGGAGTTTGAGCTGGAATTGGTCACCAGTATCTCGCCTGGTTCTGAACCTACCGCATTAGGTACAATGGTTATGTTTTTGCTATCGTTTATTTCAACATTTTTAGCTATAATTTGTAAGTTCTCGGGGTTAGGTTCAAAAGTATATACATGCCCGGTTTTACCCACCCATTTACCAATCACTACGGCAGTAAGGCCATGATGTCCACCACACTCCAATACAATATCGCCTGTTTTAGTAATGTTGTTTTTTACAAATTCCAGTTCCGGCCACATCCATTCTTTGGTTTCAGGATTAACGCTTTCCTCATCCAGATACCAGTTTTGAGCATCCAGGTTGGCTACATAAAACTTAAAGTCGGTTTTGAAAAGAGTCTTTTCAACTATATAGGGAACAAAATTTCGGTTCTGATATTTATACCTGATCTTTTTAAGGGTTTCTTTTAAGTCTGTTCCAAGCAGCCTGCTTAATTTCATATATGTGTGAGATTGTATTGCAAGTATAATTAAAATCAGGAAAAATATAAAGATGAATAAAACTGAGATTCAAATCATAAAATCCACAGTTAAATGATGCTTGTCAGTTGCTGCTCATTAACTTATAACGCCTAAGTCATAAAATCATGAAATAAATCATTTTATTAAATCTATATTTTCAACTTATTATACATTTGTGCAAAATTTAATACCCATGCTAAATAGAGTAGTAGTAACCGGAATAGGCGCCCTTACCCCGCTGGGCAATGATGTAAAAACCTTTTGGCAAAGTGTAGTTGCCGGTAAAAGCGGTGCGGCAACAGTTACTCATTTTGATGCTTCGTTATTCCGCACGCAATTTGCCTGCGAACTGAAAGATTTTGATGCTACCACCTACCTGGACCGCGCAGATATAAAACGTACCGACCCTTATACCCAATATGCCTTAATAGCAGCTGATGAGGCCATTAAGGATTCGGGATTTGACCTAAACAAAATGGACCCGTTTGATGTGGGTGTAATATGGGGGTCGGCACAGGGCGGTATGAAAACTTTTGAAAAAGAAGTTTCTGATTATGCCACCGGCGATGGTCACCCACGGTTTAACCCGTTTTTGATACCTAAATTTTTGATCAACATGGCATCCGGGATGATATCTCTTCGTCATGGTTATATGGGTGTAAATTACAGTCCGGTTTCGGCATGTGCAACCTCAAATACCGCTATAATGGATGCGTTTAATTATATCCGTTTAGGCAAAGCAAAAATTATTATTACAGGAGGATCTGAAGCACCTATATCGCCAACCTCATTTGGTGGTTTTAGTTCAATGAAAGCCATGTCTGCCCGTAATGATGATCCGCAACATGCTTCACGCCCATTTGATGTGGACCGTGATGGCTTTGTTATGGCCGAAGGAGCTGGTGCTTTAGTGTTAGAAGATTACGAACACGCGGTTAAACGAGGTGCAACTATATATGCCGAAGTACGGGGTGCCTCAATGACCGCCGATGCCTACCACATGACCAGTACCCATCCTGAAGGTTTGGGTGCGGCTAAGGCCATGCAATTGGCATTAGACGAAGCGGGGATAACTATTGAACAATTAGATTACCTGAACATGCATGCCACCTCAACACCGGTAGGCGATTTATCAGAAACTAACGCCATAAACGTATTAGCCAAAGGCGAAAAACTGAAACTGCAAATAAGTGGTACCAAATCAATGACGGGCCATTTATTGGGCGCGGCTGGTGCGGTTGAAGCCATTATCAGTATATTATCTATTAAAAATAGCCTAATACCCGCAACCATTAATACCATTACTGTTGACCCGGCTATACCAACCAATTTAAACCTGGTATTAAAAGATACTATCGAACAAAAAGTGGATACCGCTATGAGCAATACTTTTGGCTTTGGCGGCCATAATGGTACGGTAGTGTTTGGGAAAGTGTAATATATAAATGGATTTATTTCTATATTAGAACTATCCAATTATATCTAATATGACCACCAGACGATCGTTCATCAAAACATCGGCAATGCTATCAGCCGGGTTATTGGCAGCACCACATTTATTTGCACGCGATAAAAAATATATCGGCCTGCAACTGTATACCGTAAGGAATGCCATGGATGCTGATCCGGTTGCTGCTTTAGCTAAAGTTGCTCAAATTGGGTATAACTCGGTTGAAGGTGCTACTTATACCGGAACGCAAAAGTTTTATGGGATGGATGCTGTCGCATTTGCTAAACAATTAAAGCAAAACGGTTTAATTATGCCCAGCAGCCATTATCGCCTGGGCGAAGAAAAAACAAACGGTGCCGATACCCAGGGTACTATATTGCATAATTGGGACAAGGCTATTGATGATGCCGCCACAGTAGGCATAAAATATATGGTATGTGCCTATTTATCAAACCCGGAACGCGGTAACCTGGACAAATACAAAAAACTGGCCGACCAGTTTAACATCGCCGCAGAAAAATGTAAAAAAGCAGGAATACAGTTTGCTTATCATAACCATGATTTTGAGTTTGTACAGCAGGATGGGAAATATCCATACGAGATATTATTGAACAATACGGATAAAAACCTGGTAAAAATGGAAATGGATATTTACTGGATGGTAAAAGCCAGCCAGGATCCTATTGCGTTAATTAACCAACACCCTGGTAGGTTCCCTCTATGGCATGTAAAGGATATGGCTAAAACTCCTAATCAAACCTTTACCGAAGTAGGCAATGGTATTATCGATTTTAAAAAAATATTTGCCCAGTCTGAAAAATCAGGGCTTGATTATTTTTTTGTGGAACAAGATAGTACACCCGGTAATCCTTATGATAGTATTACACAAAGCATTAATTGTATAAAGAAAAACCTGGTTTAGATCAGGCTGCTCATAAAAAAAAACACCCGGACAAGTCGCCCGGGTGTTTTTGTTTATATTTATTTTTTAGCAGCTGGCTTCGGTGCCGTTTTAGTGGCTACAGCTTTAGCAGCAGGTTTTGGTGCAGCTTTTGCGGCGGCAGGCTTAGCAACAGGTTTGGGTGCTGCAGGTTTTGCCACTGTTTTAGCCGGCGTTGCTTTAGCAGGAGCAGGGCTTACCTTCTCTGCAATAGCTTCCTTAACTACCTTTATTTCTTTTGCTATGAGTTTGGCAAACTTTTTAGAGTTTTTAACAATTTTTTTCTCCAGGTCTTTTGAAGTATGGCCCAATTCGCCTAATACCTTTTTAAGTTCATTAACAAGGCTATGCTCTATTTTTTCTTTTGCGGCCTTTTTGGCTGCTTTAACTGCTGGTTTTGAGTTGCTATTTTTTTTCATAAGATACCTTTAGATTAGGTTTGGTGCAAAGATATAGCTAAGGTACATTAATTCAATGTTATCATTATGTTAACTGTTTTAAAATTAACATATTATGTTTTAAGTAAACTAAACATAACAGGTGCAGTTATTTAATAATTAGTTATCGTTTTTGTTAAATCAGTTAGCTATTACTTTACAAAAAGTGAAATATATGAAACTAATTATATCATATGTTGTTAAATAGCTAACAAATTAACCTATGTATAAACAAATAAAGCTCATGAAAAAATTAAGTTTAATTGCGATGGTAGCCCTGTCGGCTTGTATGTTCCAGGCTTGCAGTGGCAACAAAGACAGTACAGAAACTGCAGACAGTATTAACGCAGAAAGGGACAGTGCCAATGCATTGGCAGTAGACGAGGCAGATGCAGAATTTGCCGTTAATGCGGCCAACGGTGGTATGGCCGAAGTTGCTTTAGGTGAAATGGCCCAAACTAAAGCGAGCAGTGAAAAGGTGAGGGCTTTTGCAAATATGATGGTAATGGACCACTCAAAAGCTAACGACGAATTAATGGCCTTAGCCCAAATTAAAAATATCACCCTGCCAGATTCTGTTGACGCAGATCATAAAGAAAAAATGAATGACCTTTCTAAAAAATCAGGAAATGAGTTTGACAAAGCTTATGTAGATGCGATGGTTGATGGGCATAAAAAAACCGTTAGTATGTTTGAAGATGCCAGCAAAAACTTAAAAGATGCTGATTTGAAAGCTTTTGTTGATAAAACATTACCAACTTTAAGAATGCATTTAGAGCATATTAATGCTATACATGATAGTATGAAATAATATTACCACGGCTTTTTAAATAAAGCAACAAAGTGGTGAGGAGAGGGTCGGCTTAAAAAAGTCGGCCCTTACTGTTTTGGCGTTTTTTATATCTATCAAAAATTATATACTTTTAACAAGTATATGCAACCTAAAAACGACAAGAAAACCATACGCGCCTGGGCCATGTTTGATTGGGCCAACTCGGCTTATAACCTGGTTATAACTTCCACCATATTCCCGGCATTTTATGTGGCTATAACGGCCAATGCAGCTACGCACGATGATGTGGTGTTTTTTGGTATGCATTTTATAAATACCGCTTTATCTAACTATGTGCTGGCTGCGGCATACCTCATCATCGCTTTACTATTACCCATATTAACCGCTATAGCCGATTATCGCGGCAGCAAAAAAATATTCATGAAATGCTTTACCTGGCTGGGTGCCTTAGCCTGCTGTGGTTTGTATTTTTTTAATTCCGATAGGTTAGAATTTGGAATGATATGCTTCGGATTGGCGGCTATAGGTTATAGCGGTGGTTTTGTATTTTACAACTCCTACCTGCCCGAGATTGCCACACCTGACATGCAGGATAGCGTAAGTGCCAAAGGTTTTAGTTTTGGTTACACGGGTAGCGTAATTCTACAGATTATTTGCTTTGTATTTGTACTATCACCCGAAACTTTTGGGTTAAATGGGATGACCTCGGCGCAACTATCATTTTTATTGGTAGGCGTATGGTGGATAAGCTTTGCCCAAATACCTTTCAAAGTATTACCCAAAGGCAGCCCCAACGCGCAAACGCATCATGCCAATATTATTAAAGGCGGATTTATGGAGCTGGGCAAAGTTTGGCAGCAGGTTAAAAATATGCCCATATTAAAACGTTTTTTGGCAGCTTTCTTCTGCTACTCTATGGGTGTACAAACCATTATGCTGGTTGCCGCAGGTTTTGGTGCTAAAATATTGAATTTGCCTACACCTAACTTAATTGCTACCATTTTGATCATACAGTTAGTAGCCATTGCAGGTGCTAATTTAATGGCCGGATTATCCAATAAGTATGGCAACGCGTTAGTGCTTTCGGGTGTGGTATTGATATGGATATTTGTTTGCGTCGGTGCTTATTTTATACAAAACGCTACACAGTTTTATGGCTTGGCGGCTTTGGTGGGTTTGGTAATGGGAGGTATACAATCGCTTTCACGCTCAACCTATTCCAAATATTTACCGCAGGATATCCCTGATACTGCCTCGTTTTTTAGCTTTTATGATGTTACCGAAAAGCTGGCTATAGTAGGCGGTATGTTCAGTTTTGCCTTTGTGGAAGAATTAACCGGCAGCATGCGTAATTCTGCATTGATGCTAACTGTGTTTTTTGTACCTGGGTTGTTATTACTGATATCCTTGTATAGAAAAGAACGGGCATAAATCATTACCATTACTCCAAACTTTTTCAGAACTTAGCCATCCATGAATGTTGAGTTATTTGTTCCCTGTTTTGTAGATCAGTTATACCCGGATACCGCTTTTAATACCGTTAAACTTTTAGAGAAAGCGGGTTGTACGGTTAATTATAATCCCAACCAAACCTGCTGCGGACAACCTGCTTTTAACGCCGGTTTTTGGGATGAAGCTAAAGCCGTAGGTAATAAATTTTTAGAGGGATTTTCTGAGGACAGCGTTATAGTAACCCCTTCTGCCTCATGCACCGGCATGGTTAAAAACTATTATAACGATCTGTTTAATAATACCCTGGTACATAATAAATGCCGCAATATTCAGGGTAATATATTTGAGTTGTCTGATTTTTTGGTAAACATCCTCAAGTTTGATTATTTCGGTGCCGAACTGGATGGCAAAGCTGTTTACCACGATAGCTGTGGTGCATTACGCGAGTGTGGCATAAAACGCGAACCACGCCAGTTATTAGATAAAGTTTTAGGGTTAGAGTTATTGCCATTAAATGAAAACGAGACCTGCTGTGGCTTTGGCGGTAGCTTTGCTGTTAAATTTGATGCCATATCAAGCGCTATGGCGCAGCAAAAAGTTGATAATGCCATTGCTGCCGGTGCTGAATATATTATATCAACGGATGCTTCCTGCTTGCTTCATTTACAGGGATATATTGATAAAAATACCTTACCTATACAAACCATGCATATTGCCGATGTTTTGGCGCATGGGTGGGGCAATGTTTAGTTTGATTTCGGATTTATTTGAATTGCAATTGCAGCACTATAGCATTCAAATATTATAATCACATCAATTATTCTTAAATTTGCCACTCAAATAAAAGATCACATTAGTAGGTGATCAGTAAAAAGTAATTTTATAAACGTTTAAATCATAGTTGTAGATGATTAGTATTACACTTCCTGATGGCTCCGTTCGTGAATACGAACAAGGAGTTACTTCCATGCAGATCGCGTTGTCGATCTCCGAAGGCTTAGCCCGTAATGTATTAGCCGCCGAAGTTGATGGCGAGGTTTGGGATGCCGGCCGTGCCATTGAAAAAGATTCGCATGTTAAATTATTAACCTGGAACGATGTTAAAGGTAAATCAACCTTTTGGCATTCGTCTGCCCACCTAATGGCCGAAGCTTTAGAAGCACTTTACCCGGGTACCAAATTTGGTATAGGCCCGGCTATTGAAACCGGTTTTTATTATGATGTTGATTTTGGCGACCGGGAATTCTCATCAGAGGAGTTCAAAAAAATTGAAGATAAAATAATTGAGCTGGCTAAAACTAAAGAGGAGTTTACTCGTAAACCTATTAGCAAAGCCGATGCTATAGCTTACTTTACTGAAAAAGGCGATGAGTACAAGCTGGATCTGATCAAAGATCTGCCGGATGGTGCTATTACCTTTTATACACAAGGTAACTTTACCGATTTGTGCCGAGGACCGCATATACCTAATACCGGGTTTATAAAAGCCGTTAAGTTAATGAGTGTTGCCGGTGCATATTGGCGCGGCGATGAAAGCCGTAAACAGTTAACCCGTATTTACGGTGTAACTTTCCCTAAAGCTAGTGAGTTAACCGAATATTTGGTTTTACTGGAAGAGGCAAAAAAACGCGATCACCGTAAGTTGGGTAAAGAGTTAGAACTATTTGCTTTCTCTGAAAAAGTGGGGATGGGTTTACCATTATGGTTACCTAAAGGAACTGCTTTGCGTGAACGTTTAACTAACTTTTTGCAAAAAGCACAGGTTAAGTCTGGTTATGAGCAGGTTATCACGCCGCATATCGGACATAAAAACCTGTACGTAACCTCCGGACACTACGAAAAGTATGGTGCCGATTCATTTCAACCCATAAAAACACCGCAGGAGGGAGAGGAGTTCTTTTTAAAACCGATGAACTGCCCTCACCACTGCGAGATATATAAAACTAAACCACGCTCATATAAAGATCTGCCTGTTAGGTTGGCCGAGTTTGGAACTGTTTACCGTTACGAACAAAGTGGAGAATTACATGGCTTGACCCGTGTGCGTGGCTTTACACAGGACGATGCGCACTTATTTTGCCGTCCTGACCAGGTTAAGGAAGAATTTAAAAAGGTAATTGACCTGGTACTATATGTATTTGGAGCATTAGGCTTTGATGATTATACAGCTCAAATATCGCTTCGCGATCCGGAAAATAAAGCTAAATACATTGGTACTGACGAAAACTGGGCATTAGCCGAGTCGGCAATTATTGAAGCTGCTGAAGAAAAAGGTTTAAAAACTGTTGTTGAGTTAGGCGAGGCTGCATTTTATGGCCCTAAGCTTGACTTTATGGTGAAAGATGCCTTAGGCCGTAAATGGCAATTAGGTACCATACAGGTTGATTATAACCTGCCTGAGCGTTTTGAACTGGAATATACCGGTAGTGATAATATGAAGCACCGCCCGGTTATGATACACCGTGCACCGTTTGGTTCGTTAGAGCGTTTTGTAGCTGTATTAATTGAACATTGCGCCGGTAATTTTCCATTATGGTTATCACCAGAGCAATTTATTATACTGCCTATATCTGAAAAATACGAAGAATATGCAAAAAAACTTTCTGATGTATTAAAAGATTCCGATATTTGCGGGCTGATTGACTTTAGAGATGAGAAAATAGGTCGTAAGATCCGTGATGCTGAAGTTAAAAAGATCCCTTATATGCTGATAGTGGGCGAAAAAGAGGAAGCCGAAGGTGTGGTTTCTGTTCGTAAACATGGTCAGGGTGATTTGGGGAGTATGAGCATTGAAGAGTTTAAACAACAAATAATTAAAGAAATAACCGTATAACTTGGCATTAAACAAACCTTTTAACAGAGGACCCAGGCTTCCTTTTAAGAAAAAAGAAGCTGAACACAACATCAACCAATTCATCAGGGCTACAGAAGTACGCTTAGTAGGCGACAATGTAGAGCAGGGAGTATATTCATTAAGAGATGCTTTAGCCATTGCCGAAGAACAAGAATTGGACCTGGTTGAAATTTCTCCTAACGCTGTTCCGCCTGTTTGTAAAGTAACTGACTACAATAAGTTCATTTACGAGCAGAAGAAAAAGATGAAGGAGATAAAAAGTAACGCCAAGCAAACAGTTATTAAGGAGATCCGTTTCGGACCGAACACGGATGACCACGATTTTGACTTTAAACTAAAACATGCTACTAAGTTTTTAGAGCAAGGCGAAAAAGTAAGAGCATACGTTCACTTTAAAGGCCGTGCAATTGTATACAAAGAGCAGGGAGAAATATTACTGCTTAGATTTGCACAAGCGTTAGAAGAAGTGGGTAAAGTGGAGCAATTACCAAAACTGGAAGGAAAACGTATGTTTTTAACAGTTGCTTCAAAAGGAGCTAAGAAATAGTGATTAGTTATTGGTGATTAGAGATTAGTTAAAACCTTTCTGCTTTCGCCTTTTAGCTTTCACCTTAAACAGAATAAATTAAATTAATATATATAACAGGTTATGCCAAAAATGAAAACCAATTCCAGTGCTAAAAAGCGTTTTAAGCTTACTGGAACCGGTAAAATCACAAGAAAGAACGCATACAAAAGCCACATCTTAACTAAGATGTCGACAAAACGTAAACGTAACTTAGGTCACACCAGCTTAGTGTCTGATGGAGATTTAGGTAATGTTAAACGTATGCTTTGTATCGGGAAGTAATTAAACAAATTTTTAACCAGGTATTAGAGTTTTAAGTTTTCGTAATAAAAGCGAAGCACTCACTACCAAAAAGACAAACAAATGCCACGTTCAGTAAATGCCGTAGCGTCGAGAAGACGTAGAAAAAGGATCATGAACCTTGCCAAAGGTTATTGGGGTTCACGCAGCAAGGTTTATACCGTTGCTAAAAACACAGTTGAAAAAGGTTTACAATACGCATATCGCGATAGAAAAACCAAGAAAAGAGAATTTAGAGCTTTATGGATACAGCGTATTAACGCAGGTGCCCGTCAGCATGGTTTATCTTACTCCGTATTAATGGGTAAATTAACCGCTAAAGAAATTGGTTTAAACCGTAAAGTTTTGGCTGACTTAGCCATGAACAACCCGGATGCTTTTAAAGCCATCGTTGATGCTGTAAAATAATTTTATAAGATTTCACCGGTCGTTGGTGATATCACAGATTTAAAAAGGCTTTCCGATAACCGGGAGGCCTTTTTGGTTTTAAAATGCTATTCGTCCTTGGGCAGCGGTGGGATGCACCTACGGAGCAAATACTTAAATATTGTATTTTTCTACAAAGGTTTTGTCCCTATGAGACAATTTATCGACAAAGAGAACCATAGAAAAGAAAATTGCTCTGTAGGTGCAACCCTTATTAAATAAAGCCGTTAGCCCGGCTTGTAGATCTGGACTACGGTAAAAAATCATGGTTTACACATTTTTGATACATTTTTATTTAAATAATTGATTTACAATAATTTATAAAATAAATTAACCAAAATGTGTTAAGTTGTGTAAACCATGATTTTAGTACAAGGCAGCGAATGTTTAATTGGAATGTATTTTATGCGACCGTGTAGCGTGGGTAATAGGTTTTAAATTTTTATCAATATCCATATATTGCTTAAAGTTGCGCACATCGGTGTCTACAATATTTTTAAATAAAGGGTTTAATACATGTGCAATACTTGCACCAACACCGCCTGCTGGTGGCTGATAAGTAATCACAACATCTATAACAGTTCCTTTTCCATCTTCGGTATCCCTAAAGTAAACTTTACCGGCATTGTCAATGATAGAGTTAGGTAATGAACTCCACCCAATTACTTCATTGGGTTTGTCTTTTACAATTTCGGCATCCCAGCTTACGCTGCCTACGCCTGTAGGTAGTTTTAACACCCAGTGCGAACGTGTACTATCTATAACTTCTACGCTTTCCAGGTGGTTCATAAACAAGGGTAGATTATCTAATTTGCGCCAAAAATCATAAACCTGTTTGCGTGGTTTATCTATAGTAAATGATGAACGGATATCTACATTAATAGGCTCTTGGGTGTCTTTGCCGATTTTTGAATATAAAGCACAGTGGCCGCTAATACCACGATTTACTAAATATCCACCTGCACCAAGTTTTAAAATACTGGTAAGGGGACTTGAAAACAATTTCTTTAAACCCGAAAAGGTTAGTTTTACGCCTGCAGCGATAGAGATATATCGCTCGGGCCAGTTTAAATTTATATTATCAGCCTGGTGTGCCGATTTTTGTTTAATAGGAGTTGATGCTCTTGTTGCCATAGTATTAGATGTTTATAATATAGGTTTAACAGAATAAAGCTATTAGAGTTTTAAAAACTATTCGGACACTTTGTATTGCTCTTTACAAATACTTATTGTAGGTTTGCAGCGCTTTAGGTTTCTTAACGGCATATTGTTAAGGATTAAAAGGGAATACGGTGTAACTCCGTAACTGTCCCGCAGCTGTAAGCTCCAAAACCACAGTCCATTCTATTGGCCACTGCCCTGATCTATTCAGGATGGGAAGGCAGGACGAAAGGGGAGTAAGTCAGAAGACCTGCCAGAGCATTATATAATTATTCACAGCTTTCGGGGATTGAAGCTTGGATTGTAAATGCTCTTCACTGAAAGACCGCGTTCGCATTTCCATATTTTCTATTTCGGCAGCTGTGCTAAAGCAACAGCATGAAAATAACAATTACATACACTTACAACTATTTAAGACTATTAGTCTTAACAGGTGTATCGTTGTTTTTATGCCTGCCTGTCATCGCGTTAGCACAAAATGATACTACCAGAAAGCTAAACGAGGTTAAAATAAACTCATCTACTATCCCTGTGCTGCAAACCATTGTACCTGCACAACAAATTAACAATACCGATTTTACTCGCTATAATGCCTTTAATGTGGCTGACGCTATCCGTAACTTCTCTGGAGTAAATATTAAGGATTACGGTGGCATAGGCGGACTAAAAACGGTATCTGTGCGCGGGTTAGGTGCTAATCATACAGCAGTATTGTTTGATGGTATTCAAATTAATGATGCCGAGAATGGCCAGGTTGATCTGGGTAAGCTAAATCTGAATAATGTACAGGAAATTACTTTATACAATGGCCAGCCGCCATATCTGCTTCAGTCGGCACGATCTTTTGCAGCGGCCAGCGTATTATCAATAAAAACTATTAAGCCCTTGCTGAATGCTGCAAAGCCATATCAAATTACAGCTGGGGTAAAGGGGGGGAGTTTTGGTTTGTTTAACCCTTATGTACAATGGCAACAACGCTTAAATGCTACGTGGGCCTTTGTTATAAATGGTTATACACAATACGCTAATGGTGAGTACCCTTATAAAATTCATAATGGCAATACTACTACGCAGCAAAAGCGTGTAAGCTCGGCTATAAGTGCGCAGCAAATTGACGGTGCCATATACTGGGCCAAAAACGATAGTAATAAGTTTAACCTGCGTGTTAACTACTATAACTCAGACAGGGGGTTGCCGGGTCCGGTAGTATTATACACACCGCCACCATCGGGCCAACGTTTATGGAACCAGGATTTGTTTATACAGTCAAGCTATCAGCATAGCTGGAAATCTGTTTTTAATTTGTTGCTGAATGCTAAATTTTCAAAAAACAACCTGCGTTACCTTGATCCGCAATTTCCCAATACAGCAGGTGTGTTAGATCAGCGCTTTACACAGCGCGAATATTACCAGTCGGCAGCAATATCCTATCATATTTTGCCTAATTGGGACGTATCCTACGCGGTTGATCTGTCGGTAAACAATATGGGGGCTGATCGCGCTAATTTTAAATACCCAACCCGTACTACGCTGTTAAATGTAGTCGCAACAAATCTTGTGCTAAATAAAATTACTTTGCAGGCCAGCTTGCTAAATACCAACATTAGCGAAACAGTACGCACCGGAACAACTGTGCCCAATAGTAATGTCTACTCGCCTACTTTAATGGCTACACTACGGCCATTTACAGACCAAAATTTTAAAGTAAGGGGATACTATAAGTATATATTCCGCGTGCCTACATTTAATGAGCTGTATTATGGTTTTGTAACTAATACCAACATCAAACCTGAGTTTACTAATCAATATGACCTGGGGATTAGTTACAATAAAGCTTTAACCGGGTGGTTAGATTATATTGGTTTTACCGCAGACGCCTATTATAACAACGTAACCAACAAAATTGTATATACACCTAATACCTATAACGGGTCGGTACAAAACTTTGGCAAGGTTGATATTAAGGGATTGGATGTGAGTGTGAAAACACAAGCTAATATTTCTAAAAGTTATAAAGGGTTACTTTCTGTAAATTATTCATACCAGCAGGCTCTTGATGTAACAGATCCTACATCTTCTACCTATTTTAATCAATTGCCGTATATACCGCTACATACGGTGGCGATAAACGCCGGTATTAATAAGGGGCCGATAGGGGTGTATTATAACCAGATGATATCCTCATCCAGGTATTATACCAACAACAATCTGCCTGATTCTTACCTGGCACCTTATGCTGTAGGTGATTTATCTGTAGTGTACAAATCATTTGTAAACAGGCTTCCTGTTATTTTATCTGCAGAAATAAATAACCTATTTAATAAGGATTATGTAGTCATACAAAGTTACCCTATGCCGGGCCGCTCATTCCGAATTTCATTTCAAATAACTATATAAAATATAATACCATGAAACAATTTAAACTCAATTACCTATTACTTTTATCACTTGTAACCGTACTGGCATCATGCCGTAAGGATAAAATTACGCCTGATGCAGGAATACCTAACGCTAATATTTACGTATTGAACCAGGGAGGCATTGGTAAAAACAACAGTACTTTAACCTATTATGATTATGCTACTAAAACCCTTACAGCAGACCAGTTTTTTGCCGCGAATGCCAATAAATTAGGTGATACAGGTAATGACGCTGTTATATCAGGCTCAAAAATGTATATAGCCGTTAATTATTCAAATATTGTTACTGTGGTAAGTGCCAAAGGTGCCAAATTCATTAAACAAATTACACTTAGTCAGCCGCGCAGTGTAGCTTTTTATAAAGGGAATGTTTTTGTAACCTCTTACAGTAATACGGTATCGGTAATTGATACTGCAACATTAACTATCACCAAGACTATAAATGTTGGCCGTGCACCTGAGCAAATGGTGGTGTCAAATGGCAAGCTGTATGTAGCAAACTCAGGCGGATTGGATTACCCTAACTTTGATAAAACGGTATCAGTAATTGACCTTAATACCTTGACTGAAACCAAGAAAATTACGGTAATTGATAATCCGGTTACTATTACCGCCGATAATAATGGCAATGTATATGTATTATCATTAGGTAATTATGGCAATATTGAAGGAGGTATGACTGTTATAAATAATGTTACTGATGTGGTAAAAACTACAACTAACCCGTCATTATACTATAATATACCTATGGCTATAAACGGCGACTTTTTATATTATCCAACAGGTGATAAAAAAATAGCGGTGTATAATACTAAAACGCAAACTATAACATCAGCTAATTTTATTACTGATGGCACAACAATCAGCGAGCCTTATGCTATAACTACCGATATCAGGACAGGTGAGGTGTTTATTGCTGATGCAAAAGATTACTCTTCAAACGGAACGGTGTACGCCTTTGATAAAAACGGAAAAAAAGAGTATTCAATTACCGTTGGCATAAACCCGGGTAAAATTACGCTGATTGATAAGTAAGAAATTAATACGTAATTTTACATCACACAATTAATAAAATGAGTTTACAAAAGATCAATACCCGTACTGTTGTTTTAATACTACTTATTGTTGCAGCAGCAGCAATGCGTTTAGTTAGCTATGAATATCAAAACTTACTAAGCAATTTTACCCCGGTTGGCGCTATTGCTTTATTTGGCGGTGCTTACTTTACTGATAAATGGAAAGCATACCTGGTGGTATTAACCACTATGTTTGCGAGCGATATTATTATTAACCAACTGTATAATCAGCCTTTTTGGAACACCTATTCATTAGGTATGTATGTGTGTTTTGCATTAATGGTATTTATTGGCACATTTATTAAAAAAGCAAATTTTGTAAACATATTTTTAGGCTCTTTAGCCGGTGTTATTGTACATTGGTTAATTATGGATCTGCCAATTTTTTATGGCACTATATATCCAAATACCTTTGTAGGTTACGGTGAGTCATTAATAGCAGCTATTCCTTTTGAGAAAAATATGGTGTTGGGCGATGCTTTATTCTGCACGTTATTATTTGGTGGATTTGAGTTAGCCAAAAGCAAATACCGGGTATTATGTACTAACCACGAATTAGCACTTTAAATCAAAACCTGTTATAATTAAAAAAGCGACCAGCCTAAACTGGTCGCTTTTTTTATGGTTTTAATTCTCCCTTACCATCAACCCGTCTGCAAAATCGCGCAGGTATTGTTTATGGTCGTCGGGTAGGTTAATAGCATCAAGTGCAGCAAATGCTTTATCAGCATACGCCTGCATCTCGTTGTCGGCATACTGGCGTATATCTAACGAGTTATATATGGCGGTTACGGCTTTTACCTTATCCTCGCTTATAAAATCCTTATTATCCAATATGTGTGTTAAAAGTTCAGCTGTTTCGCCTTCGGCCAATTCCAATGCTTTTATCAGCAAATATGTCTTTTTGTTTGATATGATATCGCCGCCTACTTGCTTGCCAAATTTTGCCGGATCACCATATACATCCAATATATCATCCTGTAACTGGAATGCTATACCCAAATTTTCACCAAAGCTGCATAAGAGGTCAGCATCCTTTTTATCAGCCCCACCAATCAACGCTCCTATTTTTAAAGCGCCACCTAATACCACCGCGGTTTTAAGGCGTATCATTTCAATATATTCATCAATGGCAACATCACCGCGTTGCTCAAATTCCATATCTATCTGCTGCCCCTCACATACACCTACTGCTGTTTCATTAAAAATTTCGAGGATTTGTCTTAATAAATGATCTGGTACCTTCATCATTAACTTGTAGCCTTCCATATGCATCACGTCGCCGGATAAAATAGCTACATTTTTGTTCCAACGCTCATGTACGGTAACGCGGCCACGTCGTAGCGGGGCGTTATCCATAATATCATCATGCATCAGCGTAAAGTTGTGAAATACTTCAATAGCTAATGCCGGTGATAATGCTTCATCAATATCACCCCCAAACAAGTCGCATGCCATCAATAGCAAAGCAGGCCTCATACGTTTACCGCCAATAGATAAGATGTAGGTTAATGGTTCATATAGTTCGGCAGGGTGCGTAGGAAATGTAAGTTTATTAATTGCTTCACTTATAACGCCCTGTAAATCTTCAAGTTTTCTCATGTTTTATTTAGTGAGTAGTTGATTGGGTTGATAAAGTGAGCGGTTATAAACTATTCACTTAATTAACCTAATCTAACTTAATCAACTCTATCCTTGTACTAACGAAAAATCGATCTGCTTTTTAGTAAGGTCAACTGTTTTTACCCGTATCTGTACTTCATCACCCAACTGGTAAACCTTCTTTTTCTTCTGACCGATTATCGCATAATTTTTTTCGTCTAAAGTATAAAAATCATCGGCAATATCACGCAGGCGTATCATCCCTTCGCATTTATTTTCAATGATCTCTACATACATTCCCCATTCCGTAACCCCGGATATTACACCATCATAAATTTGTCCCACCTGGTCTTTTAAAAATTCGGCCTGTTTATATTTTATTGATGCACGCTCAGCGTCAGCCGCACGTTTCTCCATTTGCGAACTATGCTGGCTCAGTTTTTCATAATGATCTGCATTTACAGATTGACCACCATCTAAGTAATGCTGCAATAAACGATGCACCATCACATCCGGGTAACGGCGTATAGGGGAGGTGAAGTGGGTATAATGATCAAACGCCAAACCATAATGGCTACTGCTTTTAGTGGTATAAATAGCTTTGGCCATTGAGCGAATAGCCAGGTGCGTTAACACGTTCTGCTCCTTTTTACCTTCTACATCCTCCATTAAAAAATTAAGCGAACGGGCAATTTCTTTATCTGATTTGGTATTGATCTTATAGCCAAATCTTGAAGCAAATTGTGCAAAACTAGCCAATGCTTCAGGTTTAGGCGAATCATGCGCACGGTATACAAAAGTATATTTATGCTTTCCTTTGCCCTTTTTACTAATAAATTCAGCCACCTTTTTATTGGCCAGCAACATAAAATCTTCAATCAATTTATGTGCGTCTTTTCGCTCTTTAACGTAAACACCTGTTGGTTTACCCTTTTCATCCAAATGAAACTTAACCTCGGTGGTTTCAAAGCTGATGGCGCCATTTTTAAACTTGCGGTCGCGCAGTATATGAGCAAGCTCGTTTAGCTTTAAAATTTCACTAACAAAATCACCTTGTTGGGTTTCAATAACTTCCTGTACTTCCTCATAAGTGAAACGCCTGTCAGAGTGGATAACTGTACGGCCAAACCATTCGGTCATAATATTGGCATTATCATCTAACTCAAATACAGCCGCAAAGCATAATTTATCTTCTTTAGGTCGCAATGAACATAATCCGTTTGATAGACGCTCGGGCAGCATCGGTATAACCCTGTCTACCAAATAAACGGATGTGCCACGGTCAAAAGCTTCTTTATCCAAAGGTGAATCGGGAATGATATAATGCGAAACATCGGCTATATGTACACCAACTTCAAAGTTGCCGTTATCCAGTATTTTAAAGGATATGGCATCATCAAAATCTTTAGCATCAAATGGATCAATGGTAAATGTGATAACGTCTCTAAAATCACGTCTTTTAGCTATTTCCTGCGGGGTAATATCTGCCGGGATGTCTTCGGCATCTTTTTCAACTTCAGCCGGGAAGGATAGAGGAAAACCGTATTCAGCCAGAATGGCGTTCATTTCGGTATCATTATCGCCCTGCTGGCCTAAAACGTGTTTAATTCGCCCCACCGGGTTTTTAGCACCTGCAGGCCAATCGGTAATTTCGGCTACGGCTTTTATGCCGTTTTTAGCACCGTTTAATTCGCTAATAGGGATAAAAATATCATGCATCATTTTCCGGTCATCCGGAATAAAAAAGGCATAACGGTCTGATAATTTTACAATACCTGTAAACTCCATTTTTGCCCTTTGCAGTATTTCAATTACCTCGCCTTCTTTGTTGCGGCCACGGCTTTTGGCATATACATAAACCTTAACACGGTCCCCGTTTAAAGCATTACGTAATTTGCGCGGGGCAACAAAAATATCTGTTTCGTTTTCATCATCGGTAATTATAAACGCCGAGCCGTCATTAGTCAAATCTACTTTACCTTCAACAAATGTTTTTAACTCTAATAATTGATATTTACCGGGTGAAACCTCTTTTAAAACCTGTTTAAAAGTCTCTTCCTTTAATATATCGTGTATGGTATATTTTGCTTCAGGGTCGCGGATATTAAGTTTGGCCGTAACCTGTTTATAATTGAGTGGGGTATTTCCATTTTGTTCAAAAACATCAAGTACCATTTGAGTAAGTACCTGATCTATAGTTGAACCGTGTTTCTTTTTTGACATGTAGTAAAATAGTATTTATGCTAAAGATAGCTATAATGTATTAAGTTAGATATGTTGAGTTGTTATGTGAAGATTAAGACAACTATCTTATAAACGCGGAATGGCATCAATAAGTTTTTTAGTATACTCATTTTGTGGGTTATTGTACACTTCATCAGCATCAGCTATCTCCACAATTTCTCCCTGGTTCATTACCATTATACGATCCGATATATGCTTAATAACAGCCAGATCATGCGATATGAATATATAGGTTAAATTAAACTCCTGCTGTAACTTGCGAATTAAATTAAGTACCTGTGCCTGCACAGAAACATCAAGCGCCGAAACGGATTCATCGCAAATAATAAACTTTGGTTGCAGGGCCAGCGCACGGGCAATAACAATACGCTGCCGTTGACCACCCGAAAACTCATGAGGATAACGGTTAAAATGCTCAGGTAATAAATTCACTCGTTCCAATAAATCCATTACCCTTTGCTTACGACCTATATTATTATTATAAAGTTTATGCACTTGTAATGGTTCCATAATGGATTCGCCAACCGTTAAGCGTGGATTTAAAGCGGAATAGGGGTCTTGGAAAATAATTTGTATATCTCGCCTTATATCGCGCATTTGGCTTTTGTTAACCTTGCAAAGATTAGTTCCCTCAAAATATATATTGCCTGCATTGGGCTCTATTAAACGCAATATACTTCGCCCTAAAGTAGTTTTGCCACTTCCTGATTCGCCAACTAAGCCCAAGGTTTCACCAGGGTATACATCAAAGCTTGCGTTGTTTACGGCTTTAACTACCTGGGTTGTATTTCCTAATATGCCGGAACTTATAGGGAACCATGTTGATAAACCATCTACCGTTAAAATAGGTTGCTGTTTATATAGTTTTTTCTTCCGTTCCGATATTTCTGATGCAGGGTAATGGTATTTTGTTCTGATCTGTTCAACATCTGCCGTGGCATTGCCATTCATAAAGTCAGCTATTATTGGCAATTTTTTTAAATGATGTTCGGGCGATGGACGGCAGGCTAACAAGCCCTTGGTATAAGGGTGCTGCGGTTTTAAAAAAAGCGTATCAATACTTGCCGATTCTACTATATCTCCACCATACATCACCAATACATGATCGGCTACCTCACGTATAACACCCAGGTCGTGCGAAATGAATATCAGGCTCATTCCGCGTTCTGCCTTTATTCGTATAAGTAACTCTATTATAGTCTTTTGTACAGTTACATCTAAAGCTGTTGTTGGCTCATCTGCAATCAATATTTCGGGATTACAGGATAATGCCATTGCTATCATTACCCGTTGCTTTTGCCCACCTGATATTTGGTGAGGGTAGCTATCAAATATGGCTTCAGGGCGTGGTAGTTGCACCTCGTTAAATAGCTTGATGGTATGTTCTTTTGCCTCGTCTTTACTTAATCCTAAATGCAATTGTATCGCCTCCGTCACTTGAAAACCACAGGTTAGTACCGGATTTAATGAGGTCATGGGTTCCTGGAATATCATGGCGATACGGTTACCACGTACCCGCCTCATCTCGTCTTCAGAAAGAGTTAGGAGTGGAGTGTCTTCTAAATTAATATTGCCGGTAATAATCGTTTGTTTTTCATCTAACAAACGCATAATGGCTAATGAAGTGACAGACTTGCCCGAACCTGATTCGCCTACTATACCAATGGTTTGGCCTTTGCTTAAAGTAAATGAACTGTTTTTAACTGCATCAAATAAACCATTTGGTGTTTTAAACTGGATATGCAGGTTAGTAATTTGCAGCATCAGGATCCCACTATTACAACATCTTCTTCATCTATTAATTCTTCGCCACGGTAGCGCCTTAATAATTGTGCAGTAGCTACCACATCTTTTTGGCAATAGGTGCATATACGGTCAAGCTGGTTATCTTTCCAATATACCGAACCCACCATGCTGCCGTCAATATCATCTTTAGGAGTAGGGATATCAAATATGGCGGTTAGCAAATTTAACGAGGTGAAGTTTTTGTAATCGCCAAATTTCCATAGTTCCATGGTATCTAAATGGTTTACTTCCCATGGCTTTTTACCTGTAATTTGTAATTGAGGCGGAAATTTCATGCCATGTATCAGCATACGGCGGCAAATGTAAGGGAAATCAAACTCCTTACCATTATGGGCGCATAAAATCAGGTTTGGCGACTGCTGACTAAGCAATTTTGCAAAGCCTTCTAATAATTCCTTTTCATTATGCGAGGCGAAGGATTTAATACGCAGGCCAATATGGTTTACGCCCGTAAATATGCCAACAGATATACAGATGATCTTACCAAACTCGGCCCATATACCCGCACGCTCGTAAAAATTTTCGGCAGTTTCTTCTTTACGCTGATTAACGGTTTTGAGATCCCACAGCTTTTTAAGGTTATCCGGCAATTGCTCATGATCACTGTATTGAGGTACAGTTTCAATGTCAATTACCATTATATTATGCAGGTCGTAACTTTCAAGCATTAATGTAAGCGTTTACATGCAATATAGTTATAAACCTTGTCATTTCGAACGTAGAGAGAAATCTATACATTGTATTACTAGCGTGTGTATAGATTCTTCGCTACGCTCAGAATGACAAAGGCGAGATTAAGTCGTATACCCTAATATCTTCAATACCTGCTTACTATTCTGCTCTTCGCCAAAAACTTCAAAATTGAAAGTCTCATCGCGGTTGCGGCGAATAATAACATGCTTAGGAGATGGCAGCAGGCAATGGTGTATACCACCATATCCGCTTAATACTTCCTGGTAAGCACCTGTATTAAAAAAGCCCAGGTACTGTACCTTACGGGTTTTAGGCATAAACACACTGTTCATATGTGCTTCCTGATTGTAATAATCCTGACCATCGCAGGTAATACCACCCAAGTTTACACGCTCATATTCGGCATCCCAGTTGTTAACAGGTAACAAAATGTATTTTTGATTTAACGCCCAAACATCAGGCAGGTTGGTAATGAATGATCCGTCCAACATTAACCATTTTTCACGGTCATTTTGCTGTTTACGGCCCAAAACCTTATAAAGTATACCTGATGCTTCAGCAACGGTGTATTTACCAAACTCGGTGATAATATCCGGTTCAATGGTATCGTTTTCGGCACAAATTTCTTTTATACGGCTCACTATCTCGTTGATCATGTATTCATAATCAAAATCAAACACTAATGAGTCTTTAAACGGCATTCCGCCACCAATATCCAATGTATCTAAAGCCGGATTAACCTTTTTGAATTTACAGTATAGGGTTACGTATTTTTCTAACTCGTTCCAGTAGTATGGTGTATCAGAAATACCCGAGTTGATAAAGAAATGTAATAGTTTTACCTGGAAGTTGGGGTTCTTCTCCACCTTGTTATGGTAAAAATCAATCACATCTTCCATACGCACACCTAAACGTGAGGTGTAGAACTGCGAATCCGGTTGCTCTTCTGCCGCTATGCGGATACCCAGGTTACATGGGGTAGATAGTTCAACTTCATCATCATACAGGTTAAATTCCTCTTTATTATCTAATACCGGTATGATGTTTTTAAAGCCATCATGCAGCATATCAATAATATACTGTTTGTATTGAAAGGTTTTAAACCCATTGCAAATTACAGTCACATCTTTTGATACCGCGCCTTTTTTCTCTAAAGCATCAATCATCGGCATATCAAAAGCTGATGATGTTTCCAGGTGGATCTCGTTTTTCAACGCTTCCTCCACAATATGTTTAAAGTGCGAGCTTTTTGTACAATAACAGTACTTATAGCTGCCGCGATAATTGTTTTTAATTATAGCCTGCTGAAATAACAGTTTTGCCTGCTGTATTTTTTTTGAAATAATAGGCAAATACGTAAAACGCAATGGAGTGCCATACGTCTCGATCATCTCCATCAGGTTCAGATCATGAAAGTATAATTCGTCCTCAATAATCTCAAAGCCTTCCTGCGGGAAGCCAACACTCAGATCAAGAAATTCCTGGTAACTCTGCATTAATTAAAATTTAATAATTTTTTGGCAAAAATGTGATTTTAAAACGGAATAAACAGCTATTTATTAACGAAAAATTATAGCTGTAATGTAATTTGTTTAATAAGCTGATTACTAATAACCATCAACTGTCAATTATCCCCTAAAAAACTATCGGCATTTTGATTAATTTTGACGGATGAATTTTATTGTTGATGCTACCGTTAAAGCGGTTAAACATTTATACCAAACTGATATAACAGCAGATGTTGTGGGCCTGCAGGAAACACGTAAAGAATTTGAAGGGCAGGTTACTATAGTTACTTTTCCGTTTACCAGGTTTTCAAAAAAATCGCCCGAGCAAACCGCGGCAGATATAGGCGAATACCTTAAAAATGAACTTAAAGAGGTTGCCGATTTTAACGTAATTAAAGGCTTTTTAAATATATCATTAGCTGATAGTTATTGGCTAAATCAATTATATACCGACATTTTAACCGACGATTTTGCCGTAGCCAAACCCAATGGCAAAAAAGTAATGGTGGAGTATTCTTCGCCTAACACCAACAAGCCTTTACACCTGGGCCATGTGCGTAATAATCTGTTAGGTTATTCAGTATCCGAAATTTTGAAAGCAGCGGGATACGAGGTTATAAAGGCCAATTTGGTGAACGATAGGGGTATACACATCTGTAAATCAATGCTGGCCTGGCAAAAATTTGGTAATGGCGAAACCCCACAATCAACCGGCGAAAAAGGCGACCATTTGGTGGGTAAATATTATGTGCTGTTTGATAAAGAATATAAAAAGCAAATTGACGAGCTAAAAGCGGCCGGACAAACCGAGGATGAAGCTAAAAAGAACGCGCCCTTTATTAAAGAAGCCCAGGAAATGCTGCAAAAGTGGGAGACAGGCGATGCCGAAGTAATCAACCTTTGGAAAACCATGAATAGCTGGGTTTATGAAGGATTTAACACAACATACAAAAAACTGGGTGTTGACTTTGATAAGTTCTACTATGAATCGGACACTTATTTATTAGGTAAGGATATTATTGACGAGGGCCTGCAAAACGGAGTTTTCTTTAAAAAGGAAGATGGTTCTGTTTGGATTGATTTGACTGCTGATGGGTTGGATGAGAAACTGGTATTGCGTGGCGATGGTACTTCGGTATATATTACCCAGGATTTGGGCACGGCACAATTAAAATATGATGAGTATAAAGTAGACCAATCCATTTATGTAGTGGGTAACGAGCAGGACTATCACTTTAAAGTGCTGTTTTTGATACTGGATAAACTGGGCAAGTCATGGGCCAAAGGCTTATACCATTTATCTTATGGTATGGTTGATCTGCCATCGGGTAAAATGAAATCGCGCGAGGGTACGGTGGTTGATGCCGATGACCTGATCAATGAAATGGAGCAAACCGCCAAACAACAAACCGAAGCTTTAGGCAAGGTTGATGGCTTTAGCGAAGCGGATAAAAACGAACTGTACCATACCATTGGTATGGGTGCCTTGAAATACTTTTTACTAAAGGTTGATCCAAAAAAACGTTTGCTATTTGACCCTAATGAATCGGTGGATTTTCAGGGGCATACCGGACCTTTTATACAGTATACACACGCGCGTATTAAGTCGGTACTAAGCAGGGCAGAGTATATAAATAATACTAATATTACAGCATCATTACTGGCTGATGTTGAGCGCGATCTGATCGTTACTTTAACTCAATATCCGGGTACAATAACACAAGCGGCTGAAGGGCATAACCCTGGCATTATCGCCAATTATGTATATGAGGTAGCCAAGGTTTATAACAAGTTTTATCACGAAAAATCTATCCTTCAGGCTGAGGATGAACAGACCAAACAATTCAGGTTACAACTATCTGCGGCAGCAGCAAAAGTTATCAGCAATGGTATGGGTTTATTAGGGATTAATGTGCCGGAGAGAATGTAAGCTTTAAAGCGTTATATAATCGCCCGCAGTTATTATACTTACTTTATTAAGCGCAGTATATTGTGGAATATGACCTAAAAGCTTAAATCCGGTATACTGTAAAATAAAATCTTCTGAATAAGCATCCTTATCGCCATTAAAAATAATACCCGCTACTGGTATTTGGTACTGTTTTAATGCTTGTGCCGAAAGTAGCGTGTGATTTATGCTACCTAAGTAGTTTTGTGATACCAGCACCACTTCGGCATTTAATTGTTTTATAAGGTCTATTATCAAAAAGCTATTATTTAAGGGAACCATTAAGCCGCCTGCACCTTCAATAATTAAGTTATTATTTGTTTGTGGTAATACAAATTGCGTCGGATGTATCTCTAATTCATCCAACGCAGCAGATTTATGGGGCGAATAAGGTTGGGTTAGCTTGTAGGTTTCGGCATGAAATACAGAAACCGTATTGCTTACCAGGTTTTTTACTTTTAAGGTATCGCTATTATCCAATTCACCAGACTGCACCGGTTTCCAGTAATCGGCTTTTAGTTTTTCGGTTAAAATAGCCGATACTATGGTTTTACCAATCCCTGTACCAATTCCTGTAACAAATAAATTTCTTTTAGCCATTATGATATTGATTGATGGTACTAGCTAACAACGCTATTTCTTCAGCTGTGTTATAAGCATGCAGGCAAATCCTTATCCTTTCCAATCCCTGCGGAACGGTAGGGCTTAGTATAGCGCGCACATCTAATCCTTTGTTTTGCAATTCTGCAGCCATTCCCCGGGCTTTTTCATTGCTTTTTAGCAGGATGCACTGGATAGAGCTATCACTTCCTATCAACTCAACATTATTAGCTATTAAGATTTTAAACAAGCTGATATTGCTTTTTAATTGCTCTATTACTTTATCAGAGTGCTTTAACAGTTCATAAGCCATTTTTACCGAAGCCAGTTGATGAAAAGGAGCGGCCGTGGTATAAATAAACGATCTTGAAAAATTGATCAAATATTCCCTTAACAAATTACTACCTAAAACTATAGCACCGTGACAGCCTAAAGCTTTGCCAAAAGTGACAACCCGGGCAAATACTCTTTCCTGTAAGTTCAAACGATTAATTAACCCGTGTTTATATAAACCCACAGCATGTGCCTCATCTACTATTAAGTGAGCGTTATATTTTTCAGTCAGGGTAATTATATCTAAAAGGGAAGGTGTGTCCCCATCCATAGAGTAAATACTCTCTACGGCTACATAACAAATGCCTTTAGCCTGCATTAATTTGGCTTCTAAGCTCGCCAAATCATTATGCCTAAAAGTATATCGGTTAGCATAGCTTAAGCGGGTACCGTCAATTATTGAGGCATGTATCAGCTCGTCGGTAATTATTGTATCCCCACGTTGGGGTAAGGAAGAAAATAAACCCAAATTGGCATCATAGCCCGAGTTGAAAATTAACCCGGCTTCGCTATTATGATAGGCAGCTATTTGTTTTTCCAGATCTTCGGTATAAGCTAAATTACCCGATATCAACCTTGAACCTGTTGAGCCATTTAAAACTTGATGATATCTTAAAATTTCCTTATCTGTAGTGTTTTTTAAATTGATTGATCGTGCAAAACCCAAATAATCATTTGAACAGAGATCCACTAGGTTATTCTCCGGCTTTAGCGTACGGTAGGCACCAGATGCTTGTCGTTCTGCCAGTTTTTTTTCGATATATGTTTTTGCTGAACTCATCAATTTTGGCTAAAATAAAAAAAGCCTCCCGGATTTTGGGAGGCTTTTAATGAAAGTGGAATTTTATTAATTCTGTGCCTGTTGAATTTGCTTAAATCTCTCGTTCTGTGCATCAACGTCTTTTTGAAAAATAGCAGCCTGTTCAGGGGTTAATACTTTTTTAATTTTATCATTAGCTATTGTGTAAATAGGTATTATCTTTTTTAATAGGGCTAGCCTATCGGTACTTTTCGCATTCATCCTTATGCTATCAATTGTTTTAGCACGAGCCTGGTATATAACTGTAACCTTAGCAGCCTGGTCATCATTTAAAGTTAATTGGGTTTTTAAAGCCGCTACTTGTTCTTCGGGGGTTTTCATAGGGCCTTGCGCAAAGCTAACTGCACTTACGCCTATAGCCAATAAGGCTATTAATATTAATCTTTTCATAATCTGGCGGTATTTAGTTGGTTTATTTTTTAAGTTAGCAATTATTAATTATATATACAAAAAAAAGCCTCCCGGTTTCGGGAGGCTTTTTTTAAAAAGTAGAATTTTTATTAATTCTGTGGCATAAATTGTTTCATTCTTTCTGCCTCTTCATCCAATTGCTTTTGATAAATTTTAGCTTGATCAGCAGTTAATAATGCTTTGATTTTTGCATTATTTGCAGTTCTTAAAGCCATAAATTTAGGAAATGCATTTTGCATGTCTCCTGACTGAAATAAACTATCTGCACTTTTTGACTGAGCAGTAATAATTGTTTTTACCTTAGCTACTTGTGCATCAGTTAAAGTTAATGACGTTTTTAATGCCGCTACTTGTTCTTCAGGGCTCGGAGGGCCTTGTGCTAAGGTTACAGTGCTTACGCCAATAGTCAATAAGGCTGCTATTAATATTTTTTTCATGATTTTAAAATATTAATTCTGACCTTGTTGGAATTGTTTCATTCTCTCGGCTCTTTCATCCAATTGTTTTTGATAAATTTTAGCCTGATCAGCAGTTAATATTGCTTTAATTTTAGTGGCTTGATCGTTTTGCATTTTAGTAAATGAGGCCATCATAGCAGACATATCGCCACCACCTTGCATACCGCCACCGGCAGCCATTAAGCTATCTCTGGTTTTAGCTTGAGCAGCAAAAATAGCTGTAACTTTTGTTACCTGGTCAGCTGATAATGATAATGAGGTTTTTAAAGCCTCTGCTTGTTCAGCCGGAGTTCTGCCAAAACCACCCGGGCCACCTTGTGCATAACTTGCTGCGCTTACGCCGATAGCCAATAAGGCTACTAATAATACTTTTTTCATTTTTTTAAGATTGTTTTTAGGGGTTATTAAGTTTATAGCTTGAAATTATAAAAAAAAATTAAATAAAAAAAGAAACCCCGATAAATCGGGGTTCTTTTTTGTAAAAATTTAATTAGTTACGAGGAGCGCCACCGCCTGGACCACCAGGACCACCGCCACCAAAGCCCCGTTGTGGGATTGCATCAAATTGTTTTTGTTGGTCAGCAGTTAATAATGCTTTTATTTTCGCACTGGTTTCAGTTCTCATGGTTTGCATTGCCGGACCCATTGCTTGAAAATCGCCATTAGCTGCAGTCCTTAAGCTATCTTGTTTTTTAGCCTGTACAGCATAAATAGCTTTAATTTTAGTTTCCTGGTCAGCAGTGATACCTGTAACAGCACCTTTTAAACGCTCTAATTGAGCTTCAGGAGTTCTTCCTGCGCCACCGCCGCCCGGGCCACCTTGAGCAAAGCTCATTGCACTTGTGCCAAGTGCTAATAAGCACACTAGTAAAATTTTTTTCATTGTTTTAAATTTATGTTTGGTTTTATAATATGTATGATGAAGATAACAATAAAAACCCTGATTATTCAGGGTTTTTATTAAAAATTAGTTACGTGGAGCACCACCACCTGGGCCACCACCAAATCTTGCACGTTGCTCATCTAATGCTTTTTGCCAAGCTGTTGCTTGTTCAGCTGTTAAAACTGCTTTAATTTTTGCCTGGTATGCAGCAGTAATAGGGGCCATTTTTTCTCTCATAGCGCCACGATCGTCACCTAAGGCTGTCATCAAACTGTCTCTGCTTTTTGCTTGAGCTTCGTAAATAGTTTTCAACTTTGCAGACTGTGCATCAGTAATGCCGGTTACTTGAGTTTTTAAACGCTCAATTTGTTGCTCAGGAGTACCGCCGCCGCGCATACCGCCGCCACCCGGGCCACCTTGAGCAAAACTAATTGCACTTGCTCCAACTACGAACAAGCACACTAATAATAATTTTTTCATCTTAAGTTATTTGTTTGGTGTTTTTTAAGTAGGATAAAGATATATGCTAAAGGTTTAACTAGGTAACATGTAACTTAATTGTTGCCTTGCTGCAAATTGGCTATTGATCGCTGCATTTGTGTCATCATAGCAGTTAAACTTTCCATGGTTGGCTCGGGTGGCGGTGTAGGCAGGTTGGTAGATATGTAAGCTTTGGCTTTCCATACCTCTAAAATATCAGTTCCATCTATTTCATAAGCATCATATATGGGGTTATCTGATACCAGTTTAAGCTTTTTGTTGTCCTTATATTTATTACCAATACGCTTATATACTACGCCCTCGCTTTGTGATAATATTACATAGGTTTCGTTTTGTTTAATATCTGCCCAGTTCTCTACATATTCTGCTATTATAGTAGTGCCCGATACCAGCGGCAGCATCGAATCGCCTTTTATTTCAAAAGCACGGTAGGTACCTTGTTTAAACATGGGTAAATAAAACTTGGGTAACTGTGCCACAAATTCAGGGTCGGCATAACCATTTAAGTAACCCGCACTGGCCTTCATTGGTACTAACTCAATATTCTCGTTATCGTCTTTATCTACAGATATAGATAAGATACGCAGGTTATCACCGCTTCCTTTTGGCTTCGGTACCCATTTATCGTTAATGTTCTCGTTAATAAAATCATCAACAGATACATCAAAAAAGGCTGCTATTTTTTTTAGCAAATCGTATTTGGGGTCAGCACGTTCTTCTTCATAAGCCCCTACAAGCGACCTTTTTATACCTAATTGATCAGCAAACTGTTGCTGGGTTAAACCCTTCTTTTTTCGAAGATATTTAATATTTGATGGAATTTTTGACATAAAAATTTGGAATTGCTAAAATTATTAGTATTTTTATGCTCATAAAATTAGTAATTATTTTTTAACCAACGAAATTTATTTAAAATGAAACGCTTTATATACTTAATTACAGACAGAAACAGGAATACCCTACATGTGGGATTATGCTCGGACCTATTAAAAACCTTAAAATTTTATAGCGAAATGCCAACCTTATTTTTTGACAGCGCGCAACAATTAAACCGTTTGGTTTATTTTGAAGAGATAAATACCGAGGAGCAGGCTATGGAGCGTTTTAAAATGGTGAGTACTTACACACGTCCCCAAAAAGAAAAAATGATCAGATCTGTTAACCCTGATTGGGTAGACCTGACCATTGGCTTAAATTATGAAAGTAACGTAAGGATGCGCCCGCAATTAAGGCCATCAATAGCTACTATGCGCAGGGCAGTTAAGGCTGCTTAATAAATTTTAACGCGCCCGAATTCATGCAGTATCGTTTGCCGCCCCGGTTTTCAGGGCCGTCATCAAATACATGGCCCAGGTGTAAGCCTGTACTGGCCTCGATTACTTCGTCGCGCACACCGTAGCTATAGTCTTTTACTATTTTTATTTTTTTCATGTCTACGGGTTTAACAAAGCTTGGCCATCCCGTACCGCTATCAAATTTATCTTCCGAGCTAAACAACACCTCGCCGGTGGCTGCGCTTACATATACACCTTTTTGGTGGTTGTCATAATATGCATTCTGGAACGGTGGTTCGGTGCCACTTTCTACCATTATATGGTAGGCATTAGCACTTAATATTTTTTTCCACTCCTTAGCGGGTTTACTTAACCTTTTTTCGTTGGCTTGCCCGTTACTGTTTTCGCAACCCAAAAAGGTAATTGTACATAGTACTATTATTGCTAAAATTGATCTTTTCATTTTTATACCATTATTATTATAACTCAAATTACGTAAATAATATGTTATTGGTTTGTCATCAATCAGTCTGCTTTACAGCCGTTTTTTAGGTTGCAATACCGTATCTATAATGTTAAATAAACCATTGTTTTGTTTAATTCCATCCCTGGTTATTATAATTTGGTGGCCTGTTTCATCAAGCAATACTAATCTATTATTATCATATTTGGCATATAACCTACCGCCGGATAAGGTGGTAAAAGTGGCCAAACCTGTTTTATCATCAATCTGCTTAGCCATGTCTCCTACAGTTAGTTTGCCGGGTATAGCATGGTAGGTTACCAACGCAATTAGTTGTGGTAAATTATCTTTCATTAATAAACTATCGATCCTGCCTGCTGATAGTTTAGTAAATGCCTGGTTATCCGGTACAAAAACAGTTATAGGCCCACGACTCCTGAAAGTTTCTGTTAAACCGGCAGCATCCATTAATTTATAAAATTTGCTAAAATTTTTAACCATGGTTAGGTTATCGGCAATATAATACCCGGTGTTTAAGCCCGTAGCCGGGTCAATATCTTTTGATTGCGGTGGTTTTATAGGATCTCTTTTGGTGGTATCCAACGGCGTAATAGGGGCGTTGGGCGATTGAGCTAGCAAATTACCAGAAAAAAATATAAATATAATTAAAAGCAGTTTGTTCATGTTGTTATATAGAACCTATAACTATCATATAAAGCAATAGTTTTAGTAATATTACCATCCAGGCGTAAACCCTAAACCAAATACAGGTTTATTAACATCAGTACGGTTAAACGGAATAGCGAAGTAAGGTTCCAATACAAAATATCCAAACAAATTTACTCGTAGGGATATACCCGCACTCAAAGCAGGCACACGCTGGTTGGTATTATATATAGCATTTCCGTTTGAATCAGTACCAATACGGTCGGGGGCCGATTGGAATTTCACCTGATTACCACCGCTCCAGGCTAAGCCAGCATCAAAAAACAAGTTCAGGTCTGAGAAAAGAAAGCCTGATTTAATTTGAGATAATTTTTCGGGGCCGGTAAAAGGTAAACGCACCTCAAAATTAGCTACCGCGGTACGGCTGCCTGATAATTGATCTATAGTGAATCCATTACCGGGTTTAGTTGTATTGTTATAAAACGTTTGTGCTTCATAACCGCGTATTAAAAAAGGATAGCCTAAGAATATTGGATATAACCCGCTTGCATTTCCAAAACGGCCATATCCGTATATACGTGCCGCGAAAGTAACCGGAGCTGCGCGCACATATTTACGTACATCAACTGTTGGGGCAAAAAAATTATAGGAGCCGAAATTATACTCTGCCTGTAAACGGTAGCGGTAACCACCCAATGGGGCAGCCACTCCCGAAAAAGAATCGTCACCAACTAAGGCAGCGCTGCCCTGGTAAATAGTAAAAGGCCTTAATAACGTACCTGCATTGTACGGATCATTGTTATAGGCATCATTTTTAATATTATTCCGTTGGTATGATAATAGGTTACCACTACTATCATAATAAGTGCTATAACGATCTATACGGTAATAATACATAGCCGCGCCACCACCAAATTGCAGGCGTGTAGTACGCGAGATAGGATAGGAGGTAAACAAAGCCACCTGATCCTGAAATATTCGTATCAGATCAAGCCGCGTTTCTATAGCCGGGATGTTTTGATTACTACTGTTAGTAAATGTAGCCGGTACATTTTTATAGGTAGCAAACTGGTAGGGGATATGTGATATACCTGCGCCAAAGTTCCATCGGCTTTCCTGTTTAATATATTGTATTTGTCCGCCAAAATCATATATCTGCCCATTTACTGCTAACCCGCCAATTATCTGGTTACGGCCCAAAATATCGCTAAATATACCCTGTACACCGCTGGCTAAACCGGCACCAAAAGTGCTGTTTACACCCACGCCAACCCCGGTGCTTGATAAATAGTCCATTTTAAATTGGGGTTTATAAGGTATCTCGGTTATGGATGAGGTTGGTATTTTTTTATACGCCAGGAAGTTATTCAGGTTAGAGTTGATCAGGTCAACACCGGTAGCCTTAGCCGGCGGCAGCATAGCCGCATCAAAATTGGTTACCTGTGCATCAACAACAATGGGGGTAAACTCGCTTGCCTTGGCATTATATAAGGAATATTTTTGTGCGCGATAATAGGAATAAGCAATATCATCATTATTTGATATGCTTATAGCGGGAGAAAACTCGGTGATACCGCAAATTCCGGTAAAAAAGTCGGTCATTTGTTCAACCTTACCATCGCTTAGTGTGTAACGGTACATATTACGGAACCCATCGCGATTGGATAAAAAATATACCTGTTTACCATCTGATGAGTACTGAGGGTTTAAGTTATTAGCACCATTGAATATTTTAATATCTGTTATCTTTTTTGTTACTAAATCATACTCGGCTAAGTTAAAAGTGATATCCTGTGAAAGTTTAGTATCATAGGTAGTGCGGTCACTTGTAAAGATTATCTTTTTACCATCTCTTGAAAAGCTGGGCTGATAATCAGAAAACTTGTCATTAGTTAATTGGGTAACCTTTTTAGTATCGAAGTTGTATAAATACAGATCGCCTTGTCCCTCTGCCAAGCCCTGAAAAACGATATCCTTCCCGTTAGGTGACCACGATAAATTACTGAACTGCTCGGCTTTACCCATAGATACATCATCAACTACGCGGCTGCTGGCTACATCAACCACCACCATACGGTTGCGGCCTTTGTTAAATACACTAAAGGCAAACCGCTTTCCATCCGGCGACCATGCACCCGCCGATTCAAGGAAGTTAAACTCGTCAATATGTGTATTGGATATTTTACTCGTAAGCTTCTTGAGTATTTTCCCCGTTTTGGCATCTGCAAGGAATAAGTCTATAGCGAATAAACTCTTTTCGGATAAAAAAGCCAGGTATTTACCATCAGGGCTTAATGATGGCGCCAAATTCATTTTACCCGAGTTTTTATCATTTATAATAACTTGTCCTATTGGTTTTTGTACAGTATCTTTTAAAAATGGTTTATAAGTGGCTTCAATAGAGTTTTTCCATAAGGTTGATAAGGTTTTATCATCATAGCCAAATGTACGCCTTGTGCCGTATTGTAAACCAAAACGCGCGGTATTTTTAAAGAAAGGCATAATAACCGTATCGCCATATGTTGAACCAATGAACGACCAAAATGCCTGCCCATAACGATAAGGAAAGTATTTATTACTTTCGCTCAACTCCTTAACTGTAGGTATATCATTATTTAAATAAGCATCCCTTATCCACATGGCGGTGTACGCGTCTTTTTTTCCTAATGATAGGTATTCGGCCATACCCTCAATCATCCATAAGGGTAGGTTATTTATATTTTCATATGGATTATCAGCATTACCCAACAATATATGGTATTGAAAAGCGTGTACCAATTCATGTCCCAATACGTGTCGGGTCATTTGGTTATTTTCCATAAATGGCATAATAACCCGGTTTTTCATACCTTCGGTTACGCCGCCTGTACCTACTTCAATGCTGCCATCCAATACCGTAGTTTGCTGAAAATCGGGATGATTGGCATATAAAATAATAGGATTAGGCTTACTAAAAGTATCTTGAAAAACCTGCTGATGCAGGGTGTACCAAAGCTCGCTTTCCTGTGCGAAGCGTTTTATAGCGCTGTCATTCTTCAGGTAATGATATATTTCAAAGTGTGGAGTTTTGTAAACCTTAAAATCAAGTTTTTTATACCTTACCTTATTTTGCCCAAAATATTGCGCCTGTGCAGACAGACTAAATATTATTAAAACACCTATAAAAAAGACAACGCTTTTTATGGCTTTAGTAATAATAGGGTAGAGTTTACTCATATTTGGGTGATAAGAAGATTAGAAAGCTAATTTATAAAAATACCTTTATAATAACCTATTATGCTATAACTGTGGTGCAATTTTAGGCTCTGTGCCCAACGGAGGCGGCGATATCATTAAACTATCATTTTCTATCAGATACAAACTATCGTTTTCCAGCGTATCTCTTGCTAATCGTGGCGTTGGGCAATCATATTGCTTAGTTATTTTTGACCACGGTTTAGGGAAAGGCCCATACGTATAACCGGATTTAGGGTCGTTATAAACTTTTTCCATAAACCTGCCAAATATGGGCAATGCGGTATGTGAGCCTTCGCCGGTTTCGGACGTAGTAAAGTGTACACTCCGGTCATCGGCACCAACCCAAACGCCTGTTACCAAATCTTTAGTAATGCCCATATACCAGCCATCCACATAATCAGATGATGTACCTGTTTTGCCACCTATCTGGTTGTTTTTTTTCCACAGATCATATTCCCATAAAGCTTGTGATGTACCACCCGGTTCTTCCATACCGCCTCTAAACATATAAAGCATTAGCCATGCGGTTTCCTCACTTAGTACACGCTCGGTTTTCAAACTAAATTCTTCCAAGATGTTGCCATCCTGATCGGTTATTTTAGTAACCAGTAATGGGTCTATTTTTTCGCCTTTATTTAAAAACGTACTATAGGCGCGCACCATTTCATAAACCGATACATCATTTGAACCTAATGACACAGAAGGCACTGCTTTGAGCGGACTTTCAATGCCTATTTTATGTGCATATTCAACTACCTTATCCCAGCCCACTTTCTCTGTTACTTGAGCTGTAATGGAATTTACTGATTTACCCATTGCCCAGCGTAAGGACATTTCATAACCCGTAAAATTCCAATCGGCATTGTTAGGCTCCCAAACCTGTTCGCGGCCGCCATCGGTATATTTAATAGTTACCCGTTTATCTGTAAACTTATCACAAGGGGTGTAGCCATTATCCAATGCTGTTACGTAAGCAAAGGGTTTAAAAGTAGAGCCTGCCTGGCGTTTAGATTGGTTAACATGGTCATAATTAAAGTACTTATGATCAATACCGCCTACCCAAACCTTAATTTTCCCGCTTGAAGGCTCAATGGTCATCATACCGGTATTTAATATTCCGGCGTAGTATTTTATTGAATCAACGCTGGAGAATGTGGTGTCTTTTTCGCCATTCCAGGTAAATACCTTCATTCTTTTCGGCTTTTCAAAATAAGCGTTTATTAATGTAGTATCGCCATTGTATTTCTTTTTCAGCAACTTATAAATAGGTAAGCGTTGCTCGGCTTTTTGTATAAAGTTTACTATCTCATTGCCTTTTGAATCACGCCATGGATTTTTGTCACCCCAAAGATTATTAAAGCGCTTTTGCAGCATCTTCATTTTTTCGGCAACGGCCTCTTCGGCATATTGCTGTAGTCGCGAGTCAATGGTGGTGTATATTTTTAATCCATCTTCATACAGGTCATAATTATTATCTGTACACCATTGCTTCAGCCAACGCTCAACTGCCTGGCGCAAATATGAATCGCCGTGGTAATCTTTTTCAACATAAGCTAAATTAAGTCCGATAGGTTTTTTACTATAAACATCAAATTGGGCTTTGGTGATGTATTCGTACTTCTCCATTTGTCCTAATACTACATTCCTTCGCTCAACAGCTTTATCAGGGTTATTGATAGGATTATAAGTTGATGTTGCCTTTAACATACCAACTAAGGTTGCCGCCTCGGCAGGATTAACCTTATCAGGTGTTTTATTAAAAAGTTTAAGCGAAGCTATTTTGATACCGAAGGTATTATTGCCAAATGGAACAGTATTAAAGTACAAGGTCAGTATCTCATTTTTATTATAAACATGTTCAATTTTATAGGCGGTTATCCATTCTTTACATTTAAAAATTAGGGTACGTATCAATGGTATAAACCTGATCAATCCCTGCGATTTTTTCTTGCGGGTGCTGAACATATTTTTAGCCAATTGCTGGGTAATAGTGCTGCCTCCGCGTCTATCTCCTGTAGCAGTAGAGATCATACTGCCTACAAAACCCAGGTAATCAACCCCGCCGTGCTTGTAAAAACGCACATCTTCTGTAGCTACTAAAGCATTTATCAGGTTAGGAGATATCTCTTTATAATCAACCGGTGAGCGATTTTCGCGATAGTATTGGCCAAGTAATTTACCATCAGCATAATATACCTGCGAACCTACAGCTAAAGGTGGATTTTTAATATCCTGCATATCGGGAGAATAACCAAACAACCATAAAAAGTTTAATTCAATAGCACAAAAAAGAATGATTACACCATATATAAAGAAGACCAGGAATCTTAGGTACTTGTTTTGCAGACGTCTGAACATGCGGTAAAGATGTGAATTATTGGCTCAAAAGTAAAACCATATTACAATTACGTATCAACGCAGTTTTAACAATTTAATTACATAGGTCGCCTTTACTATTTCTTTTTGGTTGCCTTGGCACGCGGGTTAAAAGCCAGCGCAGCATTTATCCAATAGTCAAATTGCTGTTGGGTGCGCATAGCTTCCGGACCTACAAATACAAAATCTTTTAAGGGTTTGCCATTGCGTATCATACCACGGCAACCATTGGTCTCTAAAGCCTGTTCAAAGTTATCTGGGCCTATCCGGCATAACATTTCATCACCGCTGGCACAAAGGCACATTTTGCCATTTACCATAAAGCAAAGGCCTTTAAACATTTTCTTTTCTTCAACATCGGGCTGATCAACCAAAGCCTCACGTATTCTTTCTGCAAGTTTTTCGTTGTATGTCATATCAATTAAGGTTTATGTTCGGTCACAAAACTACTTTTACCACCTTTAACAGCAATAGCTTTAATAATTGTATTAGCCGGTGTGGAGACAGGCTTTGTATAAACTGCTGATGCCTTTGTAGGAGTAGAGCCATCTGTAGTATAATAAATTTTGGCTTCGGCATCACTGCTATGTATCTCTACCGCCACCGGAGGTGCAAAGGTTTGCAGTACTGTAAAATAAGGATTAGCTACTATTAAGTTATCGGTAATTTCTGATGTGGGTTTTTCCAATTCCTGGGTGAATAATTTATTAGCTAACCTACCTGTAAATACTTCAAATTCGCCGCCATTTTCAATGTTGTTATGGTTGATATAAAGTTTATTGTAAGCCTTTTTATTAAGGTTGATGCCTTGTAGATAAATATTATCACGGCTTATTGTGGCACCCGAATTAAGGATGGTAAATTTCTTACCGTTCTCTAAATTAACTACTGCTTTTGCGAATTGAGGTAGCCCAATTAAATATTGCTGCTGACCTGGTGCGATATTATATATACCCAACGCGCTCATCACATACCATGCCGACATTTGCCCGCAGTCTTCATTACCTGATAAACCATCGGGGTTAGCACTGTACATTTCATTCCTTATCTTATGAATATAATATTGGGTTTTATCAGGCTCGTCTGTGAAATTAAACAGGTACGCCATGTGGTGGCTGGGTTCATTACCATGTGCATACTGACCAATCAATCCTGCTACATCTTCAATTTTTTTTCCAGACACTTTGGCGGTAGTGGTAAATAGCTCATTTAGTTTATTTTCAAAATTGGCTTTTCCACCCATGTTCATGATCAACTCTTGTATATCGTGTGGTACTGCAAACGTGTATTGCCAGGCATTACCTTCGGTATAATTTTTATTAATTTCGGTAGGATCAAAAGGGGTGTACCATGTGCCATTTTTATTTCGGGCCTGCATAAACCCGTTTTGGCCGTTGTATACATTCTTCCAGTTTTGGGCGCGTTGTATATAAATGCTATAATCCAATTGTTTGCCTAACATTTTGGCCATTTGGGCTATGCACCAATCATCATAAGCATATTCAAGTGTTTTGGATACCGATTCAGGTTCATCAATCGGTACAAAACCATTTTTAGCGTATTTATCAAAGCTAAACTGGCTGCGGTTAGCAGCAATTTTCATGGCAGCAAAGGCTTCTTCAGCATTAAAATCGCGTATCCCTTTTGCATAGGCATCCACAATAACCGGGATGGAATGGTTACCTATCATGCAAAATGTTTCATCGCTGGCTAATGGCCATACTGGCAATGTGCCAGCCTGTTCGTTCATCGCTAAAAACGATTTAATGAAATCCGCCGTGCGTTTACGGTCAATTAACATTAATAAGGGGTGTTCTGCCCGAAATGTATCCCACAAAGAAAAAACCGTATAATAATTAAATCCCTGCGCGGAATGTATCTTTTGATCTAATCCGCGGTATTGGCCATCAACATCATTATAAATATTAGGCGCCAGCATACAATGATATAAGGCAGTATAAAAAGTAATCAGCTTGAGTTTATTTTGATCGGGACCTTTTCCTTTTTTAGTAGCTCTTGGTTGGGTAGCTAAAGGATTATAATTATAAGGCAGATCCATTAACGCCTGGTCGCCGGCATCAGGCGCACCACCTTCAACTTCAATTTTTGATAATTCAATATTCCAGGCGGCTTTAGCGTTTTTAGCTACTTGTTTAAAATCAAATCCGGGTACTTCTTTATCTAAATTCTTTAAAGCTCCCTCAGCACTTACTGAAGATATACCCACTTTAGCTATCACCTCGCCGGGAGAACCAAATTGCAAAGCCAGCTTAATGTTTTTACCATCAGCTTTACTTTTGCCCGATTGAGCTATATCATCAATAGCTATTATATGACTTTTAAATGGTTTAGAAAATTTAGCGTAGAAATAAATATACTGATCTTTCGCCCATGCTTTTGAACGGCGCATACCGCGTACTTCGTGATCATTAATAACCTCTATCCATGATTCAATCACCTGGTCACGGTGTTGCAGGTCAACAATAATATTAGCTTGCTGATTGTTTAGATATGTGTAATGATGCACACCAACGCGCGTTGTAGCTGTCAGCTCAGCATCAATATTATATTTATCTAAATGGGTTTTATAATAACCCGGTGAAGCATCTTCATTTTTTTTGGAAAAGCCCGAACTGTATTCCGTATTTTTAAATTTAGGTTCGCCGGTAGTAGGCATAAACAATATATCGCCGTAATCTGATATGCCTGTTCCACTTAAGTGGGTGTGCGAGAAGCCGTAAACCACACTATCCGTATAATGATATCCTGAACAGCCATCCCAACCGGTTAAGCGGGTGTCAGGACTAAGTTGCATCATTCCAAAAGGCAATACCGCACCGGGGTAAGTGTGGCCGTGTCCACCTGTACCTATAAACGGATCAACAAATTGGGTATAGTCTTTTTTTCTTTGTGCCGATGTGTCAAAAGAAAAAGCAAAAAAGAAAACAATTATAAAAACGCCCCTCAAATTTTTCATCACTTCATTAATAGATTGGAGCAAGTTAGCTGATTAATCTTTGAGTTCAAATTGATCGGCATCCTTTAAAAACGGAAAGGCGCGCCTTGCGTAAGCAATCTCATCGGCCATAATAGGGAAGGTATATACATCATCTTCATCGCGTTTATAATATACTACGTTGCCATTAGGGTCAATACAAGTGGAATCACCTGAATGATATATCTCATTGCCATCATGACCAACCCGGTTAACACCAATTACATAACATTGGTTTTCAACAGCACGTGCCGGTATCAGTGTACGCCAGGCTAATGAACGGCGTTCGGGCCAGTTAGCTACAACTATTAACAGATCATAAGTTTGATTAACATTACGCAGCCACACCGGGAAACGCAGATCATAACATATAACCGGACAAATTTTCCAGCCTTTAAGTTCTACTATCAGCTTTTTCTTACCTGCTGTATAGGTATCATCTTCCTTACCCAGTCCAAATAAGTGCCTTTTATCGTAATGCTTAAAGTTGCCATCAGGAAGCATCCAAATTAATCGATTATAATGTTTTCCCTTGTCGGTGATGATCAAACTGCCGGTAACTACACAATTATACTGCATAGCTATTTTTTGCATCCACTGCATGGTTTTACCATTCATGGGTTCACCCAATTTTTCTGCATTCATAGTAAAACCGGTATTAAACATTTCGGGTAAAATGATCAAATCGGTTTTTTCACGTATTGCAGATAATCGCAACGCTATATTTTGCAAATTTTTATCAATTTTTTCCCAAAAAAGGTATCCTTGATAAAGGGTGATTTTTAAATTATCCATAATTCGGTAAGTTCGGCAGTTTAACTAATACGTATTATTATTACAAAGGTTTAAGTTTGCTTAATCGCTCAATCGCGGTATCTAATGTTTCTTTCTTCTTCGCAAAACATAAACGTAATACCTGATGATCTGTTGCCTGCGTATAAAAAACAGAGGTTGGTATAACGGCAACTTTGGCCTCTCGGGTCAATCTCAAAGCAAAATCAATATCACTTTCATCGCTTAGGTTTTGGTATTTAACACATTGAAAGTAAGAACCATAGCAAGGTAGTAAATCAAATTGTGTTTGTGCTAATCCTTCACGAAAATAATCTCGTTTTTGCTGAAAAAATGCAGGCAGGTCCATGTAAGTACTTTCATCCTCTAAATACTTTGCCATAGCATACTGCATTGGAGAATTAACGCTAAAAACCAGGTATTGGTGTATTTTTCTAAATTCAGCCATTAAATAATCAGGAGCAAGGCAGTAGCCAACCTTCCATCCGGTTGCATGAAATAGCTTTCCAAATGATGCTACGATAAAACTGCGTTCCTTTAATTCGGGATAGCGTGCCATACTGCGGTGCGTTTCGCCATCATATATCAAATGCTCATAAACCTCATCGCTTAAAATAAATATATCCTGGTTTTTAACTATCGCGCTCAACTGTTCAATATCATCCTCATGCAAAATGGTAGCCGTGGGGTTATGGGGCGAATTAATAATGATTAGTTTGGTACGATTGGTGATCAACTTTTTAACCATATCCCAATCAATGCGGTAATCGGGCGGTGCCAACTCCAGCGATTTTACAATACCACCCATTAGCTTAATGGCAGGTGAGTAGCAGTCAAATGCCGGTTCAAATATAATTACCTCATCATTAGGATGTATGAGGGTGCTAATTACAGTAAAAACAGCTTGTGTTCCACCGGCTGTAATAGTTATTTCTGTATCGGGATCGTATTTGCTGTTATGCAATTTTTCCACCTTGTTAGCCACTTGTTCGCGCAATGCCATTACGCCCGCCATTGGCGCATACTGATTATGGCCATCTTTCATGGCCTGATTGATCAGTTCAATTAAAACAGGTGAACATTCATAATCAGGAAAGCCCTGTGAAAGATTTATTGCACCAACTTCGGCCGCCAAAGCCGACATGGTGGTAAATATTGTAGTGCCGAGTTGTGGTAGTTTTGATATTATAGAAGTCATGTTGGGTTAAAATTAAGCGAAATATATAACTTAGTAGCATGAAGCTGATAAAACCTTTAATTGCTGCTACTTTACTAATCATACTTACATCATGCAATACAAAAACTAAAAATGATGTGCCGATTGTAGGTTTTGTTGACGCTTTTGAGGACGCTACCATAGCACAGGCACGTACCGGGTTTGCGGATGCTTTAAAGAAAAATGGTTTCAGCGAAGAGCAAAATACCCTAAAAATCGAATATCGAAATGCCCAGGGTAGCATACCCACGTTAACACAAATAGTGAATTATTTTATAAGTGTACCTGTTGACCTATTGGCTACCTGTACAACGCTATCATCGGTTACGGCAGTGCAAAAAACTAAAACTATCCCCATTTTTGAAATGGTATCGCCAACGCCCGAGCGAATGAACGTGCTTGATGCCCACGGTAAAGCGCCCGCTAACTTATTTGGCGCGGTTGAGGATTTGAATTATATCGATACTTCATTTTCAATTATTCCTAAACTTATTAAGCCTAAAAATGGCAAATTGGTTATCGGAATGATATATAATCAATCGGAACCACAATCAGCAGATGCTATGGAGCGGATAAAGGGTTTGGCTAACCAATTAAATATTACCTTGATAGCTTTACCCTTAAATTCGTCCGCCGAAGCACAATTAGTAACGCTGGCTTTGTTAAACAAAAACATTGATGCATTTTTTGCCAACCCGGATAATACCGTATTTGCCGCTTTTGAAACTATCCTGAAAAACTGCAACCAAAAAAATGTACCCATATTTACCAGTGAGGCCGGTTTAGTACAAAGAGGCGCAGTAGCTGCTTTTGGTGCTGATATTTATCAATGGGGATACCAGGCTGGTGAACAGGCCGCACAATACTTAAAAACAAATAAAACTGACGGATTGAAACCCGAAATGGTGAAAATCAGGAAGCGGGTATATAATGCAGAGGCTGTTAAAAAGTATAATATCACCATTCCGCCAAACTTTGAAGCTGTAAAATAATGGACTTTTACCTCACCGCTTTATTACAGGGATTGTGCTTTTCGGGACTTGCGTTAGGTATTTATATATCCATGAAAATATTTAACATCCCGGATATTACTACGGATGGCAGTTATACCCTGGGTGCTGCGATTACGGCAGTAATGCTCATTCATCATTTGCCGGGCTATATTATTTTGCCCGCAGCGATCATCTCCGGTGGCATATCGGGAGCGATAACGGGGTTGATCCATACTAAGCTGAAGGTTAACCCCTTGTTGGCAGGTATATTGGTAATGACGGCGCTTTACTCGGTTAATTTAACGGTAATGGGTAGATCTGATCTTCCGTTGATCAATACCTCATCCATATTTACGGCTGTAAATTTGATTGAAAATCCCAATCAAAACACGCTCATTATCCTTGTTTTTTTTGTGCTGATAATAACTTTGCTGATTGGTTATTTATTGAAAACAGATTTCGGCATTGCTATGCGTGCTACGGGTAACAGCGAAACTATGGTGCGGGCATTAGGGGTAAATACCGATCGTATGAAAATCATCGGCCTGGCTCTGGCAAACGCATTAACAGCGGTTAGCGGTTATCTAATTACCCAATTGCAAGGTTTTGCGGATATTAATATGGGTATTGGTATTGTAATAGGAGGGCTGGGATCGGTTATTATTGCCGAAACTTTTATTAGCTGGTTTAATATTACGTCCATTTGGTTGAGCCTTGCTTTAGTGCTTATGGGTGCAATTATCTTTCAAATGGTACTGGCTGTTACCTTAAGTATAGGGGTTGATGCAAATTTATTGAAATTAGTTACTGCAGTTTTTGTATTAATCATCGTAAGTTTACCGAGAATAAAATAAACCAAGTAATTATAAAATTTATGAGATCATCTTTGAAAAACTATATTAACCCTTTGATGGGTGTTGTGGTATTTGTGTTGTGTTTCTGTGTGACTATAAAAGCTAACGCAGCCGACAGGTATTATTATCAAATTAAGGTATATCACCTTAAAAACGCTAAACAAGTTGCCACGGTTGAGGGCTTTTTGCAAAACGCTTATCTGCCGGCATTGCATAAGTTAGGTATCAAAAATATTGGGGTTTTTAAACCGATAACTGATGCGGATACCACTGACCACAAAATTTATGTTTTTACACCATTTAAAAGCATGGACGAACTGGAAAGTACCCCGGCTAAATTGTTAAAAGACCAACAATACCTGGCTAACGGAAAAGATTACCTGGATGCTCCGGTTGCTAATTTACCTTATGTACGCATAGAAACTATATTACTACGGGCATTTGGGGTAGCGCCTACTGTAGAATTGCCAAAACTAACCGCTAACAAAACTGATCGTTTTTATGAATTACGCAGTTATGAAAGTGGTACCGAAAAATTACATGCCAACAAAGTTGAAATGTTTGACCATGAAGTAGCTATTTTTAATAAAATAAATGCAAATGGTGTGTTTTATGCACAAGTTATAGCGGGTAGCCGCATGCCTAATTTAATGTATTTAACCACTTACAATAGCCAGCAAGACAGGGACGACCACTGGAAAGCATTTTTTGCACATCCTGATTGGAAAGAGTTATCTGCTAAGCCTGAATACAAAGGTAACGTGCAAAAGAACGATCAAACATTTTTACACCCTACAAGCTATTCTGATTTTTAAACATGAGTAACGTGCACATAGGCAAAGGACGCTTAGAGGCATTTAGTGATGGTGTAATAGCCATTATAATCACTATTATGGTATTGGAGTTAAAAACTCCTCAGGGTCATGATTTGGCCGATTTAGCGCCTACTTTTCATGTGTTTGTTAACTATGTTTTGAGTTTTATATATGTAGGTATATACTGGAATAACCACCACCATACTATGCATATTATAAAATCCATAAACGGTGGAATATTATGGGCCAATATGCACTTGCTTTTTTGGCTTTCGATGGTCCCATTTGTGACAGCATGGATGGGCGAGACCGATTTTCAGTCTCCGGCACCTGTAGCAATGTATGGCTTTGTGCTATTAATGAATGCCATAGCTTACACGATATTGGTGATAACATTGGTAAAGCACGAAGGTTCTGAATCCTTATTAGCACATGCATTAGGTAAAGACTGGAAAGGTAAAATATCAATAATTATATACTTAACTGCTATAGCCATGGCATGGGTTAATACCTGGATCAGCTTTGCTTTATATGTTACAGTTGCCTGTATTTGGTTTATGCCCGATAAAAGAATTGAAAAAGTAGTGGCAACAGATAAACATGAATAGTATCGCACCTGCCTTATCAAACAAAAAAGTGACAATAGCTACTGGAATATAATATCTAATTATTACTAATTTTATTCACTCTAAAACCAATAACCAAATAACATGAAGACATATTTACTTAAAAACCGCAGGCGGAACTTTGCCCTTATTGCGGCAGCGTTTGTTACCGTAACCTCTTACACGCAATGTACGCCTAAGCAAAGTGCGTCTATATCTGCAGTGCCGAATACAACACCTATAAATGATCCTAATAAAGGCTTAAAAGATTATCTAAGCCCATACTTTAAAGTTGGTGTAGCTGTAGCAATGCAATCACTTAGCCGCGACTCGGCATTGATCATAAAAGAGTTTAACAGCGTAACACCTGAAAATGATATGAAGCCGGGTGTTTTACACCCGTCAGAAAATACCTGGAGATGGGAAAATGCCGATGCCATTATGGCTTTTGCCAAAAGGCATAACATCGCTGTACGTGGTCATAATTTATTATGGCACAGCCAGGATGCAAGGTGGTTTTTTACTGCGCCTGATGGTAAACCATCAAGCAAAGAATTGGTACTTCAACGTTTAAGAGACCATATTCATGCAGTTGTGGGGCGTTACAAAGGACAAATCTATGCATGGGATGTAGTGAATGAAGCTGTACAAGATGGTGCGGATTCAACCGTGATTTATCGTACCAACAGCCCATGGTGGAACCTATTTAAAAGCCCCGAGTTTATCGAAGCTGCTTTCCGTTACGCACATGAAGCTGACCCTAAAGCTAAATTATACTATAACGATTACAGCAGCGAAAGTGATACCAAACATCGTAAAATATATAAGCTGGTTAAAAATTTAAAGGATAAAGGTGTACCTATAGATGGTGTGGGTTTCCAGGCACACTGGAAAGTTAACAATCCAACAGTTCAGCAATTGCGTACTGCTTTAGATGAGATCATATCATTGGGTTTAGATGTGCAGTTTACAGAGTTAGATATTGATATCCGTGTGCCGGCAGCCTTAGACCCGGCAGGTGCGATTATACCGGCCGCAGGCGCCACGACTACTCCGGTTGATCCGGGTTATACTGCAGAATTGGAAGCACTGCAAGTTGCGCAATACAAAAAAATGTTTGATGTGATGAAAGAATACAAAAAACATATTAGCAGCGTAACTTTTTGGAACGTTACTGACAGATCAAGCTGGTTAGATGGTCGCGCCCAGGGTGGAGGTGCAGCAACAGCAACCGCTGGACGTATACCGCGTAAAGCTTATCCATTATTGTTTGATGTTGACGGAAACCGTAAAAAAGCATATTGGGCCGTAGTTAATAAATAATCTTAAATAATAGTACTCAAAAAAGCCTCCCGAATTTTTTCGGGAGGCTTTTTTTAACCAATTGTAATTATGAAGAAGTATTCATTTAACGTTTGCAGAAGACAAATAGCTGTTGTCATAGCTTTAGCAACATTGTCGGCTTTAGTGCAATGTACACCTAAACAAACTGCAACTGTTTCATCCGTACCCAATACTACACCACAAGCTGATTTGAGCAAAGGTCTGAAAGATTATTTTAAAGATGATTTCCTGGTGGGAGTAGCAGTTGGTTCAAGATCAATAAGAACCGATTCGGCCTTAATTATTAGGGAGTTTAATAGTGTAACTGCAGAGAATGATATGAAGGTAGGCGTTATCCATCCCGAAGAAAACAGATGGAACTGGAAAAATGCTGATGATATTGTTGCCTTTGCCGAAAGACACCATATTAAGATACGCGGCCATAATTTACTGTGGCATAAGCAGGGTGCCGAATGGATGTTTACCGGCCCTGATGGAAAGCCAGCCAGTAAGGAGTTGCTATTACAGCGTTTAAAAACGCATATTTTTACTGTTATGAACCGGTATAAAGGTAAAATGTATGCATGGGATGTGGTTAACGAGGCTATTGAAGATGGCCCCGATCCCAATAAAATGTACCGCGATACCAAATGGCTGGAGATATTTAACGGGCCCGAATATATAGAAGCCGCTTTTAGGTTTGCCCATGAAGCAGATCCCAGTGCTAAACTGTACTATAACGAGTTTAATAGTGAGCGCCCGGATAAACGTGAAAAAATTTTTAAATTACTAAAAAAACTAAAAGCCGATAAGGTACCAATTGATGGTGTAGGCTTCCAGGCACATTGGACAGTAGGCAGGCCGTCTGCTGATCAGATACGGACAGCCTTGGATCAAGTAATATCATTGGGCCTGGACGTACAGTTTACCGAATTGGATATTACGGTACATGCTAAGCCCGCAGAGATCATTCCGGGAAAGCCATTGGTTGACCCGGGGTATACACCCGAAGCAGAGGCTAACCAAATTGCCAAGTACAAAATGGTGTTTGATATTTTCAGACAATACAAAAAACATATTAATTCGGTTACGTTTTGGAATGTGAGTGATAGGGGGAGTTGGTTAGACAGTCGTGGCGGTGGCTCGGCAGGCGACCCAATTCCTAGCCCACCAATAATGCTTAAAGCATATCCACTATTGTTTGACGTTAGCGGACAACGTAAAAAAGCTTATTGGGCGGTTGTTAATAATTAGTTAAATCATAACCTATAAGCCAACTAACCTGTGTTATTATGAAGTTTATCCTGGTCTTTGCTGTATTGTTAATTTTGGCATTAAGTAGTAATGCGCAAACCAAAACATACTTATGGCCGGGAGCTGTGCCGGGCGAAACAGAGGCAAAGCATGAACCGGTTTTATCCAATAATCAGTCAGGGAATGTTAAGCGTACTACCAATGTAACCAACCCGGCTATTTTGGCGTTTCAACCGCAAGCATCCTTAAATAATGGCTATTCGGTAGTTATTTGTCCCGGTGGCGGATATGAAACTTTGGCAACAGACAAGGAAGGTTCAGAAATAGCACAATGGTTTAATAAAATGGGTTATACCGCATTTGTATTAGAGTATCGTACACCCAATAAGCGTTTAGGGGCATTGCAAGACCTGGAGCGCGCAATGCGTGTAATTAAAAGCAATGCCGCTAAATGGCAAATTGATCCGGATAAATTAGGTGTTATTGGTTTCTCGGCAGGGGCGGATATGGCAGCAAAGTTAAGCACCCAGTATGAAAACAATGCTTATCCTGCAGTAGATGATCTGGATAAGCTATCTATCAAACCTGCATTTGCTATGATAATCTATCCGGGCTACCTGAATGATGGGCCCGGCAGATCATTAACTCCTCAATTAAGTAAAATGGATGCCAACACCCCAACCACCTTTGTTTTCCAGGCAGCCGATGATGGTAGTGGCGGAAGCTCGACAACATATGCTTTGGCGTTGCAGAAAGCTAAGGCACCAGTCGAGTTTCATTTAGTACCAAAAGGTGGCCATGGTTATGGTATGCGTGCAGGTAATCCTGCAGCCGAAGCTTGGCCAAAATATGCCGAAGCATGGTTAAAGGTTAATGTATTAGGCAAACAATAAAATATGCTTATAGAGACACAATATTTTGTGTCTCTATAAGTTTTCCTATTACATTTTATCAAAGCTAATCATCCATTGTATGCCAAACTTGTCGTCAACCATACCAAAATAGGAGCCCCAAAAGGTGTTGTCCATAGGCATTTTTATAGTACCCCCAACTGAAAGGCCGTTAAATACACTATCAGCCTGCTGTTTACTGTCAGCATGAAAAGACAGAGAAATACTATTGCCGGGCTTAAGCGTTGTACACATATCGCCAACAGCATCGGTAGCCATTAAAACACTGCTACCTATTGGTAAAGCTATGTGCATTAACTTGTTTTTATCTTCTTCCGCAATGGTGCCTGCTTCGGGTGTGTCGCCAAAGCGTTGTATCATTGCAAAATCGCCACCAAAAATTGATTTGTAAAAGTTGAAAGCCTCCTCGGTATTGCCCGGAAAGTTTAAATACGGATTAATTTGTGCCATGATTAGTTTATTAATGATTTATTTAATTGATTAACTATGTTTTGTATTTGATGAATATGCCTTTTAGTGTGAAATAGAAAAAAATATACAGCTTCTAATCGGGTAAAATAACCAAATGTTGGTATTTCAAAACTACGGCAAGTTTTGGTCATGTCTAAAATTTCAACATCATTAATTATTGCCGATTTAATAGTTTCCAATTTAGCCAGATGCTTGTTTAAATCATATTTACTTAAAGCAGGAGTGACGTTAGGAGCCGCAACACTTTTCTGTTCAAAGTCTAAAAACATGGTTTTTATTCGTGTTACGTGTTTATCTACCGGCCTGTTTGTTGCTTCTGTTTCTCCGTTCAATAAATAATGAAAGCCGTCTCCAACCAGGCATATGTGTTCAACCACCTGCCCGGTTGTCCAACATCCTTCATAAGGAGCATCATTATAATTATCCGGGTTGATTATTTTAATTAGCCAATTAATAGTTTGGTCAATGTCAGCTATTAGCTCTGCTTTTTTCATAGTTGTTAATTTTAATTAAAGGTAGTAGCTGATGCAATAATTTATAATGTGTGAAAATGTCATTCTTAGGGGGCATTTAAGACAAAAAATATTTATGTTTACTTATAAACAAATAAACATAACTCTATGATAAAAGTGGGCCTGTTGTTACCCAAGCATTACCGGTTGTTAAGCATAGCCGCTATTTTGGATGTGTTTGATACAGTAAATAAGTTTTACCGTAAAGCCGTACAGCCTGAACCATTTAACCTATCTCTTTTATATGATCAAAGCGATAGGTTTGAGCAAATGGATAGTATGATGAATTATCCGGCTGAACCTATTAATGACGCTAATAAAAAGGAATTAATATTGGTACCATCTTTTAATACGGATGATATTAAAAATACCATTAGCGAAAACCAGGTGTATATACCCTGGCTAATACAGCAATATCATCAAGGCGCACATATAGCAACTTTTTGCACCGGGGCCTTTTTATTAGCGTCTACCGGGTTGTTAAACGGAAAAACAGCTACTACCCATGTTGATGCCTGTAATGGCTTTGCGGCAGCTTTCCCGGATGTGAAACTTAGATCAGATAAAACTTTAACCGAAGATGGTAGGTTGTATACCAGTGGCGGGTCAACTTCAACGTTCCATTTATTATTGCATTTGATTGAGTTGCATTGCGGGCGAGATATAGCCATAAGAGCCGCTAAAGTATTTGCTATCGATATGGATAGGGACAATCAATCTTACTTTAGTACTTTTCAACCCATACGTAACCATCATGACGAATTGGTAGCAAAGGCCCAACAGCAAATAGAAAGTCGTTATAATGATGCTGAAACTATTGAAGAGATCATTAAAGATATCCCGTCAAGCAGAAGAAATATAGTGCGTAGGTTTAAACACGTAACCGGTATTACACCTATTGAATACTTACAGCAAACCCGTATTGAGGCCGCTAAAAAATTACTTGAACAAACAAGCCAGCAAATGATGGAAGTAATTTATAATTCGGGTTATAATGACCCTAAAGCTTTTAGAAAAGTGTTTAGAAAAACAGTTGGGATGACCCCGTCTGAATATCGCGAAAAGTTCCAGGCAAACTAATTATACATCTATCGCATTTAATTCTCTATTATTTTTCTGGGTGATCTCATCCATTTCTTTGGTGCATTGTTGTAAAAGGCGGATATATTCTGATCTTTCCTGTTCATCAGTTGTTTCTTTTAGCAAATCAACTAAACTGAGCATTGAGCAAAGCGGTTTTCTCAATTCATGTGAATTTGACCAGGCTACATTTAACAATACTTCGTTGCTGCTTTTTATTTTTCGATTAGCTTCCTGCAACTTTTGTTCTTTCTCTAATAATTCCGTAACATCAGTAGCCATAACTACCCTGCAATTTTTATTTTCAAACACCATAGCATGTGATGTAATAGTCACCATAATACTTTGCCCGTTTGATTTTAAATGCTCCCATACCCCCCAATTTTTAATATCACCCTTCTCTCCGGAAATAAAACTTTTCAGTTTAGTATGATCGCGCTCCGGGCGGATATCAAATACGGTTAGTTTCAAAAACTCATTGCGTGTATAGCCGTATTTAGCTAAAGTAGCATCATTTACTTTAATAAAACCATAAGTTTCAATATTATAAATCCACATGGGGTTAGGATTTGACTCAAATAGCTCACGGTATTGTTCTTCTGATTGGGATAGTTTTTTTTGTTGGTTGCCAATTTCGATATATAAAATAACTGCTATAGCGATAACAAAAGCAAAGTTATTTAAACTTCGAAACAGATCCAGGCGCGCCGGGCCTAAATAGGCAAAAAACAAAGTGATCAACGGATCACTCATTAATCCCCATAATATACCTGTTATTAAAAAATATACTGGTATACGAAGCCGTTTTGATACTGAGTTATACAATTGGTTATTATGCGTTTATAAATAATTATACGCAATTTCCCTAAATGTAGTTGTAATTTTGTTAGGTTAAAGATAATTTTTGCTAAAAACATCAGGAAAGCTCCTTTTATTAACTATGCCATAAATAAAACTTAATTTAAGCATATCAAGTGCTGTTGGCATAGACAGTTGCTATGTTATCCTTTGCTAAATAATTAAAACCGGGTAAAAAGTGCGAGTTGTATTATATTATTTCGCACATCAACTGACGTGCGTTTTTGAAAAAGGTTCATATAGCCTACTTCGATATCCAGCTTTGAACTAAAGCGCTGACCTATACCACCATATAATCTGTTTTGGTCAAATAAGCTGCGATTTATTAAGCCTTTATTTTGCACATTTAAAAATATTTCATCCTGTACAGATACAAAGGGTCCTTTTTTAAAGGTTGATTCTTGTTTAGCTAATGGTATCACAAATTTTAAAAAGTACCTGAAACGCTGCGAAAATACACTTGTTGTGGGTGTTTTTTCAATAAAGCGTTGTTCTAACCTGAAACGGTTAGTAATAGCTATGGCTTTGATAGCTTCATTATGAACATATTGTTCATTGATACGATGTTCAGTAAGCGAAGTGGAGGGTGCGGGGCCGCTGTTAGTTTCATATACAGTATGGCCCAAAGAAAAATTATTTTTTTTATCGAAAGTATAGGCTATAGCAGACCTGAATAAGAAATTACGTACATACTTCACCTCATCAGCCGACCTGAACATTACATCAAATTGTAAGCCCCAATGATTGTTGATTTTAGTAGAGTTTAACATGGAAAGCCAGGCAGAGTGTTCTGTACTTTGAGCAAATAATAAAACGGGAGATAGGATAAAAAAGGATATAATATAAAAAAAACGTTGCATAATTATATTTAGAAATACTTGGATATGCGCAATAATAGCAAGATAATTTAAAAGAATGCAATTGTGGTTGGTTATGTAGTGCCTTTTTTACAGGTTAATAGTTTATTAGCTATAAGTGCTTTATCTGCCGCCGACTTTGCCAATAATAAGGCATTATTAAAATGAACGGCTGCTTGTTTATTATCCATATCCAAATACAGCTCACCTAATAAGCTGTGATATAAATGGTTATTGAAAAGGTTTAGTTTTTCTGCCTCAATTATGGCCTCAGCTTTACCATTGGCTCTTGATAAAGCATAAGTACGGTTTAATGCGGCAATAGGCGAATATTCTGTTTGTAACAAGTGATTGTATAATTGTAATATATTTTCCCATTTTTCAGGGGTATCAACCGGGATGGTATGCAGTATGCAATACCCGCCTCCAGGTGATATTTTGATAGATCATTACCATGCAATCCCTTGTTCAAATAATACTCACCTTTTGTAATCATTTCTGAATACGAATAAAAAATCTTTCATCTTGTTAAAGTTTAATTGTTAAAACCCCATGACGATTATCTAAAGCCAAACTGGACAAAAAATCATAAATTAATTTAATAAACATAGTAACCCTGTTTAATGTAAGGTTTAAATAGTTAATAATCTGTAATTTTGTTCAGCTTATCAAGTTAACTCTATAAATCAATATTAAACCTATGAAAACACTTATTAAATTATTTTTATGCGTAACTGTATTATTGGCAAATACAACTACGCAGGCGCAGCATAAATTAACCAAACTATGGGAGAGTGATTCTACTCTCTTGGTTCCTGAATCTGTATTGCCTTATAATGGCGTGATATATACTTCGCAAATTAATGGCCAGCCATGGATCAAAGATGGTAATGGAGCTATAGGTACATTAACTATGGATGGTAAGATAAAAAACCCGAAATGGATAACCGGTTTGGATGCACCTAAAGGTTTGGCCGTAAATGGCGACTGGTTATATGTAGCCGATATAAAAGATGTAGTTGTAATTAGCATCAGCAAAAATAAAATCGATCATAAAATAACCATTGCTGATGCAGTTGGCTTAAATGATGTTACAATTGACAGTAAAGGTGTAATTTATGCAACCGACTCGCAAAATGCACGGGTATTTAAAATAGAAAAAGATGTGCCTACTTTATACCTGGAAGGTTTAAGAGGAATTAATGGTATAAAAGCAATAGGAGATAGGCTGTATATTTTAACCGGTAACGCCATGATGGTTGCTGATGCTGCCAAAAACCTAACAAAATTTGCTACACTTGAAAGTGGTGGCGATGGCATTGAACCAATTGGCAACGGCGACTTTTTAGTTACCGCCTGGGCCGGATGGTTATATTATGTAAAAGCCGATGGTACTAAGGAGGTATTGTTAGATACGCATACTACCAAAAACCGCAAAACTGCTGATATTGGCTATGACCCAAAAACTAAAATTGTTTACATACCCACATTCTCGGCTAATTCAATTGAGGCTTATAAGTTAGATTAATTAGCTTTAACCACTACAAAGCCTTCCTGTTAATTCAGGAGGGCTTTGCTATTTATCCAAAGCAACCATTGTGGTTATCTTTTTATCTGTAAGGCGAATATTAAAAACAATCACCGAAAAAAAGATAATAGTATAAGCTGACGTTTGTATAAGGTCTACTTTTTCATGGTAAACTGTTATAGCAAGTATAAACCCAATAATAGGGTTAATATTAATAAGCATACCAGTGATAGACGAGGTAAGCCCCTTTAGTGCATACAAGTTTAAAAACAATGGTACAATGGTAAAAAACACAGCTATTATACTTATGTAAGTATAAAACTTCATACTGGTGGGCAAATTCCCGCTAAAAAAAGGATAAAAAGGTAAAAGCAATACTGCAGAGAATACAATGTGGAAAGTAAGTATCAAAAATTTATCTAAACCCGTATTTTTTCGTTGAATAACTAAATATAGAGCATACGATGCGCCAACAATAAGGCTGAAAACCAAATCAATTATATGATTAAATGAAAGCATCAGGCAGCCAACAACACTTATGCCTATTGCTGCCCATTGCTGTTTGGTTAGTTTTTCCTTTAATAAAAAATATGCAATTATGGTTGTGATTATAGGGCAAACCAAATAGGCCAATGATGCTACCTTTACACTAATATGGTTCATTACAAAAATAAAAAGGAACCAGTTGCCTGTTAGTAAAAGTCCGCTGCCGATATTGATAAGTGCAATGCGTCTTTTTTGCTTTTGAGGTAATGATTTAAATACCTGTATGTTTTGTTGTAAAACATGTCTCTTCGCCGTGAAGGTGATCAATAGCATTAATAAGGCGCAAAGGAACACCCGGTAAAATAAAATATCTAATGATGGATAATGATGCAGTGGTTTTAAAACCAAACTAAAAAATCCCCACATAGCAAATGCGGTTATGGCCGCTATGTAGTATTTGGTCAGTTTGTTTGTGCTCATTTGTTATTTACTGGGGGGTAAAATTCAGTAATTTATTATTACATAATATCACGTCAGCGTAAAAGCTTAAAGTTTAAACTTTAAGCCAGTTGGCCTTATTATCCTGAGGAAGCCGGGCAATCATAACCAGCCCTATAATAGCCGGAACAATCAAGTTAATAAACCAAATGGCCGTCGTTGAAGCAACGATTGCCACATCATTATCGGTAATGAACCCGAAGAGGTAAGCAGCCGTGGCTCCACGTACCCCAACGTCCAATATATCAATTGTGGGTATTACGGTTTGAAAAGCGATCATAACTGCAATCATGAGCATTACCTGTGAGAAAGTTATTGACGAAATCAGTAAATGTATTAACAAGTAATATTGGATTATCAATATAAAAAGCCTCCCAAAGCATATACAAAGTATGCGCAGCAGGAACGTTTTTTTATAGGTTGAAAGAACAGTGAAAAGACGGCGGTACTTTTTAAGAAAGTGGATTTTGTTTATTAATAGGTCAACATACTTAATGTTAAAATATGCTGAGATCAATATAGTACAATAAATTATTGAAGTAGAAATTATAATGTAATTCCATGTAATATATTCCGGTTTGTAATAGTAAATGAATATAGGAATTGCAATACCTGCCATAAGTGTTACCGCTATTAATTGGGCAAATGCTCCAACCCCGATTATAATTACACCAATTAACCTTTTACGAGGAGATAGGAACATTATCCGTGTACTATATTCTCCAATACGGTTGGGCGTTAAAATACCCACGGTAAGGCCACATATGATGGTATGAAAAGAATTCCAAAGACTGATTGGCTCGACATAGCAGATCATAATCATCCATTTATAAGCCTCGCTTACCCAGTTGGTCGCCATTAATGCGGTTAGAAGGATAATGGTAAGAATAACTGTAGATTGATTTAATTGACGGATAGTGAGCAAAAAATTACCTAAATTTTTATTGTCACTTAATTTTGTATAAAGAAAAATAGCTGTTAGGATGATGATAATAAGCTTAATAGCCCAGCCTAAATAATTTCGATATTTGGATGTCAAATTATTACTGAAGTTTTTAATTAGATATCCTATTTACTTGACCTGAAAATATATCACTACTAAAACGCCTGCAGAATTTAGCTGGTTTAATCAATATGGCGCTATGATTTAGATTTGGGGAAAACATGTGTTAAATTATGTACTTTTGCCGAAATGAGCAAATTTCGATGGAAGATTGCCCAGTACGCGGAAATTCGCTGGTGGCAAAATTATCTAAAAACCAAACCTGCTGACGATTATTTAAAATGGAAAACCAATTATTGGAATAACTTTCTTGCTCAGATAGACTTTTCTCCTAAGCCGGGAAGTGCTATTCTTGATGCCGGATGCGGACCTGCCGGTATATTCATCAACCTGGATAATATGAAAGTTGATGCCGTTGATCCACTTATAGATCATTACCAGGAAAAGCTACAGCATTTTAAAAAAGAGAAATATCCTTCCGTTTCATTTTTTCCTGTAGCCTTTGAGGATTTTATGGCGAGAAAAATATATGATACCGTGTTCTGTATTAATGCCATAAATCATGTTAGTGATCTTGATACCTGTATGAATAAAATTGCCTCTTGCCTTAAGCCAGGTGGCGAATTGGTTATTTCAATCGATACCCATAATCACCAATTTTTCAAATATCTTTTTCGTGCAATCCAAATGGATATTCTTCATCCGCATCAATATGACCTGGCAGATTATAGAAACATGTTTAAAAAACACGGGTTTGAAGTTGTAAACGAAGTACGCTTTGAGAAAAGATTCTTGTTTGATTATCACGTTTTAGTTTGTCATAAAAAGTAAAAACACTTATACACCCTGTTAAAGCAATAAAGCCCGTTGGAAAAACCAACGGGCTTTATGTTTACTTAATCAAACTAAGTAGAGTTATTTAGCCCAGACAGCACCTTCGGGTGATCGTCTCCATTTAAAATACCCATCCAATACTTTTAGCGAAGATTCGCTCGGCACAGGACCGGCATAAGCTTTTTGGTTAAAATACATTACTGCAGGATTGTTTTTGGTAAACTCCGGCCACTTAGTTACTCCTGCGCCATTTGGATCGCCATATTTGGCAAAGTTGGTCCAATAGGTGCCCATTTGGTCAGATATCTCTAAGTCTGTTTTAGTTATTTGAGGATTTGCAGGGTTAAGCACGCCAAAAACATAAGCCACCTCTTGTCCATGCGGCGAACCTGATCCTGCACGAGGAGAGCCCGCAGGATAGTCAGGATGCTGATCAAAATAATAGTAAAACACTTTGGCTTTGCCTTTATTGGCTTGTAAGTTTGCCCATGCCCAGGTTTGCCAGCCAAAGGCTGCATCGCGGGCTAAATCGCGGGCTGTTTTACCAACAATACCGTTATCAGCCGGATAAGCCTTGATTAAATCATCAGCAAACTTACCGTATCTGCCTTTTGCGCCGGTAACATAATCTTCAACAGTTTTTGGCGGCGAGAAGCTTGCGCCTTCATCAGAATTATAACCCACTAAAATTGGTGTTTCGTTGTATTTACCGGCTTCGTATAATTTGTATTGATCATCGGGAATCACATAGCCATCAATAATTGGCCATGCCAAACCGCGTGCAGCAGGTAATTTATCGGCATCAACTTTTCTAAGATCAGCTATGGAATTAAAACCCGCGCCTTTAGCATAGGCTTCTCCGGCAGCTTCTGCATCAGCCAGGCGTTTCATGTTTTCGCCGGGGAAGGTAGTAACCCTTGGCGGCCCAAATGAGCCTCCGCTTTCGGATATTGCACCGCTAAACAGTCCTTTAGCCAATGGTGATGCACAAAGCTGACTTACTGCAATCCCGCCCGCCGATTCGCCAAATATGGTTACCTTATTAGGATCGCCGCCAAAAGCCGCTATATTTTGTTTTATCCATTTCAACCCGGCAATCATATCCAGCAGGCCATAATTGCCTGATACATGATTAGGATCTTCTTTACTTAAATCGGGGTGCGCTAAAAAGCCTAACTGGCCCACACGATAGGCCACGGATACCAGTATGACGCCTTTTTTGGCCAAATTAGCACCATTGTAATTACTTTCGGATGTGGCACCGGCATTAAAGCCGCCACCATATATCCATACCAATACCGGCAATTTTTCATTTGCTGCCGTAGCCGGCGACCATACATTCAGGTACAAACAATCTTCGCTTTTGCCTGAAGGGATGTTACCGCCTTGTATGGGGCCCGGTGCAAATTTATCAGCATTACGCACACCTGTCCATTTTGCAGCAGGTTGCGGGGCGCGCCAGCGTAACTCGCCAACAGGCGGCGCGGCAAAGGGTATGCCTTTGTAAATGGTTAATCCGTTTTCGGCAGTTCCCTGCAACAGGCCTTCGGCTACCTTAACAGGTGCAGGCTGGGCAATAACTACTGCTTTGGCCAATACCAAAGCGCAGAGTAAAATAAAAGGTTTCATAAGGATTATAGTTAGCTTATCAAAACTAATATTTTCAATTAGTATTTGATAAAAATGTTTGCAATCTTGCAATCAGTTATATTATCTATTGCTTAAATAACAATGATATGAACTTTACCAAGTTAGTACCCAGTATCTTTTATGAGGATGTAAATGAGGCATTAAAGCTTTTTGTGGACTGCCTGGAGTTTGCGGTGACGCATAGTGAACCAAATGCCGGCATGCCCTTTTTCTTACTTGAAAAAGGTGATCTGCAGCTATACCTTTTTGAAGATGCACAATTAGCTAAGGAGCATAACCCGGAATTGAGGTTAGTAACCAACAATATACAGGAAGTATATGATAAGGTATCTACAACACACCCCAAATTTTTACATCCAAACCTGAAAGTAGTTACGCTTAGGCCTTGGGGTGCTAAAGAATTTGCTTTAATGGATTCTCAGTTAGGTATAAGAATTCAGCAATGGTAAAGGGTTTTATTTAGCATTACTCCGGGATTATAAACCCGTTACCAATTAATTGTATAATCCGTAACTAATACATTAACTATGACGTATTAGTATCATGTTGGGAGGTGCAGAAAGGATTAGTTTATTTGGCGAAAGCTTCGTTAACAAGGAAGACAGGTTTGAAAAAATATTGAATAAGGTCCAAGCGAAGTATTCGAAATGGTTTAACAAAAGTGCTCCGAGAGAGATCAACCAAAAAAACAGCAATATCAGAAATCACTTAAGTGAATTTTTTCCTGGCAGCAATCGAAGGATTGAATTTAGACCTGATTCTGAATTGCCGGATGTTATTAAAAAAGAATGCATTATTGGTTATGATAGTGTATGGAAGTGATTTTTCCTTGTGTATGTAAAAAAACAAAAACCGCTTTAGATTACTCTAAAAACGGTTTTTGTACCCAGCGCCGGAGTCGAACCGGCACGGTTTCCCACAGGTGTTTGAGACCAGCGCGTCTACCAATTCCGCCAGCTGGGCTTGCTTTTAACCTAAAGAGTGGATTAGTTTCTTTAGAAGCGGGCTGCAAATGTATTTAAACTCTCTTTAATTCGCAATAGGTATTTTTGCCTGAAGTAAATATTTGCAATATCATTTAACCTGTTTTCCTTTGCGGTATCATTCAAACCATCATAATCTTTTGTCAATGCATCCAGTTCGGTATTGATATCATCTTCAATGGCAAGCACTTCGGCAGTAACATGGGCTAATTCATCTTTGTTATCTACTTCCATCAGCCTCTCGTTAATATCCATCATCTCCATTAAAAAATCTGCCGGTAATTGTGGTTTTGCACCATCATTTACCAAATCATGAAGTTTTAAAATATATTCCAGCCGTTTATTAGGGTCAGATAGGGCCTGGTAGGCTTTATTGTTGATGGTAGATAGTTCCAGTATTTCCTGCTGTTTAGCATCATCCTCATTAGCATAAAAATCGGGGTGGTACTCCTTGCTTAAAGCATAAAACTTCTTTTTAAGCAGGGCGGCATCCGGGTTAAACGATTCGGGTATCTGGTAAAAATCGAAATAGTTGATCATGGTGCAAAGTTATACGTTATAAGCCATAACAATAAAAAATTATCTTTGCTTAAAATAACCACTAATATGCTATTTGACCAAATACGGCAAAAGCCGTTTTTTATATTGGGCCCTTGTGTAATGGAGAGCCAGGAACTATTATACCAGGTTGCCGAGCAAGTTGCCGAAGCAGGACAAAAATTTAATGTGCCGGTAATATTCAAATCATCATTTGATAAAGCTAACCGCACATCTATACACTCGTACCGTGGCCCGGGTATTGAAAAGGGGATGGAGATGTTGCAAAATGTAAAGGATAAATTTAATTTACCGGTCACTACTGATATACACGAGCCATTTCAGGCCCAAATAGCGGCCCAGGTGGTAGATATTTTACAGATACCAGCCTTTTTATGCCGCCAGACAGATCTGCTGGTAGCGGCCGCTAAAACGGGTAAAATAGTAAATGTTAAAAAAGCGCAGTTCTTATCAGGACAGGATATGTTTTACCCGGCGCAAAAAGTAATAGAAGCCGGTAATGAGCAGGTAATATTAACCGAACGCGGTAACATGTATGGCTATAACAACTTAGCGGTTGATTTTAGAAATATATATGATATGAAGAAACTGGGTTACCCGGTTTGCATGGATTGTACCCATTCGGTACAGCGCCCGGGTGGGGCAGGTGGTAAAACAGGTGGCGACCGTACCTTTGTGCCTATGATGGCATTAGCGGCTAAAGCTTTTGGTGCCGATGGTTACTTTATGGAAATACACCCTGATCCGGATAACGCGCTAAGCGACGGGCCAAATATGGTTAAATTGCAGGATCTGAAAAAGGTTATGGTGCCTTTGATATAGACCCCTCTAAATCTCCCCAAAGGGGAGACTTATTATAGTTGCTATTAAATAAATATTATAAAAAAACATAAAAAGCCCCTTCTCCTTTGGAGAGGGCTGGGGAGAGGCCATGAAAGACATAGCTAAAAGGGTTTTTAATATTGAGATAGAGTCGTTGCAGCAGGTGGCTGGTTTGCTTGACGATACCTTTACCGCTGTTGTACAGGCTATACTGGCCAACAAGGGAAAAGTAATTGTTATCGGTATAGGTAAGTCTGGGCTTATTGGTAAAAAAATAGCGGCTACTTTATCAAGTACCGGTACCCCAAGTTTCTTTCTGCACCCCGGCGATGCCTTTCATGGCGACTTAGGAATAGTAGGTGAGAAGGACCCGGTGATATTAATATCATACTCGGGCGAAACAGATGAGGTATTAAAAGTTGTTCCGTTTTTAAAATGGAATAAGAATTTGATAATCAGTTTAACAGGTAATCCTAATTCAACTATAGCTAAAAATAGTGATCATCATTTAAATATTAATATTACCCGCGAGGCTTGCCCGCTGGCATTAGCCCCAACCTCATCAACTACGGCAGCGTTAGTCATGGGTGATGCCTTGGCCATAGCACTAATGGAAACCCGCCAGTTCCAGGAAGAAGATTTCGCACGCTTTCATCCCGGTGGTAGTTTAGGCCGTAAATTGCTAACCAGGGTAAAGGACCTGATGCGGGTAGATAACCTGCCATTTATTGGTATTGATGCTTCTTTTACTGATGTGTTGCTACGGATGTCGGAAGGTAAATTAGGTATGGTGATCATCGGCAGTAAGGATAAAGTAGATGGTATAATAACCGACGGCGATCTGAGGCGTGCCTTATTGCGTAACCCGGACACTGCCAAACTAACAGTTGCCGATATGATGACTGCTAATCCTATAATAATTGATGCCGACGAATACATCAGCCAGGTTGAGCAGTTAATGATGGAAAAGAAAATTACTAATGTGCTGGTAGGCTCTGTAAACAACCGTAGTTTGGTTGGTGTTTACCAGATATATAACTCTTAATAGTTATCTTTATCAAAATATCCACCCATGAAAAATCAATTATTGGTACTACTTTGCCTTTTTCCATTTATTGGTTTTTCGCAGGATATGGAAACTTATACTGCATCTAATGCCAAAACCTATAAAATTGGCGATACGGTAAGAGTAGCATTAGGCTCCATGCCCGATGGTAATTTTAAATATGTACAGGCTAGTCCGCCATTATTTGCACTTCCAACACGTAATAGTAATTCCTTAAGTGCTCGTAAAGATTTTGCAAATACTAATGTTATCATCCGCAAGATTAAGAAGAGCGCTCAGCTATCAGGATCAGAAAAAGTTGTTTTTAATGTTAAGGTTCGTGGTATAGTTACTTATGATATTTGGATAGAGGAAGCTATATCTGCCTGTGAAGTAACTCCGTGTGCTACCAAAACCAATCCTGTAAATACCGGAACCGGCAGTGTAGCTGATGAATTGCTTAAACTTAAAAAGCTGCTTGACGATAATGCTATAACTACCGAAGAATTCAACGCTCAAAAGAAAAAACTGCTATCACAATAATATGGTTGATGTATTGGGTGGGGCTATATTTGACCATTACCACAAACTAAATCCCTCCAAACTTTGGATACATAATCAATATGGCCCTAAAGAAGAAATGCCTGTCGATACTTTTTTCAGGGATGCCGATGATATGCCCGACCTGGAATTATTTGCTTTAAGCGAATGTAAAGGAAAGGTATTGGATATTGGCGCAGGAGCTGGCAGTCATGCCCTTTTGCTACAGGATAGAGATATAGATGTTACCGCAATTGATATTTCGCCGATAGCCGTTCGTGTAATGCAGGAGCGAGGTGTAAAAAAAGCTTTTGAAGTAGATATATATACTTACCGCCCAGGGAAATTTGATACGCTGCTATTGCTAATGAATGGTATTGGTTTAGCCGGTGATCTGAATGGGTTGAAAACGCTGCTTACGCATTTTAAATCTTTATTAAATCCTGGCGGACAAATCTTATTTGATTCGTCGGATATTAATTATTTATACGAGGGCAACCTGCCGAGCGATAAATATTACGGCGAAATAGCCTATCAATACCAATATAAACAGCTTAAAACCGAATGGTTTAAATGGTTGTATATTGATGAACAAACACTTGCCCTAATAGCTGCTGAGGTTGGTTTTGACGTTGACGTTTTATTGGAAGATGAATATGACCAATATCTTGTCCGTTTAACTCAATCTTTATAAACAATTCTGTTACATCGGGGTTAAATATTAAACTTACGTACAAACCGTAGGTCTATTTAAAAAACACATATATATGAAAAAGCTATTTATTCTTGCCGCCTTTATTACATTATCATATGGCGCATTTGCACAAAGCATTGATACACGCAGAAAAATTGAGGTTGTAGGCCTGTCTGAACAGGAAGTTACGCCCGATATTATAAACGTTTCTATTTCCTTAAAGGAGTACATTAATGGTAAAACTAAAGTAACTATTAGCCAATTAGAAAACCAATTGGAAAAAGCTGTTAACGAAGCCGGTATTGCCAAAACAGATTTTACGGTTAATAATTTATCATCATACAACTATGAGTATGAGAAAAAGAAAAATCCTGATTTTTTAGCCAGTAAACAATATGGTATCCGCTTTGCCGATCTGAATAAGTTTAACCAGATCATCAGTAAATTGGATCCTAAGGGCATACAAAGCACCAATATTGATAGTTATGACTATTCAAAGATCAATCAGCTTAAAAATGAGTTGAAGTTAAAGGCTCTGTTATCTGCCCGCGAAAAAGCTAATTACCTGGTAACCGGTTTGGGCGAAAAGTTAGGCCCGGTGTTGCACATCATGGAAAGCGATAATAGCAGTTTCCCTTCGCCCCGTAATGTAATGTATATGGCCAAAGGTGCTATGGCGAGCGATGTTGCAGAATCTGATATCGACTTTAAAAAAATCAAACTAAGCTTCCAGATAAACGCGGTGTTTGAAATAGGGGGCAAGTAATTTCCACATACTTGTCATTTCGAACGAAGAGAGAAATCTATACACTTGATATATGAACGGGTGCATAGATTTTTTCGCTCCGCTCAAGAGATAGTTCTCCTCGTACCTCGTCGAAATGACAAGTATTTTAGTTTGTATTCAATATCAACCTCGGCTCATCGTACGCTATCATTTTATCACGTGCATGAGGGGGTATTCGTACTGGTTTGTTAACCGAGTAATCATAGCTTACGCAGACCGTTTTACCGACGGTAACTATTTCTTCGCCATTAGCGGTATCTCGTATTAAAATGTGCATAACATCAAAGCTACTGTTGCCTATACGTACAATACGTACCCCGCATGATATTTTATCATGTAACATTACCGGTTTTAAATATTGAACTTCGGCACGTCCGACAATTATACCATTTTCGCTAAAGTTCCAGTCCGTTACATCCCGCCAGTAACTAAAACGGGCCATTTCAAAATAGGTTAAATAAATAGCATTATTAACATGGCCTACAGCATCTATATCCGAAAATCGAATAGATATGGGTGTTTTATACTTATAATCTGATATTTTTTCGGCTAAAAGCGCCATAATGTCTTGTGTTTTTTGTTTAAGTAGACAAATTGTCTTGAAATATCAGCTAATTTACTGTTGGTATAGCAGTTGATTAACTACTTGCGAAGTTAAACAAAAGAAAAAACAAAACTTAGGAGGAATATAAAAATGACTTTAGTAAAATTCAACAACGGACACAAGAACCATGTAGTTAACCCATTTTTTAGCGACGTATATAATTTATTGAACGATTCGGTTTTAAGTGACAAGTTTGCCATACGTACACCTGCAGTAAATATTGCCGAAACTGAAAATGAGTTTGAGGTAGAATTAGCAGTGCCGGGCCTGAAAAAAGAAGACTTTAAGATCAACTTAGAAAAAAACGTATTAACTGTATCCGCTGAGAAAAAAGATGAAGAAGTAAATGAGAATAAGAAATACAGCAAACGCGAGTACAGCTATAGCTCATTCACCAGGTCATTCACCTTACCTCAAAGTGCCGATCAAAACAAAATTGAAGCTGACTATACCGATGGTATTTTAAAACTAACCATCGCTAAAAAGGAAGAAGCTAAAATTGTAACCAGAGAGATCACTATAAAATAATTTATTCGGGTAAGTCCGGGTCTCCAATGGGCGGCAGGGCAAAGAAGTTTGTAGGATGGGAAGTCCGGATGTTACCGGATAATTTAAAATATTGCTTAGTAGCAGCACCAACCTGTTACTTGAAAAAGCATAAAGACTGTTTTCATAATAAAGTTGGTTTAGGTTTGAGATGGAGTCGCTTCCTTTAGGGGAGGCGGCTCTTTTTTTGCCCCCTCTATCCCGATAGCTATCGGGACTCCCCCGGAAGGGGAGACTTTTAATAAGCCCTCCCTTCCGGGGAGGGTTTGGGTGGGGCTAATCCCTCATATTAATATATTGCAAAGGCTGGCCAAAATCACCTTTACGACATAAGGCGATAACAGCTTGCAGGTCATCTATCTTTTTAGCTTGTACACGCACCTGGTCATCCATTATGGAAGGTTGTACTTTAAGCCCGCTATCTTTTATGGCTTTAACTATTTTTTTTGCGGCCTCTTTATCAATCCCTTCCTTTATCTTCAACTCTTTACGTATCATATTACCCGATGCCGCTACTTGGTTTTGATCCAGATCAAGCGCTTTTGGGTCAAGGTTTTGTTTTACCATACGGCTGATGATGGAGTCCTGAATAGCTTTCAGTCGCATATCATTCTCGGTAACAATAGTAATGGTATTGCTTTTTTTATCAAGGTCGACAGTGCTTTTAGAATCATTAAAATCATAACGGTTCAAAATTTCCTTTTTAGCGGTGTTAATGGCATTATCTAACGTTTGTCCGTCTATTTTGCTTACAATATCAAAAGTTGGCATATGTTTATATTTTGGTTTACAAACTTAATGTAATCATCTTATTTATAAAGTTTAAAATGCGAAATACTAATCCGGTTCTTTATCAAGCCTGCACAATATATTCTGCACGGTACGGCATTAATTTATAAGCAAAAATTAATTAAAAATATGGTTAACACATTTTTAGTTATTATTTTATTAAATAATTGATAATCAATACTATATGAAAATAATTTGCGAAAATGTGTTAAGTTGTGTTAACCCACTTATCATTTAATTTGCCGGTATCATGTTAAGTATGGCGATGAAAGGATGAGTTGAACAATAACTTATTTAACATTACAAAACATTAGCCATCACAATTACTTAATATTAACTTAACAAATAAATGAGCAGATTTGCATTTATCGGCTGAGTAAGCCGGAAATCTATGGATATTAAACGGATACCTTTAATTAATCGCGAGATAAGCTGGTTGTACTTTAACGACCGTGTTTTACAGGAAGCCGCCGACCCAACGGTGCCGTTAATTGAACGTATCAGGTTCCTGGCTATATTTTCATCCAACCTTGATGAGTTTTACCGGGTTAGGGTTGCCACTTTAAGCCGACTGGCTAATTTGAATGAGAGATCAAAAGAGATATTAGGTTATAACCCAAAAAAGATATTAAACCAGATAAAAAATATTGTAGTAAAGCAGGAGCGGAAGTTTAATAATTTGTACGAGAATATCATTATAAAACAACTTGCCGAAGAGAAGATATTTTTATTGAATGACAAGCAGCTTAATGTGGCCCGCGGTACTTTCGTTAAAAACTATTTCCGCGAAAAGCTATTGGCAACCCTGGTGCCTATTATGCTGGACAGCAGCATGCTTTTGCCCGAATTACGAGACCGTGCCGTTTACTTTTTTGTAAAGCTAACCAGTAATAAAAAGGTAAGGTATGCATTAATAGAAATACCCGATAACCTTTCGCGGTTTATTGTGCTGCCCGAAACCAATAACTTAAAGTTTATTACTTTATTGGATGATGTTATTAGGTACAATCTGGAAGATATCTTTTTCATATTTGAGCATGATAGTATTGAAGCATTTTCCATACAGCTTACACGTGACGCAGAATTGGACCTGGACAAGGAAGTAAGTGGAAAGTTTATTGATTCGCTGTCTAAGAGCCTGCAAAAGCGCCGTAAAGGCAAGCCTATGCGTTTATTGTATGATGCTGATATGCCTATGGATATGCTGAAGCATTTGGTAACCAAAATGGGTCTGCATGGCGAAAGCTTGATACCCGGCAACCGTTACCATAATTTTAAGGATTTTATCGCTTTTCCCAACGTGGGTAAACCCGAGTTGGAGTATCCTAAGTATTTGCCCTTACCTGTTGGTGATTTATCGTTCGGAAAAAGTTTGATGGGGATGTTAGCCAAGCGCGATTACCTAATCAATACGCCATATCAATCTTATGATTATGTGATTCATTTTTTACGAGAGGCAGCTATTGACCCAAAAGTAAAAGAGATCAGCATTGCAGTTTATCGTCTGGCCGAAAATTCAAGAATAATGCATGCGTTGATCAACGCAGCAAAAAACGGTAAAAAAGTTACTTGTTTGGTTGAACTGCGTGCCCGTTTTGATGAACAAAATAATATTATCTGGACGCAAAAGCTGGAGGAAGAAGGAGTAAAGGTATTACATGGCATAGAGGGTTACAAGGTACACGCCAAAATATGTTTGGTGAGCCGTATAGAGAAACAAAAGCTAAATTACTATGCCTGTCTATCTACCGGTAACTATAATGAGAAAACGGCTATGATATATGCCGATCATACCTTACTTACCAGCAATAAAAAAATAACCGATGATTTACAGGTTATATTTAAATCATTAAATAAAAACACGCTGCCAAAAGGTTTAAGAAATTTAATTGTATCGCCAATTGATTCGCGTCCGACTATATATAAACTGGTAGATAACGAGATTAAAAATGCCAAGGCAGGAAAACCCGCCTATATGGTATTAAAAATGAATAGCCTGGCTGATGAGCAGTTAATAATCAAATTATACCATGCAAGTAACGCCGGCGTGAAAATACAACTGATCATTAGGGGTATGTGTGGTTTGGTGCCCGGAATAAAGGATTATAGCGAAAATATAGAAGTTATAAGTATAGTAGATAAGTATCTTGAGCATGCCCGTGTGCATATTTATTGTAATGGTGGCAATGAATTAATATATCTTACTTCAGCTGATTTTATGACCCGAAATATCGATTCGCGCGTGGAGGTTGGGTTTCCGGTATATGACGAAAAATTAAAACAAGAAGTACGGGACATCATCAACATTCAATTGAGCGATAATACTAAAGCTCGCGAAATTAACAACCTAAATAGCAACAAATACCATAAAACCCGGTCGGATATACCAGTTAGGGCACAAATAGATATATACAATTACCTGAAAAATAAACAATACTAACTTGAAATACGCAGCAATTGACATCGGATCAAACGCAGTAAGGTTACTTATTGCAGATATTATTGAGAATAACGAATCGGTATCCTTTAAAAAGAATACGTTGATACGTGTGCCTTTGCGTTTGGGCGACGACGCTTTTTTGCAGCAGCATATCTCTGATAAAAAGGCCGATGACCTGGTAAAAACCATGCATGCTTTTCGTAGTTTAATGGATGTTTATAAGGTAACTGAATATTTGGCGTATGCAACATCAGCCATGCGCGAGGCTAAAAATGGAGAGGCTGTTGTAAAGCGTATTATTGAAGAAGCAAACATCAACCTGGAGATCATCCACGGGCAAAAGGAAGCTAAGATCATTTACGCCAGTCATGCCGATCAGGCTATTGATAAAAGTAAAACCTACCTGTACGTTGATGTGGGTGGTGGTAGTACAGAATTATCATTGTTTTCAGCAGGAGAGTTAGTAGCATCCAAGTCTTTTAACCTGGGCACAATACGCATATTGGATAATCAGGATACCGAAGAAACCTGGAACGATATGCATGATTTTTTACGCGAACATACCCGCAATTTTAAAGGTATATCGGGTATTGGTACAGGTGGCAACATCAACAAATTATATAAACTGGCTGATGAGAAAGATAAAGCACCAATGTCATTTTCTAAACTTAAATCATTATACACTTACCTTAATTCTTTCTCATTGAAAGATCGTATTAATGTGCTTGGATTAAACCAGGATAGGGCAGACGTTATTATACCGGCTTGCGAGATATACCTTTCGGTAATGAAATGGGGAGGCATCAAGCAAATGTATGTGCCAAGTGTGGGTATGGTTGATGGTATTATACAAACCCTGATAGAGAATAATTCATCAGCGAGTTAACAATATTAATTTTTTGATAATATTTAAAAAACTTATTATCTTTGTATTGCTCTCAAAAGGAGCATGTTTTTCATAGGTAGATGTAGGGTCGGGTACTTAGTATTCGACCCTTTTTTGTGCGGCTAACTTTTTATGGCGATGTTTGTTGCTTAATCACCCCGACTATGCTTCGCTGGTCGACCCTCTCTTCCGCAAGCGGTAAAGAGGGTTGTAGAAAATTTCCTCTTTACGCCAAAGGCGAAGAGAGGGTGGTCGAGCGAAGCAAAGACCGGGTGAGTCAATACGATGTTATATATGAAAAAGAAAATTGTTGTAGCCATAACCGGTGCCAGTGGTGCCATATACGCTCAATTACTATTAAAAAAACTACAGCAATTAAACAGCCAGGTAGCCGAGGTGGGTATTGTAATGTCTGACAATGCCAAACAAGTTTGGGAGTTTGAATTAGATAATACTGATTACAATAATTACCCTTATAAATTTTACGCTAAGAATGATTTTATGGCACCTTTTGCCTCAGGCTCGGCAAAGTTTGATACCATGGTGATTATTCCATGCTCCATGGGTACATTGGGCCGTATAGCTGCTGGTACATCTGATGACTTGATTTGCCGCGCTGCCGATGTTATTTTAAAGGAACGACGCAAACTAATATTGGTAGCGCGTGATACACCACTTAATCTGATCCATATCCGTAATATGGCAACCGTTACAGAGGCGGGAGGTATAATTTGCCCGGCAGTACCATCCTATTATAGCAAACCACAAACCATTGAAGATGTAGCCATGACCGTAGTGAATAGGGTTATTGATTTGATAGGGTTGGAGAATGACAGCTACCGTTGGAATGAAGATTAAGTGATAAAGATTAGTGTAATAAGCAGGTCAACAAATCTTTAATTTTTAACAACTAATCTTAAAAAGTTATCTTTGCAGCTTCAAATGAATAAAAAAGTTGCTTTTTATACGCTGGGTTGTAAGCTGAATTATTCAGAAACATCAACTATTGGCCGCCTTTTTAACCAGGCCGGTTTTGATACGGTTGATTTTACTAATACACCTGACGTGTTTGTTATAAACACCTGTTCGGTAACCGAGAATGCGGATAAGAAATGTAAAAAAATAGTTCAGGAAGCGCTGAAAATATCCCCTGCTGCTTATGTAACCATTGTAGGTTGCTACGCGCAATTAAAACCAAAAGAAATTGCCGAGATACCAGGTGTTGATATGGTTTTAGGCGCTGCAGAAAAATTCCAGATTGTAGATTACATATCCGATCTGACTAAAAATCCTAAAGCATTAGTATACAACCAACCCGTATCTGAAGCTAATGAATTTGTTTCTTCCTATTCGTTTGGTGACCGGACCCGTACTTTTCTTAAAGTTCAGGATGGTTGCGATTATTCTTGTACGTTTTGTACCATACCATTAGCACGTGGCAACAGCCGTAGTGATACTATTGAAAATGTGGTTGCACAAGCTCATCAAATTGCTGAGTCGGGTGTAAAAGAAATTGTGTTAACAGGCGTTAACCTTGGTGATTTTGGTATTATTGATGGTCAACGGAGTACCAAATTTTTTGATTTGGTAAAAGCTTTAGACGAAGTACAAGGTATCGACCGTTTCCGTATTTCATCCATTGAGCCTAATTTATTGTCTGATGAAATTATTGAATTTGTGGCGACATCAAAACGTTTTGTGCCGCATTTTCATATCCCGCTACAATCAGGATCTGATAAGATATTGAGCTTGATGCGCCGCCGATATAAAAGAGAATTATATGCCAATCGCGTAGCAAAAATAAAAGAGTTGATGCCCAATTGCTGTATAGGGGTTGATGTGATAGTGGGTTTCCCCGGCGAAACTCGTGAAGACTTTATTGACACCTATAATTTCCTGAACGATCTGGATATATCATACCTACATGTATTCACTTATTCGGAACGCGAAAATACTTTGGCTGCCGAAATGAGTGGGGTAGTACCCGGCTCAACCCGTGCAGAACGCAGTAAAATGCTCCATATATTATCTGACAAAAAACGCCGCGCTTTTTACGAAACCCAACTAAATAAAACCGAAGAAGTATTATTTGAGGGGGATATTAAAGAGGGTTTTATGCATGGTTTTACCCGTAACTATGTAAAGGTAAAAGCTAAGTATGATCCGGTACTGGTAAACGAATTGAAAACCGTTTACTTAACAAACATTTCACCTGACGGTGATGTTGAAATAACCGAAAGCGAAGAAATATTAACGCATTAAAGTTATATTCGCTGCAAACAATTATAACCTATGTTTCCAAACATAACCTCGCTTATCGAGTATTTTACCGGTTTACACATCCCCTTACCCATACAAACATTTGGGTTTTTTGTGGCGCTTGCTTTCATGGCGGGCTATTGGGCTTTTACACAGGAATTTAAACGCAAAGAGAAATTAGAAATAGTTCATCCTTTTAAAAAGGATATTGTAGTTGGCGAATCGATATCTACCGTTGACCTGGCAGGAAATATCATATTTGGTTTTGCAATAGGCTATAAACTGGTTGATATGGCGTTAAATTATAGCGCCATGATCAATGACCCGCAAGCATTTATTTTATCATCACGCGGTAATTGGTTGGGGGGGATATTATTTGCAGCTGCTTTAGGCTACTGGGCTTATGCCGAAAATAAAAAACAACGATTAGCTAAGCCAATTACTAAAACCATTACCGTGCATCCGCATGAATTAATGGGTAATTTATTGATATGGGCGGCAGTTTGGGGTTTTGTAGGTGCCAAACTATTTAACGGTTTAGAGAATTGGAACGATCTTATGGCCGATCCGGTTGGTATGCTTATAGGTACCAGCGGTTTTACTTTTTATGGGGGATTGATTTGTGGAGGTGCCGCGGTACTATATATTGCTAATAAACATGGCATAAAACCATTAGATATGCTGGATATTGGCGGCCCGGGTATGATGTTAGCCTACGCGGTTGGCCGTATAGGCTGTCAAATGTCGGGCGATGGAGATTGGGGTATTCCTAATTTGGCACCCAAACCGGATTGGTTAAGCTGGGCTCCTGATTGGATGTGGTCGTTTGATTTTCCGCATAATGTAAGTAACCAGGATCCGGGTAATCTCATACCAGGCTGTGTGGGTAATTTTTGTAATGTGTTAAACCAACCTGTATATCCTACATCTTTCTATGAATCAGTAGTTTGTATATTGTTGTTCTTATTTTTATGGGCAATAAGAGATCGTATAAAATTATCGGGCGTAATGTTTGGCATATACCTAATATTAAATGGGGTGGAGCGTTTTTTAATTGAAAAAATACGCGTGAATACCAAATATCATGTAGCCGGCATCAGCTTTACCCAAGCCGAAATGATATCACTTATTTTAGTTATAGGTGGTATTGCGTTAATTGTTAACGGATTAAATCATCAAAAAACTAAGGCTAGGCATGGCTAATAAGTTTTTGAAAAAAATAGCAAAGAACCAGGTTGTGCGGTTTATATTATCTGCAGGTATGGGTTTTTTGGTTGACGTGACAATTTTCTATCTACTCTATCATAATCTGCTCATCCAAAAAAAGTATCATTTTTTTAATTCTGATTTTCGGAACTCTACAGTTTCATTAACCATATCTTATGGCATGGGGGTAGTAGTTAATTTTTTAATAACCAAATACCTGGTATTTACCGAGTCGCAAACATCAGCCTATAAACAATTTTTTAGGTTTGTGGCGGTGGCTATAATTGGCTTTTTTGCCAATTTAGGTATGATAGCACTTTTTATACACTACTTTAATATGTACCCGCCTGTGGCACGTCCATTAGCGGCTTTAAGCTTGTTTATTGCAAGTTTTTTTATACATAAATTCTTTTCATTTAGTTTGGCTTTAAGGGATCAACAGCAACGTGAGCCGGGTGAAGTTAAACATACTTAATACATTTTATGGGTCTTGAACAAATAACAAACCAGGTAATTGAATTATCTAAAAAGGCGGGCGACTTTATCCGCCAGGAAAGAAAATCATTCAGCTCTGCTAAAATAGAATACAAGGGGTTAAACGATATGGTATCCTACGTAGATAAAACTGCCGAGGAAATGATTGTTGCCGGATTAGAGAAAATATTACCCGAAGCTGGCTTTGTTACCGAAGAGCAAACTAAAAATAAAATTGCCGACCGCTACAACTGGATCATCGACCCTTTAGACGGCACTACCAATTTTATACATGGCCTGCCCGTTTTTTCGGTAAGTATTGCTTTAAAGGAGTATGACGAATTGGTTTTGGGCGTGGTGTATGAAATTAACCAGGATGAATGTTTTTACGCCTGGAAGGGTGCGCCTGCTTATTTAAATGGGCAAGAAATTAAAGTAAGTAATTGTCCAACAATCAGCAATAGCTTAATTGCTACGGGCTTTCCTTATTATGATTTTGGTAAACAGGAGCAATACATTAAGTTATTTACGCACCTGATGCAAAACTGCCATGGCCTGCGCCGTTTAGGATCAGCCGCGGTTGACTTGGCTTATACCGCTGCAGGTCGTTTTGATACTTATTATGAATATAATTTGAACGCCTGGGATGCCGCTGCCGGTATTGTAATTGTAAAACAAGCAGGAGGGCAGGTGGTGAATTTTAGTGGTGGTGATGAAGTGTTAGAAACCCGCGAACTATTAGCTACAAATGGGTTGATGACGGAGGAAATGTTGGGAGCTATCGCTCAGTATTTCGTTAATCAGTGATTAGTTAATTAGTTTTAGAAGAGTTGAAACTAATCTCTAATTAACCAATCACTAATCACTTTAAAGAGCTTCCGATACCACCTCGGTAACTTCAGGAACCATGCGTTTAAGCAAGTTCTCAATACCGGCTTTTAAGGTAACGGTTGATGATGGGCAACCACTGCATGAACCACGAAGCTCAACAGTTACAACACCTTCTTCAAATGATTTGTAGGTTATAGCGCCGCCATCCTGCTCAACAGCCGGGCGAACGTAATCATGTAATATTTGCTGTATTTTAACTTCGGTATCGGTACCTTCAAAGTTGCCTGCTTCTTCCTGCTCTTCAATTTGAACTTTTATTTCAGACTCAACCGCACCTTTTACAAATTCTTTTAGTATCGGCGTAATATCATCCCAGCTATCACCGTCAAATTTGGTAACGGTAACAAAGTTGCTGGCGAAGAATACACCGTTTACAAATGAAAACTTAAACAACTCTTGTGCGAAAGGCGAGTTCGTAGCACTTTCTTTAGTTGGATAGTCAACACTGCCGTTTATCAGCAACTTGTTCACTATAAACTTCATAGTTGCCGGGTTTGGGGTCGATTCGGTATATACGTTGATATTCATTGATGTAGCTTATTTAAAATTATTCTTGACAAAAATAGGCAGGATTTTGATTAATGCTATACGTTTAAATTGTTATGACCTTAAATCAACAATTGTTAAACCTATATGCCTGTATAGTTAGCCGGCGTAATCTGCTTAATTTCCTGTTTGATATTATCGTCAACTTGTAAAGTCTCTACAAACTCAGCAATAGTATTAGCATTTACATGCGCATTAGTACGTGTAAGCTCTTTTAATGCTTCGTATGGGTTTGGATAGCCTTCGCGGCGTAAAATAGTTTGTATGGCCTCGGCAACCACCGCCCAGTTAGCATCCAGGCTGGCGTTGATAGCATCGGTATTTAATAGTAACTTATTCAAACCTTTTACGGTTGATTTTAAAGCTATTAAGGTATGTGCAACAGGTACGCCAATATTCCTTAATACGGTAGAGTCGGTCAAATCACGCTGTAATCTTGATATAGGCAGTTTAGCCGCCAAGTGCTCAAATAACGCATTAGCAATCCCCAGGTTGCCTTCCGAGTTTTCAAAATCTATCGGGTTTACTTTATGCGGCATAGCCGATGAACCTATTTCTCCTGCTTTAATTTTTTGTTTAAAGAAGTTCATCGATATGTAGGTCCACATATCCCTGTCTAAATCGATAATAATATTATTAATACGTTTTAAAGCATCGCATTGCGCTGCAAAATTATCGTAATGCTCTATCTGCGTGGTAAACTGCGAACGATTAAGGCCCAGTATATTGTTTACAAAGTTATTCCCAAAGTCTTTCCAGTCAATTTCCGGATAGGCCAAATGGTGCGCGTTAAAGTTACCGGTAGCGCCGCCAAACTTAGCCGAGTTAGGTATTTGCTTTAATTGTTTTACCTGGTTTTCTAACCGTTCTACAAAAACCATTATTTCTTTACCCAAACGGGTAGGCGATGCGGGTTGACCGTGGGTATGTGCCAGCATGGGCAAATGTGCCCATTCTGTAGCATAGCTTTTTAATATAGTTAATAACTCGTCAAAAGCCGGATAATATACTTCCTTCAAAGCCAGTTTAAAGGTATAGGGTATAGTAGTATTATTAATATCCTGCGATGTTAAACCAAAATGTATAAATTCTTTATATTTTTGCAGCCCTAATTCATCAAACTTTTGTTTAATAAAATACTCTACGGCTTTAACATCGTGGTTGGTAGTTTTCTCAATTTGCTTGATATTCTCTGCATCAGCTTCATCGAAATTATTGCAGATATCACGTAACTTTTCTGCTACATTTGCATCTAAATTCTGCAATTGTGGAATAGGATGCTTGTATAAAGCTATGAAATACTCTACCTCAACAAACACCCGGTACTTGATCAGGGCATATTCAGAAAAATATGCGGCCAGTGTTGCGGTTGTATTACGGTAACGGCCATCAATAGGTGATATTGCAGAAAGAGGTGTAAGTGTCATGATTGTGAATTTTCTGCAAAGGTAACATTTTTCATTTGTTGGCATAAATGTGATAGGGGTTTGTCAAGTGGATGTAATGTTGATTGGAAACTTTGAAATCTAAAAATGTTTCCATAGTTTTGCGCCATCAAAAAAACAATGACGCATATAGATAGAATAATACAAGGTGGCGAGGACCTGTTTTTAAAAGCAGGTATTAAAAGCGTAACAATGGACGATATAGCCAAACATTTGGGTATGTCAAAAAAAACCATTTACCAGTTTTTCAAAGATAAAAACGAATTGGTTATTGCCCTGGTGTCAAAAAAGCTGAGGCAGGATGAGGATGACATGTGCAATATCATTAACCACTCGGGCAATGTGATAGAAAAGATGATCAATATGATGAAATGTTCAGAAGATATCTTTTCAAGAATTAACCCCATTGTAATACATGATATGCAAAAATATCATCCCGATGCGTGGAAACAGTTTCAGGATTTTAAATCAGGTGTTATTGTGCGTACGTTGGAGGAGCTTTTAACCGAAGGTATAAATCAAGGTTACATCAGGGCTGACATTGATGTTAAAATAATGGCCCGGATGCGTGTAGCACAGGTAGAACTTGGTTTTGATACCAAAATGTTCCCGATTGCCGAGTTTAGTACATGGCACGTGCAGTACCAGTTTTTAGAGCATTTTACATTTGGCATATGTACCCTTAAGGGGCACAAGCTATTGAATAAATACAAGAATATAAATGAGGAATAATTTAACACTACTGACATAAGGTTGTCATAACAGTTAACTTATTTTGAAAATAAATTTCAGAACTAACTAATAATTATCACAAACAATACCCATATATCACAATGAAGAACATAATAGTTATACTATTCTTAATTTGTGCAATGGCTTTTACCGGCTATGCACAGCAACCACAACCAGACGGACAGGTATATAATTTTACACTTGCCGACTGTATTAATTATGCCTACCAGCATCGCGATTCGGTTCTTAACGCGGCTTTGGATGTAAAAAGTGCAGAGTACCGGGTAAAAGAAACCGTAGGCCGTGGTTTACCACAAATAGCCGCCACCGGGTCATTCCAGGATTATTTAAAAATACCTACATCGTTATTACCGGGCGAATTTTTTGGCGCGCCGGGTACATTTATTCCGGTAAAATTTGGTGTTAAATATCAATCAAACCTGGGTGTAAACCTTAACCAGATATTATTTGATGGAGATTACCTGGTGGGATTACAGAGCCGTGGTACTTATAAACAATTGTTTGAATTGAGTTATACCCGTTCAAAAATTGATGCTAATGTTACTGTAACTAAAGTTTATTACCAGGTATTGGTTAATGGTGAGCAGATCAAATTATTAGATGCTAATATTGCCCAGTTAAAACAACTGGTTGATCAAACTACGGCCCAAAACAAACAAGGTTTTGTAGAAAGGATTGATGTGGACAGGCTAACGGTTCAATACAATGATTTGGTTACTACCCGCGAGAATACTTTGAATTTATTGGCTTTAAATTACCAGCTTTTAAAATTCCAGATGGGTATGCCAATTGAGAATAACCTGGTTTTAAAAGACAGGTTGCAGGATGTAAAATTAGATCCGATAGCCGAAGTAAATACCGATACTACATTTTATCATAACCGTATTGAGTACAACTTATTAGAAACTCAAAAAAAATTAAGCGAGTTTGATCTTAAAAGCCGGAAAGCAGCATATTTGCCTAAACTTGTTTTAAATGCCAGCTATGCAAACTCGTACCAAAATAACTCATTTGGTAGCCTGTATAACACCGCTTACCCCGTAGGATACATTGGTTTAAGTTTAAATGTACCCATATTTAGCGGTCTTCAGCGAAGCAACCAGGTAAAACAAGCGGCTATTACAGTGCAAAAAGCCGAGAATACCATGTTTCAATTAAAAAATGCTTTGAACTTACAGGCTAGCCAGGCTAAGATAGTTTATACTAACGGCCTAAGGTCGCTTAACAACCAAAGAGCTAACCAAGCATTAGCACAAGAGGTATTAAGAGTTACACGCATTAAGTATCAGCAGGGGGTAGGCTCAAGTATAGAAGTTACTCAAGCCCAAACTGCCTTACAGGATGCGGATAATAAATATATACAGGGTTTATACCAAGCTTTAGTTAGCAAGGTTGACCTTGATAAAGCATACGGAATTATTAAATAACCAAATCACAACATCATACATAACATGAAAAAATTATTAATTATACCGGCTATTTTGCTTTTAGCAGCATGCTCAAATAAGCCAAAAGATAAAACAGCTGAATTGGCTGAACTTAAAAAACAACAAGCGGAGTTAACTGATAAGATAGCTAAACTTGAATCAGAAACTACTGATAAGGATGCGGTTAAAGCAACCGAGGTAGGTGTTGTAGTAGCCCAGGCTGGCAATTTTACCAACTATGTTGATGTGCAGGGTAAAATTGACGCTCAGGACAACGTTATTGCCTATCCGCAGGCACAAGGTATTATTACCTCTATTAATGCAAGGCCCGGACAACATGTAAGCAAGGGCCAGGTATTGGTACAACTGGATAACAGTGTATTAAAACAACAAATACAGCAGGCAGAAATTCAGGCTGGTTTAGCCCGTACTTTGTTTGAGCGTCAAAAAAATCTTTGGGATCAAAAAATTGGTACCGAGGTACAATTTTTACAAGCCCAAACCAACTTGCAAAGCGCGCAAAAACAAATTGCCGCTTTACAGCAACAAGCTGATATGTATCGTATAAAATCGCCAATTAGCGGAACTATAGACCAGATGGACCTTAAATTGGGCCAGGTGGCTATGCCGGGTGCTACAGGAATACGTATTGTTAATGCCGATATTTTAAAAGTAAAGGCTGATGTGCCTGAAACCTATGCAGGTTCAGTTAAGCAAGGTAATAATGTTAAAATACTTATTCCGGATGCTAACGATTCATTAGTAACTAAAATTACTTTTGCGGCAAGGGTAATTGACCCTGTATCGCGTAGTTTTCCTATAGAGATCAAATTACCTACACGCAAAAATTTACGTCCTAATATGACAGCAGTTTTACGAATTGCCAACTATTCAAAAAGTAATGTTATTACTATCCCTATTAAAGCTGTTCAAAATTCAGAGGCTGGAAATTATGTTTATGTAATTGAGAATGGACTGGCTAAACGTAAAGTTATTCAGCAGGGTAATACATCAACAGGTAAAGTTGAGGTTACATCAGGCTTAAATGATGGCGATCAGGTTATAGTTGAAGGCGCGGGTGATGTTGAAGAGGGCGATAAAGTAAAGGTTTCACAATAAGGTTATTTACCTCATTATAAATATTTGATCTAATGAAAGATCTTGAAAAAGAATTTAAACCATCCAGCTGGGCTATTGAAAACAAGACCGCTGTATATGTAATGGTATTTTTAATTACCATACTCGGATTGGTAAGCTATAATAATTTGCCTAAGGAGAATTTCCCGGATATAGCGCAATCTAAAGTATTTATTACAACTATGTATGCCGGGCAATCGCCTCAAAATATCGAGATATTGGTTACCCGCCAGATAGAGAAAAAACTAAAATCATTAAAAGGGCTTAAAAAAGTTACTTCAAACTCTTACCAAAACGTATCTATTATTACCTGCGAGTTTAATGGTAATATATTGATAAAGGATGCTAAGGTTGATGTGAAGGAAGCTGTTGATAAAGCAAGGCCCGACCTGCCTCAAGGCGATAACAACCTGAAAGAGTCAACTATATCTGACATCAACGTTGCCGATCTGCCTATCCTGTATGTAAACATATCGGGCGATTTTGATCTGAAAAAGTTAAAGGAATATGCAGATAACTTGAAGGATGAGATTGAGAGCATGAAAGAAATTTCAAAGGTAGAAGAAGTGGGAGCACTGAAACCGGAGATACAGGTTAATGTTGATCTTAATAAAATGACTGCTGCGCAGGTAAGTTTTTCGGACATTACCAATGCAATAGGTTATGAAAATATTATAACATCGGCAGGTAATTACAGAATTGATGGAATACAACGTGCCATTGATATTAAACAGGATTTTAAAAATGCCGATGAAGTAGCCGCTATGGTTATTCGTAACCCAAAGGGACAAGCCATTTATTTGCGTGATATTGCAGAAGTTAAAGACAGTTTTCATGAACAGGAAAGTTATGCCCGTTTAAAGAATACTAATGATAACGAGTTTAAAAATGTAATTACGTTAGCTGTTAGTAAACGTGCCGGCGAGAACTTGATTGAAGCTTCAAACAAGATCAATGAATTGATTGCGGAGAAGAAAAAAACAGATTTTCCGAAAGCACTGGATATTATTGTAACCGGAGACCAATCAGATAAAACCCGTGTTACCATTACCGATTTGGTGAATACCATTATTATAGGTTTTATATTGGTAACTATTATCCTGATGTTTTTCATGGGTACTACCAACGCCTTGTTTGTTGCACTTTCGGTACCGCTATCATGTTTTATAGCATTCCTGGTAATGCCGGTTATTGGATTTACGCTTAACATGATCGTATTGTTCTCGTTCCTGCTCGCGTTGGGTATTGTGGTGGATGATGCTATTGTGGTAATTGAAAATACGCACCGTATATTTAACAACGGGGCAATGCCAATTAAGCAAGCAGCTAAAATAGCGGCAGGAGAGGTGTTTTTACCGGTATTCTCAGGCACCATGACTACTTTGGCACCATTTATACCACTGGCGTTTTGGAATAGCCTTATTGGTAAGTTTATGTTCTTCCTGCCAATAACTTTGATAATAACCTTATTAGCATCATTATTGGTAGCCTATATTATTAACCCGGTATTCGCGGTTGATTTTATGAAACCACATCATGATGGGGAACATGCTAACCCTAAATTTGATAAAAAGGTGAGGCGCGTAATGATCTATTTAGCTATTGCAGCTGTAGTAGGTTATTTGATAAACTTTGGCGTAGGTAACTTTGTAGTGCTTGCTGCAGCTTTATATTTATTGAACCACTTTGTATTATTACAGGTGATTGATAAATTTCAGAAAAATGCGTGGCCAAGATTTCAGTCATGGTATGCCCGCTGGATAGAGCGTGCTGTGCAGCGTCCCTGGACAGTCTTTTTTGGTACTATTGGTCTATTCATCTTCAGTATAGTATTCATGATCGTTCGTGCGCCAAAAGTAGAGTTCTTCCCACAGGCAGACCCTAACTTTGTGTACGTGTACATCACCTTACCTACGGGTACTGATCAGTCTTATACAAACGAGGTTACTAAGGAATTAGAGCAACGTGTAGCTAAAGTGGTAGAACCGGACAAGGATATTATATCTTCTATCATATCAAACGTTACAGTAAGCGTGACTGATCCACAAGATGAGGATCAAGGTAACTATCCTAACAAAGGAAAAATTACGGTTGCGTTTGTGGAATATGGTAAACGCGAGGGAAAAGATACCAAAGAGATATTGGCTCGCATTCGTAAAGCTGTAACAGGTTATCCGGGTGCTAAAATTACCATTGACCAGGAAGGGGGTGGCCCGCCAACTCAAAAAGATATTAGTATTGAGTTAGCTGCAGATAACCTGGACACATTAACTAAAACTGCCGAAAATTTAAAGCGATACCTGGATAAACAAAACATAGCCGGAATTGAAGAGTTAAGCTCTGATGTTAAGAACGATAAGCCTGAGATAGTATTTGATATTGACCGGGAGCGTGCTAATCGTGAGGGTATTAATAGTGCTCAAATTAGCCAGGCATTGTTTACCGCCATATATGGTTTTAAGGCAACTGATTTTAGAAACACCCGCGAAGATAACTACGAAATAAATGTACGTGCGCAGGAAGACCAGCGTACCAACCTTGACCAAATACGTAACTTAAAAATAACTTACCGTGACATGGCTACAGGTGGTGCTATACGCCAGGTACCAATATCGGCCTTTACCGATATAAGATACACCAATACCTATAGTAATATTAAACACAAGCAGCAAAGGCGTGTACTTACTTTAAGCTCGAACGTTATTAAGCCGTTTAACGCTAACGAAGTAAATGCTAATATACAACGTGCTATAAATCAGTTTAAAAAACCGGATATGGTGAGTATTAAAATGGGTGGTGGACAGGAAGATCAGCAAGAGGCAATGAATTTCTTGTTAGGTGCATTGGGAGCTTCATTTGGTATTATTTTGATCATACTGATGGTACAATTCAATTCGATAGGTAAAACCCTGATCATTTTGAGCGAGATATTGTTCAGTATTATTGGCGTATTCCTGGGGGTAAGTATATTTGGTATGACCATTACCATTGTAATGACTGGTGTAGGTATTATTGCACTTGCCGGGGTGGTGGTACGTAACGGTATATTACTGGTAGAGTTTACTGATTTACTGATGGAGCAAGGGGCAAGCATACATGATGCCGTTGTTGAAGCGGGCCGCACACGTATGACACCTGTTGTATTAACTGCTACTGCCGCCATATTGGGTTTAATACCGTTAGCAGTTGGTTTTAATATTGACTTTGTGGGCTTATTTACTGAGTTTAAACCACATATTCACTTTGGTGGCGATAACGTAGCGTTTTGGGGCCCATTATCATGGACAATGATATTTGGTTTAGGTTTCGCAACCATCATTACCTTAATATTAGTACCTTGTTTGTACTTGATACGCTATAATATTAAAGCTAAAATGAACAAAGGAAAAGGTGTAAAGCCGGCTGAAATAGCTTCATAATTCTAACAAAATATAATTTAAACATTGGGCTGCATCTTAAATGATGTGGCCCTTTTTATGATGTCACTTCCTTGTAAAAAAGCTAAAACAAGTTGCAACATCTATTAAGTTAATAGTACCTTTGAATATTATAAAACGACTATAATTTATATATTATAAAAGATACTTCTGAAGTTAAGAGGTGATTGTTTTAGAGTGATTAATCAGGCCGGTAATTATTGTCGGCCTGATTTTTTTTGGTCTATCCAAAGAATAAATAAGCCATTGATATAGCGGTTATAATACCTGCGGCATCGGCAATTAACATTGCTGGTATAGTATAACGTGTTTTTTTAATATTAACTGCACCAAAATAGAGGGCTGCTATATAAAATGTTGTATCAGCCGAACCGTACAAAACGCTTGATAAATGCCCCACAAAGCTATCCACACCAAAAACTTTTAAATTATCCAGCATTAATGCACGCGCTCCTGATCCGCTTAAGGGCCTTAAAAAAGCTATAGGCAACACATCAGTAAAACGGGTATCCATATTAAAGTGGCTGAATATCCATTTAAAACCATCGCCTAAAAATGTTAATGCGCCGCTTGTTCTGAATAAACTCACGGCGGCCAGCAAACCCACCAGGTAAGGGATAATTTTGATTGATACCTCAAAACCTTCTTTAGCACCATCAATAAATGCTTCAAATACATTGATCTTTTTTCTGGCACCTCCTAAAATAAAAAGCACCGGTATTGCTAATAGGGTAACATTACTAAATACTTTTGAAAACTCGCTTATTTGCTCTTTGCTTAAGTAAGCGGTAAAATACCACACCAATAACGCGATGCCGGCAGTTAATCCTAAAAGCCAGGTTAAAACTACTCTGTCAATAAGGTTTATTCTTTGTTTAAATGCAACTACTAATAAACCCACAAGGGTGGCTACATAAGTTGCAATAATACACGGTAAAAAAATATCTGTAGGGTCTTGCGAGTTATAAATGGCGCGTTGTGCAATAATATTGATAGGTAATATAGTTAACCCGGATGCATGTAACACCATAAACATGATCTGTGCGTTTGATGCTGTTTCTTTATCCTTATTTAACTCTTGCAATCCATTCATTGCTTTTAAGCCCAGTGGGGTTGCCGCATTATCTAATCCTAATAAATTGGCCGAAAAGTTCATCATCATTTGACCAACTGCCGGATGGTTTTTAGGAACTTCGGGAAATAAACGATTAAAGAAAGGCCCAACAATGCGCGAAAGAAAATTTATAGCTCCAGCCTTTTCGCCAATTTTCATAATACCTAACCAAAAAGCCATAATACCAACCAGGGGTAGCGCAATATCCATTACTGATGATTTGGTTGAATCAAACAACCCTTCAACCATCAGCTTAAATATTTCGGTATCACCAAAAAACATCAGTTTTACTAAGCCAATTACAAAAGCGATAACAAAAAACAATATCCAGATATAATTCAGAGCCATGGAGTAATATTAAGACTTTGAAGATAAATGTTTTTTATAAAATGCAGTAATATTAATTAAGGTCCCTGTCGGCTACCGCGTTTTTATCGGGCACTATCTGTATGCTGTAGTTTTTAATTATCGGGCTGTAAGGAACAACTTCGTTAACTACTATATATGCGGTGAATAAATCTTTGATTGTATAGGTTTCTATATCGGCCCCCGTAAGGCTAAACTTATGGGGGTATTGTAAAATAGAATTATAGATCAGGTTATATTGAGTTACATCCGTGGTTTCTATTTCAAGAAACATACGTCTGCCATCCATTCTTAAATTTACATTAATAAAAGTACGGCCCCCGCGCGGCATAGTATATTCGCTATATTTTTTCTTTACATTTTTAGATTTAAGCGTATAGCCTTTGGCTAATAAAAAGGTATCTGCCTGGTTAAGATCATTCCTGATCAAAAATTTCACATCCTCGTATGACAAAAGCTTACTTTGCGCAAAACATGCCATTGATGTGCAAATGATTGTTAGCAAGAAGATGGCTTTTTTCATATTTTTTACAATTGAATGTTACTAAAATTACATAAATGTTAGGGTGACCACAATTTTAAAACAGCAAATGCATTAACTTAGCTGTATTGTTACATGATATAAACTACTATGCCTAAAATTGAACTTTCACGTGTAAACGGCGACTACGGCTTTGATGCCAAGGATGAAAATGGCCACATTATTAAAATGGATACCAACCCCAATAACGGTGGTCAAAATTATGGTGCGCGCCCAATGCAATTGTTGTTGGTAGGATTAGCAGGATGTTCGGCTATTGATGTTATTGGTATATTAAAAAAGCAACGCCAGGAAGTGCGTGACTACAAAATGATAGTTAATGGTGAGAGGGAAGCAGGGGTTGAACCATCATTATGGAAAGAAATAGCTATCGAATTTCATTTATACGGAAATGTAAACCATGATAAGGCGGTAAAGGCAGTTGAATTATCTGTTGGTAAATACTGCTCTGTAGCGGCAACATTAGAGCAAGCCGGTGCCCATATTAAATGGGAAGTTTTTACACATGAATAACTAATTGTTTATAAATATATACTTGTGTTTCTGTTGAAGTATGTTAAATTAGGCATCGCAATAAATACAGTACATGCCATCCTTTTTTAAAAAGACGCTTTTAGTAATTCCTGCAGTATTGTTAAGCTTGGGTGTATTTGCCCAGGAACTGGATTCGGCCTATGTTGAACCATTTTCAAATATCAGCAATTTTCGTACATGGTCTGTTGGTATAAATGGTGGGTTTACAATGCCATTTGCCGATGATTACGCTACACCAAGTTACCAATATGGTTATGGTGGTTTTATAAAAAAACAAATACTATCTACATTAGGGATACAAGCCGATTTTATGGCCGGTAAAGTTAATGCAGAAAATTCACTCAATAATCAGTATTCACAATATACAACCAAAATCAATTGGTCGGCATCGTTAAGTGTTAATTTGATACTGGCCAATATAAACTGGCGTAACAGAACAGGTTTGATATACCCGTACATAAGTGCCGGTGTAGGCATGATGGCTTACGAGCCATCATTGACAGATTTGGCTATACCACCGGTTACTACACGCTACAGTCAGGCACCAATACAATCCTATTTTATACCACTGGCAGCGGGTTTAAAGGTAAAGGTAGCCAAAGGTGTAAACCTTGATTTAAGTTGCGTAGTAAACTTTGTAAGTGCCGATAATTTTGATGGCTTAGTTTTGGGTAATGTACGCGATAGGTTTTATTACCCGCGCTTTGGGATTGAAATTGCTTTAGGATCGCGCGATAAACAACAATTGGCTACACATAACCCGGTAGCTTCTATGCGTACCGAATATTTACTACAGGGACAATCTTTGCAAAAAGAATTGATGACCCAAAAGATTATTAATGAAAGATTAAAAACCGATCTTACAAATAACTACAATAAAATAACTACAGATACCGATAATGATGGGGTAGCTGATTTTTATGATAAATGTCCTGCAACACCATCAGGTACTAAAGTTGATGGTTCCGGCTGCCCGCTGGTGTTACCTAAGGCAGAAGAGAAAATAGTATACGTAACCGAAGATGATAAAAAAGTAGTTAAAGAAGCTGTAGATAATTTAGAGTTTGATTTTAACAGCATTAAATTAAGGCCATCTTCATTCCCCAGTTTGAACATCTTGGCCCAATTACTTATTGAAAAAGGTTTCAGCCTTAAATTAGAGGGCCATACTGACAATGTGGGTCCAACGGATGTAAATTTAAAATTTTCACAAGATAGGGCAGAGGCTATAAAAACTTACCTCATAGGCCGGGGTGTTAATCCTTCAAAAATTGAAGCAATAGGTTATGGCCGTGAACAACCTATTGCAACTAATAGCACTCCCGAAGGTCGGCAACAGAACCGCCGTGTAGAATTCACATTAAAATAATTAACCCAAATATGATAATTGAAGCCGCTTTTAAGCGGCTTTTTATTTATGAAATATATCATATTAAATGTATAAATAATCATTATTAATACAATATTGTATATTATTAAACGCATTAATTTCATATATAACAGGTCAACAAAAACAGCATTTGCTAATTATTTAAATAGTAGTTAAATAATTGATTTAAAGCGTTTTGCATAGCATTTTACTATATTCAATTGTAGTTTATTTGGTACAGTTTGGTTAATGGCATTAATGTTGCCTAACCTATGTAATGTTTATATAAAATATAAGCAGTCAACATAAAAACTCATACCATGAAAACAATTTTAAAACAAGCCGCTTTCTCTTTAACCGGAATATTGCTGGGAACCTGCGCATTTGCACAGACAGCACCGGATGCAAATTATGTACAACCTTTTTCAGGCGATGCCGCCTTCCGTACCTGGTCAATAGGTGTTAATGCTGGTATACTGAGTACCTACACACCTTTACAAAATAACAGTCGCCAGGATTTTATGACACCACAAGCTCAATTGGGTTATGGTGCTTATATCAAAAAGCAAATATTGCCATCTTTTGGTTTACAAGTTGATTACTTAGGTGGTAAAATTGAAGCGGCTAATTCAGCCATGCGTGGAGCGCCATTTAATAGTAGTGCCTACAGCAAAGTTAGTACATCAGTGCAATATGCAGTTAGTTTGAGCGGTCATTTTAACCTGTCAAACATCAACTGGCATTATAAAACTACCAGCATACAACCCTACTTTACTGCAGGTGTTGGTATAATGGGCTATACACCATATTTAACTCCGGGTGATGGCAATCCGCCTATATATTTCAAATCGGGTAACGATCATGGTGTGAGCGAATTGTTTGTACCTGTAGGTGCCGGTTTTAAATTAAACGTAGCTAAAGGCGTAAACATTGATTTAGGTTACAAGGTAGCTTTTGTTAACTCTGATAACCTTGATGGATATAATTATGCATCAAACAATGATAGATTTTCATATGGGCACATTGGTTTAGAGTTTGCTTTAGGTGCAAAATCAAAACCACAATTAGCTACACATAACCCTGTTAATTCATTACGGAATGAATACTTAATGGATGAGCAAAGACTACAAATGGCAATAGATGCACAAAAAGCAGAACTTGCTGCACAAAAAGCCGCTAACGATAAATTAAGAGCTGATTTAAATGCAACCAATGCCAACATGGCTAAATTTAGCGCTGATAGCGATGGTGACGGAGTTCCTGATTTCTTCGATAAATGTCCGGCAACACCATCAGGTACAAAAGTTGATGGTTCAGGCTGTCCACTTCCTGTAGCTCCTGTTCAAAGACCGGATGTTAGGGTAATTGTAACAGAACAAGATAGAAAGATTGTAAACGAAGCCATTAAAAACTTAGAGTTTGATTTTGGTAAATCAACTTTACGTCCACGTTCATTCCCAAGTTTAGATAGGGTTGCAGCACTATTAATAGAGAAAAACTTTAGCTTAAAATTAGCCGGACATACTGATAATGTTGGTTCAAACGATGCTAACTTAAAACTATCTAAAGACCGTGCAGAATCTGTTAAAACTTACTTAGTAGGTAAAGGTGCAAACGCATCACGTATTGAAGCTACCGGTTATGGCGAAACGCAACCAATTGCAACTAATAAAACTGCAGCTGGCCGTCAACAAAACCGTAGGGTAGAGTTTACTTTATTCTAGAACCCAAATAAATAACAATAAAAAAGCTCCGTGATATTACTTCACGGAGCTTTTTACATATATAGTAGTTGTTATCCCTCGTAAAAATCTGCCAGGGCGCCAAAATAGTTATTGTTCCAGCCATCTACCATATCATCATAGTCAGTATCCGGAATATTAGTATGTCTTAACTCAACAGATGTACCTGCTTTATCAGCATGTAGTTTAATGGTAACTATTGATTCTTCAGTCTGCCCATCAAAATACCATTGCTGTACGATTTTTTTATCCTGTTCAAACTCCAGGTTTTTGCCGATAATACTGCCTTCCCACATAGAAAATTCAGATCCTGATAAGGTTGACATTTCTGCCTCTTCGCCAGTCCAAAGTTCCATGGTAACCGGGTTGGTTAGCGCCATATAAACTTCTGCCGGGGTAGCCGGGATGGCGTAATATTTTTTAAAATCTTTCACAGGCGCAATTTAAACATTTATCAAATTAAAAACTCATCATAAGTTTTAGTGTTAAAACAGTAGATGTTAAAATTAGTATTAATGCGACATGGGGAAAGTGTGTGGAACCGTGAAAACCGATTTACGGGCTGGACGGATGTCGACCTTTCACCCGAAGGGTATGAACAGGCCAAACATGCCGGGCAGCTTTTAAAAAGCAAAGGTTATATTTTTGATGCAGGATACTCGTCTGTATTACAGCGTAGTGTGAAAACACTGCATATTGTGTTGGAAGAAATGGGGCAACTACACATACCCATACAGCAAACATGGCGTTTAAATGAACGCTTTTACGGTGCGCTGCAAGGTTTAAACAAGGACGAGGTTATAGCTAAATACGGCTCAGAACAAGTACAAAAGTGGCGCAGGAGCCCAGGCGAATATCCACCGGCTATAAGCAAGGGTGATAAACGTTATCCTGGTTTTAATCCTTTATATAGTGATTTAACTGAAGAGGAGTTGCCCCTTACAGAGAATCTTACCCGAACTATAGAAAGGGTGTTACCTTTTTGGAACGAAACAATTATCCCGGCCCTGCAAAAAAAAGAGCGTTTAATTATTTGTGCACATGGTAATAGCCTGCGGGCACTAATAAAGTATATGGATAATCTTTCTGACGATGAAATTATGCAGCTGGAAATACCTACCGCTACCCCATGGGTATATGAGTTGGATGATAACTTGAATAGGATTAATCATTATTACCTGGAGTAAGCAGAAAGCTAAAGCAAAAAGACCAGAGCTTAACCTCTTAGCTTTCTGCTTGTAGCTCTATTTATATAATTCGCCTGCTTTTTCAGCAGATAGTTTAATGCCTTTTATCATAGCCGAGCTGAAACCGTTATGTTCCATTTCGTTTAAACCTGCTATTGTACAGCCTTTTGGCGATGTTACCTTATCAATTTCTCTCTCCGGATGAGACGCTAATTTTAACAACAGATCAGCAGCGCCTTTAGCGGTTTGCGCGGCCATTTGCAAGGCATCATGTGCGTGGAAACCAATTTCGGTACCACCTTGTGAAGCAGCACGTACAGCTCGTAAAAAGAATGCCACACCACAGGCACAAAGAGCAGTAGCAGCAGTCATCAGGTCCTCATTTATTTGTATAGTTACACCAACCGTATCAAACATTGATTTTACCAAATTTACATTCTCTTCTGATCCCGTATCAGTAGCTATGCAGGTCATTGATTCGCCAATGGCTATAGCCGTATTAGGCATAGCACGTACAACCTGCACATCTAAAGCCAATTGCTGGCGTATATCCACACAATTAACACCTGATATAACCGATATCAACAACTGTTTTGCAGGGTTAATGCTCGGCTTTATTTCGGCCAATAGCTTATTTAATTGCTGTGGCAACACTGCCAAAACTACAATAGTTGCACCGGATACGGCTTTAGCATTATCTGTAGTAGTATTATAACCATTAGCAGCGTGTTCTGCCAATGGCGGTAAGCTTCTGCGGGTTAGTGTTATTTGTTGGGGTGTATAAATACCCGCTTTTACCAAGCCTTTAGCTAATGCTAAACCCATGTTACCGCTGCCTAAAATGGCAATATGTTGTTGTGCGCTCATATACTATTACTTAATCGTGTGCCAAATGGCTTATTATTTTTTAATTCTCCTAATTCGTCCGACCGGCCTATTACCACTGCTTTAACGCCGCATGATATAGCGGTAAAAGCATTTTCCAGCTTAGGCAACATACCGCTGTGAATTATTTGCTTTGTTTTTAATTCCTCATACCGTACCGGGTCCAGTTCTCTGATGATAGAATCATCATCGTCAATATCCTGCAATACACCGCGCTTTTCAAAGCAATATATCAAAGTGGTATGGTATAATTTGGATAAAGATACGGCTAAAGCCGATGCAATGGTATCAGCATTAGTATTTAATAGCTGGCCTTCCCCGTCGTGTGTTAATGCACAAAAAACAGGAGTGAAGCCCGCTTTAAGTAAATTGTCCAGATTTTTGGGGTTGATAGATTTTTCATCTATATCACCTACAAAGCCGTAATCAATAGTTTTTACCGGGCGTTTTTTGGCGCGTATGAAATTACCGTCCGCACCGGTTAAACCAATCGCATTTGTGCCATATCGTTGAAGCTGGGCCACGATATTTTTATTGATCAAACCACCATAAACCATGGTAACCACCTTTAAAGTTTCAATATCTGTTATCCTTCGCCCGTCAACCAATTTAGGTTCAATGCCTAAGGTCTCTGATAGCTGGGTTGCTACTTTACCACCACCATGTACCAGTATTTTATACCCATCTAATGCCGTAAAATCCTTTAAAAAATGATGCAGGTGCTCGGAGTTATCAATTACGTTGCCGCCTATTTTTATAATATGGAGGGGTGTCATGCTGTAGTATAAAATAATTTGGATGCTAAAATAAGTAAATCCTGATGAATTATGGTTTAAACTATGTAATCCAAAAAATGATGGCATAAAACACTTTTACAGTAAATCAGTTATAAATAAAACTGTTACTATCTGTACTAATGATTAATTTACAGCTATCAAGTTTATTATATATCCATGGATCAACAAAAAAGTAGCAGGCCCCGCGTAGTAATTATTGGCGGCGGTTTTGCCGGCCTACAATTAGCAAAAAAATTAAAAAATGCTCCTGTTGATATATTAATGCTGGATAAGCATAACTATCATACTTTTCAGCCGCTGTTGTACCAGGTAGCTATAGGAGCGATAGCTGCTGATTCGATTGTGTTTCCAATACGCCGCATATTTACGTATCAAAATAACATTAAATTCAACCTGGCTTATGTAGAAACTATAAATGCTGAAAAAAATACAGTTACTACCGATATTGGCGAAATACATTATGATTACCTGGTGGTAGCTACCGGGTCAGATACCAACTTTTTTGGGAATAAAGAACTGGAAGACAATGTAATGCCCATGAAAAATATGCCCGAAGCGTTAAACCTGCGGGGGCTTATACTGCAACATTTAGAAAAGGCGCTGGTTACCTCTGATAAAGACGAAAAGAATGCCCTAATGACCTTTGTGGTAGTAGGCGGCGGACCCACAGGTGTTGAATTATCCGGCGCTTTAGCCGAAATGCGACATTTGATTTTAGATAAGGATTATCATGGGTTAAGCAAATATGATATGAAAGTTTACCTGGTTGAAGGCAAGGACAGGTTATTAGCCGCTATGTCATCCGGTGCATCAATTAAGGCAAAGCAGTTTTTATCGGGCAGCGATGTAATGATCTACAATAGTGTACACGTTGAAAGCTATGATGGCTTAACCTTAAAGATTGATGATGGCATGACCATTAAAACCCGAAACGTATTTTGGGCGGCAGGGGTAATAGGCGAATATCCTGAAGGAATGACTAATGCTACTTTTGTACGTGGCTCACGCATACAAACTGATGAAATAAACCGGGTAAAAGGTTATCAAAATGTATTTGCTATAGGCGATGTTGCCGCTGTGATCAGCGAAGAATATCCTAACGGACACCCCGGTGTGGCACCCGCAGCTATGCAGCAAGGTAAACATCTGGCCAAAAACTTAATACACCTGATAAATAATGAGCCTACCGAGCCGTTTAAATATCATGATAAGGGAACAATGGCTACCATAGGCCGTAATAAAGCGGTGGCTGATATTGGCAAACTGCACTTCCAGGGATTTTTTGCCTGGTTACTATGGGGATTGGTACACATTATGTCGTTAGCCGGCTTTGCCAATAAAGCATCGGTGTTTTTGACATGGGCCATCAATTACTTTACGAAAAATAGCGATAACCGTTTGATCATCCGAAGCTTTAACCGCAAAACCAGAACGGTTGAACCGGAAAAGTAATCAAAGACTATTCTAATTCTTTAAATATATACCGTTCATCAAACTCTATTTCAAACTGTTCTAAAAACTGTTTGTATTCTTCCAAAAAAGTTTTCTTTCGATGATGGTCTTCCTGATTTTCAATATAGTTGACAACATTACTTATTTGCGACCGCGAATAGGAGAAGGCACCATAGCCTTCCTGCCATCTAAATAATGAGGGCAAAAATTGTTGTTTATTAATCCATTCAGATGAGTCGCTTTTTAGTATTCGCATTAAGTCTGACAATGATTGGTTAGGTCGGAATCCGAAGAAAATATGTACATGATCGGGCACACTATTAATGGCAATCATTTTATGACCTTGATTTTGAAGAATACCTGTTATGTATTGGTGTAATCTTTCTTTCCAAGATTCTTGTATTGTTGATTGCCGGAATTTTACAGCAAACACGCATTGAATATGAATTTGGGTATAGGTGTTAGGCATTCGCTATTGATCTTATGCACCTACGGCGCATATAAATATAATTACATTTTTTTGCTACCGACATTTTACCCCGATGGGGCAACTTGTTTGTGATTAAAGATAATTAAGAATTTCACTGGCGTAACAATATTTGATACTTTCCCAGATGGGTTTCAAAATAAAAGGCTCCATTCGGAGCCCAATGTCGGTAACAAAAAAACATGTATATTCTTTTGCTCCATAGGAGCAAAACCTATATATACAGTAGTTATAGATTCTCCAACATCCGTTTTAAAACCACTTGCGCGGCCCATACGCGATTACCAGCTTCATGAACCACAACAGAACTCGGCCCATCTAAAACTTCGGCAGAAAGCTCCAAATTGCGCCGCACAGGCAAGCAATGCATTACCTTAACATCGTTGGTGATCTTTAACTTCTCTTTGGTTAGCATCCAATCCTCATTACCTTCAAAAATCTGTCCGTAAGGCTCATAAGCCGACCAATTTTTTACGTAGATAAAATCCGCGTCAGCCAAAGCCTCATCCTGGTTATGGGTAATTGTTGCGCCTTGTGTAAAGTCAGTACTTAACTCGTATCCTTTTGGGTGCGTGATGGTAAAATCAACATCAGCCTTACACATCCACTCGCTAAACGAGTTGGGTACGGCTTGTGGTAACGGCTTAATATGCGGCGCCCAGGTTAAAACTACTTTAGGGCGCGGCTTGGTTTTTAACTCTTCAATAGTAATTAAGTCTGCCAAACTTTGCAGCGGATGACGGGTAGCTGATTCTAAACTAACTATTGGTATGCCACAATACTCCACAAACTTGTTAAATATTACTTCGGTATAATCTTCCTCCCGGTCCTTCAATCCCGGGAAGGAGCGAACCCCAATAATATCCAAATACTCGCCCATAACAGCCGCAGCTTCGCGGATGTGCTCTACAGTGGTGCCATTCATGATAACGCCGTCACGAAGCTCTAAAGCCCATCCTTCTTTATCGATATTCAACACCATGGCATTCATGCCCAGGTTAAGGGCTGCCTTTTGGGTACTCATACGGGTACGTAAACTTGGGTTTAAGAAAACAAGCCCTAAAGTTTTGTTTTTACCCAAATGCTGATGAGCATACGGATTTTTCTTTAACTCCAATGCCTCGGCAACAATAGCTTTCAGATCGGTTACGTCGTTTACAGAAGTAAATTTTTTCATAGTAGTAGTTATGATAAAACCGCAGCCGGCTTTAATACTTGGGTAAATGCTTCTAAAAATTGGTCGGCATGCGCCTTGGTTAAATTTAATGCAGGCAATAACCTGATGACGTTTGGTTTAGCCTCGCCGGTAAATATATGGTGTTTAAACAGCAGGTCTTTTTTTGCATGCGCAAACTCGGCAGGCAGATCAATACCGATCATTAAACCACGGCCGCGTACTTCGGTAACCTCTTTAAATTTATTTAATTCGTCAATTAAATATTGGCCAACCTCAGCAGCATTTTGCATCAGGTTATCTTGCTCAATAACCTCTAACACCGCTAAAGCCGCGGCGCAAGCTAAATGGTTACCACCGAAAGTAGTGCCTAACATTCCATAAGCAGGTTGTATTTTAGGCGAGATACTAATAGCGCCAATAGGGAAGCCGTTACCCATGCCCTTAGCCATGGTATATATATCAGCATCAACACCCGCAAAATCATGCGCGTAGAATTTTCCGGTACGACCGTAACCGCATTGTACACCATCGGCTATATATACCGCGTTATATTTATCGCAAAGCGACCTTATTTTTTGTAGGAAACTTTCTGGTGCAACCTGTATACCGCCAACGCCTTGTATACCCTCAATAATTACGGCTGAAACTTCATTGTTAGCAAAAGCGTGTTCTAAAGCAGCTTCATCCTTCCAGGTAACTCTGATAATATCGTCAGTCTCATTAATAGGAGCAACTATTTTAGGATTATCCGTAACCGAAACCGCTAAAGATGTACGGCCATGAAAAGCACCTGTAAATGCAATAGCTTTCTTTTTGCCATTATAAAATGAAGCGAGTTTTAAAGCATTCTCCACCGCTTCCGCACCTGAGTTAACCAGGAATAGTTGATAATCTTCTTTACCGCTCACTTTACCCAGTTTTGCGGCCAATTCAACTTGTAAGGGTATCTCAATAGAGTTAGAATAAAAGCCCAGTTTATGTAACTGATCTTCTAATCTTTTTACATAATGGGGGTGGGTATGGCCTATAGATATTACTGCATGACCGCCGTAGAGGTCCAAATATTCGATTCCTTTGTCATCATAAACCAAGCTGCCTTTACCACTTACAATATTAATGGGGTTAATTGGGTATACATCAAATAATTTCATTGTGTTAAATTTTAAATACTTAAATAATTGGGTTACGTTGGTGGTGGCTGTCGGATTAAAATCCGGTCGCCTTCAATCGTAATCCTGCGCGTTCATCAAGGCCAAATAGCAAGTTCATATTTTGAACCGCCTGGCCAGACGCGCCTTTAAGTAAATTATCTAATATACTGATAATAAATAATTTATTATCATATTTTTTAACTTGTAAAAATACTTTATTGGTATTTACCACTTGTTTTAAATCGATATTACGATCTGTCACATGGGTAAACGGATGACCTGCATAATAATCCTGATATAGCTTTAGTGCTTCCTCTTCAGTCAAGCTACTTTCGGTGTAAACCGATGCAAATATCCCGCGGGTAAAATCTCCCCTGTAAGGTATAAAATTAAGTACCTGATCAAATCCCGGCTGCAGTTGCTTTAACGACTGGCCGATCTCATTCAAGTGCTGGTGGTTAAATGCCTTATAAACCGAAAGGTTATCATTACGCCACGTAAAGTGCGAAGTAGGTGATAGACTTTGCCCCGCACCGGTTGAACCTGTGGTAGCAGATATATGTACTTCGTTGTTTAATAAACCTTTTGCAGTTAATGGCAAAAGCGCTAATTGTATTGTAGTAGCAAAACAACCCGGGTTAGCTATGTTTTGTGCTGATTTTATAGATTCTCTGTTTAACTCGGGCAACCCATATACAAAGCTTTTACTTTTTAATGTTGAATTTTGACTTAATCTGAAGTCTTGGCTCAGGTCTATGATCTTAACCGCATCAGGTATCGCGTTAGCTTCTAAAAACTTTTTAGCATCGCCATGTCCAACACATAAAAACAATACATCGATATCTGTTGATAGTTCGCCTGTAAATTTCAGTTCTGTATCACCAAACAAATCGGTATGTACTTCGTAGATATAATTGCCGGCGTTACTATTGCTATGTATAAAGGCAATATCTACATTAGGATGGTTAATTAAAATACGCAGCATTTCGCCGCCGGTATAACCTGCACCACCAACTATCCCGGCTTTTATTTTATTTGATGTCGATTCTGTCATTGCTTGCTGATGGATAAGTATACAAAATAAATTCCAGGTCGGTATTTTGATGGTTAGCAATATAATGCTTTTGTTTGGGGTTGATCTGGATAGCCTGTTGCTCTCTCAGTTCTACATCCTCACCATCAATTTTTAATTTGGCCCTGCCTTTTAGTATAAAAAAGAATTGGGTAGCCTTTTCGTGATAATGCATTTTTTCGGCTGTATCTGGCGGCATTAGTTCTTGCTTAACAGATAGGGCATCGGTATCAACAAAGGTCCACCCGTGGCAATCATCACCCCACGTGTAATGTTCTAAACATTCGCCTTTTGAAAATACCGTATTCATCATTATTCCTGGTTATTAACTTTATGATATATCATTACCTGGTTACCAAATATTTTTGAGAAGCCTTTAACATCTTCGCCGCTCCATGAGTTGTTCATCTCGCCATAGCTACCAAATTTGTTCGACATCAGGTCATGATCCGACTCAATACCTACAACCTGGAAACGATAAGGCTGTAATTCTACAAATACTTTTCCGCTTACATTTTTCTGCGTATCGGTTAAAAATGCTTCCATATTACGCATAATAGGGTCGTGGAACTGACCTTCATGCAGCCAGTTACCATAGAACATAGAAAGTTGGTCTTTCCAGGTTAATTGCCATTTGGTTAGTGTGTGTTTTTCCAGTGTATGGTGAGCTTTGATAATGATCATTGGCGCAGCAGCTTCAAAACCTACACGACCCTTTATACCTATGATAGTATCACCCACATGGATATCACGACCAACACCATAGGGTTGTGCAATTGCCTGTAAAGCCTGTATAGCTTTGGTTGGATGATCGTATTTTACGCCGTTTAAACCTACAAACTCGCCGTTTTCAAAAACAAGCTCAAGGTTTTTGGTTTCAGATTCGGTTACTTGTGTAGGCCATGCCTCTTCTGGTAGCCCCAAGTTTGAGGTTAAGGTTTCTTTACCGCCAACTGATGTACCCCAAATACCTTTATTGATAGAGTATTTGGCTTTCTCAAAATTCATTTCTACTCCATGTTTTTTAAGGTATTCAATTTCAGCTTCGCGGCTTAATTTTAAATCACGGATAGGGGTGATGATACCAACTTCAGGGATCAGGATATTAAATATCATATCAAACCTTACCTGGTCATTACCTGCACCGGTGCTACCGTGGGCCACAAATTCGGCACCAATTTCTTTGGCGTAGTTGGCAATAGCAGTAGCCTGGCTAACCCGCTCGGCACTTACTGACAGGGGATAGGTGTTGTTTTTTAATACGTTCCCATATATCAAAAAGCGTACGCAGCTATTATAAAAGTTCTCAGTCTCATCAACCACGTGGTGCGATGTAACGCCCATTTCAAAAGCACGTTTTTCAACGTTTTTTAACTCTTCGTCGCTAAAACCACCGGTGTTAACAATAACCGAGTGTACTTCGTAACCCAAATCGCGAGTTAAATAGATACAACAAAATGAGGTATCCAAACCTCCACTATACGCTAATACTACTTTTTTCTTTGCCATTTTTTATTCTTTGTAGAGACGCAATACTTTGCGTCTTGTATATATATCTAAGACGCAAAGTACTGCGTCTCTACGGTTAAAACAATTTTAAATCCTGCCCAAAGCTTTTTATTGCGCTTTCAATACGTTTAAACAGGTTAGCTTTATGGGTGATCTCTTTAATTTTTTCTTCTTGCGTTGTTTTTTCTGCATCCTTTGCCTTTTCGGCCGGGTCAAACAACATGGCGGTGCACATGCAGTTCTTGCGTTCTTTCATGGTCAATATATCATAATTAACGCAACTTTTACAACCTTTCCAAAATGCTTCGTCCTGGGTAAGTTCCGAATAGGTTACCGGTTCATAACCTAATTCCGAATTTATCTTCATTACCGCCAATCCTGTAGTTAAGCCAAATAGCTTAGCCTCCGGATATTTTTCGCGCGAAAGTTCAAATATTTTATGTTTGATGGCTTTGGCCAAACCCACCTTACGATACTCTGGTGCTACAATTAATCCAGAATTAGCCACAAAATCTCCGTGGCTCCAGGTCTCAATATAGCAAAATCCTGCCCAGGTACCATCTTTATGCAAAGCAATAACGGCTTTGCCCTCTAACATTTTGTTAGCCACATATTCAGGCGTGCGTTGTGCAATGCCTGTACCACGCGCTTTGGCCGATTGTGCCATCTCATCGCAAATAGCGGGGGCATAATCTGCATGTTGTGCAGTGGCAACCTGAATATCGAAATCTTGTATGGTCATTTAAGTAGAAAAATATTATTGGCTTTTTGGGCCGTAATAATTAAATATTTTTTGGATAGATGAAGTTTTAAAAAACTTCAATTTGACGGGCAATAGGATAGCTGACAATTAAACCCGTGGGATAAACAGCCTTCGTCGTGATGGAGAAAATAAAACAGTTGAAACCAAAGCAGCGGCAACCGGAGCAAAGTTTGCTCTGACAGTTGGCTTATTTATGCTTTGTAAGTTCATTTTTATAAGTATTTGCTTTATTTAAAATTTGATGCAAAAGTTTGCATTATTTTTTACTTATACAAGAGAAATGTTAATTAGTTTATTAGGTGGGTGGATGAATAGGTTTAAGATTACAATAAATTGATATATGCTAAATAATTTCTTAACCCTATATTTAATTATCTGAGTTTCGCTGCTATATCATCCACAATCATATCCGCATGTACGCGTGAGTTTTCTATAAACCATAAATGCGTATCCATACCGCCGCAAACAACACCTGCTAAGTATACGCCCGGCAAGTTGGTTTCCATGGTATCCGGATTGTATTCGGGGATCAGTTTATTGTCAGACAGATTTAAACCCCATCGTTTCAACAAATCAAAATTTGGTTTATAGCCCGTCATTGCCATCACAAAATCATTAGCTATGGTAATATTGCCTTCGGGTGTTTTAATGTCGACCTCATGCTCGCGTATTTCAGTCAGTTCCGAATTGAAATAAGCTTTAATACTACCTTCCTTTATTCGGTTAATAATATCGGGTCTAACCCAGTATTTTACACGCTGGCTTATTTCTTCACCCCGGATAACTAAAGTCACGTCAGCCCCCTTGCGATAGGTCTCTAATGCTACGTCAATAGCCGAGTTGCTTGAACCAACCACTACCACCTTTTGCATGGCATAATAATGCGGGTCCTTATAATAGTGTTGTACTTTAGGCAGATCTTCGCCGGGAATATTCAATTTAACCGCTATATCGTAAAATCCTGTGGATATGATAATGTGTTTGGCTTGATAGGAATCTTTACTTGTTTTAACCGTATATCCATCATTCTCGGGTAGGATAGTGGTTACTTCCTCAAACAGGTTAATAGGCAAATTATTGGATGTGGCTACCCTGCGGTAATATTCTAATGCTTCCGTACGGTTGGGTTGCTTATTTGTGGATACAAACGGAATACCACCAATCTCCAACCTTTCTGAGGTAGAAAAGAAAGTCATGGTAGATGGGTAGTTGTATAATGAATTTACCAGGCATCCTTTTTCAATAATCACAAAATTTAAACCTGCCTTTTGGGCATTTAGCCCGCAAGCTATACCAATGGGGCCACCGCCTATGATGAGAATATCCAGCATGTACGAAGATAATCAGTTTTTAAAGATTAAAGTTTGAAGATTAAAGATTAGCGGGGACAGCAAAGTAATAATGAGTTTTAAATGACCAATTTAGAATCAAGCTCAAAATTTAGGGCACAAAAAAGGGTAAGCTACTTTTATCGCGCCGCTCAACTCTCTACCCTTGCTGCGTTCCCACCCTGGGGGAGTTCAAGAGGAGCTGGCCGTAAAAGACTTACCCCGGCGCAAATATAGCAAATGGTTTGTTTTTAGGTTAATAAATTGTTGATTTAGATGTGCAGCCATGTAAATGCGCTGATATGCAGTTGAATAATTACCTAACTACAATTACCTTTCTCCAAGTAATCATCCCAATCAAAAAATAATTATTTAAAAAAATATTTGGAGGTAAAATAATTAGTTTTACTTTTGTCTATCAAATCTATAGACTATATATATTATGTATACTTTTAAAGTAGCTTATCCCAAAACAAAAATGCAGTACCAGGCTGCCTGTTGTTGCTGTTGATCTTTATTCAAGAGTATTCAACTGTCCAATATTTAATTTTTTACAATCAAACTTTATGAAACTTTCTACTAAATTTATCAGACTAACTACGTTCATTCTATTGCTTTCGCCGGCTGTATTTGCCCAAAACAAAGTAACAGGGTTAGTAAAAAACTCAAAGGGTGAAGCTGTACCATTAGCAACTGTAACAGTAAGAACTACAAACACTACTACCATTGCCGATTCATTAGGCCGCTTTTCGCTAACACCAACAATTCAGCCGCCATTTTTTATCAGGATCAGTTCTGTCGGATTTAAAGCACAGGATTTCCAAATATTAAAATTAGACGACACCCCAACCGAATTTGAATTGGTAAATGATGACCAATTGGGCGAAATTGTGGTGGTGTCCAGGCGCCGAAGGGAGCTTTTACAGGATGTGCCCATTCCTATTTCGGTAATAGGCGGTACCCAGGTAGATAAAACCGGTGCGTTTAACGTAAACCGTATAAAAGAACTTATACCTACTTTACAGTTATATACGTCAAATCCGCGTAATACCGGTATTAACATACGTGGTATTGGTTCGCCGTTTGGTTTAACAAATGATGGTTTGGACCCGGGAGTAGGTTTTTATGTAGATGGCGTTTATTATGCACGCCCTGCAGCAGCTACGCTTGATTTTATTGATATTGATAATATTGAGGTATTACGCGGCCCGCAAGGAACCCTATTTGGTAAAAATACCGCTGCAGGTGCTATCAATATAACTACACGTAAAGCCAGCTTTACTCCGGGTGCAACGTTTGAGACCAGCTTTGGCAGTTTAGGTTACATCCAGGCTAAAGCTTCGGTAACCGGCCCAATTGCTGATAAATTAGCTTTACGCATATCTTTTTCAGGAACACAGCGTAATGGTACCATCTACAACATAGCGAGACAAGAGGCTGTTAATAATATTAATAATTTGGGCGGTCGTTTCCAATTACTTTATAAACCATCAGACAATACAGAAATTACTTTGAATGGTGATGCATCTGATCAAAAACCGATTGGTTATGCCCAGGTTGTAGCAGGCGTGGCACCTACTAAACGTGCAGCTTATCGCCAGTTTAATAATATCATTGGTAGTTTAGGATATTCCTTGCCGTCATTAAATCCTTTTGACCGTGTTATTGATCATGATACACCATGGAAATCAGGAAACCAGTTAGGTGGTCTTTCTTTAAATGTTGATACCAAATTAGGATCGGGTACTTTAACTTCAACAACTGCATGGCGATACTGGAACTGGGATCCGTCAAACGACCGCGACTTTACAGGTTTAACATCGTTAGCAAAATCACAAAACCCATCAAAACATCACCAGATATCTGAAGAAATACGTTATGCAGGCGAATTTACAGACAAATTAAGTGGTGTTTTTGGAGTGTTCTTTCTAGACCAACAAGTAAAGACAAACGGTAGGGAAGAAGCCGGTAAAGACCAATGGCGTTTTACGCAAAACACTACCAATACCGCGCTATGGCAAACACCGGGTTTATTTGAAGGTTATGGCATATCTACCAATGCATCAATAAAATCGCAAACCGCTGCGGCATTTGCTAACTTAGATTTTAAAATAGGAGACGCCTTCCATATTAATCCGGGCATTCGTTTTAACTACGATAAAAAAGATGTAGTATTTGACAGGCAGGCAAATGGAGGTATAACTATTACCGACCCTACTTTGCTTGGTTTCAGGACCGGGTTGTATTCCAGCCAGTATTACACCACTAAGTTTGATGAAAAAAACTTTACCTATAACCTTACCGCTTCTTATCGTCCGGGTAAAGCACTTAACGCTTTTGCCACTTATTCAAACAGTTACAAACCTTCGGGAGTTAACGTTGCCGGTTTACCCAACATTGCCGGTGCACCTGCACTTGATTTAGCCGTAATTAAACCCGAAAAAACTCAGCATATTGAAATAGGTGCCAAAACCAATCCAACACAAAGTATTACCTTCAATGTTACTTTCCATAACTCGGATATTACAGATTACCAAACCAATGTCCAGTCGCCTGATCCGGGTGTGAACCGTGGTTATATAGCGACTGCCGAAAAAGTTAATGTTAAAGGATTTGAGTTTGATGCAAATATACAAGCCGGTAAAAATTGGTCATTCTTTGCATCAGGTGCTTATACTGACGCTAAATATGTGAAGTTTACTAACGCGCCACTTCCATTAGAAGAAACAGGTATTTCTTCTACAGTATTCTCTAAAGACATCTCAGGTGCACAGCTACCGGGTATATCTAAATGGACTATATCGACAGGTGGCGAATATGCTGTTGATGCTAAATTCTTCAATCAAACAGGCAGCAAATTCTTTATAGGTGTTGATGATTACTACCGTTCACGTTTTTCATCAAGCCCGACGCCATCGGCTTATTTACAAATTGCCGGTTATACTATAGTTAATGCCCGTTTAGGTTTCAGAGCAGCAAAAGGTTTCTCAGCCTATGTATGGGGACGTAACATATTTAACCAAAACTATTTTGAGCAATTATTACCTGCCAGCGGCAACGCGGGCCAATACGCAGGTGTATTAGGCGACCAAAGAACACTGGGCGTAACGTTAAGATATGCCTTTTAAAAAGCAACGTTGATTAGGTTTATAAAAAAGAGGGGCTCAGGGTTTATTTCCTGGCCCCTTTGTTTGTTTAATACCCTGTGTCATTTCGAACGTAGTGAGAAATCCATTCATATACTCGGATGATTAGCTTGTGTATGGATCTCTCGCTGAGCTCGAGATGACATAAAAATGAGGGTAAAACAAAAAAGGCCCGGATAAATCCGAACCTTTTGGTATAAAATCACAATAAAAATTATTAATCAGCTATTGAGCGCAGCATTAAAGCGCCAACAGTTAGGTTGGTACGGCTATCTACTAAAATAGCGCCGCCATTAGCTTTATTCTCTTCATAACTATCAAATGCCAACGGGTCAGCAGTTTTGATGATGATGCGGCCAATATCATTCAACTTAAATTCTTCGCTTTGCTCTTTCTCTAAAGTGTTGATATTTACCTTATAAAGTATTTCCTGTATTTTACAGCGGGTTACTTTACTGTTATGTTGTATAAAGTAAGTGTGGGTGTCGTCTAATGCACGGGTATCCATCCAGCAAAGATCGGCCTCTATTAATTGAGAAACTTTGGGTTGATAGCTGCTGTTTACTAATATATCGCCACGACTGATATCTATCTCATCATTTAAATGAACCGTAACTGACGTACCTGATAATGCTTCTTCTAATTCCTGGTCAAAAAATTCAATTTTGGAGATGGTGGAGGTAAAGCCTGATGGCAATACGGTAATTTTATCATTTACCTTAAAAGATCCGCTGGACACACGGCCGGCGTAACCACGGTAATCGTGTAACTCTTCGGTTTGCGGGCGTATTACCCATTGTACCGGGAAACGGGCATGCTCAGTGCTGTTATCGGCTTCCAGTTCAATAGTTTCTAAATAATCTAACAAACTTTTGCCTTTGTACCACGCCATGTTTTCGGTAGCGTTCACAATATTATCGCCTTTAAGCGCGCTTACAGGTATAAAGTGTACATTCTTTTTTAAGTTTACCTTTTGGGCCAATGCCTGGTAATCATTAACAATGCTGTTGTACACTTCTTCGCTGTAACCTATCATATCCATTTTATTAACGCAAACCACAACCTGCTGTAGCCCAAGTAATGATACCAGGAATGAGTGGCGAATAGTTTGCTCAATAACACCCTTACGGGCGTCAATTAATATAATAGCCAAGTTGGCGTTTGAAGCACCGGTAACCATGTTACGGGTATATTGAATATGCCCCGGAGCATCGGCTATGATAAACTTACGTTTATCAGTTTGGAAGTATTTATAAGCTACATCAATAGTAATTCCCTGCTCACGTTCGGCTTTAAGACCGTCAGTTAATATAGCCAGGTCAATACTTCCATCGTCGTTTTTACGGTTGGATGAATGCAGGGCCTCCAATTGGTCGGCCAGTATCGAATCACTGTCATATAGTAATCGACCTATCAAGGTACTTTTACCATCGTCAACACTACCTGCAGTAATAAATTTTAGTATGTCCATTAAAAGTATCCTCCTTTTTTACGGTCTTCCATCGCAGCTTCAGATACTTTATCATCCATACGTGCACCGCGCTCGCTTATTTTTGAAGCGCTTATTTCGTTAATAATATCGTCAATTTCAAATGCCTCAGACGCTACCGCGGCAGTACAGGTCATATCACCAACCGTACGGAAACGTACTGTGCGGCGCTCTATCACATCATCTTCGTCCATATTTAAAACAGGGGAGGCTGCCATTAATTGTCCGTTACGTACAATGGTATCGCGCTCATGGGCAAAATAAATGCTTGGTAACGGAATATTTTCGCGGCGGATGTAATTCCAAACGTCTAACTCTGTCCAGTTACTGATTGGGAATACCCTAACATTTTCGCCTTTATGTATTTTACCATTATAGATGTCCCATAGCTCAGGGCGTTGGCGTTTTGGATCCCATTGGCCAAACTCATCGCGTACAGAAAATATGCGCTCTTTAGCACGGGCTTTTTCTTCATCACGACGGGCACCACCTATACAAGCATCAAACTTATGTTTGGCAATAGTATCCAGCAGGGTAACGGTTTGCAAAGGGTTACGGCTGGCGTTTTTACCGGTTTGCTCCACCACTTTTCCTTCGTCTATAGAATCTTGAACCAAACCCACAATTAGTTTTTCGCCTAAGCGTTCAACCATTGCATCACGGTACTCAATAGTTTCAATAAAGTTATGGCCGGTATCAATATGTACCAGCGGAAAAGGAAACTTACCCGGACGGAAAGCCTTTTCGGCCAAACGTACCAGGGTGATAGAGTCTTTACCTCCTGAAAATAAAAGCGCGGGGCGCTCAAACTGGCCGGCAACTTCGCGCAGAATATGTATAGCTTCTGCTTCAAGTTTGTCTAAATAATCCAGTTGATTGTGTTTACTCATTATTGTTAATTAGTAGAATTATTGAGGTGCGAATTTAAAATCATTAATCCACAAATCGTTAAATAAAATTATTTTGCTTCATGCTCGTGTAACCCGCATTCTTTTTTCGACGCGTCTTCCCACCACCAGCGGCCCGCCCGAAAATCTTCACCTTCGCGTACGGCACGTGTACATGGCATACATCCAATGCTGGGAAAACCCCTGTCATGTAGTGTATTGTAAGGTATGTTATGTAATTTGATGTATTCTTTTACCTGCTCCAAAGTCCAGTCAAAAATAGGGTGGAACTTCACCAATTCATGCCCTTCATCCCATTCGGTATTCTCCATAAACTGGCGGTTGGCAGATTGCTCAGCGCGTATACCGGTTATCCAGGCACGATTACCTTTTAATGCGCGGCCCAGTGGTTCAACCTTACGTATCCCGCAGCATTCTTTACGGTTATCTACCGACTCATAAAAACTATTAGGGCCCTTAGCATTTACCATTTTCTCCACCAATTCGTTTTGCGGATAGTAAGCGTAAATGGGCTGACCGTAGATTTCCATGGTACGGTTCCATACATAGTAAGTTTCCGGAAATATACGTCCTGTCTCCAGCGTAAAAATTTTAATGGGGATATTATTGGCAAATATCATGTGTGTAATTACCTGGTCCTCCCACCCAAAACTACTGGAGAAAACAATTTCGCCGGAGTATAGGTCTGCCAGTTTTTGTAAAGCTATAACAGGTTCCAAGCCTGCAGTTTGCCATTTTATATTTTCTACTATCTCGGTACTCATCTTTAAAGGATCTTCATTAAAGTTATTACTATAGTTCGTAAGCTGGTGATCATGACAATTATCCCAACGGCAACCATTATAGCCTTTACAGATAATTTGCTGGAAATTTTAGCTGCTATAGGTGATGCCAATGCACTGCCTATAACCAAACCTGATACCGCTTCCCAATGCACGCCATTGGTCATGGTTATAAAAGTAAGGGAGCTGGTTATAGCAATAAAAAATCTGGATAATTTTACTGCACCTAATGAAAAGCGTGGATGCCTTCCACCTGCTATTAATGTTGATAACACAATAGACCCCCAGCCACCGCCAAAAACCGCATCAATAAAACCACCAATAAAACCTAAAGGGCGTACGTTTTTAAATTTATCAGCCGATTTTTTGCGTTTTACTTTAAAAGCTTTTGATAAAATAACTCCACCTAATATCAAGGTATACAATGATATAAACGGTTTAGTGTAGGTGCTGTATTCTTCTAAAGAAGATAAAATATACGCACCCGAAACTGCGCCAATAATACCCGGGATAACCAGCATTTTATATAGCTTCCAGTTTACGTTGCGTAAACGGTAATGCATCCATCCGGCTATACCATTACTGGTAACTTCTGATAAATGGACACCCATACTGGCTATCGCCGGTGGTAAACCCATTGCTAATGAAAAGCTGGTTGACGTAACACCGTATGACATGCCAATAGCGCCATCAATTAATGCGAATACAAAACCGGCACCAAAAAAATAGTAAAAGGCAGGATTAATTTCTTGAGCATAAGCTCTAAACTCCGGCTCATTATACCATAATGCTACCACAGTAACAATTAGTGAGAAAACTATCGTTCCCCAAATTATCCAACGTAGATTTCTTTTTGGAGCAGGCATAGGCTCAACCAATACCGCCGTAGCCTCATTAAGTGTTTTAACTTTATAGGCAAAATCGCCGGTCAAAGTATTACGCAGGTCGTTCATCTGCTGTAAGGTAATATCCAGCTCAGCGGGTAGGCTTTCGTTTAAAACCTCTTTTAATCTTTTAGCTATAGTAGGAGATTTACCATTGGTAGATATACCAATCTTCAGATCGCCTTTTTGCACGATAGACCCCAGGTAGAAATCGCAAAGATCAGGTTTATCAGCCACATTGATCAGTAATTTACGCTGATGTGCCGATTCGCGGATATAAGCGTTTAACTGACTGTTATCTGTAGCAGCAACTACAATATCCGCGCTATCCAGGTCATCATCTGTAAAGGATTTTTGTTTGATCGTAACTTTTGGATAGTTATTAGTTAAGCTATAAATTTCCGGAATTATATTTTCAGCAATAACTGTAACCCGCGCTTCCGGGCTGTTATGTAAAATAACACTCAACTTTTCTAACCCTACATTACCTGCGCCAATAAGCACTGTGTGTAATTGGTTAAGTTTTAAAAAAACAGGAAACAATTGATTCCCGGCTTTTTTATCGTCCTGAGCGGCTATTATTTCGTTATTTTCAGTTAGCTGGGTCATTGGTGCTTATGACTGTACTAATAATTCTCTTTTAGCTTTAACCGATGCAAGGAAATCTGCGGCAGCTGCTAAATATTTGGTGGCAAACACTTCTGATGGTTCATTTTGATTGATCTGTAAGATCAGGTCATTAAAACTTCCATTTAAGGTTATCTCGTTGGTATCTACATATTGTGTATCAAACTCACGAATGATTCCACCGTGTGTACTGCTATTGATACCTTTATCTAACAATAATGCTTTAGCTGCACTGATCAACACACTGTAAGCATGATAAATAGCATCAGCCCATGAACCAGCCTCGTACGAAGCATTGGCCCATTCCATTTTCTCATCGGCTTCGTAAATAAGCGTAGCTACCAAATCAATAACCACACCTGCACACTCACCAACACCAATTGCTGATGCATAAGTTTCTACATGGCCCCAGTCAATAAATTCTTCATCTGTAAGGGTGGTAAGGTCGGCCAATGGTTTTAGCATCTGGTAAAAATAGTCCTTACCTTGCCTGTCGTAATAATTATGATAATTCTCTGTATCAGTTGCGTTGGCTTTATAGTCATTCAATAAAGTCCTTAATACATCGGTTGCACGTTTTGAAGGTATTTTAATAACCCTGTCGCCGGCACGGCCAACACCATCGCCAACTATACCACCACCAAGCATTACCTGCATTGATGGTAAAACCCTTGCACCCGCTTTTAAAGAACTACCATGAAAGCCAATTTGCGCCATACTATGTTGCCCGCATGAGTTCATACAACCGCTTATTTTAATTTTAATGTCGCGGTTGTATATTAAATCAGCATATTCTTTATAGATCAGATCCTCAACTACAGCAGCAAAGGTCATACTGTTTGATATACCTAAGTTACAAGTATCCGTTCCCGGGCAGGTAGTAACATCGGCTACGCTATCAAAACCGGCGGCTGCCAACCCTATTTCAGTTAAACCGTTAAACAGGGCAGGTAGGGCTTCTTTGGTAACATATTTTAACATTAAGCCCTGGTTGGCAGTAATGCGTATCTCGTCTGCAACCAATGGCTTTAAAACCTCGATTAATTGACGAGCCTGCGCGGTAGGAATATCACCTTTTAATACTTTAATGTACACCCCATAATAACCTGCTTGTTTTTGTTCAAACACGTTAGTATCTAACCATTGCTGGTATTTCAATTCATCAACAGGTACAATACCTTCTAACCCGGTTGGTTTAGGTATAGTTGGTAGCGTTACCGCGTCGCGATTTATTTTGTAGGTTTTTACTTTATTAGCCGTTCTTTCAACTTGTGCTAAACGCAAAACTTCCTCTAAACCTAATTTTTGGATAAGGTATTTTAAACGGGCCTTATTACGATTATTACGTTCGCCATAGCGGTCAAATACCCGCAGCATTGATTCAATGTAAGGCACCAGCTGATCTTCGGGTAAAAATTCTTCTACCATATTGGCCAGCATAGGTTGTGCGCCCAAACCACCGCCTAACATCACTTTGAAGCCACGCTCGCCATTGGCGTTAATTTTTGGTATCAAACCCACATCATGCGCAAATGAAAACGCGGTATCATCATCGCTTGATGAGAATGATATTTTAAATTTACGCGGCATATCCTGGTTAACAGGATTGCGCAATAAATATTCAAAGGTGCCGTAAGCATACGGCGATACATCAAAAGGTTCTTTTGGGTCAATACCCGCGGTAGGCGAGGCGGTGATGTTTCTTACCGTATTACCACAGGCTTCACGTAAGGTAATATCGTCTTGCTCCAGTTTAGCCCAAAGTTCAGGCGTTTTATCTAAGCTAACATAGTGTATTTGAATATCCTGGCGGGTAGTTAAATGCAGGTTGCTACTTGCATACTCGTCAGATATATCAGCTATGCGTAGTATTTGTTTAAAAGACACTTTGCCGAAAGGTAACTTAATACGTATCATTTGTACGCCGGGCTGCCTTTGCCCATAAATCCCCCTGGCTAAACGCAGGCTTCTGAATTTTTCATCATGTATTGTACCTTCACGAAAAGCCCTTATCTTTTTTTCAAGATCAATAATGTCTTTTTCAACAATAGGGTTCTCCAGTTCTGTTCTGAAGCTTTGCATAGTGTGTATTGTTTATTTTTAATAACCTCCATTAAAATAATTGAGGTATAGTTTTAATGTTATTTAGCTGTAAACGTGGGTTAATACCCGGCGCAAAAATAATATTTTACAATTAATTATCCAAAGATATATATACTATATGGAATTGGTAGATTTTTTTATAAAAAAACCATATTTTAACAATAAAATGAGAATTTATACATTCAACGTGGTAAGGGTGGTTTCGCGGGCAATAACATCCGCAATGCTGGTTTTTGACAGGATATTTAAAGTAGCGTCCCGCACTTCAACAAATACATCGCGTATGCCACAGGTAGTTTCCAGGTGGCACTCATCGCATTTATGGTAAAAGTTTAAACTGGCACAGGGCAGCATAGCAACAGGCCCGTCTGTTATGCGGAGTATATTAACCAGGTAAATATCTTTAGGGTCCTTATTTAACGAATAACCACCGCCTGCACCTTTTTTACTGTATAAAAAGCCGGCATTACGCAGGTCAAGTAAAATTTGTTCTAAAAACTTTTTGGGTATGCGTTCCTGTTCGGCGATCTTAGAGATCTGCATAGGTGGCTGATCAACATTTTTACCCAATATTACTAATGCTTTAATAGCATACTTGGTTTTTTTCGATAGCATTTGTTACCAATTAATATTAACAAATATAAAAAAACTAATTCACACCAACTAATGCTATAGATTTGCTATACTTTATCAGAATGGCCGAGGTCCTTGCCCGGGTTAACCTTATCACGAACCAACTGCTTTAATTCTTTGATATCCGGGAAACGGCCCTGTTCTTTACGGTCAAATATTTTCTTGCCGTCTATACTTACCGAATATCTGCCAGATATTTCGCTGGGGTGCAAAGTAACGCCATACAGGTCATCTTCAAATGTGGTCAATAATTCCTGCGCCATATAAGCCGCACGTAACAGCCATTTACATTTCGGGCAATATTCAATGGTTATGGTGGGTTTCATTTTTTTAGAATCAAGATGTTATTATAAATCGCTCTTCGGTATTGGTGCTTAATATAGTCAACTCATCTCCAACATTTACAACACCTACACCCTTATGCACTACATTTTGACCAAAGTATATTTTTTTATTTTTTGAGCGATATCCCGCCAATGTTCTTAAAGGCTCTTTTCCTTTAGATGCATCATCCTGGTTAATGGTGGTGATATTGCAACGTGCACAAAGCTTTACTCCGTTAAAACGAATACCATTAATTGTAAACTCATTCATCGTATCTTCCTGGTAAGGCATACCACCTGTAAAAACCAGGTTCGGCCTAAACCTGTTCATGGGCAAGACTTCATCTAAATGGCTATTTAATTCATCCAGCGATGCCTGTCCGATCATCATAAATGGATAACCGTCAGATAAGGAAGTAATATGATCAGGCGCATATCTGGGGTCCGTTGGTCGATGTGAATCATCAGGCATATAAACTAACCTGCAGTTCAACCCTAAGGCTTGCGTGAACCATTTGTCTGCTTTGTCACTTACTAATTGACCCGTACAGTTATCGTCCCAAATAGTAACATCAATAAACTCGTTTTTTTGTGGTAGAAAAGGAATATGCAGACTGGTATTATCCACTGTATTAGTTACTAATAATCCACTATCGCTCAGAGCAACTTTTAATAAAGCCATAACCGCTACTTCGCGTTGCGATAAAAAACGGTTATTATCATCTATCAACATCCAGCGGCGATCATACTTAAAACCACGGTCAGTTATTTCAGCTTGCTGCAGGCTGATACCACCTAATGATTTGATGGGATAGATATAGATTTGGCTAATTTTAAGCATATGATGTTGATGTAAAGATATTAATTAGGATTTACCTTATATATTTGAAACGGCGGATATGGAAAAACTATGACATGGGTATCAAATGAGTAAAAGATTAACAGATATATTCAAATTAACGTTATTAATTATTGTTACGTCCTTAATAATAGGCAGTGCAGTAGCTTTATTTTTATGGCTGCTTACCGCTGCTATACACCTGCGCTTTAAGTATACCTGGCTGTTATATTTATTACCACTGGCGGGGATATTAATTCATTGGATATATAAAAGCGTTGGCAAATCATCCGAAAAAGGAAACAACCTGATCATTGATGAGATACACCAACCAGGCGGGGGCGTACCCTGGCGAATGGCACCCATTATATTGGCAACTACTATTATAACCCACCTGTTTGGCGGCTCGGCCGGGCGCGAGGGTACGGCGGTACAAATGGGTGGCAGTATTGCCGCCTTTTTTTGCAAATGGTTCAAAGTAAACGAAACAGGTACACGAATTTTGTTAATTACAGGTATAGCTGCCGGCTTTGGGGCAGTGTTTGGCACACCATTAACCGGGGCAATATTTGCTATTGAGGTGCTTACATTGGGTAAATTGGAATACAAGGCCATATTACCTGCCTTAATAGCGGGTTTGATTGGTGATTGGACGGTGGATGCCTGGCATGTTCACCATACTGTTTATCATATCGATATCATAGCGGCATTACCTGTATCAGATAACATCATATTAATTGGTAAAGTAATAATCGCCTCGGCTGTTTTTGGCTTAGTTAGTTATGTATTTGCAGCAGGTGTACATCAAACAAAAAATCTATTCTTAAAATTTATCAAAGTACAATGGTTGATCCCGGTTTTAGGAGGGCTGATCATTATAGGACTTACTTATCTATTAGGAAAACCCGATTACCTAAGCTTAGGCGTTGATGCCGAATATCCTGGTGCAGTAACCGTACCATCGGCATTTGCTATAGGGGGTGCCGATACATGGAGTTGGTTATGGAAATCAATTTATACAATTATTACCCTGGCTACCGGTTTTAAAGGGGGAGAGGTAACACCGCTATTTTATATTGGTGCAACATTAGGTAATTCATTAGCGGTATTACTTAATTCGCCTGTTAGCCTTTTTGCGGCATTAGGGTTTATAGCTGTATTTGCGGGGGCCACCAATACACCTTTGGCTTGTACTATTATGGGCGCCGAACTTTTTGGCAGTGAGCATTTACTGTTATTTGCAATTGCCTGCTTTACCGCCTACTTATTTAGCGGCCACAACGGCATATATTCTTCCCAGCTAAAGAATTTTTCTTCCGGGCGCAACTATATCTACCAAAAAATATACAAATACAGGTTTAATTTTAAAAAAAGAAAATAGTTCTGTAACTCTTTATACTAATTAAGCATCTTATTTGAGATAGGTTTAGTCCTTGTGAAAAAATGCTTTCAAAAACAAGCTTAAATTGTAAAATTTATATCACAAAACAGTAATTGATAGATATTTATCAAAAAAAATACCATAAATTAGTATTAATTAAAACTTTTTATTACTTTTTTAATTAGTTTTGTAATAATGGTGCTAAAAAAGTGCATTTATTTAATCCTTTCTGTATGGTTGGTGAACGCCGTAGTATGCTTTCATGCAGACACCGCTTCGGCTCCTTTACCTGACCATGTTCAATACCCGGGTGAGTCATGCGATGAAGGCGATACCGTTTTAGGTTATGCAACGCAAATATTTGATACAGATGACCATAGCAATTCTGATAAAAATAGCCACCCAATTAAAAGGGCACCACGTAAAATATTACCAAGGCGTATTGCCGAATTAAACGCGCAATTACCTTTTATACTTGATTTTTTAAAAGGTAATGTAGGTATTGATATAGCACAAACCTTTGGAACCCGATGGTTCAATAAAGCTTTTCTTCCCGGATATTATAATTTCCTGTTCCGGTATAAACCATTTTAATTTTTTCCTGATCTATACCATTCAATAATATTATTGTTTGGTTTTTTACTAATGCAATTAACCAGGATTGCGCACAACATATGTTTCAGGAAAAAACAAAATGAGAAATTTAACATCAATATACCTTTTGATAGCCTTAACAGCAGGGACATTTATGGCCGGCTGTATATCAAACGGACAAACTAAAGATACCGCGGACGAGGTAAGCCAGTTTCCCGTTATAACCCTAAATACCAGAGATACCATTTTAAGATCAACCTATGTGGCTGATATACAAGCGGTAAAAAACATTGAAATACGATCTCGTGTTAAAGGATTTTTAGAAAAAATTTATGTGGATGAAGGTAAAGCCGTATCAGCGGGGCAACCACTTTTTAAATTGAACGACCAGGAATTTAAGATCATGCTTGCTCGTGCAGAGGCTGCGTTAAGTAATGCACAAGCTGCTGCTAAAGCTACCGAACTGGAGGTAGAGCGTGTTAAATTACTGGTTGATAAAAAGGTTATATCTAAATCAGAATTGGAGGTAGCTAAAGCTAAATTAAATGGCGACAAAGCCAATATTGAGGAAGCAAAAGCGGAAGTTCAAAGTGCTAAAAACCATATTGCCTATACGCTTATACACGCACCGTTTGATGGGGTAATTAACCGTATTCCGCTTAAAGCCGGTAGTTTAATTGATGAAGGTACTTTATTGACCAACTTATCAGATATAAGCTCAATGTTTGCCTATTTCAGTTTTCCTGAAAATGAATACCTGCAGTATGAGCGTACCAAAAATACTTCGCCCGACAGAGGGAATAACCAGGTTAAATTGGCTTTGTCTGATGGTAGCGAATACTCCCATCCGGGTACCATTGAAACAGTAGATGGTGAGATAGAACAAACAACAGGTTCTATTGATTTCCGTGCACGTTTCCCAAATCCTAAAAAATTATTAAAACACGGAGCTACCGGCAGGATATTTATTGAGCACAAAGCTGAAGATGTAATATTGGTGCCTCAGCAATCGGTATTTAACATACAGGATAAAAACTATGTGTATATAGTGGATGCCACCAATAAGCTGCGCATGAAAGAGTTTACACCAAGCTCCAGATTATCGCATTTTTATGTAGTTAAAGAAGGGTTAAAGGCCGGCGACAGGATACTATTTGAGGGAGCGCAAAATGCACGTGAAGGAATGATTATTAAACCAAAACAGGTGTTTGCTGAGAAAGCTATGCTTGCTATGCAACAATAATTACACTAATTAACAGCGGGTTATAAAATTTACCTGCAGTATTTATCCTTATCCTGTTTCTATGTTTAATATGTTTATCAGACGGCCTGTGCTGTCGTTGGTTATATCATTAATTATAACCTTATTAGGGGTGCTGGCATTAATTACGCTACCGGTTACCCAGTTTCCGGATATTGCCCCGCCTACCGTAATTGTAACCGCTAAGTATACCGGTGCCAACGCCGAAGTTTGCGCCAAGGCCGTCGCCACTACATTGGAGCGTGGTATAAATGGTGTACCGGGCATGACCTATATGTCCTCTGTTTGTACTAATGACGGGCTTACTTATATTGAGGTTAACTTTAACGTTGGTACCGATCCCGACCTGGCTGCTGTGAGTGTTCAAAACAGGGTATCAACCGTTATTGATGAGTTGCCTGAAGAAGTTATTCGCGCCGGTGTATCCACCGAAAAAGAGGTGAATAGCATGTTGATGTACCTTAATTTATTGAGTACAGATACCAGCCTTGATGAAAAATTCATCTACAATTTTACCGACATCAATATTTTACAAGAGCTTAAACGTATTGAAGGTGTGGGCCGTGCCGAAATTATGGGTGCTAAAGAGTACTCCATGAGGGTTTGGCTTAAACCTGATAGAATGGTGTCATACAATATTTCTACCGATGAAGTTGTACAAGCAATACGCGACCAAAATATTGAAGCCGCGCCGGGAAAAACCGGGCAAAGCTCTGATAAATCGGCCCAGGTATTACAGTATGTATTGCGATATTCGGGTAAATTTATTGAGCCTGAGCAGTATAAAAAGCTGGTGATCCGTGCCGATAACAACGGATCTGTACTAAAATTGGAAGACATTGCAGATATTGAATTTGGTTCATTAACCTATAGCATGATATCCCGCACAGACGGACGCCCATCTGCCTCTATAGAGATCAAGCAACGTCCTGGTTCAAACGCGCGAGATATAATTAATAATATTAAAGCCAAAATGGACGAGCTGCAAAAAACTTCGTTCCCGGCTGGTATGACATACAACTTAAACTATGATGTATCGCGCTTTTTAGATGCTTCAATTCATGAGGTGTTCCGTACTTTAATTGAGGCTTTTATATTGGTATTTATTGTAGTTTATGTATTCCTTCAGGATTTCAGGTCTACCTTAATTCCAGCCTTAGCCGTGCCCGTTTGTTTAGTTGGTTCATTAGCCTTTATGCAGATGCTTGGTTTCTCCATTAACCTGCTTACGCTGTTCGCGCTTGTCCTCGCCATAGGTATTGTTGTGGATAACGCTATTGTGGTGGTAGAGGCGGTACACGTAAAAATGACCGAGCATCATATGCCGCCGATGCAAGCAACGATAAGCGCCATGAACGAAATTAGCGGTGCTATTATGGCTATTACCTTAGTGATGTCGGCGGTGTTTATTCCGGTGGCATTTCTGAGTGGGCCTGTAGGGATATTTTACCGCCAGTTTTCGTTAACGCTGGCTATATCTATTGTTATTTCGGGTATAAATGCTGTAACGCTTACACCTGCACTTTGTGCTATCCTGTTAAAACATGATCCGCATAGAAAAAAAACAGGTTTAACTGATCGGTTTTTTAAAGGTTTTAATGTTAAATATGAGGGGTTACAAAACAAATATTCCGGTTTAATAACCCGCATAGCAGGACGAAAAGTAATTACTTTGGGGATGCTGGCATTTTTCTTTGTCGCTACCTGGGGTATAAATGCCGTATTACCAAGTGGCTTTATACCTAATGAAGACCAGGGAATGATATACGCCAGTATAGCTACTCCTCCGGGTTCAACGGTTGAACGGACCGAACAGGTATGTAAGCAAATTTATGAGGCCACCAAATCTATCGGGGCGGTTGAATCTGTTTCTACCTTATCGGGCTATAACCTGGTGAGTGATATTGCCGGAGCCTCTTATGGAATGGTGATGATCAGCTTAAAACCATGGGATGAGCGCGATGAAGATGTGCAGGATATTATTGATATCATGCAGGAAAAAACCAGGAATGTGGCTGACGCGTCTATTGAATATTTCCCACCACCTACAGTACAGGGCTTTGGTAACACCAGCGGGTTTGAGTTTAGGGTACTTGACCGTACCGGAAACGGCGACTTGCAAAAAACAGCCGATGTTACCCATAGCTTGATAACCGTATTGAACGAATCGCCGGAGATATCGGGTACTTCAACCAATTTTAATGCCAATTTTCCGCAATATGAAATAGTGGTTGATCAGCAAATGGCTGCCCAAAAGGGGGTAACCATTGATAAAGCCATGTCAACGCTGCAAACTTTAATGGGTAGTTTTTACGCTTCTAACTTTGTTCGTTTCGGACAGATGTATAAGGTAATGGTACAAGCTTCACCCGAGTTTAGAGCAAAACCAGAGGATGTGCTAAAATTGCAGGTAAAAAACGACAATGATGAGATGGTTCCATTTTCCACCTTTGTTACGCTGAAAAGCGTATTTGGGCCTGAGCAGATAACCCGTTATAATATGTATACAGCAGCCATGGTAACAGGCAATGCTGAACCAGGCTATAGTAGCGGTGACGCGGTGAAAGCCATAACCCGTATTGCTGCTGAAAAATTACCCAAAGGCTATACGTTTGAGTGGTCGGGTATGTCACGCGAAGAGATATTATCGGGTAATCAGGCTGTATACATATTTGCTATTTGTTTGGTGTTTGTGTACTTATTATTATCTGCCCAATATGAAAGTTTCTTACTTCCCTTACCGGTAATCTTATCCTTACCTACAGGTATTTTTGGTGCGTTTTTCTTCCTGAAAATACTGGGTTTAGAGAATAATATTTATGCACAGGTAGCCCTGGTAATGCTTATTGGATTGTTAGGTAAAAATGCCATCCTGATCATTGAATTTGCCATACAACGACAAAAAGCGGGCGCAACCATATTAAAGGCGGCGGTTGATGGTGCTGCTTCAAGGCTTCGCCCGATATTAATGACCTCATTAGCATTTATAGCAGGTTTGATACCATTATGTATTGCTACCGGTGCAGGTGCTATGGGTAACCGATCCATTGGTACTGCCGCATTAGGGGGAATGGTATTTGGCACCATATTCGGGTTGCTATTGATACCGGGACTTTATGTGATATTTGCCAACTTGGGCCATAAAATGAAAAAGAAAGATCATAACATACTGGATGTAGATATAATAGTAGACCATCATCAAAAAGACTAAAAAGAATATGCGAACGTCAAAAATAGTTCATCCTTATATTTTTATAATTGTCCTGCTATTTACTATTGCCGGATGTAAAAATTATAAAGCAATTACACTTAAAGCCAATACCAATATCCCCAAAACTTATACGGGAGATAGTGATACTACCGGCATTGTAACTTTACCTATCCAGCAGTTTTTTTCAGATGCATATTTGGTAAACCTAATTGATACTGCCCTTACCGCCAATCCGGATATCCAGATGGCGATGCAAAGGGTAGAGATAGCCGCGGCCAATTTAAAATACAACCGTTCATGGTTATTACCATCGCTTGAATTTAATGCTACAGCCGGATTAGAAAAGTATGGTGACTATACGATGAATGGAGTGGGTAACTTTGATACCAACCTATCATCAAATATCGGCGGCAATCAACGTATACCCACTAATCCCACACCCGATTATTTTGTGGGTTTAAGAAGCTCGTGGGAGGTAGATCTTTGGGGCAAACTTTCTAATCAAAAAAAAGGGGCATATAACCGGTTTTTAGCCAGCAGGAGCGGATATAAACTGGTAGTTACCGCCATGACCGCAGAGATAGCCATGCTATATTATGAACTTTTAGCATTGGATTATGAGCAGGATGTTATTGAAAGAAATATCATCCTACAGCAAAACGCGGTGGAATTAATTGAGATACAAAAAATGGGGGGTAGGGCTACAGAACTGGCAGTACAACAATTTGTGGCACAACTGAAGCGCACACAAGGTTTAAAATATGCACTTGACCAGCAAATTACAGAAGCCGAAAACCAGTTGAATTTTTTAACCGGCGGCTACTCAAAAAAAATAGACCGTGATACTTCCATAAATACGCTTAAACTACCGGGTATATTAAAGGCGGGGGTACCATCGCAATTGTTATTAAATCGTCCGGACATTAAACAGGCCGAACTGGAACTGGCAGCCATGAATGCGGATATTAAGGCCGCACGTGCGGCTTTTATGCCATCATTAAACATAACTGCTTATGGCGGTTATAATGCTTTTAACGCGGCTGTTTTGTTTAACCCGGCATCGGCAGTTTTTGGGTTGATAGGCGGAGTAACCGCGCCCATATTTAACCGTGGACGCATTAAAGCCAATTATGAGCGTACCGTAGCTGAGGGCAGGCAAGCCGTATTTAACTACCAAAAGACCATACTTAACGGTTACCAGGAAGTAACAAACAGCTTAAAAGGTATTGATAATTATAACAACTATTACCAGCTAAAATTACAGGAAGTAGCCGCGCTTAAAAACGCGGTAAGTGTATCAAACGACTTGTTTTTGGTTGGACGCGCCACGTACCTGGAAGTGATAACTGCACAGCGTAATGTATTAGATGCAGAGCTGGAACTGGCTAATACCCGTAAATTTATTTTCCTGAACGCTATTAACCTTTATAGGTCAGTAGGCGGGGGATGGCAATAAAAATCAGGGCTTAGTGACCTTTGTGACTTCTTAGTGTTCTTTGCGGTTAAATTAACACAGAGAACACTAAGAAAATGCACAAAGTAACACAGAGAAGTGTGTATCATATCTGTTATTTACCAAATACTTCTATCATTACTTCCTTACCGCTTTTAATATCTACAATGTAGTCTGCCTTATCTGTTGGGTGTTTACGTGAATAAACACCCTGGTTATAAATACTTGGCGATAGGTCGCGCTTACGTATATATTCACCCCACTCTTTGTTTTCAGCATCCGTAAGGGTACGTTTAGCCATCATCTTGATCATAAATGGCTCACGCGAATTACTAGTCCAGCGGGTTGCGTCTTGCCTTACTTCAACTTTATATCGGCCTTCAACAGGCCCCTGGCTTTTAGGTACCAAAAACCTTCCTAATTCATCCGTGCCTGTATTCCGGATATACACAATTACCGGAGGGGCATTTTTATCATCTATCGGTGTTAATATTACCATCCCGTCTAAAAGGGGAGTACCATTTAATTTAACTACTCCCGCTAAAGAAACCTGCGGCTTTTCGGTAAGAAATCCGCCTTCAGTGAGCCAGTTATGCAATAGCGTTGTGTACTGGCCCAATACCGGGTCACCAATCGCAAAACCAGTTCCGTGTATACCATTTCTAAAAAAGTGAGCTTCTACAGGGGCGTTTGCACGATATAAGCGGGTATACATATCCAACATACCGCTTTGGCTGCCTCTGTCTTCCACTGTGCCATACATAAATGTTGGTGGCATAGCGGCTAAAGTAGCATTAGCTATGTTGTCAGGAATACGTGTAGAACCGTAGGCTAGAATTATAAAGTCTGGTTTTGATGATAAGCTAGTCAATGGGTCTTTAGCATTGGCCTGTATAGGAACAGGGTTTAAGGTCATATCTGCAATCATAGTAGCACCGGCAGAAAAACCTACCGCGCCCACACGATCAGCAGATATATGATACTCTGCGGCGTGCGCACGTATATATTGCATGCCCCGTTGTCCATCCAACACCCAATCGTTACGACTGTACAGCGGCTTTAACCTATAGCGCAGTAAAAATGCGGTAATGCCATGATCTTTTAGCCATTGAGCAACGAGCACACCTTCGTGATCCACTGCACGAATGGTAAATCCGCCTCCCGGCACTACCAATACAGCAGCACCATTGCGTTTAGATGCTTCGGGAATAAAAGGGATTACCGCCGGTTTATCTTCGTCGCTTACGCCGGTAGCACCGGGTGCGCCATTGGGCCATAATAGGATAGGGTCGGCCAGTTTTTGTGCATTGGCCGAAAATGATAGGATTGCAAAAGCAACACCTAATAATAATCGGAAAAGTTTCATTATTAATTTGATTGAATTGGTTAAGATAAAGTTACATCATTTTTATTTATTGATGAATAAAATTACTTTTAGGGATATTTGAACTAAATGAAGTTTGCCTACCTGGTTTTCGCACATAAAAATCCCGATCAGTTTATCAGGCTGATAAAAACTATAGATACACCCGACTCTGTTTTTTATATACACGTTGATAAAAAGGTTGATTTAACCCCTTACAAAAAAGTTGAAGGGGTTATTGATCCTGAGAAAATAACCTGGTTAAAGCGTAAAGGTATTGTATGGGCCGGTTTTAATATGATCAGGGTGAGTTTGGATGGATTGCGCGAGATATTGAGATCAAAAGAGCCATTGTCGCACGTAACCTTATTAAGCGGGCAGGATTACCCAATTAAGCCAACATCTGAATTCCATACTTTTTTAACGAAGAATTATGGCAAGGACTATATAGAGACTTCCATGATGCCACGCCCCAACTGGCAAAACGGCGGTTTGGACCGGATATTATATTATCATATCCATTTTCCAAAATTCAGGTTGACCTATCCGCTGTTTTCCTACTTAGATATTAAACTTAAATACAAGCAATACGGTATATGGGATATTTTGAAAAAGATAATCCCCTATATGCCAAAAGGCAAGCCTTTCCCACGTAAATTCCTGGAAAACACTACGCCCTACGAAGGCTCGCAATGGTGGACCTTATCTATTAATACCGTAAAGAACATTATTCGTTTTTTAGATACAGACAATCGTTTTTATAACTACTTCAAATACACCCACGTGGCAGATGAAATGTTTTTTCAGACGATGGTGATGAATAATAATATTAATCAGCCCGAGAATATTATCAATAATAACCTGCGCTATGTTGACTGGAACAGCCAAAGCGGGCACCCGCGCACTTTGGACGAAACTGACCTGGAAAAATTGGCAAATACCGACGCGTTTTTTGCTCGTAAGTTTGATGAGAATAGCGAGATTTTAAACCTGATTGATCATAATTTATTAAGCAATTCCGTAAAATAATATACAATGAATAAGCCTTATAAAATTTTTTGTGCCGATAAGCTTCCGTTTTTGGATGATGTTATAGATCAATTTAAAAATGTTGAAATTGATTACTGGCCCGAACCTACCACCATTACAGACGATGCCTTTAGGCAGGCGTTTAATAATTACGATGGCGTTATAACCACCCACACCGTAAAAATTGACAGCCGCTTGTTTGGTGATGATTTTAAAGTAAAAGCTATTTCCAGTTATGGCACCGGGCAGGATTATTTAGATAAACCTTTCCTGGCATCAAAAGGTATTAAAACTATTGCCATATATGATGAACATGTTTACTCAACCGCCGAGTTAGCCTTAGGATTGGGGTTAAACTGCATTCGTAATATTACTACCTCCAACAATTACGTTAAACATGGCGACTGGAACAATACGGGCCTTACGCTTTACATGGGCGATAATTTGTATGGCAAAACCTGGGGGATAATGGGTATGGGTAAAATAGGGGTAAAGCTGGCTCAAATGCTACAGGCTTTTGGCTGTAAGGTAATTTATACTGCCAATAGCGACCATAAAAACGAGTGGGAATATTGTACCAAAGAAGAATTATTAAGACGAAGCGATATTATATCCCTGCACTTGCCCTTAAAAGAAGATACCGTTAATTATATTGATGAGCCGGAGTTAAAACTGATGAAGAAAAATGCCATTTTGGTTAACGTGGCCAGGGGTAAGGTGATCAATAATGCCAAACTATATGAATATTTAATCAATGGCTCAATAGCATCAGCAGCATTAGATGTGACTGACCCTGAGCCTTTAAATGATGTAGATATTGCTAATATTCCAAACTTGCTGATAACGCCTCATATAGGTACTGCCGCGGCTTATACCCGTAAGCAAATGACAGAAGCTTCGATACGTAATTTAATATCGGTATTAAGCGGGATTTGAGGTATCGGCGTTATTACTTTCGGTAATAGCATTTTCCTGCGGTATGATCTCGCATGGATAACCAAACAGGCAGCGGTCTTTGATCATAGTAGCAACATCGGCAGGGACATATTCTTCCCAACCATTTTCGCCCTGTTTGATCATGTTTAGCACCTTATCGGTTTCTACATGCAGGTTATTCTCATTATAATGCCTTATATCTTCAATTTTATTATTGGCTATTAAATAGCGATAAAGATCAACCAAATGAGGCGGTGGTGAAAACCTTAAGCAGTTCCATATAACTCCGTTGCGGAACGTTGGATATATAAAAAGTTTCACCTTACGGCTAAACAACGTAGCAAACGACTCTAATATACCCCCTTCAAGGTCCTTGTAATGCTCTTCAGAGAAGATATACTCCAGGTTAGGGTAACCTAACACCACACCCATTTTAAGTTTGGTGATCTTTGAAAGGTACGCCACCAGTTTATAATACTCATGAAAATTGGATATCATTACCGTTTGCCCTAATGAACATAATATATCCACGCGGTCAAGAAAATCTTTTTCATCAATTTCGGCAGTTGGGTCGGCATCGCGTTCTTTTAGTGATTGCAGCGTGAGTTCGGTTACAACTATGATGTTGTTTTTATCCACATCGGCCTCTTGCATAAATTGCTTAACACCGGTATTCAGCATATCTAAATGCACATTAATAATGGGGCGAAAACGGCCCCTGATCACCACAATATGCTTTTTATATAGTACTTCAGTAGGTTGCAGATTGTTACCATCCGGGCCAAATACAGCCGCGTTTGAGAAACCGTATTTTACCAAATGCAAACTCATTAACCGGTTGTCAACTTTATCAAAGTTGGGGCCCTCAAACCTTATCATATCTATCTGTATCCTATCGGTTGACAGGTCATCCATTAGCGATAGCAAAAAAACAGGAGGGATGGTATGGTAATAAAAGCAGGCATATATCAGGTTTACACCTAAAATGCCCACGGCTTGTTGTTGCAGGTTATTGTCGTTATCCAACAGTTTAAAGTGCAATACTACATCATTAAACTGCCCGTTTGGCTCTAATTGGAACCGTACGCCCATCCACCCGTGCCCATCATTGGTTTTATGATAGTTTAGGGCAGATACGGTATCTGAAAAAGCAAAAAATGTAGTGGTATTGCCACGCTGTTCGGCCAACCGCTCAATTAACAAACCATACTCACGGTCAAGCATGGATATTAAACGCGATTCGGTAACATAACGCTTTCCTTTTTGAGCGCCATAAATAGCGTCAGAAAATATCATGTCATAAGCCGACATGGTTTTGGCAATAGTGCCCGATGAAGCGCCGGCCTTAAAAAAGTTAGCCGCAACATCCTGGCCTGCACCAATTTCGGCAAATGAGCCGTAGATGGTAGGGTCGAGGTTAATGGCTAATGCTTTTTGTTTGGTTCCGATCTCTTTATTATGAACTGGATTCATACGCTTCGTTATTCGTGGTTATTTGCTATTACTATACTAATAATACGATTTAAAAATACGGATTTTATAAATAAGATGTGTAGATTTTATAAAAAAGGCAACAAAATAGTTACTTCTTTAACATCTAAATATCAATTAAAAAAACAAAAAAAACCTTTCAATAGTTTTACTGAAAGGCCTTATTATATTATATAAGAAATACTAATAGTTCCGCATTATCTCCCCACCAACACCGGTAAGCCCTGCATCAGCATAAGCGCCTTTAACCCAAATGGTGTAGCTGCGCCCTGCGGCAAGCGTAGTTTCAGGTAAAGTTACTTTAACCGCGGTAGCTCCATTTTCCCTGATAACAAAAGTGTATTTGGTATCTCCATCAACAGGAATATAAGCGCTGTTTTGTTTATAGGTACGGCCACTAACCAGTGTTGTACCGTTAGCTAATCCTAAATCAAGTGAGGGTGCACCCAAACTCATGTTAACAAACCTGATGTTTGTTTTACCCGATGCCGGCCTTTTTAAGCTATCCTCTAATAAAACAAATTCCGGGGTAGCAAATCTCCCCGCTAAAAACAACGAGTAGTACCTGTTCTTTTTCAGCTCTATATCTCCACTAAACTTTTTTGTTCCGCCCTCATAAATATGTGCTGCGCGTGTGCCCGAATAGGCATTAAAATAATTAGAGTTATCCGTATAACCGTATAAACCATTTACCCGGTTTTCATTTAAATATAAATTTACACCCGGCGCATCAGGCGACGCATTAACAAACTGCAACGCTGATATATCATAATAATTACCATAATAGCCATGCGGCCTTATATAATCTTGCCTGCAACCCGCAGCAAGTACAATCAATAATGCCCCAAGGGCCACACTTTTAAGTAAATTTAACTTTTTCATAATTATATGCTTTTATCTACTTTTCACATAACGTTTAAACTACCGTTTTTGCTACATAAAAATAAAAATTTTTGATGATTAACAACTGAATTTAAGTTGACTTTATACTTGCTTATATGTAAGTTTGACTACCAATTAACCCATTATGAAAAAATTTCACCTATTATTCGCCTTTGTGGCCATATTATCATGCCCTGCAAGTGTATTTGCAATTATACGTGTTCCGCCTATAATGAGCAGCAATATGGTGCTGCAGCAAAACTCAAAAGCCACATTATGGGGCTGGGCGGATCCGTCTGAGCGTTTTACCATTATATCCTCATGGAAGGATAAACCCGATACCGTAACCGCTATGAATAGCGGTAAATGGAAAGCCGCCATAAGCACGCCATCATTTGGCGGACCTTATACTATAACTATAAAGGGACGCGGTAATAGTATTGTGCTTGAAAATATTTTAATAGGCGAGGTATGGTTGTGCTCGGGCCAGTCAAACATGGAAATGAGCAATACCAAGCAAATCAGGGATGAAGGTGCCAAAGCCAATAATCCAAAAATACGCTTATTCACCGTGGCCAAGGTAACTTCAGAGTACCCGCAGGATTACGCCGACGGCAAATGGGTGGAATGTAGCGAAGAGACCGTAAGAAGGTTTAGCGCCATAGCTTATCATTTTGCCGCGAAAATACAGCAGGAGTTAGGCGGTAATGTACCCATAGGCTTAATACAATCGGCATGGAGCGGTACACCTGTTGAACTATGGGAACCACAGGAGGTTTTGGACCGTGAACCTGATACTAAGTTAGCGGCAACTAAAGTAAAGGATGTTACCTATCGCCCTAATAAACCAGGCTTGATATACAATGCCATGATATACCCGATATCCAATTACACTATTGCAGGTACTATCTGGTACCAGGGTGAGGGTAATACCTACAGGGCCAATACTTACCGTAAAATGTTTACCGGCATGATAGGCGAATGGCGCAAGCAGTTTAACCAGGATTTTCCGTTCTATTTTGTGCAGATAGCCCCATATAGTAAATATGATTACACCTACGATGCCGCTTTATTAATGGAGGCACAAACCCAATCATTAGCGTACCCTAAAACGGGTATGGTGGTCATAACCGACCTGGTAGATAATATTGCAAGCCAGCATCCTATTGATAAATTAACCCCCGCACTGCGGTTAGCAAATTTAGCGCTGGCAGATCATTACAAAAAGCCTATAGCGGTTTACAACAGCCCGATGTATAAAAGGATGGAGGTAAGCAAAGGTAAAATTAACCTGTACTTTGATAACGCGCCAAACGGCTTTATGGTTAAAGGCGATAAACCAACCGAGTTTCTAATTGCCGGTGCCGACCAAAAATTTTTACCTGCGGATGTAAAGGTGGAAAAGGATAAGATAGTAGTATCAAACCCGCAAATAGCTAACCCGGTGGCGGTAAGGTTCTCATTTGCCAATGATGCAATGGCTAATATTTTCAATAAAGAAGGCTTGCCGGTAAATCCTTTCCGTACCGATAACTGGGAGATAAAGGGAGAGAAGATACAGTAAGGTTTAACACTGAATAACACAGGGCTTCTCATTTTGGGGAGCCTTGTTTGTTTATAGAATAAATGAATTGGTTAAACGTTTTAGGTTTATATACGTTTAATCAGTATGAGGTTTATTTATTTGCTTATTTTTTGCCTGACGATAAATGTTGCTTTTGCCCAAAAGCAACCCATACTTGCTTTTACCAGCGATACCCAGCAGCCCATGACGTTTGAGAAGATATTTCTCAAATCAAACTATAACGAGAAGGCTACCGAAATGATATTTAAGGATGTGGATTCGCTGCGCCCCGCCGCTTTTTTTATTTTGGGCGATGTGGTGTCTGTAGGATATAAAAACAGGAAATGGAAAGCCGTTGATAAATACATAGCCGAATTAAAAAAGGACTCCATACCGGTTTATGCCACGCTGGGCAACCACGAGGTAATGTTCATCGCGTCTAAAGGTATTAAGCAATTCCAGGCAAGGTTCCCGATGTTTAAACCTGAAGGATATACAGAGGTGATTGACTCAGTTGCTGTGGTGCTGCTTAACTCCAACTTTGAAAAAATGAAAAGTGATGAAATCAAAGCACAGGATGAATGGTACACTGAAACGATCCAAAACCTGGATGCCGACCCTGCCATTCGAACTGTTATTGTGAGCTGCCATCATTCGCCCTATACCAACAGCACTATAGTACAACCATCCATTATGGTGCAGCAAAAATTTGTACCGGCGTTTATAGCTTCAAAAAAGGCAAAGTTGTTCCTTACCGGGCATTCGCACAACTTTGAACGGTTTAAGGTGCAGGATAAAGATTTTTTAGTGATAGGAGGTGGCGGCGGACTGCACCAGCCATTAAGAAGCCCTTTTATTACGCCTGATATGGAGCCCCAATATAAACCCGCTTTTCATTACTTAGAGGTGGTGCGCGAAGGTGGCAGCTTAAAAATATTATCACGCCAATTAAAAACAGATTTTTCAGGGTTTGATGATGGGATAGGTTTTAAGATTAATTAGTAGTTATTTCAGCACATCAATACGTCCAGTAAATTACATTTTGTTTTTTCTTATACGTTTATCAAGATCAAATTCAATTTGAAGTGAATCTCTATCTTCACTTACTCCTGATAAATTATGAGCTTTAATATTAAATTTAGCAGCAAAGCCAGTTGCCTTTAAACTGTCGAGGGTTTTTCCCTGAGTTAGTGATTCCAATTTTTCAATCCTTGAAATAACAGATTTCATCTTTTCGTTGATAGATTTATATTGACTCATGTGCTTATCAAATTCATCTTTATAATTCGAGTATAACTCCGACGACAATCCATTTGCAAGTCTCATTAACTGAGTATCGCTTTTAATTTGCTCGCCAATTGGTTCTATTTCGAGCTTTAATTCATCAAATTTCGTATATAACGATAAAATCATATCCAACGAATCAGCTTTTTGCGTTAAAGTATCAAGATCATATATCTTTACACTATCAATTATGATTGTGGAATCTGTATTGACAGATTTTAGGTAATGCATTACTTTGCCGCTAAGTTCCGATTTTAAGTCTTCTTCTTTTTCTTCCGGTCCTTTAAAGGATTTACAAGAATAAAAGGCCATTCCCAGTATTGTGATAAAGACAAAGCATTTTTTCATCGTGATAATAATCTTTAGGTAACTCTACTCAAGATTTTAAATATAAGTTATTCTAATTATTTTCGCAATATCTTTTCCATTGGTCTCCCTTTAGCCAATTCGTCTATCAGCTTATCCAGGTAGCGCACTTTTTGCATTACTGGGTCCTCAATATTTTCTATCCGGTAACCGCAAATCATACCGGTAATTTGGGATGCATTGGGGTGAAGTTTCGCCTCTGCAAAAAAGGTTTCATAATTGGTTTTTTCATCTAATATCTTTTGCAGGGCTTTGTCATCATACCCGGTAAGCCAACATATAATTTCATCTACCTCGGCTTTGGTACGGCCCTTTCGCTCGGCTTTGTTCACCAAATGCGGGTAAACACTGGCAAAAGACATTTTGTATACGCGTTGGGTGTCCATCAATCCTTTTTTATATTGATTACAAATATAATGCAAAACTGATTGTTATATTTACTTTCATGGAAGCTCTTATTTCACCAAACCGTTATCACTGTCGCGAAGAAATATCCGAAAACTTAGCCAACCAACTTGCTAAAATTGATACGTTGGAAGTTATCCAATTTCATGATATTAAACCAAGTAAAAAAACACTGCAAAATTTAAATGATTTAGTTTTTAAACAACGGAAGGATATTACTTTAAGGGTATATGGGGCTAGGGGAACTTGGAAGAATATTAACTTTCTTAGAGATTTGCCGGAACTGGAGAAATTTGATTGGCATAGCGATGAATTTACGTCTATGGAACCATTATATACGTTAAATAAGCTCGTTCATTTCGGAATTGGTTATGGTAATCTTCATAAGAAAACAAGTGTTACCTTTTTATCAGATTTTAAGGATACATTAAAAAGCATTTATATGGATGGTGATTATAAAGATTTTGTAACAACTGTTCCCAAGCTAAGCAATCTTTCCTCAATATGGTTAATGTCAATGAAGCTAAAAAACTTTGACTTTCTTTCAGGATTACCAATAGAAACATTGGCAAATTATGGAGGCAGAGTAGGTGACTTTAGTTTTGTAAGTCAATTAAAAACAATAAAACATCTTTGGATTAAAACCAATGCTACACTAAAAGAATTTGATTTTATCAGTGAATTGCCAGAACTGAAAATTATTGAATTATTGTATGTGTCTAAACTTATTAGATTCCCTAAATGTGACCATTTAAACAATCTTGAAAAAATATTTGCTTTTGAATGTAATAGATTGGTTGATATCAGCGAAGTTCAAAAATTAAAAAATTGTAAGATATTTTTATCGGGCAAATCTATTCCTGGAAGATCCTTTGAAAAAGATTATGATTAATTAATATTAGAATTTGTCAGATCCTCGCTGTTCGTAATTTCCAGCTACTAACTTTATGTCTGTAGTCTTCAGACTACAGACATATCTGTCCGAAGTCAGAGATATTCGGACAACGCTATTCTAAATAGCTGTTTTTGAAGCCACTATCCTTTTATAAATAAATTTTTTATTTTAGATTATGAAAATAATAGTAATTGTTTTGAGCTTGCTCAATGGCTTATACATGCTTGCAGACGGCGTTTATGTATTGCTGAATAACAAATACATCGGCCCCGAAAAGCCTGGCCCCTGGGCTAATATTTTCTCCTCGTTAAATATTGATGTATTTAAAATAGGTCCGCTATTTATCACTTATGGCGTAGGGTGGCTATGTTTTGTGATCGCCTACCTGTATAATATGAGTTGGGCCTTCTCATTGGGTATTGCAATGTCTGTACTTACCCTTTGGTATTTACCTGCAGGGACAATTTTTTCATTGATCGTATTGGTGCTGCTGATTGTTTTAAAAAAGGGGTAAACTCGGTTTTCTATCAGGTATTTTATGGTTAACATCTATTTTTATTAAAAATCTGATAATCAGTTATTTACCTTATTTTTTAAGCCAAATGTGTTAAGTTGTGTTAACCCACTTACAACAAAAGCCTTCAGCTTTTCGCTTTAGGCTTTCATCTTTTCGTGACCTGGGAGAGGATCGAACTCTCGACCCACTGATTAAGAGTCAGTTGCTCTACCGGCTGAGCTACCAAGTCGTGATTATTTTATTAAAGGAACGGATTTTTTTTGAAATAGTTTATAACAAAAATGTCATCTCGAACGAGGTACGAGGAGAGATCTATACATACGCTAATCATACGAGCATATGTATAGATTTTTTCGCTACGCTCAAGAGATAGTTCTCACTTTGTTCGAAATGACAATTGGGATTAACTAAGCATACATTTCCTCGCGCAGCTTTTCAATGGCATCGCTGGTAATGTATTCGTCGTAGGTCATGAGTTTATCTATAAGTCCGTTAGGTGTTAATTCAATAATGCGGTTAGCTACCGTTTCTACCAACTCATGATCTCGTGAGGTGAATAGGATAGTGCCCCTAAAATCCTTCATACCGTTGTTTAGCGCGGTGATAGATTCCAGGTCAAGGTGATTGGTTGGCTCATCAAACATTAGCAAATTAGCCGACTGCAGCATCATACGGCTAAACATACAACGCATTTTTTCGCCTCCCGATAGTACACTGCTTTTCTTCAACACTTCCTCGCCGCTAAATAACATCCGGCCCAAAAAGCCACGTATAAACTGGTCATCCTTTTCGCCCGGCGAATATTCGCGCAACCAATCGATCAGGTTATCGTCCTTGCCTTTAAAGTAATCCGCATTATCCATCGGGATATCGGCATAATTAATGGTTACACCCCATTTAAATTCGCCTTTAAAATCGGTGTCGCGCCCGGTTAGTATATTGTAAAATGCGGTAGTAGCTAAACTGTTGTTGGATAGTACTGCAATTTTATCGCCTTTATTTACCATCAGGTTTACCTTATCAAATAAGGTTTCGCCATTTAGCTTTTTACTTAGGTTCTCAATCTGTAATATTTGGTCGCCCGCTTCACGGCCCAGGTTATTAAATATAATTCCCGGGTATTTACGGTTTGATGGCTGTATCTCGTCCAGGTTGATCTTATCCAAAGCCTTTTTACGACTGGTAGCCTGCTTAGATTTTGACGCGTTGGCACTAAACCTGCGGATAAACTCCTGTAACTCTTTAACCCTGTCTTCAGCCTTTTTATTCTGATCGGCACGCTGTTTCAACGCCAATTGGCTCGACTCGTACCAGAAGGTATAGTTACCCGTGTAGATAGTCATTTTAGCAAAATCAATATCCACCACGTGCGTACAAACGGTATCTAAAAAGTGCCTGTCGTGCGATACTACCAGTACAATAGCTTCGTAACCTGCCAAAAAATCTTCCAGCCAGCTAACAGTATGTATATCCAAATCATTGGTAGGCTCATCCAGTAATAATATATCGGGCTTGCCAAAAAGTGCTTGTGCCAATAATACACGTACTTTTTGTGTATTGTCCAGGTCCTTTACTAAGCTATAATGAAATTCTTCTTTGATGCCTAAGTTACTTAATAGGGTAGCGGCATTACTTTCAGCGTTCCAGCCATCCATTTCGGCAAAAAGGTTTTCCAACTCGCCGGCACGTTCGCCATCTGCATCGCTAAAATCTTCTTTCAGGTAAATGGCATCTTTTTCTTCCATTACGGCATACATTTCTTTATGCCCCATCATTACGGTTTGTATAACTGTAAACTCGTCATAAGCGTAGTGATTTTGGCTTAAAACCGCCATACGCTCGCCGGGGGTAAAGCTCACCGACCCACTGGTAGGGTCAATTTCGCCCGAAAGTATTTTAAGGAAGGTAGATTTTCCGGCACCATTGGCGCCAATTATACCGTAACAGTTTCCCTGGGTAAATTTTAGGTTAACGTCTTCAAATAAGGTACGTTTTCCGTAACGTAGGGAGAGATTGGATACTGTAATCATGCTAAACTTTTAATAAGCCGCAAAGGTAGTGTTTTTGAGTGATTAGAGGTTGGTTAATCAGAGATTAGTTGAATATTGATATGGAGTAATTTTAACTAATCTCAAATCACTAATCACTATTTAACTGCAGCCGCCAGGCTGCTCGTTTCGTGATCGGCTAATTTTTGCAACGGGCCCGATGCCATCATTTTCATCATCATATTCAGATCAGCCGAGATAGTATAGATAACTGTAGTTTCATTATCATCGCCACTTAAGGCCCAGCTTAAATTCATATCAAACGGTGGTTTTGCAGCCGGGATGATACTAATCGATTTATCAGGTGTACGGCTATCAACCTTTAAAGATAGCTTAGCCATGTTTTGAATATTAAAGCTTGCCTCATCAACCGTTGAAGACCACTCGGTAATGCTATCCGGCATTAATTGCTGATGGTTATTCATATCCGCCAAAAAAGTATAAACCTCATTTACAGGTCGGTTTATAGTGGCTGTGCTTTGAAAGGTGGTCATGGGTTAGTGATTAGTTAATTGGTGATTAGAGATTAGTAAATATATGATAGAATAAAATTAGTCAACCAATCACTAATTAACCAATCTCCAATCACTATCTATTTTCCCCACTCAGCCGGATTCTCTCGCCATTGCTTCAATACTTCCACATCTTTAGGCAGGATGTATTGAAACTCTTCGGCATATTTAATTAACGCGTTATAGTTAGATAAAGTGATATACGGACAATTGGCTTTTTTAAAGTTCTCGTCGGCTACATCAAACCCGTAGCTAAATATAGCGGCTAATCCGGCTACATCATAACCTGCATCACGTAAGGCGGTTACCGCTTGTAAACTACTTTTTCCTGTTGATATCAGGTCCTCAATAACAACTACACGCTTGCCGGTAACTACGTCGCCTTCAATTAAACTGCCGGTACCGTGTTCTTTTGGTTTTGCACGTACATAAATAAATGGCAGGCCAAGTTCCTGCGCTACCAATGCGCCTTGTGGTATGCCCGCAGTTGCTACGCCTGCAATACAGCCAACAGCGCCAAATTTTTCGGTTATGGCGGCTGATAATTGCTGCCTGATATAGGTACGTATGGTAGGATGTGATAAAGTAACGCGGTTATCGCAATAGATAGGCGATTTCCATCCCGAGGCCCATGTAAAAGGATTAGTAGGTTGTAATTTAATTGCTTTAATTTGCAGCAGGAATTCAGCAACCTGTTGTTGGGTATCAGTATCATTTAACATGGCTCAAAAATACAGAATTTATATTAACGAAAAGGTTATCCTGGTTACTGAATTATCACCAAAATTGAAGGAAAATTATCAACAACTTGATGCACAGACCTTTGATCTGAAAATAATTTACACCTGGATACTGGCCCACAAAAACGATTATTTTTATCTGCTTTGCGATGATGCCAGGGCGTACATGAAGGCTATTACCAAGAGCCTTACACTGATAGAAGCCGCGGGGGGAGTAGTTAAAAACCGCGACGGAAAATATTTATTTATCTATAGAAATGATAAGTGGGACCTACCCAAAGGTAAAATAGAAAAAGGCGAAAAAACCAAAGTAGCAGCCGTTCGCGAGGTAGAAGAGGAGTGTGGTATAACCGTAAGCGGCCTCGGCGATAAAATTTGCAAAACTTACCATGCTTACATCAGCCGCGAAGAGGTAGTTTTAAAGAAAACGCATTGGTATAAAATGAAATATCGCGGTAACGAAAAACTAAAACCCCAAAAGGAAGAAGGTATTACCGATGTGCGTTGGTTTAAAAAGAAGGATACTGACGCTATTGTTGCCAATACGTTCTCTTCTATTATGGACGTATTGGCCAAGTTAGAACTGATTACAGTAGTGCCAATGCCTCTTTCGGAATAAACTGGCTTACATCACCGTTATGGCGCATAATTTCGCGTACTATGGTTGAGCTGATGGATGAATAACCCGGCTTACTTACAATAAATATACTCTCAATCTCGGGGGCCATGGTGTGATTCATTTGCGCGATAGCTTTTTCATACTCAAAATCCGATACGGTACGTATACCACGTATCATATAATTAGCATCAATACTTCTGCAAAAGTCTACCGTAAGCCCTTCGTAAGCTATAATATGTATTTTAGGTTCCGTTTCAAAAACGGCCCTAAGCATTGCTTCACGTTTAGCAACACTCAAAAGGCCCTGCTTACTGCTATTGGCGCCAATACCAATATAAACCTTATCAAATAAACTTACTGATCTTTTAACAATATCCACATGGGCCTTGGTAACCGGATCAAACGAGCCCGGGAAAAGAGCTATTTTCATAATTTTAATAAGCGTTTATGTAAAGGTATATGTTTAGATTGAATGTAATAACAAAAATTATTTGTCATCTCGAACGAGGTACGAGGAGAGATCTATACACACGCAAATCATACGGGCATATGTATAGATTTCTCCCTTTGGTCGAAATGACAATTGTTAAGATGATTTAAAAAATGAAAACGACGAATGCCCATACTTGCGCTGCTCCACAAAAGCAGGGTGGTTACTTAAATTTTGTAACGATTGATGCTCCACTATCAATAAACCTCCCGGTGTTAACAGGTTTTTATCAAAAATGATCTTAGGAATTTCAGGTATTTGATTCAGATCATAGGGTGGATCAGCGAATATCAGGTCATATTGATCGGTTTCCAATTGCAGGTATTTAAATACATCTGCCTTAAAGGTTTTTATCTGCTCCAGTTTATGCTGGCGGGCAGTATCTTTTAAGTAATGGATGCATTGTATACTACGGTCAATTGACATGACCAGGCTTGCTCCACGCGAAGCAAACTCTAGGGAAATATTACCTGTACCGCTAAAAAGGTCGAGCACCTTAATATCTTCAAACTCAATTTGGTTAAGCAGGATGTTAAATAGGGCTTCTTTAGCCAGGTCGGTTGTTGGCCTAACAGGTAAATTTTTTGGAGGATTAAGGCGAAGGCCCTTTAAAACACCACCTATGATGCGCATAAAGACAGGGCAGAGAGTGACAGTATTTGGCTGGAAGGGATGTTAGCCGGCAGATCCAATACGCGAATATCATTGATCATTACCACCTGGAAATATTCCGACAGGCGTTTATATAACTCATACTCTTCTTTCACATTTCCACTAACGATCAAGGCCGTGGTATTTTGCTTTAGTTCCAATTCATCCGACACAAAAACAGCGTAGTAAATAAGGTCCTCCATACTGGTAAACTCAAATTTATTGTAAAAGCGCAGCCTGTTCTTTTTATAATAGGCAAACTCTACCTGGTTACCGTTGATGTTTAAAAACAGGTCGGTAGCAGCTGGTTCACTGCGGTCAATAGCGTACATCCAGCCTTTGGGCGCAAATACCACGTTTTTAATATCGTAATGGGTTACCCTGCTTAATAACTGTTCATCAACTTTATAAACCACGAAGTTTTGTGCGTCAAGGGCTTGGGCTATTACTTTTTCATCATCCTTAACATCCAGTAAACGAGCATATTCGGCTATGTTATCTGCATTAAATAAACTAACGGGTATCAGTACAAATGCTTTGGCAGGCAGGGTAATTACCGTGCTTTTATATTCCGCCGTTAGGCGTTCATATAATTGTTCGGGATGGGTAAGTTCGTTTAAACTGCAGTTGGTTTCGCAAGCCAGTAAATGTTTATCTTCCACAATAGCATAAGCAAACGATTCCGGGTTTACCTGCACCAATAAGGTGTAGTTATCAGCCTCGGCCATGTTTAATGTGCTATCGCGATAGGTATGAGTTTGCTCGTTCATGCTAAACAACAAAAGTAATATTTTTTGAATTACTAAATTAGGTTACTTATCAGCATTTTTGCATCGTGTCAGCAGATCATATACAACAAGCCTTTCCGCACGAACCCACACCACAGCAAACAGAGCTGTTTAACCTGCTGCATATTTTCCTGCAAAAAGACAACGGCGACGAGTGTTTTATACTAAAAGGCTATGCCGGTACAGGTAAAACCACAATAGTGGGTGCGCTGGTAAAAGCTTTAAAACATTATAACTATAAATCGGTACTGCTGGCACCAACCGGCCGGGCTGCCAAGGTTATTACCAATTATTCAGGACGTAAAGCATTTACCATTCATAAGCGCATCTACCGTAAAAAATCGGCTTTAAATGTGGATGAGTCTTTTAGCATAGCCGATAATTTGGCGAGTAATACCCTGTTTATTGTAGATGAAGCTTCCATGGTGTCCGACCAGCTAACTGCTAATAACCGCGATACCTTACTGGCCGACCTGGTTAAATACGTTTACAACAAAAAGAATTGCAAATTACTGTTAGTGGGCGATACCGCTCAGTTGCCTCCGGTTGGATCAGACGAAAGCCCCGCCTTGGACGCACAGTTGATGAAGTCGGAATTCCTTTTAGATGTGTTCACCTATGAAATGACGGATGTATTGCGCCAGCAAAAGGATTCGGGCATATTGTTTAATGTTACCCGCATACGCGATATGATACGCAGGGGCAAGGAAACCATGCCGCAGATCATCACCAAAGGCTATAAGGACGTTTTTAGGATGACGGGCGAGCGGTTGGAGGAAGGGTTGGAGTATGCCTACAATAAATACGGCAATGAGAATACACTAATTATATGCCGGTCAAACAAGAACGCCAACCTATATAACAAACAAATACGTGCCCGCCTTTTATGGCGCGAGGAAGAACTAACCGGCGGCGACCAGATCATGATCGTGAAGAACAACTATTTTTGGTTGCAACAGCAGGAGGAGAGCAGTACCTCTTTTATTGCCAACGGCGATATTGCTAAAATACGCAAGGTGCGGAAGATCGAGGAAATTTATGGTTTCCGCTTCGCGGATGTGCAGATAGAGTTTATTGATTATGCCGAGGACCCGGTGTTGGATTGTAAGATATTGCTGGATACATTATACTCCGAATCGCCCGCCTTAAGCCCAACAGACCAAAAGCGGTTTTACCTGGAAGTAATGAAGGATTACGACCACATACCCAACAAACGCGCCAAGCACCAGGAACTGAAACTGAACCCTTATTATAATGCCTTACAGATAAAATTTGCCTACGCCATTACCTGCCATAAGGCACAAGGAGGGCAATGGGGTGCCGTGTTTGTTGACCAGGGATATTTAACAGATGATATGGTAAACCTCGACTTCCTCCGCTGGTTTTATACCGCCTGTACCCGCGCTACTGACGAATTGTTTTTGGTGAATTTTAGTGATAAGTTTTATAAAGAGGCGAGGGAGGAAATTTAATAATCACTATCTTAGATTACCATGTTAGCCAAAGAAATACAATTACATTTTATTAAAAACTACCTAAAACCTACCTTAAAACTTTGGGGATATAAAACAACGGGACAAACCTGGTGGAAAGATAAAGGAGAGTTTTATATTATTATCAAACTACAAAACTTTTCTTGGAACAGTAAGAATAGTGTTGACTTTTGTTTCAATATAGGAGTTGGTGTAAAAGCAGCCTCTATTGTTAAAAGCCCAACAGCTTATAATTTAGATGTTTATTTACGAGAAGGGTTCTATCTGCCAAATGAGAGAGAAGAGAATCTTTATCGAAATAGTACCGGATATATTTTAGTGGATGATATAGATGAAAATAATTTTATTCACGAATTAAAAATCGATTTCGAGCAATATATCCTTCCATATCTTGAAAGTCTACAAACCATTAAAGATTGTTTAGATAAATACGGTAATGTTACTTTTTGGGGAGATAATTTAAAGAAAGCGATTAGTAAAAATAACATCATCTTATAGACAAAAAGTCACTCCATTTTAATATTAACCGCCATTTTTTCAGCTAATTAACGGTGGCAAGTAATTTGAGTACATAGTGATATAAACATTATTACTTATGAACTTTAACAATTTTACCATAAAAGCACAGGAAGCCATCCAAAAGGCTTCAGAAATTACCACCGGTAATCAGCAGCAGGCTATTGAGCCGGCACATATACTGAAAGGCTTATTGCTGGTGGATGAGAATGTTATATCCTATTTACTAAAAAAATTAAACGTTAATCTTAACCGCCTTAACGAACAGTTAGACAGCCAGATAAGCAGCTTTCCTAAAGTTAGCGGCAGCGATGTTTATTTGTCATCATCTTCTAATTCTGTTTTGCAAAAGGCTACTGCTTATTTAAAAGAATTTAAAGACGAGTTTGTCTCTGTTGAGCATATACTACTGGGCATCCTATCAGTTAATGATAAAACCAGTTCTGCTTTAAAAGACTTTGGCGTAAACGAAAAGGACCTTAAAAAAGCCATTGTAAGCCTACGCGGCGATAGTAAGGTTACCGACCAAAATGCCGAGGCTACTTATAACGCTTTAAACAAATATGCCCGTAACCTGAACGAGTATGCCGAATCGGGCAAACTGGACCCGGTTATAGGGCGTGATGAAGAGATACGTCGGGTTATACAAATACTATCCCGCCGTACCAAAAACAACCCGATATTAGTTGGTGAACCCGGCGTGGGTAAAACAGCTATTGCCGAAGGTATTGCGTTCCGTATTATCAAAGGTGATGTGCCGGAGAGTTTAAAAACTAAAACGGTTTACTCGTTGGATATGGGTGCGCTGATAGCCGGTGCCAAGTATAAAGGCGAGTTTGAGGAACGCCTGAAAGCAGTTATTAAAGAAGTTACCCAGGCCGATGGCGAGATCATATTATTTATTGACGAGATACACACTTTAGTTGGTGCAGGCGGCGGCGAAGGCGCTATGGACGCGGCCAACATATTAAAACCAGCATTAGCCCGTGGCGAACTAAGGGCTATTGGTGCAACTACCTTAAACGAATACCAGAAATATGTAGAAAAGGATAAAGCTTTAGAGCGCCGTTTCCAGATGGTATTGGTAGATGAGCCGGATACTGCCGACGCGATTTCTATTTTACGTGGATTAAAAGAGCGCTACGAATCGCACCATAAGGTACGTATTAAAGACGAAGCTATTATAGCCGCGGTTGAGATGTCGCAGCGCTATATATCCGACCGTTTTTTACCGGATAAGGCTATTGATCTGATGGACGAAGCTGCTTCTAAATTGCGTATCGAAATGGATTCGGTACCTGAAGCCGTGGATGAAATGGAGCGCCGCATTATGCAACTGGAAATTGAGCGTGAGGCCATCAAACGTGAAAAAGACGATAAAAAAGTAAAACAATTAAGTGAAGAAATAGCCAATCTTTCTGCCGAGCGTGATTCGTTGCGTGCCAAATGGCAGGGCGAAAAGGATGTGGTTGATGGCATCAACCTAAAAGTTGAGCAAATAGAGAACCTTAAACTGGAAGCCGAACAAGCCGAACGGGCAGGCGACTATGGTAAAGTAGCTGAATTGCGTTATGGAACCATCCGCGAAGCACAGGAAGAAGTAGAAAAATTAAAAGCCGCATTGTTGGAGAACCAATCAGACAGCCGTATGCTGAAAGAGGAGGTTACTGCTGATGATATTGCAGGCGTGGTTTCGCGCTGGACAGGCATACCGGTTACCAAGATGATACAAAGCGAGCGCGAAAAGCTGCTTAATTTGGAAGATGAGTTGCATAAACGGGTAGCAGGGCAGGAAGAGGCTATCGAGGCTATTAGCGATGCTATACGCCGCAGCAGGGCAGGTTTGCATGATAAACGTAAACCAATAGGCTCATTCATATTTTTAGGAACTACCGGCGTTGGTAAAACCGAATTAGCCAAAGCCTTAGCCGAGTACCTGTTTAACGATGAAGGCGCGTTAGTACGTATTGATATGTCTGAATACCAGGAACGCCATTCGGTATCGAGATTGATTGGTGCGCCTCCGGGATATGTGGGTTATGATGAAGGCGGGCAGTTAACCGAGGCCGTGCGTCGTAAACAATATAGCGTGGTTTTATTGGATGAGATCGAGAAAGCGCATCCTGATGTATTTAACATATTGCTACAGGTATTGGATGATGGCCATTTAACCGATAATAAGGGCCGTGTAGTGAACTTTAAGAACACCATCATCATCATGACCTCCAACATCGGATCGAACGTTATACAGGAGAATTTTGAGTCGCTGAACGAAGATAACAGAGATGAGGTGATGGCAAAAACCAAAAACGAGCTGTTTAACTTATTGCGCCAAACCATTCGTCCGGAGTTTTTGAACAGGATAGACGAGATCATTATGTTTACCCCGCTTAGCCGTAACGAGTTAGCCGACATTGTGAAACTGCAATTCAGGCATGTACAGCAAACATTAGCCGAAATGGGTGTGACCATTGAAGCATCTGACGAGGCATTAGATTGGCTGGCACAATTAGGTTATGACCCACAATTTGGTGCAAGGCCTTTGAAAAGGGTTATTCAAAAACGTATACTAAACGAGCTATCTAAACAGATATTGGCCGGAAAAGTAGATAAAGACAGCAAGATCAAACTGGATATGTTTGATAATAACTTTGTGTTTTTGAATACCGGTGAGGATGCAAATAGAAAATAATTAACGCTATCATATTAACAAAAAGAGCCGCCCGAATGGGTGGCTCTTTTTATTTATTGGTAATTATATCCTCTGCAAAATCGCCAGTCCTTGCAAACTCGAAGCCTTTGGCTTTGGCCCACTTGATGTAATCATCAATTCGCTTAATAAAAGTTTCGCCTGAGTTTTTAGTGATGTGGCCCGGCAAACGGTATATGGGATTTTTGATATCCGTAAACTCCCAGGGATGAAAATAAAGGTTTAAATATCCATCCTTACGGTGCGCTGCTGCACTCATCCATTTTACCATACTCAAGGGCAAATTGTGAAAGCTTAGCCAAAACAACGGAAAACGCACCAACGGCGATACGGAGGCGGGTATTTGTAAAACATCATGCTTAAAAAACCATTTGCGTGGCTTTTTTAAGTTATTATACCGTCCCGGTATCCAGGTAGGGTTCATGGAGGTGTTGTACTTATATCCGGCCTTTTGTATTTCCAGTTCATCCACAGGCATCATACGGGCCATGCGGAACCCGGTTACTTTAGTGCCTGATATCTGTTCCAGCTTTAAACGGGATGATAGTAAATGTTCCGTCTCAAAATCTGAATGATAATAGCCGTGTGAAGCAATCTCGTGGCCATCATCAACAATGAGTTGGATAACATCCGGCTTATTAACCGCATAGTGGGCGGTACAAAAGAAAGTAGCTTTTATCCTGTTAATTTTAAGTAGCTTAAGTATGGCCAATGTGCCTTTGGTTGATACTAATAACTGTTCAGGAAAATCAATACTGCTATTATATTCAAATGGCAGGTCAAACTCTTCTACATCAAACCCTAACAGAATCATTTTTAGCTTTTAACAGATTTGTTGATCTAACAATATAATTAGGGCGATGTTTGGTTTGCATAAATATTTTACCCAGGTACATACCTATAATACCTAATACCAATAACTGCAATCCGCCAAAAAAAGCTACGGTAGCAATTAATGATGCCCAGCCCGAAACCATATCATACCCGGCAAAATAACTTATAACTACGTAGGGGATATATAGTAATGACGATACCGAAAAAAACAGCCCTAAACCGGTAGCAATATATAATGGCCGCACACTAAATGCCATAATACTGCCAACAGCCAGCTTAGCCAATTTAAAAAACGAATAGCTGGCCTCGCCGGTATAGCGTTGAGCAGGAGTGTAGGGGATACCCATTTGTGTAAAGCCTACCCATTTAACCATTCCCCTGAAGAATATCTCGTATTCGTCAATTTGCTTCAGTTCATCTACAACCTTGCGGTCCAACAGGCGAAAATCAGATATACCGTTCTCTAAAGTAATATCTGATAGTGCATTAATTAATCTATAGAAAGTTTTAGAGGCTCTTTTTTGGAAACCCTTTACATGTGGATTAGCTTCGGCACGATAGGTATAAATAATATCATAGCCTTCTTCCCAATACTGCAGCATTTGCGGCAGCAGGTGAGGGGGGTGCTGTAAGTCGGCATCCATGGTGATGATGGCATCGCCATGGGCGCGGTCAATACCAGCCTTTAGCGCGTAATCCTTACCGAAATTTTTAGATAGTTCAATGAAAAAGATATTAGCATGAATGCCCGCCTGCATTTTTATTTGGTCAAGCGTTTTATCCCTGCTGCCATCATCCACGAAGATCAACTCAAAATCATAACCGGTTGATTGCATAGATTTAAAAACCTCGGCAATCAGAAAATCGATATTATTTTCTTCGTTAAGCGCAGGAATTATAATGGACAGTTTCTTTTTCATGCCGCTGATGGTGTTTCCTTTTCAGGAAACATAGTTAATTCATTTTTTGAAAATTTCCTAAACCATGTCTCATAAATTATTTTGATCCATATTAATAAACACGGTAATGCTTTTAACGAATAGGGGTCAACATAATTTACTTTTAAATACCGCGGGAAAAGATCAGATGGTGATAAGCTGGTTAATATCATCGCGAAAACCAATAAGCCAATGTCTAAATAACTCACCGGTTTTATGGTATTGATATACCAAATAGCCACACCTGTAAAAGCAATTATATAGGTAGGCGACTCGGAACCGGTACTAAATATAACCGGGAATATTAAGGTGGAAGCTACGATCAACAACTGGTAATTTAAATTTTTAAAGCATTTAAAGCGGATGTAGGTTAAACCAAACAAAATTACGCCTGGTAATAAAACCACCAGGTTGCTTAATTGTGGCAGCCATATACGGCGTATCATACCCATAACAGATACATCCTCACGCGTGGTTACAATATTGTCGCCATTTTTATGCACCAGATCGGCATACCAATCTTTATAGGTTTGTATGATAAATGCCGGCGAGGATAACAGCATTGGTAAAACAAACAACACCGCCGACCAAAATATCAGACCGGCTATCAGTTTAAGTTTATGGTTTGAAAAGAAAAAGAAAGCCAACCCAACCACACCATACAGCTTAATAAACACACCAAGGGCAATCATTAAAGCTGCCCAAAAATCTTTTTCGTCTTTTATAAAAACATAACTTAATATAATTAACGCGGCTACCAGCGGGTTGCTTTGTACATTGGCGGCAGAGGTCATTAACTCGTGCGCGCAAAGCAGTAATATTAATAAGTATTGCTCTTGTTTAACAGGGAGTAATTGGATAGCCTTCATCAATATCCAGCAATTAAATGCCACCCATAAAATAACACCGGCCTCATCAGGTAATAAAGCAAAAGGAGCAATAATTAATGCGAATATGGGACCATAATGGTTAAGGTCATAATAATTATCAGGGTAATGGATATATAAATTTTGCTGATTAATTACATGCAGAAAATTGAACTTATATACAAAGTAGTTATTATGTATATGGCTATGGCCCAACACAACGCTTTTAACTACTGCAAACAGGCTTAAACCAAACCAAATAGCAGTAATTAAGTACTTGTACTTTATCAGATTGGCAAGTTTATACATTAATCAGGAGTATGTACTTTTTGTTGTTATAAAACTACTAAAAGTTTGCGCAAGCCGTCAATAGCAAATTAAGCTAAGTTAATTGTAGATAATTGATCCGAAAAAGCAATAAATGCCTTCTGATCATTTATCTGTTGCTGGTTATCAATTAAACTTTGCAGGTTAATGCGGCCAATAACAAATTTTGAGGTGCCTGAATAATAGCGCTCGTGTATTTGAATGAAGTTCAAAGCTTCTACCAGGCTTTCGTCATCATAACGCAAATAAACATTCAGCTCAATATTGTTAGTAAAGTTCAACCCTTTACTTTCTTTAGCTTTTTTGTATTCGTACTGGTAATCATAACGCAATGCAGCAATATCAGACAATACCGCCGAACCGGTAGGATGCCCACCGGCTCCCTTACCAAAAAAGAATTGCTGATCGGCAAAGGCGGCTTGCACAATTACGCCGTTATATTCGTACTCTACGTTATATAAAAACTCGGTTTCGTTAACAAATTTCGGCAATACAAACAAGGCAACGTGTCCGGCATCCAGTTCTTTAGCTACCGGTACCAGTTTTACCTTTAGATTTTTCTCTTTGGTGTATTGAAGGTCAAAAGCCCCAAGATTTTGTATACCTATGTTTAATACTTCATCCGGATTAACAATCACCCCGTAAGCATGTGCACAGGCTATGATCAGTTTATATTTTGAATCAAAGCCGCCAACATCACTAATTGGGTCTGTTTCGGCAAAACCCAGGTCCTGAGCCAGTTTAAGGGCGTCATCATAGGTCATATTCTCTATATATCCTTTAGATAGGATGTAATTGGATGACCCATTGAATATCCCGCTTATGGAGTGCAGTAATTCGTTATCATAATACTCCTCCAGGTTACGGATGATAGGGATACTACCGCAAACCGCGCCTTCATACAACAAAGATGTACCGTATTCGTGCTGAATTTGAATTAACTCTTCCAAATGCAGGGCAATCATTTTTTTACTGGCCGATACCACATTTTTGCCCGACTTTAAAGCACGTGATACAATATCAAACGCGGCTTCTGTATCATTGATCAACTCAACAATGGTATTTATTTCGGGGTTGTTTAATAACTCGTCACGATCTGTAGTAAACAATTGCGCGGGGAGAGTGCGCTCTTTAGTATTATCTTTTATGGCGATCTTTACTATCTCGAGGTTAAGGTGTTTGGTTTTAATAATATCATATAAACCTTGTCCAACCACACCAAAGCCGAACAGGCCAATATTTAGTTTCTTACTCATTAGGCTATTTCCTGTAACCGGATGGTTTTTCCTTTAACATCCGAATTAAAAAATGAAGTTATAATTTGGGTTAATGCACTGGTTTCAATTAAAAAACCATCATGCCCGTAATAGGAATCAAATTCGGCATAACTTGAGTTTGGAATATGTTGGTGCAGGTATTGCTGCTCTTCAACCGGGAACAACAGATCTGACTTAATACCTATAATCAAAGTATTTGCTTTTATCTGTCCTAAAGCTTCCTCTACACTGCCACGGTTGCGCCCCACGTTGTGCGAATCCATACTTTTAGTCAAATGCCAATAACTGTAAGCGTTAAAGCGGTTAACTAACTTATCGCCCTGGTAACTTTGATAGCTGGAAGCACGGAAGTTATCAACCGTATTAATATCGTCTTCTTTCTGACTGATACCATAAGTTTTATAACCGCGATAGGATAGAAGTGCCATGCTGCGTGCCGCTTTTAAGCCTTTGGAGCCACCTTCAGGTGTGCCATTATAATAAGTTTCATCGGCACTTATGGCCAAACGCTGCGATTCATTAAAGGCAATTCCCCAGGGCGAGTTATAAGCGTTAGTAGCTATCAGGATAACATTTTTAATCAAATCGGCATCCATAATACTCCATTCAACAGCCTGCGCACCACCTAATGATCCACCTATCATTACTTCTATACTATCAATTTGCAGGTGCTTAGCCAATAACTGATGAGCTTTGACCATATCCCTGATAGATATATTAGGAAAAGTTAAATAATAGGGCTGCCCGGTAGTTGGGTTAATGCTTAGGGGACTGGTTGTGCCATAAGCCGAACCTAATACATTGGCACATACAATAAAATGCTCTTCGGGATTAAAATATTCGCCGGTACCAAATAAACCTTTCCACCAATCCAATACATCCGAGTTGGCTGTAAGCGCATGGCATACCCAAACTACATTGTCGCGGTTTTTGTTTAAAGTGCCGTAGGTATGATAACCAATTTCCAGTTCAGGAAGAATAGCGCCCGATTCCAGTTCAAAAGGTTGTGAATATTTATATAGTTGTGTACTCATGGTGTTAAAGTTGGATAACTATGCTTGTAAGTGTAGTGGAACGAACCAAATACACATCAAAAACAGCAACAAATATTAAAATTGTTGAATAGGTTAGTTAAGCCTTTTGAGGCGAAAGCATAGTTTTGCAGACTGGTGTTTTTTAAATTTTCCATATTTTATAAATCTATATTTCCCGGGATATTTACCGGGCCAGGAATTGGCACCTTCTTCATTTAACTGAAGGGTTGCCAGCGGGTATTTGAGCCTGATCTCTCGCCGCTTCTTTATAAATCAAAATACGCTGTAGTGCGGAAGTTTTGACCATGGTATTGCTACCATTTATGCAGCAAATATAGGCCGTAATAATTAAAAACACAAAAAATAATTTTTTGGTGGTTATATTGCACCTGTTTATGGTTAATAACATAAAACAACTTATACATTTGCAATAACCAATTAACCTATTAATATACCTACAATGAAATTATACTTTTACAGCTTGCTTACAGCATTTATATTGATAACCGGCACCTGCTTTGCGCAAACCCCGGCACAAACTGAAGAATTCAAAAAATCGATAGTGAAGCTGGAAGGCATTCAAATGCGTTACTCGTTTGATGAAATATCATCCAATTTATTAAGACGCATTGAAGGCATAGCCAATATTACCCAGCGAGAAACCGCGGATATACGAGAAGAATACGCGTCTGCTAAAGACACCATACATGGCACGGCGGTATTAATTGCCGATGGCAATAAAATGTACATGGTTACTGCCAAGCATTTGGTTATAGCTAAAGACAAGGTACACGGTAAAGAAAATTTAAATGAGCTGATAGTGGGCAAGGTTAATGTAAACGGCCGTATATCAAACGATATTAACTTTATGGGATTAACAGCCTATGTGGCTGCATTGCCGCCATTTGCTTTCTCGTCTGACGCTGATGATGTGGCGGTAATATCTTTCGCTCAAAAGGATTATGTGAACTATGCTGATTACTTAAAAGGTATTGGCTGCGTGACTATCCCTGTACAAGACATTGTGGGAACTGATTTTGTTAATAACGGCGAGGACCTGCTAACAGTTGGTTACCCTGCTCCGTCATTTACAGATAGAAGCGTAGCCACCAGCACCGGCAGGGCACGTACCAATAATCAAACCGCTACAACTTATACGCTTAACGCCTCGGTTACACCAGGCTACAGCGGTGCGCCAGTATTTAAAGGCAATAAATTGGTGGGCATAGTAAGCTACCCTGATGGCGTAACCTCAAACGTTGATGTAAGCAAAAAACCTTATGCTAAAGCATCATCTGCAAAGGTTATTAAATCGGCTGTTATTTTATCGATATTGAGAGACTTGCAGGCGAAAGAGGGTAAATAAGATGTATCGGGGACGAAAACTGATATTATTTTGTTGTTTGCTTTGTGTTTTCTCTCTTGGAAAAAGCTTTGCGCAACAAAAAAACAGTATTTCATATATAATACCTGAAATTGTAAATGTAGAGATAGATAACTATCTAAAAACAATAAAATCGGACGAGGGAACTTATATAATACTACAAAATCAAAATGATACAACCTCTATATTGGTAAGTAGTTACGCGGGAATATCGAAGTTAGTTCCTCTTATTAAAAACAGCAATAGATATATCAAGGTTGGCATAAGCAGACTCATTCCTGTACTATTACGACCAGATTTATTATTAAGTTCTAATCTTCATATAATTAAGAATAAAGGTACAGAGTATGAAGCTATAGAGACCACATTGATAGGGGCTGGAGGTTATTTAATTGTATATAAGGGTCTTTATCACAATCCGAAACTGATCAAGGCGGAATACTTTCAAAATTGATAAAGTATCCATGAAAAAACTCGTCATCCTAACCGGCGCGGGCATTAGTGCCGAAAGTGGTTTGCGCACCTTTAGGGATAGCGACGGTTTATGGGAAGGTTATAATGTACAGGAAGTAGCCACCCCGCAAGCCTGGGACTGGAATCCCAAACTGGTTCAGGATTTTTATAATATGCGCCGTAAAGATATCCTTGCCGCCCAACCCAACGAGGCGCATTATGCTTTGGCACGATTGGAAGATAAATACGATGTTACCATTATCACCCAAAATATTGACGACCTGCATGAACGCGCAGGATCGGCTAAAGTAGTACACCTGCATGGCATCATCACCCGTTCACAATCCAGTATTGACCCCACATTAACTTACCCCATAGATGGTTGGGAGCTTAAAATGGGCGATCTATGCGAATTAGGTTCACAACTACGCGCACATGTAGTTTGGTTTGGTGAGGATGTGCCTATGATAGCTACCGCAATCGAAATCTGCAGTCAGGCAGAGTTGTTTATATTGATTGGCTCATCATTAGCCGTATACCCGGCAGCGGGATTAGTTCATTATGTTCCGGCAAATGCCCCCAAATATATTGTGGATCCTAATATTCCTGAATTAAGAGGTAGCAACCAGTTTATTAAGATAGAAGCAAAGGCGACGGTTGGAGTGCCGGAGTTGGTGGATGAGTTATTGAATGATTAATCACCCTGTCATTTCGAAACGCAGTAAGAAATCTTATACGTGCGACATATCAAGCGTATAAGATTTTTTCGCTACGCTCAAGAGATTGTTCTCCTCGTACCTCGTTGGAAATGACAATAGGGTTTGGTTAAAACTTAAATATCGCCTTCAACCCGCTTATCCCAATTTGCAATCCCACACAAAATATTAAAAAAGCAGATATACGGTTTACAATATTTTCGCCATTGGCGCCTAAGTACTGAATAATGGTTTTAGTATTGAGGTAAAAGAAATAGATCATTATACATAATGCCAAAATAGCCACTAATATAGCCCCTGTATTGATATAGTACTCGCCGGTACCAAATGTTGCGCCATGCGCGCTTAGTGTAAATATAACCGATATAGTGCCCGCGCCCGTTGTGGCAGGGAAGGTAATAGGATAAAAAAGTTTACTGGCAATATGTTTATAGCCTGATATATTGGGTTCATTGTCCAGGTCCTCTGACGAGGGCTTTTTTTGATCAGACGACAAAAACTCCCAGCCCATTTTACAGATCATAATACCACCTGCCAGTTGCACAATGGGTATGGATATACCAAAAAGCTGTAATATCCACTGCCCGGCAAATAACGCAACAATACAAACCAAAAACGCATAAAAAGTAATTTGTCCTACCGCCATGCGCTTTTCGCCATTGGTTAGGTTTTCAAAATAAGGGCTCACCATAAACGCCGACCCGATAGGGTTTACCACCGGGAATAAGGCGATAATGCCTATAAAGGTGAGGTGAATGAAGGTTTCGTATAGTTGGGGCATGGTATGTTATATAAGTTCAATTCAGATAATTTATCATATCTAATTGAATATAAAATAATTACGAATTTTATTTCTACTTACTGTTAAGGTTAACATATTTTCGACCATAAAAAACGTAAGCTATTGATTTACAAATATATAAATTTAAAAATAATCAAAATGTGTTAACTTGTGTAAACCATGTTTACACTAACCCAATGCCTGCTTTAAATCGGCTATTAAATCATCAATATGCTCTAACCCGGCAGATACCCTTAATAAGTTAAAAGGTGTTTTGGTATCGGGTCCTTCAACAGATGCTCGGTGCTCTATTAAGCTTTCCACACCACCTAAACTGGTTGCCTGGGTAAATAATTTAACCGCGTTTACCACCCGTTTGGCTTCGGCTTCGCCGCCATTTACACAAAAGGAGAACATACCACCAAAAGCCAGCATTTGACCTTTAGCTACTTCATGCAGCGGATGTGATGGTAGTCCCGGGTACATCACCGACTCTACCTTGGGGTGAACGGATAAATATTCGGTTAGCAACTGAGCGTTTTGCACATGGCCGCGCATACGGTAAGGCAGGGTTTTTATACTGCGCACCAGCATATAGCAATCAAAAGGCGAGGGGATGGCACCGCCCATTTCCTGTACCTGGCGAATGCGTTTCCACCAGTCATTGTCATCATTAGTAATTAGTACGCCACCCATTAAATCACTATGTCCGCCAAAATATTTGGTGGAGGAGTGCATTACTACGTCAGCACCTAAAGTTAACGGCAACTGGCAAATTGGGGTGGCAAAGGTATTATCACACACTACCTTAATACGGTGCTGACGGGCAGTAGCAATTACCTTTTTTATGTCCGTAATTTTCAACAATGGGTTTGACGGCGTTTCTATCCATATTAAACCTGTGTTGGGTTTTATTAAACTATTTAAAAGGGACTCATTATTCAGGTCGATAAAATCAAACTCTAATATCCCGGCAAATAATGTTTTTAACTGGTTACGTAGACCATGATACATATCATCAGGTGCAATAATATGCGTACCCGGCTCCAGCGATTGAAATACGGCCATCCCAGCTGCATTACCTGACGAGAAAGCGGCAGCCGCCACACCTTGCTCCAGTTTGGCTAAAACATTCTCTAAAGCTACCCGGTTAGGGTTTGATGCGCGGCTATAAATATGTCCTTTAGGGTAACTACCATCCTCGCTGCGCTCAAACGTAGTAGACATAACCAATGGCTGCACTACAGCATTGGTAGCAGTATCTGTATGGTTACCGGCGTGTATGGCAATGGTTTCAGTTTTCATAGGTGTTGAATTTATACAAACTTAAAAATAATGTCTTACTATAAAATTGAACATTATTTAATGATAAGGGTTCTTTAATAAATGTTACACCACCATTACATTAACATTTCTTATTTTTGTCGAAAGAATTTTAATGCAGGCTGAAAATAATTTACAGGTATTATTACAGGATCAGCACTTAACAGCTGATTTAAAGAACATTGCTCAGAAAGTGCTGAATAATGAGCGTATCAGTTTTGATGAAGGGGTATTATTATATGAGCAGGCAGAATTAAGTTACCTGGGTATTTTGGCCAATTACATTCGCGAGCAAAAGCACGGCGACAAAACTTATTTTAACCGCAATTTTCATATCGAGCCTACCAATCTTTGTGTGTACGATTGTAAATTTTGCTCGTATTCGCGTTTGATCAAGCAAAAATCAGAAGGCTGGGAATACACCATGGATGAAATGCTGGACATGGTAAAAAAATACGATAACGAACCGGTTACCGAGGTGCACATTGTAGGTGGCGTATTACCGCAATATGATGTAGCCTTTTATTCGGAATTGTTCAGCAAGATCAGAGAACACCGCCCTGAGTTGCATGTTAAAGCGTTAACCCCGGTTGAATACCATTATATATTTAAAAAAGCTAAGATTGATTATGCTACAGGAATGCGTCTGATGATGGATGCCGGTTTAGGTTCTATTCCGGGCGGTGGAGCTGAAATTTTCCATCCCGAAATACGCGAACAGATAGCCAAAGATAAATGTACCGGCGAGCAATGGCTGGCCATACACGAAGAATGGCATAAACTGGGCGGAAGATCAAACGCTACCATGTTATATGGCCATATTGAACAATACTGGCACCGTGTTGACCACATGGAGCAATTGCGACAGTTGCAGGATAAAACAGTTGGTTTCCAAACGTTTATACCGTTAAAGTTCCGTAACCAGGATAATCAAATGTCAAACGTGCCGGAAGTATCGGTGATAGAGGATCTGCGTAATTACGCTATTTCACGTATATATCTGGATAATTTCGATCACATTAAAGCCTACTGGGCCATGATAAGTCGTACCACAGCGCAGCTATCTTTAAATTTTGGCGTAGATGATATTGACGGTACCCTGGATGATACTACTAAAATATATTCAATGGCTGGGGCAGAGGAGCAAACACCGGCTATGAGCACCAAGGAACTGGTAGAGTTAATTAAACAGGTAGGCCGTTACCCAATAGAGCGCGACACTCTATATAATATAGTAACGGATTATAACGATCACCAGTTTCCGGAAGAAGTAAAGCCGCAGTTTTATAAATTGCCGGTTATTAATTGATCATTAGGTCATTATTTCATTTAGTCATTACTATCAATGACCAAATGACTCAATGACTCAATGAATGACTAAAAGAATGATATTAAAAACACTATACATTGTCCGCCACGGACAAACAGAACTTAACCGTTTGGGGATTGTACAGGGCAGGGGAAGGGATACCGACCTGAACGACGAAGGAAAACAACAAGCTTATCTTTTTTATAACGATTATAAAAATGTGCCTTTTGATAAAATATACATATCTGCATTAAGGCGCACACAACAAAGCATACAGCCTTTTATTGACCTTGATATTCCCTATGAAAAATTATCGGGTTTAGATGAATTGGCATGGGGTATATATGAGGGCCAACCCAGTACACCTGCCACCAAAGCCGCGTTTTTACAATTGTTGCGCGATTGGATGGAAGGTAAGCTGGATAGCAAGTTTGAAAATGGCGAAAGTCCTAACGAGGTTGCTGTGCGTCAACAAGCGGCTCTGGATGTTATCATGTCGCATCCGGAAGAAAAAAACGTACTGATATGTATGCATGGACGGGCTATGCGCTTGTTTCTGTGTATATTGTTAGGAAAACCACTCACTGAAATGGATAACTATCCGCACCAAAATCTGGTATTATACAAGGTAACCTTTGATGGCGAAAAATTTGAGATAGCAGATTTTAATAACGCTTTGCATTTAAAATCATTAGAAACAGGTCTGTGAGCAAAATAAAGATATCAGCGGTTAGCTATACTAATACCAAACCCTTTTTATACGGCCTGCGGCACACGGATATCATCAATAAAATTGATTTAAGTTTGGATATACCTGCCGATTGCGCGCAAAAGCTGATAGATAACAAAGTAGATATTGGTTTAATACCTGTAGCAGCGACGTTAAATATACCCGAATGGCAAATCGTATCTGATTATTGTATAGGTGCCAGCGGCGCAGTAAACTCCGTATTTATATTTAGTAATTGCGAAATTCATGATATTAAGTATCTGCAGTTGGATCCTGAATCACGATCATCGAATAACTTGGCGAGGGTGTTATTAAAAAACCATTGGCAGGTGTCACCTAAATCAGTCACCAACGCTGCCGATTATTCCACATCTGCAGATAAATACACCGCCTTTGTACAAATAGGCGACCGCACCTTTGGTAAAACAGGCAATTACCCTTATGTATATGATTTGGCTGAAGAGTGGCAAAAATTTACCGGCCTGCCGTTCGTATTTGCCGCTTGGATAGCTAATAAAACTATTCCTATTGAATTTATTGCTGAATTTAATAACTCTTTAAAATATGGCCTTGACCATAGAGCCGAACTATTTGCAGAAATACCTGCACGCCCTGATTTTGATGTACAGGATTACCTGATGCACAAAATTGACTTTGAATTAAATAATGCAAAAAAACAAGCACTTTTTTTGTTTTTAGATTACGTTAAGGCATTGTAAACAAGCTGTTACCAAACCATTATCTCATTAAATTTTTTTAATAATTGTTAGGATTTTGTTACATAACTATCTATAAATTTAATATTTATGTTCATTATTTTTAAAAGCTTCGTGTTTAAATTACACTAATTATAAATATAGGTTTTAATTATTAAGATATTGTAATTTTAACACTAAGGTTATTGTAAAATCTTAAATTTTATAACATATATTCATATTAATTATGAAATATTCATAAAAATTTATTTTTATTTTAATAATTGATAACAACACGTTACTTTTGTTATGGATTTAAAATTTAAGAACATGAAAAAATTATTTATTACAGCAGCAATAGCAACAATGTTTAGCTTTACTGCATTAGCCGATGATGGTGGTAAAAAAAATACAAATGCAGCAGGTGTTAGTCAAACCGCTTTAACACATTTTGCAACTGACTTTTATACAGTTACTGATGTTACCTGGTCTGTATCTGCAAACAGCCAAAAAGCTACTTTTTTACAAGATGGTGTTGTTACTACAGCTTTTTATGATTTGAGCGGAGAATTTATTGGTACTACTAATAAAATTGAATACGCTACGCTAACTACAGATCAAAAAGAAGCAGTAGCAAAAAAATATGCCGGTTATGATGTAGTTGAAGTTATCAGATTTAACTATGCAGGTGCCAGCAATGATGTTAACCCAATTGTTTACTTTATCGACCTTAAAAAAGGTGATAGTGAGGTTGTTTTAAAAACTGCACCAAACGAAGGTTTATCATTCTACAAAAAAATTAAATAATTCCCTGATTATATTAATATCAAGCCCTGTTACTGGTTGTAACAGGGCTTTTTTTATTTAACAGAACGATATATGTAATGTCTATGTAAATAGTAGATTTATTTTATAATGAAATGGTAATTAATTAAAACAATCCATTTAACTTAGTATAAAATAAACCAAATTATTAACGCATAAATATTACTACCATGAGCTTACGACTAGGCGATACCGCCCCAAATTTTAAAGCACAAACATCAAAAGGAGATATTGATTTTTACGAATTTCTTGGCGATAGCTGGGGTGTACTATTCTCTCACCCGGGCGATTACACACCAGTATGTACAACCGAACTGGGCAGAACAGCCGCATTAAAAGACGAATTTGAAAAACGAAATGTAAAAGTGTTGGCTTTAAGTGTTGATTCGGTTGAATCACATACCGGCTGGATAAATGATATTAATGAAACGCAGGGAGTGGAAGTTAACTTCCCGATAATAGCCGACCCTGACCGCAAAATATCTGAAGCATATGATATGATACACCCAAATGCATCGGTTAATGCCACAGTGCGTTCATTATTCATCATCGCACCTGATAAAACTGTTAAACTGATCATTACTTACCCGGCATCAACCGGAAGAAACTTCCAGGAAATTTTAAGGGTGATTGACTCATTACAGCTAACGGCCAAATACAGTGTAGCCACACCCGTTGATTGGAAAGATGGAGAAGATGTTGTAGTGGTTCCTTCTATTAAAACAGAAGACATCCCTGCTAAATTTCCTAAAGGTTACACGGCCATTAAGCCATACCTTCGTATGACACCGCAACCCAATAAATAATTATTTGTTAATTAATTAATTTTATATATTTGAGTAGCAGGTTTTATAACTCTTCTGATTACTAATACCATAATAATTCAGTTTGGCCAGTTATTAAATCCTATAACAAGATTTTTTAATACTATTATTATTAATTATGAAAACTGGAAAAGTAAAATGGTTTAACACACAAAAAGGTTATGGATTTATTGTTACCGATGATGGTAAAGATCTTTTTGTGCACTTTAAAGATGTTCAAGGCGGTGTTAACGCAATTAAAGACAACGACGATGTAGAATATGAAGTGGAAGAGGGAAGAAAAGGACTGCAGGCAATAAATGTTAAAAAAGTTTAATTATATAAATACACTTTTAAAAAGGACCTCTGCTAAGCAGAGGTCCTTTTTTTTGCCAAAAATTAATTAATTCCGTTACTTTACGCCAACCAATTATTATCACTATATACCATGACAGCCACTCCGTCAATTGTTAAAAAGAACGTTGTTTTTTTAGTCCTTGTAGCCTCGTTGGGCTACTTTGTAGATATTTATGACTTGGTTATATTTTCTATCGTTAGGGTAAAAAGCTTGCAGGATATTGGCGTGCCAGCCGACAGGATACAGTTAGAGGGTGTATATGTGATCAATATGCAAATGTTTGGCCTGCTGTTGGGCGGTATTATTTGGGGTGTTATAGGCGACAAACTGGGGCGTATTAAAGTGCTATTTGGATCGATATTTTTATACTCGGCAGCCAACTTTATTAACGGTATGGTTACTGATGTTGATAGCTATGCGATAATCCGTTTTGTAGCAGGTATAGGACTTGCAGGCGAATTAGGTGCAGGCATAACCCTGGTTAGTGAAACCTTAAGCAAGGAGCGCAGGGGGTATGGAACTACTATTGTAGCGGTGATAGGTCTTTTAGGTGCAGTGGCTGCTGCTGCTGCGGGCCAGTTTGATTGGCGCATTGCTTATTACATTGGCGGAGGACTGGGCATACTTTTATTGTTACTTCGTGTGGGTACATTTGAATCGGGTATGTTTAAAAACATATCTGATAAAGATGTATCCAAAGGAAATATATTAATGCTATTTAACGACAGGAAGCGTTTTTTAAAATACCTGTACTGCATATTAATTGGCGCACCGTTATGGTACGTAGTGGGTATATTGGTAACCCAGGCACCCGAGTTTGGCGTTGCATTAGGCGCAACCGAAACGTTAAGTGCAGGTACTGGTATTATGTACACCTACGTGGGTATATCAATAGGTGGAGTTTTTGCGGGTTTACTTGCTCAATACACCAGATCGCGTAAAAATACCATGTTCATTTTTTTATTGCTATCTGTAATAAGCGCCATGTTTTATTTAAGTGCTAAGGGCATAACGCCTAACCAATTTATTGGACTTTGTTTCTTTATGGGCTTTGGTGTAGGGTATTGGGCCACTTTTGTTACTATTGCTTCAGAACAGTTTGGTACCAACATTCGATCAACTGTAACCACCACAGTACCTAACTTTGTTCGTGGATCGCTTATACCTATCAACTTTGCATTTAATGCCCTTATGGTACATTTTGGGCGCATAAATACCGGGTATATCATTATGGTAGTATTAACAGGTATATCTTTATTTGCCACCAGCCAACTACAAGAGACTTTTGAAAAGGACCTTGATTATATTGAGGACGAAGGTGCTAATATGCCAAGTTAGTGAGTGGTTAATTAGTTGATTAAGTTAAGTAGTTAAAATGTAAAACAACCATTCACTTAATTAACCCAATCAACCAAAAACTTATCTTTGCCCCAATGATCACTAAAGAACAAATAGCTACCGATTACCAGCAAATACAGGACGAGATATGCCACGCTTTAGAGGCGGTTGACGGTAAGGCCAAGTTTGAAGAAGAAAAGTGGGAGCGTGATGGCGGCGGAGGCGGCCGTACACGCGTAATACAAAACGGAAATATTTTTGAAAAGGGTGGTGTAAACTTCTCGGCCGTGCATGGCAAATTGCCCGAACAAATGCAGCGCGCTTTAAAGGTAGATAAAGACGAGTTTTTTGCTACCGGCGTATCTATTGTTATACATCCTAATCACCCATTAGTACCTATCATCCATATGAACATTAGGTATTTTGAAATGCCTGGCGTTGATGGTGCCGAACCTGTCAGATGGTTTGGCGGTGGGATAGACCTTACCCCGCATTATGTGATAGATGCCGACGCGAAATATTTCCACAGTCAATTAAAAGCTGTTTGTGACAAATTTAATATAGATTTTTACCCCAAATTTAAAACATGGGCTGATGATTATTTCTTCATCAAACACCGTAACGAAACACGCGGAGTAGGGGGGATTTTTTACGATAAACTGGTAGCTACAGATGACCTATCCTGGGAAACCATATTTGAGTTTAGCAAAGCCTTGGGCCGCACATTCGCACCAACTTATACCGAACTGGTAAATTGTAACCACGATAAACCCTTTACCGACGATCAGCAGCAATGGCAGTATCAGCGCCGCAGCCGCTATACAGAGTTTAACCTGGTATATGATGCCGGTACTAAATTCGGACTGGAAACTAATGGCCGTATCGAATCTATATTAATGAGCCTGCCGCCAACCGCCAAATGGTTATATAACTACCAGCCACAACCCGGCAGCGAAGAGGAGCGAACGTTATCGTTATTGAAAAAGGGGATAGATTGGATATGAAAAACACAACTTTATTAATTTTATTGATTGTTATACTAACGTCCTTTCAAAAACCTAAGACCTTAAAAGGTACCTGGCAATTTTGCGGCGGGTATTTTAATGGCAAACCTAACCCGGAACCAAAAGATTATAACCTACAGCGTATATATACTACTACCAACTATGAAGCTTATTTATTAGAGAAAGGCGAAAAGCCCTATAAATATGAATCCGGCAACTATAAACTGGTTGCCGATACCTGTTTAGAAACCCAAACCTTTAGCGCGCAGCCTTCTAAATTAAAAGATATTACTGTACATTTTGCCTATAACATGCGTCATGATACCTTGGTTTTAAAAGCAACTTTACCCAATGGTTTTATTGAAGAAGATTATTGGAAAAAGGTTAAATAGTTATTAAATTAAATCCCATGCAGCAGAATTCAAATATCAATATAAAAGATGGTGCAAACTGTGATGTTATTAAGGGTACACATAAAGGAAAATCCGGAATTGTAAGAGATATTAACACCAGCAAAACTGGTCAAATAACTATTACGGTAGTACAAGCCAATGGGGAAAGATTTAAAACGCTTGCGAGAAATGTACTAACTAAGGATTGATTACAAAAAACAACTCATATTACAGCTAAAATCGACACGATTTCCACAACCCAAATGTTACCAACATCCCTATAAAAAGCCAACTTATTTGTTAACTTCGCAGGTCGTATAAAAACCAATTTAAAACGATAATTTATAGTGCGCTAAATCTCACATAAAAATAACATGGCTGAAGATACAGAGAACGATAATAACCATCAGGAAGACAAAATAATAACCATAGATATTGATGAGGAAATGCGATCAGCATACATTGATTATTCAATGTCCGTTATCGTATCAAGAGCATTACCTGACGTGCGCGACGGTTTAAAACCGGTACACAGGCGCGTATTATATGGTATGCTCGACCTGGGTTTAAATAATAATAAGCCTTATAAAAAATCGGCCCGTATTGTGGGTGAGGTAATGGGTAAATATCACCCTCATGGTGACTCTTCTGTTTACGATACCATGGTACGTATGGCACAGGAGTGGAGTTTACGCTATCCATTAGTTGAGGGCCAGGGTAACTATGGTTCGATTGATGGTGATAACCCGGCAGCAATGCGATATACCGAGGCCCGCTTAGAAAAGATTGCTGAAGAAATGCTGGCCGATATCAATAAAGATACTATTGATTTCCAGCTAAACTTTGACGACTCATTGCAAGAGCCAACGGTGTTACCTGCAAAGTTTCCTAATTTATTGGTAAACGGTGCATCAGGTATTGCGGTAGGTATGGCCACTAATATGGCTCCGCATAACTTGTCAGAAGTTATTGATGCTACTATGGCATTGATAGATAACCGTGATATTGAGGTAGCAGAGTTAATGAAACACGTAAAAGGCCCCGATTTCCCTACAGGTGGTATCATATACGGTTATGAAGGTCCACGCGAGGCATTAGAAACCGGCCGTGGCCGTGTAGTGTTAAGGGCAAGAGCCGAAATTGAAACCTACGGAAGTGACCGCGAGCGTATAATCGTAACCGAAATACCTTACCAGGTAAATAAAGGTTTGATGATCGAGCGTACCGCCGACTTGGTAAACGAGAAAAAAATTGAAGGTATATCTGCGATTCGCGATGAATCAAACCGAGAAGGTATACGTATAGTTTATGAGATAAAACGCGAGGCAAATGCCAGTATTGTATTAAATAACTTATTCAAATACACATCATTACAGACTTCATTTAGTGTAAACAACATTGCGCTGGTACATGGCCGCCCAATGATGTTGAATCTAAAAGACCTGATACATCATTTTGTTGAGCACAGGCATGAGGTAATTGTTCGCCGTACCAAATTTGAATTGGCCGAAGCACAAAAACGTGCCCATGTTTTAGAAGGTTTGTTAATAGCATTAGACCACTTAGATGAGGTTATTAAGCTTATTCGTGCATCACAAACTCCTGATGACGCCCGTGAAGGCTTGATGAGTCAGTTTGGGCTGAGTGATATACAGGCCCGTGCTATTTTGGATATGACCTTAAGACGTTTAACCGGACTTGAGCGTGATAAGATCAAAGAGGAATATGAAGGCTTAATGAAGTTAATTGATTACTTGAACTCTATTTTGAACGATGAAGGTTTACGTATGCAGATCATCAAAGATGAGTTGATAGAGATCAAAGAGAAATATGGAGATGAGCGTAAAACCGAAATGGTACACTCATCTGCCGAAATGAATACCGAAGACTTTATTGAGGATGAGAATGTGGTAATTACCATATCGCACGAAGGATATATTAAACGTACCTCATTAACAGAATATCGCAGGCAGGGCAGGGGTGGTAAAGGATCAATAGGCAGCAATAGCCGCGATGCTGATTTTATTGAGCATTTATTGATCGCATCCAACCATAATTATATGCTGTTCTTTACCGAAACCGGTAAATGCTTCTGGTTGCGGGTGTTTGAAATACCAGAAGGTACCCGCACCTCAAAAGGGAGGGCGATACAAAATATCATTAATATCCCTAAAGAGGAAAACATTAAGGCCTATATTAAACTAATAAGCCTGAAAGATAAAGAGTACCTGGAAAATAACTTTATCATAATGTGTACCCGCAAAGGTACCATCAAAAAAACTTCATTAGAAGCTTATTCACGCCCGCGTGCTAATGGCATCAATGCTATAAACATTAATGAAGGTGATTCATTATTAGAAGCAAACTTAACCAGCGGTAACAGCGAAATTGTAATGGCGCTTAAATCAGGTAGGGCTATTCGCTTTAATGAGTCTACTGTTCGCCCTATGGGTCGTACTGCAACCGGTGTGCGTGGTATATCATTGGATAGCGAGAGCGATGAAGTAGTAGGTATGATAAGTATTGATGATCCGGAAACTACGGTATTGGTGGTATCTGAAAAAGGCTACGGTAAACGTACTGACATAGATGATTACCGTGTAACAAACCGCGGGGGTAAAGGTGTAAAAACGTTGAGTGTTACTGAAAAAACCGGTAACCTGGTTGCTATTAAAGGTGTTACCGATAATGAAGATTTGATGATCATTAACCGCTCGGGAGTTATTATACGTATTGCCGTAAGCGAGTTAAGGGTAATGGGACGTGCAACGCAAGGAGTGAGGCTAATTACACTTAAAGGCAATGACGAAATTGCATCTGTAGCCAAAATTGAACACGAAGAAGAGGAGGAAGAAGTGGAAGGTGGCGAAAATGAAGTATCAATCGAAGGTGAAAGTACGGATACTGCGGGTACCAAAACAGAACCAACAGATGATAATGTTACCGAATAATCGTTTTTTATTATAATAAAAGCCAATGTTTATAGTTACTTAGCTATTGCATTGGCTTTTTTATAAAAACGTTACTTGTTATTAATTTAAATTACTGCGATATTGCAGTAAGATATAATCCATATATCACATAATAAAAAAAATTATAAACTAAACAGTAAAATATACACTATGAAAATTAAATTTTTGATAGCAGGCCTGTTAGGCGTAATATCAGTAACGGCTTTTGCACAAAAAAGCGAATTAAATAACGCACTGGAGGGGTACGAAAAAGTTCAATCATTAAGAGCAGCACAAGCCGATGCATTAGCAAAAAAGGGGTTGAATACTGCTAAAATTGCTATTGATAAAGCTGCAGCTAATGCAAAAACAGCAACGTTACCACAAACTTATGCTTTAAAAGCAGCCATATATGCTGATTTATCTAACCAAGATACCGTAGCAACCACTTCATTGCCTTTATATACCATTGCCGAAGAAGCAATGACCAAAGCTAAGGAACTTGATACAAAAGGCGAATACAAAGGGTTACTTGAAGCAGCTACCCTAAGCCTGGCTCAATATAACCTAACCCAGGGCGTAAATGAATATACCAATAAAAAATATGACTTAGCTTATAATTCATTTGACCGTTACAGACAATACATGCCCGATGATACTAATGCAATATATTATACAGGATTAGCGGCAGTTAATTTAAATAATTATCCGGTAGCTGCCACTCACTATAATAAGTTACTAACTACAAATTATTCTAAAAAAGATTTAGTATATTTTGAATTGTCGAACATTTATTTAAACTTAAATGACACCACTGCAGCACTAAAAACTGTAAATGAAGGCATTACAAAGTATCCTACTAATGCTGATCTTCGTAAAAGACAAATTGAAATTTATCTACAAACCAACAAACTGCAAGAAGTGCTTAATCAACTGGATGCTACTATAAAAAATGATCCTAAAAACAAACAGTTGTATTATTATGCAGGTATAGCATACTCGCAAGCTGCAGAAGACCTTAAAGACCAGTTAATTAAATCAAAAGATGCTGTTGCAAAAGCTAAATTACAAGAACAACGAGCAATTAATTTTGGCAAAGCTGCCGATATGTATAAAAAAGCTTTAGAAATAGACCCTAATTACTTTGAAGCTAATTTAAATATGGGATATGTGCTTCTAAGCCCCGCTATTGATATGTACAATGCTGCAAATCAATTACCCGCGAATAAGCAAAAGGAATTTGACCTGGCTCTTGCAAAATCAAGAGAAATGTTTGAGCCGGCAAAACCATACTTATTAAAAGCTGTGGATATTGATCCAAAATCTGAAGACGCTTTAACTAATTTGAAAAATTATTATTTAGGTAAAGGAGATGTGGCCAATGCTAATCTTATAAAAGCAAAAATTGAAGCATTAGGTAAATAGCGGGGATATAGTAATTAAGCCTGATTAATTTGATCGGGCTTAATTTACACATTATTACTTTACATAATGTTAATTATGTGTTTTTTATATATATTCTCAAAATCTCAACAATTTATACATCTATAGCGTAACTTAACGTTTAATTTCTGATATTTAGGCGTATGGTAGTATCTGAAGGTTTATTGAAATGGATAATGCGTTTCTACCCACCTTTATTTTTTCAGCGTATTTGGGTAATAAATTTTGAGAAAGATTTTACCGGAGCACGTGTAAAAATCAGTAAGAGTTTTTTAAACAGAAACTATAATGGGTCTATATTTGGTGGCACTATATATACGGCTGCCGATCCTTTTTATCCATTATTATTTCATCAATTATTTACAAAAAAGGGCTATCGTATAGTAGCCTGGTCAAAGTCGGCCGAGATACAATTTTTAAAGGCCGGTTTAACTGATTTATACTTCGATATTAAATTAGATAATGCTGAAATTACCGAAGCTGAGCATATTTTAAATACCGCGGGAAAATATATTAAATCGCACCCTATTGATATTTATAATAAAAGCGGTGAGGTCTGCGTATCACTGAGCAACGAGGTATATTTACGCAATTTAGATTTTATAGAGGTAGTATAATATGCGGGTATTTATTAATGATGAATTTTATATAAACCAAGGTTTTAAAATATCTATTGATAAAGATTTATTAGACATTGATATTATCTACAATTATTTAGATAAAGAATCATATTGGTCGCAAGGAATACCATTAGAAAAGCTTAAAACAGGAATAGAAAATTCCATATGCTTCGGTATTTATAAGCATAGTAAACAAGTTGGTTTTGCCCGTGTAATTACTGATAAAGCCATTTTTGCTTATTTATGCGATGTATTTGTATTAACAGATCATAGAGGAATTGGCCTATCAAAGTGGCTATTACAAACTATTAAAAACCACCCTGAATTACAAGGCTTACGTAGATGGACATTAGCTACGGTTGATGCTCATAGGCTTTATAGTCAATTTGGATTTACACCGCTTACTAATACAGATAGATGGATGGGTATATATACACCTTACAACCTTTATAAAGAGAATTTATGAACATCAAAAAGCAAATTTTTGAAGGTGAAGGTGTATCGCTCGACTTTAAAAAAACCATTACCAGTTGCGAAAAAATAGCACGTACCATGGTTTCATTCGCAAATAATAAAGGTGGCCGGTTGCTTATTGGTGTTGCCGATGATGGCACTATTAAAGGTGTAAAATCTGAGGATGAAGAACGATATATGATAACCCGTGCGGCGCATATGTTTGCTAAACCTGCTTTAGAACCTGTATTTGAAGAGGTGTATGTAGATGATAAGTTGGTATTGGTGGTTGACACCCCTGAAAGTAACCTGAAACCCCATTACGCTTTGGCCGAAGACGGCAAGTGGTGGGTTTATGTTCGCGTAAAAGATAAAAGCATACTGGCCAGTAAAATTGTTGTTGATGTATTAAAACGATCAGCCGATAATAATGGCGTGCTGATAGAATACTCAGCCAAAGAAAAAACCTTATTGGAGTACCTGGAAAATGCGGAAAGAATAACTGTAAAAGAGTGTAGCGATTTACTTAAACAGGGCCGACGGGCAAGCCAGCGCATATTGGTTAACCTGGTATTATCGGGTATCATCTGTATCCACACTACCGAAAAGGAAGAATATTATACTGCCTGCTAAATATACGCAAGTGGTTACCTTTGCTACATAATGATATCTTTATATAATAAATATAAAACTTATTACCGCGATAACTTAAAGCTGGCCATCCCTGTTGTAATATCGCAGTTGGGGCATACTTTAGTGCATACCTCTGATACCATTATTGTTGGCCATTTTGCCGGTACTGTTAGTTTAGCCGCGGTATCATTAGCCAGTAGTATTTTTGTAGTGCCAATGGTTATAGGTATAGGTATATCGTATGGGTCCACCCCACTCATCGCACAAAATAATGGCCGTAAAGATTATGCAGAATGCGGGCAACTCCTATCCAATAGTTTATTAATAAATTTAATAAGCGGCATAGTACTTTTTGGATTAATATCAATAGGTGCAGTTTATTTTTTAGACCATCTTGATCAATCGCCAGCGGTTGTAATTCAGGCTAAGCCCTTTCTCCTATTGTTGGCTTTATCTATTATCCCAATGCTGATTTTTAACACTTTTAAACAGTTTGCTGAAGGATTGGGCTTCACTAAACAAGCCATGATGATATCTATATGGGGAAACGTATTGAATATATGCCTGGGTATAACTTTTGTAAAGGGCTTGTTTGGTCTTGATCCTATGGGCATTATTGGCGTGGGTTACAGTACTTTAATTGATCGGTGCGTAATGGCTTTAGTGATGGGCATATATGTTTTCCGGTCTAAAAACTTTAAAGTGTATTTAAGAAGCTTTGCGATCAAAAATATTGACCGTATACGCTGCTTTCAAATATTAGGTATTGGCGCACCTGTTGCTATGCAATATGGCTTTGAAGTGAGCGCATTTAGCGGCGCGGCAGTCTTAGTGGGCACAATTGGGTTGGTTGAACTGGCGGCACATCAAATAGCTATAAATTTGGCTTCTATAACCTATATGATGTCGAGCGGCTTTGCCGCGGCAGCCGCAATTAAATCAGGAAATTATTTTGGTATTAAAGATCATAACAAGCTGCGTTTGGCAACCAATGCAAGTTACCATGTGGTAATCGCCTTTATGTGCCTTACGGCGATGATATTTACTATTGGAAACCATATATTACCCTGGATGTATACTTCAGATACCAATGTTATATTTATTGCAGCACAATTACTTATCATAGCCGCCATCTTTCAATTATTTGATGGTACACAAGTGGTTGGCTTGGGCGTATTGCGTGGCATGGGCGATGTAAATATCCCTACATTTATTACCTTTTTAGCTTATTGGGTAATAGGATTACCCTTGGGCTATTACTTGGGAATATCGCTTTCGTTAGGTGTATCCGGTATTTGGTATGGATTAGTTGTTGGCTTAATGGTGTCGGCTATTTTACTGTACGGCAGGTTTAAAAAAATAAGCAAACATCATCGAGACCACACCCCTATGATTATAGCTCAAGATTAGTGTTTGTTATTGGGTTTACTTACGTAGGGGTTGCCTTTTACATAAAAACGATAAGGTAAAAATGCATCTTCTCCTGCATAATCAACACCAACACGAGGTACAGCTGCTATCTGATCCTCGTGAAAAGTCAATCCCCTATCTTCTATCCATATCTTATCGCCCTGTAAACTTACAGCATTTAACGTTCGAGATATCCCTAACGCTTTAGCAACAGAACCCGGCCCCGAAGTTATCGACGATTTAACCATCGGCATATAGCGGCGAAACTGCATTATATCCAAGCCATCAGTAGGATTAATGGCCCTTATTAGTACGGCATGGGGCTGCCCTTCAACTGATGTAACCACATTAAACATTTCATGTATACCATAGCATAAATAAACATAGGCTATCCCTCCCTGCTCAAACATAGTTTTGGTTCGTGGAGTTTGGCGGTCACCAAAGGCATGCGAAGCCCTGTCGACAATTCCATTGTAAGCTTCTGTTTCAACAATGTATCCGCCGGTAATTACACCATCAATACAGGTAAACAAGTACTTACCTATTAAACTCCGGCTGATGGCCACTACATCATCACCCTGGTAAAATTCCTGCGGTAGCTTCATTTCTTCTTTAATATTCCTTTTAATATTTTGTTGATTTGTTTGGCTTTATTAAATACCATAATATGGGTACCGTCTTTAATTACGGTAGCGTCCTTTATTTGTTTGTAAGAGAACACCATATCCTTATCGCCTATCAGATGATAAACATTTGGCGGTATAGTTTCGTTTTTCCAAGCCAGAACTGCCTTTAAGGCCCACTTTACAAATTTGGGAGATGATTTTTTTAGCATATCTTCAAATATCCATAAATCATCTGCTGTAAATTTTCCGAAAACGGGCCTCATTAAAAAGCCTAATTTCTTTAAAACCTCACCAGAAATCGGCTTGTACAAGGGTAACTTGCGGAACGCATTAAAATACCAGGGCGCTTCATTAATTGCTTTAATGCTTGATATCAATATCACTTTATTTAAAGCTACCTGCTTAGCTATCTCAATCGCAATCATCCCTCCTAACGACGTACCAATAACAATTGAACCACTGGTTATATGATATTGCTTTATAAGTTTTTGTGCATAGTTTGTTAAAGTATCTGTTAAATTGGGTTCGATCCAATCAACAGGTATCACTTCATTATCCAATAGGTCTATATTATTATACAAACGGGTATCAGCACCCAAGCCGGATATCAAAAATATTTTACGCATTAAAGTTTATCAGCCCCACCACCTGCTCTAAATATTTAGCATCTATATCGTCAAAACATGAAAGATTTTCACTATCAACATCCAACACACCAACAACTGTATTGTTATGAAATAAAGGCACTACAATTTCAGACTTGGATAATGAGCTACAGGCAATATGCCCGGGAAAAGCATCCACATCGGACACTACCAAGGTTTTACTTTGTTTCCAGGCTGCGCCACAAACGCCTTTACCTTTGGTAATGCGCGTACAAGCTACCGGTCCCTGAAAAGGGCCAAGCACTAACTCCCCATCCTTCACCATATAAAAACCAACCCAAAACCACTTAAACTGTTCCTTTAACGCGGCGCATATATTGGCCAGGTTAGCAATCAGATCAGGCTCGCCGGCTACCAATGCTTCAATTTGCGGTAGTAACGCTGTATATTGCTCCACTTTGTTACTTGATGTTGAAATGCTTAGATCTTCTGCCATTGTACAAATTTATGCTGTACAGAGTTAAATTAAATAAGCGGAATATCATATTTAATCTTTTAATTCGCAGCAATGATCGTTAGCCTCACTATAGTCCGCTACCCAAAAGTATTTATCCCATTTGCATTACTGTCTATGGCTGTGCATCGCTTGCCACTTAGGCTAAATAAACACTGCAAATTCTGGAAACTAATGGGCAGCGGCAAAAACGGCACGTTCGACCTGAAACCCGATTGGCGGCAATGGGCCATTTTAGCCACCTGGGAGAGTCGAAAGGATTTTGATGACTTCTACCATGCGTCATTCATTTCGGGCTGGTGGCGGGCTTTTAAATGCGAAAAATGGACCTTGTTATGCGAGCCTATACAAAGCCATGGTAAATGGGATGGTATAAACCCGTTTGCTTCGCCGCCAATAGCAGATTATGGCGGTCCGATTGCGGTACTAACCCGTGCAACGATCAGGCTAAACAAATTTAAAGGATTTTGGAGCAATGTAGATGGCGTAGCCAATTTAATGAGATCCTCCAAGGGCTTCATCACTTCTTTTGGTATTGGGGAAGCGCCTTATTACCGGGCGGCTACCTTTTCTATTTGGGAAAGCGTAGATGATGTAAAGGCTTTTGCTTATGGCTCGCGCGAACATGCTGAGGTGATCAAAAAAACAAGAGAAGAAAATTGGTATAGCGAAGAACTGTTTGCCCGGTTTAAGCCTATCGCCTCATTTGGAACACTAAACGGCAAAAATCCTCTTAACGGTTTTGTCAACAATCAATAATTCAATAGATCACTCATTCACTAATCATAACATGAGAGTAATTGCAGAACTACCCCACCCTGAATTTAAAATAACCATTTTTAGTATGAACCAAAAGTTTATTGTGAAGATAGAGAAGGGGATACTGGAGCAAAGCTACAAGCTGGCCGAGATGGACCTAACCGATGGCGTTAACAGCGTGTTTGAAATACTGGATGAAGAGTTTTTAAAAGGAGTAGCTACCCGATTTATGGATATGGGCAAAGATTTTAAAGAGGCCTACTATCGATATAACTATTAATAGATATAAGCTGCATAACTTATTGTAAAATAGATACATAATTTTGTAAAAATCAATATTCAGAATTTTATTTGGCGAATATGGGCGATTTACAGGCATAATAAAATTACAGTTTACTAATAAATTTATATATATCTAATAAATTGTTGAAATACAATAAGTTATATATTTATACAAAATTATATTTGGTCGATAAAAACAGGTGAACTAAAGATATTATACGCTTATTTACAGATTCAATTTATACCCCTCCATTATTTTACTTCCTAATCAAAAAATCACTAACTTTATATAAACCTAATCAAAGTGCAATGCGCGGCGATGTGTACTCCTATTTTATTATAAATTGATCATTAATAAATTGACATGAAAAAATTGCTTTTTATTTTGATAACCTCTGCGTGCTCATTGAGTTTATATGCACAAGGTAATGCCACTAATACGGTCAATACCATTACACCCGATGGCGATGTGATATACACCACCCCTGTTGAAGTGATGCCCGAATACAAAGGTGGCATGGATAGATTTTACGAACGCTTGAAAAGCATTAAATACCTACATTTCGTGCGCACACAAAACGTACAGGGAAAAATAATAGTTGCCCTGGTGATTGAAAAGGATGGCACCGTAAGCAATGCCAGAATAGTAAACGGGTTAATCCCCGCCCAGGATAAAGAAGTATTACGCGTGGTAAATAGCCTGCGCAAATGGAAACCGGGTATGCATAATGGCAAACCTGTACGAGTAGCTTATAACGTACCGCTTAACTTTAAACTGGTGCCTGTGCCTACCCCATTGTAACCTCAAAAAAAATTTTACAGCAAAAAGCCCGTATCGATTTGATACGGGCTTTTTTTGATTATTTACGCGATACTGATTACTCAGCTGGTGCTGCTTCTTCTGTATCAGCTGCTTTCTTTTTAGGAGCTGCTGTTTTTTTAGCTTTAGGTGCAGGTGCCGCTTCTTCAGCCGGAGTTGTTGCTGCTTCTGCAACTACTTCAGGTGCTTTTTCAGCTACCGGTTTTGCTGCTGCTTTAGCTTTAGGTGCCGGAGCGGCATCTTCTGCTACTGGTGCAGTTGCAAAAGGAATAACTGATACGTATGAACGGTTATCTGCTTTTTTCTTGAAAACTACTTCACCCGCAGCTAATGCAAATAAAGTATGGTCTCTGCCGATACCTACATTAAGGCCCGGATTATGTTTTGTACCACGCTGACGTACGATGATGTTACCTGCAATTGCCGGCTGACCACCAAATATCTTGATACCTAAACGTTTGCTATGTGACTCGCGGCCGTTTCTGGAACTACCGGCCCCTTTTTTGTGTGCCATTTTCTTATATCTTTAATGAAGCTGTTAACAACTTCGATTTTAAATTGAATTATAATGTTATACCGGTAATCTCAATTTTGGTAAACTGCTGACGGTGACCGTTTTTCTTTTTGTAACCTTTTCTTCTTTTCTTTTTGAAAATGATCACTTTATCACCTTTTAAATGCGACAAGATCTTAGCTGATACTTTAGCGCTTTTCAAATCAGTACCTAATTTGAATTTACCTTCGTTTTCTGCTAACAACACATTGTCAAATTCAATACTAGCGCCCTCATCTCCCTGTAATCTGTGTACAAAGATCTGCTGGTCTTTAGCAACTTTAAATTGCTGTCCGGCTATACTTACTATTGCGTACATGGTTTGTTAATTATTGTTTTAAATTTTGAGGTGCAAATATAGAAAATCCTATTGCAATAAACAAGCACTATTTATTTTTTCTGTTTCGCCTCTTTATCGGTCAAAACATTCATAATCTCTTTGATCAGACGCTCGTTAGCATCTTTTAACTTGGCGGGGCCATTAAATGAGGCATCAAACAATACCTTTTTGCTTTTGCGCTTATAGTTAAACTCCATTAAATAGCGTGGTGGCTTAACCCCATTCCTTGTGGCGGTATCGCCCAACTCTAATGAAGGGAAATCCCAAAAACCCAGGTCGGCAGCTTTACGGTGCAGGTAAAGTAAGTCGTCTTTATTTAGGCGCAAATTCATTTTGATTAATGAATCATTAGCATTTACATATTGATACTCGCCTGTTTTTGAATTGTATTTATTAATAAGGCTATCGCTTTCGCCATATTGAAACACCAGTGAATCAAATTCGGCAAATTTATAGGGCGCGTTTTTCACCATCATACCGTAATAGTAAAGGCAATAAAACAGAAAAGGTACGGTGATAGTTAGCAGTAGAAATATTTTTTTGCCGCGATTTTGCATAAACTTTTATTGAATTATAGATTTATTGAATTAAGAAATAACATAGTTAATCGAGTTCTCCCTCCCACTTACTCACTACGGCAGTTGCCATTGCATTACCTAAAACGTTGGTTGCTGAACGGCCCATATCTAATAATGGATCAATGCCTATAAGAAGAGCTAAACCCGCCTCGGGAATATTAAACATAGCAATAGTGCCCGCTATAACCACTAACGAGGCTCTTGGAACTCCTGCAACACCTTTGCTGGTTAACATTAATATCAACAGCATGGTTAGCTGATGTGAGAAAGATAAATGAATACCATATGATTGTGCCAGGAACAAGGATGCAAAGGTCATATACATCATGGAACCATCCAGATTAAATGAATAACCTAATGGCAATACAAAGCTTACAATTTTATTACTGCAGCCAAAACGTTCCATTTCAATCAGCACTTTAGGATAGGCGGCTTCGCTGGTTGATGTACTGAAGGCTATCATCATAGCATCCTTTATCTTGCCTACCAAATGAAAGGCTCGACGACGTAGTACTGCATATCCTGCAAAAACAATAACCAGCCAAAGTATTATCAGGGAGAAATAAAACTCAACTATAAAAATTGCGTATGTGGATATTATGCCCAAGCCCTGTTTGGCTATAATGGCTGTAATTGCCCCAAAAACTGCAATAGGCGCCAGTTTCATAACATACCCAGTTATTTTTAATATCACATGGGCAATGGCATCCATCGCCTTGATAACCACTTCACCTTTTTCGTCTATTGCCGCTGTAGCAACGCCAAAAAACAGGGCAAAAACCACTATCTGTAATATCTCGTTGTTGGCCAGGGCCTCAAAAATACTTTTCGGGAAAACGTGTGATATAAATTCTCTTAATGATAAAGCCGCACCTTTTACCCCAGTACTCACATTATTATCAGGTAACATCAGGTGCATAGCTTCGCCCGGTTTAAAAAAATTAACCAGCACCATTCCTAATAATAATGATACCAGTGTGGCGCTTAAAAACCATAATAGTGTTTTGCTACCTATACGTCCAACGGCTTTTATGTCGCCAACCTTAGCTACACCTACTACCAACGTAGTAAACACTAATGGAGCTACAATCATTTTAATCAACCGTAAAAATATATCACTTAAAATACTGAAGTACTGTATTTTACTCTCGCGTATCTCATCATTCTCTTTACGAATGGTTATCTGTACAGCCCGTTCTGCTTTTAACTCTTTATAAGTTACAGCGTTTGTATCTTTTAAAGTTACCAGGCGGGCGTTAATGATTTGTATGCTGGTTTCGGCGGCATTAATTTTGCTATTATAGGGGTTAATTACCTTAGCGTTATAAATATACCCGGTAACAACACCCAGTATAAGCGCTATGAATATATACAGGGTTAATTTACTTTTTTGCATTCAGTGTAATTAAGACTGCAAAACTACAACTATTTAGTACTTTGCTAAACTATTTAATACAACATGAGCACAATTACTTATGGCTTACAGCATATAAAGAAAGAGTTACAGCATTTACCTGCCGAACAGATAACGGAATTAACCCTGCGCCTGGCTCGGCATAAAAAAGAAAACAAGGAACTATTAGCCTATTTGCTGTTTGAGGCGCATGATGAACCCGCCTTTATTGAAAAAGTAAAAGCCGAAGTTGGTTTTATGTTTAGTCAACTACCAGCACAAAGTTATCTGGCCGCTAAAAGCATGCGTAAAATATTAAGATTAATAGGAAAGCACACCAAGTTTATGGCCTCAAAAGGTGCGGAAATAGACCTAATTATCAACTTCTGCACTAACTACCTGCAATACACCGACAGACGATCATCCTACAAACCACTACGCCTGATATTAGTAAGACAAGTTGAAAAGATACGCGGCCTGATACAAAAACTACATGAGGACCTGCAGTTTGATTACAGCAATGACTACAATGTTTTATTGGACGAGGCCGAAAGCAAGCTACCCTGGTTCAATAAGAATATTTACGGATTGTAACATTATATTTGCTTTATCATCTAACAGGATATATTATTAACTACAAGTGGCAGCAGATAAAGAGGCAGCATTTAAGAAGATTTTTGAAGCTAATTCTAAAAAGATTTATCATTTATGCTATGGTTATACCGGTGATGAGGATTCTGCGAATGATTTAATGCAGGAAACTTTTTTAAAGGTTTGGCAAAATCTGGACAAATTCCGTAACCAGGCCATGATATCTACCTGGATATACCGTATAGCCGTAAATACCTGCCTCACCTACCTGCGATCAGAAAAACGACAAGCGAAAGATGAATTAACTCCCGAGCTGGAAGAAACCACCGGCGAAATAATATCTGAAAAAAACGAGCAGGTGTCCCTGCTATATAAGTGTATATCAAAACTGGAAGAATCAGAAAGAATTATAATAACCATGGTACTTGATGAGGTGCCCTACCCTGAAATCGCTGAAATTTCGGGTATATCAGAAGGAAACCTTAGAGTTAAGGTTTTCCGCATTAAACAAAGATTAACAGAATTATATAACCAATATGAAAGACTTTGATCAATTGATGTCGGTTTGGCAGGGACAGCCAAAGCAAGATCAGCTTTCGGTGGATGAAGTGCTGAAGCAAGTAAAAAAAGGGATAAGTGGGATAAGCCAAAAACTGCTTTGGAACATAACCACTATGGTAATAACGCTATGGGCAATTTTAGCGGTGATGCTATTTTTTGTATTTCAATCATGGGTAACCTATTTAGGCATAGGTATTTTGGTAGTAACCATTTTACTTTACGCTTTAATGATGCTAAGAGATTACCGTATTATCAGCAAGCAAGATATCACCATAAACCCGGCAGATTACCTGCAAAGCCTTAAAGAATATCAACACAACCGGGCAAAAATTTATGGATGGATGTATTATGCCTATGTGATCTTAATCAGTGCGGGCCTGTTGCTATATTTTTACGAGGTTTTAGAGAGCGCATCAACCACATTTAAAATTATCGTTTATACCAGCTATGTGGGTTTAATATCGGTTTGTACATTCTACATCCGCGAACGATTTGTTAAAAGTGAACAGGAAAAATTAGGCCAAATGATTAACCGGTTGGCTAAGTTGCAGGGACAATTTGATTAATCAATGCAATTGAACAAAAAAGCCCCTAAACTTTCGTTTAAAGGCTTTTACTTAAAAAACTTAACAACTTACTTTTTCAAGGCTTTCACCTGCTCCTTTAAACTATCAATTTGTTGTTGCTGCTCTTTTATAGCACTTAGCAAAACAGGTATCAGGCTTTGCACATCTACCGCTTTTATTTCGGTAGCCTTAATATTGTTTTTGCCCACAGTAACGTATTTATTTTTGCTGATTATTGCTGCCGGATATACTTCCTCTACATTGCCAACCATAAAGCCATACTGTGTTCCGGTTGGCAGCTCCAGTTGTTTATAATCTTTTGTTTTATAGGAATAAGTTACCGGTTGTATAGCGTTAACTACCGCTAACGAGCCTGATATAGGTTTTACATCTTTTTTTAATTGTTCGTCACTAAAGCGGGTTTGGCTATAACCAACAACAGAAAATATAGTTAATGCGAAAATACTTAAGAAAGTTTTCATGATCTTTTATATAAATGTTAATAATAAAATACAGTAAATCGGCCCGATGTATAAACATCGGTAATAGGTAGATAGCGTATATTATTAACAGTTAGGAGGTGGAGTAAGTACCTCTGAATAGAATTGATAGGAGAAATTGCCTACGTATTTAGCCAAAGTTATTTTTAAATTACATTCAGGTAACAAAAATAAATGCTTAGCATATTCCACAATATATTCTTTAGCAACTCTTTCATTTATGCGCTCACGTTCTTTCGTCGCATCGTCATCTTCCTGATCAGTGACTAAAGCAAGTTCAATTTTATGTTGCGAGGCAATTGATGATACAACCAAACGGATACCGGTTTCAAATATCCCAAAAAGGATAATGAATACAGCCAGATATGACATTAATCGTATTTTCATAAATAAATTGCCTATAAAATTAGATTTTATATGATGTCGATTTAACGACAAACATATAAAAATGTTTATGCGTGCATAGCAATTATCTAAAATGTTACTATTTTTTTATACACGTTTAAGTTTTAGTAAAGGATAACTCATTTTTTATATTTTTGTGGTGGATGGAGAAAACGGTTTACTTACACCCTATCCTATCTTAACCAAAAAATGAATATATCAGTAGTAGTACCTGTTTATGATGAGGTTGAATCATTGCCCGAGCTAACCTCGTGGATAAGCCGTGTAATGGGCGAAAATGATTTTTTGTATGAGATCATCCTGATTGATGATGGCAGTAAGGATGGATCATGGGATCTGATAGTACAATTGCGTCAAAGCAACCCATTTATAAAGGGCATTAAATTCAGGCGCAACTACGGTAAATCAGCCGCATTAAATAAAGGTTTTGAAATTGCCCAGGGCGAGGTTGTTATTACTATGGATGCGGACCTACAGGATAGCCCTGATGAAATACCCGAACTATACCGTATGATAAAAGGAGGACATTATGACCTGGTAAGTGGTTGGAAGAAAGAGCGTCATGACCCCATAAGCAAAACCATCCCTACAAAACTATATAATGGTGTTACCGGCAGTTTGTCGGGCATTAAACTGCATGATATGAATTGCGGTTTAAAAGCCTACCGTAACGAAGTGGTTAAAAACATTGAGGTATATGGCGAAATGCACCGTTATATACCCGTTATTGCCAAATGGGCAGGCTTTAATCGCATAGGCGAAAAAGTGGTGCAGCACCAGGCACGTAAATTTGGGGTAACTAAATTTGGCGGCTTACAACGGTTCATCCGTGGCCCGTTGGATCTGTTATCTATTATGTTTGTTTCAAAATTTGGTAAGCGGCCTATGCACCTGTTTGGTTCGTTGGGTGTGTTGAGCTTTTTGGCAGGTAGTATTTGTGCTATATGGCTAATTGCAGAAAAGCTGTATGCTATTGCTAATCATCATACATACAACAGGGATGTAGTTGATAAACCTCTTTTCTACATAGCGCTAACTGCTATTGTAGTAGGCACACAATTGTTTTTAACGGGTTTTATTGCCGAAATGGTTTCGCGCAGCGCCCCCGAGCGCAATAAATACCAGGTGGAAGATGTTATTTAAAAGTTGATTAGTTTATTAAGTTAGATTAGGTTAATTAAGTTACCTATCCATTAAGCCGATGAAAATTAAAAACCACTTAACTCAATCAACCCAATCAACCACTCACTAACCCATGTTTTTTTCTATAATCGTTCCCTTATACAATCGTCCGCAGGAAATTAAAGAACTGCTGGAAACATTGGTACTGCAAACCTACACACAGTTTGAGGTTTTGGTGATCGAGGATGGTTCTGTTAGGGATGCAGCAGCTATAGTAAATAGCTTTGCTGATAAATTAAATGTAAAGTATTTTGTAAAGCCTAATGAGGGGCAGGGATTTGCCCGTAATTATGCATTTGAGCGCGCACAGGGCAATTATTTTATCATTTTCGACTCAGACTGCCTGATACCCGAAAATTACCTGCAGATAGTAAACGACTCGTTAAATAAAAACTGGCTGGATGCATACGGTGGCCCCGATGCGGCACACCCATCATTTACACCCACACAAAAAGCCATCAGTTATTCCATGACCTCCCCTTTTACAACGGGCGGTATACGAGGCAATAAAAAAGGCATTGGCCAGTTTCACCCACGTAGTTTTAATATGGGTATATCCCGCCAGGTGTGGGAAAAGGCAGGCGGCTTTATTATTACCCGATTGGGCGAGGATATTGAGTATAGTATTCGTATACACTCTATGGGTTTTAAAATTGGTTTAATACCCGATGCTAAGGTATACCATAAAAGGCGCGCTAACTTTTACCAGTTTTATAAACAAATACACTTTTTTGGGCGAGCACGTATTAATATTTACAAATTCTTCCCAAAAGGCTTAAAAGTGGTACATTTTTTCCCGGCAACTTTTACACTGGGTTTATTATTTACTATTATCAGCAACTTATTAAACTGGCAATTGGCTGTGTTTTGTAATATTATATTAGGTATTATTGTTTTGTTGATATTTTTTCATGCCTGGTGGAAAAACAAATCATTAAAAATCGCATTTTTGAGTGTAATCGCCTCCTTTATTCAATTAACCGCATATGGCCTGGGTTTTATGCAGGATTTTTGGAAGCGTTTAATATTAAACAGATCATAAACTATATATATGTACCACCCTTTTTCTGTTGCAGAGACCACCAAAACTGCATGGAATATTTTCAAAAATAACTTTGTAACTATTATAGTTTATTCTACTATATCATTTTTGCTATTGTCTGTTTTAGCAGTAATTACCCAATTTTTGGTAACTCCAGAGGCGTTTGCAGGTAAAATGGCGGTATCATTTATATTAATATTTATGCAGGCTTATACCACATTAGGGCTATATAAATTGATATTTACACTAATTGATAGTGAATACTATGAGTTTGAAATATCGCAGGTATTACCCGCCTTTAAAATGATTGTAAGCTATTTAATAGTGGTTTTCTTATTAGCCTTTTTAATAACCAATTTTCACTTTTTAATAGCATTGCTTGACAAATATCCTAATATCCAAACTGCGGTTGAAATACTAGCTACTTTTATAGGGCTTTTTTTAGCGTTGAGAATAATGTTTTTCAACAATTTTATAGTGGATGATCAATCAGGTGCTTTTGAATCTTTAAAGCAAAGTTTTGAACTAACCAGGGGATATTTTTTAAAGGTATTGACTATGTTGTGCATTATTTTACTATTTATTGCATTACCCGCAATTGTCGCGCAATATTATCCGTTTGTATCAATAACCATAATATTTACCTATCCTTTTGTTAATATTATACTGGCAGTAACCTATCGTAAATTAATCTATAGTCATCAGGATGTAGATGACGATATTGCCGAAACCAATTAAAAAGATCATGGGTTTAAAGGTCCTGTTAAGTAAGGTGTTCGCGGCGTGGGTAAACAGGGATTTGAACCACATACGCCGTAATGGTGTACAATTACAGCAAAAAACATTTGATAGCTTAATTACTCAAGCCAAAAACACCCAATTTGGTAAAGACCATCATTTTGATCAGGTCAAAACGTACGAGGACTTTAAAAAACACGTCCCCATACGTGATTATGAAGAACTTCGCCCTTATATCGAACGGGTAACCGCGGGCGAAGAAAACGTCATGTGGCCGGGTAAGCCAACCTATCTCACCAAAACATCGGGTACAACATCAGGCGTAAAATATATTCCTATCTCTAAAGAAAGTATGCCCGAGCACATTAACGCTGCGCGTAATGCTTTACTAAGCTATATTCATGAAACTGGTAATGCCGATTTTGTGGATGGTAAAATGATATTTCTGCAAGGCAGCCCGGTACTGTCTACCAAGGCGGGTATCCAAACCGGCAGGCTATCAGGCATAGTGGCACACCACGTACCAGGCTACCTGCAAAAAAACCGTTTACCCAGCTATGAAGTAAACTGCATTGAAGATTGGGAAGAAAAGGTGGATGCCATAGTAAAGGAAACTGCAAACGAAGATATGTGCTTGATATCAGGCATACCACCCTGGTGCCAGATGTATTTTGATAGGCTATCTGGATTAAAAGGGGGTAAAAAAATTAAAGATATCTTTCCCAATTTTAAACTATTTGTATATGGCGGGGTAAATTACGAGCCCTACCGCTCCCGTATGGAAGAAAGTATAGGCTTTAATATTGACACTATTGAAACCTACCCTGCTTCTGAAGGATTTATCGCTTTCCAGGATTCGCAAAAAGAAAAAGGCTTATTGCTATTGGTTAACTCGGGCATATTTTATGAGTTTATACCAAGTGACGAATACTTTAACGAAAACCCTACCCGCATAAGTTTAGAGGACGTGGAACTGGATAAAAATTACGCGCTAATACTAAACACAAATGCAGGTTTGTGGGGTTATAGTATTGGCGATACGGTAAAGTTTGTATCCAAAAATCCTTATAAAATTGTAGTAACCGGGCGTATTAAACATTATATATCTGCCTTTGGCGAGCATGTAATTGGCGAGGAAGTTGAGCAGGCATTAATGAATGTAGCTAATGAAGAAGGGATTGATATAGTAGAATTTACTGTGGCTCCGCAAGTAAATCCACCACAGGGGCAGTTACCTTACCACGAATGGTTTGTGGAGTTTGGTAGTGAGCCTAAAGATTTAAAAGCTTTAAGTATTAAGGTAGATAAAGCGCTTCAACAAAAAAATATTTACTATTTTGACCTTATAGACGGTAACATTTTGCAACCTTTGATCATCCAAAGCTTAAAGAAGGATACCTTTATAAACTATATGCGTTCGCAGGGTAAATTAGGCGGACAAAATAAAGTGCCGCGTTTGGCTAATGACAGGAAGATAGCAGATGAATTGTCTGCGTATATATTATAAACTAATTTGAGTAACATAAAAAATATAGCTGTTTTAGGTTCAACAGGCAGCATCGGCACCCAAACATTGGAAGTAATTGGTGAAAACCCATCGCTATTCAAGGTTTATGTTTTGACGGCGCATAGTAATGCTGACCTTTTAATTCAGCAGGCTTTAAAATTTCAGCCCCAATATGCTATTATCTGCGATGAAGCTAAATACAATGAAGTAAAACAAGCCTTAGCTAATACGACTACAAAAGTATTAGCCGGACATTCTACAATAGTTGAAACCGTTACTCATCCGGATATTGATATCGTATTAACCGCGATGGTTGGCTTTGCGGGTTTAGAGCCTACAATAGCCGCTATAAAAGCCGGTAAAGACATTGCATTAGCCAATAAAGAAACTTTGGTTGTTGCTGGCGAATTAATTACCACACTGGCTAAACAACATAACGTTAAAATATTACCTGTTGACTCAGAGCACTCCGCTATTTTTCAGTGCCTGGTGGGCGAACAAGGCAATAATATTGAGAAAATTATACTAACTGCATCCGGTGGACCGTTTAGAGGTAAAAATTTAGATTTTTTAGCTGGAGTAACACGTGAGCATGCATTAAAACACCCTAACTGGGTAATGGGTGCCAAAATAACTATCGACTCGGCTACGCTAATGAATAAAGGATTAGAGGTTATCGAGGCAAAGTGGCTGTTCGATTTAGAGGCATCACAAATTGATGTGGTAGTGCATCCGCAATCTATCATTCACTCCATGGTGCAATTTCAGGATGGCTCCGTAAAAGCGCAAATGGGATTGCCGGACATGAAGCTACCCATACAATACGCGCTGGCCTACCCTGCCCGTTTGAAAAATGATTTTAAACGATTTGATTTTACCGCTTACCCTAACCTAACTTTTGAAAAACCGGATATGAATACCTTCCGTAACTTAGGTTTGGCTTATGAAGCATTAAACCGTGGTGGTAATATGCCTTGTATTATTAACGCCGCTAATGAAATAGCTGTAGCAGGCTTTTTAGCAAATGATATAAGCTTTTTAGCTATGAGTGATATAGTTGAAAGTTGTATGCAGAAGATAAGTTACCGGGCCAACCCTATTCAAAGCGACTATTTGAATACTGATAAAGAAACACGCATATTTGCGCAAAATTTAATAAAACAAATGCCTTCAAAGGCTTACAATTTGATATAACAAAGAATGAGTATAGTAATTATGGTTGGCCAGTTAATACTGGGTCTTTCGATTTTGGTGATATTGCATGAACTGGGCCACTTTATAGCCGCAAGGGCTTTTGGTATTAAAGTAGAGAAGTTTTACCTGTTTTTTGATGCATGGGGTGTTAGCCTGTTTAAGTTTACTTACAAAGATGTTGAATACGGCATAGGATGGTTGCCCTTAGGCGGTTACGTAAAAATTGCCGGTATGATAGATGAATCAATGGATACCGAGCAAATGGCCGGTCCGCCGCAACCGTGGGAGTTCCGTTCAAAACCGGCTTGGCAGCGCTTAATTGTAATGCTTGGAGGTATTATAGTTAATGTGGTGTTAGGTATACTGATATTTTGGGTACTTACTATCCGCATGGGCGAAACCTATATCCCTATTGAAAGTGCAAAACATGGTATAGTGCCGGGAATAATAGGTAAAAAGATGGGCCTGCAGCCGGGTGATAAAATCACCGAGGTTAACGGCAAAAAAGTTGAGAAGTTTAACGAACTGGTTAGCTCAAAGGTATTACTGGATCATTCGGTTTTAACGGTAGAACGTGCGGGAAAAACATTTAATATTACCGTACCTGCTAATATTATTAATGACTTGTCTGATTATGGCCTTGAAGAGTTTATAAGCAGCTTGCCGCGTACTACTTTCATGATCGATTCTGTTGTAGCCAAAAGCCCGGCAGAAGCGGCCGGCATAAAAAGCGGCGATAATGTATTAGCTATTAACAATACTCCGGTTGTTTTTTATGATGAGTTTAGATCACAATTACAAAACAATAAAGGCAAGGTAATTGACCTGACTATTAAGCGAAACGATTCTACCCTACATTTAATGGCTAACGTTACTGCGGAAGGTAAGTTAGGTGTACTACAAAAATTTGACCTGCCCGAACAAAAGACCATTGATTACGGTTTCTTTGGATCTTTACCTGTAGGCGCTGCTAAAGCCTGGAACACATTTGCCGATAATGCCAAGGGCCTGGGTAAAGTATTTAAAGGCGATGTTAAATTCAGCAAAGCAGTTGGGGGCCCTGTAGCAATAGCCAATATGTTTGGCAGCACAATAGATTGGGTACACTTTTGGAGTTTGGTTGGCTTTTTATCAATGGTATTAGCCTTTACCAACCTATTACCTATACCGGCTTTAGATGGTGGACATGCAGTATTTTTGATTATTGAAATGATTAAAGGCAAGCCCCTAAGCGATAAGTTTTTAGAGCGTGCTCAAATAGTTGGTTTTGTATTATTAATAACCCTAATGGTATTTGTATTTGGCAATGATATTGTTAAACAGGTAATGAAAAAGTAAAAAATACATTATCAACATAACAAAAGAGGCCGTTTCTAATTAGAAGCGGCCTCTCTTTGTTATAGCAATATATCTTTATACGGTTGGGTCACTTGGATCAACCGCTTCATTTGCAATATCATAGGGTGACCGTACCTTTTTCAATATTGCAGCACCTACTAAACTAACTATTGCACCAAATATGGCATATCCAATTGCTACGCCAAACGCACCAAATAACGGGCCCCATTGCTTTGTCATTTCTAAAGCCTTTTCAGCCTGATCGCTCGGAGTATCTTTTTCTTCTAAACTGGTCCTGGCTGCCTCTACAACTTTATCCATCATTTCGGGGCTTAACCATTTTAAGTAAACGTAAGTAAATAGGGCTGTAATTAATCCGGTAAATAAGGCATATCTAAAACCGGTAGAATAAGCCTCACCAAATGTGATGTATCCGCCTAGTTCGTCCCTAAATTCCTTTTGAGCCAAAATCAAAAAAGCAATAAAAGGAATATAAGCTAAATATTTTGCACTTGAATTTTGATCTACATTTAAAAACTCAAAAGCATAGGTAATAATTATTCCAGTAATAGCACTGATAAGCGCCCATTTGGTAGCTACTTTTGTAACATTGGTTTTTACTGTTTGTTCCATAATTTGATTGGTTAGGTTATTGGATTATAATTAATTAAATGCCTGCAATATACCAATTACTGCCATATCAAATTCTTTACTGATGGCATTATCGGCAATTTTAGCTTTTGCTTCTGCAGATGGATCTGTATTTTGAAAGAAACACATCATAGGATAAAAAAGCTCCTTTAGTTCTGAATCTTCAGGTATATCTGTGGCTACTTTGGCTATTTCTTCTACCGGGCTATCCATTAATATTTGATTAGCAATTACCGGTTCATAAATACGGTACTCATCTTGAAACTCATCCTCATCTACCAATAAAAACTCTTTTAAATAGTCGTCCAATTCAGGTTCAATTCGCTCGTCTTCGCACTCATTTAAGTAAAGCAGCAGGTTCAATAATTCTGTTCCCCTATCTAATGTTTTCTCTTCAATAGCTTCCCATTCGGGCGTGTCTAAGTAATCATCTTCTAACTTTTTAACATCCGCGCTAAAGAAATTGATCATCAGCAGATCAAAAAATACTTCTCGTAGTATTTCCAATTGTGGGTTACTATCAAAAACATTGTCAAGCGCAGCAACTTTGCTCATAAAATCATTTTCTGAAGCAAAAACAACATTCAACTCATTGTTCAGCTGTGTTGCATCAAAACTACTGTAAGCCGAAAATGCATCTAAAGCCGCTGTTATTGATTTTTTTATTTTTGGATCGATCATGATTTCTTAATTTAAAATTGTTGGTTATTGTTATAAGTTAACAATACCCTGCCCTTTAAGTTCTGCCCTATAAAAGGCGAATTTGAAGATTTTGATTGGTTGTTCTCTTTTGTATAGGTCCACTCCTCGCTTGCATCAAAAACAACCAGGTTGGCTTTTTGTCCTTCCGCTATATTAGTTTTATCAATACCCAAAATGTTACGCGGGTTAACAGAAATTTTATTAACTATCGTCTTAATGTCAAGCCCGGCCTTTAAAGCCAGTGAGAAAGCAGTTTGTAAACCCACAATGCCAAACTCGGCCACTTCAAATTCCACATCTTTAAATTCTATTTCATGAGGTGTATGCTGCGATACTATGGCATCAATAGTCCCATCCTTTAAACCCGTTATTAGCGCATCTACATCTTTTTGTATACGCAGGGGTGGTTTTACTTTATACTGGCTGTCAAAGCTTTTTAAATCCTCGTCAGTTAATATTAAATGGTGAGCAGCAACATCACAGGTTACCTGTACTCCTTTTGCTTTAGCTTCACGTATCAAGTCAACTGACCGCGAAGTAGATATCGTACTAAAATGTATTCTTGAGTCGGTATATTCGGCCAGGTATAGATCGCGGGCTATCATTAGTTCTTCAGCTAATGATGGAATTCCTTTCATCCCCAGCATGGTGCTTACCTCTCCTTCGTTCACTTTAGCCTTTCCGGCTATTGCTGTATCTTCCGGATAAGAGAATACCAGTGCATTAAAACCTTTGGTATATAGCAGCGCACGTTCCATTAACCCGGCATCCTGCACTGGGCGGTTACCATCAGTAAATGCTTTGGCACCGCTCAGGTACATATCATACATTTCAGACATGTCCTTGCCTTCTCGTTTGTGCGATATGGTTCCCAGCGGATAAACATCAACCAACGTATTTTTAGCACGGTTACATAAATATTCTACCTCGGCTTTTGAATGTACCGGCGGTTGGCTATTGGGCATTAAAGCCACTCCCGTAAAACCTCCCGCTGCCGCGGCACGTGTACCCGTTTCTAAAGTTTCCTTAGTTTCAAAACCCAATTCGCCTATGTTGCAGTTCAGGTCGAAGAAGCCGGGTGATACGTGCTTTCCTTTGGCATCAAACACAGTTTCATCCGATGTAATGTTTGAAGCGATTTTAGTAATAGTTCCGTTTTGAATTAAAATATCAGCAACTTTTTGATCAAAGGGTGAGTTGGGATCAACAATGGTAGCGGATTTGATAAGCAAATTCATTAGCGCTGCTTTAGGTATGTTTGTGACTATACCGGCTGCGCAACCACTGGTTTATCCAATTTAAAGAACCGGATAAGCAATATTTCGGCAGCCAGGAATATCAATGCCAAAATTATACAAAGTTTCCATAATTGCATACCTAAATTTGTTTGACTTACCGCATCTTTTAACGAGCCCTTATCTCCCATTAATATATTGCCCCCATCAGGCAATGTTTTTTTAAGATCATCTCGCGAAAAATAGCTCAAGTCCGACTCGCTTCTATTATCATTAAATGCCATAATAGCCAGCGTACTATCTTGCTTTTGAAGATTGTACAAACCAGTCTCCTGCAGTTGGTCAGAAACATACAAAATGGTACTTCCTTCCTGTTGCCTTACATCAGGTATAATGCTTTGATTGCCCTTTACCAGCTTTAATAATTGTTTCTCGGACGTTTGTACAGATGGTATTTCTATCATCTGCTCATGGCCCAGCGTGTAAAATAGTGATTGATCATAACCGCTTAACAAAGCTATCCTAAACATTATCGGCACAAAAAGCGCATGACGCGGCAAGTTACTATATTCATCATTTAACGGCACCGCAGATACATATACCTTTCCTTTACCGCTGCTATAATTGGCCCAGAACGTAGCGCCACCCTGTAATTGCATTAAGTTTTCATTACGATTACCAGAATTACTCAACCTATAATATTTATTTATTTCTGGCAGATCGGGATTTTGCGGAAAATTCTCAAATACGCTGGCAAATACCGGATTACGCATGTTTAGGGCAGTTACTTTTGTTTTTTCTTCAACCTCACTTTCGGGATAAGCCGCATTCATAGCTTGCAAAAAGTTTTTATAACTGGCTATATCCGCGTCAACAGCCGGGAATACACTTAGGATACCACCTTTGCTTACATAAGTTTTTAATTGTTGTGCCAATCCCGGCGAAATTGTTTTCACATCGCTTATAGCAATTAGCGGATAGGTGCTTAACGCCGCATAATCTACATTGCCATCAGGCACACGGGTAACTTTAAAAAATGGATCGGCATTAAAAACAGCATCCAGGAAAGTATTTGGCGTACCACCATCTATTAATAAAATGGGCATTTGTTGCTTTACATTAAATGAAAAGTAAAATTGGTTATCATACACCACCGGGTTATCTTGCAGGGTGATCTCGCCTTTTTGCCATCCGGACTGCAGGCTCGAAAAGGTCAAAGTATCATCCTGAATGGAACGTGCTTTTATGGTAAACCCACCCAATGCTTTTTGCGAACCATTGATAAAAACCTTTAAAGGTATTTTGGCAGAGTTCTCTTCTGAATAATTATGCAATCGAACAACCATCTTTTCAGATTCTCCCGGACGATGTATGGCATTTAACATCCATACCGAGTCAACTGCCACATTTGCTAACGTATTCCCGGTTAAATGTACCAGGTTAACGGTAACGCCATCACCTTTAAGCGGTTGAGTATCGGTTATGTTTTTTTGAAAATCAGATATGATGTATAAAGATTTAGTCGCATTTAATTGAGACTCCAGTAAACTTTGCTGTCTGTTTACTATCTGCTGTAAATTTCTGCTTCTCGGGCTTATTTTTACGGCATCTACTGCATCATTAAACTCTTCGCGGGTTAACAGGCGCTGGTGCTTTCCTTCAAAATCCTGTGTAAGCAGTTGAAAGCGGTCATTTATATCATAAGCTGTTACTATTTCCTTAGCTTTCTTTTTCGCTTCGTCCAATAATGAACCCTCCCTGCTAAGTGTTTGCATAGAGTAGGAATTATCAATAAAAACACTGGCTACTTTTAACTTACCTGCATTTACAGCCTGCGGTCCCGGAATATAGGGACGGGCAAAAGCCAGCACCAAAAACAATAGTGCCAATATGCGCGATGCCAGTATTAAACGTTCCTTTAAATTTCTGCGGGATGATTGCTGCTCGCGGATCTCCTTTAAAAACTGCACATTACTGAAGTATACTTTTTGGTATCTTCTAAAATTAAACAAGTGTATAAGTACAGGTATGGCCAGCGATGCCAATGCAAACAAAAAAGCAGGATATAGGAAATGCATTTTTTAGGGTTATAGTGTTAGCAGCTACACAAATGTAATTTTTAAATCCAAAAAACAGGTGTCGACATACAATAGTTTGTGTCTCAATTGTATTACAATAAACAAAATAGTTATCCTCTTCTCCTACGCTTTTTCTTAGTAACTGCCTTTTTACGGATATGCTCTTTTTTAACTACCTCCTGCTTAACAGGGGTGTCAGATACTTTTACAGAATCTTTACTTAGCTGATATACCGTAAACTCATTACCCCGCAAGCTATATTCCAGTTTGCGCTTTGCCCCTGTTAGTTTAGCTGCTGCAGTATTGCCATCATAAATAGGAAACTCGCGTATAAATTTACCTTCACTTATATAGAAATTATCTCCGCCCCTATAGCCGTCGCGCTGCGAACTGGTTAGTCTTGGAAAATCTCGTTTATTGGCTTTATTATCAGTACCATATTCAAAAGCATATATTTTAGTATAGTTTGTAGTATCTTTTCCTTGAGTTTGTATCAGTATTTCGGGGTTACCATCCACATCCATATCCGAATTGTAAACGTCAACTATTTTACCATCCAGATCACCTGTAGTAGTGACATATTCCCGCTTTATTGAATCAGAGTGTAATATTACAAAGGAGCCGGTATCCGTAGCGCCCCTGCCCCAGCTTAATATATCATAGTATTCGCCCGGGGCTACCTCTATCAGTTTATGATACCTGAAAGGTTCTATAATTTTAGGTGTACTTTCCAGCCGTGTTACAGGCGCTTTTTTATCCTCACTACAGCCTGCCATTATGATGCCGCCCATCAGCATCAATAAATAAGGTTTAATTTGCATTGGTTAGGTTGGTTAATTGTTCATACTTTCTGGCGATAATTCACCTTTGGGTTTACCCGGGATAGTCATAAAAACCCTTAACGATCCCGTTATCCCCACATTAAAATATTTTAAAGTAAACTTATGAAATCCTTTTAACAATGGCACTGCACCACCTTTTTCAAATAAAGCGTGTTTGCCGTCATTATCAACTACTATCTGGTCATCAATAAATATTACCGACCCATCGTCAGATAGGGTTGAAAATCCATATACCCCATCCGCTTCAATATTGATATAGCCATTGTACACAATACCAAAAGGTTTGTTACCTGTACGAAACGGCTGAACATTAAAGCTTTTGGCTATTAAAGTATCTGCAACTGTTGAGGTATTCAACTGAGTAGTGCTATTAAATGTGCCGGTAAATAACTGGTATTTTAAACCAGTTGCCGTGCCTGAGTATGCAACCGGTGGAAATGGCTGTTTATTATAAACTACCGTACTTGTTATATCACTCCTTTTACCTGTTGGTGTTATAGCTATAGCTTTTAGTTCGCGAAATTGATCAGGCGGTACATTATAGGTCATAGGTTTGATGTACTCCAAATCTGTTTCGCGAGGGTCATAGCCGTCAATGGTATAATAAACCGTTGCGGTACTAACCGGAGCTTTTAGATTCACGCTTAGCTGGTTACCAAATATAATAGTATCCTTAGCGCCAATAACTTCGGGTACACGATAGTTAAAACCGCTTTTATCCAACCGGGCTAAATTTTTAGGTAAACGCACTTCTGTAAAGTTCTGATAGTTTTTATTGGCTAATGGTGTCCATGCTATTTCTGATAATGCCAACATACGTGGTAATACCATATACTCCACTTTTTTTTCTGTGGCGATGTATTCCGTCCATAAATTAGCTTGTACACCTATGATGTATTTCTGCTGTTCGGGTGTGAGTACTGCCGGCGTTGGGTTATAAGCGTAGATGAGACTCAATGGCTTATAATTACCTATTCCTACCGGCTCGTTTCCTAATTTACCTTGAGCATGATCCAAATACAAACCCATGTTGCTTGGCGTCATGATTACATCATGCGATTGGCGCGCGGCCGCAATACCGCCAGTTTCACCCGTCCAACTCATGATCGTGACATTAGGTGGTATACCGCCTTGTAATACTTCGTCCCAACCTATAGCTGTACGTCCTTTTGAATTAACAAATGTCTCCAAACGTCTCACAAAATAGCTTTGCAACTCCTGCTCATCTTTCAGTTTATTAGCTTTCATGACCTGCTGAGCCAGTTTAGAATTTTTCCAATCGTCTTTAGCTACCTCATCGCCCCCTATATGAATGTATTTGCCCGGGAAAATATCAATGATCTCTGTAAGCACATCATTTAAAAAGTTAAAAGTTTCCTCGCTTGGGCAAAAAACGTCATGGCGCTCGCTCCAGGTGCCGGATACGTTATAGGAACTTGGAATATTACAGCCATACTCAGGATAAGCGGTTAAAGCAGCTTTTGAGTGCCCGGGCAGATCAATTTCCGGTATGACATTAATGTATCGGTCAGCCGCATATTTAACTATCTCACGTGCCTGTTCTTGCGTGTAATAACCACCGTATGGAGTGTTATCAAACTGTTGCGGCGTACGGTCGTGATAGTTGCCAATCAATGTTTCGGGCCTGATACTGGCTATGGAAGTTAGCTTAGGATATTTTTTGATCTCGATGCGCCAGCCCTGATCGTCACTTAAATGCCAGTGAAAGTTATTCAGTTTATAGGTAGCCATTAAGTCAATGTATCTTTTAACAAAATCAACTGAAAAAAAGTGGCGTACTACATCAAGGTGTAATCCCCGGTATTTAAAACGCGGGTAATCCTCAATTTCGGCCCCGGGCAGCCTCACGCTCGCGGTATGCTCTAAGGGGAATAATTGCAATAGCGTTTGAACCCCATAAAATATCCCCGCACCCTTACCTACTATAGTAATATTTTGCGGTGTGATCAATAAACGGTAACCCTCTGCCGGTAAAGCATCTGCACCGGCAGAGGTAATAATAATACCATTACTTACCACCTGCCCGGTATAGGCTTGCGGCTTTATATTTAAACCAACTTTTTTCTGAAAATAATCAGCCAAAAAAACTACAGATTTATTGGTAACACTATCAGCCAGCAATATAGTTTGTTGGTTTAAAATAAAATTACCTGATAACTTTTTAAGCGATACCGGCGCCGGTATCAAACCCATGTACGGATCATTATCCTGCGCATTTACTGTTATCGATAAAGAAAAAAAGAAAAGTATGGGTAAAAAAAGCCTTCTATACATAATTATCAATAGCCGTATTTATTAAAGACGGTGAAGTTAAAAGATTTTATAAAAAAATAAACTGTGTGAAGTAATTGTTGCAATTATTTAAACGAAAAAAGGGTTGTAAAATTTCAAATCTTACAACCCTTTTAATTTCGGTATGGCTAATTAAGCCGTAACTACATGTTCTTTAGCAGCAAGGTAACGCTCGGCATCAATAGCGGCCATACAGCCTGTGCCTGCAGCGGTAACCGCCTGGCGATAGATGTGATCCTGCGCATCTCCACAGCAAAATACACCTTCAATATTGGTTTCGGTTGATCCCGGCCTGGTTTTGATATAGCCGGTTTCGTCCATATGTATTTGTCCTTTAAATATTTCGGTATTAGGATTATGGCCTATAGCCACAAAAAATCCGGTTACATCCAGTTTGCGTTCTTCGTTAGTTTGGTTGTTAGTAACCAAAACCCCATTCACACTCTGGCCATCTCCTAATATCTCTTTAGTTTCGGTATTGTATAATATCTCAATGTTATGCGTGTTCAGTACACGGTGAACCATTGCTTTTGATGCCCTGAACTCATCACGGCGAACGATCATATATACCTTACGGCATAGTTTAGCTAAGTAAGTAGCTTCTTCGGCAGCAGTATCGCCTGCACCTACTATCGCTACATCCTGTCCCTTAAAAAAGAAACCATCGCAAACCGCGCAGGCAGATACGCCAAAGCCGCTATATTTTTGTTCAGAATCTAATCCCAGCCATTTAGCTGACGCTCCTGTTGATATGATAACGGTATCAGCCAGTATGGTTTTACTTTCGTCAACTGTTACTTTATGCGGCAGGCTCGAAAAATCAACCGAGCTCACATAGCCAAAACGTATATCGGTACCCAAACGCTCTGCTTGCTTACGAAAGTCTTCCATCATTTCGGGCCCCATTATGCCATTAGGATATCCCGGGAAATTCTCTACATCGGTAGTTTGGGTAAGCTGACCACCGGCTAACATACCAGTGTACATAACCGGTTTTAAATCAGCGCGAGAGGCATATATAGCTGCAGTATATCCTGCAGGACCTGAGCCTATAATAAGGCATTTGACGTGTTCGGTAGTTTCAGACATTTGAATAAAAAATAAAGCACAAAAATAGCTTTTATCATGGGGTATGGCAATAGCTGTTAGTCACTATATTGCCATTAGATTTGCACAAATTTATGACTATTAACATTTTGGCATCCTGCCAATTTGACAAATAAAACACTTTGGAACAACCCTTGATGAGTGGGTGTGGATAATAACATTAATTCAAAAACTATTAGCTAAATAAATTATGCAAGAAAAAGGAACCATTTCGATACACACCGAAAACATTTTCCCGATCATCAAGAAGTTTTTATACTCTGATACCGAGATATTTTTACGTGAACTGGTATCAAACGCGGTGGATGCTACCCAAAAAATAAAACGCCTGGCTGCATTGGGCCAATATAACGGCGATTTGGGCGACCTGCGTGTAGAAGTTGCTTTTGATGAAGCTAAGAAGACCATTACCATATCTGACAATGGTTTGGGTATGACTGCCGAAGAGATCAAAAAATACATTAACCAGATAGCATTTTCGGGTGCTACGGAGTTTGTGGAAAAGTTTAAAGAAGCTAAAGATGCCAACGAGATCATCGGCCGCTTTGGTTTAGGCTTTTACTCGGCATTTATGGTTGCCGATAAGGTAGAAATTGAAACCTTAAGTTACCAGGACGGCGCTAGCCCTGCCCACTGGATATGTGACGGAAGTACCGAATTTGAAATTAGCGAAGGCAATTTGGCAGAACGCGGTACCGAGATCACTTTACATATCAACGCCGAATCGGAAGAGTTTTTAAGCAAACACCGTTTACAGGAAATATTAGATAAATATTGCAAGTTTTTGCCTGTACCAATCAAATTTGGCACTACTACAGATTCTGTTGAGGATGGCGTTGACGAAGAGGGCAAGCCAAAATATAAATCAGTTGAGGTTGATAATATTATTAATGATACCAACCCTATCTGGACAAAAGCACCGTCTGAATTAAAAGATGAGGACTATTTAGCTTTCTACAAACAATTGTATCCATTCTCTGAAGATCCTTTATTTTGGATACACCTGAATGTAGACTATCCATTCAATTTAACCGGGGTGCTTTACTTCCCTAAATTGAAAAACGATTTCGAGATACAAAAAAACAAGATCAAACTATTCTCTCGCCAGGTATTTATTACCGATGAGGTGAAAGATATTGTTCCTGAGTTTTTGATGCTATTGCATGGTGTTATTGATTCACCTGATATCCCGTTGAACGTATCGCGTAGTTTTTTACAGGCAGACAGCAACGTTAAAAAGATAAACAGCTATATCACCAAAAAAGTAGCTGATAAACTGGCAGAGCTGTTTAAAACCGACCGTAAAGCCTACGAAGAAAAATGGACCGACATTGGCCTGTTTGTAAAATACGGTATGGTGAGCGAAGAGAAGTTTTATGAAAAAGCTAAAGACTTTGTATTAGTAAGTAACACAGCTAAAGAGAACTTTACGTTAGACGAATACAAAGAAAAAGTAGCCTCTGTACAAACTGATAAAGACGGGCAACTGATTTATCTATACACTAACGATCCGGACAAACAGGATGCATTTATTCAATCGGCTAATAAAAAGAGTTACGATGTGTTGGTGATGAACTCGCCTATTGATAATCACTTTATCAGCCAGTTGGAACAAAAGTTGGAGAAAACATCGTTAAAGCGTGTTGATGCTGACGTGGCTGATAAACTGATCAAAAAAGATGATGCGCCGGAGCATGTGTTAACCGAAGAACAAGCTACTAAAGTAAAAGGCATATTCGACAAAGCCATCAACAAACCGGCTTACAAAGTAGAGTTAGAAAGCCTTAGCCCTGATGAACTACCCGTAACCATTACTATGGACGAATTTATGCGCCGCATGAAAGATATGGCGGCTATGGGTGGCGGTATGGGCTTTTATGGTAGCATGCCTGATAACTATAAAGTAGTAGTTAATGGTAACCATAAACTGATAACCCGCATTTTACAGGAAGAAAATGAGGATACACAAGCACAGTTGTCAAAACAAGCATTTGATCTGGCCCTGCTTTCACAAGGTTTATTAACCGGTGCCGAGTTAACAGAGTTTGTTAACCGCAGCGTTAATTTGATATAAGCAAATCCTGCTCTAAAAAAAGCCGCCCGATTAAACCCGGGCGGCTTTTTTTATTCCAATAATTAGCACGAAATTTGATAATAATACGTTGATAATTAATAATCATCATGAAAAACATCATAAAAATAATTGGGGCAATTTTAATAAGTATGTTGTGTTTGTCAGTACAAGCGCAAACTACTAAGACAGATAAAAAAGCTGCAGAAAAAGCCCACATTAAAAATTTGGTCGAGTCGAAGCGTTATGTTTTTGTGGCTAATTATATTATGCCATTACGTGGTGGTGGTTTTGGAACAAGCAGTTACTACGATATGAAGGTAACCAAAGACACCATATCTACATTCCTACCCTATTTTGGTCAGGCAAGTATGTCAAATTATGGTTCTATTGATAACGGAATACACTTCACTTCAACTAAGTTTACATACAAATCTATTATTAAAAAAAATGGCAACTGGGAGATTGTTATTGTTCCTTTAGATAAAAACAGGGGGAATGACCCATTGGGTGTTAGAAATATGATATTAAATATTTCAGGCGACGGTTATGCAACTCTACAAGTCAATAATCTTAACCGCGATGCTATTTCTTTTAATGGACGTATTCAGGAAATACCAAAATCAGATAAGTTGTAGCTTTAATGAAACATCCGTAGCTATAATCCGTTTACTATTAAATAAACCCCCACTAATATGCTACGCATCTCCATACCATCAAACGGATCATCTGAGTTAACTTTTGCCAAGTTTGAAAATTACAATCTACCCAAACCGATTAATGGTATTGATGCAGAAATAAATAATGTTTCATTATTGTTTGATAATGAGCAGGATGCGGTTGACTATGTAGATAAGTTAATTCAGTATTTGGATGATATGGACGATGATATTTCACCTAAAAGGTCAGCCATTAATGACATTATTGTAACCGTTAAAAATGACGAATTTGTGCGTGCTTATCTGGATAACTAATCCTTCAAAAACGGATTAAAGTTACGCGTGCCAATAGCCATACCAGCGGCACGGCAAACTGTTTTATCGCCAAACTTAAAGTTGATACTGTCCATAGCCTGGTATAATTTAATACGTTCTTCATTATCTTCAAACAGGTTGATCTGGTAACTGCCGGTACAAAGGTTGCTTAATTTTACTCCTATCAACCTAATTGGCCGGTGTTGGTTCCAGGCTTTTTTAAGCAGATTTTTTACTCCTGGTATCAAAATATGCTCGGCAGCAGTAAGCGCTATTTTTTCCTGCTGGGTATGGGTTTCAAAATTGGCGTAACGAACTTTGATAGCCAGGCAGCCTGCTACTTTATTTTCTTTCCGCAACTTAGCAGCTAATTCTTCTGTCATAGATACCAAAACCGTCTCCAACGTTTTGTGGTCAGATACATCTACATGGAAGGTATTTTCTGTTGATATTGATTTTCGGTCGCCATGCGGAACAACCTCCCCCTCATCTACGCCATTTGCCTTTTCCCAAATATATCGCCCTGCTTTGCCAAATATGGTCTCTAAAAATCTAATATCTACCTTTTGCAAATCGCCTATCTTTTCAATGCCAAACTGATAAAGCTTTTGGCAGGTTTTCTCGCCAAGCATAGGTATTTTACGGATAGATAGCGGCGCCATAAACTCCTTTTCTTTACCATGAGGTATGAGCAGTTGCCCATTAGGTTTAGCTTGATTGGTAGCCATTTTAGCTACTGTTTTGGTGGATGCCATACCAAAGGATATAGGTAAACCAGTTTCGTGTATAACCCGCTGGCGCAGGTCGCAGGCTATTTGGTAGCAATCATAGTACCTGTCCATTCCGGTAAGATCTATATAAAACTCATCAATTGATGTTTTTTGATAAAGAGGTACACTGTCATGGATGATCTTAGTTACATCGTGCGATGCTTCCGAATATCGGCCATGACTGCCGCGTATCACAATAGCATGCGGACATAACTTCATGGCTTGTCGCATAGGCATAGCCGAATGTATACCGTACTTACGCGCCTCATAGCTACACGAAGCAACTACACCTCTTTCAGCCGATCCGCCAATTAAAACAGGCTTGCCTATCAGGTCGGGATTAAACTTGCGTTCAACCGATACAAAAAAAGAATCGAGGTCAATATGTACTATATGACGTTTGAGTTCCATAGTACAAATATGTAAAATTTATTATAAATACTAAAAATATTAGTATTATTGTTTCCTGCTTAATTGTTTGGATATGAAAAATTACGCCGACTTCATGATATTACTCTCACCCTCTGATAATATAAAGGAATTAATACGCGACCATAAACTACGTGCTGCCGAAATAATTGGCAAATATGAAAGCATGCATTCCATTGCGCACATCTCCATCAAAAAAATGCACCGGCAAAAAAGTTTTTTAACCACCCCGCTTATCCTCGGCTTAAATACTAAACTGGCGGCTATCCCTCCTGTTACGTTAACTATTGATGGCTTTGATTATTTTAATCACGGCGAGGATTTTAAAACCATTTACGCTAAAATATGCTCATCTCCCGAAATCACCCAATGGTTTAAAACACTAAAAAAGCATTTAAATATAAAGGAGTTTATGGTGCCCCATATCACTATTGCCCGCAATATCCCGGTAAACGATTTTAACTTACTATGGCCGCATTTTAAAGCGATTAAATGGACTGAAACTTTTACGGTAAACGAGCTACTGGTTCTGGAAAAAGAAACCTTTGCCCCTTTTGCCAAATGGGAAGAATTTACCCGCTTGCCTTTTAAAGGTAAACCTATGGAAATTGCGGTACCTAAACCATCATTGGTAAAGCCGTTGAGGTCTGCTACAGGACAAGGAGTTCAGATAAGTTTGTTTTAGACACTACTTCCTGTGGTGGATTAGATTATCGTATGGGTATATTTTATGTCATATCTCAATAATTCTCACTTGCAATACCCTCCTTTACCCATCATTTTAGTAATATTGAAACTTCAAACCACTTGTTACTATAATGGCTTTCAATTATCAGCGTATAATTATAAAAATTGGCTCCAATGTTTTTACCCAGCAAAACGGCTTGCCCGATCTGCAACGTATTGAACATTTGGTGGAGCAGATAGCCGCTATAAAAAAACAGGGTATTGAAGTTATCCTGGTATCATCGGGTGCGGTAGCATCAGGCAGGAGTTTGATAACCGTTTCTGAAAAATCAGATGCGGTGGCTACACGACAGCTACTGGCTTCTATCGGTCAGGTAAAACTTATTAACACCTATGCCAATTTGTTTGAAAAATTCAATATCCTGTGTTCGCAGGTATTAGTAACCAAGGAAGATTTCAGGGATAGTAACTCGGTTGACCGTGTGCATTACATCAACATGAAAAACTGCCTGAAAACATTGTTACAGCATCAGGTATTACCTATCGTTAACGAGAACGATGTGGTATCCATCACCGAGTTAATGTTTACCGATAACGATGAACTGGCAGGTTTAATAGCCTCCATGCTGGATGCACAGGCATTGATCATTTTAAGCAATGTGGATGGTATTTACAATGGCGACCCCAAATTACCAGGCTCGGCGGTTATTGAAGAAGTAAGCGGCGCGATTGATTTTTCATCCTACGTACAAACCAGCCGTTCGCAGTTTGGGCGTGGTGGTATGATCACCAAATCGCACATGGCGCAAAAAACGGCACAGTTGGGTATTGCTGTGCATATCGCCAACGGTACTAAAGAAAACATATTAACAGATGTTTTGGCTAATAAAGTCATCCACACCCGTTTTGTGCCTACTAAAAAAGCATCAGGCAAAAAGAAGTGGATAGCACATTCAGAAGGCTCGGCTACAGGTGTGGTGATGGTTAATGCAGGAGCAAAAAACGCGTTGTTATCAAACAAAGCTACCAGTGTACTGCCCATTGGGGTAGTAAAAGTAATAGCCGATTTTAACAAAGGCGAAATAATCAAACTGGTTGATGAAGATAACAAAGTGATAGGTTTAGGCATAGCAGAGTACGGCGCGGATAAGGCCAAAGAAAGAATTGGCCAAAAGAATCAAAAGCCCCTGGTACATTATGACTACCTTTATTTACAATACTAATTACAATGGATTACGTTAAATATTTTGAAAATGCACAGGCAGCAGGTCGTAAAACCAACCTGGATGCCGATACTATAAATTTGGTGCTGGAAGACCTTGCACAGGCAGCTTTAGCTAATACCGATATTTTACTGCAAGAAAATCAAAAAGACCTGGACCGTATGGATCCGGCTAATCCAAATTACGACAGGCTGAAACTAACCGCAGTACGTATACAGGATATTGCAAAGGATATTGTTAATGTTTCTAAGTTGGAAAATCCGTTAGGTACTATCCTATCAGAAAAAACCATGCCTAATGGTTTAGAGATATCAAAAATCAGTGTGCCTTTGGGTGTTGTTGGCGTGATATACGAGGCCAGGCCAAATGTTACTTTCGATGTATTTGCACTATGTTTTAAAACTGGTAATATCTGCATACTTAAGGGCGGCAGCGACGCGGCTTTTTCTAACAAAGCTATTATTGGTGTTATACATGAGGTGTTAGCCAAACATGGCATTGATGTAAATGTAGCTACCCTATTGCCAAAAGAGCGTGAAGCTGCTGAAGCATTAATGCAGGCGGTTGGTTATGTGGATGTCATTATTCCGAGAGGAAGCCAGGGTTTAATAGACAGCGTACGTAAAAATAGCAAGGTACCGGTAATTGAAACCGGCGCGGGCATTGTACATACCTATTTTGATGAATCTGCCGATTTGAAAAAAGGCGCCAATATTATATTTAACTCCAAGACCCGCAGGGTGAGCGTTTGTAACGCATTGGATTGCGCGCTTATCCATGCCGCACGTTTAAGTGATTTAAAAGATCTGGCCAAACCATTAGGCGAAGCCGGCGTAGAGATATTTGCAGATGAGCGTGCTTTCGATGCTTTAAAAGGTGATTACCCTGTTGAGCTATTGCATAAAGCCGGACCTGAACATTTTGGTACCGAGTTTTTATCTATGAAGATGGCCATTAAAACGGTGGATAGCTTTGAAGCTGCGCTTGAGCATATCGCCAACAACAGCTCTAAACATAGCGAAGCTATCATAACCGAGAATAAGGATAATATGGAAACCTTTTTAAATCGTGTGGATGCCGCGGCGGTATATGTTAATACCTCTACCGCTTTTACAGACGGCGCGCAATTTGGTTTAGGTGCCGAGATAGGCATCAGCACACAAAAGTTGCATGCACGCGGCCCTATGGGGTTACAGGAGCTTACCAGTTATAAGTGGTTGGTAAAAGGTAACGGACAAGTTCGTCCTTAATCATTCAAACATTTTCATTGCCGCTTGTTATTTCTAAAACCAATTTTGATATGGATATTATTTCAATAAATCCCGCTAACGGAAAACAGTTAAAGAAATATAAAGCGCATACCGCTGAGCAGGTTGAAAAGAAGATAGTCCAAACCCATGCTGCCTGGTTAAAATGGAAGGAAACTTCTTTTGAAGAACGCCGTAAGCTATTGATCAATTTGGGCAAAAAACTACTGCAACGTAAGGATGAGTTAGCTAAGCTGATGGCTTTAGAAATGGGAAAGCCCTTGGCCCAGGGAGTTGCTGAGATTGAAAAATGCGCTTCGGCATGTGAATATTACGCGGCAAATGCACCATCGCATTTAAAAGACCATGTTATTAAAACCGAAGCATCCAAAAGCTATGTAACCTTTCAACCTATTGGTGTGGTGCTGGCCGTTATGCCGTGGAATTTTCCTTTCTGGCAGGTATTTCGTTTTTTGGCGCCTGCTTTGGCTGCGGGTAATTGCGGGATACTGAAACACGCCTCAAATGTACCGGGTTGTGCATTGGCTATACAGGAATTGGTTGAGCAGGCAGGTTTCCCTAAAAATGTATTTACAACCTTATTAATAAGTAACACCGAAGTAAATAAAGTAATCGAGAACAAGTACGTCAAAGCCGTAACCCTAACCGGAAGTACCAATGCCGGCAAAAAAGTAGCGGAAAAAGCCGGTGCTGAATTGAAGAAGACTGTTTTAGAATTAGGTGGCAGCGATGCCTATATCATTTTAGAAGATGCTGACCTGGCCAAAGCCGCCGAGATATGTGTGACCAGCCGTTTAATTAACGGCGGGCAAAGCTGTATAGCAGCTAAGCGCTTTATTGTGGTTAAAGCTGTCGAAAAAGAATTTACCCGGTTGTTTTTAGAGCAAATGCAGCAACGGATAATGGGCGACCCGTTAGACGCAAGCACCCATATCGGTCCGCAGGCAAGGGTTGATTTGCGGGATGAACTGCATGAGCAAGTTAAACAATCTATAGCTAAAGGCGCAAAATGTATTTTAGGGGGAGAAATACCTACCGGCAATAGTGCTTTTTACCCTGCAACTATCCTCACCAACGTAAAAAAAGGAATGCCTGTTTATGATGAAGAATTATTTGGCCCGGTAGCTGCCATCATATCCGCCAAAGATGAAGATGATGCTATCCGAATTGCCAATGATTCTGTATTTGGATTGGGTGGAGCGGTATTTACCAAAGACAAAAAACGCGGTGAAATAATTGCTGCTACCCAATTAGAGGCGGGGTCATGCTTTGTAAACTCGCTGGTAAAATCAGACCCAAGGTTGCCTTTTGGAGGGATAAAAGAATCTGGTTATGGGCGAGAATTGGGGGTGTTTGGCATTCATGAGTTTGTAAATATCAAAACAGTTTACATCGCTTAAAATTATATTATCTGTTTAGATAACATACATAAGTTATTGATAATTAATATTAATTTCTTTAAAGTAAAGTATCATTATCAAATTCATAATGACTTTATTACCCTCCTCTGACCAACAAATCATCCGCATAAAAATCAAAAAAGTATCTTTGCAAAATATATATGAGCAAGCACGGCAGGATCTTAGTGGCCATGAGTGGCGGAGTTGATAGTTCGGTTGCAGCAGTTATGCTGCATGAGCAGGGCTATGAAGTTATTGGCCTCACCATGAAAACCTGGGATTACGCCTCATCAGGCGGAAGTTCAAAAGAAACCGGATGCTGCAGTTTAGATAGCATTAACGATGCGCGCGCCCTGGCAGTTGGCTATGGCTTCCCCCACTACATTCTGGATATCCGCAGCGAGTTTGGCGATTTTGTAATAGACAACTTTGTTGACGAATACCTTGCTGGCCGCACCCCTAACCCATGTGTGCTTTGTAACACCCACATTAAATGGGAAGCTTTATTAAAACGCGCTGATAAACTGGATTGCGAATTTATTGCTACCGGCCATTATGCCAATATCCGCTTACAGGACAGCGGACGCTATGTAATATCTAAAGGAAAAGACGAGCATAAAGATCAATCTTATGTGCTTTGGGGTGTATCGCAACAAAATTTGGCGCGTACCAAATTTCCGTTAGGGAGTTTTAGCAAACCAGAGATTAGGCAAATGGCCATGGAAATGGGCGAGATTGAATTAGCCGGAAAAAGCGAAAGCTACGAGATATGTTTTGTGCCGGATAACGACTATAGAGCGTTTTTAAGGCACAAAGTTGGCGATTTGGAAGAACGTGTTGCCGGTGGCAATTTTGTTTTAACAGACGGCACTATAGTAGGCAAACATCAGGGCTATCCTTTTTATACCATTGGCCAACGTAAAGGATTGGGAGTTGCTTTTGGACACCCTATGTTTGTAACCCAGATATTGCCTGATACCAATACCGTTGTATTAGGCACTGTTGAAGAACTGGAACGCAAGCAAGCCTGGGTACGAAACCTTAACTTGGTTAAGTACGAAACCATTACTGAGCCTTTAGAAGCCATTACCAAAATACGCTATAAAGATGCCGGTATGCAAAGTTCCATAGTACAAATGGGCGAACATATGAAGGTTGACTTTCATCACAATGTATCGGGTATAGCACCGGGACAATCTGCCGTTTTTTATGAGGGTAATGACTTACTAGGCGGCGGATTTTTGATGTAATCTTTGGTGAGCAGTTGCCTAAGTTGATTAAGTGAATAGTGCCCCGGATATAACTAAAATCGCTCATCTTTTAAACCCAATCAACAAATTAAACCCATCCTAAAAGTTTGCGTTTCGCTTACTTTATGTTTTATTTGCAGAAAAATACTGTTTAAATGGCTAAAAATTTATTAATAGTTGAATCTCCGGCGAAAGCCAAAACCATTGAGGGATACCTGGGAAAAGACTTTACCGTTAAGTCAAGCTACGGCCACATCCGCGACCTGGTTAAATCTGAAGATGCTATTGATATAGCCCATAATTTTGAACAAAAATATGAAGTTCCTGCAGATAAAAAACAGGTAGTAAGCGAGTTAAAGAAATTAGCTAAAGAAGCAGACGTAGTATGGTTAGCATCCGATGAGGACCGCGAGGGAGAAGCTATATCATGGCATTTGTTTGATACGCTTAATTTAAAAGAAGAAAACACCCGCCGCATAGTCTTCCATGAGATCACCAAGCCAGCTATCATGAAGGCTATAGAAAATCCGCGGAAGATAGATTACAATTTGGTTAACGCCCAACAAGCGCGCCGTGTATTAGATAGATTAGTGGGTTTTGAACTTTCGCCGGTATTATGGAAAAAGGTTAAACCTTCACTTTCAGCAGGCCGTGTACAGTCGGTAGCCGTGAGGTTGATAGTTGATCGCGAACGCGAGATCAATAAATTTAAATCGGAAGCGGCATTTAAAATAACTGCCATCTTCGGCAAAGGCAAGCAAACATTTAAAGCTGAACTTCCCGAGCGTTTCACCCAACAGGAAGATGCAGAGAAGTTTCTGAAAGATTGTATTGACGCGGCTTTTAACGTTCGTTCGTTAGAAACCAAACCGGCTAAACGCTCGCCTGCGGCGCCGTTTACGACTTCCACCCTACAGCAAGAAGCCAGCCGTAAGTTGGGTTACTCGGTTTCACGTACCATGTCGGTAGCGCAAAAGCTATACGAATTAGGACATATTACTTATATGCGTACCGATTCGGTTAATTTATCTGACACGGCTTTAGATGCTGCAGCAAAGGAGATCATATCTGCCTACGGCGATAAATACCATCTGCAAAGAAAATATAAAACTAAAAGTGCGGGTGCGCAAGAGGCTCACGAGGCTATACGCCCTACCTACTTCGATAAGCACACCATTGACGGCGATGCAGGCGACAAACGTTTGTATGAACTTATATGGAAGCGCGCCATAGCTTCGCAAATGAGTGAAGCGCAGTTTGAAAAAACTACCGCAAAGATCAGCATTTCAACCCGTAAAGAGGAATTGGTAGCCAACGGTGAGGTAATGAAGTTTGATGGTTTCCTGAAAGTTTACCTAGAATCGGAAGACGATGAGGATGATAACATACAAGATAGCGAAAACGCCATGCTGCCGCCTTTAACTAAAGACCAATTATTGGAGTTGCAGGAAATGCTGGCTACTGAGCGTTTTTCCCGTCCGCCATCAAGATATACCGAGGCCAGTTTAGTTAAGAAATTAGAGGAGTTAGGTATTGGGCGACCATCAACCTACGCCCCTACCATATCTACCATACAAAACCGCGGTTATGTGGTAAAAGAAGAGCGCGAAGGCAAGCAACGTAAGTTTCGTGTTTTAACTTTAAAGGGCGATAGTGTTACTAAAGAAGAAAGAACCGAAAATACAGGTGCCGAGCGTAATAAGCTTTTCCCTACGGACATTGGCTCGGTAGTAAACGACTTTTTGGTGCAACATTTCAATGGAATTGTTGATTTCCACTTTACCGCTACTGTGGAGAAGCAGTTTGACGAAATAGCACAAGGTTTACAGGAGTGGACAAAAATGCTCCATGATTTTTATAAGCCTTTTCATGAAAATGTTGAAAGCACCATTGAAACCGCTACCAAAGCTACCGGTGAGCGTGATTTAGGCATGCACCCGGAAAAAGGCGAAAAGGTATCGGTACGCATTGGCCGCTACGGCCCGTTTGTACAGGTGGGCGAAAATGCCAGTGATGATAACAAAGATTATAAACCATTATACGCCAGCCTACGCACCGGACAAAGTATTGAAACCATTACTTTAGAGGAAGCGCTGGAACTATTTAAGCTACCGAAAGTTGTGGGCGAATATGAAGGCAAAGCTATGAAAGTAGCAATAGGCCGTTTTGGCCCTTACATTAGCCATAACAGCGCGTTTGTATCGTTACCTAAAGAGATAGATCCACTTGATGTTACCGAAGAGCAGGCGATTGAACTGATAGAAGCCAAACGCAAAAAAGATGCGGAAAAGCTAATTAAAGCCTTTGATGAGGACCCAACCGTTAAAGTATTAAATGGTAGATGGGGCCCATATATTGAATTTGGCAAGCAAAACGTCAAAATTCCTAAGGATAAAGACCCGTTAACGTTAACATTTGCTGAGTGTAAAGCCCTTGCCGATGCGGATGCTAAAGCACCTAAAAAAGGCGGAAAGAAGTTTGTTAAGAAAAAGTGAGTTGTTGATTAGGTTGATTAAGTAAATGGTTGTTAAATTTTAACTATTCACCTAATCAACCCAATAAACTTAATCAACCAATAATGATCAAAGATCTCCCCGAAAATATTGTACAGGATATTGCTATTGCGGTTGCTTTAGAGAAAGAGAACGCGGAGCAAAAGACCTGGTACGTTTACCTGATCAACCTAAAAAAAGAACCGATTGAGAACGTATTGATCACTTCAAAAGGTTATGGAGAGAAGGATGGCGAACAGGTAAAAACCTCTACCCTGCGCCACATGTTCCCAATAGTTGAACCGGGTGCCTTTAAAATTATTGAACCTATAGCCGAAGAAACCTTTGGGCTGAATAATGAATATTGGTTAAGCTATTACATCGGCACGCAAATATTCGATAAAAAATTCATCTTCCTGCCCGAAAGTATTGTGGATGCTAATTTTATAAAGTTACCTGTGTTGAATAAGCCGGGGGTGATGATTAAGTAGTATATGGTTCATAGTTGATGGTTCATGGTAACTATCAATTTGCTATGAACTATGATCCATGAACTATTTCCTAACTATCAAACTTATCCAACAACTTCAAAAGCGTTTCAAAATCCTTAGGATATGGGGCGTGTATGGTTACATCTTTTCCATCCATTACTTTAAAAGTAACCTCATAAGCATGTAGGGCAAAGCGTTTCATGATAGGCAGCTCTTCCTGATCTTTGCCTAAATGGTATTTTCGCTTGATATCCGACAGGAAAACCGGTTTACCCTTGTACATCTCATCTCCGGCAATTGAGGCCCGCTGAGTGGCTAAATGAATGCGTATTTGGTGCATGCGGCCGGTTACCGGGCGACACTCAACCAAGGTATAATGTTTAAAGTATTTTAATGACTGGAACCAGGTTTCGGCACGTTTACCTTCCTGTCGGCTTATGGTTACATTGCCTTTGCCCACATTTAGTATAGGCAGATCAATAAACAGGTTATCAAACGTATGTGTTCCTTCAATAACTGCATGGTAAACTTTCTTTACCTGTCGCTTTTCAAATTGCATGGATACAGAACGATAAGCCTCGGGGTTTTTAGCAATGATTAAGGCGCCCGATGTTTCTTTATCCAGTCGATGGCATATCTGTGCATCATCGGCATAATTTTTAGCCAGCCTTAACATATTGATCTCACCACCCTCACGTTCGTCCAGCGTACTTATAAAGGCAGGTTTGTTCACTACGATGATGTCATCGTCTTCAAATAATATAAGGTCGGTAAATTTTGGAATTTTCATGTATGCGCTAATAGTCGGCAAAAATACAGTTTTAATTTTAGTGTGATGATTTCCTCATTGTCATTTCGACGAGGTACGAGGAGAAATCTATACACCTGCTACAATTCGATGTATAGATTTCTCACTAGGTTCGAAATGACAAGGAGTGTTAGATTAAGCATTACCAAACAAATTTTCAATTGGAACGGTTATTGTATTTGAAAAACATATCTAACTATAAAAACAATTATATGGCAACTAAATCAACCCAACCTAACGAAAAAGGATTTTTTGAAAAGGTTAAAGAAACCATCGAAGAATTTTGGGATGGCACAAAAGATACTACCGAAGACATCACAGAAGACATTAAAGATGTTGTAGAAGAAAAAATTAAAGCGCTAAAAAAATCAGCACCGGTAAAAAAAGCTGTTGCTGCTAAAAAATCTGACCCTGCAAAGGCAACAACTACTATAGCAAAAGCTAAGATTGCTGCCGCTGATGTAAAAGCTAAAGCAGAGGATAAAGCTAAGGCCGTAACTGCAAAAGCGAAAGACACCGCTACCAAAGCTAAAAAGGAAGTGGCTAATATTAAAGCTAAGGCAACCACCAAGGCAAAAGCCGTTACAGCCAACGCTAAAAAAGAAGTAGCAAGTGCTAAAAAAACGGTTGCAGCTAAAACTACTAAAGCAGCTACTACTGTTAAGAAAAAAGCGACAGCGGCTGCTAAATAAATCACCTTTGTACCGAACTTGTTTCGGCATTACGGTCATTAATCACATAAAACAAAAGAGGCGGTAATAATTACCGCCTCTTTTGTTTATGCTTCAAACTTGTAGCCTACCCCTTTTACGGTTGACACACAATCGTCGCCCAGCTTTTCGCGGAGCTTGCGTACGTGTACGTCGATGGTACGGTTGGTAACTACTACCGAATCTTCCCAAATATTTTTTAGTATAACCTCGCGGGTATATACTTTGCCCGGTTTTGATGCCAGCAGATACAATAATTCAAATTCTTTTTTGGCTAATACTACTTTAACACCTGCTTTATAAACCAAATAGGCTTCGCGGTCAATTACCAAATCACCTATTTCCAGTTTGTTATCAGTAAAGTCTTCGGTTGGTGCATTTCTGCGTAGTATAGCGTTTATGCGGCTAACCAATGCGCGAGGTTTAATTGGTTTTGCTATATAATCATCGGCACCTACATTAAATCCTGCAATTTCTGAATATTCTTCGCTGCGGGCGGTTAAAAATACCATAAAAGTATTTTTAAACTCGGGCATGGTGCGCATAATACGGCAAGCTTCTATTCCATCCATCTTGGGCATCATTATATCTAATACTATCAGATCAGGTAATGATCTTTTGGCTTCGGTTACTGCCTCTTGCCCGTTACGTGCTAAAAATACCTGGTAGCCTTCTTTTTTCAGATTGTACTCAATCAGCTCCAAAATATCCGGCTCATCGTCAACAATTAGTATTTTTTGTTTAACTGTGCTGCTCATCGCTTTTAATTTTGCATAAAAGTAGCCGATTAAAAGAAGTAAATGGTTAAGTTTATATTAACAAATTGTTAATAGTCACCTTATTTTAACTATTTATTGAGGATTGCTAAATGTTTTCTTTAAAAAATCTTCAAGTTTAGTACCTGTAATATTTTTTGCGATTATAACTCCTTCTGGATCAAGTATAAAATTTGATGGTATAGCTTCAATGCGGTAATCTAACTCTGTAGGACCTTCAAATCTCATCAGGTTTGAACCATGCGTCCACGTTAATTTATCATCATTAACCGCTTTTTGCCAGCTGGGTTTATCCGTATCTAAAGAAACACCTATAATATTTAATCCCTTGGGATGGTAAGTCGAATACAATCTCACGATGTTAGGATTCTCTGCACGGCAAGGAGCACACCATGATGCCCAAAAATCAAGCATTACATATTTTCCTTTATAGTCGGCCAGTTTTACCGGCTTGCCATCGATACCTGCTATAATAAAATCAGGTGCTTTTTGGCCAACGGTAACAGGCTTCATATAGGCCATTTGATTTTTAAAACGCGTTACACCCGGGTTATCTGTAAATTTATCTTTAATATCTTCAGCATACTTGATCAGCTCCAACTCATAATCTTGGGGTGGATCAATTGATGCCATGGCATAAAATGCAGCCAATGAATTTTTATTTTCGTTAGCAAATTTTAAAATAGCACGATTATTATCTTCAGCAATTTTATGAACACGGGGCTGAAAAGTATTCATTAACGAGTCTGACTCCTGGCCTATGGCTTCTGCCCTTGCCATATATTCGTTACTTACCTGCGTATATTGCTCACTAAATACGTTACTTATTTTATTAAACTCCTGTATCTTTTCAGATTCTTCAGAACCTGATATGGTATAAACATGCTTGTTATCGCTCAAATCTGTGGTAAAATCTATATTTTCGCCGTTTTTGGCAATAAAGTCAAATATAGTTCCTCCGATACGCAACTTATATAAGTTAGCATAAGGTGCCTTGTGCTTAAATTCAAATTTGCCATTATTTAATGTGGCCGAATCAACTACATTTATGCTTGCACTATCTGCAGCCAGCAAATAAATATTTTTTATAGCAGCCGGATTTTTAATTGTACCCGAAATAGTGAAATTTCCGCTATCCTTACAGGCAAACAGTAAAAAAGACAGGGCTATAAATACGCAAGCGGCAAAACGATTTTTCATTTTTAAATTAGTTTGATATAGATGATAAAGATACCCGATAAATGTTTACCGTGATTCTAATTCTTTTATTAATAGTTTGTTGGTTTTTTGCGGATCGATCTTACCTTTTGAAGTTTTCATGATCTCGCCCATAAACAAGCCTACAACGCCTTTTTTACCTTTTTGGTATTCTTTCACCTTATCGGGGAATTTAGCAATAGCATCGTTGATATATTGGCTCACATCGTTGGTATCGGTTGTTATTAACAGGTTTAATTCGCCAGCTAATTGCTCAGCAGTTTTTTCAGGCGACCTTAACAGCGCCGGGAACAGCTTATGTGAAGCAACCGTATTATTAACCTTTCCGTCATCTACCAGTTTAATTAACCCGGCTAAGGCCTTTGGCTGTACATTGATATCACTGATATGCACAGAATGATCATTCATGTATGACTTAACCGGCCCCATCAATAAATGCACAGCGGATTTATGGTTGTTGGTGTGTTTTATCAGCTCTTCAAAAAATAGGGCCAGTTCTTTATCGGCGGTAATTACACCTGCGTCATATTCAGACAAACCCAGTTGATCGGTATATTTTTTATACAACTCATGCGGTAATGCCGGCATAGTTTGCTTAACTCTGTTTACATATTCTTTATCCAAAGCTATAGGCATCAGATCAGGCTCCGGGAAATAACGGTAATCGTTTGCCATTTCTTTGGAACGTAATACGGATGTTTCGCCGGTATCCGCATTAAAGTTAAGCGTATTTTGATCGATATGGCCGCCAGCCTCAATAACATTCACCTGGCGAATAAACTCATGCTCAATAGCGCGCTGTACGTTACGGATAGAGTTTAAGTTCTTCACCTCGCAACGGTTACCATATTCAGTAGCTCCTTTGAGGCGAACAGAAATATTGGCATCGCAGCGCATGCTGCCTTCTTCCATGTTACCATCACAAATATCAAGGTATCGAAGGGTTTTACGTATCTCAGTTAAAAACTGCCCGGCTTCTTCGGCACTGCGCATATCCGGTTCAGATACTATCTCTAACAAAGGTACTCCCGCCCTGTTTAAATCTATTAAAGAATCCTCATGATGGCTATCATGCATGCTTTTGCCGGCATCTTCTTCCATGTGTATGTGATGAATAGCCAACTGCTTTTCAGTACCATCGGCCAACTTTACAGTAATAGAACCACCCAAACATACCGGGTGCTGATCCTGAGTTATTTGGTAACCCTTAGGCAGATCGGCATAGAAATAATTTTTACGGGCAAAGGTATTATTGAGGTTGATAGTACAGTTACAAGCCAAACCCAGCTTAACCGCGTACTCCACCGCCGTTTTATTAATGCGCGGCAATGTACCCGGGTGACCCAATGATATGGCACTGATATGGTGGTTAGCTTCGGCGCCAAAAGCAGCCGAATCTGAAGAAAACATTTTGCTTGAAGTTGATAGTTGCGCGTGAACTTCTAACCCGACAACTAACTCATACTTTTCGCCTATTTCTCCTGCAAGAACTGTCATAAATTATAATACAAGCTATATTTTGCCCGATGTTGAAAGGCCAAATATAATATTTTACAATTAACCTGCTTAAGCAAGTATTAAAAAGCATCATTCTTACTTATTGCTTATGACTAACAATGTGGGTTTACACAACTTAACACATTTCAGCAAAAAATAATTTCAATTATTTGATAATCAACTAATTAATAAAATTAGAAGCAAAAAAGTGTAAACCATAAGTAATACTTTATTTAATTACAATAATTAGCTAATTATCAATAAATAATAATCAATTACTGTATAAAGCTCTTCGCCTTCACCAACACATTATCCAATCCGCTTAAATCACTACCGCCCGCAGTAGCAAAAAACGGCTGACCACCGCCGCCACCTTTTATCTCTTTAGCCAGTTCCTTAACAATATTACCTGCGTGCAGGCCTTTATCCTTAACCAAATTTTCGGCTATCATAACCGTAATGTTTGGTTTGCCGTCAATATCGGCAACTAATACCAGGAATAAATCGCTAACTATATCCTTTAGGTTATAAGCAAGGTTTTTAATAGCATCAGCATTGGGTAATTCTACCTTTTGCGCAATGAAGTTAATGCCGTTAACCTGTTCAGCTTTTTGAGCCAGTTCGTTTTTTAAGCCTGATGATTTTTCTAAGACGCTTTTTTCTATCTCTTTTTTAAGTCGATTGTTCTCTTCCAATAAGCTTTCGATGCTTTTTGAAACATCTTTAGGGTTTTTCAATAGTTCCCTTACCTGGCTAACCAGTTTAAGTTGGTTATTAATAAACACCTCGGCAGCTACACCTGTGATGGCTTCAATACGCCTTACGCCTGCAGCAACCGCGCTTTCGGCAATTATCTTAAAGAAACCAATATGCCCGGTTGATTTAATGTGCGTACCACCGCAAAGCTCTTTGGAGAATGTCTCATCAAAAGTGATCACACGTACATAATCGCCATATTTTTCACCGAACAAGGCGGTTACACCGCTTTGAATAGCTACATCATAAGGCACATCCCGTTCTTCTTTTAAAGCGATGTTCTCGCGCACCTTTTGGTTAACTATGGCTTCTATCTGTGCTATTTCTTCATCGGTAACTTTAGCGAAGTGCGAAAAATCGAACCTTAAATAATCCTCGTTAACTAATGATCCTTTTTGGTTGACGTGCGAACCTAACACCTGTTTCATAGCGGCATGCAGCAAGTGCGTAGCGCTATGGTTATTCATGATGTTGGCACGACGTTGACTATCAACAATAGCGGTTAAGGCATCGTCAATGTCCTCGGGTAGTTTATCTACAAAATGTACGATCAATCCATTCTCTTTCTTAGTATCGGTAACATCTACAACCTCACCATCCGGGAAAACCAGTTCGCCGGTATCACCTACCTGGCCACCGCTTTCAGCATAGAAAGGTGTTTTATCCAGTACAATTTGATATTGCTCTTTACCTTTAGCAGTAACCTTGCGGTATTTAACCACATGGGCAATACTTTCAGTTTCATCGTAGCCGGTAAACTCAACCGTATCATCCGCCTTTAATACTACCCAGTCTCCGGTATCAATAGCTGATGCAGCACGTGAACGGGTTTTTTGTTGTTCGAGAGCCTTATTAAAGCCTTCTATATCTACAGTAAATCCTTTTTCCCTTGCCATTAATTCAGTCAAGTCAATTGGAAACCCGTAAGTATCAGATAATTCAAAAGCAAAATCACCGGAAATGTTTTTATTTATTATTGCTCCATAGTCTTTGAAATGAATATCGCTTAAAACATTAACATTTTTCTCTGAGTCAATCGCTATGTCACCTAAAATTTCAGAAGTGTACTCATTAAATATTTTAATTCCTGACGACAATGTTCTCAAAAATGAATTTTCTTCTTCCAATATCACCTTCTGCACAAAATCCTTTTGGTTGTACAATTCATCAAAAACCCCTTTAAACTGTTCGGCCAATAAAGGCACCAACTGGTTTAAAAACGGCTCTTTAAATTCTAAGTATTGGTAGGAATACCTCACCGCCCTGCGTAAAATACGGCGGATAACATATCCCGCTTTGTTATTGGATGGTAACTGTCCATCTGCAATGGCAAAACTCACCGCACGGATATGGTCGGCCAATACACGCATGGCAACAGCTACGTTCCAATCCGCATCACCGGGAACAGCAGCAGCATTATATTTTTTACCTGATTTTTGTGAGATAAACTCGATAGTCGGTGAAAATACATCACTATCGTAATTACTTTGCTTGCCTTGTATCACGCGTACCAAACGCTCAAAGCCCATACCTGTATCTACATGCTGAGCAGGCAATGGTTGTAACGAGCCGTTTTTCAAACGGTTAAATTGCATGAACACGTTGTTCCATATCTCAATAACCTGCGGGTCATCAGCATTAACCAGCGTAGCGCCACTTACTACTGCTCTTTCAGCATCGGTACGGTTATCGTAATGGATCTCTGAGCACGGGCCACACGGACCTGTTTCGCCCATTTCCCAAAAGTTGTCTTTTTTGTTGCCTAAAAGGATGTGATCCTCGGGTACAACTAATTTCCAAAAATCGTAGGCTTCCTGGTCTTTAGGCAGGCCTTCTTTTTCGTCACCTTCAAAAATGGTAACGTATAAGCGGCTTTTATCTATTTTATATACGTCGGTTAATAGTTCCCAGCTCCACTCAATGGCTTCTTTTTTAAAGTAGTCGCCAAAGCTCCAGTTGCCCAGCATCTCAAACATGGTGTGGTGATAGGTATCAATACCCACCTCTTCCAGGTCATTATGCTTACCCGAAACACGTAAACAACGTTGTGTATCTGCCACGCGCGGCGATTTTGCCGGGGCTTCCCCTAAAAATATATCTTTAAACTGGTTCATCCCCGCGTTGGTAAACATCAGCGTAGGGTCGTTTTTTACAACAATAGGTGCCGACGGAACGATAGCGTGTCCCTTAGCGGCAAAAAAATCCAGAAAAGCCTGGCGTATTTCGTTAGCAGTCATGGGGCAAAGATAAAGTTTTAATGGATTTCGGATGTCGAATTTTCAATTTCGGATTTATTCGCTTTACTGTCATTTCGAGCAAAGCGAGAAATCTATACATTGTTTAACGAGCGTGTGTATAGATTTCTCCTCGTACCTCGTCGAAATGACATGGTTTTTTTTATTAATAAATCCGAAATCGAAATTCCGAAACGGCGAAGCCTTCTTGAGTACCGTTAAAAAAAAATCAAACGAAAAATTCGAAATTATCAATTACATTTGTTCATTATGCCTTACAAAGAACGCGAGATCAGTAAACTATACTACACCATGGGTGAAGTAGCGGCTATGTTTGATGTAAATACATCACTCATCAGGTTTTATGAGAAAGAGTTTGATGTACTTAAACCCAAAAAGAACAAAAAAGGCAACCGCTTATTTACGCCCGAGGACATAGAGAACCTGAAAATTATTTTCCATTTAATACGTGATAAGGGCTATACCCTTAACGGCGCTAAAGAGCATTTGAAAAATAATTTAGGCGATACCAGGGATAACCAGCGCGTTATCGACTCGTTAGAAAACTTGAAGAAGTTTTTATTAGAAGTTAGGGATCAATTGTAATTTCCTTTTTGTCTGAACCAGGATTTATAGGATTTTAGGATTATCTTGATTACTTTGGTTTTATAAAACCAAACACCTGTCATGTTGGCCAACCATAAAGGCGAAATTCCTTTTGTATTACTTATAGTTCCTTTTTTATTGGGGATTGTGGTTGGGTTAAACTTTTCGACTGCCAACTATTTTAATTTTCTATTCATATCCATTTCAGCTTTAAGCCTTGTTTTTATCGGGTTGAATTTAACCTATACACGTTTGGGTTTATATCGCATAAAATGGCTGGGCGGCTCGCTAATGAGTTTAATCTTATTATTAGCCGGATGGATAAGTGTTATACAGCATAATGATTTAAACGGTATTGACCACTTTTCCAAATCGTCATCGCGGTACCTCATTGCTAAAATCAATAACGAACCTGTTTTAAAGAATGCCTTAATAAGGTTCAACGCGAAGGTAGAACAGCAGGTAAATAGCAAAAAACGATCAAATACATCAGGCTACTTACTCATCAGCATAAAAGACAGCGCGGCAACACGTTTAAAATATGGTGATGTACTGCTTATCCCTGCTAATTATACCGAGGTTGACCCACCCTTTAACCCCGCAGAGTTTAATTATAAAAAATACCTGGCGCATCAAAATATTTATCACCAGGCTTTTTTATATCCTAAACAATATGTGTTGATCAACAAAAATGCGGGTAATCCTGTAATAGCTTATGCCTTACAGCAACGGCAAAATTTAGTGCAGAAGCTAAAAGTGAATATGCATGACACTACTGCTACTGCTATTGCCGTTGCATCTACCTTAATACTCGGCTACAAAGCCGACTTGAGTAATGATATTTTACAGGCTTATTCCAAAACAGGTACTATACATGTACTGTCGGTATCGGGTGCGCATGTGGCTATTTTATTTTTGCTGCTCAACTATGTGCTTGGCTTTTTAAATGGCCGTAAGTATGGTAAGCTGTTAAAAGCCATCATTATAGTTACCGTCATTTGGTATTATGTTTTGCTCACGGGCTTCTCTCCTGCTGTTTGCCGGGCGGCGGTGATGTTATCGCTCATTATTATGGGCAAGACCTATAGCCGGTACATTAACACGCTTAATATACTCGCTATATCAGCCTTCTTCCTATTACTCTACAATCCCTATTTTATTACTGATGTAGGCTTCCAGTTATCGTATTTGGCAGTAGCGGGCTTAGTGGTGTTTCAACCAATTGTTTACAATCTTTTTAAAGTCAACAATAAATGGTTGGATAAATTATGGGCGCTATGTTCCATATCCATCGCCGCGCAGGTAATTACCTTTCCGTTAAGCGCGTATTATTTTCACCAGTTCCCGGTTTACTTTTTATTGAGCAACTTAATTATAGCCTTACCGGTAATGGTAATTATGTATACGGGGTTAGTTTATTTGCTGCTGCCGCAGATACCTGTCCTGTCCAAAGTATTGGGTGTTATTCTGGAGCAGACTATACTTTGGATGAATAAGGCTTTAACCATAATTGAACATTCGCCCCTGGCCAGTATTGGTAAAATTTGGCTGACCACTTTCGAGTATCTATTGCTGTACGCGATTATCATTTGTTTGTTTTACTTTTTGTTTGATAAACGGAAATGGTTAATTAAAGTAAGCTTAGTTTGCCTTTTTGTGTTCGCTATCTGCATCAGCCTAAAAAAACATAAAGCCTTTAAAACTGATGGCATTACTTATTTCAACCTACGGTCACATTCGGGTATTGTATTTAAGAATAACAATGAGGCGATTATAATAACAGATTTAGATCCTAAGGATAAAAACTACCAATACGCTATTCAACCCTACCTGGATAGCTGCAAAGTAAACGATACATCAGTTTATGATCTGGCGAAAAACATTAATCTGCCATTTTTACGAAAAGCCGATAACCTTATTCAATTCAAAAACAAAAGTATACTCATCTACAATAAAAATGCAGTTGGTAAACAATTGCCGCATAAACTACATGTTGACTATTTATTCATAACCGATAACCCAAAAACTGATCTGACCTCAATTAATGAAAACTATACTTACCAACAATTAATTATTGATGGCAGTAACAAGCCTGAGCTGGTAGCCAAACTGGAACAACAGGCAAAGAACGCTAATACCCCTTATCGGTCATTAAAACGTAACAAATCATTCAATATAGCATCTAATAGCTATTGATTATTAAACTTTTACATTAATTCATACTCCAAAAGCAATGAATATTAAACAAACCATAATAGCAATGGTATTGGCAGTAAGTTGCCTTACCATAAGTGCCAAAGCACAAAAAACTTATACAGAGGGATCGGCTATTTATAGCATAGCAAGTAACATGGGTGAAATGGAAGCTAAATTTTTATTTAAACCTGATTCAAATGCTTATGTAACTCAACAAGGACCTGCCAATATTAAATTGATATCTAATAATAACGGAACTTACGCGGTAATTTTAGTTGATGTATCCATAGCATCCATAAAAAAAGCAGCGGTATTAACCCCAGCCGACTTAGAACAACTTGAATCAAAGGCGCCTAAATATACTTTTACTGCAACTACGGAAACCAAACAGATAAATGGTTTTAATTGTAAGAAGGTAATAGCAAAAGATGCAAAAAGTGGCTCAAGCATTGATATTTGGGTAACTAATGATTTAACTGCGCCCCTTAACAATGTGACTAAAGTTTTTGTTGGTGCCGGCGGATATCCTGTTCAGTTTACAGCTACTGAAAGAGGGCAAACTTTTGATGCTACTTTAAAATCCATCACTCAGGAAAAATTACCTGCCGGTTCATTTAGTATACCAGCCGGGTTTGACAGTATAACCTTAAATGAACTAAACGCTTTAGATGGGCGATAAGTCAACCTTGTATCCTATTTATTAAAGGCTTCTTAACCTAACTGTAAAAATAATTACTTTTGCCGCCAATGTTCAGAAGCCTTTTTGCATTTATAAGATTTTATATTTTTTGGCTGATCTTCTTCGCCATAACACGGGCTGTCTTTTTAATTTATTTCCAGCATAAGCTTAAAGGCGTTACCGTAGCCGAATTTTTAGAAACCTTCGTTTACGGGCTACGAATGGATGCTTCTGCAACTGCTTACCTGGCAATAATTCCGTTAGTGGTGTTTTTTATCAATTGGTTTATAGGCAATAAACCTGTTAATCCTATATGGTTTAAAGCGTACACGTGGTTATGCCTGTTCCTGATCAGCTTTATAGCTATAATTGACCTGGGTATATTTACCGAGTGGGGCGCCAAAGTAAATTTCAGGGCATTTGAAACTTTATATATTGCACCGGCCGAGTCGATGTCGTCCACCGCATCCACGCCTATTGCACTGAATCTTACTATAGGCGTATCTTTAATATTGATTGGGGTAATATTATCACATTTTATATTGGATCATAGCTACAAAAGGCCCCCTATAGTTACCACTAAAAATAAATTAATACTTACGGTATTGATCATAATTATCAACTTTATAATACTTAGAGGTAGCTTACAGCCTGAGCCCATTGACCAAAGCGCGGGTTATTTTTCAGATAAGCAAATACTTGACCTTGCCGCCCAAAACACGGAATGGAATTTAGCCAACAACGTTTTTGAAAACTTTCGCAAACCGCATAACCCTTATAAGTATATGCCGCCTGCACAAGCTAAAAGTTTGGTAAGGGAAACATTTGCGGTTAAAAAAGATACTACGGTACAGGTATTAACCACCAACCGCCCTAATGTGGTTATTATTCAGCTGGAAAGTTTTACTGCCGACCTGATCGCATCGCTTGGCGGCGAAAAAGGCGTGGCACCTAACTTTGACAAACTGGCTCAAAGTGGCTTATCCTTTACAAATATCTATGCCGCCGGCGACCGTACCGACAAGGGTATTATAGCTATTTTAAGTGGGTTTCCATCACAGGCCATACGTACCATTATTTTAGATACAGTAAAACAAAGGAAACTGCCCTCTTTAATTACGGAGTTTAAAAATACCGGCTATTTAACCAGCTATTTTTATGGTGGCAAAGCCGATTATATGAACTTTGATACTTATATGTACGATCATAAAATGGATCGTATTGTAGATAAGCACGATATTCCTGAAAAAGACATCCTTTCTACCTGGGGCGCGCATGACGATGTGTTGCTTAAAATACACGCGGGATATTTTAATAATCAACCGCAACCGTTTTTCTCGTTTGTAGAGACCCTATCAAACCACGAGCCGTTTGTATTGCCGGTGAAACCTCATTTTAAAGGTGATAATGTGGCGGATATGTTCAGGAGCACGGCTTATTTTACTGATTCGGTATTAAATGATTATTTTATTGAAGCTAAAAAGCAAGCCTGGTATAAAAACACCTTATTTGTGGTAATTGCCGATCATGGTCACCGCCTTCCGTTAGATAGCCACGGAGCATTTCATCCGGGTAAATACCATATCCCGATGCTATTTTATGGTGATGTGATCAAACCTGAATATCGTGGTAAAACTATCACTAAGCTTGGTAATCAAACCGATCTGGCAGCTACCTTATTGGCTCAATTAAACTTGCCACATCAGCAATTTACCTGGTCAAAAAACTTGCTAAACCCATACAGCAAAGAGTTTGCTTTTTTTGATTGGGATAACGGTTTTGGTTTTATATTGCCCGGCCAGGCAGTATCATACGATAACTCCGGCAAGCGTGTCATCTATCGCCAAAATAAAAATGCCGACAAAAATTTAACTGATAGGGCCCTGCTTTATGGCAAAGCCTTTATGCAGCGAATATTTACAGAATATTTGGCGTTTTAGTTAACCTCTTTACCTAATTCTACAACCCATTGCTCAAACAGGCGGGTTTCCAGTTCAACCGCTTTGTCGGCATGCAATTGCCAAACAGGCGAGAAATGCTGCAACTGGTTGATCATCTCCTCCAAATGCCCTTCCTCTTCCAATATGATTGATTTGACATTAACTTTGCTGCCGGCATTATCCAAAGCTTCCTGGTATATGGGATAAAGTTCATCGGCACGTACCTCAATGGCGTAGGTAACCAGCAGGTAAGCTGCAAAACGCAACTCACGACCGGATAGCTGAAGTTCTTTCTTTAGATAGCGGCTCACCTCAACATCCAGCATATTCAGGTAATACTTACTGCAGGCTGGTGCAACCAGGTATTCATCCGCATAGGTTGGGCATAGGTCCTTGCCTGACTTTTCTATCTGCTTTTTTAAATAGAAAGCATGGCGGTGTTCCTCGGCGGCATGTTTTAGTATGATATAGGTAACCGTAACCGGGTCCTCACTGGCTGATATTTTGCGCGCACCGGTATTTTCCATTAGCGACAGCGTGTTTAACCAGCGTGCATGTAATTCGTTATTAGCAATTATGGTAGGTAGTATGGTAGATAGTTGCATAGTTTTCTTTATCAATTCATTAATCGACTCACCCCGACATCGTTTCACTCGTCGACCCTCTCTTCGCCTTTGGCGTAAAGAGGGTTCCCAAACTCTACCCTCTTTCCCGCTTGCGGAAGAGAGGGTGGTCGAGTCCCGATAGCTATCGGGAGCCGGGTGAGTCCGCCGCTTGCTAAATCTCTTCAAGCGCCTGCCCAATTTTTTTGTAAATGTAATCCAAGTCGGCATTGGTTATGCAATACGGAGGTAAAATGTAAATAATGTTACCCAACGGGCGCAAAATAATACCGGCCTCTAAAAAGTACAAATATAGCCTATCTCGCAAGGTGCTAAAATAGGATGTATCAGTGCCGGTTTGCCATTCCATAGCTATAATAGTTCCTGTTTGGCGTACCGCTTTTAGTTTGGGGTGATGTTTTACTTTTTGTGCAAACTGGCTGTGCTTATCTTCTATCCGCTTAATATTTGCAAAAGTATCAGCCTCTTCAAAAATATCCAAACTTGCTAACGCCGCCGCGCAGGCAACCGGGTTGGCGGTAAAAGAGTGCCCGTGAAACAAGGTCTTTAACTTATCATCAGATAGAAATGCATCATATATTTGTTGTGTACAGGTAGTCAGTCCTAAAGCCATAGTACCGCCTGTAAGGCCTTTAGAGAAACACATGATATCCGGCTGCTCGGTAACATGGTTACAGGCAAAAGCCTTCCCAGTGCGTCCAAAACCGGTAAATACTTCATCATCAATAAGCAATATATCTTCCTTGCGGCAATGCGCCATCAATTCATTCAAATATTTGGCTTCGTACATCAGCATACCTGCCGAACCTTGCACCAATGGCTCGAAAATAAAACAAGCTAATTGAGAACTGAGATTTGAGATTTGAGATTTGAGATCCTGAATGTTATCCTTATTGGGTAGGTCAACAAATTCCACCTCAAACAGTAACGAATCAAACGCGGCTGTAAAAGCACTGCGGCCGCTTACGGCCATAGCACCAAAGGTATCGCCATGGTAGGCATTTTTGAAGGCTAAAATTTTGGTTCGCCCCTCGCCTTTATTATGCCAGTACTGCAAACACATTTTTATAGCTACTTCAACCGCGGTTGAACCATTGTCTGAATAAAAAGCTTTTTGCTGGTTTGAAGGTAATATTTGCAGTAAACGTTCTGCCAGTTCAACTGCACCTGGGTGAGTAAACCCGGCAAATATTACATGCTCCAGTTTGGTTAGCTGCTCAGCTACTTTTTGGGCGATGTAGGGATGAGAATGCCCATGTATATTCACCCACCAGGATGATATTGCATCGATATATTTTTTACCATTCTCATCAAACAAATAAGCGCCCTCGCCCCTCACTATGGGTATAGGTGGCAAAGCCGTTTTCATTTGGGTATAAGGATGCCATATAACTTTTAAATCCCTGTCTGTTAAACTCATGCCAGCTCCTTTAAAAGTTTTACTACATGCTGATCTATAGGGAAAGTCATATCTTCCGGCTTTAGATTGGTAATATCTATCCAACGAAAAGCCTGCAATACTTCTCCGTCACCATCAAAATCAAATGGCGTGGCTTTTATACATACATCCAAATTTGAAACGGCTTTTATTTTATAATAAATGCTGATGATCTGCGCGTCGCCAAAAGCTGATTTTACAAAAAAATCCGTAGTATAAAAGTGGCTCAATACTTCTACACCTACATTACATTCTTCCAAAAATTCGCGTTTAAGGCAATCTGTTAAACCCTCACCGTATTCCAGCCCGCCGCCCGGAAACTTGGTAAACAACCTGCCGTATTCCTTTTCGTCACTTACTAATATCTGGCTGTCATCATTGATCAACAAACCATACGCACGTACATTAAATATTGCCATTATTCAAAGTGTTTTTTGTTTCGGATAACCCTATCCATTGTCCATTCAATATGCTCACGTTTAGGCTCGAACCGTATAGGGCAGTTAGGCATACTACAATAGTGGCAGCAATCGGGCAGACATGGGTCGGCATGGATAAATAATTCCGTTTGGGTAACTTCACTATTGATCAGCTTATCAATCATGGATACCTCTTCATGTACCCTGTTCAAATCAAAATAATTGGGCAGCGTTACATGGCAATCAATATGCAACTCATTACCATACTTTTGCGCACGAAAATTGTGTACATCTATCCACTCCTCTTTACGCCTGTTATTTAAAATTTCAACCACATTAGCCACCACATCAAAATCCGTCTCATCCATTAAACCACCAACTGACCTGCGCACTAAAGTATACCCCGTAAAAACAATATAGCATCCAACAATAATTGATAATAAACTATCCAATATTAACAACCCTGTAAAATGAATCAGTAGCAAGCCAATTACTAAACCAATGCTGGTTACCATATCAGTAATTAAATGCCGGCCATCTGCTTCAATAGTAATAGATGGAATGGCTTTTCCCTTGCCTATCATATAATATCCTAAAACACCGTTAACTGCACCCGTTATACCAATAATAGTTGCGCCAATTAGCAGGTCATGTATGGCATGAGGGTAAAATATGCCGTAAACAGATTTTACGATGATGACCAAACCGGCAATTAATATCAGTCCTCCCTCTATAAAAACCGAAAAGTGTTCAATTTTACCATGCCCGTACGGGTGATTTTCATCGCGGGGCTGGGACGATAAATAAATACTGAAAAACGCGAATGAACTGGCTATAACATTTACAATACTTTCGGCTGCATCAGTCAATACAAAGTTGGATGACGTTATAAAATACGCCCCAAATTTGGCCAGCATTAACACAATGCCGGTTATCAGCGATATAAGTATGATCTTTTTTTGTTGTAGCAAAGCAGTTAAATATGCTTCAAATTTATAAATAACAAACCGTATCTAAAGCAGAAAGCTGCAAGCAAAACGATAAATGCGAAAAGTGCATTTTAATAGTCAATGGCTTAGGCATATTTTCTATATTTGCGCCCGATAACAATAAAAACAAAACATGAGCGCATTAAGTAACAGGATTAACAACCTGTCAGAATCAGCAACAATTAAAATGGCCAAAATGGGCCGCGAACTTGCCGCAAAAGGCATTGATGTGATAAACCTTAGCTTCGGCGAGCCGGATTTTAACACGCCAAAGCACATTAAGGAAGCAGCAAAGAAGGCCATGGATGATAATTTTACTTATTATACCCCTGTTGCCGGATACCCTGAACTACGTAAAGCCGTTGTTGAAAAGTTAAAAACCGAGAATGGTTTAGATTATGATTTTAGCCAGGTAGTAGTTTCTACAGGTGCAAAACAATCTATTGCCAATATTTTAATGTGCCTGATTAATCCCGGAGACGAAGTTATTATCCCTACTCCTTATTGGGTATCATACTCAGAAGTAGTAAAATTAACCGAAGGTGTAAGCGTATTTATTGACACTACTGTTGAGTCGGATTTTAAAATTACGCCAGAGCAGTTAGAGGCAGCAATTACACCTAAAACTAAGTTATTCATGTTCTCATCGCCTTGTAACCCTACCGGTAGCGTTTACAGCAAAGCAGAGTTAGAAGGTTTAGCTAAAGTATTTGAAAAATATCCTAATATCTACATCCTTAGCGATGAGATATATGAGCATATCAACTTTGTTGACAAACATGAGTCTATAGCCCAGTTTGACAGCATTAAGGACCGTGTAATTATCATCAACGGATGGTCGAAAGCATTTGCCATGACCGGATGGCGTTTAGGTTACTCGGTATCAAACAAAGAGATTGCTGCAGCTTGCGATAAATTACAGGGACAGATCACTTCAGGTACATCATCAGTTACCCAACGTGCCGGTTTAGCCGCTTACCAGGGTGGCCTGGAAAGCGTTTTAGAAATGCGCGAGCAATTTAAAAAACGCCGCGACCTGGTTTATGGCTTAATGAAAGATATCCCGGGCATTAAAGTAAACTTACCTGAGGGCGCATTTTACTTCTTCCCTAATGTTACTTCATTCTTCGGCAAAAGCGCTAATGGCAAAACCATTAATGATGCTGACGAACTGAGCATTTACTTATTAGAAGAAGCTCACGTTTCTACCGTAGGTGGTGATTCTTTTGGCGACAAAAAATCTATCCGTATGTCATACGCCGCTTCTGAAGAGAAATTGGTTGAAGCCATGAGCCGTATTAAAGCTGCTTTAGCTAAATTACAGTAATAGCTTTATTTACTATCAAAAGCCCTTTTGCTAATACAAAAGGGCTTTTATTTTTTATAGCGGCTATATTTTATAAATTTGAATTATACATCTGATATAAACCATTGAACAACTATTTACTATTTATTGATACCGAGGCTACCGATCTGCCTAAAGATTGGACGCTGCCATTTGACACACCCGGTAACTGGCCCCATGCGGTACAAATATCATGGGTGGTATATGATAAGCACCGGGTAGAAGTTAAAAGAGAGGATCATTACATTAACCTAAGTAAGGATATTGAAATAACCGATGCTGCTTTTAAAATTCATGGTATTACCGCTGCTTATCTTGACGAGCATGGGCACGATATTAAGCAGGTGCTACAGTTGTTTATTGATGATATCATATTTTATAATCCGTTAGTAATTGGCCACTTTATAAAGCTGGATTACTACGTTTTAGCAGCCGAATTATTCAGGGCCGGTATGCCTGATATTTTAAAAGACAAACCTGTTTTTTGTACGATGATAGCCAGTCATGAAATGGTACAAAGCCCTATGCCACGTCAGCTTAGGCTTGATGAATTTTATCATTTGCTGTTTTATAAAGATCTGATACACCCGCATAACGCGTTATACGATGCCAAACACGCTGCCGATTGTTATTTTGAATTGATAGACCGCGGCGAGATAACGCCTAAAATAGTTGAGCAGCAAAATTTAAGGTCATACCATTGGCGTAACTTGATATGAAAGACCGTGTAGAATTTCTGAAAACCGTAACCCCATTTAATTTATTACCCGATGAGGTATTAAGTGGGGTTGCCGAGCAATTGGATAAAGTAAGTTACCATAAGGATACAACCATCTACCAGCAAGAGGTAACCAAATTAAAGGGTGTAGATATCATTGTTAAAGGCAATTACGAATCCTTTTTTTATGATAATGCCCAAAACAAACGATTAATAGAAATACATGAACCGGGCTTTTGTTATGGCGGAGTTTCTGTTTTATTAAACAGGCGGCAGTCGTTACGTACAGTAATAGCAAAAAAAGGTACTGTAGTTTACTTTTTGCACCGCAAATATTTTAGGGAGCTTTGCAAAACTTACGAGGAGTTTTTTCAATACTTCAGTTCGGAGTTTGGCAAGCGGATGCAAAACGAAGAGTTTGTACACTTTTTTAAAAAACCAGCAACCTTTGAAGAAAGCTATATAGCGGCCGACCAGCTTTACTCGCGTAAAATTGAGAGTGTGGAGCAACGGGCAATTGTATCATGCCCTGGCGATACGCCGATATACAAAGCGGCACAAAGCATGGCTGCAAATAAAGTAAGCTGCTTGTTTGTTACTGATCATAACAACAATATGATTGGTTATGTGACAGATATAACCTTACGCGACAAGGTGGTTGGGTTGCAAGTAAACCCACAGGAACCTTTAAACACAGTAATGGAATCGCCCGTACGAAGTGTTGACGCATCAGCCTATATTTATGAGGCGATATTGATGATGTTTCAAACCAAAACACGCTACCTTTTGGTAAAAAATGGGGATGAATACGTTGGTTTTTTAAGCCGTAATAAACTCTTGAGCGAACAGGCGCAATCGCCGTTGGTTTTTATACAGTCGGTTAAATCGGCAGTTTCCGTACAGGAGTTAAGAAAAAAATGGGATACCGTACCTGCTTTTGTTAGCCAGTTATTGCAGCGTGGTGTACATGCGCATATTGCTAACCGTGTTATTACCACCATTGCCGATACCATAGCCCTAAAAATAATAGAGCAAGCCATTGAGCAAATGGGCCCACCGCCTGCCAAGTTTGTTTTTATGGTATTGGGCAGCGAGGGGCGCAAGGAACAAACCTTTAAAACCGACCAGGACAACGCCATTATTTATGAAGATAAAGCCAATGAACATCGCGAAGAGGTAAGAGAATATTTTTTAGAGTTTGCCACCAAGGTGTCGGATATGTTAAATGACACCGGATTTGTTTACTGTACCGGCGGATATATGGCACAAAATCCTAAATGGACGCACTCCCTATCACATTGGAAACGCAATTACCAGGAGTGGATGGATGAATCGTTACCCGAAACTGTTATTAATTTCTCTACCTTTTTTGATTGCAGAACTATTTATGGCGATGAAACCATTATGGATGAGTTGCGCGAATTTTTAGACGAAGCGTTGCAAAAGCCACAGGACAAACTATTTTATAATATGACGCTAAACGCTTTGCAGTATGAAGCGCCTTTAACATTTTTTAATGCCATACGCACATTTACTAAAAACGATAAAGAGGTTTTTGACATCAAACGAGCCATGACCCCTATTGTCGACCTGGTGAGGGTATATTGCTTAAAGCACCGCATTTTTGAATTAAATACCGGTGATAGAATGAAAGCGCTAAAAGAAACAGGCGTATTTACGGAAGCCGAATACCATGAACTGAACCAGGCTTATTATTTTTTAATGAGTATCCGTTTAAAAAAACAGGCTACACAGTTATTGCAGGACCGTACCGAGCCGGATAACTATGTGGATATATCAACCCTGACAAAAATTGAACGGGTAACTTTGAAAGAAATATTTAAAGTGATAGACAACTTCCAGTCGAAGATTAAGCTGGAATTTACCAATAGCTTGCTGGGGTAATTATTCGGCCTCGAACCAGGCTTTTAAACCACCATCCAAAGAAAATATTTGTGTTTGCCTGATTTTGGATTGAATAGCTTTTACAGCTTCCCCACTCCTTTTACCGGATGAACAGTACAGCACTTTCGTAGTGCCATTATCTAAATAACCCAAATTATCTTCCAGTTCGTCAGCTTCAAAATGCTCGCCGCCAATATCAATCTGATCACGTTCCTGATCGGTGCGTATATCGATTAATTCTAAAGTACCATCAGCCAAACCCTTTTTAACCTGTGCGACTGACATAACAGGTATATCTACACTCTCCACCAATTTGGTGATGTTAGTTTGGGTAACCTGCCCTATTTTGATGATATGGCTGCGCAAGGTTTGTGCATCAAATATTAAGACCTTACCTGCCAATAGTTCACCGGTTTCTGTAATGTATTTTATAACCTCATTAGCCTGCATACAGCCAATAATACCCGCCAAAGTTGGAATAACTCCTCCATCGGCACAGTTAGGTATTTGTGTAGCATCTACTTCAGGGAACAGGTCGCGATAATTAGGGCTTTTGGTGCCATCTGCATTGTTTATATTCCAGACAGCTAATTGACCCTCGAACTGGTAAATAGCGCCGTATACAACGGGTTTTTGGCTTAAAACGGCAGCATCGTTGAGCAGATAGCGTGTGTCAAAATTATCGGTTCCGTCCACTATAATATCATAACCCTTAATGATATCCATTACATTATCTGATGTGATCTTTATATCATGCGCCACCAATTTAATTTGTGGATTTTGCTGTTGGAGCCTGTCGCAAGCTACAATCGCTTTTTTCTGACCAACATCAGCAGGGGTATATAAAATTTGCCGGTGCAGGTTGCTGATAGAAACGGTATCATAATCAGCAATACCTAAAGTTCCGATTCCTGAAGATGCTAAATACTGTGCTGCAGGGCAGCCTAAACCACCGGCACCAACCACCAATACTTTTGCCTGTTGCAAACACTGTTGCGCTGCTTCACTAAACCCCGGCAAAGCTATCTGGCAGCTATATCTTAACAGATCGTTATCCATTAACAGTGTTTTTTTGTTGAATTACCTGTTTAACTTTTTCAGCATCTTCAGGAGTATTAACATTGGTTAGCGCATCCAAATTTGGGGCTTGCAATAAGTTAATATCGCTATTAATTAAAACCTTGCGTGGGCATGAATAGCCTTGTGCCAGCCAGGCCAGTAAAACCGGGTAACTTTTAGGCTCCCAAATGGTAATTAACGGTTCGGGGAACTCATCAAAACCACTTTGAAAAGCGGTAGCCAATGCTGATGGGTTACGATTAGCAACTAAATATTGCAAGGTGTTTGCATCCATCAAAGGCAGATCGCAAGCTATGACTAACAAGGCCTGATCGGGATTTTCACGGAATGCTGAAAGTATGGCGCCATACGGGCCCAGATCAATAAAAGTATCTTCCAGTACAGGATAAGCGGGGTCTATCTCATCCTTTTGTTCTGCACGGCAGGAAAGCGTTACTTTATTACAATAAGTGCGCAACATATCTGCCATGTAGTAGCGCTGCTGTTTGCCATACCAGTTAACCGCGCCTTTGTCATAACCCATGCGTACACTTTTACCCCCAGCCAATACCAGGCCGTTAAGCGGCGCAATGGTTTGCTGCATTTTAGCTTTAAAAAACGCGATGATCTTATCCCGCTCATCCAAATAACAAACGGGAATATCTTGCCAGTTGGGTATGGCCTCTTTTATAAAATCAAATATTTCGTCGGTAGGCTCGGCCAACAATATCAGTTGCACATTGGTTAACTGCTCTACCCTTTTTTGCAGGGATGCTTTTTTATTGTTATAGATGATAACCACCTGCGCTTTGGCCTGTTGGTGGTTGCCGTTTACCAGCACCATATCCGCATCGGCAAATTGCTGCTTGAATTTTATAGAAATTAACGGTGCACTATAATTAAACTGGTGAAAATTGATCTGGTCTGTATACTCTAAAACTGCTCCGCTTGCCAATCTTCCCGATGAAGAGATCATATCATCATTGTGTGATGTATCAGCATAAGCACATTTATATTGCGGTATTAAAGCGCGTATAATATCATCGGCCAGTAGTTTGATGGTAGTACATGGCCCGCCAACAATAGCCCATTCATTACGGTTAAAATTACCAATGGCAGGCCTTGCAAGTTTAGTATGCTTTTTATGCTCGTTTAAAGTCACGCTTACCTCCTGTTTTTGCTATCAGTTTGGTTTCTTTAATCACAATATCATGGCTCAACGCCTTGCACATATCATAAATGGTCAATGCTGCTATGCTTGCACCAACTAAAGCCTCCATCTCAATACCGGTTTTTGCGGTAATGCTGGCGGTACATTCAATAACTGCTTCATTTTGGTCATTTAATTGAATAGTGATATTACAATTATCCAATCCCAGCGGGTGGCAAAGCGGAATTAACTCACCTGTTTTTTTGGCAGCCATTATACCGGCAATGATAGCCGTTTGAAATACCGAACCCTTTTTGGTTTGCACATCGCCATTAGCTAATTGGGCTAACACTTCGGCAGGTAACTCAACTATACTGCGCGCGGTTGCGGTACGATGTGTAATGGCTTTGCCGCCTACATCCACCATAGTTGCACGTCCGTCATTGTCCAAGTGAGTAAATCCGTTTTCGCTCATGATATTAATTGATTGAAACTCCAAATGCGGTACACCTCACCTTTTTTAAACTCATTCTTCTCTAAAGGCAGTTCCATAAAAGCATCTGTATCTGCTAAGTTAGCAAAATCGCCTGAACCATTTCCTTCTATTGGGTCGGCCAATAATTGGCCCTGTTCACTAAAATTTAATTTAACCTGCAAAAAATATTGCAATGGTGGTTTAAATGCGAAATCTTTATTCAATACCGCATATACCTGTGGTTTGGGTGTTAGCCCTATAGAGGTTTGCAGCCACGGAATAAAATACCGCTGCATACCCAAAAATGTAGCCACCGGGTTGCCGGGGAAAGCAAATACCACTACCCCATTGTCGTGCTTGCCAAACCAAAAAGGTTTGCCGGGGCGTTGTGCTACTTTATGGAAAACTTTAGTAACCTGCAATTCTTCCAATGCCTGTGGGATATAATCAAACTTACCCATTGATATGCCGCCGCTAAGCAGTATCACATCATAGTTTTGCAGGCATTGCTGTATGTTTTGTTTGGTAACTTCAGGATCATCCGGTATATGCAGCATCCCGGCTGTTATACCGTGTTGATTTAATACCGCCTGTATAGTATGGCTGTTTGATTTCCTGATTTGGTATGGTGATGGTTTAGCAGCCACTTCTACTAATTCGTCGCCTGATGATATAATTACCACACGTGGTAATCTTTTAACCCGTAATTCGCTCTCTCCCACAGATGCTATAGAATTAATAACCGCCGGCGTAATCAACCTGCCGGGAGTTAATATCACATCACCTTGTTTCTTATCAGCACCCTGTTGATGTATATTTTGATTTTTTTGTACCGGTGAAATGGTTAGCGTGGCATAACCATCCTTTATCTCCACATCTTCATAACGGATAATGATATCAACTGATGATGGCAAAGCCGCCCCGGTCATGATCTCGATACATTCATCATCACTATCAATATCAATAGGGCTATCGCCTGCTGCCTGGGTAGCTTTTACGCGAAACTTAGTGATGCCTTCCTCTATTGCTTTATAACTGATAGCAATACCGTCCATGCTCACCCGGTTAAAAGGCGGTAAGTCACGGTCGGCTTTAATGGTTTCGGCCAATACCCTGCCTGATGAATGTTCAAATGGTATAATTTCTACACCATAATCGACGGCGTTGGCCTGTATTAATTGTTCGGCTTCCTCAACCGTTATCATATATTTTAGTTTTATGTTGATTGGGTTGGATTAGGTCGATTAAGTTATAACTACTCACTAAATCAACCATTCAACTTAATCAACTATCCCCCAATAGTGGCCATTGATTCATGCACACCAGTTTTTTCAAATCGGTTACGCTCTGCTTCCCAGCCGTCTTTAACGCGGTGACTAAAGGCATTTAGTAAACTTTGCTCCAACTCTTCATCACCGGCGCCGCTGCGAATTATATCTCTAATATTTAGTACCCCATCATCATACAAGCAGTTTTTCAACTCGCCCTGTGGTGTTATACGAATGCGGTTACAAGTACCGCAAAATGTACGTGAGTAAGCAGCTATAATACCTATACTTCCCTGGTGTCCGGGTATATGGTAGTTGTATGATGTTGAATATGCAGGGTCGGTCAGTTTTTCTATGTTGGGAAATTTATCCCTTATCTTTTCAAGAATATGTACATAATCCCATTGCAAGCCACTGTAGCTATGTCCATCTCCATTAAAAGGCATTTCCTCAATAAAACGTACACTTACCGGCAAATCTTTAGTTAACTCTACCAGCGGAATAATATCTTCGGTATTTTTTCCTTCCATCACTACGGCATTGATCTTTACATCAATATCATGCTTCAGCAATTCATCCAGCGTAGCCATCACACTGGCAAACTCATCGCGGCGGGTAATGGTAAAAAACCGGTTCGCATCTAAAGTATCCAGGCTCAAATTAACCGACTTCACCCCTAACGCTTTCATTTCGGCAACATACGGTGCGGTTAAAACCCCGTTGGTGGTCATGCTTAATTCGCGCAAACCATCCAATTTTGATAAAGCAGTTAACAACTGCATGATATCTTTGCGTACAAAAGGCTCGCCACCGGTAATGCGTATTTTTTCGATACCCATTTTAACCAGCAAGGCACAGCTGCGCAGCATTTCCTCGTAAGTCATTAGCTCTGAACGAGACAACCAGTTCAGTCCTTCCTCGGGCATACAATAAAAACAGCGCAGGTTGCACCTGTCTGTCACCGCAAGGCGCAGGTAATTGAGTTTACGTCCGTGATTATCTATTAACAACTGATTTTACTTTTTGTAAAAATACCAATTAATCAGCTTTCATGTTAATAACTTGCTTGATACAATATAACCGAAATGTAATTTTGATAGTTATATATTTGTAATAACCATTATAAACTAATTAAATTATCAATACAACACTTTATTGTCATGTATAAAAACTGCTTAAAATTTTTATTATTTGTTTGTGTTACGTCGTTTAGCTACGTCTCCTACGGGCAATCTGCTTTCACCAGTAAGTTGATTGGTGTGGGTGTAGTTGTTGCTGATATAGACCGCTCTGTAGATTTTTATGTAAACGGCATAGGCCTGGTTAAAACAGGTAGCTTCAATATAGCTGAAGATTTCTCCAAACGATCAGGCCTGGCCAATGGGACACCATTCGCGGTTACAGTATTAAAATTGGAAAACTCTCCTGATGCTAATGAATGGAAATTGATAAGTTTTGGTAAAAAAGCTGATAGTGCTAAAAAATCAACCTATATCCAGGATAATGTTGGTATGCAGTATATAACCATTAATGTAAAAGCATTAAAACCGGTTATGGAAAGGCTAAAAAAGCAAAATGTAGCCTTTTTGGGAAGCTCGCCAACCACTTTAAATGAAAAGTCGCAACTGCTGCTGGTACAAGATCCTGATGGTAATTTTATAGAATTAATTGGCCCGCTTGAATAAGACGCACATATAGCATAGCGACATAATTTTGGTATCAATATTGCTTTATCAAAGGCAAAAAAATACTGCTATGAAAAATCCATTCATCAAACAAAACAACACCGGCATGTGGATTGCCGGTTTAGGAATAGGCCTTGTAGCCGCAGGAGCCGCAGCTTATTATTGGGTAAAAAACAGTGGCGAAACAGAAGCTATGACTGAAGGCCGTCCACATCCAACAGACTACTTAGCAAACCGCAATGGCAGCATGAAAAAGCATAAGTCTGACGTTAGCGAACTTGCACAGATGGCCAGTTAATTGCCATTACAAACACAAAAAAGCCCGAATAATATTCGGGCTTTTTGCATTAATGATAAGTTGGTTTATTAAGGCATATCCCAAAATATACGTTGTGTTAAATTATCGCCACCCATACTTGCTTTAGCGGCAACATAATTGACATTGTTTTGTGATTCCTCAGCATTAGGATAAGCCATACGCCTAACAAATCCGCCGCTTGAAGCTAAGTTTGTGTTGATCGGGTTGGGTTGTAACACAGGGAAACCACTTCTTCTAAAATTAGCCCAGCCTTCGGAACCACAGGCTATACACGCAATCCAGTACTGTGTATTAATAAGCTTAAGCGCGTTTGCATCGTTATAAAGTACTGCCGCCTGGCGCAAGTATGAAGCTTTCTCGTTTTCTGAAACCGCAGGGCTTTGTACACCCGGGTATAAACCCCATTCATCCATAGAAGCTCTTACACCAGCCTCATAATATTGTTGTATTGTTGTTGCACTTGTGATCCACCCCCTGAATTTAGCTTCGGCTAACAATAATTGGGTTTGGGCATTGGTAACAAATAGTGCAGGGGCAAGAATGTTGGCAACTACCTGGTAATTAAGTTGTGTATAGTTTTGTCCTCCCCCTTTAACGCCTCTGTCGCCCGGAGCGGTACGTATGGTTACTTGATTGTATCCCACCGGAAAACCAAATTGGTTAGCAGTTGTGGTATCTCGTGTGGTGTTAAAATCTGCAGGATTACTATAGCTGGCCCCAATATATTTCAATCTGGGGTCATTAGTGCCTTTTAACTGATCAACAAAAGGCTTGGCTAAGTAATAAAAATATGGGCTAACATTGCGCTGTAAGTTTGAAAAACCATTAGGAACAGCAGCGCTATATATATTGATAACAGCATTATCGGCGTTTGTTTGCATTACACCACCTGCAAATGCTTCCTGGACAATACTTGCAGCTTTCGCCTGGTCAATTTTCGAGTAGCGCATACCTAAACGCAGCAACAATGAATAACCAAGTTTTTTCCATTGAGCTACTTGTGCAGTTATTAAGGCAGGACTTGAATTGATTTGGCCCCCATACAACAAATCGCTGCCGACATATTCATTTGAAGCAGACAAAGCGGCAGTAGCCGTTTTAAGTTCGATGTAAAGGTCGGCATATATATCTGCCATTTTATCGTACTTAGGATAATTTTTACCTTCAATGTACCCTAATCCGGCCTCACTGTAAGGCACATCACCATAAGTATCAACCAGGGTCATAAACGCATAAGCTTTCCAAATACGTGCCATGTTATATAGGTTTTTAGCACCTGCATCAGTTTTAGTAAGGAAAATAATTTGTACCAGCGGTTTAATTACATTGGGGTAAAGTGAATTCCAACGTGGGCTATTATAATTATCCACGTCCTCATTAAAATTAAAACCCGAGGTAGCACCTGCGTCATAACCGTTCAAGTATTGCTGTACTATGGTTTGTTCTCCATCCCAGTTACTGGCATTCATGCTCCGTTCTGCCGAGCCAAGTAGCAACCCTGCATCCAGTTTTGTAATTGCATAAGGGTCCTGGTTTTTCTGTTCAAATCCCTTGGTGCAACTCGCAAAAGAAAGCACTATGATTAAGGGGATTATAAGAAGACTAATTTTTTTCATAATATTTTATATTAGAATTTTACATTTAAGTTAAGCCCAAAAGTTCTGGTAGTTGGTTCAGTATGTTGCTCATAGCCTAAGCGACTGTCGCCTGATGAGGCAAATGCCTCAGGGTCAACATCAGGTATGCGCTTCATCAATACTGCTACATTTCGGCAAAAAGCAGACACCGATAGCCCTTTAACAAACCTTACGTTTTTACTCATTAAGCTGGTAAAGTCATAGGTAAGTGTGATGTTTCTTAACTTGATAAAATCGCTGCTAAAAACAAACGGGTCTGCTATTTGCTGCGTACGGTAATCGGCATAAAATATAGCCGGACTAACTGATATGGTATTCTTAGTTCCATTAGGTAGTACACCATCAAAAACAACACCGTCACGTCCTACTAATGATGCCTGGCTCATACCTGACCTTAAACCGTTTAATGCTGTTGATGAGAACACTTTGCCACCAAATTTACCATCCACCTGAACTAATAAGCTAAGTGTTTTGTAACGGAATGTGTTAGATATTCCACCTATTACCTTTGCATTTGCACTGCCAAAATTTACCGGAGTGGTTGAAGGCAAAAGTCTTCCTGAACTATTTAACATTATCTGTCCGTTTGCGTTACGTAGATAAGTATTTGATACTAATTGGTTCATTTCTTTACCAACATCGTATGTTAAATTTCCAAGAAATTCATTCCCCGTACCATTAAAATATAAAACAACCTGGCGAGTCTGTCCTGGATTTAGTTCGAGTACTTTTGAGGTATTATAGGCTGAGTTTGCCGATATATTCCAGGTAAAGTTTTTTGTTTTAACAGGGGTTCCATCAATGGCAACCTCTAAACCTGTGTTCTTCAACTTCGCTATATTTACGTTTGTACTACCATAACCCGAAGCAGGTGACAGATCAACCGAAAGAATCTGATTATTGGTTCTCTTGTCGTAAAACGCTATATCGAAATTTAATCGGCTATTTAAGGTCTTTAATTCAATACCCACTTCCTTTTCAATAATTTGATAAGGTGCTATATTAGGGTTTGGATTACTACCATTAGCAATGGTTCCTATAGGATAATTGCCGAAAGGTTGTGACGCAATGGCGTATGTAAGTTGGCTGCTAAACGGTGCAACGCCATTTGCATTACCCACACTCGCATAACTCGCTCTTAATTTACCATAATTTAACCATTTGATATTAGGCAGTAATTCTGAGAAAACAAAACTTGCACTTACCGATGGATAATTGAAAGAGTTTTTAGGATTGGCCACTATTGAACTTGGTGGCGTAAGTACAGAGAAATAGTCACTCCTATCGGTAATATTCAAATACAATAAGCTTTTATAACCAAAATCTGCAAAACCATATAAAGAGTTTACCTGCGATCTGCTAATGCCATAACTTTGGGTTTTAGTGATGCCGTTGCCTATTGTATAAAGGTCTTTCACTGTAAAGTCTGTCACACCTTGATTATTGGTACTGTTACTAACGGTGTACATATTACCACCTATACTTGCGTCAATAGTGAAATCACCTATCTTATGACTTGTCCCTAACAGAAAATCCATATTTACTTGTCTGTTGAAACTTGAAGACTCATTATAATTGCCACTCCAGCCGGTGTTAGCATCATTACGCATACGAGTCACACCATGTGGGAAATTATTTTCGTTATTATTAATAGCAAAGTCAGCATTTACGCGTCCCTGTAAGTATAGCCACTTAGTAATATCATACCTGGCTGTAACCGTACCTAAAAACCGATCTCTATTGGTATAATTAAACATTCGCCCTATCAAATAATAGGGGTTAGTCAAAAGTGCAGGAAAGGGGTTAGTTGGCAACTGTGCACCATCAGGGGCCGCCACACTTGTTTTTAAGGTTTCGTTTGAAACAGTTAGCGGCACGCGGTTAAGGAAGCTGGAAAATCCAACACCTTGCGCACCAACCAGCGGAGGATTATTATTAGTCTCGTGGCTGTAGTTAATATTAGTTTGAAATGTTAGCTTATCATTAACCTTGCTGTTAAGCCCCAAGTTGAAAATCTTTTTATGATAATTATTACCCGGTGAAATACCTTTAGCATCCAGGTTTGAAAAAGAAGCGCGGAAACTTGTTGAAGCATTACCTCCTGAAAGTGCTAATGTATTTTGTAATGAGATCCCGGTATCATAAAATTCGGTCATCCGGTGAACATCAGGTAAATATGGCCTTAAAACACCATCATACTGTGGTGTAAGGACACCGTCATATTTTTCACCCCATGCCAGGTTACCCATTGATTGCGCTTGAGCCTGTGAGGCAGGACGATTACCATTAGTACCTGTACCATATACAGTTTGATAATGAGTAAAATCAAGCGCCTGAGCAGCAGCAAAGTTTGAAGAAAATTCCACTCCAAATTTTGAATTTTTAGCACCATTTTTGGTAGTGATTATAATTGCACCATTTGAAGCCCTTGAACCGTAAAGTGCCGCCGCAGTTGCACCTTTAAGAATGGTCATTGACTCAATATCATCCGGATTAATCTGTTGCAGATTATCACCCTGATCAATAGCGGGAGTACCACCGGCAGCACTACGTGCGTCCTGATCCATTGGCAAACCGTTAATAACAATTAAGGGCGAGTTGGTTTGACCAGAAAACCCAGATTGTCCACGTAAACGGATCCTGTTACTTGCACCCGCGCCCGCAGTTGGCGGAGCAATATCTAAACCAGCTATTTTACCTTCCAGAGATGTCATTACGTTGGTTGTGCGGTTTTGTGTAATTTCATCAACTTTTACAGTTGATGCAGCGTAGCCCAGCTTTCTTGATTCCTTTTTTATACCTAAAGCGGTAACCATAACTTCTTCAAGCGAGTTGGTTTGTGTTTGTAATACTACATTAACAACGGTACGGGTACCAATAATTTCTGTTGTTGTTGCAAAACCTACATATTGAAACACCAATACTGAATTGTTTCCGGCTACTGCTATACTATAATTACCGTTTTGATTGGTAACAGTACCGGTTGAGGTACCTTGCTCTGATACACTCACACCAATTAGTGGTTCGCCTTTACTATCTGTTACTTTACCTGTTACAGTTATAGCAATAGCTTCAACCTCCGGCAGATTAGCTTTCGGTAATATTGCAGATGATTCTTTCTTAGTAATCTTACTTTTACTTAATACAATGCGGTTACTAATTACTTCAAATGCTATACCACGTGGCACTAATAGTTTTGTTAGGATATCTCCAATCTTTTCATTGTGCGCATCTATAAATATTTGCATCTCCTTTTCCACAAGGCTGTTACGATAAACAAATTTATAGGTGGTTTGCTTTTCTAATTGTATTAAAGCCGTTTTGAGGCTTGAGTTTTTAATAGTAAAATCAACTCGTTGCTCTAATAAGACCTGCCCGTTGCTGGGGTTTGCATAGGACATTCCTGTAAAAAAGAGAATTAGTACGATTTGACTAAAAGTAATTTTCATGATTTTACAGGAAAAATGACTTGGTAAATAAATTTTCATACATTTAAATGTTAATTTTTTGAGAAAAAAATGAAACAAAAGACCATATCACCTTGTAAAAGGCGTTCAATAATGGTCTAAACTTTGAGGATAGGGGTGTCTCCAGCACTCCTATTCCTTTTTTAGTGAAAGAATATTAGAATGTTTTTTTATCCATAGATATTAAATTTAGGTTAACTGATTTTATAATTGGCTTTCTTCTTTATTACTTTCTAAAATGAATTGGTTATCCTTTACCATATAACTTACATTCAAGCTTTTATTTATTATTTCCATTATTGATGGAAGGCTTGCATCTGTAAAATCAGCATTTAAATAATCGCTGTTAATCTTACTATCTGTTGATGAAATATTAACTTTAAATCTTTTGCTGAGTATTTTAAACACTTCGGGCATAGGTGTATTAGAAAAAGATATACTGGCATTCTTCCAAATACTAATAGTTGGATCAGTAATTTCCTCGTTCTTTTTTAAATAATTCAATTGCTTATTATATATGGCTTCCTGGTCAGGAGCAAGCATTAATTCATGTTTAACATTAGCATAACCCTTTTGAGACTCGGCTATAGATGTGACTGGTTTCACAATACTTACAGAAACTTTGCCGGTAACAACACTTACCTTGGTCTCTTCATCTTTATAGGCCCTGATGCGAAAACTTGTTCCCCAAACCTTGGTCACCACATTTCCACTATAAATTGAAAAAGGCCTTTTTGGATCTTTAGTTACTTCAAAAAAAGCTTCTCCAATCATTGAAACCTGCCTGCTATGGGTACCAAATAATTTGGAATAAGTTAATTTTGAATTAGGGCTTAACCATACTCTGCTATCATCTGACAATACTATTTTTTGGATAGCATTGGTCATGTTATTCACCACAACTTTATTAATTGATGCCTGTTGCTTTTCGTTTGTTAGGTTAGAGTTTTCGTACCCTTTATAATTAATAAGAAAAAAGGTTAAAATTATCGTGGCAGCTATACTAGCAGCCCAATAAATTAGTCTTACATAATTTGGTCGTGCCTTATCCGATGCGATATCACTTTCCTTTTTAACGTATCCGATGTTATCGAAAATATTATTTAACATTAAGTGCTTAAACAATTCCTGTTCATCGTCAGAAAGAATAGAAATATCATCGCCCTCTGAATCAAACGAATCATACCACGAATTAATTTCAGCAATTTCAATTTCATTACACTCGCCTTTGAAATATTTTTCAAGTATGGCAGTGGATAGTTTTTTTTTCATCAAGTAAATACAGATGCGAGAAATAATTATGGTCTATTATAAAGTATGTAACTTGAAAAACACTTTACCCCTATTTAATTATCAATTATTTTTATAACCTAAAATAATATATGTTAAATAAGTGCAGATTGACATTTATTTAAAATAAATTCATACATTGAACTTATTATAGCCTATAACCAAAGATAAAGACATACTGCTTAGCACAATATATACTTGTATTGTAAATGACAAAGTTAGCTAAACTTACAGACGAGAAATTAATAGAACTTTTCGAGCAAGGAAACATTGCGGCTTTTGAAGAAATATATAACCGCTATTGGTTGGAACTTTATAGATCTGCTTATAAAAGAATTAGAGAAAGAGAAGCATCGCAAGAAATTGTTCAAAATTTCTTTACCACATTTTGGTTAAATCGCAGCCAACTTAAAATACACTCTTCTCTGCAAGGTTATTTGTTTACCTCTATCAAATATCTGGTGTTAAATTACAAACGGACCGAAGCTATAAAAAACGCCTATAATGAGTCGCAGTTGGTTATACAACATAATGCGTATGAAAACCCAACAGAAAATTATATAAATTATAAAGATTTAAAAGAAACAGTGGACGCGTTTGTTAACCAACTCCCCATAAAATGTCGTTCGGTTTTTGAACTTAGCCGCAACCAACATAAAACAAATAGAGAAATAGCCCAACAATTGCAAATTTCAGAAAAAACTGTAGAGAATCATCTGACCAAAGCAATAAGATACTTAAGAACAAATATTGATGCGTTAATTGCAATTATTATGTTAATTAAGTACTAACAAGATACTTTTTTCACCTTCAAAGAATGCCTTAAAATTTACTTTTGAACTAAGACGTTTTCTTCAGTCGCAATCTCAAAGAGGTGGCACGCCAGTAACAGTTTTTTAATTTACTCGTTAACTGCCGTTTTAGCTTTAACGCGTATCACATCTCCCACTAAAAATATATAGGAGCAGGCACCCAAAAAACCTATCAGGGCAATAAATAACAGCGCCGGCTCAAAACTGCCGCCACGGGCTAAAAAGCCTATTACCACAGGTACTACCACACCGGATAGCTGCCCTATAAAATTAAATACTCCTCCGGTTATATCAATCAATCCTTCGGGTGCAAGTGTAGATATAAAAACCCAGGTGATGGAGGCGCAACCTATACCAAAAAATGATATCGACATAAATAAAATAATGAGGTGCGGTGCATTTACGTAGTTGGCCCCTACAATAGCTATGGAGAGTAGCAAACCAAAAATTACAGGAAGCTTACGCGCCCTTGCCGCCGGATATCCCTTTTTCATTAAATAATCGGACAGGAAGCCTGAGCATAAAACACCTGCAAATGCAGCCAGATAGGGTACTGATGCCCAGTAGCCCGATTTTATAATATCCAGCCCACGATAATCAACCAGGTACTTGGGGAACCATGTCAGAAAAAACCAAAGCGCAGCATTAACCGCAAATTGCCCGAGATATACACCCCAAAGTTTACGATGCGATAAAACCTCTTTTAAATCGGGCCAGTTAAAGGGATTTTTTTGTTGGATATTGTTATCGTCTCGCTTTAAAATTCCGCCACCTTTTTCAATATGGTCCAGTTCCTGCCGGTTAACAGACTTATGCTTTAACGGATCGCGGTAAAAGATATACCAAACAATACCCCAAATTACTCCAATGCTACCAGTTACAATGAATAAACCCCGCCAGCCCGCGTACAATTGTATTTTTGTAAGCACCGGCATTAAAAAAGCCAACCCTAAAAACTGGGCCGAGGTATATACGGCAATAGCTGAAGCACGCTCGCCCTCAGGGAACCAACTGCTTACCACCCGGTTATTGATAGGGTATGACGGTGCCTCGGCAATTCCGGTACCCATTCGCAAGCCAAACAAGGCCACAAACCCTTTTACAAAACCCTGCATAATGGTAAATACTGACCATACAATTAAAATAACGGTATAAAATACACGTGGCGCATAGCGTTTAACCAACATACCGCCGGGTATTTGAAACAGGATGTACGTCCAGCTAAATGCAGACATGAGCAAACCTAATTGCACTGATGAGAACTCATACTCCTTACCAATAGCCGATGCTGCCACGGCGAGGTTGCTCCTATCCATATAGTTAATAACCACGGTTATAAAAATAAGGAACAGTATATGGTACCTTATTTTGGTGGGCTTGCCGGCTATGTTTGTATTTTCCAAGGTAATGTTAGTTGCGGATTATAATTTCTACCAAAATAAAAAAAGCCTGTAGAATTAGGGACTTTTTTACAATTTAAAAAAATGTTTGCTCGCAAATGCCCTTCCCGAACCTGATTTAAGATACCTTTCAAATTCATAGGCTAAGTATCTATCAGGAAAAGAACAACACCAAACCAATTTTAATGGTAAAAATTGCTTTGTGGCTGGTACCCACCCCTTACTATGCCGTTTTTATCTTTCCTTAAGATTGACTGTGCATCCTGTATAATGCCTTCCATTATTAAGTTCAAGAATGTATACATATTACCACATAGCACTAAAATAAGAAAAGCCCGATAGGATTTACATCTTACCGGACTTAAATTTACAACATCTCGTTAAACGAGCGAAACTCTCCTTCGCAAGTACAGCGGTCTTCGACCGCCGTAGCTCGCTTAGGCGAGCGAAGGCGGTGAGGGAGGTACTTGAACCTATGATATTTTGATTAGTTCTTTTTAGACAAAAGCCATCTTTATATAGCTAAAATAGTCCTTTAATACACCTCAACTAAAATAAACCAAACGTAATACTATAAAGATTGCAATAGCATACAAGCGAAAACCATTTTCCAATGCTAAGTAGCGCTAAATCGTTAACGATGATTAGTAACAGTTCAAATTATGATACTAGTCACAAAAATATCGTAGCCTTTGACTTAATTTTAGTTATAGCATAGAGTTATTATCTGATTTTAATCTTTTGCATGCCTCAATTTTTATAGTAATGACTAACGTACTTAAGCGGTTGACAACCGGTGTTTTATTGGTTATCCTGATCACGCTTGCTGTGATTAATGGCGCATATAGTTTTATTGCATTGATCCTGCTAATAAACTTGTTGTCCTTGTTAGAATTTTACAGGTTACTCGGGCCGGAGAATATTGCCTATCAAAAATTTTATGGAACAGGACTATCTTTCGGCTTGTTGCTTACCATTTTTTTCGTATCAACCGGAAGTAGCCCACATTTATTATTGCTTAATATACCTCTCGCCTATGCAGTTTTTATAAATGAACTGTATCGGCGCGACGAAGAACCCTTCAAACAATTAGCTTACACCTTTTTGGGCGTTATTTGGATAACACTGCCACTTTGCCTGTTAATCGCAACCGCATTCACTGAAAATATATCGGGCGAATATCATGGAAAGATTATCGCTGGTTATTTTTGCCTTTTATGGTCACATGACAGCTTTGCCTATATCTTTGGAAAAGCCTTAGGCAGACATCCGCTATTTAAAAGTCTCTCACCGGGAAAGACCTGGGAAGGAAGTATTGGCGGCGCTATAATTGCCATTACAATAGCTTGTGCGATTTCACTATATGTGCCACAACTTTCCTTAATCTGCTGGCTGGGCATGGCTATGATCGTAATTTTTTTTGGAACTTATGGTGATTTTGTAAAATCATTGCTTAAACGGAGTTTGAATGTTAAAGATTCCGGGACCCTGCTTCCTGGACATGGCGGAATGTTAGACCGCTTTGATTCGCTCATTGGCTCAGCTCCGTTTGTGTATATTTATTTACTACTTTATACTATTTATGCATAAAATAATTTCTTACCTGGTAAATTCGCTTACATGGTACCGGCTAATTGCAGCGCCTTTATTATTAGTCCTGGTAATTAGTAACCAATGGTTGTTGTTTAAATGGTTATTGCTGGTTAGTTTTATGACGGACGCAACAGACGGAATATTGGCCCGCAGCTACAAGGTAAATAGTGAACGCGGATCTATGCATGATTCAATTGCCGACGATTTGACTATAATAGCGGCTATCGCCGGTGTGCTGCTTTACCGTCCCAAATTTATCCCTCAGCATATCTTGATAATCTCGCTGCTTTTATTTTGCTATTTATTCCAACTTACTTTGTGTTTGGTACGTTATCGCAAAATGAGTAGTTTTCATACTTATTTATCTAAGATAGCAGCGGTTTTGCAAGGCCTTTTCCTGGTCTCATTCTTTTTCCTGCCCGAGGTGTTGCACTGGCTGTTTTTAACGGTGGTTTGGACCACTGTTATAGCATTGTTAGAAGAAACGATCCTGGTGATCCTTTTGCCTCAATGGAAAACCAATGTTAAAGGAATTTATTGGCTCTTAAGAGCCGCTAAAAAAACTTAAACTTAATTTTTCCTTGTGCCTCAATAATGATATTTATCATTCAATACATTGCTGTATATCATGTTCTTTAAGTAAGCTTTTTTATTACTTTGTTATAGAATCATAGTTCATTTAACACTGTTTTAATTTAACCATCACGAATATGGAACCAGTATTTAACACCTTAGCTACAGAAACCATAAGGACCATTTATGACAGAAGAGCAGTCAGAAAATATCGCCCTAAAACAGTTGATGATGATTTGCTTGAAAAAATATTAGACTCAGGCCGCATGGCACCATCTGCTATGAATAATCAACCATGGAAATTTTATATCCTCACACATCAGGATACAATTTCTCTTATGTCTAAAGAAATTGCAAAAGTTGCATTTAAGTCTGTCGTTAAGTCAAGTTTAAAACATCCTTTGGATACTATCAAAACTTTATTGCATGCAACTCCCGGACTTTTACATATTGATAATGAGGACCCGATTTTTCATAGCGCTCCGGTTGTAATATTTATTACCTCACCAAAAAATTATGAATGGGCAGGACTTGATATTGGGATGTGTGCAGAAAACATGATGCTGGCAGCCAAATCGTTAGGGTTAGATACTTGCCCGGTTGGACTGGCTAAATATGCTCAACAAACATCTGTTTTTCACAAACTTGAGATACCGAAATCTGAAGAAATACAACTCGCTATATTGTTAGGTTACGGGAATGAGGAGCCTGAAGTTCATCCAAGAATAAAGAATAATGCTATTTTTATCGATAGAATGGAATGTTGTTAAAAAGGTGAGTGCTATTGTGGCAAAGTAAATTAATAGCATGAGTATATTTGATTTGTTCGTTAATGATATTTAGTCGGGTAAAGTATATCTTTCGTTAATTGCTTTAAAAATAGCTTTCCGTGAGGTTAGCGCATTATATTTTTTTTCTTCGATATGGTGCGTTAATATCGCTAATTGCTCATCTTTCACACTATTACGAAACCAATTTGAGTAATCGTGCCTGTTTAGGTGGTACAACCAGGTTTCGTCATCCACACCCTCGCCCATTTGAATAAACATCATCAAATTATTAGCTTTTAAATTTAGCCGGTGTTGCGGTCCGTTAAAATAAAAACTATTATACCCCATGTCTCCCGTAGCATATTTACGTTTATGGCGCATCAGCAAAGAGCCCGGCATATCTCCCCTTACCAAACGTATCTGCGGTTTACTCTTTTGCCAAACCAAAACATCACCTTTTTGGAATACCAGTTTAGGTGGCAATTTTAATTCAGCATTTAGAATACGGGCAACAGACCGCATAGTCTGAATAGGAGTTTCGCCCATAACCAATGCGGTATTCACCCGAGTTACCAAATCGCGATCCAACAATTCCGGACGCGTAGTTATGGCTAAAAAACTGTTAAATGCTTCCGGAAGTAATATCGGTCCTGTTAATTTAATGCGCGGCATCAGGTGATGGGCCTCATCCATGATTAGGAAATGAGGGTGTCCGGTAGCCTCTCGCAGTTCGGCCACCGCATGCGCCAGTTTATGAAAATAAACAGGGCGGTCATCCAGGGGGACTGCCAGAATACAAACAATCACATTTTCATCGGCCCTTGATAGTAAATCGGTTACTTCACTGATCAACGGCGGATGACTACCGTCGCCTATAGTCACGATACCAGGTAGCTCCCGATAATCCCCCTCGGGGTCGATGAGGCAAAATTGATAACCTTTGGATATAAGTTTTTCTATAAAGGCAGCAGCCAGCGTGGTTTTACCAAATCCGGAGGTACCCGCTAATAATATACGTTCGCCATAGGGGCATATGCTAAACGTTGTTCCATCTATCTCTTTGCCCAATGGCAAGTAGTGCCTGGATAAACAAGAATCGATTTGCGCCAGGTCATTTTCAATCAACTTATCAATTAGCTGTTTCACACCTGTACCATTTGGTTTATCCGTTGTCCAGTCGGCAATGCTGCTTAATTGCGGCAGGGCATTTTGCACGGCAACTGCACATTCAGCTGTTAACAGCATTGCGTGATCATTCTCTGCATCGCCAATTGCCACAGTGTTATGTTCAGAAATTTGCAATTCATACAAAGCCCGCCGAAGCCCTGTAGCTTTGTTAATACCCGGCGGCAAAACCATAACAGCACCTTTATTAAAAATAAGCTGATATTCTAACCCTGTAGATTTTATTGCGTACAAAAATTCGTCCTGGTGTGGCTCCCATCCCGCAACAATTACGTGCCCAATTGAGAAAGAAACTTGTTTATTTTTTAAAAGATCGATAAATGATTCTGGCGGTGGAACACCTAATAATGTCAAAGCTGTTGTTGATGGGCAATAAAGTACCGCGCCATTTTCCGCCACAATTCGGTCAAACAAGTCATAATCATGAAAAACAGCTTTCAAATCTTCCAACTGTCGACCAGTTACCAGGATAAGTTTCCGACCGGTTGATTTTAGTACTTTGAGCGCATCTATAACTTCGGGAGTAACCCGGTCGTTACTAGCCAGCGTGCCATCATAATCGGTAATGAAACAATGGTAGCGCATCCTAATTACAATTTAAAAAACTCCAGTACCTTATAAATTAATATTGCAGGCCATACCAACGCTTTAATAAAACCAAATGCACCTTCCCAAAATGTGTGGGCGTGTTGAATAAAATATATTAACGCACCAATAAAGGCCATTCCGTAAATAGCTGATTGTGGATTATTTATTTTTTTAATTTGAGTTTTCATAAGCCTAGAGTTGTTATTACTATCATCTGTATACTTTTTATAGATTGATAACTGACAGCGTAGCAAAAAAAGAGCTTGCCAATCAAAGAATACCCTTACTACTATTTTCCATCATAAATAAATAAAATAATAGAGTATATCTGTTTTTGTACTACTGTTTATGGGGAGGAAAATCAATCGTTTTCCAGTATTTTCTTTTTCTCAATATAGTCTTCCTTCGTTATTTCACCCGAAGCAAAACGTCTTTTTAAAATATCCATAGGAGAATCTTTTCTTCTTTGCTGACCCGGAATGTCATAGGGAGTTGCAAAAATCCAAACTAAAATAACTATCCAAAGAAACCACCATACCAGGTGCATGCCCCCAAAATGGTAACCTTCATAAAAATGTAACATGATGATATTATTTAGTAACATGGTGAAATTAATATGTTAATTAATTATAATAAAGTGTACTTGAAATTTGGTGGAAATACTAACACCGGTAATTGCTGATCGGCAATTAGGGCGCGAGATTCACTATGTCCGAAAAGTCTTGCAATAAAGGAGTGATGGCCATGCACCATGGCTAATAATCCGACACCATTCTCTTTACAATAATTTTCTAATCCAAGATGAACATCCTCCTCTACAACTTCTTCACAGGTAAGATTGTGATGATCAATAAATCGGCGAAATGCAATTTCAGGTCCTAAATCGGCTACCTCTTTGCCGGGCTGCAGCACGTGTAATATATCCAGTTTAGCATTTAGCAGTTCTGTCAAATTAATTAAAAATTCAACTACCTGCATATCGGTTTCGCCAAAATCTGTTGCAAAAACAACTTTTTCAGGGATACGCCATTGTATGGTTGCAGGTATTACCAATACTGGTTTTCGGGATTTCCGTATAACATTATTAGTATCGCTACCATTTAGTAAATGTTCTATTGTCCCGCCGGATCTTCCACCCATGATGACCATTTTAATCTCCGTATCATCAGAAACATCCTCAATTATATCACCAAGACTCCCCTCACCGTACCCGGTTTCAATATGTACCTGGCCCTGCTGTGTTATAACTGCAATTTCCCGGAGTTTATCCGCCTCCTGGATCAAACGTTCCTTATTATCCTCGCTAATTATACTTTCCGTTTCAGCCACGTAAGGGCTGCCGCTATCAGTAGGAATCAAAGGAATATAAGGCATCGTATGATATAACAAAATCCCTGTTCCAAGTTTTGCTGAAAGCTTGATTGCTGCCGCCTCGGCATGGGAAGCGTTAATTGTAAAATCCGTCAATACCAATAGCATTTTCATACTCGCTTATGTTTTAATGACCTCCATAGCTTTAGTGCTTCGTTTTGCAGTTTACGCATATGTTCCATACAGTTTGCCTGCTCATCTTTTTCACTAAGTGGAAACTCTGTTTTCAACTTGTCTAGATTATCTGAAGTTTTACTTATTTTTTTCCTCTTTATCATATTCAAAATTATTAAGCAGGCACGCAGTGAAGAATGATTTAAGACATAAAAATGTTTGATATTAAGCACTTTATGATAATAAATAATGGGCACAATCAACTTTGAAAATGACCAATATCATTGTTACCGATCCCCTATCCGGCTAATTTTGGTTATAAAAGAATAAACATGAATACTATGCTTGACCCCGATATCCGAGAAGTAATGGAAGCGGTGCATTACCGGCCAGCATTATCTATTGTCCTGCCCGTTGAACCTCATATCAGTTTAAAAACGGAAATGGCTCATATCCTCAAAATTACAGCAGATAAAGCCGAAAGAGAACTACATGCTTATTATCCCGATGAACAATGCGAGGTAGTTATGAAAAAACTCAATACCCTGATCGGTAACTTGAATATACCTGCTAAAAAGAAAGGTGTAGCCATATATATATCACCCATTTTTGAAAAGGTATGTTACCTGGACAGTCCTGTGGAAGAAAAATTAATAGTAGACGAATCTTTTGAAATACGGGACCTGGTTTATAACGCTAAACAGGGGATGAACTTTATTTTATTAGTGTTGAGTGGGCTGGAAACTAAGGTTCTTTTGGGTGATGCCTCAAGTTTGACCCCCATAGCTTCAAACATCCCACAATCTATTTACGCTTATATGACCGATACACCGGAACGTGTAAGTAATTTTTCAGATGCGCAGGAACATAAACAGGTAGTTATTGACAAATTCCTGCATCATATTGATGAAGAATTGGGTAATTTAATTAACGAGCGCCACTTACCGGTACTTGTGCTTGGTACCGAAAGGATACTTGGGCAGTTTAAAAAATTAAGCCGGCATAATTCGTCAGTAATGGGTTACTTGAAAGGCAATTATGAAGATGCTAATGTGACCGAACTGGCTGAAATGACCGAACCCTTTATTGCCGCCTGGAAAGCAAAACATCAAAAAGAACTAATGGATCGGTTGGAGTTAGCAGGTGGAAAAAATTGCCTGTCGTCCGGAATTCTGCAGGTATGGAAAGATGCCTATACCGGTAAAGGCCAATTACTGATTGTGGAAAAAAATTACCGTTTTGCAGCGCAGCATGGACCCGATGCGGACGTAATCCAGGCAGCTGTTGAACCCTATGATCATTTTGCTTATATCAGGGATGCGGTAGACGACGCGATAGAAAAGGTTTTGGCCAATGGCGGAGACGTTGAATTTGCCGAAGATGGCTCTCTTGGCCGGTTTGATCATATAGCCCTGGTAAAATATTATTAATCAAAGGTCCTTCCGCAACATTTGCGGTAAATAAGCCCTGCTTTTATGAGTGGCTATGCCCCGCCCGAAGGTGGCGGGGTCAATAAAACAACATTCCTATACACCAAAAGGATAGGTTTCAGGTATCTGACTTCCATCTGGTTTAATATGCAGAGGATGCAAAGCCCGGGTTTTATCAATGTAGATAAAGGCATCGTAACGCAGAGGTAAAATAGTAGGTACATAGTTCCCATACCGTTCATGCAACGGGTTATAAACCACTCCTATAGCCCTGTGACCGATATGGTTTTTTATCAACATACTTTTTTTGGAAAAGTCGTTCATAATCAATAATTTATTTTCTTTACCGGCAGTATGTAATAAATATTCCCAGCTATCTTTTCGTGCCTCAGGCATTGGCATAGGCTGCATAGGCGCGCCCCAGCTTTGACCGGCCATTACTATTCCGTGATACGATCCGAAGCCAACCAACACCACATTGCTATCCCCATAATGGGTTCTTGCCAGTTGCCCGGTATTCCACATACCCTCTAAAGCCATATCTGTTGCCCTTGCGTCTCCAATATGAGTATTATGCTGCCAAACAATTGCTTTAGCTTTTTCCCCATGAAAAGCAAGCAAACGGTTAAGTGTATTGGCCATATGTGTGTCGCGAATGTTCCAGCTATCGGGGCCGCCTCCTATCATCGCCCTATAATATTTCTCCGCATTTACCGCAACCATTGCATTTTGTTCGGCACTGAAAACATTTTCATGGTCGGTATTATATTGCGGCATTTTACGTCTTATCTCCGTTAACAAATTCAATACTTCAGTTTGGCACAATTGGGGCACTAAAGCACTGGCACGTGCATATGAGCGTCCCTCATCTTTGCGATAAGGTTCAAAACAGCGATAGGCATTTTCTGCTACTTTTAAAGCAGAAGGATCTGTTTTTTGCAGGTATTGCATAATATACTCCATACTTTCCCAAAGACTGTATACATCCAGGCCATAAAAGCCGGCCTTTTTATTGGCAGGTAAACCGGTATTGTGTTTTTTCATCCACTCGGCCAACGCAGCTGTTTCCCAATTGGCCCACATCCAGGTGGGCCAGCGATTGAACGCATGCAATACCTTAAAAGCATTTGGATGATCGGTATCATACCCTTTAATATAACGGTTCAGCCTGTAACAATCTGGCCAATCACCTTCCACCGCAATAAAGTTGAACCCTTTTTCCTCTATCAATCTTTTAGAGATTTGCGCCCGCCAGGTATAGTACTCATGCGTGCCGTGGCTGGCCTCGCCTAGCATTACAATTTTGGCGTCACCAATTCTGTCAAATAATGGTTGCAAGTTATCTGAGTTTTGCAATAGGTGCGCATGTTGTCTTATTTCAGCTATAATAGTGGCTTCATCTATTGGTGCTTCCGGAGTTAAAAAATGTCTCATGGGATATCCGTTTATTGTTACCGAAACCTATTTATCAAAAATAAGACTGATAGAAAACTGTTTTAGTGATGACCGTCAAATAGTTACATGATTTTTGTCATGGCTAAATGAGTAATACGCTATTAGTTTTGTTATAAAAGCACCGGCACACAAGAATACCGGGCGCAGAAGCATTTACTTATATAACGTTAATGTGATGGAAACAAAATATCAAAACCAGGTTAGTATACCTTCGGATAGTGTACGACTAAAAGGCGAATTGTTTATCCCGAATAACCCAAAGGCTATTATTATTTTTTCGCATGGTAGTGGAAGCAGCCGCTTCAGTAAACGCAACCAACAGGTGGCCACCTATTTGCAAACACATGGTTTTGGCACGCTGTTATTCGATTTGCTGACCCCGGAAGAGGATAGAAACTATTATAACCGCTTTGCTATCGATTTGCTTAAAGAGCGATTAATAGCGGCTACATTATGGTTGGAGAAGTTGCCCGCCGCGAAAGACCTTAGTATTGGTTATTTTGGTGCCAGTACCGGTGCTGCATCAGCCCTAAAAGCCGCCGCAATCCTAACTGAGGTATTTGCCGTAGTTTGCAGGGGTGGACGCCCAGATCTGGCCCAAGAGGAGCTATCCTCGGTACAGAGTCCTACGCTGTTAATAGTTGGCAACCTGGATCCGCAGGTGCTTGAATTTAACCGCGAGGCCTTTCAGGATTTAAAATGCGAAAAAAATTTAGCCATAATAGAGGGAGCTACCCACTTGTTTGAAGAACCCGGTAAGCTGGAAATGGTAGCGGAACTTGCTACCGGTTGGTTTAAGAACCATATACCGGCTATTATGGTATAACACAACTAAAATAAGAGCTATGTTTAAAGACAGAATACAGGCCGGTAAACTACTGGCCCTTAAACTCCAAAAATATAAGAATGAGGCGGGAGTAGTATTAGCAGTGCCACGCGGCGGTGTACCTGTTGGCTATCAGGTAGCCCGTGAGCTGGGCTTTCCGCTTGAAGTGGTGCTAACCAAAAAGATCGGGCACCCTAATCATAAAGAATACGCCATAGGCGCAGCCAGTTTAACAGATTATTTTGTATTGCCCCATCGAAATATTCCGCCGGAATATATTGAACGCGAACTCGTGGCTATAAGGACGAGATTAAAGGAAATGTATGGAAAATTTATGGGCGATGCCCCATCTGTTAATATCAAGGGAAAAACAGTGATCATTATTGATGACGGCATAGCCACCGGGAATACCATATTGGGAACTATCAGGCTGATTCGCCAGGGACAGCCAGGTAAAATTGTTATCGGATCGCCCGTGGCTTCAAAAGAATCGGTACAAAGATTAGCTAAAGAGGCAGATGCAATTGTAACGGTTTTTGAGCCGGAGGAATTTTATGGCGTAGGCGCATTTTATAAAAATTTTAATGAGGTAAGTGATGATGAGGTAATGTTTTATCTGGAAAAATTGGCACGGTTAAAAAAAGCCGGTTAATATAAGCAAATACAAGTAAGGTTACCTTACCGGGGTGTAAACATTATGGTTTCCGGGTTTTGAAAATACGATCTGCCAGAGTTGGTTTTTTTTCGCCCTGAAAGAAGCCGCGCTGCAACATAGGTAATAATCCCACATCCGGTAAAAAGTGTCACCATACTTGGTTTTTAGCGCAGGCCAGGACTGTTTAAATTGCTTGCGCCATTCCATTAATGTTTTGTCGTAATACGTACCAAAGCTATGCCAGTCCTCCTGCACAAACAAACCTTCTGCCGCACCGGCAATTTGACGTATAGAAGGCATCATTCCATTTGGAAAAATATACTTATTGATCCAGGGGTCCGTTCGGTTTACTGAAATATCTGATCCTATGCCATGTAAAAGAAAAAGCCCGTCATCCTTTAATACCCGGTTTACTGTTTGCATATAAATGGTATAATTTTTATAACCTACATGCTCTATCATGCCTACAGAAACTACCCGGTCAAATTGCCCGTTCAAGGTGCGATAATCTTGTAAACTAATAGTAACCGGTAAATGGGCATAACGCTTTCGTGCCAACCTGGCTTGTTCCTTAGACAAGGTAATCCCTGTCACTTCTACCCCATATTTCTCAGCAGCGAATGCCGCCAGACCGCCCCAACCGCAACCGATGTCAAGCAGGCGCTGGCCAGGTTTCAATTGTAGTTTCCGACATATCAGGTCCAGTTTCTTTTCCTGCGCCTCATCCAGTGTTTGCGCGTCATTCCAGTAGGCACAGGAGTATATCATCCGTTTATCAAGCATAGCCTCAAAAAGATCGTTGCCCAGGTCGTAATGCCTCGGGATATCGCGGCTGACTTGTTTAAAAGATTGGCCATTAAACAAAATACACCCTAACCTATAGAGCATTAACTTCATATTACGACCAACTAAATTTTCCAGGTCGGTGCTCAAAAGCTTATATAAAGTTACATCAGGAGCTGAGGCATCCCATAACCCGGCCATATAGGTTTCGCCCAGGCCAAGCGAACCGTCACGAAGTACTATCGGATAAAACCTTTCATCGTTTACCCGGATGTCCCATGGGTCTGATCCATTTACCCGGATACCGGCACGGTCCAGGATATGACAAACCGTTTGCTGTTGGTAACCGCCTGATGTATTTGGCAAAAATAGATGCTGATCGTTATTCATTAGATAATTTTTTCAAATAAAGAAACATCACGCGTATTGGATTGTGACTACAATCACACTCAAAATTGATTCTCATCATACTCTTAATCAGTGCTTTGACAGAAATTTGATATCAATTAATTCTACTATTTTTTTATTTAATAATTAAAGTTATGAAAACAGACAGTCAACTGCAAAAGGATGTAATGGATGAACTAAAATGGCAGCCATTTTTGAATTCATCTGAGATTGGTGTGGCCGTTAAGAACGGTATTGTAACTCTCTCTGGTATTGTTGATACCTACTCCAAAAAATTAACTGCCGAAAGAGCAGCCAGGAAAGTTTCGGGCGTTAAAGCCATTGCCGAGGATATTCAGATTGGGGTATCTCCTATTTACCGTAAAACTGATACGGAAATTGCGGAAGCGGTATTTAATGCGCTGAAATGGCATTCAGCTGTTCCGGAGGAAAAGGTTAAGATAAAAGTAGAAGACGGCATAGTTACTTTAGAAGGCGAACTGGAATGGGAATACCAAAAGGTTAATGCCCGTACTGCTATCCAAAATTTAACAGGAGTACGTTCAGTAACCAACCTCATCACTATCAAACCCAAACTTCAGCCATATGAACTGGAACAAAAGATCTCTGCTGCTTTTCAAAGGCAGGCAGCAATAGATGCTAATAAGGTTACCGTTTCTGTTGTTGGCAATAAGGTTATCCTAAGCGGTAAAGTACGCTCTTTTGCAGAAAGCGAGGATGCAGAGAACACTGCCTGGGCAGCTCCCGGCGTTTATCATGTAGAGAATAAGCTAACGGTGGAAGAGCCGGAATATGCGTTTTAATTTATTCCTTTAAGCCTCTAAATCTGCTCACAATAAAAGGGAAGCATTCATAAAATTTTATGAATGCTTCTTTTACTCTGCAAATTAAAAACCCATGAAAAAGTTAACAACATTATTAGCTTGTATTGTTTTTGCAGGTTGCTCCAGCTATCAATATTATGCTATTCAAAGTGATAAGGTAAGCCTAAACAAATACCGCACTTTTGCCTGGTTACCAGTAGCAGATACATCACGCAGAATTAAGGAAATTGTAGACGAAAAGATCAAAGATGAGGTAACAGCCGGACTTAAAAAACGCGGACTTTTATTAAATACCAAGAAGCCCGACCTATTGGTTCGGTACACAATTGAGGTGGAAAGCCGTTTTAGAATTTTCAATTATCCAACATATGTGTATGGCCCGAGTATCAATTACCAGGGCGTAGTTCGTAACCGTTATGGTGGCTACTATTATTATATTTTTAGCCAGCCTTATCCGGTGTTCGTAGCTGCAGACATCATACAGATACCGTACAAGGAAGGAAACCTGATCATTGATCTGATAGAGCAAAAAAATCACCAGGTGATATGGAGAGGATACGGCAAAGGCGAAATATACGATCCTGAAAAAGCAATTGCCGACATTCCCGAAGTGGTAGAAGGTATATTAAACAAACTACCTATTGCTGCTTTAACAAAAGCGAGTAACCAATAACCTATTATGGTGATGAAACAAAAATCTTTACAAAAAATTAAACAAAAGCCTACATGGTTCAGTAATTATTGGTTAATGATAATCTGGATAACCCTTATCATACTAATTTCAATATGCTTGGCTTTGTATTTCTTCTAACAGTTAAGTTTAACTTCAAAGTCGAAAATTATTCTATAAACAGCTGTTATGTTGTAACTCTTTTACCTACAGTTTTGTACGAATAAAAAATACCGATTTTTTTTTAAAACTTTTTGGAATACATTAACTTTTGTTTAACTTTAGTATAGCGTTGCCGAACATCGCACGTTGAAATTAAATCCTCGTGTTATGAGCGAGCAAAACACCTTATCTCTTGAAAGTGAAGCCGGGTTTAAGGCTTTATTTCAATATGCTACCGTTGGCATCCTGGTGATCAGCGAAGGGGGAAAGATTGAACTGTCTAACCCTGCTGTAGAAAAATTATTTGACTACAAAAAAGCCGAACTCATCGGACAATTGGTGGAGCTTCTTATTCCGGAAGCTTTCCGTAAAAATCATATTCATCATCGTGAAGGTTATTTCCAAAAACCTAAGGCCAGGCCCATGGGTTACGGGTTGGATCTGTACGCCCGAAAAAAAGATGGTACGGAATTTCCGGTAGAGATAAGTTTAGGCCATTACCAATTAGGAGATGATCAACTAGCTGTTGCATTTATTACGGATATCACGGAAAGACGACGTTCAAGCGACGAATTGGAAACTAAGGTGAAAGAGCGCACCCTGGAACTTACCCAATCACTGGAACGTGAAAAAGAATTAAATGAGATGAAGTCTCGTTTTGTAGCTATGGCCTCTCATGAATTCCGCACTCCGTTAAGCGCTATCCTGTCAAGCCTTTCGCTTGCCGAATCCTATTCCGACCCGGAACATGAAGATAAACGAAAAAGGCATATTAACCGGATCAGGGCGTCTGTAAAAAATCTGACGGTTATTTTGGATGAATTTTTGTCATTAGAAAAAGTAGAACAAGGTAAAATGGAAATTGAAAAAGAATTGTTCAATTTTCATGAATTTGCTATTGATCTTCATGAAGAGGTACAAGGTATGCTTAAAGATGGGCAAAATATCAACCTCTGCTATAACGGAAAGAAGGATATAAGACAGGATAGAAAAATTCTCCGGAACATTATACTCAACTTGTTATCAAATGCCATAAAATATTCTAAAGAACAGCAAACCATTAATTTTGATATTAATGTAAACCAGCAACAGGCGGTTATTAGAGTCAGTGATGAAGGTATCGGTATACCTGAAGAAGAACAAAAAAATTTATTTAGTAAGTTTTACAGGGCTAAAAATGCAGTTAATATACAAGGCACAGGACTTGGCCTAACCATCGTTAAACAATATGTAGAATTATTAAACGGCAATATCAGTTTTGTTAGCGGGGCAGACCTGGGTACAACTTTTACAATTGAACTTCCAACAAATTAAAGGGTTATGAAAACGATATTACTGATAGAAGACAATAACGATATCCGTGAAAACACTTGCGAATTACTGGAACTTGAAGGATACCGGGTTATCCTGGCGCTCAATGGCAAAAGCGGACTTATACTGGCCCAGGAACATCTTCCCGATGTAATTGTATGTGACATTATGATGCCCGAAGCAAATGGTTACGAAGTATTTAAAAGTTTGCAGGACGATGTGGCAACAAGTGCTATTCCTTTTATTTTTTTAACCGCCAGTGTTGAAAGTAAGGCGATTGCAGCCGGACTTCAAATGGGTGCCAGTGGTTATATCCGTAAACCGTTCGAACCGGAAGAACTTTTTCAAGCATTGAAAGCCTGTGTTAAATGACGTTATTATTACTTCATGCGAAAAAAAGTATTCACACGATAATGACTAATCAAAAATAGATAGCGACATCGGTCTCCAAATGTAAAATTTGCTACCAAATTTGCTACCAAAATATTCCGCAACAATAAAAAAAGCCAAATACATTATGTAAATGGCTTTTTTTTTGTTTTATTAAGCGGTGAGGGAGGGATTCGAACCCTCGGTACAGTTTCCCGTACGTCAGTTTAGCAAACTGATCCTTTCGGCCTCTCAGGCACCTCACCCGATAGTACAAATTGATATCCCTTTTTCAGGGACTGCAAATATAGCAATTAGGCTAAGCCATCAAAAAAAATTATTGTAAATGTTATAAGAGGCTGAAAATGTTTTTAATAAATAATTTAACTCAACTATTTAGACTATTAAAACACAGTATTCTCCATCAATAATCAATACGAACGTGATAAATACTCATCAACATCCGCTTAAATATTTCTTTGATGGTTTCTATATCTTTTAATGTTATGTTACTATCTTTTAATTGGTCTTGATCCAATTTATACTTTACAATACGGTCAACCAAATCGCTTATTGATTTTTCATCTGGCTGTTTTAATGAACGGGATGCAGCCTCAACCGAATCGGCAAGCATTAAAACACCTGTTTCTTTGGTAAAGGGAATAGGCCCCGGATACCTGAACGTATTTTCGTTAATAATCCTTTCGGGGAAATTTTTCAGGAACGATTGGTAAAAATAATCAACCCTTGTATCACCATGGTGGGTGCGTATAAAATTGATCACAATTTCGGGCAGGTTGGCTTTTTGCGCCATCTCTATTCCTTTACTTACGTGCCTGATAATTATTTGTGCACTCTCTTCATAAGGCAGCTTATCATGCGGATTAAAGCCTGAACTTTGATTTTCTATAAAAAACAAAGGGTTTTCCATTTTGCCTATATCATGATACAATGCTCCTGCCCTAACCAGTAAAGCATTACCCCCAATAGCATAAATAGCATTTTCGGCCAGGTTAGCAACCTGTAATGAGTGTTGAAAGGTACCGGGAGCGCTAAATGCCATTTCGCGCAGTAAAGGTGCATTGGTATTGGTTAATTCAATTAAGGTAATATCAGATGTTAATGCAAATATCCTTTCAAATATATAAATCAACGGATAAGCCAGTAAGGTTAATAATACGCTTACTATAAATGGAATAAAGCCCAACCAATCAATATTTACAAAACTTCCTTCGCGTATTAATGATATACCTATAAATGATGCCAGGTAAGTAAAGGTTATGATCAAAGCAGATATTAAAAACTGTTCGCGACGAACTAAATTTTTAATGCTATAAATTGCTACCATACCGGCAGTGATCTCATAAAAAGCAAATTCAAAGCTATTTGGTACAAAAAAACCGGCTATTAGTACCACCAGTAAGTGTATGTTTAGTGCCAAACGGGTATCAAACAGTATACGGATAATAATGGGCACTATACAATAAGGGATATAATAAAGATTGGGTAATTGCCATTTTATTGACATGGATAAGGCAAAAAGCATAACCGTTATCACCAATAATATCAAGCTCATTAGCCTGTTATCGTCATAAATATCTCGCCGAAACAGGTACAAAAATATCATTAGTAAAGCAATTGCAATTGCAACCAACAGGAATTGTCCAAGCAGCACTAACCTATAATCACCATTTATCCTTGAATTATCTTCAAAAGCTTTTTTATATGATTGTAATTTTTGATAAACCTCATCATTTACAACAGACCCCTTGCCTATAATTAAATCACCTTTTTGTACCATACCATGTGTTAATGATACCGCATCAACAGATTCCTTTTCAAGCTTGGTGGTTAATTTATCATCGTAAACCAAATTGGATTGTATACGGCTTTGAAGCAGGTCCATTATAAATGCCTTGTCAACATCTGTACGTTTGCTTAACTGTTGATCGGCGTAAGCAAGAGCTTTTTCCTTGGTAAATAATTCGGCCGTACTTTTAGAGGTGGCAACATTTTTATCCAAAATAGTTACCGGGTAATTAGTACCATCTTGCTGATATTTCGCATTAAGCGTTAAAACCCCTTTGCTATAAATATTATTAATGATAGAATTGGCAACGGATAGGTAATGAGCTTTTAAACGGTCATCAATATTGGCATTACTCCATTTAATTTGCAGATCGTTATTAAACCCCTCTATAACCTGCTTACTAACATTGGGTTGTAACTGGTATATAGGTGTAATGCTTGCCAATACTTCCTTTTTATCATTGTTGGTTTCCTGGTTGGTTTTTAGTATGGCAAAGTTATAAGGCGATATAAGGTCTTTTTGATTCCAAATTCTTCCTTTTTCTATCTCATAACTAAATTTAGCTTGCCTCGGTAATGCAAATACAATTACTGCAATACTAACTACCATCATTAAAAACTTAACATTACTTGCGTATTTACGCAGTAATGCCTTTTGCCGGGATGATGAAAGTGTTGCCATTTAATTATTTAACCCGTCAAAATTAATATAAGTTTTCGGTTATATCAGTTTGTTTGTTTAATAGGCATACCAAAACACTATTTTTGCATACAGATAATTGCTGTATAAATTTTACGTTATTAGCATTAATGAAAAAAACACTGTCAATCGTATTAATGTTATTGGCCCTGCCATTGCTGCTTTTTGCCCAGTATGCAAATGAGGGTTCGCGCATCAAACAGTTAAACACTTATCAGGACAGTTTAGCTAATTTGGGTAAAATATTTGTCAATCATGAGAACGACCTGGAGCGTAAAAATGCCAACTACTTGTTTATTAAAACACTGGTTAGCGCTTTAAAAATCCCAAACTCTTTCCAATTTCCGTTTGATTCTGTAAAAACCGTTAGCATATTAAACTCGCCTGATAATAAATTCAGGATATTTAGCTGGCCCATTATGAATAATGATGGCAGTTACCGGTTTTACGGTGCTATACAAATGAATACCGGCGGCGCTTTAAAGCTTTATCCGTTAGAGGATTATTCTCCTCTTTTTAAAAACCCGCAAGATTCTGTAACCGATAATAATAAATGGTACGGCGCACAGTATTATAAGATCATCCCGGTATATGGTAATAACCCTTATTATGTACTATTAGGATGGAAGGGCAATACCGTAAAATCAACAAAAAAGGTTATTGAAGTACTTTCTTTTAAAAACGATAAAGTGCAGTTAGGTTCGCCTATTTTTACCGAGAAGGGCAAAAACCGCAAAAGAATAATATTTGAATATACCCGCCAGGCATCTATGCTATTAAAATACGTGCCCGATCAAAACTTAATAGTTTTTGATAACCTTGCCCCACCCGATAAAAAATTTAAGGACCAACCGGAAACGTACGGCCCTGATTTAAGCTATAATGGCTACCGCTTAAAAAACGGCAAATGGGAATATGTGGACAATATTGATATGCGCAATGTACCCGATGAAAGCGATGACGATTATATCGACCCAAAAAATGCAGATAAACAATAGTATGGTTATACTGTATATTAATAGTATTTTTAGAGCAATTAAATTAACTGTATGTCAAAAAGCACCTTAACGGCCGAGAGCGTTAACCAGAAATCCAAATATCCCAAAAGTATTTTTTATATCATTGGTAACGAAGCGGCAGAACGTTTCAGCTTTTATGGTATGCGGTCTATACTGGCTACTTTTTTGGTGGCACAGTTTTTTAACCCTGCCAATAACCCCGCAATGCAAACTGTTGCCGAAGCGCGTGCAAATGAAAGTACGCACTTCTTTGTAACCCTGGCTTATACATTACCATTTGTTGGAGCCTTGGTTGCCGACTGGTTTACGGGCAAATACAAGATTATCCTATACATATCTATAGTTTATTGTTTTGGACATCTTTTTTTAGCAGTGTTTGATAAAAATTTAAATGGATTTACTGCAGGTTTATTGTTAATTGCAATAGGCGCGGGTGGTATAAAATCATGCGTATCTGCCAATGTTGGCGACCAATTTGATAAAACCAACCAGGACCTGTTATCAAAAGTTTATGGCTGGTTTTATTTCAGCATTAATGCAGGTTCTGTTATATCTACCGTATTAATTCCTTGGGTTTATGCCAACTATGGCGCCAAATGGGCATTTGGTATCCCGGGTATATTAATGGCCCTGGCAACCATTATATTTTTTAGCGGACGTAAAACTTACGTGCGTGTACCACCATCAGGCATTAACAAAAACAACTTTGTATTTATATCTATTTACGCGCTATTTAATATCGGCAAAAAGAAAAAAGGACAAGCATTGCTTGATGTAGCTAAAACCAATTTCGACCCCGAAAAAGTAGAAGGTGTAAAGGCGGTGTACCGTGTAATGGCTGTATTTGCCTTCGCTCCTATTTTTTGGGCCATGTGGGATCAAAACCTGTCTGAATGGGTTTTACAAGCCGAAAAATTGAATAGATATATCAATTTGGGTTTCGTTGATTTTACCATCTTACCAGGGCAGGTACAAACGGCTAACCCGGTATTCTTACTATCGTTTATCCCCTTATTCACTTATTTTGTTTACCCGTTTTTTGAAAAATTAGGTATTAAAACCACCCCACTGCGTCGTATTGGTGCAGGTTTGGTTTTAACCGCGTTGTCATTCGTTATCATTGCGCTTATACAGGCACGTGTTGATGTGGGTGAGCATCCATCAGTATGGTGGCAAATATTTGCTTATGTCATTTTATCAGCAGCAGAAGTATTGGTATCAATTACCGGTTTGGAGTATGCCTATACCCAGGCACCAAAATCAATGAAAAGTACCATGACGGCTATTTGGTTGTTAACCGTAGCGGCAGGTAACCTTTTTGTAGCGCTTATTAATGGTAATATATCTAAAGGCGGCTTTTTTGCGCAATTTACAGGAGCCAACTTCTATTGGATGTTTGTGGGTATATGCAGTGTATTTATTGTGGCTTATTTATTTATATCGCCCCGACTGAAAGAAAGGAACTATATAGTTGAGCCTGATAATGAAGTTATAGCGGATACTAATAATTTATAACGGCAGTATCCGTTAAATGTATTAAGACAGTAATTAAAGCCGTTCCATTTTTAATTTTTTATACATAGTATTTCTATTATTTTCGTCAACTGTTTTATATATAATATAACTATTTTTAAGTGCCTGATAGCTTAGTAATTATACCTACTTATAACGAAAAAGAGAATATTGAGCGGATGATCCGCAAGGTATTTTCTTTACCTCATGATTTCCATTTATTAATTGTTGATGATGGTTCGCCTGATGGTACCCAAATTATTGTTAAAGAATTACAGCTATTGTACCCTGATAAGCTCTTCATCTTGGAGCGCGCAGGTAAACAAGGCTTAGGTACAGCCTACATAGCCGGTTTTAAATGGGCCCTTGAAAAGCAATACGATTACATTTTTGAAATGGATGCCGATTTCTCACATAACCCGGATGATTTATTGAGGTTAAGGGATGCCTGTGCGAACGGTGCCGACATGTCGGTAGGTTCGCGTTATGTAAAGGGGGTAAATGTGGTCAACTGGCCCATGAGCCGTGTATTGATGAGTTATTTCGCATCGGTATATGTACGTTTTATTACCGGTGTTAGCATCCAGGATTTTACAGCAGGATTTGTATGCTATAAACGTAAGGTTTTAGAGACCATCGAGCTTCATAAAATAAAATTTGTAGGTTATGCTTTCCAGATAGAAATGAAATATACCACCGTAAAGCATGGCTTTAACCTGGTGGAGATACCCATTATTTTTACCGACCGTACAGAGGGTGCATCTAAAATGTCAAAAGGTATATTTAAGGAAGCCATTATTGGTGTTATCCAAATGAAGATCAACAGCATTTTCAGGAAGTATCCGGAAGGGTAAAGATTAGCTGCAAAAGATTAAAGATTGGGCCTACTTATTATTAATCTTAAAAAACTAATCTTTAATCTTCAATCTCTAATCTTTAATATCTAAATTCGCTAATAATGAATGAATACCTCGACCCTGATGGCGAAAACCTATCTCCTGTTGAACGTGATATAGAAAAAGTATTGCGCCCGCAGGCATTTGAGGATTTTACCGGTCAGCATAAAATATTAGCCAATATTAGAATATTTGTTCAAGCTGCCCGCCAACGTGGCGAAGCGCTTGACCATGTATTGCTACACGGCCCTCCGGGCTTAGGTAAAACTACCCTATCGCATATTATTGCAAATGAAATGGGTGTAGGTATCAAGATCACCTCAGGCCCTGTTTTGGATAAGCCGGGCGATCTTGCCGGGCTATTAACCAACCTGGAAACAGGTGATATTTTATTTATTGACGAGATACACCGTTTAAGCCCGCTGGTTGAAGAGTATTTATATTCAGCAATGGAGGACTTTAAAATTGACATCATGCTGGAGAGCGGCCCTAATGCACGTTCTGTACAGATATCTTTGAACCCATTCACTCTGGTTGGTGCTACTACCCGATCGGGTTTATTAACAGCACCATTACGTGCAAGATTTGGTATTAATTCACGATTGGAATATTATGATGCCAAATTGTTAACTACCATTGTATTACGCTCGGCATCCATATTAAAAACTCCAATAAGTGATGAAGGCGCTTATGAAATTGCCCGCCGTAGTCGTGGCACACCACGTATAGCCAATGCCTTATTACGACGCACCCGCGATTTTGCTCAAATTAAAGGCGATGGCAATATTGATACCGCCATTGCAAAATATGCTCTTAACGCTTTAAATGTAGATGAGCATGGTTTAGATGAAATGGATAATAAGATATTGTTGACCATAATTGAGAAATTTAAAGGCGGCCCGGTAGGTCTAAAAACTATTGCTACAGCCGTAGGTGAAGAAGAAGGTACTATTGAAGAAGTGTACGAACCATTTTTAATACAGGAGGGCTTTTTAATGCGTACCGCCCGTGGCCGCGAAGCTACCGAAAATGCCTATAAACACTTAGGCAAAATTAAAACCGGGGGTAATCCTTCCCTATTTTAAAAAACCTATTTATTATTTACTAATTACAATTATTTCCTTACTAATTGTATTATTTTAGCAGACGTTAATAATATTTACAAAACACCTCTATAATATGTATAAACATTTTTTTGCCTTACTAACATTAGCCATTTTATTAAATCAACCTTTACAGGCACAAAATGCGGCTGCTATCATGGCCCGCAAACAAGTGCCTATTTTATGCTACCACCAAATACGTGATTGGAAATCATCGGATTCAAAAAGCGCTAAAGATTATATTGTACCTGTGGCCGTTTTTAAACAGCATATTAAAATGTTGCGCGATAGCGGTTACCATACCATATTACCTGATCAGTTATATGATTATTTAACCAAAGGCGCGGCTTTGCCAAGCAAACCCATCATGCTAACTTTTGATGATACGGACATTGACCAATTTACGATTGCCGCGCCTGAGCTAAAAAAGTATGGTTTTAAAGCGGTTTATTTTATCATGACCACATCTATAGGAAGGCGCCCCAATTATATGACGGCAGAAGAGATCAAAAAACTATCTGACGCGGGTAACGTAATAGCCAGTCATACACATACACACGAAAGATTTGATAAATTATCACATAACTCAACCCGAAAAATTTTGGGCAATAAAGGAAATATTATTTTAAAGCCTGTTGATGGCTGGGTTGAGCAATTAGATAAACCAACAAAAAAACTGGAGGAAATTACCGGAAAACCTGTCAAATATTTTGCATTTCCGTTTGGTATATGGAGCGCTCAAAACTTACCCGAACTACATAAACGTGGCTTTAAAATGGCTTTTCAATTAGCTGATAAACGTTTGGCCAGTGATCCGTTAATGACCGTAAGAAGAATATTGGGCAGCGGTTACTGGAGCGCTAAAACTTTAAGTAACAGTATCAGGAATAGTTTCTAAAAAAAAGCAACCTTAGTGCACTTTGTACCTTCTTTGCGAACTTTGTGGTTAAGTTTAACACAGAGAACACAAAGAAGGCACTAAGTTTACAGAATGTTTATAGGTTTTCCCCTGCCGGGCCGTTGTGTGTGTTTGAGGTATCTTCATCCTCTGGTTTTGCAGGTGTAGGGTCACCATCGTTACTTGGTGTAACAGTTGGTATCTCCTTTGCCACTTCCTGTTCAGGCTCGGGATGTTTGTTAGGCTCTTCGGCAGTGTTATCAGCATTAGTTACCGAGTTATCATCATTAGTGATCTGCTCGTCCTTCGGGTTATTATTTTCTGTATTTTCCATAGTTGTAGTTATTTAATTATCCTCCTTTATCCACGCCACAGCTTCATCTAACTCGTTTAATGCGAAACCTTTTGAAGTTCCGGGTATTAAATATTTAAAAGCATCTGTAAACCACTCTACCCCTTTTTGATTACTTACTACGGCTATCTTTTTCCATTCCGTAATATGTTTTAATCCCATGACAAGGTCCTTCCACCAGGCAGCCAGCGTAAAGTTTGATATATCAGTATCTAAAACCAGTAAGTATTTTATCTCACCTTGTCTTTTTGCCAGATTATCTATTTTAGGAATTAAAACATTGTTATAATCATCTTTGGTCACCTCGCCAACGGCATGTATACCAACCACGTCATCCGGTAAATCATTTATAAATTGTAGCATAATTATTTTTCATTGGTTATAAATACAACAGGTTTATTCAAGGTCTGTTTTTATAAACTGAGATTAAATATCATTACACAGGGTTTATCTATCTTTGTGGAAAATGTCAAGCAACCAATCAGCATATAGCCAATTGATAAAAGACGAAGCCAAAAAATTAGGCTTTATGTTTTGTGGTATTGCTAAAGCTGAGTTTTTGGAAGAGGAAGCGCCCCGCCTTGAAAAATGGTTAAATAGCAATATGCACGGCGAAATGCAATACATGGAAAACCATTTTGATAAGCGCCTTGATCCACGATTATTGGTTGACGGTGCTAAATCAGTTGTTTCATTAGCCTTAAATTATTATACCGATAATTTACAGACGGATGCTTTAGCACCCAAGATATCTAAATATGCTTATGGTGTTGATTATCACACCGTAATAAAAGACAAGCTAAAGCATTTATTACAGATAATTAATGATAAAATTGGCGAAGTTGGCGGACGTGCTTTTGTGGATTCCGCACCTGTTTTAGATAAAGCCTGGGCTCAAAAAAGTGGCCTGGGTTGGATCGGGAAAAACACCAACCTAATCAATAAACAATCGGGCTCATTCTTTTTTTTGGCTGAGCTGATCATCGATCTGGAACTGGAATATGATATTGAACCAACTGCCGACCATTGCGGTACCTGTACCCGTTGTATTGACGCATGCCCTACAGAGGCAATTGTAGGGCCTTATGTGGTTGATGGCAGCAAATGTATATCTTACTTAACGATCGAGCTGAAAAACGAGATACCGCAAGAATTTAAGGGTAAAATGGATAACTGGATGTTTGGCTGTGACATTTGCCAGGATGTTTGCCCGTGGAACAAATTTTCGGTATTACATAACGAACCTGCATTTGATCCTCATCCTGAATTGCTTGGGCTCAACAGTAAAGATCTGGAGGATATTACCGAGGATGTATTTCAAAAAGTGTTTAAAAACTCGGCTGTTAAACGTACCAGGTTTAATGGATTAAAAAGGAATATTGATTTTTTGAAGAGGATAGATTAATATGAACAACTGTCATTTCGAACGTAGTGAAAAATCTATACACCTGCTATGGCGCGTGTATAGATTTTTTCGCTGCGCTCAAGAGATAGTTCTCCTCGTTCCTCGTCGAAATGACAATGAGTATTTATAAACCCTTCTTAAACTTATCAGCCAATAACTTTAACATATCGTCATTAACCGGTGCAGCAGGCTCTTCCTTTTTCACAAAAGGCTTGTTTTGGTACGGCTTGTTATAGGCCTTTTGTTGTGCAGGTTTTTGAACTTCATTTTTAACAATCTGGTCAACTGGTTTTGGTTGCGCAGGTTTAACCGGGCGCTCGGCCTGGCGTTTGGTGTTCCAGCGGGAATATATTTCTTCCAGTTTACGTTTAGTATATAACGGAAAATCGCCCTGCATCATCCATGAATAATAGCTGGGCTCAATGTTAAACACATCCTCTACCTTTTTACCTTTATGCTTACCAAAGTTAAACACCTCTTCCCCATCTTCATTATAAGCCATGCGGCCCGCAAAATCAACAGGGCGGTTTAGGTTAGTAAATTTGTGTAATCCCTCAATATCATTTACAACGGGTATACTTTTATTACCCTTTTTATCTTCCCATTCCTGGTTTTCATACCTGGCTATCTGCGCCAGCAAAACCTCCATGGTAGCGCGGGTGTCGGCTTCGGCACTATGTGCGTTGATGATCTGCTTATCGCAGTAAAATTGATAAGCAGCTTTTAAGGTACGCTGCTCCATTTGGTGGAATATATTCTGTACATCTACAAAATGGCGGTTGTCTAAATCAAACTTCACCCCTGCTCGCAAAAATTCCTCCATCAGCATAGGGATATCAAACTTGTTGGAATTAAATCCTGCCAGGTCACTATCCGCTAAAAATTCAGCTACCGATTCGGCTATATGCTTAAATACCGGCTCATCTTTAATATGCTCATCATAAATACCGTGGATTAATGATGCTTCCAGCGGGATTGGCATATCGGGGTGCACACGCCATGTTCTTACTTCTTCCAACCCATCAGGATGTAGTTTGATGATAGATATTTCTACAATCCTGTCAATACCTATATTAACCCCGGTAGCTTCAAGGTCAAAAAATGCCAAAGGGCGCTTTAAATTTAGTTTCATTATTTATATAGAAGTAAGAAAGGCAAAGGTCTTGAAAAAGTATTAAATAATTATGATTTTAATACTGAGGGATCAACTAAATATTATTATCCCTAAAATTATCCCGATTATCATAATGAGGTATAGCAAAATCTCGTTACCGGCGTAACGCTTATATTTTGTCCAGAAGGAATAATCTTGTTTTGGTTTACTCATGCTGCACAAAAATACCTATTTTATCCTGTAAACAGGTAATTATTGAATTTGTGAAGAAATAATTGATTGAGGAATGATAGACCCGGCCCGTGAAAAGTATTTATACATGGATGGACTCTTCAATTTGACTACCATCACTCCTTTGCTTGTGCTGGCATGTACCACATAACCATTTTGCAGGTAAACACCAACATGGCTAAATGGCTTACCGTCAAAATCAAAAAACACCAGATCGCCTTCTTTTAGCTCTTCCTCATATTTGCGTTTTATAACAGTTACCTGCTGACTGGTCATACGGGGAATTTGTATCCCATAAACTTCTTGCTGTAACAACTGGGCCAAACCAGAACAATCTACCCCATCTTTATCCTGCCCGCCAAATTTATACGGGGTACCCATCCATTGGTCAATAAACGAATATAAACGACCGTTTTTAATATCGCTTTTACTAACCAGCATCATTTGCGAATATTTATCAGCTATATCCGCTTGTGGTTTAACGATCTCGCCCGGCTCGCCTTTTAATACTGTTTTTTTAGAGTGACAGGATGCCAATACTATCGCGGTAGCAAAAAACAATACAAACAGCTTAGAAATGCGAAAATTCATGTGTTAAAAATAGCTGTATTGATTTTAGCGACGGATTGGATGTTTTAAACATATCCACATTCGTATAAATCCGAAATTGAAAATCCGAAATCCGAAATAAAAATTATCCCTTTATTACTCGTTGTATCTCGTCCAACTTCATTAATGCCTCAACCGGGGTAAGGGTGTTTACATCCAGGTTATTCAGGGTATCGCGTATTTTTACCAGCACCGGGTCGTCAATGCTAAACATCTGCATTTGTACAGCCTGCTTTTGTACTTTGCGTATGCTTTCTTTGATATGTTCGCCACCGGTGCGTTCATGTTCCAGCTTTTTCAGTATCTCGTTGGCACGGCTTAATACCTTTTGTGGCATACCAGCCAGTTTGGCAACGTGGATACCGAAACTATGCTCGCTGCCGCCGGGTAATAGCTTGCGCAGGAAGATGATCTGATTGCCTACCTCTTTAACCGTAACGTTAAAGTTTTTTATGCGATTGAACGAGTTGCTTAATTCATTCAACTCATGATAATGCGTGGCGAATAAGGTTTTCGCTTTCGCAGATGGGTGGTTGTGCAAATATTCGGCTATTGACCAGGCAATGGATATACCATCGTACGTAGATGTACCCCGCCCTATCTCGTCCAATAATATCAAACTTCTGTCAGACAGGTTATTTAAAATACTTGCCGTCTCGTTCATCTCCACCATAAAGGTTGACTCTCCCGATGATAAATTATCTGATGCACCTACTCTGGTAAATATTTTGTCCACCAGGCCTATATCCGCGGCTTTAGCGGGCACAAAACAACCCATTTGAGCCATGAGTACTATTAAGCCGGTTTGCCGCAACAGAGCCGATTTACCCGCCATATTTGGCCCGGTTATGATAATGATCTGCTGCGATTCTGAATCCAGGAAAACATCGTTAGTAATATATTCCTCGCCCAAAGGCAAATTCTTTTCAATAACCGGGTGGCGGCCGCCTTTAATATCTATAACCCTACCCTCATTAATGGTTGGTTTAACGTAATAGTTTTTAATAGATATGGTAGCAAAGTTTAATAATACATCTAAACGGGCTATCAATTGCGCGTTTAGCTGTATGGGCTTAATATATTCAGCTAACGAATACAGCAGATCATTGTATAATTGGGTTTCTAATGCCAATATCTTCTCCTCGGCACCTAAAATTTGCTCTTCGTACTCTTTAAGTTCGGGTGTAATGTAACGCTCGGCATTTACCAGGGTTTGTTTGCGTATCCACTCGGTTGGCACTTTATCACGATGGCTATGGGTAACCTCTAAATAATAGCCAAAAACATTATTAAAGGACACTTTAAGCGATGGTATTCCGGTTATTTCCGCTTCACGCTTTTGTATCTCTAATAAATATCCCTTTCCACCAAAAGCTATTTTACGTAAGCGGTCAAGTTCATCATTAATCCCCTCGTTCATTACTCCGCCTTTTACCAACATTACAGGTGGTTCGGCGTGTAACTCTTTTTCTATTTTTTGGCAGATGAGCGTACAGGGGTTTAACTGCTCGCCTATTGCTTTAAGTGGTAAACTATCCGATGCTTCAGCAAGTTTTTTTATCTCATCAATAGCGTTTAATGCTTTTTTAAGCTGGCATACCTCGCGCGGGTTAGCTTTTTGTAAGCCAATCTTTGATATTAACCTTTCCAAATCTCCTATCTGGCGTATTTGCTGTTGCAGATTCTCGCGCAACTCTTCCTGTACTATTAAATACTCCACCACGCCTAAGCGGTCATTAATGGGCTTTAATTCTTTTAAAGGCATAACTATCCACCGACGCAATAAACGCGCACCCATTGGCGAGCAGGTATGATCCAACACTTCAACCAGTGTTAAAGCATTCTCGTTGGCTGATCCCACCAATTCCAAATTGCGTACACTATAACGGTCAAGCCATAAATAGCGGTCCTCCTCTATCCTGCTAATGGCTGATATATGCTGCAGGTTACGATGCTCGGTTTCGTTTAGATAGTGTATAGCTACACCTGCAGCCACAATACCCAGGTTAAGCCTGTCTATACCAAACCCTTTTAATGATTTAACACCAAAATGCTTTAATAAGGTTTCATTAGCATAATCGCCACTATACGGCCATTCATCAAGTGTGTAAGTATAAAACCTATCGCCATAAATATCTTTAAAGTCGCCCTGGCGGCTTTTGGGGTATATAACTTCACTTGGACTAAAGCTTTGCAGCAATTTATCAATATAATCACTATTGCCTTGCGCGGTTAAAAACTCGCCGGTTGATATATCTATCAAAGCAATACCAATACTGTTCTTCTCAAAATATAGCGAAGCCAGGTAGTTGTTACTTTTTTGGTTAAGGATATTATCATTAGTTGCAACACCCGGGGTAACCAGTTCGGTAACGCCACGCTTAACAATGGTTTTGGTGGCTTTAGGGTCTTCCAGTTGATCGCATATAGCTACCCTTTGCCCTGCACGTACCAGTTTGGGTAAATAAGTATCTAATGAATGATGCGGAAATCCCGCCAGCTCAATATGAGATGCAGAGCCATTGGCCCTACGGGTAAGCGTAATACCTAATATTCCCGCTGCCTTAATAGCATCGGCGCCAAAGGTTTCATAAAAATCGCCCACACGAAACAGCAATAAGGCACCAGGGTACTTAGCCTTAATGGTATTATATTGCTGCATTAAAGGGGTTTCTTTGGTTGCGTCCTTTGCCAAACGGGTAATAGTTATTGGTGAATGGGTAAAGTTAATGCATTGAGCGGGCTTTAGTTGGATTGTTGAAAATTTGCTTACTTGTGGATTGTTGCATTTTATGTATATTCGATTAACCTAATCTTATCAATATTCAAAATGAAAAAATCGCTATTCATCAGTTTTTTGCTTGCCAGTTTTATTTTTGCTTTAAACATTAAAGCATCCGCACAAACGAAAGGACTCCTCATTGGACGCAATGATACCTTAGTTTTTCAGGCCGGCAACTATGTTATACAGCCCAATGATAAATTAAACGAACTGCTAAAACGTATACCTGCTATAACTGTTGACAACAAAGGTAAAATATACTCACAAGGCGAAGCTATTGAAAGAATACTGGTAGACGGTAGTGAGTTTTTTACCGAAGATCCTGCTATTGCCGCTAATGTTATAAGGGCCGACAAAGTAGATAAAATTAAAATTTATTATAGATGGAGCGACCAGTCCAGTTTTACAGGTGTTGACGACAATGTAAAATTTAAAACCATCAATGTGATCATGAAGAAGGAGAAGTAATTGGCTATGCTAAATTATTTTTTCGTAATGTTCAACTATAGGGAATGGGGCATAATAATGATGCAATAGTTGCTTCCAATGCTTGTATTGTTCTGATTGTCTGAATATAATAGTATGATCTTTCAAGCTATCCCACTCCACTAATAAGAGATATTTATTTTCCTGCTCTAAACATTTATTAAGTGAATGTTTAATATACCCTTTTATTGAACTTATGTATTGGCCTGCAGTGTCAAAGTCAATTTCAAATTGCTTTTGCTTACCGGCAATAATATTTAATATAGCTGCCTCTAAAATCATCTTTAACACATTTATTTCTTAATTACAGCTCTAATAATAAAACATTTTATAAATATCAGTTGTTTATGCTTGTATAATACTAATTTTATATTAAAATAAATCTAACAAAACATGAAAACATACTTTAATTTGAAGAACCCTAAAACCTTATCAATTTTATTAACGGCATTTGTTTTATTATCAATTGGCTTCACAGGGTGTAAAAAAGGTAGTACTCCTGAAGATCCTGGCTTCGCTTATATTAGAGCCGCAAACTCAGCACAGGCATCTGCTCCTCAGGATTTTTACGTAGATGAGAGTAAAGTAAATACAACCCCGTTGGCTTATACTCAAGTTACAGCTTATGCTACAGCCTATGCTACTACACATGCTGCTATATTTAAAACATCAAGTACCGGTAATGTAAACGTAGCAGGCAGTATTTATTTAGTGCCAGGTACGTACAACACGATATATTATGCTGATGACAATACAGGTGTAACTACCCAGGACGATCGTACAGCACCACAAGCCGGTAAAGCCCGTGTACGCTTTATGAATTTAAGTACAGCTTTAAATAGCAGTGTTGATTTTGGCATCTCTACAGGCAGTAAAATAGTAACCGGCCTGGCTTATAAAATTGGATCCGCTTATAACGAAGTTGATGCCGCTACTTCTTTTACATTATATGCAGCAGGTTCATCAACCGTAGAATTAAATATACCTACTACTATAGAGGCAGGTAAAATTTATACTATTATAATATCAGGTACTACTAAAGCTACCCTTACTTACACAGTTTATGCAGAAAATTAATAGTAATCATATACAAAAAAGGCCGGCTGTAAATTATAGCCGGCCTTTTTTGTATAATATTGTGGGCATTATAATTATTTAGAACTTAAAACAACAGCTAATGAAACTGGTAGCGGGTGCTATATTATTTATCCTAATTATTATGTACATCAGGACCCTTAAGCTTTAATACAATATAAAAGAAAGCCAAATTGAGATTTTGAAAATAAAAGCTGATAGATTTGTTATAAATCACCAACTAAAAATGAATACACATTATTCACATAAAGCTACTAATGATGAAATAAGGAACAGATTTGATAATGATGTTGAACGTTTCTCAAACCTGGATACCGGGCAAATGACGACCATTGATGCTCCGCTTACTATGGAGTTGTGTACAGAAGCTGCTAAATATGTAAACCCTAATGCAACTCAATTGCTCGATATAGGATGTGGTGCGGGCAACTATTCCCTAAAAATGTTAAGCAAAATAAGTAATCTAAATTGCACTTTAAATGACCTGAGCATGCCTATGCTGCAACGGGCAAAAGAACGCGTAGGTGCACAAACCAGTGGAAGCGTAACACTGATACAGGATGATATGCGTAATCTTGATTTACCAGACAACCACTTTGATATCATATTAGCAGCCGCTACATTACATCATTTACGGGGTGATGATGATTGGGAATTGGTATTTACTAAATTTTACAATACTTTAAAACCTGGCGGTAGCATCTGGATATCTGATCTGATTGCACATGATTCTGTACCTATAAACCAGCTTTTTCACCAAAAGTATAGTGATTATCTGGATACTTTAGGCGGGCCGGAATATCGTGAAAAAGTATTTGATTATATTGCGCATGAGGATACACCGCGCTCGGTAAATTACCAAATAGCCTTATTAAGTAAGGTAGGATTTAAACAAGTAGAGATACTACACAAAAATTCATATTTCGCCGCGTTTGGGGCAATAAAATAAATTGCTTTAAGCTTTGCCTAAATTTTATCATCTTAGGCCGCAAATAAAAAACAATGATCAACGTAAACGAATATTTTGAAGGGGCAGTTAAATCACTGGCCTATACATCAGCCGACGGAAAATCAACCATTGGCGTAATTGAAAAAGGCGAGTATGAATTTGGCACAGCACAGCATGAAACCATGACAGTTATTGAAGGTGAACTTATTGCATTATTGCCGGGTGCAAAAGATTGGGCGGTATATAAAAATGGCCAATCATTCCAGGTGGATGCCAACACCTCTTTTAAAGTTAAAACTAACGGACAAAGTTCATACTTATGTAAGTATAAATAAAAGGTCGATAATCATATTTAAAGCCTCTCTTAAATAGTTAAGAGAGGCTTTTTTTGACTAATTTTAGTAACTAATTCTGTCAGTTAAACTCTAATTCATATCATTTAAACCATAAAACCATGGATACTTCATTAATTACCACCAGCACTACTTTAGAAGGATATAAAATTGTTAAACAACTTGGCGTTGTACGTGGCATTACTGTACGCAGCCGCAGCGCATTAGGTAATATTGCAGGTGGCTTTCAATCGCTTTTTGGGGGCAGATTATCCATTTATGTTGAGCTTTGCGAAAACGCACGCGAAGAGGCCTATCGATTAATGATACAACATGCACAAGCTTTAGGCGCAAATGCCATTATAAATATGCGCTATGATGCCAACGAAGTTATGCAAGGCATAACCGAAGTACTGGCTTATGGTACTGCCGTAGTAGTTGAAAAAGAATAGTTATTTAAAATATGATAATGGTATTTGTTTCCACATACCATGGGCAAGGTTGCCCGTAAGCAGGGCGTATAATAAATACAATGGCCAAAATATATAACAAAGTATTAGTAAGATGATAGAATGGTTATAGTACCAATTTATCATTAGTGCATATAATCCTAAAAAGAGATATAAAATGCTTGACTCGCGTTTTTTCATAAAGTTGCTTGCTAGTGATACTTATGAGTTAATGCAAAATTATTAATTATAGCTGTAAGAATAACATAGAATTATATTTGATTAACTATATGATAATATTGTTTTAAGTGTTTTTGATCTCATTTTTACAAGTCAACAATTACCAATAAAAGCCATAAGTTATCCACATATTAACAAAAACAGTCAAATACGCTCAAAATAGCCCTTTTTTGGTGATAATTTTTATTCACAACTATTCTCTTGTTAGCTACAATAAACTATGTTTGTGAAACAAATCACTCCCGCAAGGGTTAATTTTTAAAAAACAATTAAAAAACTTATCATGGCAACATCTGGAATTACCGCTTATTCGGTGAAAACAAAAACTAAAAATGTACCAATGATCGATCCTGTTATTGATATCAAATCAGGAAGATACATTGCAACTGGTAAAGATGCACAAGGCAACAAAATGGCCGCAATTATGGGTAAAGCCACTGCAGAAGAGCATGTAAAAAATGGCAATGCTAAAAAAGGTACCGGCTGGTAAACAAACATTGCACACTAACCAACAAACCAAACAAAAAAGCAGGATAATATCCTGCTTTTTTGTTATCCTCATTTTTAATAGCAGTTTAGTTTCTCATAGCTAAGTACAACACTGTTTCCATTTTTTACCGGATAATATTTAATATTGCAATTTTTAACATTTGTAAAAAAATGTTAAAATCGGGTATCCCTACCCTATTTATACTATAAATAAATATATTTACAATCTCAGTTATCCTATCAAGATGAACCTAAAAAAAGTATACTTTATTTTGCTGCTATTTACAGTCAGTTTTGCTGCTTTTTCACAAACAGATACTACAAGTTTGAATACTATCATTTCAAAAAGTGTAAAATTGGCAAATGAGTACCCGTTCGAGAAAGTTTACTTACATTTTGACAAACCTTATTATGCCATAGGCGATACTATTTGGTTCAAAGCCTATATTACTATTGACGTTCATCAGCCATCGCCCCTTAGCAAAGTGGTTTATGTAGATGTAATAAGTAGTAAAGACTCTCTTGTACAAACCTTAAAACTACAGGCATCTGCTGCTACTGCCTTAGGTAATATTGTTTTATCGTCACCACTTTATAAGCAAGGCAATTATCGTTTTCGTGCCTATACCAATTGGATGCGCAATTTTGATGCTGCATATTTTTTTAATAAAACAATTGCTGTAGGCAATGTTGAAAAACAAATAAGTACCAATATTTGGGTATCAGGAGTAACACAAAATAATAATACCAAGGTAACTGCCCGGGTAAGCTATAAAGATGCCGCAGGCAATCCTTACGCCAATAAAAAAGTTAGCTGGAAAGTATTAAGTTATGATGATGAAAAAATTAGTAACGGCAAAGGTACTACTGATGCTAACGGTATTTTAGTTGTAAATTTTTCGACCAACAAAACCAGCGCATTAAATACAAGTACTTTAAGCACTGATATAGATTATGCTGATTATAAATCGCTAACCAATACTTTTTCATTAAAACATGCTGCTGACAAGCCAGATGTTCAGTTTTTTCCGGAGGGAGGCGACCTGGTAAATAGTGTGCGGTCAAGAGTGGGTTTTAAGGCTATTAATCCCGATGGTATAGGTGCTGATATTAAAGGCAGTATTGTTGACGATTCAGGCACTAAAATAGCGGATATTACTTCACAGCATTTAGGTATGGGGGCATTTGAATTTACACCCCAAAGCGGAAAAACCTATAAGGCAAATATTATTTTTCCTGATGGCTCACAAAACACTTACAATTTGCCTGTAGCGCGTAATGAAGGAATAATATTAAGTGCTGACAATTCAAACCCGCAAAATTTAAATATTAAGCTATCATCAAATGCAGCATACTTTGAAAAAAACCAGGGGAAAACTTTTTTTATTGTTGCTCAAAATGGCCAAACCATTTTGTTTGCTGCCCAAACAGTGTTAAATGCTAACATATACTCGGCGTCAATCCCTAAAACAAAGTTTCCATCGGGTGTACTAAGACTAACGTTATTTTCTGGAAAACAGGCATTATCAGAACGTGTTGTTTTAATACAGCGTAACGATCTTTTAAATATTACCATGAAAACACCGCAACCTACGTATACCATAAGGGATAAGGTGGTTATGAATGTTACAGTTAACAAAGATCAAAAACCGTCAGAGGCTAACATGTCTGTAACAGTTATTGATGAAACTAAAGTGCCATTTGATGAGCTTTCAGAAACTACGATATTAACAAATTTATTATTAACATCTGATTTAAAGGGATATATAGAAAAGCCTAATTATTACTTTACCAATGTAAATGAGAAAACGATAGCAGACGCAGATTTATTAATGCTTACTCAAGGTTATCGCAGAATAGTGTATAAAGATATTTTAGCTAATAATTACCCATCAAAAAAGTTTTTACCAGAAACAGGTATAACTATAACCGGAACAATAAGAAACAATACCGGCCTCCCATTAGCAAAAGCAAATTTAAATTTAACCGTGCCTGATAAAAATATTTCGCTTTATACTACTTCTAATAATCAGGGCGAATTTAAATTTACAAACCTGGTAATACCCGACTCTACAGAAATATCTATAAATGCAAAAAACAATCCCAACAGTAACAACTTAATGATATTGGTTGACAATGAAATTTTTCAACCAATAGACGCGGATATAAATGCGCCCGGCACTATAGCAAATATTGACAGCACCTTAACCCCTTATTTAAAAAATGCCAAGCAACGTATTGAAAACTCACGGGAGCTTAAGGAGGTTACTATAAATGCCGCTCCTGTTATAAAACAAAAAAACCATGCCGACTACCCAAGATTATCAGGGTTAAGCTCTATTCCTGATGCGGTTATTACCAGCGAACGCTTTGCTGCATGTCCAATTATATTACAATGTATTCAAACCATTGTACCCGGATTAATCTATGATAACTATAATCTCTTTGTTTCCCGTGGTTATCAACCAGGCGTTAGTCCACCTGTGGCCTATTTTCATAATGGCTTGAATGTTGAATTTGGTTATTTTCAAAATATACCTTCAAGTGAGATTGAATCTATAGAATTTTTTAGAACTGATGGCCAAAGCGGCATTAATAGGATGAGCAATACATTGGGAGTATTAGTAATAAATTCAAAAATTGTTCCCAAGGTAAAGTATAAAAAAGAAGATTTTTTAGCACTGCTAAAGCAAAATAGTTCAGTTAGTATTACTCCGCGTGGTTATTCAGAATCAAAGGTTTTTTATTCTCCAAAATATGAGGTTTCAAAAGAATCAGCAATTGGTGGTGATCTAAGAACCACTATATTTTGGAATCCAAATGTATTAACCGATACTACAGGTAATACAACTTTTCAATTTTACAATGCCGACGGAAAAGGTTCATATCGGGCTATAATAGAAGGTATTGATAGTAATGGCAATATTGGCCGCGCTATATATCGATATAAGGTACAATAAAATTATTATTAACTATTGATAAAAAAACAAATCCATAAGAAATCGAGTATAAATATAGTTTAGAATTTTTCCACAAAATATAATTTTTACAAAAAAACATTTTATATTACAGTTATCAACCTCAAAATTGATAGGTGAATTATGAAATTTTTAAAAATAGTTGTAATTGGAGTAATTATTAGCGGAATGACGGCTTGTAAAAAAGCACAGTTGACTAATATGGATGCCCCTAATGATGATGCTGCCATACTAATAGCAGAAGCGTTAGCTACAAATAACTATGGTGCTAATAATATCACCCAGGACATTAACGATAATGCCATAACATTAGCTAATAAAAGCAGTTCATTTTGCGGTGTAAGTGTAACTGATTCTGTAATTCGTAAAAGTACATTAGGGGCCAATTTCAATTGTGATTATAAATTGAAATACACTAATAAATTAAATTGCAACGCATCAAATTTACCCGATAATATTACCGGTAGCCTTACTTATGCAGGTAAATTTACAGGCCCTAAATTAATATCTGAATTTACAGGATCCAGAGTATATCGCATAGCAGGTTTAACACCCGCGGCTGATAACCAAGTGTTTAATGGCGAATATAAATGTTATAATAACTATAAATTTAAATCAGACACCACCAATAAAGGTACGGCTAACATATATTTTGGTGTAAAAAACCTCATAGTTTCAAAGGCAAGCCACAAGATTATTAGTGGCACAGCAATGATTATGGTAACAGGTAGCTCCACCAAAAAGGCAAATTTTACTTATAACGGACAACTAACATTAAGTGCATCCTCAGCAATATTAACCCTTAATGGGAACGAATACAATATTGATATTAACACCGGAAATGTTGTTAAAAAATAATATTAGCCTAGGTTAGGCATCCTTATTGGTTTTACATCAACTGATTCAAAAACCTTTTGAGTAATATAAGGCTCCCCTTTTTTCCAGGCTTCTAATTCCTCATCGTTTTCAAATTGCAAAATCATAACAGAACCTATCATTTTATCCGCATCATCTAAAATGGCAGCTCCTGTTATATAATTTCCGCTTTCCTTATACTTTTTCGCATTATCTAAATGGTGTTGACGTACCGACATACGACGATCTAAAGCCCCTTCATCGGTATAATCATACCCTGTTACTAAATACTGTTTCATGAGTTTATAATGTTATAATTGATAATTCAACAAGGTAAATACTTTTATGTTTAATAAACTAAGCATATATAAAAATAGCTTTAAGTTTGTCTCACATTAAACAAAAGTAGTCATACAATATTTACATATTTGCCATTGCAAACATACATCGCATGAAAGAAAAACTGCAACAAGAATTTAATATTTTATATCATAAAGAACCCGAAAAGGTTTACTTTTCGCCAGGCAGGGTAAATTTAATTGGCGAACATATTGATCATAATGGTGGTTTGGTGATGCCTTGCGCTATCAATACCGGCACTTACCTTTTAATCTCGACCAATAACAATAACCTTTTAAGGCTGCGCAGTTTAAATTTTGACGAAACGCTGGATACACCCCTAAAAAATCAATATCAAAAAGCAGGTAAAAATTGGTTTAATTATCCGTTAGGTGTTTTTAATTTATTTTTAAAAGATGGCCATCCTATAACAGGGTTAGATATGCTTTATTATGGTGATATGCCTATAGGTGCAAGTTTGTCATCATCTGCTTCTATAGAAATTGTAACCGCATTTGCGCTGAATGAGCTATTTAACGCCGGGTATTCTAAGCTTGACCTGGTTAAAATGTGCAAAGCCGTTGAAAATGATTTTATTGGTTTAAACAGTGGCATTATGGATCAATTTGCCGTGACTTTTGGTGAAAAGGATAAAGCAGTGCTTATTGATTGTAATAACCTTACCTATGAGGCCGTAAACTGCGATCTGAAGGAATATGAGCTCATTATTATTAACACCAATAAACCCCGTAAACTTGAAGAATCACAATATAATGCACGTGCACAAGATTGTCAGGACGCATTAAAAATGCTAAAAAGCAAGCTAGATATCAATTACCTGTGTGATATTGATACTAATGTATTCAATACCTATAGGCATTTAATTACCACTGATAATGCGTTAAAAAGGGCGCAGCACGTAGTTGAAGAAAATGATAGGGTAAAGAGTGCAGCCATTGCGTTAAACGGTGGCGATATTGATCAATTTGGCAAATTGATGTATGCCTCGCATTACTCGTTACGCGACCTATATGAAGTAAGTTGTGAAGAGTTAGATACCATTGTTGAATATTGCAAAACCAATCCCGATGTAGCCGGCGCACGCATGACAGGCGCCGGTTTTGGCGGTTGTGCAATAGCTTTGGTTAAAACCAATAAGTTTGAAGAATTTAGTAAAGGAGTTATTGAAACCTACACAAAAGCTATAGGCTATGCACCATCGGTATATAAAACCTCCATTGGTAATGGCGTAGGCAAAATAAATTTAGACAACTAATGCGAAAATTAAAACTAGATGAACTTAACCGTGCATCAGTAACTGAATTTAAAAACCAGGATAAATTGCCGGTAACTGTTGTGTTAGATAATATCCGCAGTATGCATAATATCGGATCAATTTTTCGTACCAGTGATGGATTTGCGGTTGAACAAATCTATCTATGTGGAATAACTGCACAACCCCCACATCGCGAAATTGAAAAAACAGCACTTGGTGCTACACAATCTGTTAACTGGACTTATTTTGAAACACCATTAAAAGCTATTGAACACTTGCGTAACGATGGATACCAAATAATTGCTATTGAACAGGCTGAAAATAGTGTTATGCTAAATAAATTTATCCCTTCAGTGAATCAAAAATACGCGCTGGTTTTTGGCAACGAAGTAAATGGCGTAAGTGATGAAGTAATGCAACAAATTGACACTTGTATTGAGATACCTCAATTTGGCACTAAACATTCTTTTAACGTGGTAGTATCAGCCGGAATAGTACTTTGGGATTTTTATGCAAAATTAAATTTATAAAATTAAGTAGGTTATATCAGGCTAAGCTTGTTAATATAAAAGAAATTGCAAATCCCGTCAAAAGTATAAAAACGATATACCGTACATTTGATACGTAATTGTGTGTTTTTACCGACATTATTTTTCAAGACATCGAGCATGCTCTGATCTTTACAGGCAACAGAAAGCAATGAGTAATCTCCTATTTTAAGATCAATAGCATAGTTAAAACCTTTTATTTTTTTTCCCGTATGTTTACTTATAGTTTCCATTAGAGATTTATTAGATATTCCAACATCATTACTAATGCCTGAAAACGATGCTATTATGGTAGTATCAGTAAATCCTTTAGAAAACCTAAGGTTTAAGAATGGATTTTCATAATATCTATTTTGGGAAAATGAGACTGCTACAATAAAAAGCAAACAAAATATTAGAAAAATTCGCTTTGACATTAATAATACTCCTAATATATTAGTTTAATAATTGGGTTGAATTAATCAGCTTTTTTACTGATTAACAGATAATTATAATCATAATAAATTATTTAAAAAAAAATATTTACTAATAATAATTGCAGAATAATATATTATAATAATAATTACCCATTTGCTTAAAATGAAAAAGGCCGGGATAAATCCCGGCCTTTTTAAATAGTATGTTTGAGTTATTAATGATTAAAAACCTGCTCGAACTGATTAACGGAATCCTTGCTTTCTAAGGTAGAATAGCCCATTAAAAACTCATCAACTTTACGGGCGCATTCGCGTCCTTCAGATATAGCCCAAACTACTAATGATTGTCCACGGCGCATATCACCGGCTGAAAATACTTTACTTACGTTGGTACGGTAAATACCTTCTTTGGCTTTTACGTTTTTACGTTCATCTAATTCAACGCCCAAATTTTCCAACATGCCGTCAAATTGAGGGTTAAGGAATCCCATTGCCAGGAATACACATTGGCAAGGTATTTCACGTTCAGATCCCTCTACTTCGTTAAATTTAATTGGGCGACCCATTACGTCCAACTCCCAGCTTACATCTGTTACTTTAAGTGCCCTTAGATTGCCCTTATCATCACCTAAAAATTCTTTAGTATTAATACCCCAAAAACGCTCAACACCTTCTTCGTGTGAAGTAGTTGTTTTTAATACCATTGGGTAAGTTGGCCAAGGCATATGTTGAGTACGCTGCGCCGGCGGTTGCATCATTACTTCAAATTGCTTTACTGATGCTGCACCCTGCCGGTTTGAGGTACCTACACAGTCAGATCCGGTATCACCCCCTCCTATTACTACTACATCTTTACCTGTAGCTAAAATGTCTTCGGCGGTAAATTTTGAGTTGCCTACACGTTTATTTTGCTGTTTCAAAAAGTCCATAGCAAAATGGATACCTTTTAATTCACGGCCCGGTATATTTAAGTTACGTGGTATAGTTGATCCGCCTGCTAATACTACTGCGTCATTATTACGCACCAGTTCATCAGCGGCTATATCTTTACCTACTTCCACATTGGTTTTAAATACTACACCATCTTTTTCCATCACCTCCATCCTACGGTCAATGATCCATTTTTCCATTTTGAAATCAGGGATACCATAGCGTAGTAAACCGCCTATTTTATCATCCCGTTCGTAAACAGTTACCAGGTGGCCGGCTTTGCTCAATTGCGCTGCAGCGGCTAAACCGGCAGGTCCGGAACCTACAATTGCAATATTTTTACCCGTCTTAACTAATGGAGCAACGGGCTGAACCAATTTTTTGGTATAAGCTATTTCAATAATATGCTTCTCAATCTCTTCAATAGCAACCGGTGGTTTATTAATACCTAATACACATGCAGATTCGCACGGTGCGGGGCATATACGACCGGTAAACTCAGGGAAGTTATTAGTTGATGATAAAATCTGGTAAGCTTCCTCCCAATCTTTACGATACACTGCATCGTTAAATTCAGGAATGATATTACCCAGCGGGCATCCCGAATGGCAAAAAGGTATACCACAATCCATACACCGAGCTGATTGATGATTTAATTCTTCATCGGTGTATAAACTTTCAAATTCGTTATAATTTTTTATACGTTCTGCAGGTGGTAATTTTTGAGGTAATTTCCTGTCATACTCCTGAAAACCTGTTACTTTTCCCATCTATATTATTAGCTGATAGTTTGATATTCTAATTTTTCAACAACTTTTTTGTACTCTTTTGGATAAACCTTTACAAACTGTGTAGAAGCTTTCTTCCAGTCATTTAAAATGGTTTGTGCCAATTTACTGCCTGTTAGGCTTACGTGTTTGCGTAGCAGATTAGTAATTTGCTCCTCATCTTTAACTGATAAAGGATCCAGATCAACCATTTCGGTATTACAGTTTTCGGCAAATGCATTATCCGGGTTATATACCCATGCAATACCACCACTCATACCCGCTGCAAAGTTTCTGCCTGTTGGGCCTAATATTAACGCGCGTCCACCTGTCATATATTCACAACCATGGTCACCTATACCTTCAACAACTGTTGTAGCACCAGAGTTACGCACGGCAAAACGCTCGCCTGCCATACCACGTATAAATAACTCGCCGGCTGTAGCACCATAAAGAGCAACGTTACCAATTATAATGTTATCCTCCGGAACAAATGTAGCGTCAGGTGATGGATATACCGCTAACTGCGCACCCGATAAACCTTTACCTACATAATCATTACCTTCACCCTCTAACTCAAAAGATAACCCTTTTGTGGCAAAAGCACCAAAACTTTGACCAGCCGAGCCTTTGAATTTATAGTTTATCGTGTTATCAGGTAATCCCGCCGAGCCATATATTTTTGACACTTCGTTAGATAATAAAGTACCTATAGTACGATCTGTATTTTTCACATCATAGGTACCAAATACCGGTGTTTTATCGGCCAAAGCGGGTTTTGCATCTTCCCATAATTTCCAGTCAATAATATCAGCCATACCATGATCTTGTTGTTCACTATTATATAGCGTCATACCCTTGGCATTGTTAACCGGGTGTAGTATAGCTGAAAGATCTACCTTCTTAGCTTTCCAGTTTTGAATATTTTCTTTAACTTTTAAGAACTGAACACGGCCAACCATTTCATTAACAGTACGGAAACCTAACTCGGCCATGATCTCACGCAGTTCCTCTGTCATAAAACGGAAAAGATTCACTATATGGTCAGGTTTACCTGAGAATAGTTTTCTTAATTCAGGATCTTGTGTAGCAACACCAACAGGACAGGTATTTAGATGACACTTACGCATCATGATACAACCACCCGCAACAAGCGCCGCAGTTGCAACACCCCACTCCTCTGCCCCCATTAGGGCGGCAATAGCTAAGTCGCGACCAGTTTTTAACTGACCATCCGTTTGCAATACTACACGGCTGCGTAATTTATTACGTACCAGGGTTTGGTGAGCCTCGGCTAAACCAAGTTCCCAAGGTAAGCCTGCGTGTTTAACTGAACTTATTGGCGATGCTCCGGTACCACCATCATAACCGGCAATTAAAATTACATCGGCATGCGCTTTAGCCACACCTGCTGCAATAGTACCTACACCTGATTTTGATACCAGTTTTACATTGATACGGGCGGCACGGTTAGCATTTTTTAAATCGAATATCAGCTGCGCTAAATCTTCGATAGAATAAATATCATGGTGCGGCGGTGGCGATATTAAACCAACACCCGGAGTAGAGTGACGGGTTTTTGCTATCCAATCGTCAACCTTATGGCCAGGTAATTGGCCACCTTCGCCCGGTTTTGCTCCTTGAGCCATTTTTATTTGTAATTCATCGGCATTGGTAAGGTAATTGGATGTAACCCCAAAACGTCCAGATGCTACTTGTTTAATAGCAGAGCGCATTGAATCGCCACTGGCCATTTCTTCATAGCGCATCTCATCTTCACCACCCTCGCCGGTATTGCTTTTACCACCTATACGGTTCATAGCAATAGCCATGGTGCTATGTGCCTCATGAGATATCGAACCAAATGACATGGCACCCGTAGCGAAGCGCTTCATGATGCTTTCTGCCGGTTCAACTTCATCTATTGTAATAGCTTCTCGGTGATGTGCAAAATCAAGCAGCCCCCTTATAGTATAATGTTTTTCGCTTTGATCGTTTATAGCCTTAGCATAGTTTTTATATACTGAATAGTCATTGCTACGTGTAGCATGTTGTAACAAGTGTACAGTAGTTGGGTTAAACAAGTGCTGTTCGCCACGGCGTTTCCACTGGTAAATACCACCTTCAGGCAATAAATTACTTTCACTACGGGCACCAAAACCTATACGGTGTTTACAAAGCGATTCACGCGCGATTTCATCTAAGCCTAAACCACCTATACGACTAACTGCCCCGCAGAAGTATCTGTTTACTACGTCTTTATTTAAGCCTAATATCTCAAACACCTGTGATCCGTGGTATGACTGTAAGGTTGATATCCCCATTTTTGAGAATATTTTCAACAAACCGTCATTGACAGATTTTACGTAGTTTTTTAACAGGTATTTAGTATCCAGCGTAGTATCTAAATTTCCGCTTTCTTTTAAATTCTCAATAGTAGCTTGTGCCAGGTAAGGGTTAATAGCAGTTGCGCCAAATGCCAGTAAACAAGCAAAATGGTGTACTTCCCAAACATCACCACTCTCCACAACAATACCTACCGCGCCACGTAATCCTTTTTTGATCAGGTGATGATGTACAGCAGATACCGCTAACAATGACGGTATAGGTGCATGTTCTGAATCAACAGCACGGTCAGATAATATTAATACTTCAAAACCATCGGCAACTGCATCTTCGGCATAACGGCAAATACGTTCAATACCTTTTTGTAATGAACCGGGCTGACCATCGGCATTAAAATAAGTTTGCAAAGTTTTGGCATGGAACATACCTGTATCAATGCTTCTTAATTTTTCAAGCTGGTGATTTTTTAAAATAGGGTGTTTAAGCGTTACACAATGGCAATGCATTTTATCTTCGTCCAGTAAATTGCCATTATTGCCTATAAATGCAGCTAAACTCATTACCAAACGCTCACGTATCGGGTCAATTGGCGGGTTGGTTACCTGTGCAAAAAATTGTTTAAAGTAACTTGATAAATGCTGTGGCTTATCAGATAAAATAGCCAAAGGTACATCAGTACCCATTGATCCTACCGGTTCTTTACCATCTAAAGCCATTGGCTTTATAATGGTATCGATATCCTCGCGGCTGTAACCAAATACCTGCTGGTAACGGAAAACAGAATCAGCACTTAAATTAGCAAATGCTAAACGTGGTTCGGCCAATTCGCCTAATCTTATTTTATAATTCTCCAACCAGGTACCATAAGGCTGGCGTGAGGCTATTTGTTGCTTTATTTCTTCATCGGTGATGATCTTACCGTGCTCTGTATCGATCAACAACATTTTACCCGGCTGTAAACGGCCTTTACGTAAAACAGTTTTCTCGTCAATCTCTAAAGTACCTGTTTCTGAAGCGGCAATAACACGACCATCGCTGGTAATGGTATAACGTAAAGGACGTAATCCGTTACGATCTAATACAGCACCAACTAATTTACCATCAGTAAAGCTAATAGCGGCAGGTCCATCCCACGGCTCCATTAAGGTAGCATGAAATTCATAAAATGCCTTTTTAAGCGGATCCATTTGCTCATTACCATCCCATGCTTCAGGTATCAACATCATCATAACATGTGGTAATGAACGGCCCGTATGCTGTAATATCTCGATAACATTATCTAAACAAGCCGAATCTGACTGGCCGTTATCAACTACAGGCAATAACATCTCCATTTCTTCGCTGGTAAAGTAGGAAGAAGCATAAGATTTTAAGCCAGAGTAGAACCAGTTTAAGTTACCTGTTAAGGTATTGATCTCACCATTATGCGCTATCATACGGAATGGCTGAGCCAACTTCCATGACGGGAAAGTATTGGTTGAGAAACGTGAGTGTATCACCGCCAGGGCCGACGCCATACGCGGATCCTGAAGGTCAGTATAATACTCTCTTAACTGGTAGGTAGTTAACTGGCCCTTATATATAATAGTTTTGCAAGACAATGACGGGAAGTAAAAATGCGGCCTTGCTGCCGGCATACTCTCCGTAATTGTTTTATTGATATATCTTCTTAATACGTATAATTTACGTTCAAAATCATCTTCATTGGTAATTGAATGCGGCCTTGCAATAAAAATTTGCTCCACATCCGGTTCGGCACTACGAGCGGTTTCACCAATTACTGATGAGTTTACAGCAATTTTGCGATAACCCAATTTATGTAAGCCTAATTTTTCAATAGCGGCATCAATAGTAGTACGGCACGCTTTTTTCACGGCTGATTCTTTCGGGAAAAATATCATCCCTACCCCATACTCGCCCGGTTCAGGTAAACTGATCTCCAGGTTTGAGCATTCTTCCATAAAAAATTCATGTGGTAATTGTATTAATATACCCGCACCATCACCAGAGTCGGGGTCGCATCCGCATGCACCACGATGCTCCATATTCTCTAACATGGTAAGCGCATCTGCAATAATCTGGTTTGACTTATGACCATTAATATTAGTTATAAATCCCGTTCCACAAGAGTCGTGTTCAAATTCTGGCCTGTAAAGCCCTTGGTCGCAATCAGCTTGATTCATCTTTAAATTTAACCGTTTTAAAATATAATTTGGTGTAACCACGAAGTTACAGTATATGATACTTATTTTAAAATATTCCTAAACTTTTTAGGATATCTTAAATAATATCACATTTAAAGGTTTCAAAATTATCAAATTGTTAATAAATCTGTTATTATATTACAATTTAATACAACCAATTTTCCGTTCGCGGCAGTCTATTTACTTATTAATATGGTCAGAAACCTAACCTAAATTAGTAAAATAATATGTTAAATACCAGTAAAATTGATTTTTTTATGTTTTTCATACATGGAGTTAACATTAAAAAATAGGTTTTGAGATTTCCTATCTTTGCTAAAATTGTAATTAATACTTGTGAAAAATAAGGCTGTTTTTTTAGATCGTGACGGGGTACTAAACCGTGAAATGGGCGACTACGTTTGTCGGGTAGAAGATTTTCATATACTTGATAATTTCGAGGCTTTAAAAACGCTGCAGGGCCGTGGTTATCTATTAATAGTAGCTACCAACCAGGGAGGCTTGGCCAAAGGCTGGTATAATGAAGATGAACTGGCTAAAATGCACCAGCAGTTAAGAGAAACTTATAAAAGCCATGGTGTAGAATTTACAGACATATTTTATTGCCCCCACCACCCCGAGTTTACCGGCCCTTGCGATTGCCGCAAACCTAAACCCGGCTTATTATTACAAGGTATTGTTAAATATAATATAGACCCTTCAAAATCTTATTTTATTGGCGACCGCGAACGTGATGTGGAAGCAGGCACAGCCGCGGGAGTTACGGGTATATTAATTGATAGCGACCAGCCGATAAGCAGTGTTTTAGATTTGATAGCTTAAGTATAAGGTATTCCTGTTCATCCTCAAAATCCTAAAAATACTGTTTATATTTTGTTTTTGGTAATTACTATCTATATTTGCAGCATATAATTCTTATCCATCTATTAACTATATAAAAAATGGGAAGCTTTAAACTACATCATCTTCATTTGAACCATCACCACCATGTGGTGATCAGATAATGTATGTTTCTACGCGAAATACAACCCTTGTTTATACTTTTTTTATAGTTCCTTAATTCAAATTTGTGAAAACACTTAAAATAGCTATCCAGAAATCGGGTAGGCTCAACGAAAAATCCGTTGAATTACTTAAAAATTGCGGCTTAAATTTTGAAAATTATAAAAGCTCGCTGATATCTCCTGTATCTAATTTCCCGCTCGAAATTCTTTTTTTGCGTGATGATGATATTCCTGAATATGTACAAGACGGCATTGCCGATTTAGGTATTGTTGGCGAAAACGTTATTGAAGAAACCGAAGTGGAAGTAAGCTATTTACAGCGATTAGGTTTTGGTAAATGTTCATTAAAAATTGCTGTACCTAATAATAATGATATCCAGTCATTAGCTGATCTGGGCGGCAAAGCTATCGCTACTACCTACCCTGTTATATTGGGTAAATTCCTGAAAAAAGAAGGTATTACTGCTGATATTCGCACCATATCCGGCTCGGTTGAAATATCACCTGGTTTAGGTTTAAGCGATGCTATTTGCGATTTGGTATCAACCGGCGGCACACTAAAAAGCAATGGCTTAAAACCATTTGCTGATGTAATGTCGTCTGAAGCAGTATTGATAGGTTCAAAAAATATTGAGAATAGCGATTTGGTGCAAGAGTTAATACAGCGTATCCAATCGGTATTACGTGCTAAAGAAACCAAGTATGTAGTATTAAATGTACCAAAAGACAACTTACAGGATATATTAGGCCTATTACCGGGTGTTAAAAGCCCATCGGTATTACCATTGGCCGAAGAAGGTTGGGTTGCCGTGCATACCGTAATACCTGAGCGTGATTTTTGGGATCGTATTAGCCAACTCAAACAAGCCGGCGCGCAGGGAATTGTTGTAATGCCTATTGAAAAGATAATATTATAGACCCCACCTAAATCCTCCCCAAAGAGGAGGACTTTAAAGCAGGGTTTAAAGAATACTTAAAAACTCCCTCTCCTTTGGGGAGGGTTGGGGTGAGGTAATGAAAACATATAACTATTCAGACTTAAGTAAAGACGAGATCAGTAAACTGGTTCAACGCAATGTTGACCCGGCTAACGAGATACGCACCATAGTTGAGGAGGTTTTAGCCACCGTACAGCAAAATGGCGACAGTGCTTTGTTTGATTATGCCGGTAAGTTTGATAAGGTTATTTTAGATAAACTTTATTTAGATAAAGCCGAACTAACCGAGATTGCTACGGCAGTTTTACCGGAGCAAAAGGCCGCGATGGATATTGCCTACAATAACATTTATAAGTTTCACCAAACGCAGCTTAAGGCTGAGGATAAAGTAGAAACCATGCCCGGCGTATCCTGCTGGCGCGAAGTAAGGCCCATTGAGAAAGTTGGGTTATATATTCCCGGTGGAACCGCGGTTTTGCCAAGTACTTTTTTAATGCTGGGGATACCTGCCCGCATTGCCGGTTGCCATGAAATTGTGGTGTGTTCGCCACCGCAAAAAAACGGCAAGGTTAACGCCTTTATAGCTTACGTTGCGTTAGCATTGGGTATAGATAAAATATACCTGGTGGGTGGTTCGCAAGCTATTGCGGCCATGGCTTACGGAACAGAAACTATTACTAAAGTTGATAAGATATTCGGCCCTGGAAACCAGTTTGTTACTAAAGCAAAAACCATTGTGCAATCTACCACTACCACGGCTATCGATATGCCTGCGGGGCCATCAGAAGTTTTGGTAATTGCTGATGAAACGGCACAGCCGGAATACGTAGCTGCCGACCTTTTAGCGCAGGCTGAGCATGGCATTGATAGCCAATCTATTTTGGTTACAACATCCGCCAAAATCGCGGAAGAAACGTTGGTTGAAGTTGAAAAACAAACAGCAGTTTTACCACGTGCCGAGATTGTTAAACAAGCATTGGATAACTCATACATCGTTATAACTAAAACGCTGGACGAAGCTATGAAATTTAGCAATCTATATGCACCTGAACATTTGATATTGGCTACTGGAAAATGGCAACAGATAACTGATGACATTATCAACGCAGGCTCAGTATTCCTTGGTAATTTAACCCCGGAGAGTGCAGGAGATTATGCATCAGGAACCAATCATACGTTACCTACAAGCTCGTATGCACGGGCTTATTCGGGCGTGTCGGTTGATTCATTTGTGAAAAAAATTACGTTTCAGCACCTATCGCCGGAAGGCGTTAAAAATATAGGCCCGTCAGTTGAGATATTGGCTGATATGGAAGGCTTACATGCGCATAAAAATGCAGTGAGTGTGAGATTGAAAGATGATTAATGTCAGAACCATGATTTTAGGATTAATAGATTACATGATTATAATCCTACCATCCTGCACTCAAGTGAATCATGGTTCTGACAGACAACTAAGATTAATACAATGTTTAATATAAATAACATACTAAGAGAAAACATCAAAAACCTAACCCCCTATTCATCTGCACGTGATGAGTACCAGGGTGAGGCCAGTGTGTTTTTAGATGCCAACGAGAATGCGTTTGGCTCGCCTCTTGAACAACCATACAACCGTTACCCTGATCCACTACAATACAACGTTAAAAAGCGCCTGAGCGAAATTAAAGGCGTACCTGTACGCAATATATTTTTAGGTAATGGCAGCGATGAGGCAATTGACATCCTATTCAGAAGCTTTTGCAACCCGGGTGTAGATAATGTGATACTGGTGCCCCCTACTTACGGCATGTATGAAGTATCAGCCAATATTAATGATATTGAAACCCGTAAGGTCAACTTAACCGAAGATTTTCAACTGAATTTGGAAGGTATAGCAGAAGCCATTGATAAAAACACCAAATTGATATTTATCTGCTCGCCTAATAACCCTACGGGTAATTCTATTAATCGTGATGATGTAGAAACCCTTTTAGCAAGTTTTGATGGTCTGGTAGTAGTTGATGAAGCATACATTAACTTTAGCAGGCAAAAAACTTTCATACAGGAGCTTACTGAATACGCTAACTTGGTAGTATTGCAAACCCTGTCAAAAGCATGGGGATTAGCCGGATTGCGCGTAGGCATGGCTTTTGCCAGCGAAGAGATCATTGAGGTAATGAATAAGGTTAAACCGCCTTATAACATGAATGAAGCATCGCAGCAATTAGCTTTGCAGGCCTTAGCTAATGTTGACCAGGTAAATGGGTGGATAAAAGAAACATTATTACAGCGCGATAAATTAGTACTCAATCTTAAAAAGTTTGATTTTGTGGTTGATATTTACCCATCAGACGCTAATTTTATACTGGTAAAAACAACTGATGCCAAAGGAATTTACAATTTTTTGGTAGAAAAGGGTATCATTGTACGCGACCGTTCAAAAGTTGAACTTTGCCAGGGCTGCTTACGCATAACGGTTGGCACACCTAATGAGAATGAAATATTGATAAACACTTTACAAAATTTCAAATGAGCAATCCACAAAAAATACTTTTTGTTGACCGCGACGGCACTATGATCAAAGAGCCGGCTGACGAACAGATAGACTCGTTTGAAAAGCTGGAGTTTTATCCGGGTGCTTTGCTGTACTTATCAAAAATAGCTAAAGAACTGGACTATGAACTGATAATGATTACCAACCAGGATGGTTTAGGTACATCTGCACATCCCGAAGAAAACTTCTGGCCCGTACATAACTTCATCCTCAAAACATTTGAAAATGAAGGTATAAAGTTTACCGATGTATATATTGACCGTACATGGCCCAAAGATAATGCCCCTACCCGTAAACCGGGAACGGCATTACTTACTCAGTATTTCAATACAGATAAATACGATCTTAAAAATTCATTTACCATAGGCGATCGTCGTAATGATGTGTTGCTGGCTAAAAACTTAGGCGCAAAGGCGATATGGTTAAATAACCAGTCGAACCTTGGTGGGCATGAGTTTACCACTAATGATGATCTTAAAGATACCATCGCACTGGAAACCACCGATTGGGAAAAGATATATGAGTTTTTAAAACTGGGTGAGCGCGTTTTTGAACATAAACGTACCACCAAAGAGACGGACATTTATATTAAACTTAATTTGGATGGTACCGGCGAAGCCAAAGTATCAACCGGATTGCACTTTTTTGATCATATGCTGGATCAAATTGCCCGTCATGGTAGCCTTGATTTAGAGGTTATTGCCAACGGCGACCTTCATATTGACGAACATCACACTATTGAAGACACCGGTATTGCTTTGGGCGAGGTTTTTGCTGCAGCTCTGGGTAATAAAAAGGGAATTGAGCGTTATGGCTTCTGTCTGCCAATGGATGATTGCCTGGCACAGGCAGCTATTGATTTTGGGGGCCGTAACTGGATAGTATGGGATGCGGAATTTAAAAGAGAAAAAATTGGAGAAATGCCAACAGAAATGTTTTACCATTTCTTCAAATCATTTAGCGACGCGGCGAAGTGTAATTTAAACATCAAAGCCGAGGGACAAAATGAGCACCATAAAATTGAGGCTATATTTAAAGCCTTTGCTAAAGCTATTAAAATGGCGGTTAAGCGTGATGTAAATAATATGGTTTTACCTTCAACAAAAGGCTTGTTATAGAGTTAAAGGATAAATGATTGGAATTATAAGATACGGTGCGGGGAATATCTTTTCATTAACGGCTGCTTTAGAGCGGTTGGGCATAGCCTATGGAATGGTGAACAGTGAGGAAGATCTGGAGCAATATGACCGATACATTATACCCGGTGTTGGCCACGCAGGTGCTGCCATGCAAAAATTGGAGCAAACCGGTTTGGTACCAAAGATCAAAGCGCTTAAAAAACCAACATTAGGTATTTGTGTGGGTATGCAATTACTTACTTCGTATTCAGAAGAGGGCGATTCTAATCTATTAAATATTATCCCCATAAAAACTTTAAAGTTTAGTAGCGATGTAAATCACAAAGTACCCCATACCGGCTGGAACCAGGTTTTTACTGAAAAAGATAGTCCGCTTTTTAAAAATATTCCTGCGGGTTCACACTTTTACTTTGTACATTCATACTTTATTGAGTACAATAACGCATATACTTTATCATCAACTAATTATAATATTAAATTTTCGGCATCAATTTGGCAGGATAACTTTTACGGCGTACAATTTCACCCGGAAAAATCCGGCAAGTATGGCGAACAACTATTGACTAATTTTTCAAAACTATAAAAAGACATGTATATAATACCGGCGATAGATATATTGGATAAGAAAGTGGTTCGCTTACGCGAAGGTGATTATCAACAAGTTACTACTTACGACGTTTCATTGGAAGAAATGATAGAGAAGTACCAGTCAAACGGCACCAACTTTATCCACGTGATTGACCTTAATGGCGCAAAAAACGATTTTTCAAACCAGCAATATCTTTTTGATGTAATACGCAAAACCGACATGCAAGTGCAGTACGGCGGTGGCATACGCAGCATTGATAAGGTTAAGGAATTAATTGATGCAGGAGTGCATCGTGTTATAGTAGGCACACAGGCTATTACTAATCCTACTTTTTTAGATGAGTTAAGCAAAACTGTTTGCGGACGCGATAAATGTTCGGACCAGGTAGTTATTGCTATTGACGTGTTAGATGAGGTGATTAAATACTCAGGCTGGATGGAAAGTTCACCTATTAAACTGATGGACTATGTTGACAAATGTTTAGCCCTTGGTTTTTTCCGATTTTTATGTACTGATATTAATAAAGATGGCAAATTAGGTGGCGCAGGTATTGAATTATATGAGAAACTGCTGGACCATTCTCCATTCATTAAACTGATCGCTTCTGGCGGGGTAAGTTCAATGAAAGATATTGAAGAGTTAAGCAATTATAAAATAGAGGCGTGTGTAGTAGGTAAAGCTATATACGAAGGGCATATTACAGTTGATGAAGTTAAAAACTGGAATTTGGAGAGTTTAATGTCTATATAACCCAACTCTTTAACGTCATTGCGGACGTAGCTTGATAATCTCTACGGATGCATTGACTATTTCATAATTTATGCTTGCTAAAAGAATTATTCCCTGTTTAGACGTCAAAGATGGTCGTACTGTAAAAGGTGTAAACTTTGTTGATCTGCGTGATGCAGGCGACCCGGTGGAACTGGCCTGGAACTATTCCAACCAGGGTGCCGATGAATTGGTATTTTTGGACATAACAGCAACACACGAGCGTCGTAAAACGATGGTGGAACTGGTAAAATCAGTCGCCCGGCAAATAAATATACCTTTTACTATTGGTGGCGGTATAAATGAAATTGCCGATGCAGATGCGCTTTTAAATGCTGGTGCCGACAAAATATCCATTAACTCGGCAGCGGTGCGTAACCCGGCTTTAATTGATGAACTGGCTAAAGCATTTGGGGTGCAGTTTGTAGTCATCGCTGTTGATACCCGTTTAAATGACGGTAAAAACATAGTCCACTTAAATGGTGGCCGCATACCAACAGAAAAAGAAACTTTAAGCTGGATATTAGAGGCTGAAAGTCGGGGTGCTGGCGAGATATTATTAACCTCAATGGATCATGATGGCACTAAAGCCGGCTTCGATAACCATTTACTAAAACAGGTTAACAACGCAGTCAATATCCCGGTTATAGCCTCAGGTGGTGCGGGTAATGTTCAGCATTTTGTTGATGTATTTCAGCAAAGTAATGTAGATGCAGCATTAGCCGCATCTGTATTTCATTATGGCGAAATATTGATACCTGATTTAAAAGAGATTTTAAAAAGCAACGGCATAGAAGTACGAATATAATTCCCACTTGTCCTTTCGACGAGGTAAGAAGAGAATCCATGCATTGATTAGCATGTGTATAGATTTCTCACTTTGTTCGAAATGACATTATTGAATAGAAAAATGAATATCGATTTCAACAAAACAGATGGCTTAGTGCCGGTAGTTATTCAGGATAACCAAACATTAGAAGTATTAATGTTGGGTTACATGAACCAGGAGGCCTATGATAAAACCATTAAGGAAAATATTGTAACCTTTTTTTCGCGCTCAAAAAACCGCTTATGGACAAAAGGCGAAACCAGCAATAATTTTCTGCATGTAATAAGTATTCATCTGGATTGTGATAACGATACTTTATTGATAAAAGTTAAAGCTGATGGCCCTACCTGCCACACCGGCAACCGTAGCTGTTTTAATACAGATTACAATCAAAATTTTATATTACAGTTAGAGCAAATTATAGCTGACCGTTATGAAAATCCGGTAGAAGGATCGTACGTAAATAAACTGCGTAAAAAAGGTTTGAATAAAATAGCCCAAAAAGTTGGTGAAGAAGGTGTTGAAACGGTAATCGCTGCTTTAGCCGAAACAGAAACCGATTTGATCAATGAATCATCTGACCTGATATTTCACTTATTGGTTTTGCTTCGCGAAAAAGGTTTAACCTTAGATGTTATTGCTAAAAACTTAGCGGAAAGACACAAATAAGTCCATGGTATACGGTCAATAGTCCATGGATTTTCTATGGACTATGGTCTATGGACTATAAACCAACAAAATGATCACTGTAGAAAAAATAGCTGAACTTACCGGACACTCCAACCCCATCTTCGCGATGGAACTTTCGCAAAAGCCGGGTATTTTATTTACCGGGGGTAATGATAAAGGCGTTGTGGAGTGGAGCTTAAAAACAAATTCCTTTATTAAGGTCATGTTTCCGGTTGCAGCGTCTGTATACAGTATTCATTGCCCTGTAGATTATCCTTTAATGTTTACCGGCCTTCGTAGTGGCGAGGTTTTGGTTTTTGATTTTATTAAACAGAAATTATTACCCCCCCTTAGGCATCACCGAAAACCTGCTTTTGATATTAAATCAATTAATAACAAAAATGAATTATTAATAGCTTCTGAAGATGGGACTGTTTCTGTATGGAGTTTAAATACATTACAGCTGGTACACACAATTCAAGTATCTACAGATACTGTACGCTGTATAAGTATATCTCCTGATGAAAAACAAGTAGCTTTTGGTTGTCGTGACAACCAGGTAAAAGTTTATGATCTGGAAGATTATACCTTACTTAATACTTTACAGGGACATAGTATGGCTGTATTTTCTTTACAATATTCTCTACTGGGAGATTATTTAGTATCAGGCAGCCGTGATGCACAGGTAAAACTATGGGATACCACTACTTTTGAATTAAAGCAAAATATACCTGCCCATTTATTTGCGATTAATCATATCGCCTTCCATCCTACCGAACCCTACTTCGCTACAGCCAGCATGGATAAAAGTATTAAAATTTGGGGGTCGGATGATTTTAAATTGTATAAAGTTATCAGTCGCGAAAAGGGTTTTGCAACACATCATTTGTCAGTTAATAAATTAGTGTGGGATGGCCCCAACCATTTGATATCTACCGGTGATGATAAGCGTATTATCGTGTGGGATATTAATTTTTAAATATAACGCTTAATAACTTTCAGTTTATGAGTATAACGTTTTTGCTCTTCTGAGTAAATACCCTTATTCTCCAACAGATCAATTTTAACCTTTCCCGAAGCATGTATAATTTGCATTTTATTTAACATAATGCCAACGTGGGTTATTTTTCCTTCGGCATTATCAAAAAAAGCCAAATCACCTAACCTAATGTCTGACAATGAGTTTACAGTCTTTCCATCTTCTGCTTGTAAACTAGCGTCACGCTTCAAATTAATGCCACAACATAACCTGAATACGGCTTGTGTAAAGCCAGAACAATCTATACCAAAATGTGTGCGTCCACCCCATAAGTAAGGTGCGTTTAAAAACGATTTGGCAACAATATCAATAGTGTCTTGCTCTCCGGCCTGTCCAATTATTTCAAATCTTTCATGGCCTATATTACAAGTTGTGCCTTTTAAAAATGACAACGATGCACCGACAGGAAGATATACAATACTATTGTCGGCTATTTTCCATGCTTGTGTAACAGGGCGGTAAGTAAGGTGGGGCGGATTTTCTTTAAGTTGTGCGTATAATTGCTGGCCCAGCGTTGTAAATTGTAATCTACCTATCCAACCTGTGTAGTTATCAAATGCGGTAGTAATTTGTACCCAATTATCCCTCCACTCCAAAATCTCAAAAGCTTCGCCAAACAATATCTGCGATACCATTTCGCTGCGTTCGTTTGGTTCGGCACGCATGGGTACAATAGCCAAATTACAAATACCGTATTCCATAATTTTAAGTTGACTATTATACGATAAAAGGCAACAAAAGTTTTATAAATAAAAAAGGGACTACATAAATGTACCCCCTTTTTTATAAAATGAATAAATAATTATCCGTTTATATGCAACCAGTCTTTTTTGGCCAGTAACTCTTCGCGTGTTTCACGTACATTCTCATCATCAACACAGCAATCAACCGGGCAAACCGCCGCGCATTGAGGCTCATCATGAAAGCCAACACACTCAGTACACTTATCAGGTACTATATAGTAAATATCGTCAGATAAAGCGGCCTGTGTTTCTTCGGCATTTAAAGTAACACCATCGCCAAAATCAATAACACCTTTTAAATCCGTTCCGTCAGAAAAACGCCATGCAGCACCTGCATCATAAATAGCGTTATTAGGGCATTCGGGTTCGCAAGCTCCGCAGTTTATACATTCATCGGTGATTATAATCGCCATATTTTTATAATATCTTATATTCTCAATTAACTTTGTATCGTACTTACAAAGTGCAAATATAACAAAAAAAGGATTTAACAGTTTCAATCCTTAACCATATATATGTCAAAATTAAAAACAACACAACTGGTAAATGCATTTTCGGCATTAGGAGAATATTTATTAAACCCTGATGATCAACTATTAGTAGTTATAGAAAGCGAACATCATTATAACGCCTGGTTCACGCCCGAAAATGTAAAACGGGCGGTTACAGCCATAGGAAAATCATTAAATGCAGCTGATTTAACAGCCTGGTTAAGTAAATATCAAATTGATACCAATATTGGCGGCAAAAAGATAGGATTAATACTGGCTGGGAATATCCCATTAGTTGGCTTTCATGATGTGCTTTGTGTGCTATCCACAGGCAATCATGCCCTGATAAAAGCATCAGCACAGGATGCACGCCTGATAAAGCATATATTAAATAAGCTGGTTGAAATAGAACCGGGTTTGGGCGATCAATATAGTTTTGTTGAGCGATTAGAAAACTTTGACGCGGTTATAGCAACCGGAAGTAATAATACTTCAAGATATTTTGAATATTACTTTAGCAAAGTACCGCACATTATACGCAAAAACCGCAACAGTGTAGCCGTATTAACCGGAAACGAAACAGCGGTTGAATTAGCGGAACTGGGCCATGATATTTTTGATTATTATGGCTTAGGTTGCCGTAATGTATCCAAACTATTAGTACCTAAAGATTATAATTTTACTTTCTTTTTTGAGTCGATACAATCCTACTACCCCATTATCAATCATAATAAATACAACAACAATTATGATTATAATAAATCCATCTACCTGGTAAATATGGTCAAACATTTAGACAACGGCTTTTTACTGGTTAAAGAGGATGAAAATTGGGTATCGCCATTAGCTGTTTTGTTTTTTGAATATTATGACGATTTATCATCTGCAGGGCAAAAAATAAATGAGGTAAGCGATAAAATACAATGCGTAGTAAGCGCATTACCGTTACAAATACCTAACCAGGTGGTGAATTTTGGGATGAGCCAGCAACCTGCTTTATGGGATTATGCTGATGGTATAGATACAATGGATTTTTTGTCAAATCTTTATACCTTTGATGATGGTCATTGAGTCATTGGTCATTAGGTCATTGTATAATTTAAAATGACCCAATGACGCGAAGCAAATGACTAATGACTGAAAAAAATGTATATTATTAAAGTTAAAGGCGTTGCCAAAATACCTGATTATGTACAGCTTAGGGACGATGAGTTTACGCTTTTAGCTTATTTTAGGGTTGACCGCCCTGATAAATCGTTAGATAAAGCAGGGCTGGGCGATAAAGCTGAATATATTATGAATATTGTTAAGGACCTGCCTTTTGGACATATCTTAAAATTAGAACTATAATTACCATGATTGGAAATTCGATTATAAAATTAAACGGTGTTAACATATTTCAGCAAAAGCACCTGGTGTTATCTGGAGTTAACCTGCATATTGATAAAGGTGACTTTGTGTGGTTGATTGGCCAAACGGGCTCAGGTAAAAGTAGCTTGCTAAAAGTTATTTATGGCGATCTGATGGTTACTACCGGATCGGGGCATGCCTGCGGCTATGACCTCACTAAAATTACAGATAATGATGTTCCATTTTTACGCCGTAAACTGGGTATTGTTTTCCAGGATTTTCAATTATTAACGGACCGTTCAATTGAACAAAACCTGCAATTTGTTTTAAATGCAACCGGTTGGACCGATAAAAAATTAATTGCCGACCGTATTTTGGATGTTTTGGAAAAAGTTGGACTACGTTCGAAATTGAAAAAAATGCCTCATGAAATTTCAGGTGGCGAACAACAGCGTGTAGTTATTGCCCGTGCCTTGTTAAACGATCCCGAAATTATTTTGGCAGATGAGCCAACAGGCAACCTTGACCCTGATACATCAGAGGAAATTGTTTTATTACTTAAGCAAATCAGTCAATCGGGCACAGCTGTTGTTGTAGCCACACATGATTATCATATTATCCGCACCTTCCCTTCGCGCATAATTAAGTGCGAAAACGGTAAAGTGCTGGAGGATGTACAAATAGCTTAAATTTTTCCTTAATGTCATGATGCTGCTACTTTAGCATAGTATACTGACATGTCTACCTCAAAAAAATATTATCGCTGACAGCTTGTCGGCTTTTGCACAATGGCAAGATACTTGACTTGCTGTATTTACTATGAATTTTAACGACATGTTGAAGAAGAAAACAAATAATTCAGATACACCTGAAATTGTAAGTGAAAATATGGATACTAATTCGGAAGAGACGCCACAACAGGAAAACGGCGCATTGGATGAAAAATCACCGGAGGACCTTTTAAAAGAAGAATTATCATTAGCTAATGATAAATACCTACGCTTATATGCCGAATTTGATAATTTTAGAAGACGTACTACTAAAGAACGTATTGAACTTTTACAAACTGCAGGAAAAGAAATAGTTGTTTCGCTATTACCTGTGCTGGATGATTTTGAACGTGCCATTAAATCAATGGAAGCTGCTACTGATGTAACAGCTGTTAAAGAAGGTGTTGTATTGGTTCAAAACAAGCTAAATAATATCCTTTCGCAAAAAGGATTAAAACCTATGGAATCAATTGGTAATGCATTTGATGCCGACCTGCATGAAGCTATAACTAATATCCCTGCACCGACCGATGATATGAAAGGTAAAGTAATAGATGAAATGGAAAAAGGTTATTACCTGAATGACAGCGTTATACGCTTTGCTAAGGTTGTTGTTGGAGCATAAGTGATTTGAATTTCGGATGTTCATTTTCAATTCAGGAAAATTGAACATCTAAAAACATGATATGCATAATTTGAAAATCCGAAATTGAAATTTCGAAATCCGAAATAATAAAAGATGTCTAAAAGAGATTACTACGATGTGCTTGGCGTTGCCAGAGGTGCCGATGCCGAAGAAATAAAGAAAGCTTATCGTAAGATGGCCATTAAATATCACCCTGATAAAAACGAGGGTGATAAGGCAGCTGAAGAAAAATTTAAAGAAGCGGCAGAAGCCTACGAGGTTTTAAGCAACCCGGAGAAGCGCCAGCGTTATAATCAGTTTGGCCATGCAGCTAACGCACAATCTGCCAACGGTGGCGGCTATGGCGGCGGAGGCATGAATATGGAAGACATATTTAGCCAGTTTGGCGACATATTTGGTGGCGGTAGCCCATTTGAGGGTTTCTTCGGTGGCGGCGGCGGCCGCCAGGGACAAGGGGGCAGACGCGTTGCGCGTGGCAGTAACCTGCGCATTAAAGTAAAATTAACACTTGATGAGATTGCCAATGGCACCGAAAAGAAAATAAAAGTAAACAAACAAGTATTATGTAAAACCTGCGATGGTACAGGTGCAAAAGATAAATCATCTTTTCAAACCTGTAAAACTTGTGGTGGCCAGGGAGCAGTAAGGCGTGTAACCAATACCATTTTGGGCCAGATGCAAACTACCAGCACCTGCCCTACCTGTAATGGCGAAGGCAGTACCATCACTTCAAAATGTACAGTTTGTCATGGCGATGGTGTGGTGCGTGGCGAAGAGACCATTAGCATTAATGTGCCTGCAGGTGTTAGCGAAGGTATGCAGCTAAGTATGAGCGGCAAAGGTAATGCTGCCCCAAGAGGCGGTGTACCCGGCGACCTTATCATATTAATTGAAGAGATACCGCACGAAACCTTAAAGCGCGATGGTAATAATGTGATATATGATCTGCATATATCATTTATTGACGCGGCTTTGGGTACAAGTATTGAAATACCTACCATTGATGGCAAAGCCAAGATCAAAATTGATCCCGGAACACAAGGCGGTAAAATATTGCGTTTAAAAGGCAAAGGCGTGCCTGAGGTGAACTCTTATCACCGCGGTGACCAGTTAGTCCATATTAACATTTGGACGCCTAAAGCGCTTAATAGTGAGGAAAGGGCCATATTAGAAAAATTACAGGACTCGCCTAACTTTAAACCTAACCCGGGCAAAAACGAGAAGAGCTTTTTTGAACGGATGAAGGAATATTTTGAATAAAAAGTGAAAGGATAAAGCTGAAAGGAAAAGCTAAAGCTCATGATTAATTTATTCATGGGCTTTTTGCTTTTTTAAACATTTACTATTTTGAATTGTATATTTGATTCAACACAATCATATGGGTAAACCAATTGCCGTAATGGACCTCGGCACAAATACTTTTCATTTATTAATTGCCGAAGGCGATGGTTCAAATCCACATATATTATTTCAAACTACTAACCCTACCAAACTGGGCGAAGGCGGTATAAACAAGGGCCTTATAGCACCAAACGCTTATAAACGTGGTGTAAAAGCTATGCAAGAGTTTAGCGAAGAAATAGCAAAACATAATGTAAAGCATATTAAAGCAATAGCTACTTCTGCTCTGCGTAGCGCAGGCAACGGACAGGAATTTATTGATGAAGTGAAAATTAAAACCGGCATCCATATCGAAACAATAGATGGCGATGAAGAAGCAGGTTATATTTATAACGGTGTAAAAGCGGGCGGTTGCCTATCTAAACAAAATTCGCTAATCATGGATATTGGCGGTGGTAGTGTAGAATTTATTTTGGGTAATGAAGAAGATATGATGTGGAAACAAAGTTTTGAAATTGGTGCGGCACGACTGATGGATAAATTTCATCAGGTTGATCCTATTACTGCAGAAGCAATAGATAGACTTAATACTTATTTAGAAGACCGCCTGGCGGATATGTTGTCCGCAGTTGGCAATTACCAGATCATTGATCTAATAGGCTCATCGGGAGCGTTTGAGACTTTTGCCGAGGTTATAGAAGCCGAAAAAGGTAATCCTTTTGATATAAGAACTATCAAGCATTATGCTTTTGATACCGATGAACTGATAGGGGTAACCGATAAATTAATTAATTCATCGCACGAGGAAAGAAAAAACACCAAAAGCATTATTCCTGTACGGGTAGATATGATTGTAGTAGCAAGCCTGGTAACTAGATTTGTGATGCAAAAGTTAAATATTTACAGAGTTGCTTTATCAACCAATTCGTTAAAAGAAGGTGTTGCGGCCGCTATGTTAGCGGGTTAGTTTAACCAATTCCTGGTATAAACGCTCCGTGGGTAGTCCAACTACGTTGGTGTATGACCCATTAATTTTTTTGATGCCGGTAACTCCTACCCATTCCTGTATGCCGTATGAGCCGGCTTTATCCATGGGTTTGTATTTGGTTACATAATGCCTAAGCTCTTCCTCGCTCATATCACGAAAGGTAACTTCTGACACCTCATAAAAACTATGATACTGGTGCTTATAAAACAAACAAACACCGGTAATTACCTGATGCGTTTTTCCCGACAGCATTTGCAGCATTTCAACAGCATGATGTTCGGTTTCGGGTTTGCCTAATATATGTCCTTCAATACTGACTATGGTATCGGCGGTAAGTACTATTTCATCTCCTACCATTTCATCAAAAGCTTCAGCTTTTTTTTGGGCTATATAAACGGCAATTTCTTCTGGAGTTAAATCATCAGGGTATGATTCGTCAACCTCCTTAAGTACAATACGAAAATCCAGGTCCATCAACGTCAACAATTCCTGCCTGCGCGGGGATTTAGAAGCCAGTATGATTGGTGGAAATTTTGTCATAACGATTATTAGCTTTCTGCTTTTACCTTTCAGCTTTAACCCTTTATTACCAGCTATAAGCTTCAGTACTCATCCACTTACCCTGTATCTTCAACACTTTTTCAATAACATCACGGGCGCAGCCTTTGCCACCTGTAAATGGAGAAACATAAGCACTTAAAGCTTTTATCTCTTCAGCCGCATCAGCAGGGCAAACGGCTAACCCGGCTATTTTCATTACCTCAATATCCGGGATATCATCGCCCATATATAATACATTGGTGGCCCTGATATGCTTCTCTTCCAGATAATTTTTAAACTTAGTTGATTTTATATTTACGCCAAGATATACATCGGTAATACCTAAAGCATTGAGCCTATGGATGGCAGTTTTTGAGCGACTGCCGGAAATTGCGCATACATTATAGCCGCATTTTACGGCTAATTGCAAGGCATAGCCGTCTTTAATATTAAATGCACGGCTTTGCTCGCCATTTTCTGCTACAAATACAGCGCCATCGGTAAGCACTCCATCCACATCAAATACAAAGGTGGTAATATCCTGTAATTTACTTAAAAATGATTCCATGAGAATTATTGGTTATCTCTCCACTCATAAACCCAGGCAGATTGTATTTGCTCCAGGTGACCTTCATTAGCTTGCTCGCGGGTACCTGCAAAATTTGGTAATGATAATACCCACTCTAATAAATCAGTAAAGCGTATACGGTATATTTTTGATTCGCCATATTCTGGTCCAAATTTTTCATAAAGGCCCATAGCAATGTCTTCATAATCATTCCAATGGATAGGCAAAGCAAATTTATCGTCGTTCATTTTTATTATTTTATAAGTCAAACGTTAACGTAATACGTACCACGTAAAACTTTCATTTAATGTCCTAAAAACTGTGATTGATCGGGTATGGTAACTTCAATATCACCATCAATTATTACACATTGGCAACCTAATCTTGAATTAATACGCGGGTTAACTGCCCTATCAATAAAATCTTCCTCTTTGTCAGATATTTCCTGGATGTTATCCATTCCCTTGTTTACATATATATGGCAGGTACTACAGCCACATACACCACCACAGTTGTGCTGTAACTCAATATCGTTGTCAAGGCAAACATCTAAAACAGATTCTCCTTCGGCAATTGGCAACTCAATAGGTTCGTGCCCTTTTTCCTCAAAGTTTATCTTTACTTTAAAAATATTCATTGGCGCAAAAGTAATAAAATTACTTATCCCCGCGTTGCGTATCGCCCAATTTGATAATACCCTGACTTAATAAAAAATACAATTGCTGTAATTCGGGTTCGCCTTCAAGCATTTGCCGATGCATGGCCATTGTATTTTCATCATTACGGATGGCCGGCCCGGTTTGTACCGTAGCAGGAATGGCATTTTGTACCTTTTCAGCAGTCTCCTGTATCAATGGCCTCAATAGTTCAAAATCCAGTCCTTGCTTAGCTATAATTTGCTGCGCGATGTTATATAAGTAGTTGGGGAAATTGCAGGCAAATGTTGCTGCCAGGTGCAGGGCTTTACGCTTCTCGCTATCAATATAATAAACCCTGTTACTGATAGTTTGGGCCAGTTGTTCTAAGATATTAGCAATAGTTTCATTCTTAGCTTCAATGCAAAGTGGTACATTCCTAAAATCTACCTCCTTAATTTTGCTAAATGTTTGCAGCGGATAAAAAACACCTACATTATCAGAAAAAGCCAACAAGCTGTACAGATCGGTCGCACCTGAAGTATGCACCATTAATTTTTGATGAGCTGCCAATTGTTCGGCTATTGGGCCTATGGCATCATCTTTTATAGCGATGATAAAAAGATCGGTATCTATATTGATCGCATTTAAATCATCAATCGCTTCAGCTTTTACATGATATGCCAGTAATAACGCGTTTTGCAGAGTGCGGCTATATACCTGCACAATAGTATGCCCGGCGTTTTTTAAAGCCGCCGCCAAATGGGTGGCAACATTACCTGAACCTATAAGGGTGATGCGCATTAACTACTTAGCTTATCTGACAAAAGCTGATATAATTCATCAAAACTGTATTCTAATTGATTACTGGTAATGGTTACAGGACTACCACATAATTTAAAATTCAACAACATTGATTTCCTTTTAAAAACATTTTCTTGTCTATCGATATATTTTTCAGGATTTTTTAAATACAGTATAATTAATTTACTCCTACCTATTTTGTTAATGCCAATTCCTTCTATATCACCCCAAGTGAAATAATCTTTGATACCTAAATTAATTTGAATCCCTTCATCGTCTATAATAAGACCTGGCTTCTTATCAAAAAACTTTAGCAAAAATGCAATTGCACACATACCAAAAAAAATCACTGCAGAAAATCCAACTACAACAATAACCGGTACAGGTACGTGACGAAAACCTGTGGTAGAATACATTTTAGGATCAGCAAGAAATGCTATACCACTAGCAACAAAAATTACAGATCCAATAAGTGACAAAACTAATTTGGTTTTACTAAATGGTATTAGTATTGATTGTGAGGCATTCAAATCTGCATTCATAATTATATGAATATAGTGACATAGATTTAATATCTAAATTTTAAAGCGTCTTTAACTCCTTATTCCTTCTGAATATGGATAGTAAAATACCTATCACCATAATGATAGTACCTGCCCATAAAAAGTTAATGTACGGGAACTGTATAGCACGCATTACAATATATTTCTTTGCGCTTTCAGGCTCTTGGTATAGCGTAATTTCGATCTTCTTTTTCTCAGGCAAAACTTTAGAGAAGCGGAACTTTAAACCAGCCTGTTCAACCTTGCGGGCAAAATCATAAGCGCCACCATTTTTTATCAGGTATACCGGGGCTGCCTGGTAAGTTTTGCCTTGTGTAACCACATCCATTTTGGCAGCAACGGCTACATCCTTACCTGTAATGGGTATATTCTCCAATTTATCTACAGTTGATATTTCTTTTAACAACGCGTAACCTTCTCTAAAAGGAATAGTGTCACCTACCGCAACTTCATAAACTACAGGGGCATCGTATTTTTTGTCATCATCCGCTTCATCTTCATGCCCATCGCCCTCTGCCTGTTCATCATAAGTTATAGCGTTTGACATATTTACGTGCGTATACAAATCACTAAACAAATAATGCTTGGTATCCGGTGATGCTATTAAACCCATGCTGCGGTTAGCCTGTGCATTAGGGGTTAATATAAACTGTTCAGTAACCTTACCACTGGCATCAACCACTTTATACTCCACTTTGAAATAATGGTTTGGCGGAGCGATAGAATCGCCTATATAGGTTACGGTATATTTACCCATTTGTACAGGTGTATTTTTGTACATTAGGATATTTTCTTTCGGGTCGTTTTTTGATTTAACAAATTCGGTAGTATTCAGATCTCCGGTATTGTTCTCAGATATAACTTTGCTGGTTCCTGCCGATATTAATGCACCTACCATCATCAAACCAAAACCAATATGCGCAACTGCCGAGCCTACCAGCTTAGCCTTGCCTTTTATGGCGTCAACAAATACCTTAGTATTGGCCAATATAGAATATATAGCACCTACCATGATCATGATAAATACAATATGTAATGTATATAAACCGGTGATATATACAACCAATGCTGTTATTAATGCCGCAAATACTAAATAAATAATTGTTGTTATAAAAAACTTGGACAGATCAGTTTTTTTATACTTCATAAACTGGGTAAATCCAGTTAAGAAGGTAACTATTACCGCAAAAGCTGCCTGTATGGTATTGTAATGTTTAATCGGATCGGTAGGTGGCGCCAGTTTGGTTCCAAATAACGCATTCCATACCGGTATTGAAGTTACTACCACCAAATGGAAACAAGATAAGGCCAAAAATATAGAACCTACAAACATCCAAAACTCGCGAGAATAGGTTTCTTCGTCCTTTTTGCTTGTTGGTAGTTCTTTCCAGCGGATAACCAACATCACAATGCCTAATATTAAGAATATTAACACATCAGCCACCAAATGCCAAAACATACCGGCATCAGTAAATGAGTGTACCGATGTTTCGCCTAAAATACCGCTACGGGTTAGGAAGGATGCATATAATACCAACACAAAGCTGGCAATTACTAATATGGACGCTGTTTTATAAGAGTGGCCCGTATTTTTATAAATAATTAATACGTGTAACGCACCTACCAATATGAGCCACGGTATAATTGAGGCATTCTCTACCGGGTCCCATGCCCAAAAACCACCAAAGGTTAATGACTCGTATGCCCAAAAAGATCCCATGATAATACCTGTACCTAATATCATCACTGCAAACAGCGAATAGGTTATAGCAGGCTTCACCCAATCTTTATAGCGCTTTTGCCATAAACCGGCAATAGCGTAAGCAAACGGTACAACCATTGATGCAAAACCTAAAAACAACGTTGGCGGGTGTATTACCATCCAATAGTTTTGCAGTAATGGGTTCATACCGTTACCGTCTTTGATATAGGTAAGGTAATTTTTATAATATTCAGGGTTGGTAGCAAATATTGGCGTTGTTTCTTTGAGGTTGATAGCCTCACGCAATAATATAAATGGCGATGTGCCAATACGTTCACCAAATAGCTCAACCCCTAAAAGCATAGAAGCAATTAAAGCCTGTGCAAGCATTACCACAGCTAAAACCGGGCTTTCCCATGATTTTGCCCGCCATACCAGTATCATGCTGATAACACCCTGCCAAAAGGTCCATAGCCAAAAGCTACCCTCTTGCCCATCCCAAAAGCTGGAAATTATATAATAAACAGGCAGCGTACGTGATGAGTGAGCCCAGGCATAATAATATTCATAATAGTAATTACCTATGATATAAAACAGGCTTGCTCCGATACCCGCCACAGCAATCATGTTTACAATGGCTCCTATCCGACCCATTTTTAACCATGACCGATCATTAGGATGTTTTACAGAGAAAAAATAACTTATTGCAGATATCAGGGCCGAACCAAATGCCAATACAATAAAGAACTGGCCCAACTGGCCCGGTAAAAGGTGTTCCCCTTTAAATACTATATCCATTAATTTAGATTATATATTGGCTTCTTTAGCCTTAAATTCGGTGATCTCTACTTTATCCTGGGTATATTTTGAAGGGCATTTCATCAATATTTTTGATGCATGAAATTCATTGCCTCTCATTTGCCCGGTTAACACAATTTGTTCTGAACGCTCAAAATCCTGCGGCTTTGCACCGGTGAATACCACCTTACAATTTTGCCCTTTATTATCTTTCATATAAAATGAAAAATAATTAGCATCCTTTGTAGCATCATACTCCAATTCTCGTTGTTTATCTAACTGGCCCACTACCTGTAACTGGCTCTCAGTTTGCTTTGCATCGCTAAATGTGCCGTAAGTGCTTGAACTTGAATACACGCTGATTATAACCGCAATTGCTATAGCTATAACTACCAGGCCAAAAATTGAACTTTTTTTCATCGTTGGTTTATTTCCGTTTGGGATTACAAAAATACAAAACGTACAGGTAATAATATTTATTACTACGGATATGTGTTATTTAGAATTTTTCTTAATAACTAACGTACAATTGTTATGGATGAAGCCTGTTTTACCGGGGTATGAAAATAATCGTCAGTGCCTTCAAACACCCAATAATACGTACCTTCAGGTAAGGTACCACCGCCATTAGCACCGGTCCATTTATCATTAATTGACCGTGTAGTAAAAACCAGCTGGCCATACCTATTAAATATCCTTAGTAAAGTAAGGGTTACGTAACCGGTAGTTTTTATAGAAAAGTTATCATTGATACCGTCGCCATTTGGAGTAAATGTATTGGAGGCTTCAATAGTATAAGGTGGCGGTGGGTTAACTATCACCTTTACGGGAACAACAACGGAGCAACCTATGCCACTGGTAGCTTTTACATAATAAGTTCCGCTGACATTTACACTAAAATCTACCATAGGTATTGTTGTGGCAGCATCAGTAAAGTAATTGTAATTAACCCCTGCTATATGGGTAAAGGTGGTTGACAAGTCTACTTTGGTTGGGTATCTAACCGGCAATGGCTGGGTAATAGTAATTTCAGGGTTTGTTAAAATTACTTCAATGGGTAGTATATCAGTACAACCACCTTCATTGGTTCCTCTTATGTAATAGGTGCCTGATGTTAATACTTTATCAGGATTTGGCAAATACTCAAATCCATCACCATCTTTTTTATAGTAAGAAAATCTCATGGTACTGCTACCTGCTGTTATACTTGCTGCTGTTAAATCAAACCCTGTACCATTGCACCCATAAACTTTAGGGTCAACTACTAAATTAAAAGGCTCGGCCAATTTTTGAAGCGTAATGTATAAGTCGTCTTCACAACCTAAATTAAGGTAAGGAATAATGTGTAACATATACTTATCCCCATCAACTGCCGGCACGGTTATGTTTTGCCCGGGGATGCCAGGCTTTGTAGTGTCATTATCCTTATACCACATGTATTCTTCAAAACCCGATGGACCAATTAATGTAGTTTGAGTTTGGTTACTACAAAACACATTTCCGTTAATTGGTTTTAAACTTAATACTTCATCCACATCTAAATAAGCATAACCAAAGTGTCCGCTGGGTTTACAATCTTCTGCTGTAAATTCCAACCTAATGGTTTCACCGGTATAGTTTGTAAGATCGATCATTGCGGTTGACCAATCTTTGTAATAAATCGGCGCAGGCCCTCCGGGATTGGCTGTAGCTCTGGTAATGTCGGATTTATCAAATCCCGGAATACCAGATTGTGGGGAAAAATCTAATGAAGGGCAAGTAACATAATTTCCGGCAGATACATTATATACCTTTGCTGAGAAAAAAGGTTGTTCTTCGACACGGTGATTAGGATCCTCTATTACCACAGCATAATTAAAGATTATACTGTACCGTGTTACATTTTTAGGAACTTTAAAAGTATAACTAACACGCTGCATTTTACCTGCCGGGACATCGTTGCCTAATTTAATAGAGTATTTACTACCGTTAGGACAAACTACCGGGAAATCTCCATAAGGGTCAACTTGGTTTTTGTTATAAGTGGCATCAAATATGGTATGTCTTCCATACACGGGAGTACCGGGCGGGTCCATAATATCAGTTGAGCCGGGCGTCCTATTTCTTGTACCTATAGATGTTTCCCATCCATCAAAGTTACCATTTTCAAAACCTATATTATTAGGCAACTGTGCATACAAGATATTGCTTGCTAACAGTAATAAAACAAAAAATATTTTACACAATAGGTTCATTGGACACCCTAAAGGTAAAAGTTTACAGTTGTAATTATAACTTTTATGGCCAAATACCCAGGTTTTGATAAGATACGGCTATTTTATTAATTACGCCTACCAGTGCTGCGGTGCGCATACTATCTAATTTATCGGTATCTACATATATATTTCGTATCTCGTGGTATGAGCGTATCATGGTATCCTCTAAACCCGAATTTACCAACTCCAGTTCAGATGATCCTTTAACAATAACTGCGCGTTCTGCCGGGGATAATGATGCACCTGTTATGCTCTCCACCATGTTTACCAGGTTTTTATTAGTATTTTCTTCAAAACGGCGGTTAATACGCCCAAAAGCCACGTGCGATAAATTTTTAAGCCATTCAAAATATGACACGGTTACACCACCTGCATTGGCATACATATCAGGTATTATTATACCGCCCATTTGGTAAAAAGCAGCCTCTGCTTCGGGACTGGTTGGGCCATTAGCCCCCTCGGCAATAATTTTAGCTTTTATGTTTTTTACATTTTTAATAGTAATTTGGTTCTCTAATGCAGCGGGAACTAAAATATCGCAGGGCTGTTCAATTCCATCTGCAGAAGAAAGGTCTTTTGCTCCCGGATAACCCAATATAGATCCTGTTTCTTTTCGGTGCTTAAAAACAGCTTCAACATCCAAGCCATCAGCATTATAAATCGCACCCTCCATTTCGCTGATGCCTACTATAACGCCGCCAAATTCTGATAAATATTTAGCTGAATAATATCCTACATTACCTAAACCCTGTACAATTATTCTTTTACCTGATAAACCAGCTGTTAGACCCAATTTTTGCATATCCTCTGCCACATCTACACACTCGCGTACTGCAATGGCCACCCCCCTGCCAGTTGCTTCCCGGCGGCCCATTATACCGTGTAACGCAATTGGCTTGCCGGTTACACTCGCCATTGCATCCAACTGGCCGGGGTTCATGGTGGCATACGTATCAGCAATCCAGCTCATTTCACGTTCGCCCGATCCATAATCGGGTGCGGGTACGTCAATGCTTGGACCTATAAAATTTTTCTTTATTAATTCAACCGTATAACGGCGTGTTATATTTTCTAACTCCTGCGTAGTATAATTTTTAGGATTGATCTTGATACCACCTTTGGCCCCGCCAAAGGGCACATTTACAATAGCACATTTGTAGGTCATTAAAGCGGCAAGTGCCATCACCTCATCCTCGTTTACCATTTCGCTGTAGCGTATACCACCTTTTGTGGGCGATTGATGATGTGAATGCTCTACACGCCAGGCATCAATTACCTCGAAATTGTTACCCCTGCGGATAGGAAAGCGAAAACGATAAACACTATTACATGACTTGATCTGATCTAATAAACCGGCATCATGTTTGGTAAATTGGGCAGCGTGGTCAAAGTTTTGGCAAACATCATTAAAAAAATGGGTAGACTGGTCAAGGGCAGAATAGTTTGGAGACATAGCTTGAATGTTATACTATTAAAGATACAGCATTAACAATCAACTACAAACTATGTTTAACTACTTTTCCTTTTCTATTTTTTTAAGACGACGGTCTATTGAAAAAAGGTAAATGGCCAGTCCCGTAAACACAATGGCAATAGTAGTTATCACCACGTATATTTTACCTGAAGCACGAAATGAGTCGGCCATTTCTACAGGCTCATTTTGTGCAAATACAGTAATGAAGCTTAAAAGCAAGAAAAGCAAAGCGGTTATTTTTTTCATAATTAATTAGTAGCGTTCCTTTTGTACTCAATTAAACGGATACGATAGCGGATTGAGGCTATCCATAAGGCAATAAAACTCCATCCCAGCATTGCGGGGTAAAACGCGATCTTCATGCCGTTATCTAAATCGTATTTACCAAATGCCGGGTTACCACCACTACCGGGATGCAAAGAATCTGTAAGTCTTGGTAAAATAAATATAAGCACCAACATTATTGGAAACGCAAATATGTTATAGATAGCTGATATTTTACCACGTTTTTGCTCTTCATCTACCGAATTACGCAGTACCAGGTAAGCACAGTATAATAAAAATGCTATTGCAGCGCTGTTTTGTTTGGGGTCGCCGCTCCAATAATCGCCCCAGGTATATTTGGCCCATATCATGCCTGTTATTAAGCCTAATGTGTAAAACAGCAAACCGGTATTAACACATTCAACCGCTATCAAATCGTATTCTTCTTTACCTGTTTGTAAATACTTTATGCTATAAAATACAGATATTACAAAGACGGTTAACATGGCCATCCACATAGGAACATGGAAGTACAAATTCCGTATTGTTTCGTGCAATACAGGCAATGCAGGCACATCAAAAAGCAAGCCGGTAAAAAAGGTAGAAAATACCATTAATACTGCAATTACTTTCCACCAGGTTTGATAAATGAAATTCATAATATATATGAAGCAAATGTAATAATTTACTTGGTTTGTAAAATGGCAATAGTTACTATCTCTTCGCGGGCAATGGTGTGTGTTTATTCGCTTCCTGTTCAGCTATGGGTATATAATCAACCGGTAACAAGGTTGATAAGCGTGATTTGGACCAGGTACCTTCGTATAATGGCCCGTTGGCTACAATTATTCCGTTCATATCAAACAAAGAAAACCTTGCCTGATCAAGAAATGAAAGTATGGTGGTTTCATAATTGGGCATAGTTAATGGCTTATATACATCTCTGAAATAGGTTTCTTCTCTTTTTTTGGTATAGATTACATATAAGTTTTCCGGAAAAGTTAGCGCAAATATCCCCGGCTTATCGGTTGTTGTAAGCACCTCGGTTGAAAAATACTTTACACTGCTAATGGTTTGATTATAATACCGGGGCATGGTTTGCATACTGGTCCAGTAATTTACCGAATCAAGTACTATAGTAATATTTCCCCTTTGATTATATAATGCCCTAAATCCTTCTATTTTTTTCTGGATCACATGATCAGGTGGGCGATTAGGGTTAAGTTCTCTGTGTATTTTGTATATTTCAAATCCTTCCTGGTCTAATATATCTTTATATAATGACCTATAAAAGTGCATGGCCGAGCCATAATAGGCTTCATCGCGTTTAACGCGCCATTTTTTCTTTTGCGGCTCTTTGGCCGGTAATTCTTCAAACAGTCGTTGCCCGGAATACGATATGATACCGGATATACCATCACTTTTAAAATCTTTCACTAAAAACTTAACCCTGTATCCCAATGCACGGTTCTCAACTATCAGGAATTCATCTGCGTAAGCTTCTAAAACCTGTTTGCTTTTACGATAGGTAAAGTTCAACACTTCCGGATTTATTATTTCACAATTTTTTGCATTTGCGTCCGAGCCTATAAACTCAGTTTTAAACTGTTCAAAATGGCGTCGCCAATCAGCTTTTGAACTGGTAGATATGGTCACCTCTCTAAGCTCTATGGATTTTCCCGACAGCTCTACATCTATATTTATGGTTTCACCTTCTATTAATATAGTCTTCGTAAAATCTTGATAACCAATAGCAGTTACCACCAAAGTATACTGCCCTGGCCTAATATTGTTTAAAGCAAAAGATCCATCATTTTTTGTAATTGTACCGAAAGAAGAATTGCTTAAGAAAACGCTGGCCTGGGGAATTGGTGATTTTGAATTTGCACTAACTACTTTACCGATAATACTACCGCGCTGTGCCAATGTAACCATTGGGCATACCAGGCATAAGTATATTAACCAAAATAAGCGCATAGCATTAAATTCCTATAAATGTAGTAAATATGCTAATTAAGAATAGCCATTCAACAATGTAGCAACATTGTTAATCGCGCCATAAAAAAGGGAAGAGCAACAAAGCAGTAGCTATTACAATGACATTAATAGCACATAAAGCGCCTATATCGCTATAACTAACACTACGATCAAGTTCGTCCATAGCATTTTTGCTTAAACGCACCAATATTAAAATAACGGGTATAACAACCGGGAAACTTAATATAGACATTAAAGTGCCATTATTGCCTGCTTTTGATGCAATGGCTGATATCATAGTAAAAACAGTTGAAAAACTTATACTACCTAATATTACAGCTAAAAAATAAAATAATGGATCGCCAATAGAATTGGGGAAGAATAGTACATAAATTATTAATGCCAATACACTTAATAATGACATTAATAGTATGTTATAAATTGTTTTAGACAAAATAATGGCCTGTGGACTGGCTATGGTGTAATAGTATAATAAACGGTTCCTGCTTTCCTGCAAAAAGCTTTTAGCAATGGCATTTACCGCAGCAAAAAGTATAATAATCCAGAACAATACATTCCAAACCACTTTGTAGCCTGTGCTTACCGTTTCGCCAGGTTTAACGCCACCCATCTGGGCAAAACCAGGTGTTAAATTAAAAGCAATATAACATACAAACACTGTAGAAACCACATACAGCAACACCCCGTTAAAAGCATACTTTGAGCGCCACTCCAATAATATCTCCTTTTTAAAAAGATACCAGGTTTGATTGATGAGTTCCATTAGCACAAATATAGTTATTGGCGATTAGTATTTGGGATTATGATTAACTTTACCTTATGTCAATAATTTATTATCGTACACCGGTTGGGATAGCAAAAATTAGTTCAGAAGATGATTTTATAACCGCTATCACTATAACTGATAATGATGAAGCCATCATTAAAGAACCAGCATCGGTAGTGCAAAAAATGGCTGTTGATCAATTAGATGAATATTTTTCCGGAAAAAGAAAAAAATTTGATCTGCCTATTAAACAATCAGGTACCGACTTTCAGCAACAAGTATGGCAACAGTTATTAAATATCGAGTATGGCACAACTATAACCTATGCGCAACTTTCCAACCAAATGAAAAGTCCGCTGGCCATTAGGGCTATTGCGGCGGCCAATGGTAAAAATAATTTGTGGATAGTTGTACCATGCCACCGCGTAATTGGATCTGACGGTAGCTTAACCGGTTATGCCGGTGGCTTGTGGCGCAAACAATGGTTACTTGAACATGAAGCTACAACGTTAGGAATAGGGCAAATTAAAATGCCTTTTTAGAGATTACATTTTAAAAAGCTGGAGTATATCTGCTAAGCTCAATACGTATTCGGCAGCCTTTATGTCAATAGCTGCTTGGGGCATATCCTGCATTTCGGCTTCGTTAGGATTTTGTACAATAGTTAGCGAACCACTTTTACGCAATTTTAATAACCCTTCTGCCCCATCCTGATTGGCACCCGAAAAAAGCACTGCTGTGCAGCAATCCTTATAAGTTTCGGCCGCACTTTCAAAACTCACATCAATAGATGGTTTTGAATACCATACCGCTTCTGATACATCTAAGCCAAAACATTTCTCCTTTTCAATTAGGGTATGATAATTAGCCGGCGCTATATAAATTGTTTGCTTGTTTATGCAGTCTTTATCGTTCACTTCCCGCATTAACATTCGACTATTTTCGGCAAACAGATTTTCTATATCACTAAAAAAATTCTTTTTCCGGTGAATTATTATCAATACAGCTTTGTTTAGTGTTGATGGGAACGCCTGCACGGCGTTAAAAATTGGTTTAAATGAACCTGCCGATCCGCCCAAAAGTAGCAGTTCTGATTTATGCCAACGCTCAATTATGTCATTGTTAAGAGCCAATTTTTTGATATATATTTTCTTTCTGATTGATGACCTTAAATTTTTTCTTAAAAAAATCTGACCGAATGGTTTCTTTAGTTCCTAAACACAAAAAACCTAAAGGTGCCAGGCTTTTATAAAACAAATCAAGTATACGTTCCTGCAACTTTATCTCAAAATATATAAAAACATTACGACAGCTAATTAATTGAAATTCGTTAAAAACATTATCAGACACTAAATTGTGTACAGAAAATAGGGTGTTTTGCTTTAATTCGTTATGAATACTGGCTGCATCATACAATATAGTGAAATGATCTGTTATGGACCCGCTTAAGCCGGTAAGCTGGTAGTTTTCTACATAGCTTTTTATTTTGCGCAAACTATAAATTCCTTTCCGTGCTTCTTTTAACACTTCGGTATTAATATCAGTTCCGTAAATAAATGATTTTTTACGCAGGCCGGCTTCATTCAACAATATAGCTAACGAATAAACTTCTTCTCCGGAAGAGCATCCGGCACACCATATTTTTGAATGTTGATAGGACGATAAATAAGGAATTACCTGGCTGTTAAGCGCTTTGTAGAAACTTGGGTCACGAAACATTTCAGTAACGTTTACCGTAATTTCTTCTAAAAGAAACTGAAAAAAAGCGGGGTCATTTACCAGTAAATGCTTTAAATCATACAACTGGAGCCGCTTTAATTGCAAAACCCTTAATAACCTACGCTTAAGTGACGCTTTTGAATAATATGAAAAATCAAATCCATATATCTTTTTTATCAGATCTATAAGTTCATGTAATTCTTCAATAGTTATTGTTTCGGGTGAAGCATGCATATTATTTTTCCAGCCACAATTGCATTAAAGCAATAAGCCTATCCATATCAACCGGTTTGGTAATATAATCGTTGGCACCGGCTTCAATACATTTTTCACGATCGTCCATCATAGCTTTTGCAGTTAACGCAATAACCGGAAGCCTGGCCCATTTGTTTTTCTTACGTATTTGCCTTGTAGCTTCATAGCCATCCATTTTGGGCATCATAATATCCATTAACACAATATCAATGTCGCTTATGTCCTCTAATTTGGTTAACGCCTCTTCGCCATCACCGGCAACCTCAACCACCATATCATAGCTTTGTAAAGCGCTGCTTAACGCAAAAATATTACGCATATCATCATCAACTATTAACACTTTTTTTCCTTTAATGATGTCTTTACCTGCTGTCATAACCTGTTTGTTTGGATTGGATCTGGAATGATGATTATTTGTACCGCTAATTTTATTTAAAAACAGGTTTACTTCGTCTATAAGCCTATCTGATGATTTATTTGTTTTTACAACCATCGCGTTAGCATATTTCATTAACCTGCTAACCGATGTTTTATCCAATTCCATTGCCGTATTTATAATTATTGGTAATGCGGCAAATTGTTCAATAGCTTTAATTTTGTCTAACAGATCAAGCCCCGAAATGTCTGGCAGGTTCAAATCCAATATCACGCATTGATATTCATTCTCCTGCAACATCTGGAAAGCTGATTCGCCATCAAATGCCTGCTCAACATTTATGCCATTGGCTTGCATCATTTCTTTTAAAGCCTGACTTTGTGCCAAATGATCTTCAACCAATAATATCTGTTTAAATTTAACCCCACTTTGTACCATCATATCGCCAAATAACTTATCAAGCGTGGAAGTGTCAATTGGTTTCTTCAAGAAGCTAATGGCACCTTCTCCCTTAACCTTATTGGCAGCGGCATCGCCTGCAGACATTAAATGAACAGGAATATTGGCTACTTCCTTTATTTGCTTTAGCTCTTTTAGTATTTGCCATCCATCCTTACCCGGAAGCATAATATCCAATATCACGGCATCAGGCATATTTTCAGTTATTGCATCAACAGCACCAGTGCCTTCATTTACTATGATGGATCTATAACCATGATCGCGGGCATAATCCTGTAAAATATCTGCAAAGTTCTTATCATCCTCAACAATAACTACTAAGGGCTCGCGGTTTTCCTGTCCAACCGGTCGTTGAATAGGCTTTAAAAACTCACTGATAGGTTCAAAACTTTCAGCAGTTGGAATGGTATCGCTATCTTTCTTTTCTGCAACCGGTTTAGCCTCAATTGGTAGTGTTAACACAAACTCACTCCCCTGGCCCGGTGTGCTGGTTAATGATATTGATCCGCCTAACAAACTTGCCAGTTCGCGGCTTATTGATAAACCCAATCCTGTGCCGCCATATTTGCGACTGGTTGAACCATCAGCTTGTTGAAATGCCTGGAAAATTATTTTTTGCTTATCAGGTGCGATCCCTATGCCTGTATCTTTAATGCAGAAATCGATAGTTTGCCCTTTACCTTTAACAACATTAATCGCTACAGCACCATTCTCTGGGGTAAATTTAAACGCGTTTGATAGCAGGTTTTTAATTACCTGTTCCACACGCAGCTTGTCGGTAAATATGCCGGGGTTAACATTGTCGCCAACGGAAGTAGTATAGGATATATTTTTATTGACGGCTACCTCACTAAACAAACTTTCCATATCGCCCAAAATATCGGTTATGTTTATAACCTCGTTGTGCATATCCAGCTTGCCCGATTCAATTTTCGACAGATCTAAAATATCATTGATCAGTGTTAACAAATCATTACCGGCATTGAATATTACACTTGCGTATTTAATTTGATCTTCGGATAGATTGGCCGGTTTATTATCTTTTAATATACGTGCCAGTACCAGGATACTATTAAGCGGGGTACGCAATTCATGACTCATATTAGCCAAAAATTCCGATTTATATTTCCCGGTTGTTTCTAATTCTTCTACTTTAATATTTATGGCCTGGCGCGCCTCTTCAATTGCCTGGTTCTTTTCTTCCAGCAAACTGGCTTTCTCCTCTAACTCGGCGTTAATGGTACGCAATTCTTCCTGCTGTACACGCAACTCTTCTTCTGATGCTTCTAACATTTCTGTTTTATTCATCAATTCCTCGTTGGTAACACGCATTTCTTCCTGCTGTGCTGCTAATTCTTCGGCCTGTTGCTGCGTTTCTTCAAACAGGTCGTGCATTATGGTACGCGCCTGGGCCGTATTAACTGCTATTCCTATGTCATTAGCTACAGCAGTAATATAATCGCGGTTGTGATCATCCAGTTTCTCATCAAAGGCTATCTCAATAACCCCTTTTAACTTTTTATCAAAAAAGAAAGGTACAATGTAGCTCTCTACCAAAACATCGGTTATTATTGATGTTTCCAGATCCAATTTTTCGTTTAAGCTACCTTTTACTACGGCGGCTCTATTATCTTTTGCTACCTGTCCTATCCAACCCTCGCCTATTTTAATATTTCTTTTTATAGCACCTAAATTTGCAAAAGCATACGAAGCATAAAAGTCAAGCCTATCCTCTGCTTCATTAAATAAGTATAAGGTTCCGGCTTTGGCATTAGTATAGCTACAAACTTCTTTTAATATATTATCTGATAATTCTTTTTCACTTTGCTGCCCCTGCATCTTTTCGTTAAGCAGTCCGGTACCCGTTAGTAACCAGTTTTTAGCTTTATTTTCGCCGAGTACATTTTCTAACTCAGTATTGGCAATTTTTATCTCTTCCTCTATTTTTTTCTGCTCTTCAAAGGTTTGCTGTATGTAATAGAACAGCACAATTATTATTACCAGGAATATAATAGAACCTACAACAATAAATACCATTGCATTTTTTGAAGCAGCACCAGAACTGGCTTTACGATCGGCTAATAATTGATTTTCAGTATCAATAACCTTTGTGATAAGTCCACGGATATCATCCATGTTCTTTTTTCCATTCACAAACATGTTGTTCTGGACCATGTACGCTAAACCCTTACTATCCCGGGTCTCTATATCAGCTTTAAATATATTTAGCTGGCTATCAACCATATTAGTTAAAAATTCAAATCTTTTAACCTGAGTAGGATTGTCAGCAACAAGTCCTTTAAGTTCGTTCAGATCATCATCTATAGCAGGTAACGCTTTATAATAAGGATCTAATAAACTCTTCTTTTGCGCAGCGCAATAACCGCGCATACCTGTTTCGGCGTCAATTAACTGTTGTAATAAATTGGTTGATTTTTTGATTACCTGTTGAGTATGCTCAACCATAACGGTATCATCCTGTAACTGGTTAATACTATTAAAAGATAGTATGCCAACAATAAAAACAAGCAATATAGATACGGCAAAGCCTAATAGTACCTGGTTACGAAAAGATAACTTTAACATTTCAATGGTTTGTGTAATTACAAATATGTTAAAAAACTGTTTTAATTATTACATTATAATTAACGGTTTTATTTACAACTACCTTGAATATTTTGAAGGTTTAAAGAATGTACCAACTAATGACAACAGTGGCCCTGCAAATAATAAATACCATCCCCATTTAAATTTTATTTGCCGCTCTAAAAAAGCAGTTATACCTTTAAATGGTATAAAGCTAAAGCTGGTGTGTATTTTTAAGAATGCAGCCAGCAACAATAGGGTTACCAGTGCTAACGATATCAAAGATATAAGTTTAACTAATTTTGGCCGGTTTAATACGACAGCTATAATACCCACTACAGACATTAACAATATAACCATACCATAAGGTTTGTTCAGATCATAAACATCCCAGTTAAATAAACCAAATGGTCGCAATACTGGGCAGTACGTAGCAGCCATTAATAGTACAAACCCAATGAAGGATATCAATGAAGGCAGTCTCATATCCTATCTGCTTATTTCCATTTTATCAGCAAAATGCGCACAATAATCACGCAGATCCTCTACAATATTTGTTTCACCGGTGGCGCGTAAAAAGGTATCACCCATGGTTTGCAGGGTTTCATAAAAATGGCGCTTCATTTCATCAACCTGCATTTCTTTTGTCCAAAGGCCAATGTGCATGGTGTTTTTATAATGCGGATCCCACATAGATAGCATCATTGATTTTACCGCCTGCTTCTCTTTACTCTCGGCATCGGTTGCTTCCCATAAAATATTCTCAGGGATATTATTTTCGTCAAGCTGTATGGTTAGCTTTATTTCAGAAGTTTTCATTCAAATTATTTAACAAGTAAAAATATTATTGCGGCCAAAGTTATAAAGCTTAGCTCCACAATCCATAAAGTTTTGGTCACAGGAAAGAAATTTCGCAACATTATATCCAAAAAAGCCACTACAAAAGCGAATAGCAAAAATATTAAACCAATAGCAGTGCCCAAATGAGGGTATTGCATCCCTGTAATTTTGGCACCATATATTAATACATAAATTGCCAGTATTAAAAGTAGCGCGCTGCAAAAGTTTAAGGGCGTTATTCTGAATTTCATTGTATTGTACTATCTCTTTTTAAATTTCCTGCCGGGCCTTTTTGTTCCGGGTACATGGCCACCTGTGCGTTTGGCCCTTTCGGCATCAAATTTTTTGCGCTGGCTCAAGGTTTTCTTTTCGTGGAATGCACCCTTAAAATCAGGGTCTTCCCTGCGCTTTTGCATATCAACCTCTTTGGCCTGATCCTGCTTTTCGTCGTAAGGTGTAGCTTCTATAAATACCTCATCAGGTATAGGCTGCACCGGAATAGTTTGCCTGATGAGCTTTTGTATTTTATTCAAATAATATTCCTCTGCCGGGTTACAAAAAGTTATGGCTTCGCCCGATTGTAGTGCGCGACCTGTACGACCAATACGGTGCACATAATCTTCAATCACCACCGGTACATCAAAATTTATCACGTGGCTCACATCACTAACATCAATTCCGCGCGAGGCTACATCAGTAGCGACCAGTATTTTCACTTCGTCATTTTTAAACGAGTTCATGGAATTGATACGGGTGTTTTGCCCCTTGTTGGCATGCAATACCCTTACTTCTTTCTCGCCAAACTTGCGCAACAGAAATTTATACACATCCTCCGCAGCCATACGGGTTTTGCAGAATACCATTAGCTTGGTAATATCACCTTCTGCATCCAATAAGTTTTTAAGCAGATTGATCTTGGTTTTATTATTGGGCACATGATATACCTTTTGGTTAACAGTCTGTGCAGGCGTAGCCTGCGGCGTAACTTCTATCACCGTTGGGAACTCCAAAAAGTTACCTGATAACTGGTGTATTTTATCAGACATCGTAGCAGAAAACAACAGATTTTGCCGTTTAACGGGCACGACCTCCAATATTCTATTGATCTGTGGCATAAAGCCCATATCCATCATTTTATCTGCTTCGTCCAGTACCAATACCTGGATGGGTTTGGTAACAATATGGCCGGCTAAATAAATATCCATAAAGCGGCCGGGAGTGGCTACAATAATATCAACCCCTTTATTAATGTTTTCTATTTGTGTTTTAGGACCCAGGCCACCGTAAACCGTAACTACCCGCAGATCGGTGTATTTGGCGTAGATGCGCACATTTTCCTCTATCTGCATGGCCAACTCACGTGTTGGGGCTATTATCAGCGCACGGGCATGGTCGCCTTGGGCGTATTTAAGCTTCATGATGATAGGCAACACATATGCGGCAGTTTTACCGGTACCTGTTTGCGCTATACCCATCACATCCTGTCCGTTCAATATAGGTGGGATAGCTTTTTGCTGCACTGGCGTTGGCTCGGTATAACCGGCATCGGCAATTGCATTTAAAACTTGCCGGTTAAATTTAAAATCTTCAAAACTTGCAGCCATGCGGCAAAGATAGTCTATTAGTCGGGAAGTCGGGAAAGACCGTAAGACGGAAAGTTTTCAAGGGTGTTCTTTTGCGAGATTGGAACATTTTGGAACACCTCAACTCTCCCGCAATTATTTATATTTGTCTCATGCCCACGATCCTTATAAAATCCGCTACAATAGTAAACGAGAATAAACAATTTGTTGCCGACCTGTTAATAAAAGACGGCTTAATTGACCGTATTGCGCCACAAATTGATGTTAAAGCCGACCAGGAAATTAATGCCGAGGGCTTGCATCTTTTACCGGGTGCAATTGACGACCAGGTACATTTTAGGGAGCCTGGATTAACGCATAAGGCGGAGATCTATACCGAATCGCGCGCGGCGGTGGCAGGTGGCATTACTTCGTTTATGGAGATGCCGAATACTGTGCCTAACACGTTGACACAGGAGTTACTGGAAGATAAATACCAAATAGCATCGCGTAACTCATTGGCTAACTACTCGTTTTTTATGGGTGCATCCAATAATAATTTGGATGAAGTGCTACGTACTGATATCAAAAATGTGTGCGGGATTAAGGTTTTCATGGGATCATCAACTGGGAATATGCTGGTAGATAACCCGGTTACTTTGGAGCAATTGTTTGCGCAATCGCCTATGCTGATAGCTACGCATTGTGAAGATGAAACTACTATACAACGTAATTTGGCCCATTATAAACAATTAATGGGAGATGATATACCAGTTAAGCTACACCCGATAATACGCAGCGAGGACGCTTGTTATCTATCATCATCCATGGCGGTTGAATTAGCTAAAAAGCATAATACGCGCTTACACATATTGCATATATCCACAGAAAAAGAAACGCATCTTTTTGATAATACCACGCCGTTAAAAGACAAGCGCATAACTGCCGAAGCCTGTATTCATCATTTATGGTTTAGCGATGCAGATTATGAAACCAAAGGCAACCTGATCAAATGGAACCCGGCGGTAAAAACCGCTGCCGACCGTGAAGGTATATTAAAAGCTGTGCTTGATGGCCGTATTGATGTTATAGCAACCGACCATGCGCCACATACTATTGAAGAAAAATCACAACCCTACCTGCAAGCCCCATCAGGCGGACCATTAGTGCAACAGGCTATGCAAGCCACGCTGGAACTTTATCACCAGGGTAAAATAACACTGGAGCAAATTGCCGAAAAAATGTCGCACAATGTGGCTACCTGTTTTCAAATTGAGAAGCGTGGCTTTATCCGCGAAGGTTATTGGGCGGACATTGTTTTGGTAGACTTGAACCGGGCCAATACTGTGACTAAAGATAGCTTATTGTACAAATGCAAATGGAGCCCATTTGAAGGCACAACCTTTAAATCTACCATTGAGCATACTTTTGTATCAGGTAATTTGGCTTGGAGCAAAGGCAAATTGGTAAGCGAAACGGCAGGAAAAAGATTGAGTTTTAACAGGTAATTGTCTGAACCTTGATTGATAGGATTTATTGATTATAGGATTTAATTTATATAAATTAAATATTCATATAAATTAAATAAATACCTGATTATTAAATTGATAAAAATATCAATATGACATAGTGTCAGCAGGTATTGGGGTATCTATTTGCTGTGATATTTTACTGATTATCAATTTCACCTCTTCCTTTAATTTTTCAGGTTTTATAATTTCGGCACTATCGCCAAACATTAAAAACCACCGGGCAAAATGATTGAGCGAGTCGGTTAAAAACATCATTTCTATCCTGTCTCCTACTTCCTTTTCAGATATAAATCCGCTGTAATATTTTTGCCCATCCAGGAACCGATGTACCTTTTTGTCAACCCTGATAACCACCTCTTCTAAATGCTTTTCCTTAGCTGTTTTGGTGATGTAATCTTTTAAGGTTGGGTGCTCTGCATTAAAATGTTCATCTGTAACGGTAAGGCTTTTTATTCTATCCACCCTAAAATCGCGATATGCATTGCGCAACCTGCAATAAGCTATCAAATGCCAGTAGCTGGATAAATAAAATATGCCTACCGGTTCAATATCCCTTTTGGTATCCTCCTGGCTATGGCTGGCAAAGTATTTAATGGTGAGTATATTTTTATTGATGATACCATTTAAAATACTTTGAATGTGGTTATTGGTATTACTGTTTTGCTGAACCGGCGTTTCAATTACCGCTATGCGGTTATCCATCCCTTCTAACATGTCCTTTTCCGTCGTTTTAAGTATGGCCCGCACCTTATACATGGCCGATTGATAATGTGTTAACGTATTTCTATCCGTTAACTTCTCTACAAACTTTTCGGCAGTTAAAAAGGCCATAGCTTCCTCGCGGGTAAACATTACTGGTGGTAAACGGTAACCATCCATAATAGAATAACCTACCCCTGCCTCTCCTATCAGCGGTATACCGGCTTCCTCCAACGTTTTAACATCACGATACACGGTACGCAGGCTGATATTAAAGCGTTCAGCAATGTCACTGGCCTTCACCACCCTGCGCGATTGTAACTGAATTAAAATAGCCGATATACGGTCGATGCGGTTCATGCCTCAAATTAACAAAAAACTATCACCAATTAGAAAAAACTTACAGGAAGCACGACTTCAATTTGATTAGCACCTCGCCCACCAAACAGGTCGCGGTCCAATAAACGGCTATACCGTACACCAATGGTTATATTTTGCTGGTTAAATATCTTGGTATCAAAAAACACCTCTACCCCTGCCGATTTAAAATCAGCTTTAAAGGTAGCACCATTGGTAAAAAAGTCATTAACGTGCGTATAGTCGTAAAAAAAATTCCCTCTTACCCTTAAAAAATAAACCGTGTTGGCCACACCTGCATCCGGGTAAACAATCGGGAAATGATAGTTAACGCCTATTTTACTCAGCTGATATAAGTTCTCGGCCGTGTATCCTCGCGAATACGGAAAGTTATTGGAAAAATTAATAACATCATCCCTGCCCCTTTGCTGATAGGCGGCATTAATAACCAGGTTATGATTTTGAAGCAACCCCGGAAAATAAAACGTGCCTGATGCTAAAAACTGATGGGCGTTTGATCTATCAATAGTAGTTTTATAGTTCAGCGTGAAAGTTTGCCCTAAACGGGGGTAAATATTTTGCCGGGCTTGCTGTATACGCGTACTAAATATGATGTAGTTGTTTAGGTAAGTATAATTAACATCAGTGAACATAGCACGGTATGGCTGCTGAAAGCTGGTTAAATTATAATGGACATCGCTTCCAAACGTTAACCCTGTTAATTGTCTGCCACGGCTAAAATTTAAAGGTAAACGCAAGCCGCCATGTAAATCGCTTTCGTTCCAATATACACGGTTGCCATTAAACAACCCTCTTCTGTCTAACGTATAGTTATATCCTGCGGTGATGAAGGGGAATAATGCCCCATACATAGCGTCAAACCCAAACTGTTTATAGCCCTCAACCCGGTTGTAATTAAATGATAATTCTGATTGGAAAGTATTCAAGACATTTTCGCCAACCAACGATAACTTATAATTAGGATCAGTAAAATCAGGTATCAAACTATGAAAGTTAAATAGTTGGTAAGCTTTATTATAGTTAGTAACCCGCAATGGTTTGTTGCTTACTGTTGTCAATAAATTAGCAGCCGAATCTTTCCTTAACGCCGACACTCCAAAATCTGGTAATCCATTTGGGATATTATTGATTTCCGTCCATTCTGACGCATTTTTATTTTTTTGCTGTAATTGATACCCGTAAGCAGTTTGCTCAACCCAGGCAAGCTTATTTTGCCCCACAGCGGGTTGATATTGGCTTGTATTATCCTTATTGACCTGTGATAGTTTACCCGAACTCATATCCAACGCAAATAACCGATCATAAATACCCGACGTAGCCGAAAAATAAACTACACTACTCTGGACGGTCGGGAAAGCAATAGGCTGATAGGTAAATGGCAGTAAATATTTGATATTACCGGTTTTAATATCGATCAAAACCAAACTCATTTGCCCGGCAAAGTTCCTTACTGCTGATATGATCTGTTCACTGCCATAGAATTTGGGATAGGTGTAAAACAGGTTATCCTTTTTAGGCACTACAGTAATAACGCACCCGTTATCGGCACTTAAAATATGTAATTGGCTTTTACCCGATGGATCAACCTGCACGGCCACAATAGTTTTCCCATCATCATTTAAAGCGGGCGAAAAGTATTTTGTGCCGTTCGTTATCTGCTGCTCATGTCCTGTCTTTACATCTAACAACCTCAATTCGCTATAATCGCGATAGCTCCAGCGTACATCAGGGCGGTAACTGGCATATACTATTTTACCGTTGGCATAGCTGAAGTAATTATCTATGGAGACCGACCTTACGGCAATATCTCTCTTCTTACCTCCCTCGTTCATAACAAATACCGGGCGATGGCTGTAGGTAGATTTGAGGTAGATGATAGTGCTGTCATTTACAAATGCAGGATATTCCTGGTCGGCAATAAAATGCTGTTTATCAATTAGCGAATGATTGAGTGAGTTTGAAGATGGTTTATCGCCTGCAAACTGTTGTTTGAAGTAATTTAAACCGTTTGTCCTGAATTGTTTATAGCTTTCACCTGAATATTTTTTTACCGCTTTTTGTAATGGGTAAAATAAACCATTAAATGAAGCCGCATCATGGGTAACATCTTTCCAAAATGCATTACCATATTTCTCGCGGCCATAACTTACCATCATGTATCCTAAGGGGTAATGATTCGGCACATAATCAACCAACGAGCCATTACGGAGCTTCATCCAGCTATAATCCTTTCCTGCCGACCATAAAGCCCGATATCCATTCAAAAAATAAGGTATCCGCCCCCTGCCCTGTTGGCTCACTTCTGTTTCATTAAAAACCGCATCGCCTTCAAAAAACCAGTCGGGCACAGTTATGGAATTGGCTATGGCCTGTCCGCCCTGTCCAAACACGGTACTTATTACTTTTGATAGCCCCACATTAAAGTTATTGTATTGCTGCACATGCCTAAACTCGTGAATGCCTAACTGATCTGTCCAGGGCAAACTGCCTAATTCGAAGTTATTTTGGGCAGGGGTTAGATAAAACTCGCTTCTAAATGGGGCTAACCCTACATAGGCGTTAGATATAGTGGTTTGGTTTTGTAGTACAATGCTTACTTGTTTCTGTTTAGTGCCGATGGTTGGCTGCGTGGCTTTGTTTATCCGCTCAATGGTATTGGCTACCCTAAACCCTAATGAATCCATCCCCGCAGGGAAAATGACCTTGGCCGCAGATGTGTTCACTTGCTTCCATTTGATAGATGGCGGGTTAGCGCCAAACTGCTGTGCTTTAGCTACTGTAATAGCAGCAATAAACAATAATAACAGCAGGGTTTTCTTCATAAATGGGGTAAGTAGTTTACAAAATAAATAATTAGATATTCAAAAGACATTGGAATAGTTAAAACTACCTACATTTGCCCGTTGTTACAATAAAATATGGCTAAAGTTTCTATTAACCTGGCAACAGGTTCTATACAAAAAGAAGAATTAATTGTAGGTATTGACTTGGGTACCACCAACTCGTTAGTGGCGTTTATCAACCCGGATAAAAATCCGCAGGTAATAAATGATACCGGTAAAGGTGTTTTGGTACCTTCCATAGTGCATTTTAGCCCTGCGGGCGATATTACCGTTGGTAATGAGGCGCGCGATCTGTTAATAACCGATCCGCACAATACCATATTTTCGGTAAAGCGTTTATTGGGCCGCTCATATAAAGACATTGAGAATTATAAAGACTTTTTTAGCTATAAGGTTATTGATGATGATAGCGAGAGCCTGGTAAAAATTAATGTGGGTGATAAGTTTTATACCCCTATTGAATTATCAGGACTAATACTAAAAGAACTAAAGGCCCGTGCCGAACATGCTTTAAAAACCCCGGTAAACCGCGCGGTAATAACCGTTCCGGCTTATTTTAATGATTCGCAGCGCCAGGCAACACGTGATGCAGGTAAACTGGCCGGGTTAGATGTGTTACGTATTGTAAACGAACCTACCGCCGCGAGTTTGGCTTATGGTATTGGCTTAAATCCTGAAGAAACCAAAACCATAGCGGTATATGATTTGGGCGGTGGTACATTTGACGTATCTATCCTGCAAATACAAAATGGAATTTTTGAAGTACTATCCACTAATGGCGATACTTTTTTAGGCGGTGATGATTTTGACCGTGCTATAGTTGATTACTGGATAGAGAAAAACAACCTGAATAAAGCCGAAGTAGTAGCCAACCATGAACTTGGTCAACAATTGCGCTTAAAAGCTGAGGAGGCTAAAAAAGCATTTAGCCACCAAAGCCTGTTTAACGAAAAGATAGGCGAGATATGGTGCACACTTGACCGAGATACTTTTGAGCAGTTAATATTACCTAAGGTACAGCAAACTATTACAGCTTGTCAGAATGCTTTGACGGATGCGAAACTAACCGTTGATCAAATTGACGAGGTGGTGATGGTAGGTGGTTCAACCCGTACTGCTTTAGTTAAAAAATTGGTAGCCGATTTTTTTGGCCGCCCGGTACATGATGAGGTAAACCCCGACGAAGTAGTTGCTTTAGGCGCTGCTATACAGGCCGATATATTAGCAGGCAACCGTAAAGATATTTTATTGCTGGACGTTACTCCGCTATCATTAGGTATTGAAACTATGGGCGGGTTGATGGATGTAATTATTCCTCGTAACTCCAAAGTGCCTACCAAAGCAGGCAGGCAGTATACTACCTCGATAGACGGGCAGGTCAACATGAAAATTGCCGTTTACCAGGGCGAGCGCGACCTGATCAAAGAAAATCGCAAACTGGCTGAGTTTAATTTAAAAGGCATCCCATCTATGCCGGCTGGTTTCCCTAAAGTTGACATCAACTTTTTGCTGAATGCGGATGGTATATTGAAAATACAAGCAGTTGAGTTACGCTCGGGTGTTAAACAGGAAATAGAAGTGACCCCTACCTACGGTATTACCGACGACCAGGTGGAACAAATGCTGATGGACAGTATTACCCACGCCAAAGACGATGTGGCGCAGCGCATGCTGATAGAGGCCCGTACCGAAGGTGAACAAATGGTTTACACAATAGAACGTTTTATCGAAAAGAACGGCAGCCATCTTTCTGCAGAAGAAATTGATGAAACCCGTAAATATAACGAAGAGTTAAGGGCAGCCCTATCCACCGGAGAAAAGGACCTGATACTGAAAAAAATTGATGAAGTAAATGAATTTACCCGCCCTTTTGCCGAGCGGCTGATGGATACGGCCATAAGCCATGCCATGAAGGGCAAGAGTATTGAATAACAAAAAAGGCTTGCAAATTATTGCAAGCCTTTTTTGATTATAAGTTATTTATTGCTTCCTGTTCTTTCAGGGCAGTGATATTGTTTTTATCACTAAAGGTATCCGTCTGGTTAGCAAAGTCTTCTAATATACTTGCTATGGTATCCAAATTATCGGCAACCCTTTGGTGCATATCCGGCAGGTCTTTTTCTAACCTTTTATCGCCCAGTTCCATATTATCAACTTCAATTTTAGCCAGTTTGCTAATAATTGCCTGCTGACTATTCTTTAAATCTTCTAATTCATGGACTATCTTTTCCATCAATCCAAACTTCTTTAACTTATCCATAGTAGTATCTTTCTAATTTAATTTTACAATACTTTATCAACCCTATTACCTCAAAATTGTTTTGAATTTGGATATATCAAATAAAACTAATAATTTAGTTTTATGAAACGTATCCTAAACCTTATCATTCTTTCTTTATTAACCCTGTCGGCATATTCACAACAAGTTAATGACGCGCTACTATTGGACTATTATCAAAACCAGCGCTACTTAGAAGCTTCTAATTATTTAAAAAGTATATATCCCGAACCCATAAATGATATAAAAGCGCTTTCCCGGTTAGCGTATACTTCGCAAATGGCAGGGAAATTACCTGACGCGGAAGGATACTATCAGCGGATGTACACATTGGATTCTACCAATAAGGCAGTGCTTTATAATTTGGCTGCTGTAAACTATCGTAGAAGTAATTATAATAAAGCAGAAACATATTATAAAAAGATCCTTTCAACCGATTCAACCGACTATCAGATATATAAGTATTTGGCAAATATTCGTCTTAGAAAGATTGATTCTGTCGGCTATCTAAAACACTTGGAGAAAGCAAATATATTAAACCCTATCGATTTTGATATTGCATCGGATCTCACAGAAATTTATATAAAGTTTAAAAAATATAAAGAGGCCGAAAAGGTTTTAAATATAGCGTTGGCTGCTGACCCGGAAAACATTGTTTTATTACAAAATAACCTCGAACTTGCATTTAGCCAAAAAAAATGGCAACAAGTAATAAAAACAGGCGAACAATTATTTACCCTTGGCGATTATACCATGCGTATTTTTTTAGGTATAGCTTATTACTATGCTAACAATTATATATGTGGATTAGAGACGCTAATGCCTATTACTGCTGGTGACCATACTGAAACCAGCTATTATTTTATTGCCAGCTGCTATAAAAAATTAAACGGTCAAAAAAAAGCAATTCCCTATTTTCAAAAGGCTATTAAAAAAAGTTTGGCTGGTAGTACGGATACCTATTACAACGAATTAGCCGATAGCTACCAGCAACTTAGCCAGTTTAAAACTGCAGAGGCAACTTACAAAAAAGGGTTGTTATATGGTCAATTACCAATGACATATTATAGTATGGCAATACTTTACGACACAAAAATAAAAGATAAGAAAAACGCATTATTATACTATAAAAAATACTTGGCCACTAACCCGACGGACGAAGACAAAGGGTACGTAGATTACAGCAAAAACCGGATAGCAGCTTTATCGGCTCATTAAGCGCGCTACATATTTACCAATAATATCAAACTCCAGGTTTACAACTGATCCTTCACGTACATTGTGCAGGTTGGTATGCTCATAAGTGTAAGGTATAATGGCTACTGAGAAACTATTGACCTGTGAGTTAACCACCGTTAAGCTTATGCCATTTACGCATATAGAGCCCTTCTCTACGGTAACATTGCCGATTGTAGCATCATATTCAAAGGTATATTCCCAGCTGCCGTCCAGTTCATTAAATTGGGTACAAACGGCGGTTTGGTCAACATGGCCCTGAACAATGTGGCCATCCAGTCGACCATTCATTTGCATACAGCGTTCCAGGTTTACAGGCTCGTTTAGCTTTAAATGGCCCAGGCTGGTTTTGCTTAAGGTTTCTTCAATAGCGGTTACGGTATGCTGGCCATCAGCAACGGCAACTACTGTAAGGCATACGCCATTATGCGCTACTGACTGATCTATCTTTAATTCGTTAGAAATACTTGACTCAACAGTTATATGCAGGTTACCCTGATCCTGTTGCAGATCAATTACTTTACCTAAAGTTTCTATAATACCTGTAAACATACTGCGCAAAACTAAATATATTAATTTAAGTTTATCTCATAGTATTATCATAAGCATATGCCCAAACAAAGCGCCGGAATTTTATTATATCGAAAAGTAAATCGCCAATTAGAAGTTTTCCTGGTGCATCCCGGCGGGCCATTTTTTAAGAATAAAGATGATGGTGTATGGTCTATCCCGAAAGGCGAATTTTTAGATGATGAAGATGCTTTAATAGCCGCCAAAAGAGAGTTTGAGGAAGAAACCGGGCAAAGCATTGAAGGCAATTTCATTAAGCTTAAACCCATTAAATTAAAAAGTGGTAAAACCGTTCATGCCTGGGCAGTTGAGGGTAATATTGATCAGGATATAATTACAAGCAATTTATTTGAGATGGAATGGCCGCCCAGGTCAGGCAAAATGGCAAGCTTTGTGGAAGTTGACCGTGCCGCATGGTTTGAACCCCCGGTAGCAAAAGTTAAGGTAAATCCCGCGCAAATAGCTTTAATTGATGAGTTAGAATCGGTTATTTTAAAAGACTAGAATTTGCTATTATTGCAGTAACCGGATGAACAAGATCAAAAATTTTCTTTATCAAAACGCCAAGAAACTGGTCATTGCTATAGTTCAACTATTTGGCCCTAAACTGTTGAATAAAAAAGCTTCATTAAAAAAGCTTAAGCCCTATCAAATATTTAGTCAAGACGGAGAAACCGTTATAATGCCAATTGCGGGTGTTACCGATTCTGAAATACCTGAAACTTATCAAGTAGACCGATCTGCTACTACTTCATCCATTGGCGTTTATAAAATTACTGATGCCCCTGATTTTACCATTTATCCTTACGGTGGTGTAAAATTGGGTAACGATGTACTGGATATGGATTTTGGTTCGGCCATTTTTATCAATACCCTTTTTAAAAGCGATGACCGTGAAACTATCAAAACCGACAGTTGCATTGTACTGTGGTCGCATTACTGGGGCGAGGGATTTTATGATTATATATTGTTTGTGTATGCTAAACTGTTACGCATAAAAAGTGCTATCGGCGAAGCCGAATTTAAAAAATGTAAGATCATTTACCCACTGGTAGGTACAGGGTTTGAAATTGAATTATTAAGATATGCTGGGGTTGACGAATACCAGATAATTGATAGCCGTGCGTATACTATCGAAGCAAAAACTTATTACCTGGCCAATAACGATAACTGGTATCACCATAATCGTTACGACCTAAACCTGGTAAGAGAAACCTTAAGTAAAGTTAAAAATAGCGGCCCTGCTTATGAGCGTGTTTATATATCAAGAAAAGGCCGCCGCCGGGTGTTGAATGAGGAGGCACTTGTTAGGGTTTTAAAGGAGTTTGATTTTACTATTTTGCAGGATGAGCCACGATCAGTTGCCGAACAGGTTACTATTTACCGCAATGCAAAAGTTATCATAGGTCCGCATGGCGCCTCATTTGCCAATATTTTAAATTGTAACCCCGGCACTATTTTAATTGAACTATTCCCTGACGATTACCACCCGGATTACTTTAGGTTTATGGCCCATATTTTTAACCTAAACTACTTCGCTATTTTTGAAGATGGTGTAGTACCTACAGAATACTGGCAGGTAAATGAGGACATGACCATTGATGCCGACCGGGTTAGGCGCACGCTGAAAAATATCCTCAATTAATTATCTTTTCGCTTCATAACACCTCCCCTATTTTTAATCATTCTAAATTTCTACAAATTAGCCAATTGTAACATTGGTATTACCCTATTCATAGTGCAGAACATCATATATATGATATATTTGAAATAACTAATCAATTAAATCGATATATGGCTACTTACAAAATCAACGTCAACAATAAGGTACTTAGTGTTGATGCCGACGCTGATACACCACTATTGTGGGTATTACGCGATCATTTGAATTTAGTGGGCACAAAATTTGGTTGCGGAATTGCCCAATGCGGCGCCTGCACCGTGCACATTAATGGTACCGCAATCCGGTCATGCCAATACCCGATTTCTGCAGTTGGTGATGTAAAAGTCACTACCATTGAAGGTTTGAGTCCTACGGGCACTCACCCTTTGCAGATAGCCTGGGAACAAGTGGATGTTGCGCAATGCGGTTATTGCCAGTCGGGCCAGATCATGGCTGCGGCTGCATTATTAAATAAGATACCCAAACCTACGGATGCGGATATTGATGCTAACATGAATAACATTTGCCGTTGCGGTACACACGTACGTATACGCAAGGCCATTCATGAGGCAGCAGCATTACAAGCACAGAAAGGAGGAGCTAAGAAATGAGTAAGCAAACAGTTTCAAGACGCCACTTTATAAAAGTGACCTCAATTGCCAGCGGCGGATTGGTTGTAGGATTTAACCTACTTTCAACAGAAACAGCCGTGGCAGATACCCCAGGCGCATTTACGCCTAACGCTTATGTGTCTATCGACTCAAAAGGTGTTATTACGTTAATGTCTCCAAACCCGGAAATCGGCCAGGGTGTAAAAACCGCTTTGCCGATGATATTGGCTGAAGAGCTAAATGTGCAATGGGATAAGGTTGAGGTTGAAATGGCACCATTAGAAGCAAAATATGGTAGTCAAACAGCTGGTGGCAGCGGTGCTATCAGAAGCCGTTATACACCTATCAGGCAGGCAGGGGCCACAGCCCGCCAAATGTTAATAACAGCAGCAGCCCAAACCTGGGGTGTAAGCGAAGCTGATTGCTACGCAGAAAATGCTTTTGTAATACATAAACCAACCGGCAAAAAACTAAGCTATGGTGAGTTAGCTGCAAAAGCTGCCACATTACCGGTGCCTACCGATGTCAAATTAAAAGACCCGAAAGATTTTAAGATCATTGGAACAAGGGTTGGAAATATTGATAACAAAAAAATTGTTACGGGCCAATCGCTGTACGGTATCGACACACGACGCGATGGCATGTTATATACCGTGGTTGAACGTCCACCTGCATTTGGTAAAGTATTAAAATCATTTGATGATACCGAAGCACGTAAAGTTGCGGGTGTTAAAAATGTAGTAGCCATACCATCAAGGAATTTAGTAGCTGTCTTAGCTACGTCTACCTGGGCCGCAAAAAAAGGCAAGGCTGCTTTAAAGGTAGAATGGGAAGACAAAACCAAGCTTGAAAGTTCTACAGAGCATACAGCCTCATTTACGGAGATGTTGAGTAAAACAACCGACAGGCCGTCAAGAAACGATGGTGATGTAGAAGCCGTTTTTGCAAAAGGAAAGGTTATTGAATCGGTTTACGAAGTACCTGCCCTATCTCATGCTACTATGGAGCCGCTTAACTTTTTTGCGGACGTGAGAGATGACAAGGTTGACCTTTATGGGCCTACACAGTTACCGTCTAACTTAAGATCGGCAGTTGCACGTGAGTTAAAAGTTCCGCAAGAAACCATAACTTTAAAAATGCCGCGCCAGGGTGGTGGTTTTGGACGTAAATTACAAACAGATAACGGCGTTGATGCGGCATTAATTTCGCAAGCTGCAAAAGTACCGGTACAGATGCTTTGGATGCGTGAAGATGATATGCAGGGCGATTTTTACCGTCCGGCTTATATGTATAAGTATCGCGCAGCAATTGGCGCAGATAATACCATTGCTGCCTGGCACATGAATGGAGCCGTGTTAAGTGGAGGAAATGCGGGTATTGCTAATGGTTTCCCCGCGGCATCAATTCCTAATTTCAGGATGGATAACCATAGTTTGCCAACTAATATACAAACCGGCGCATGGCGGGCACCTACCAGTAACGCGGTATGTTTTGCGGACGAATCATTTTTAGATGAACTGGCACATGAAATGAAAAAAGATCCTGTTGCGCTTCGGTTGGAATTGTTAGATAAATACAAAAACAACCCTACCGGCAGATCAAATTACGATGTTGATAAATTTAAAAGCGTAGTAAATTTGGTTGCGGAGATGAGTAACTGGGGCAAAAATAAGAAGCCTAATACTTATTATGGTTTTGCCATGCACTATTCGTTTAGTACTTATGCGGCCCATGTGGTTGAATTAACCAAGTCACCTAAAGGTGATTTAAGGGTTACTAAAGTATTTTGTGCGGTTAATTGCGGGCGTGTGGTAAACCAAAGCGGTGCCGAAGGTCAGGTACAAGGTGCTATTGTAGATGGTTTAAGCCATGCTATGTTTAGCAAGGTTACCTTTAAGGACGGTGCTGTTGAACAAACTAACTTTGATAAGTATAAGTTTTTACGCATGAACAGCGCGCCAATAGATGTGGTTGTAAAATTTGTACCTTCAGAAGACGCACCAACTGGTTTGGGCGAACCGGGCTTACCGCCTGCCGCTCCTGCCCTTGCTAATGCAATTTTTGCGGCTACGGGTAAACGTATGCGTAAGTTACCTTTTGAATTAGACAAAGCTTAATTCAAAATTATAACCAACAAAAAACGCCGCTTAGCTTATGCTGAGCGGCGTTTTTATTTATATGGATTAAAATACTATCTGTTAGTTCTCGGCGCTGCTGTCGGAGGTGTAGCCGGAGCAGCTGGTCTTGGAGCACCTGCAGGGGCAGCACCCGGAGCACCACCACCAAATCCACCCGGACCGCCAAATCCACCTGGCGCTGCGCCCGGAGCACCGGCAGGACGAGGAACATTAGCATAAACTACTTTTGGATGCGAAACACCGCGGTGACAACTGTTACAGTTTATACCCGTTTCCTTCATTAAACCTAATGAGTCTTTTTTAGCACCAAAAAATTTCTTATTGATCTTGCCTTCCATTACAAACATTTTGCGGGCCATTAATTTTTCAGGTTTCGCATCGCTTGCATAGTTAAATCCCCTGCCGGTTGTATTGTTGGCATGGCAAAAATTACATCTAACACCTAAAGCTTTTGCCCACTCATCCATAATATGATCCAATTCCCTGTATTTAATACTTTTAGGAAATACTTTTAAATTGGTCAATTTAGGATCTTCACGTGGTTGCTGCGGACCTTGAGGTACCTGTTGTTGAACAGTGGTCATTGATGCCATTAACACAACACCAGCCAATAAGCCTGTCACGGCTAGCATTTTTTTATTAAAGTTCATAGTTTGTCATAATTAAGTCATCTAAAGTATAATTTAATTATGAGTGTTACAACATTAATGAAATTAATTTTGTAATATATATGTTACTAATTTTTCAACTTGCTTCGGCAAATTTTTCCTTTTCTAAAAGTTCTAATAGTGCCTTTTCGGCTAAATTTAATTCTGCAGCTTTAACGTCTTTATCTTCATTTAATTCTTTAATATAATTAAACAAAGTACCTTCTTCATAGCTTTTAATCACCTTGGGATGTACGTAATATTTTTTACAAACTGTGCGTGTATTACCCAGATTTATAGCAACCTCGTCCAGTACGCTTACAATTTTTTTTCGGCACTCAGTTACAGTTTCAAACTCACCTACTTCCTTAAATGCGTATAGTGCGCTCACACTACCTGCCCATGTACGGAAATCCTTTGCCGTAAAGTCTTCGCCGGTTATATTTTTTAAGTATGTATTTACATCTCCAGATCCTATGGAGCATCGTTTTCCCTCGCTATTATAAAATTGGAATAATTCTTTACCAGGTATATCTCTACACTGTTTTACTAATTTGGCCAACTTGCGGCTTTGTAGCGCAACTTTATGAAACACACCTTTTTTACCCTTAAACTCAAATTTCATTTTGGTTCCATCAAACTTTACATGCTTATCCTGTAGGGTGGTTAATCCGAATGATCCATATAGCTTTTTATAAGATTCATTCCCTACCCTTATGCTGGTTAGTTCCATTAATCGCACTACTAAAGCAACAACCTTATCATGGTCAAGATCATGTCTTGCCAGGTCCTTATCTACCTGTGCGCGTATGGCCGGTAAATATGAAGCAAAAGTTTGCAAACGATGGTATTTTGACTGATTACGTATTTTGTTCCAGTCGGCATGATACCGGTATTGCTTCCTGCCTGCGGCATCAATACCTGTAAATTGCAGGTGGCTGTTTTCATGTGGCGATATCCAAACATTAGTATATGCCGGCGGGATAACCAGTTTATTAAAACGGTTAATTAATTCTTTGTCCTTAACTGTTTTCCCATCGGCATTCAGGTAGGTCCACTTATCACCAACACTTTTACGAGTATATCCCGGAGTTGAGTCTGAAACGTAACGCAGGCCCACTGCTTTTGCAGTTACTTTGGGGTCGCGGCCAATTTTTTCGAATTTTTTTATAAGTCGGTTCATTCACACTAATAACGTAGGCATTCGTTATAAGTTTGACTTGTTCCTGACCATTTTATTTTAAACAATCGCAGCGTATTGTACCTTTACATAATACATCAAAACCAATTAGTATGAAATACAATTTATTAGGTAACACCGGGCTTATAGTATCCGAAATTTGTTTTGGCACCATGACCTTTGGCGGTAGCAACGGTGGTATATGGACCAACATAGGTAAAGTACAACAGGATGAGGTAAACACCCTCATGCAAACCGTAGTTGACTCGGGTATTAACTTTATTGACACAGCAAATATTTATTCGTTCGGCGAATCGGAGCAATTACTGGGGCAATCTATTATCGACCTTAAACTTAATCGACATGACTTAGTAATAGCCACCAAAGTACGTGGCCGTATGGGCGAAGGCATGAATAATGTAGGCTTAACGCGTTCAAATATATTTCAATCTGTAGATGCCAGTTTAAAGCGCTTACAAATGGATTTTGTGGACATTTTATATGTACATGGCACCGATTTGCTGACACCTATTGAAGAAACCATGCGTGCTTTAAATGATATTGTACTAACCGGGAAGGTTCGCTACATAGCGGTTTGCAACTGGCCGGCATGGATGGTGATGAAAGCATTAGGTACTGCCGATAAATATGGCTGGAACAAATTTGTAGGTATGCAATATTATTACTCGTTAGCCAGCAGGGACATTGAGCGCGAAGTACTTCCTGTGGCTATTGATCAAAACCTGGCGATGATGCCATGGAGCCCATTAGCAGGTGGTTTTTTGTCCGGAAAATATACCCGTAATAATGAAAAAACAGGATCACGCCGTGATAATTTTGATTTCCCACCTATTAATAAAGATAAAACTTACGATATCATTGATGTAATTGCCGAAATAGGTAAGCAACATAATGCCACACCGGCTGAGGTTGCCTTGGCATGGGTACGCTTACAAAAAGGCATTACCAGTACTATTATTGGCGCAAAAAATATTGATCAGTTAAAGGATAATATTAAATCGGTAGATATTACGTTATCTGCAGATGATCTGAAAAAGATAGACGAGGTAAGCGCCTTAACTAAAGAATACCCGCAATGGATGGTTGAGCGCCAATCAGCAGACAGGAAGTTAAAATAAGTTACTTAGTGATTGGATAGTTTATTTCACATAATTTAACAACTATCCAATCACATTTTGAACTTACTATCGTTAAGTTTGTAATATGAGTAGATTGGTTTTATTTCTTTTGTTATTTATAGTTGCAGCTAATACCGCAATGGCTCAAAAATGGCCGCAGGGTTATTTTTATGATACCAAAGGGAATAAAGTAACGGGGTTCATTAATCAATACCCCCGCGGTAAAGCGCCGATGAAAGATGAGGGTTTTATTGAATTTAAAGAAGATGCAAAAGCCCCTACCATCAAATTAAGCGCAAGCGACCTAAAATCATACGTGGTTGGCCGGGATAGCTTTATTGTTGCTGCTACAGACAGGTGGTCTGAAAAAATATTGGATTTTGTACGTGTAGCTTTAGATACCGACCTAAAACTATTTGCTGCATTTGGCAATGTGGGCGGCAGTAGCAAAGGCGGCTTTTCTCCGCAAATAGGCATCGGTACAGGTATTGGTGGCGGAAGTTACGGAGGCGGTTTCGGTGGAGGCGTTAGTGGTGGTATAGGTATACCTATTGGAGGTAGCGGCCGGGCAGCTTCAACAGAGGTTTACTTTTTTGGTACAACCACAGCAGGAATGAAACCCATAAGCAACCAGGCGTTTATTGATATTATGGTGGAAGTAATGGGCGATGAACCGGAAGTAGTTGAACAAATACGGGCCAAAAAATTCAGCTTAGGCACTATTGAAAAGCTGATAGCTTATTATAGATCAGTGGAGGCATTTCATAAGTCCGAAAGTCGGTAAGTCAGCAAAGTCCGAAAGATTAATAACACAATGACCAATGACTAACTATATTCCTTGCGCAATAACAAACCCGCTTGCCCAGGCCCATTGAAAATTATAGCCCCCAAGCCAACCGGTAACATCTACACACTCGCCGCCAAAAAATAAGCCCGGTACTTTTTTAGCTTCCAGTGTTTTTGAGGAGAGTTCATCCGTAGCTACACCGCCACGCATTACTTCGGCTTTATCATAGCCCTTATCCCCTGCCGGCTTTACTTTAAAATTATGTATCAGGCTCTCAATTTTTTCCATATCCGCCTTGCTTAATGATGCCAGGTTTTTATCAATGGGTAAATATCTGCCTAATACTTCGGCAAACTTGCGGGTGTATAAACCGGATAATAAAGTGATCAATGCTTTTTTACCACCTTCTTCCCTTTCCTCATTTATAAGGTCGATAATATTTTCATTTGGTAACAGATCAATATAAATAAATTCGCCCGGTTTCCAGTAGGATGATATCTGCAAAATAGCCGGCCCGCTTAATCCCCAATGGGTAAATAAAATATTTTCCTCAAAACTTGCCCTATCGTTCCACACCCTGCAAAAAATACTACTGCCTGATAATTGCTCAAACCAGCGTTGGTCTTTCCCGGTAATGGTTAAAGGCACTAATGCCGGTGCTGTATCAATTATTTTCAGCCCATAATCGCGGGCTATGCGCAAGCCAAAATCGGTAGCACCCATTTTTTGTATGGGTAACCCGCCTGCTGCAATTACAACTTTGGGTGCATGTAGCTTTTCTTCTTTACCATTTTGTTCATAAGTCACAATAAAGCCATCATCTACCTTATAAACCCCGGTTACATCAGCGTCACATCGAATCTCCTGCCCCAGATCGGCACATAAGTTGGTGAAAACCTGCACCACATCTTTAGCTTTATTTGTTGTAGGGAAGAGCTGGCCCAAAGTTTTTTCCTTGCCATGAATTCCGTAGTTTTCAAAAAAGCTAACGGTATCATCAACTGTCCATTGCGCAAAGGCCGATTTTACAAAGTGCTCATTTTGTGAGATAAACTGCTGATGCGAGGCATATAGGTTGGTATAATTACACCTGCCGCCACCGCTAATTAATATTTTAGCACCAACCTGGCTATTCTTTTCTAATATCAATGTACGCTTGCCTAAAAATCCGGCTTGCACAGCGCACATAAGTCCGCATGCGCCGCCACCAATAATTATAGCATCAAACTGTGAATGTTTTATTAAATTTGCTGGCATGAGTGAGGTTTCGCAAATATCGGAATTTGGTAAGATACTTATCTTTTTAATTACAGGAATATTATTACTGTGCACCCTATTTGGCGTAAACAGGCTAATAGCCCCCAGTAATCCTACTGCCGAAAAGCTAACCTCGTACGAGTGCGGTGAAGAAACTACAGGAAATGCCTGGTTACCCTTTAACTCACGCTTTTATGTAATAGCCCTTGTTTTTTTATTGTTTGATGTGGAGATGGTTTTCATTTTCCCCTGGGCTACCGTATTTGGCAATCACGAAATTATAGCAACCGACCCACGCTGGGGATGGTTCTCATTAGCAGAGATGTTTATATTTTTAGGGATACTAATATTAGGCTTAGTATACGTATGGCGCAAAGGCGACCTGGACTGGATAAAACCCAAACAACATATACCTACTACTGATGCGCATGTTCCGGCATCATTATATGAAAAACTCAACCAGCAGCAAAGCAGCTTTACTGTTAAGCAATTTGTAGTTGAAACCGTTGTTGTTGATACACCGATTGCACCTACTACAACCGAAGCGACACCGATAAGGAAGCCTATGTTTAAACCAACCTTTAAAAAACCAAGTAATGACGCCTGATCTGACCCAAGAAAATGGTGGTGTAATAGTCACTAAGTTAAATGACTTGTTAAACTGGTCGAGGATGTCATCATTATGGCCGTTAGGTTTTGGTATAGCTTGCTGTGCCATTGAAATGATGGGCTCTTATGCCTCTACTTATGATTTTGAAAGATTTGGTGTTTTCCCTCGCCCATCTGCCCGCCAGGCAGATGTGATCATTATTGCCGGTACCGTTACTTTTAAAATGGCCGAGCGTATTAAACGATTGTATGAGCAAATGCCCGAGCCTAAATATGTTATATCTATGGGTTCATGCTCTAACTGCGGCGGACCTTACTGGCAGCATGGCTATCACGTAGTAAAAGGTGTTGACAGGGTTATCCCGGTTGATGTTTACGTGCAAGGCTGCCCCCCACGTCCTGAAGCTTTAATAGGTGCTATTTTAGAATTGCAAACTAAGCTGGAAGGCGAAAGTTTAATTGGAGCGCCTAAAGCTGAAACTGTCTAACTACCAACTATTGCATTTCCATTTATTATATCTAAATTTAGATATAATAATACCTGACTATGGCACTGGAAATCAGCACAAAAAGAAATAGTAAATTGATTTATATTATTGGCATAACCTTATTGGTTGGCACTTTAGATCTGTTGGCGGCTGTCCTCATGAACTGGAAAACCGGCCCCGCCGGTATACTTAAATACATTGCCAGTGGTGTGTTTGGCCCATCAGCTTTTGATGGTGGTAACGAAATGGTTTGGTATGGGTTGCTATTTCACTATGGCATTGCCCTGCTATTTACTACCGCGCTTTTTTTACTGCATCCTATGTTTTACTCCTGGTTCCGCACCAAATTCTTAACAGGTATTATTTACGGCATAGTAATATGGTTAATTATGAGCCATGGCGTAGTTCCGTTATCGTATGCACCGCTCCCATCATTTACTTTAGTTAGCACGGTAAAAGCTTGCAGCGTTATCATACTTTGTGTGGGATTGCCTATATCGTATATTTCTACAGGGTATTATTTTTATAAGGTGAAATAAAACCACAGCTTTCATCAGCAAAATCCAAATTTGCCTATGCTTTTTAAAAGATTTAGGGTAAACTTGCAGTACAGAAATGAAAGCATTTTACGGAGATCTTAAACTTGGCATTTTAGGCGGCGGACAACTTGGCCGTATGTTAATACAACAAGCCATTAATTACAATGTTACTGTAAAAGTACTTGACCCCGACCGCGAGGCTCCATGCCGAAAATTATGTGATGAATTTGTAGTGGGCTCGTTAAGCGATTATGATACCGTTTATAAATTCGGTAAAAAGGTTGACCTACTGACCATCGAGATTGAAAAGGTAAATGTAGACGCGCTGGAGCAACTGGAAAAAGAAGGCGTGTTAGTATACCCTCAGCCAAGAATAATTCGCCTGATACAGGATAAAGGCCTGCAAAAGCAATTTTTTAAAGAGAATAATATCCCTACTGCCGAGTTCCAGGTTATTTCATCTGCAGAGCAGTTAAAAAACAGCCATATACCCTTCCCTTACATACAAAAATTAAGACGCGATGGCTATGATGGGAAAGGTGTTTATAAAGTAATTGACGAGAGCTATCTGGATGGTGCCTTTACCGAACCAAGCTTAATTGAACGCTGGATAGATTTTGAAAAGGAAATAGCAGTTATTGTAGCCCGTAACGAAAATAGCGAGGTAAGTTCCTTCCCATTAGTGGAAATGGAGTTTAACCAGGAAGCTAATTTGGTAGAGTTTTTAATATCACCATCTAACTTGCCGTTTGATATACATGAACAAGCCAGGGTAATCGCCGAAAAAATAGCTACTGACCTTAATATAGTGGGTATATTGGCAGTGGAGATGTTTTTAACCAAAGACGGTAAGATTTTGGTCAACGAGTTGGCACCTCGTCCGCATAACAGCGGGCACCAAAGTATTGAAGGTAACGTGGTATCGCAATTTGAGCAACATTTAAGGGCGATATTTAACCAACCTTTGGGCGATACCGCTACCATTAGCAATGCCATCATGATAAATGTATTAGGCGAAGCCGGACATGAAGGCCCCGCCGTTTACCAGGGTATTGAAAAAATATTAAAATGCCCCGGTGTATACGTACATTTATATGGCAAAGCTTTAACCAAGCCTTTCCGTAAAATGGGGCATGTTACTATTGTGGATGGGGATAGAGAAAAAGCAATTGAGAAAGCGAGATATGTGCAGGAGACTTTAAAGGTAATAAGTTAGATTAGTCCATGGTCGATGGTCGATAGTCCATAGATCATATTTATAAATTAACACTATGGACCATTGTCCATGGTCTATTGACAAAAACTATGAGCCAACCTAAAGTTGCGATAATTATGGGCAGCAAATCGGATCTTCCGGTTATGCAGGATGCCGCTGACATTTTAAAAGAACTGGGTGTTGAATACGAAATTACTGTTGTATCAGCACACCGCACACCTGATAGGATGTTTAGCTACGCCCGTGCAGCTGCCGACCGTGGTTTAAAAGTGATAATTGCAGGCGCAGGCGGTGCTGCACATTTACCGGGCATGGTTGCTTCATTAACCCACCTGCCGGTTATTGGTGTACCTGTAAAATCAAGTAACTCTATCGATGGTTGGGATTCTATCCTATCTATATTGCAAATGCCAAATGGTATCCCGGTAGCAACTGTAGCTTTAAACGCGGCTAAAAATGCCGGTATTTTGGCTGCACAGATCATATCAACCGCTGATGAATATTTGGTAGATAATTTGATCAAATACAAAGAAGCGTTAAAACAAAAGGTGGAAGAATCAGCAGACGAAATGGATGCTAAAAAATAAACTTAGTCGAACTTTATAGTTTGCGGGCCGCTTTTTCTTTCCACGTGGCAATTACAGCCACCAGAAATATTAACCACTGCTGTTTTAGTTTGGTTAGATGTTTTACCGGTTATCAAAACATTATCTCCTTTAGTAGAAAATTGAGATAGTTTGCTATCATCAGCAATAACAAATGTATGAAGTGAACTTAATGGTGATGGTGACCGCTCCACTTCTAAACCTGTACGTTGATTTATGGCGCTAAAACTATTTACATTTTGAGGCTGATCTGCATTATTAACAAAATTAATGGTTATAGATGCAAATTCTTGCGTACATACTTTTGCTGCACAGCCCTGGCCGTCTAAGTTGCTTTTGCTGCAAGCTGATGATACAATAACTAAAATATATAGGATGATGAATCTTTTCATAATAGTTAGGTTTTCTAATTATTACGTATCACACCCTATTAATGCTACACTTTTGCCAATTTTAATTTAATTCCGGGTTCTCAGGGAAATTTGCAATATGAGCATAACGTTGCCCTAAATTAATAACCGCCTCGCGCCAAAGCGTTTGTTCGTTATTGGAGAATATGGTTTCGGCAGTAAACTTATCAGATACTATCCACGCATTTTCGCGCAATTCTGCCTCCAACTGGGTGGGCTCCCATCCTGAATACCCTGTAAAAAATTTTATCTCGCTATTATCTAATTGATAACTTGATATGAGTTGCTTTACAGTTTCAAAATCGCCACCCCAAAATATACCATCGCAAACTTCAATACCCCCATCAATTTTATCAGGGCAGTTATGTATAAAATGCAAGGTATTTTCGCCTACGGGTCCACCGGTATAAACGGGTAATTCTGAATAAGAGGTATCAGGTAATACATCACCAAGTAAATATTCGCCGGGATGATTTAGTATAAAACCCAGGGCACCGGTGTCGGCATACTCCGTCAACAATACAACCGACCTTTTAAAATTAGGGTCGAGCATGAACGGCTCAGAAATTAACAATCGCCCTGCGGCGGCCGATATAGTACTTAGCATATGGGTTTAATATAGTTACAAAACAACAAGCTCAACAAAAATATGTTCAAATATAATATTATCCTATTGAGGACAATAAATTTGTAAGTTTGCATAACATGAATCGAGACGATCTGCAAAATTTAAGGCGCGAATATAGTTTAGCGCAATTATCTGAAACAACAATTAATATCAACCCTGTAAAACAGTTTGATATTTGGTTTAACGAAGCCATTGAAGCAAAATTGCATGAGCCCAATGCGATGACACTGGCAACTGCCACACGCGATGGTGTACCATCTGCACGCATCGTATTATTAAAAGGTTATGATAATTATGGTTTTGTTTTTTATACCAATTATTTAAGCCGTAAGGGTAAAGAAATAACCAAGAACCCGGTAGGTGCCTTAAACTTTTTTTGGGGAGAGTTGGAAAGACAAGTGCGTATTGAAGGCACTATTGAAAAATTGAGCAAGGAGCAGTCAGAAAAATATTTTCAGTCGCGGCCTAAAGGCAGTCAATTAGGTGCATTAGTTTCGCCACAAAGCCAGGAAATAGCCGGGCGCGAAGTATTGGAAAGCAAAATGACTCAGTTAGAAACTGAATATGCCGATAAGGATATACCTAAACCATCATACTGGGGTGGCTATATTTTAAAGCCGCGTATGGTTGAGTTTTGGCAGGGCCAGCAAAGCCGCCTGCATGACCGAATTTTATATAAAAAAATAGATAATAGTACCTGGAAAACAGTTCGTTTGGCGCCATGAGTTTTGAAGAAATTAAATTATTGCTGATTGAAAAATTTGGTAATGAACTCATTACCGGTGAAGAATTGGGTGGTTTACAACCTGCCCTGCTAATTCAGCCGGAGCGCATTGCCGATGTTTGCCTTGAATTACGTAATAATCCAAAAACTTATTTTGATTTTTTAGCCTGCCTAACCGGTGTTGATTATGGTACAGAAGTAAACCGCTTTGGTGTTGTATATCATTTGGCATCCATCCCCTACCATCTGCAATTAACTTTAAAAATAAGCAAGGAGCACAACCGTGATAATCCTGCATTGCCTGAATTCCCAAGCGTAACATCAGTGTATCGCACTGCAAATTGGCATGAGCGTGAAGCCTATGATCTGTTAGGAATATATTTTGAGGGCCATCCCGACCTGCGCCGCATTTTATTGCCTGATGATTGGGAAGGTTACCCGCTAAGAAAAGATTATAAAACAGCGGAGTATTATAAAGGAATTAAGATAGATTTTTGATAGATGTCGAATTTCGAATTTTCAATTTCGAAATTTTCTTGAATTGTTAATTTAGAATTTATTAAGTGGATAAAATAGAGTTAAAAAGAAGAACCCAAAAGTTCGCAGTTGACGTAATCAAGTTAATTGAAGTTTTGCCGAACTCTTCTTCGCTTAATGTTTTATCAAAACAATTGATCAGAAGTTCAACATCTATCGGAGCAAATTATCGCTCTGCTTGCAAAGGGAAATCTACAGCAGATTTTATAAATAAAATAATTATTTCTGAAGAAGAGGCCGATGAATCAATCTATTGGTTTGAATTGATGGAAGAATCAGGTTTGGTTTCTACATCATTAATAGCACCTTTAAAAAAGGAAGCAACAGAACTTACTGCTATCTTTACAGCTATTGGTAAGACAGCAAAAGAAAATCAAAAAATCAAAAATCAAAAAAAATAAATTCGAAATTGAACATCCGAAATTCGAAATATCAAACGGCATTAAATAATTACAACGAGAAGATTAAATCTGCCAGCGTTGAGGATATGGTGCTCAATATGGGGCCGCAACATCCGTCAACACATGGTGTATTGCGATTGGAATTAATTACCGATGGGGAAATAGTTAAAGAGGTTATTCCTCATATGGGCTACCTGCATCGTTGTTTTGAAAAACATGCCGAATCATTAACCTACCAACAAACTATCCCGTTTACCGACAGGATGGATTACCTGGCATCTATGAATAATAGCCACGCCTGGGTAATGGGTGTTGAGAAAATGCTCGGCATTGATCAGGACATTCCTAAACGCGTGGAATACATCCGTGTATTGGTTTGCGAATTGAACCGCATCGCATCGCACCTGATAGCTATTGGCACTTATGGTATCGATATCGGAGCATTCACCCCCTTTCTATGGTGTTTCCGCGATAGGGAGCACATTATGGGTATGCTGGAGTGGGCATCAGGCTCAAGGCTTTTATATAATTACATTTGGGTGGGTGGCTTATTTTACGATTTGCCTGTTGGTTTTGAAGAACGATGTAAAGATTTTGTAACCTATTTTAGGCCCAAAATGGTTGAGTTAAATCGTTTGTTAACTGATAACCAAGTATTTATTAGTCGTACCGCCAATGTTGGCGTATTGCCAATGGATGTGGCTATTAACAATGGCTGCTCAGGTCCTGTGTTGCGTGGTTCAGGTTTAAAATATGACTTGAGGCGTATCGACAATTACTCCGCTTACCCTGAATTGGATTTTGATATACCGGTAGGCACGGGTGCCATGGGTACAATAGGCGATTGCTGGGACCGTTACAAAGTACGTGTTGACGAGGTTGAGCAATCCTTAAAAATTATTGATCAATGTTTGAATCGTTTACAAAATGAGTTGAAACGCACTCCGGATTTTGACCCACGCGCCAAACTTCCACGCAAAATAACACCTAAAGCGCAAGATTACTACGCCCGCTGCGAAGGTGCACGGGGCGAACTGGGTTTTTATTTTATTGCTGATGGAAAAACGGAGATACCTTTCCGTGCAAAAGCAAGGGGCCCAAGCTTTAATAACCTGTCTGTATTGCCCGAAATATCAAAAGGTGTAATGATAGCCGACCTGATAGCCATTGTGGGCTCTATTGACTTTGTATTGGGCGAGGTTGATAGATAAATGGACAACTATTTCTAAATAATTTTACATAAAAAAAGACGCTATTAAGCGTCTTTTTTATATTATCGTAAACTTGTAGATATTAGTTGTTATATACCTTAACCATAAAAGTATATTTACTTATTTTTTGCGTTGTCTGAACGGGGTTTAAACCTACTAAACCATTTTTCTTATTTAATGTGATGGTCTTTCCATCTAATGATTCAGAAGGAATGTTATGTATAGCATCTAATAAGTATTTTGATTTTATCGCAAAGTGGGCACCCTCGTAACGCGCTTGCTTTGCATCAGTTATTCCTATTACATTACCTTTATTATCCAACAAAGGGCCTCCGCTATTGCCGGGATTGATAGGAATATCTATTTGGTAATGTACACTGTCGCCATTTAATCCAAACTTAGCAGATAAATTCCCTTTTAAATATATTGCATAACCATATGGATAGCCATAAGTAGAAATCTCTTCGGCTAAAGGGCTTTCAGACCTTTTTATAATATAAGGTATGTTACCTAAATTACTAAATAAATGATCAGTGATTTTCAAAATCGCAATATCATTTTGTGGCTCGGTATAAAGTACCTTCGCTTTAAAAGAATGACCGGCATCATTCTGAACATATACTGAATCAGCTCCTCGTATCACGTGGTAATTAGTTGCTATTAACCCATCAGAGGTAATTGCAAAACCGGTGCCTGTACTGCTCTCCTTATCACGTATTACTACATTAGTTTGAGCCTTAATATCATTAATAGAGCGACTCAACTTGGCGTTTGAACCTTTAAGTGCACGTACTTCATTTTTTAACTGAGCAATGTTATTATGGTTATTATCGTCAAACTTACCGGTTACCCACAATAAACTTAATACCGCAAATATGGCAATTGATGCAGCTACCGATATTTTTGAGTGATGGTTGCGCCACATCTGCACTACCCATATCGGATGCGCCATCAGGCTTTCCTTCAACTCATTTACATCAATTTCCTCATGTATAGCATTTAAACGGTTTTCTAACTCCACGCGTTTGCTATATTGCTTTAACAGGTTGGTGAAAAGTTGATGTTCAATCACCTTTGCATCAATATCAGCATTTTGTTTACGCAGTAACTCAAACTCCCTAAGTTCTTCCCGGCTCATTTCGCCATTCAGATACTGTTCAATTACTTCTAAAAGTTGGCTCTCGCTCATTGCTTTACTCCTCTTTTAATTTTGCTGAAAAAACAACTTTTTCAGTCTTTGCAGGCATTTATACTTTTGTGTTTTGGCGTTATCCGCATTAGTATACCCAAAACGTTCACAGATATCCTGCATCGATCTGTTATTTATATAAAAATCTTCCATTATAGTTTTACAAGGTTCGCCCAGTTGCTGCAGGGCATTATGCATTTTATTAAATTGTATATCCTTGTCACTACTTTGTTCACTATCATCATTATCAGCGGGTATAAACTCCTCAAAATCTTTTATGTCACCGGCATACCTGTTTAACTGGCTCAACCTTTTTAACCAAAGCCTTCGACAAATTGAGTAGATATACGTTTTAAGCTTACTGCTTAATTCAAAATCACCCGCTTTAACTTTATTATAAAGAACTATTATCGCCTCCTGGTAAATATCCTTTGCGTCATCCTCGTTGCCATTATTATTTATAATAAGCTGCAATACCATCGGAAAATAAGCTATATATAGCCGTTTTAAAGCACTTTCCGAATTATTTAGTATCCCAAGAATGACTTCGCTATCTGTTGGCGCTGAATCTTTTAAACCTTTATTCACTACTTAATACTATTTATACAAAATTGTAACCCATCGCTTGAAAGAAAAATCTAAATTAAATAAATATTACGGTTGTATTTTGCATTTCAGTGAATAACGCACTCTCTTATTTATATATCACGGTGGTTCTTTGAATAATGTATTAATATTGATAGATATTTCTTAGAATTAGGTTATGAGTAAAAAATAAATTTTCACCTTTTTATAGTTGATTTTTAACTTTTTAGCAAAAAAATGGTTACTTTTTTGAAAAGTATGGGTTACCTTTTATATTTTCGTGTATTAATACCAAAACTATATAGTCACTTTAAAAAAAAATTAACATGAAAAATTCTTTCAAAATCGCTCTTTTAGCATTAGTAATCGCAACTTCATTCGCAGCTTGTGGCGGAAATAAAGAAGCTGAAACTACTGACACAACTGTTGTTGCTGCTGATTCAATGGCTGTTGATACAATGGCTGCTGATACAATGGCTGCTGACACTGCTGCAAAAATGTAATCATTTTTGTATTCAACAAAAAAGCCTCCCGAATTTCGGGAGGCTTTTTTGCGTTATAACCAGGCTTAAAATGAGTTTAACTCGAATTTTTACCGCAACTATCAAACATCTTTTATAAATATATATCCATTCCAAACATTTTTACTACACACAATTATAATCATTACCCAACTGGTTAACTGATTTATAGAATTAGACAATCAGCAACAAAAGGCTTTTATATAAAAAATTTCTACCCTCAAACAAAAAAGCCTCCCGAAATTCGGGAGGCCTTTTTGTTTGATATCACTTGAATGCTTAGAAACTATATTTCACACTAACCTGAGCTCTCCAACGAGAAAGCAAATCGTTGATGAAATATGGCCTTAACACACCTTTAATTAAATTTAATCTTGTTTGATCAAAAGTAAACGTTGGCTGCGTTCCGTTGCTTTGAGCTTGCAAAGGCGAAACGTTTTGATTTGTTGTACCGTAGCTTAAACCCCAGTTTTTATTGATCATGTTACCCACATTTAACACATCAAGTGCTACTTGCAATTTATGTTGATTAACTAAATTAAAATCCTGTGCAATTTTAACATCGATATGGTTTTCCCATGGCAACCTTATACCGTTACGTGGTATAACTTTACCCTGATAGGCTTTAATGTTTGGATTACCCTCAACAAAGTTTGCAAAATCTATCCACTGTTGTGCAGCAGTAGCACCACCATTTATATTAACCAACTGGTATTTTGTATAACCGTTTGGATCTGCAAATTCAGCAGCAGAAGGTATATATTCAACTGCATAGAATGATGAAGTGCTATTTCGGTTAGTAACATCGTCACCATTTATATTACGATTATAAACGTAAGAGTATGGCTGACCTGATTGACCTATATAAACTAAACCAATGGTAGTAGACATGCGTTTATTAGCATAGGTGAACGTTTTGCTAACGTTACCTATTACACGTGATCCCGGATCAAAATTTGAACGTGTTTGGTACAAATTATTTAAGCCATTTTCATTAATGGCTCTCCAGTTTGAAGTAGCTGTTGAGCTTAAACCATCATTAAGTGAGAAGGACTCGCCAAATGTGTAAGCTATACTACCTGTCCATCCGCGGCTTAATGGCTTTTGGATTTGTGCAGTAATGTTATAAGCATAACCGGCATTGGTATTAGTTAACATTAACACATCAGTAAACCTTGTATCCACACGTACAAAATTGTAATAAGGACGTGAGCTGCCGCCAATAGTAGAAGGCGTTGCTGTAACAGGACCAATGTTTAATTGTTTATATAAAATATTGTTGATCACTTTGGTGTAAATACCTTCTAAAGTTCCAACCAATCCCCAGAAAGGTAATTTTTGATCAACGGCTAAGTTTGCACGTAACGTTTGCGGAACTTTAAAGTTAGGATCAGTAACATCAACCTCAGAGGCCGGGAATGAATTGCTTGGTGGTATATAAGCACCATTTAATGGCGCACTTGGGTTATAAGTATAACGTAATGTAGTAGGGATAGGGCTTGTATACCTGATAGTTGATATACCTGTACCACCATACTGGTTTGATACCCATACAAATGGAACACGACCTGTAAATAATCCTAAACCGCCTCGTACTTGCGTTTCGCTGACACCATCAACATTCCAGTTAAATCCAACTCTTGGTGAAAATAATGGTTTTGATTTGGGCACCTGGTTGTTTTGAATACCGCCAAAATATCCAGCTGAGTTAAAAGTTGGATTAGCCTCCGGTCTATTAAAATACACCGGCATATCAATTCTTAAACCATAGGTTAATTTAAAATCCGGATTAACGGTCCATACATCTTGTCCGTATATAGCAAGTTGTGCAGCCGAAATTTTAGCTCCGAATTTATTCCCCGGATCAGATGGGTTATAAGTTAATGTGTACTGCTGAGGAGGTGCATTATTAGCCTCAAACGCGGCAATATTATCAGTATTAGCTTTATTGTACGTATACGCACCACTATAAGCTTGCATAAATACGTTGTTAGTATTTATAAATTCATTGGTGGTACCAAAAGTAATAGTGTGGTTGTTTTTATAAATAGTAAAGTTATCAGTTAACGTAAAGTTATTCTGATCTAAAGAGTTGGCAGATGAAGAAAAATCAGCACCAAAATTATAAGTTAAACCTGCACTATTGATCTGCACGTTTGATAAAGGTGAAGTTTCCCTGGCATCGCGCACACTGGTATAAGTTAAACGCAATACATTTGATGTATTGGCAGATGTTGTGCTATTTAACTCTAAAACCGTTGAATTAGTTTTATTTCTGAAATAATATCCACCGCTGGTAAAGGTTATTGAAGTTGGGCTGCGGCTGATATTAAAGTTAGCACCTTCAACATAACTATGACGTACAGTCAACTTGTTTTTATTGTTGATATTCCAATCTAAACGAGCAAAAGCAGAGTTTGAATAGATAGATTTGTTTATTGCTTTAAAATCGCCAATATCATAATTATAGGTGGTTTGCATATAATCACGTATCTGCTGCAACGTATTTACATCAAATTTTGAACCACTGGTTGAAATTGACGGATCAAATGCTACAGGAGTGATATTGTCAAAACGCTCATAATTCGCATAGAAAAACAATTTGTTCTTAACAATAGGTCCACCTAAACTTGCACCAAAAGTTTTGTTACTAAATGTTGCATATTTATCACCTGTTAAATAGCTTTTACCCACCAGATCCTGGTTTTGATAAGTGTAGTAAGCAGAACCATGAAAAGTGTTGGTACCGCTTTTGGTAACCGCGTTAATACCACCGCCTGTAAAACCACCTTGTGTAACATCATAAGGTGATAATAATATCTGAACTTCCTGTATGGACTCTAAAGGTACTGGGTTAATGCCCGACTGGCCGCCGTTAGTACCTGCACCGGCTAAACCAAATGCATCGCTGGCGTTTGCACCGTCAATAGTAAATTGGTTGTAACGATTGTTTTGTCCGGCAAATGATATACCTAACGGGCTGCCATCTGAATTGCTTGTAGTAGCAATTGCCTGTGGAGTTAAACGGGTAAAATCTTGTAAGCTCCTGCTTAAAGTAGGTAAACTTTGTAATGCCTGTAATGAAACCCTGGTTGATGCACCATTTCTTTCAGAACTGATAGCCGCACCTTTTTTGCTTCCGGTTATACTTACCTCGCTTAATTGCCTGCTGTTATCCTCTAAGGTAACATCCAAACTAACCGGTGTACCTAAAGTAACATTTAGGTCGTTAAACGTTTGGTCATTATATCCAATAAAGGATATTTTAACAGTGTAGGGCCCACCAACACGCATGTTTGGCAGGGTAAATTGCCCCGTTGCCCTTGTAACTGTAGTGTAAACAGTTCCTGATGGAACGTGGGTTGCTACAACGGTTGCACCGGGCAACCCCCCTTTTGAATCGTTAACAGTACCTGTTAAGCTACCTGTGGTTACCTGCGCAAAAAGAGAGGTTGCAGTAATAACACAGGCGAATAATAATAGTAAAAACTTCCTCATTTGCATGTACTTTAATGAATAATAATAAAATCAATTAACTGCACAAATATAATCGTAGTTACTATACGTAATATTAAATTTATGTTAATATTTATTATATATTTATTAACATTTTATAGTAATTACCAAAAAGTATTAAATAATATAGCTTATTTAATAAGAAAATCGCATTTTTTTGGTGTGCCTTTATACACCATATATGTCTATTAGCATAATCAGGTCAAAAAAATTGTTACCCTTCAATCATTTTTCTACATTTCAGCCCTTTTACTTAGCTTTGCCATTCAAAAAATAAATAGCTATATCTATATGAACTACGATGTAATTGTTATAGGGTCGGGCCCGGGTGGTTATGTGGCTGCAATCCGTGCTTCGCAGCTCGGTTTAAAAACTGCAGTAGTTGAAAAAGAATCATTAGGCGGTATATGCCTTAACTGGGGTTGTATACCCACCAAAGCATTATTAAAAAGCGCACAAGTATTTGAATATATTAACCACGCTGTTGATTATGGTATAAGAGTACCAAGCCCCGGCGAGGTTGATTTTGAAGCTGTAATTAAAAGAAGCCGTGGTGTAGCCGATGGCATGAGCAAAGGCGTTCAGTTTTTAATGAAGAAAAACAAGATCGATGTAATAATGGGTGTTGGTAAGCTGAAAAGCAAAGGCGTAGTTGAAGTAAAAAGCGAAGAAGGCACTAAAGATATAACTGCCAAACATATCATATTGGCAACAGGTGGCCGCTCGCGCGAGTTACCTAACCTTAAACAAGATGGTAAAAAGGTTATTGGCTACCGCCAGGCTATGTCGTTACCCAAACAACCAAAATCAATGATCGTGGTTGGCTCTGGGGCCATAGGTATTGAGTTTGCTTACTTTTATAACTCCATAGGCACGCAGGTTACCGTAGTTGAATATCTGGACAATATTGTACCATTAGAAGACGAAGAAATATCAAAGCAGCTTAACCGTATTTTGAAGAAACAAGGCATCAATATCATGACAGGCTCAAATGTCGAGGCTGTAGATAGCAGTGGTGATGTTTGCAAAGTAACGGTTAAAACTGCTACCGGAACTGAAACTTTAGAAGCGGAAATAGTTTTATCAGCCGTTGGTATATCTACCAATTTAGAAGGTTTAGGTTTAGAAGAAAATGGTGTAAAAACCGATAAAGGCAAAGTATTGGTTGATGATTATTATAAAACCAACGTTGAAGGCGTTTACGCCATTGGCGACATTGTAAAAGGACAGGCATTGGCGCATGTAGCTTCTGCAGAAGGCATTATCTGTGTCGAAAAAATTGCAGGTCATTCACCCGAGCCATTAGACTATAACAACATACCGGGATGTACCTATTGCAGCCCTGAGATTGCATCAGTAGGTTATACCGAAAAAGCAGCCCGCGAAGCAGGATACGAATTAAAAATTGGCAAGTTCCCATTCTCGGCATCGGGCAAGGCAAGTGCTGCGGGTGCTAAAGATGGCTTTGTTAAAGTAATATTTGATGCCAAATATGGCGAGTTTTTGGGCGCGCACATGATAGGCCTTAATGTTACCGAAATGATTGCCGAAGTTGTTACCGCCCGCAAGCTGGAAGCAACCGGCCATGAGATCATTAAATCGGTACACCCACACCCAACCATGAGCGAAGCAGTAATGGAAGCTGCCGCTGATGCGTATGGCGAGGTGATACATTTGTAATTCAAAATTAAAAAGTCAAAATTCAAAAAGACTGATGGTTCACCCATCGGTCTTTTTTTATGCACACATTTTTGATTTTTTAATTTTTACTTTTGACTTAATATGAAGCTACATACTATCAATACGGGCCTTTTCAAATTAGATGGCGGCGCAATGTTTGGCGTAGTGCCCAAAACTATTTGGAGCAAAACCAATCCGGCGGATGAAAACAACCTGTGCACATTGGCTATGCGTTGTTTGTTGATTGAAGATGGCGATAGATTAATTTTGATTGATACCGGCATAGGCAACAAACAGGACCCTAAATTTTTAAGTTATTATTATCTGCATGGCGATGATAGTATAGAGGGATCATTGGCTGCACTGGGCTTTTCTACTGATGATATTACCGATGTAATTTTAACACACCTTCATTTAGACCATGTTGGCGGTGCCATAAAACGCGATGGCGAAACCCTCACCCCAACTTTTAAAAATGCCACCTATTGGAGCAACCAACAACATTGGGACTGGGCCATTAACCCTAACGAACGCGAAAAAGCATCCTTTTTAAAAGAAAATATTTTACCCTTACAGCAAAGCGGCCAATTGCAATTTATTGAGGTGCAGGATGGTGTTACCTTTACGGATAATATACACATCCGTTTTGTATCGGGCCATACCGAAGCGATGATGCTGCCACTTATTATTTATAAAGAAAAAACAATATTATATGTAGCAGATTTGGTGCCAACTACAGGCCATATTCCCCTGCCCTATATACCCGCTTATGATATGTTTCCGCTGAAAACTTTAGCCGAAAAAAAAATATTTTTAAATGAAGCTGTAGAAAAAGAATTTATTTTATTTTTAGAGCATGATGCCGTAAATGAGTGCTGTACGGTACAGCAAACAGAAAAAGGGGTGCGATTAAAGCAGGTATTTAAGTTATCCGAAATATAATTTATCTAATCAGAAATACCTCAAAAACCGTGCTATTTTTTTGAAAAAATTAGCAGAATGTAAACTTTTTATTATGTAGTATTATAGTGAAAATTTTTCATAACAATTTTATACTTTTGCACGTTCAATTCTAAAATTAAATCAAGAATCAGGTTTATATATAAATGAGACAACTCAAGATAACCCAATCCATAACCAATCGTGAATCACAATCACTGGATAAATATCTTCACGAAATAGGTAAAGTTGACCTGATTACAGCCGAAGAAGAGGTAATTTTAGCGCAGAAGATCAGAGAGGGTGACCAGGCAGCTTTAGAACGTTTAACAAAAACCAACCTGCGTTTTGTGGTATCAGTTGCTAAGCAATACCAAAACCAGGGTTTAACACTTGGCGACTTAATTAACGAAGGAAACTTAGGTTTAATTAAGGCAGCTAAACGTTTTGACGAAACCAAAGGATTTAAATTTATATCATACGCCGTATGGTGGATCCGTCAATCTATTTTGCAGGCCATTGCCGAGCAATCTCGTATTGTACGTTTGCCATTGAACCAGGTAGGCTCATTAAGCAAAATAAGTAAAGCATTCTCCAAACTGGAGCAAGAGTATGAGCGCGAGCCTTCACCCGAAGAACTGGCCGATATACTGGAAACTACGGTTGATAAAATATCTGATACGCTAAGTAACTCGGGCCGCCATGTATCTATGGATGCACCGTTTGTACAAGGTGAAGAAAATACCCTGTTAGATGTATTGGAAAACGCCGAGCCTAATACGGATTCGATACTAATTAATGAATCTTTATCTGAAGAGATCAAACGCTCACTATCGACATTAACTGAGCGCGAGCGCGAGATCATTGTATTATTCTTTGGCTTAGGTAGTAATCATCCCCTATCGTTAGAAGAGATTGGCGAGAAATTCAACCTAACCCGCGAGCGTGTTCGCCAGATAAAAGACAAGGCATTACAAAGATTACGTCATACTTCAAGAAGTAAGATCCTGAAATCATATTTAGGATAATTTAGAATCAAGAAGTAAGAGTCAAGAATTAAGAAAGGCTGGATATATTATCCGGCCTTTCTTATTTAATAGCTTTTAGGTTATATTAGTACTGTAAACAGATAACCTATGACTATTCCTATTTACCAGGCCGATGCATTTACCGACCAATTATTTGGCGGCAACCCGGCGGCTATTTGTCCGCTAAACAAATGGCTGCCCAATGAGATGATGCAGCAAATAGCTAAAGAGAATAATTTGGCCGAAACTGCTTTTTTTGTAAAAACAGCCAAAGGCTTTGCCCTGCGCTGGTTTACCCCCACATATGAGATAGACCTATGCGGCCACGCCACATTAGCGGCAGCACATATCCTGTTCACTGAATTAGCTTATAATGGCGATACCATACATTTTGAAACCGTTAAAGCAGGTGTGCTTACCGTAAAAAAAGTTGGTGATAAATATACCATGGATTTTCCTTCAAGGCCGCCTATCCCTATTGAAATACCTAACGGATTGACGGAAGCTTTGGGAAAACCACCCATAGCCATATTACGCTCAAGAGACTATTTTGTGGTTTATGAAACCGAAGATGATATATTGAGCATTACTCCCGATTTCTTCGCCCTCTCAAAAATGGATACGGTGGGTGTAATCATAACTGCGCCAGGTAAAAAGTCAGATTTTGTGTCACGGTTTTTTGCGCCTGGGGCGGGCATACCCGAGGACCCGGTTACCGGATCGGCACATTGTAATTTGATACCTTACTGGGCCAAAAAATTAGGTAAGGACAAACTACACGCCTACCAGTTATCTGCCCGCAAAGGCGAGTTATGGTGCGAATTAAAAGGCGACCGCGTATTAATGAGTGGCAAAGCTGTTACTTATTTGAAGGGAGAGATTTTTGTTTAAGACGTTATAATTTACCCTCCTGTCATCGCTATGCGCAACATCTTCCCTTCGTCTTTGACGTAAGGAGGATTTTTTATTAAACGATACGGCCTTTACCTTTAAAATATCAATAATTTATGATTAATTTGAAGGCTCGAATTTATAGCGAGGGATATCAACTTTAAATGCAGCTTACACAGTTAGAGATAAAGGGTTTCAAGAGCTTTGGCGATAAGATCACCATCAATTTTAATGAGGGTGTTACCGCTATAGTTGGCCCTAATGGCTGCGGCAAATCAAACGTGGTTGATGCTATACGCTGGGTACTGGGCGAGCAAAGTACACGCATGTTACGGTCAGAGAAGATGGATAACGTGATCTTCAATGGCTCCAAAAGCCGTAAGCCCGCAAATTTAGCCGAAGTCTCCTTAACTTTTGATAATACTAAGAATATACTCCCTACTGATTACTCGCAGGTTACCTTAACCCGCAAGCTATACCGTACCGGCGATAGCGAGTATCGTTTAAATGATGTACAATGCCGTTTAAAGGATATTACCGACCTGTTTTTAGATACGGGTGTGGGGTCAGATTCGTACGCTATTATTGAATTAAGAATGATCGAGGAGATCATATCCAATAAAGAAGGTTCGCGGCGTAATTTGTTCGAGGAAGCATCGGGTATATCTAAATACAAACTCCGTAAAAAGCAAACTTTCAATAAGTTAAAAGATACCGAAGCCGATTTGGAGCGTGTAGAGGATTTACTTTTCGAGATAGAGAAGAACCTCAAAATGCTGGAGAACCAGGCCAAAAAAGCAGAACGCTATTATCGTTTGAAAGAGCAATATAAAACGTTAAGTGTGATGCTGGCTTCTTTCCGCATTGTGTCCTTCAGCGAATCGTTAAGTAAAATTGAGGAGCAGGAACAAAAGGAACGTGAAAGCAAAACCGGCATAGTTACGCAAATAGATACGTTGGAGGCCGCATTACAACAGCAAAAGCTGGATAGCATTACCAAAGAAAAAAACCTGGCGGCACAGCAAAAAGCTACCAACGAGTACGTAGCCAAAATACGTGCTTACGAAAGTGATAAAAAGATAAAGAACGAGCAGCTTAAGTTTCAGCAGGATAAGGAAGCAAGGCTAAGTGCTGATTTGGAACGCGACCGCAACCAGCTGAACCACGTACTGTATAATATCAAGCGCCTATCCGAAGAAAAAGCGCAGGAAGAAGAAAGCCTGCAAACACTTACTGATAAAGTAGCCGACTTAAAACTGGCAGTAGATGAGTTAAAGCTAACACAAACCGCCGCCCGTAACGAATTAAACGATCTTACCCAAAGCAATACCAGCCTGCAAAACCAGGCTTACAAGGCAGAAAAGGATATCGAAATATTACAAATACAGCAGCAGGCATTAGAGCAGGAAAGCCAGCGGAATATGGAAGACGCGGCTGATAAAACGACGGAGCTTTCGCATTTTACAGAGGTGGTAGCTGAACTGCAACAACGTGCAGAGTCGGCAGAAAAGGAATACCAGGAGGAAGTTGAGCAGGAAACCCAGCTACAGGAACAAATTACCGCACTTGATAGCGAACTGAACACGGTTAAAGAAACCATTATTGTAGAGAGCCGTAAGCTGGATGCCAAACAAAATGAGTACAATTTGACCAAAAGTTTGGTTGATAATCTGGAGGGCTTCCCTGAATCTATCCGTTTCCTGAAAAACAACGCGGCATGGGTAAAAAACGTGCCTTTGTTTAGCGATGTGCTTTTTTGTAAAGAAGAGTACCGTATAGCTATTGAAAATTACCTGGAGCCATTAATGAACTACTACGTAGTTGAGAATTATGATGAGTCTATCCGCGCTATTAACTTACTCAGCAATTCGTCAAAGGGACGCGCCCAGTTTTTTGTGTTGGATAACTATAGTCATGTAACCACTACCCCAACAGCACCCGATAATACCAATTGGATACCCGCTTTAAGTGTTATTGAGGTAGATAAACGTTACCTGCCACTTTGTAACCATTTGCTTAAAAACGTTTATTTAGTTAATGATGACCTGGGACATGAGTTAAACAACGCGCCTATTGAAGAAGGGTTAGTGTTAATAGGTAAAAGCGGGAAATTCAATAAAACCAAATATACCATGGCCGGTGGATCTGTAGGTTTATTTGAGGGTAAGCGAATAGGCCGGGCCAAGAATTTAGAGAACCTTGCCAAAGAGATCAAACAAACTGATGAACGTGTATTTGATTTAAAAACCCGTTTAGAGGAATTGAAGAACCAATTAGATGGTTTAAAAGCTTCCGGCAAATCGGCACAAATAAAACAGAAACAGGAAGACCTGAATAAATTAAATACCGAACTAATTACCGTTAAAACGCGGCAAGAGCAATACCAAACCTTTATTGAAAACAGCCTTAACCGTAAGGACGACATAGCTCAAAAAATAGCTACCATCAAAGCGGATATGGAGCGCCTGCAACCATTAGTAATTGAGCTTAAAGAACAGCGCCAAATTAAAAGCGATCTATTAGCCGAAAAGCAAGTTGAATTCAATGAGTTGAATGAAATGGTTACAATGCAATCAAACGCTTATAACCAGGAGAATATCCGCTTTCATCAGCAGCAAAACAAGGTTTCGGGGTTAGAGAAAGATATGGACTATCGTTACACCCAACAAGAAACTTTAGAGAAACAGATCAAACAAAACAGTGCTGAATTAGAAATTGTAAAAGCGGCTATTCAGGAGCATCTGCAAAATTCAGATACATCAGATGATAGCCTGCTGGAAATGTATAGCCAGAAAGAAGAACTGGAAAAAGCCACACAGGAGGCTGAACAGGAATACTACACCTGGCGCGGTAATGTTACCGAAAGTGAGAATGAGCTTACCTTATTAAGGCGCAAAAAAGATAATGCTGAAGTTATCGAGAATGAGCTAAAAGACGAACGCAACAACCTTAAACTGGAATTGAACGCCTTAAAAGAGCGACTGTCGGTTGAGTTTAATATTGACATAGAAGAGTTACTGGATACCCAGGTTCCGGAAGGTGAAAATGAGCACGACCTGCGCGAAAAAACTGATAAACTAAAAAGGCAATTGGACGAGTTTGGTGCCATTAACCCTATGGCCATGGAGGCTTATGCCGAAATGAACGAACGGTACGAATTCATCCAAACGCAAAAGAAAGATCTGGGCGAAGCTAAGGCCTCTTTACTGGCAACTATACAGGAGATAGATGATACGGCCAAAGAAAAATTCATGGCGGCGTTTACCGGCATCCGCGAGAACTTTATCAAAGTATTCCGCTCGTTGTTTAATGATGAGGATTCGTGCGATTTGATATTAACCGATCCGCAGCATCCTTTAGAATCAGACATTGACATTATCGCGAAGCCAAAAGGGAAAAGGCCGCTATCTATCAACCAGCTATCAGGTGGCGAAAAAACGCTGACAGCTACGGCTATCCTTTTCTCGCTTTACCTGTTAAAGCCTGCGCCATTCTGTATTTTTGATGAGGTGGACGCGCCTTTGGATGATACAAACATTGATAAGTTCAATAATATCATTCGCGAGTTTTCTAAGGATTCGCAGTTCATCATCGTATCGCATAATAAACGCACCATTGCCAGCACCGATGTTATTTACGGTGTTACGATGGTTGAGCAGGGAATATCGCGCGTAGTGCCTGTTGATATGCGGGAACTGGCTTAATCCCAACTGTCATTTCGAGCAACGCGAGAAATCCATACACTTGCGATATGAACGGATGTAAAGATTTTTTCGCTACGCTCAAGAGAAAGTTCTCCTCGTACCTCGTTCGAAATGACATTGATTGATATTTTATTTTATCTTCAACGGCTTATCATGTACCATACCGTTAAATTTATGGTCATCTAACTTCAATGCAGCTTCTCTTGACTGCAATACGGAGAATGACCTTAAACCGGCATCTACTGATTGATTGGATTGCACTGTGGAAGTATAATTACCAGTCTTCACAAAATTTAAAGCGTGGGCCAATAAACCCTCGGTAGGGTCGCCAAATTCTTTGGTAACATCGTCATAATCCATAATACCGGGGTAATTAATACTTCCGGGCAACATTCCGTCAAAGTAATCGCCCTGCCCTGCTGAATTTTTGGTTACAAATTGGGGCACATATAACTCGTATTTATTGATCTGGATATCAAAAAAGCCAACCGGCTTGCCATAGGTTTTAGTACCAATAAGCTGTACATTCATGTGGGGGCGCAGGTTATTAATTAATAATTCGCTTGATGAAGCGGTATTTCCCGAAACAATAAAAAATACTTTACCGGTAATGTTAAGCGAGCCCTCTTTTGCAAAGTTTTCAGTATCTGGAGTATAATCAAACTGAGCATAATTATATGTTCTGCCGGTTGTAGGATCTTTACGTATTTGGTTAGCCAAAATACTGGCTTTACCCGCTGCCAGCTTATCATTAAAATAGGTGGTATACATTGCGCTTCCGGTTTTGCCGGCAGGTACTATTAAATTACTCAAATACTCTGCAGTTGATACATAACCACCGCCATTGTAACGCAAATCAACCACAAGGTCAGTAATACCATTAGCAGTAAAACTGTTAAAGGCTTCCTGCAATTTTGGTTTAGCAACATCTTCAGTTACAAAACTGTTAAATACTATATAGCCCACTTTTTTCCCGCCACCCAGGTCAATTACTTTATAGATAATAACAGGGTTAACATTATAATTAGCAACAGCAAGATCAACATCAAAAGTGGTATTATCAGGCCTTTTTAAAGTCATTGAAACTGTACTGCTATTAAACATGGCATTTACTACAAATTGCGTGGTAGCTCCGCCATTATCATAGGTTAAATTGGTTTGACCATTAATTTTAGTGATCTGGTAACCGCGTTTTATCCCCTTTGCCGCTGCTGGTGACCCTGCGTAAACATATTTAATGCGCAAATCAGTAGTTGTATTATATAACGGTGCAAAACCAAAATCGCCATTTACACCACCTAATTGAGCAGATGTTCCACCCTCATCAATAAATGAGTATTTGGCCTCGCCAGGTGATGGTTCATAATATTCATAAGGCTTATTGGTGATCGGGTTAATTTTATATTGTGATAATTTATCAACCTCTTTTACCAGAGCCGAGAGATCATTGGTTCCGCTTATACTGCGCGGATTAAACGTAGCATAATCAGGCAAGCCATCATACCATAAATATGACTCTTGTGCGTATAAATAGATGGAATCCCTTATCAGGTCAAGCGTTGAGCCTGTTTTTGAAGGGGCTATAGTATTATTATTATCTGGTTTATTATCCTTTTTGCAGGATATAATTAATCCTGCTGAAAGGATTAAAAACAGGTAGATTAATTTCTTCATTTATATTTTTTAGCGAATATTAAACGTAAGTTAACTATTTATATTATAACTAATTGCCTAACCAATAAATTCGGTCACATTTAAATAATCAACGCCGCAAGCTTCGGCAAAAAGCTTGTCTGTTTCTGAGTTTTCAATGAGCAGAATATCTTTACGCAGTAAGTTATGATCGGTTAATAACAGTTCCAAACTATCAGTTTCGGGTTTGGGCTTAGTTTCTTCTGCAAAATAGCAGGTTAAATATGGCTCCAAACCGTGCCATTCGGTTTGTTTTATTTTATTTAACTGCTGCGCAGGATTTCCGTTGGTAACTATAAACAACTTTTTACGGTCAACCACAATTTCCTGCATCAGGTCAAGTATTCCTTTATAGACCAATAGTTTTAAGGGAAGTTTAACCGTGTGTAATAAATGATGCAGGTTAAGGCGATACTTCTCGTTTACGCCCAACTTCTCTTTTATTACATCAAAAACTTTGTCTTTATTACCTGCATTATACGTTTCAACCATCAAATCGGTTATAGTTTTTGCGTCTATGAGTTCGGTATATTCAATAGCACCGGCAAACAGGTAATAAACCTGGAACAGATAGTCCTTTTCAGGATAGATCACATTATCCAGCTCAAATACAAATGCCTGCTTGCTTTTATCTATATCAATATATTTCATTACCATTTAAAATTTGGATGCCATACTCGTCAAATAACTGGGTGGCTAAGGCTAAAACCCGGTACTCAGCTTCTTCTAAAGCATACAGTTGGCTAATATGATTATCCAGGCTCAGCGCAAGCATTTGGTGAGTATAGGAGTCAGATTCCGGACTGGGCAGTTTGATCATTTTACCGGGTTGCAGCATAAAAGAGGGTATATCCGCATGATCGCCCAGTATGATTTTTTCGGTATTGAGTAGTGCTTTTAGCCTTTGGGCGTTTGCCGACATAGCCGATGTTATCAATATACTCACAGCTGATCTACTATTAAACCATCCTTCATTAACACCTTGCGGTTGCCTATATCGGCCAGGTCCTTGTTATGGGTTACTATTACAAAGGCCTGGTTAAATTCATCGCGCAGCTGAATAAATAACTGATGCAGTTCCGTAGCGTTTGCCGAATCTAAATTACCTGATGGTTCATCAGCAAATATTAAAGCAGGGCTGTTAACCAATGCACGTGCTACTGCTACCCGCTGCTGCTCACCGCCCGATAGTTGGCTGGGCTTGTGTGTCAACCTGTCTCCTAACCCCAATAACTGCAATAATTCGGTAGCCCTTTTCTCGGCTGCGGCACGTGATGTACCTGCTATATATGCCGGGATGCAAACATTCTCTAATGCGTTAAACTCAACCAGTAGATGATGGAATTGAAAAATAAAACCGATCTCTTTATTCCTAAACGCGCTTAAGTTTTTATTGCTTAGTTTATTCAGTTCCACATCATTAATAAAAAGTCGGCCCGAGTCGGGCTTATCCAGCGTACCCAAAATATTTAACAACGTACTTTTTCCCGCACCTGATGCGCCGACAATAGTTACAATTTCGCCAGGTTCAACAGTAAAATCAACGCCTTTTAATATCTGTAATTGCCCGTATGACTTATGGATGGATTGTGCTTTCAGCATTTTACAAAGTTAGTTTTTTCGGCACAGAAGTTATAACCATACCTACAGTTATTAAATTAAAAATTACAACGGGTTTTACACCTTAAAATTTAACAATTTCATAATAATGAACCTATTTTAAAACTTAATTGCAACAATTTTAACTTACTACTAAACTAAAATCAAAAAAAATGTAGATTTACCGCAAATACTTCAAAAAGCATGAATATTCACGAATATCAGGGTAAAGCCATTTTAAAAAGTTTTGGTGTCAGAGTTCAGGAAGGCATAGTTGCCGATACTGCTGAGCAAGCTGTAGAAGCTGCTAAAAAATTAAAGGAAGATTACGACTCAAGCTGGGTTGTTGTAAAAGCACAAATACACGCCGGTGGCCGCGGTAAAGGCGGTGGCGTTAAATTAGCTAAAAACCTTGATGAGGTTAAGGAAAAAGCAGGCGCCATATTAGGTATGCAACTGGTAACCCCTCAAACCGGTGCCGAAGGTAAACTGGTACGTAAAGTATTGGTAGCCCAGGATGTTTACTACCCGGGCGAAACCGAAACTAAAGAGTTTTACATCAGCGTATTGTTAGATCGTGCTGCGGGCCGCAACATCATCATGTATTCTACCGAAGGCGGTATGGATATTGAAGAAGTTGCTGAACATACGCCGCACCTGATATTTAAAGAAGAAATTGACCCTAAGGTTGGTTTACAAGGTTTTCAAACCCGTAAAATAGCCTTTAACTTAGGCTTATCAGGCGAGGCTTTTAAAGAAATGACCAAATTTATCGCGTCGTTATATAAAGCTTATGATGCTACCGATTCATCAATGTTTGAGATTAACCCGGTATTAAAAACATCTGATAATAAAATATTAGCTGTTGACGCTAAAGTAAATTTAGACGAGAACGCTTTATACCGCCATGCTGATTATGCCGCTATGCGCGATGTTACTGAAGAAGACCCAACCGAAGTTGAAGCAGGTAAATCAAACCTTAACTATGTAAAGCTTGACGGTAACGTTGGTTGTATGGTTAACGGTGCCGGTTTAGCTATGGCAACCATGGATATTATTAAACTGGCCGGTGGCGAGCCTGCCAACTTTTTGGACGTAGGCGGAACCGCTAACGCGCAAACAGTTAAAGCCGGTTTTAACATCATATTAAGCGACCCTAACGTTAAAGCTATCCTCATCAATATATTTGGTGGTATAGTACGTTGCGACCGTGTAGCACAAGGTGTTATTGATGCTTACAAAGAAATTGGAAACATACCTGTACCTATCATTGTACGTTTACAAGGTACCAACGCCAAAGAAGCAAAAGAACTGATAGATAATTCAGGCTTAAAAGTTTACTCGGCTATTTTATTAAAAGAAGCTGCGGAGATAGTTAAGCAAGTTTTAGCATAAGCTTATCAAGCATATTAAATATTAAAGGGGCTTTTAGCCCCTTTTTTTGTTGCTACATATTTAACTTCTTAGGGTGTTTAAAATGTCTGGGCGAGTAGCCTGTAACTTTTTTAAATATCCTTGAAAAATTAGACAAACTTTTAAATCCTACGAGTTCTGCTACCTCCAATAAAGATATCTGGCTTGTTGACATGATATGCTGAGCGCGTTCAATCCTTTTCTCGATAATATAACTTTGTGGACGAATACCGGTATGCCTTTCAAACAACCTTGAAAAATAGGTTGTATTCAAATTGGCTCGCTCTGCTAAAGAAACAACTGATATTGGCAGGTGAATATTCACCATAATAAAATGCATAGCATCTAAAATTTTAACAGGCACTGCTCCGCCATTATCAGCATAAAGCATGTCGGGTGCTAAAAACCTTGATATTAACTGTAACAAAATACCTTGGGTTTCAACAAAATTTGACATGTTTTGTAAATTATTCAGCTCCTGATACTCATCATAATAATCATGCTTCTCGTAAATTTTAGGATTGTATGAACGATTGATTCCCCTGCCAGGATTAATATTAACCAAACGTGTGAAATTTATAATATCAACTTCACAAGCCTTTATTTTTGACACCCTTCTTACCCCTCCAAATATGGTTGTGCCATCCGAAGAGTCTTCAAAAAATTGCACAAAATATTGACTTAAATAACTTTTACAAATCAGGTTGCATAAAGTATAGCTTGGTATGATATACAAGTACCCCGGCTCAAGTTTTAAAGTTTGGCTGGTATCTGAAATTTCTCCTTCCCCATCATCAATATAATATATACGATGATATGGACTTACTATATTTTTATAGTTCCACCGGTCATCTAACTTAACATAGTCGGTATTTAGTAGAGATAGCCTTTGTTTTAAAACTCTTTTATTTAGCATAATGATGTTTGAATATATAAAGTTAATTTAAAGGGCTGTCTTTGTATAAAAAAAGTCTCATTTAGTCAAATATTTACCCTTTATGCCATCTATATTTGATTAAGCCTTAAAAACAGGTACAAATACCAATATCAAGCTACCAACTTGAATATCAAACCTATTAGTAATTAATTATGAAAAGAATTTTAGGAGCGATCCTTATTATTACAGTTGTGTCATTTAACCTAAATGCACAAAACATTAAAGTAAAGTCCAAAAGTTCACCAAGGGCAAAAGTTGTTGCAAAAACAAAAGCTACTACCAAAACCCAGCTTCCCAAATTACCTCCATATCCGGCGATACCGGCCAGGCTACCTATTGATAGTGTAACTGTCGGTAATTTCAGAACCTTTACGGAAATAAAACTGGATATACCAATTGCACCCGGACCATTTGAACCTACATGGGAATCTATCGAAAAAAATTATCCGGGAGAACCTGCATGGCTTCGTGATGCTAAGTTTGGTATTTGGGTTCACTTTGGCCCACAATCTGCAGGAGAAAGTGGCGACTGGTATGCCCGCAGACTATACTCACAAGATACAAAAGCCAACAAAAATCATCTAAAAAAATATGGGCATCCATCTGAAGTAGGTTATAAAGAAGTGCTAAGAGACTGGAATCCGACTAAACTTGACCCGGCTAAGCTTACCAAAATATACCAAGACGCCGGTGCACGCTTTTTAATGATACAAGGCGTTCATCATGACAATTACGATCTTTGGAACTCACGCTATCACCCCTGGAACTCGGTCAATATTGGCCCCAAACGTGATCTTATTGGCGAATGGGCCAAAGCGGCGCGTGCCAACGGAATACGATTTGGTGTCACCTTTCATCATGAATATAGCTGGTGGTGGTGGCAAACCGCTTTTGGCAGCGACAAAAATGGCCCTAAAAAGGGTATTCCCTATGACGGCAACCTTACCCTAAGTGACGGAAAAGGAAAATGGTGGGAAGGATATGATCCACGCTTATTGTATGGCATTGACCTGCGCGAATATAAAGGTGTTAATGAAAAAGCGCATTCAGATTGGTCACCAGCACCGGCAGGGATATTTATCAACCACATAGATTATTCCAAATGGTACACCACACAATGGGCATTACGCATGATGGATGTTGTTGAGCATTACGACCCAGATTTTATTTATACTGACGGCACCAGCCAGCAGCCATTTAGCGGAAGTGGTACAGGCACGGGTATTAAAGCCGATGCCATGCAGCGTGTTATTGCCGATTTTTATAATCGCACCCTACAACGACGCGGAAAGGTAAATACATTTAGTATTGTTAAGTTCCGTAAAAAAACCAACGGCACAGTTACTACTGAAGAATTTGGTGTTCCCGAAAAAATAATTAATAACGAACCCTGGATTGCCGAAGCACCTGTAGGCGATTGGTTTTACGAGCCAGATTTTACGTATGATTCAGGTATGATGATACGCTATATTATTGAAGCTATAGCCCGCGATGGTAATGCTGCTTTATGTATATCGATACTACCGGATGGCTCTTTAGACGAAGGTAGCCAAAAGATGTTAAAGGAAGTGGGTGTATGGATGCGCCGAAATGGTGAAGCAGTTTATGGTAGCCATGCTTGGACCCTACCCGGCGAAGGTGAACAAGTTAACGGCAAACTAAAAATGTTACCAGGTGGTGCATTAAGACGTAAACACGCTGAGTTTAAATTTAACACGCAGGATATACGTTTTACGGTAGGCAAAAACAATGCGCTATACGCGTTTTGTATGACCGTACCGGATGCGGGAACATCAATAAGAATCAAATCATTTGGTACAGAAACTAAAAACCTGGAAAAACCTATAAAATCGGTAAAACTATTGGGATACAACGGCAACCTGCAATGGAAACAGGAAGCTGATGGGCTTACCATTACCTATCCGGCTAAAACTTCATTTGCTACATCAGCGGTTTTTAAGATTGAGTAGAATAAATATTTGCTTTAAAGATCAAAAGAGGCTTTTAGCCCCTTTTTTTGTTCAATTCAGTAATACCGACATAACAATTTCGTTATACAATAACTTCTTAAAACATAATTAATTTATTGGTTGTTAGTTTATTATATCAATCTATAAAAACATGAAGAAGTTATTTTTATTATCAGCATGCGCGGCTACACTATGGTTGGCCCAGGCATGTTCATCAGCCAGCGAGACAACTATGGGAGATAGTGTCTCTGCAGGACTTTCAGACACAGCACTATTATCTGATTCGATCTTTATTGCAAAAGCAGCGGCCGGTAGCAAGGCCGAAGTTGAATTAGGCAATTTGGCATTGGCTAAAACCGCCAATAGCAGTGTTAAAGATTTTGCCAATATGATGGTAACAGACCATACCAAATCAAGTGAAGAATTAATGGATATGGCCAAAAACAAAAGTTTTGTATTACCTGATACGCTTGATGCAGAACACAAAGCTTTAGCAGATAACCTGCGTAATTTAACGGGGGCCGAATTTGACAGGGCTTATATGACCGCAATGGTTGAGGGCCATCAAAAAATGCTGAATTTATTACAAACACAGGCATCCACGGGTTTAGATGCAAACTTGAAAGATTTTGCAGCCAAAACTGCTCCTGTTGTACAAATGCACCTGGAACGGGCACAACAACTGCAGGCCAGTTTAAAATAATTTTAAGTGATATATAAGGAGTTCAAACGTGGATCGGTTTGAACTCCTTTTTATGCTATCATTTCTCCACCTTGCTCAACCAATCCCTTATAGCCTCCTGCAATGCCGGGGTTATGCTTTTTACATCATCCATTGTCTCTACATATACCAGCCTTCGGCCATCCTTATAATCGCCGGTTAACAGGCCCGATGTGTTGTCGATCTTTGCACCACCCGGGAAAACCATGAGGATTCGTTTATGCAGGTTCATCACAATAATGTACCGTAAGTATTCTTTCGGATCAAAAGGCTTCATCTCGCCTGTATAATAAAAGCTGGGGGCGTTCCATTTAATTTCCTCGGAAATTTCAGGGTCGGTACTTAAAATAATCTGGCGCAGGGCTTGAACGATCTCTTTTGTTGGTTCTTCCAGTTTTTCAATATAATCGGATACTAATTCGGTATTGGATAATTTGGGTTGTGCCATAGATTGAAGATAAGCGATACTTGTTATAAACATAAGGATTTTTGAGCCATGTATTATTAATTGTCATCTCGTCAGCAGAAAAGCTTCGGGCGAAATCAGGTAAAACAATGGTGGGCGGTGCAGCTGCAGGGCATAGCAACATTTGCGAAGCGTTTGGCTGAGCATTGGGGCAATTTTTGCAGCCCAGGTTTTACCTGATTTGCAGGGCAAAGGCTTGTGCGGCAAAGAAGCCTCTCTGCTGACTTGATCTTTTGGTTACTTTTGGATCAAGCCAAAAGTAACAGCCTCCGCGGCAATTGAGCGGCCGATGCTATAATCTGGGAATACTTAGCTTACGTAGAGATTGCTTCGTTCCTCGCAATGACGCGTCGATTTTAATTATTGGTGTAAGCACTCGCCTCCACCCTGTCTATCGTACTAATTTTATTGTAATCGGGTACAAAACTTTCGGCGCTGCTAATGGCCATATCCATTTCAAAATTGGCCGGATAAGGTGTTTGCAGTAAACTACCTTTAGGCGCGTAAGGGAAAAGCTCGGCATAGGTCATGATCTGGCTATGGCTTATCCTTCGGTAAATAAACATTCGGTGTATATCGTCCGGGTGCTTTAAGCCTGCAGCACCTATCATTTGTATAGCACTGCTTACCGTTTGGTTATGAAAGTTTGCTACCCGTGTTTTTTTATCATCCACCACTAAACCTACTACCAGGTTTTTATCCTGCGTGGCTATGCCGGTTGGGCAGGTATTGGTATTACACTCTAACGCCTGTATACAGCCCAGCGCAAACATCATTCCGCGGGCGCTATTGCACATGTCGGCACCTAAAGCAAAGTTCTTTACCAGGTCAAATCCCGTAGCCACTTTGCCAGATGCTATGATTTTGATATGTTGTTTCAAATCAAATCCCGTTAGGGCATCATAAACAAAAGCCAGCGCTTCGCGCAACGGCATACCTACCGAATTGGAAAACTCTAACGGTGCCGCACCAGTACCACCCTCGCCCCCATCAACCGTAATAAAATCAGGATAAATACCTGTTTTGATCATGGCTTTACAGATAGCTAAAAACTCGCTTTTATGGCCCACGCATAACTTAAAACCAACCGGCTTACCGCCCGAAAGCCCGCGCAGCTTTTTAATAAAGTGCATCATCTCAATGGGGTTACTAAAAGCGGTGTGATGTGGCGGCGAAATTACATCCTGTCCCATCTCTACCAAACGTATCCTTGCAATTTCGGGCGTAACCTTGGCCGCGGGTAAAATACCGCCATGCCCCGGCTTGGCTCCCTGCGATAGCTTGATCTCGATCATTTTTATTTGCGGCAATTTGGCCCGCTCGGCAAACGCCTCATAATTGATGGTACCATCAGCGCTTCGGCAGCTAAAATAGCCTGTGCCTATCTGCCAAATGATATCCCCGCCGGGTTGTAAATGATGATCGCTTAAGCCACCCTCGCCGGTATTATGCGCAAAATTGCCAATTTTGGCGCCACTGTTTAAGGCTAAAATAGCATTGGTACTTAACGAGCCGAAACTCATGGCAGAGATGTTAAATACGCTGGCATCATAGGGTTGGGTACATTCGGGCCCGCCAACTTTGACACGCGGTGAAATATTAAGCGTATGATGATCAATAGCACCTATACTATGATTTAACCATTCGTACCCATTTTGATAGACATCCAACTCGGTACCAAAGGGGCGGGTATCATCTACCTTTTTGGCACGTTGATATATCACGCTACGGTTTTGGCGGTTAAAAGGGCTGCCATTGGTATCGCTCTCTACAAAATACTGGTATATTTTAGGGCGAAGATCTTCAGCCAGGTAACGCAACCTGCCTACCACGGGAAAATTACGCACAATAGTATGTTTGGTTTGCAGCAGATCATAAACACCCAAAACAAAAATGGGTACAAATATAACAAACGACCACACCGCCGGCCTCCAAATTATGCTCCACCCTACTAATACGGCTATGATAATAATGACTGATACGATAAAAAGTTTTCTCATGCGTATTTAATTATATTGTAAATCTAAACGATTGTTGCTAACAAAAAGCGTGTTACAACGTTAATTTGTTGCAAAATGTCTGACAAATGTAATTTATAATAAATAGATGTTTAAACATCTATTTTGTTCGTATATTTGTCCTAACAAAAAAACAATCATATCATGGCAACAACAAAATGGGTATTGGACCCAACACACTCAGAAGTACAATTTAAAGTTAAACACTTAGTTATATCAACCGTTACAGGCGCATTTAAAAGCTTTGAAGGCAGTTTAGAAACTGATAGCGAAGATTTTCAAAACGCGAAAGTGAATATTACGTTAGACGTAAACAGCATTGATACCAACCAGGAGCAACGCGACGGACACTTGAAATCTGCTGATTTTTTTGATGCGGAAAAATATCCAAAAATATCTTTTACTTCTACATCATTAACTAAAGACGGTGATGATTATAAATTACAAGGTGACCTTACCATTAGAGACGTGACCAAACCGGTTAGCCTGGATGTAGAGTTTGGTGGTTCGGCTGCTGACTTTTATGGCAACACTAAAGCAGGTTTTGACGTAACCGGCAAAATTAACCGTAAAGAATTTGGTTTAACCTGGGATGGCATTACCGAAGCCGGTGCTATTGTAGTTGGCGAAGATATTAAATTACACGCCAGCGTACAGTTTGCAAAACAAGCATAATTAATTTCGGATTTTCGATTTCGGATTTCGGATTTATTTATACCGTTATACAAAGGCTTATGAAGTTTAAAAACATCATGAGCCTTTTTTTGTATACTTTTGAAAAGAAAATCCGAAATCGAAAATCCGAAATCCGAAATTCTACCCCATATGCTAATCAAAATCTACCCCGAAAATCCTAATGAAAAAGCCATACAGCAGGTGGTGGATGTATTACGTAAAGGCGGCATCATCATTTACCCTACTGATACGGTTTATGGCTTGGGGTGCGATATTACTAATCAGAAAGCTATTGAGGCTATCTGCAAGATCAGGAACATTAAACCGGAAAAAGCTAATTTCTCATTTGTGTGTTATGATTTGAGCCATATATCAGATTATATTAAACCGATAGATAACACCACTTTCCGCGTTTTAAAAAAAGCATTACCGGGACCATTTACCTTTATATTTAACGCCAGCCATAAAGTACCTAAACTGTTAAGCTCTAACAAAAAAACAGTAGGTATACGTGTACCTGACAATACTATTGCCCGTTGTATTGTAAAGGAATTGGGCCACCCTATCCTATCCTCTTCCATACATGATGAGGATGATATTATTGAATATTCAACCGACCCGGAATTGATCCACGAAAAATATGAGAACCTGGTTGATATAGTTATCGATGGCGGTTATGGTGATAACATACCGTCAACCGTAGTTGACTGCACCTCCGGCGAGTTTGAGATCATTCGTGAAGGTAAAGGGGATTTGGAAGCGTATTTGTAAATAATACCCCCCGTGCGTCATTGCGAGCGTAGCGTGGCAATCTCTGCACTCGCCAGTCAATCTCATCAATGCCAGTTAAAAAGAACACTTATCTTAATGAATGTCCTTCGTAGAGATTGCTTCGTTCCTCGCAATGACGTTTGGTTAACAACCTCGTATAAATTTCACAAATCCGGGTATCTTCTCCATATACCCATCCTCACCCAACAGCTTCACAAACGCGCTGCCTACAATAGCACCATTAGCATATTGGCAAGCTTTGGTATAGGTTTCGTTATTGGATATGCCAAAACCAATGATGGTTGGATTTTTAAGGTTCATGGACTTCACACGTTGGTAATAACCTTCAATACTATCAGATACATTTAAACTACCCCCGGTTATATTGGATGATGATAACAGATAAATAAAGCTATTACTCAACTCATCAATCTTACGGATGCGTGCCTCGGCAGTTTGAGGAGTAACCAAAAATATATTACTCAGGTTATTATCCTTAAAAAAGCCTGAATACATATTTTCATATTCATACATCGGCAAATCGGGAACTATCACGCCATCCACCCCTGCTTCGGCTGCTGCTTTGCAAAAACGCTCAACACCATACTGTACTATCGGGTTTACATAGCCCATTAATAAAATGGGGATAGTTACCCGTTTACGCAGATCTTTCAATTGCTCAAAAAGCACATTAAGCGTCATGCCATTATCTAATGCCTGCTGTGAGCTGTTTTGAATGGTCGGCCCATCAGCCACCGGATCGGAATATGGGAAGCCTATCTCTAAAAAATCAGCCCCCGCTTTTTCCAATGCTTCCGCAATATCAATAGTAGTATTTATGGCAGGATAGCCCGCCGTATAGTAGATAGATAATAAATTATCTTTTTTAGTTGCGAAAAGTTTATTTAAGCGATTCATTAAGCCTCACCCCAACCCCTCTCCGGTAGAGAGGGGCTATTGGATTTTTTATTTTAATATTAACAAGTCTCCCCTACCGGGGGAGATTTAGAGGGGGCTAATAGCCAAAGTATTTTATATAAGTATCCAAGTCCTTATCACCACGACCTGACAAACAGATAACTACATTATCATCTGCTTTAAATTTCATTTTTTCTAAGTATGCCAAAGCATGAGCCGACTCAATTGCCGGGATTATACCTTCTAACTGGCAGCATAATAAACCGGCTTGTAACGATTCTTCATCAGTTACATTGGCATACTGCGCCCGTTTAATTTTATACAAGTGCGCATGCTGCGGACCAATGCCCGGATAATCTAACCCGGCAGAGATAGAATAAGGCTCTACAACCTGCCCATCGTCCGTTTGCATTAATATGGTTCGGCTACCGTGCAAAACACCCTCACGTCCAAGGAAAGTAGTTGCTGCGGAATGCCCACTATCTACACCTTTACCCGCTGCTTCAACGGCAATTAATTTCACACTTTCATCATCTAAAAAATGATAGAACGCACCCATGGCGTTACTGCCACCGCCTACGCAGGCTAAAACATAATCAGGCAGCTCTTTCCCGGTTTGTTCTTTCAACTGCCATTTTGTTTCTTCGGATATGATAGATTGAAACTTAGCCACCATTTCCGGGTAAGGATATGGGCCTACTACCGAGCCGATGATATAATGCGTATCAACCGGGTTAGCTATCCAATCGCGCATAGCCTCGTTGGTAGCATCTTTTAACGTTTTACTACCGGATGTGGCGGGAACAACCTTTGCACCCAGCATTTTCATACGCGATACGTTGGGTGCCTGGCGCGCCATATCCACCTCGCCCATGTACACCACACATTCAATACCCATCAACGCGCAAACCGTAGCGGTAGCCACACCATGCTGTCCGGCACCTGTTTCGGCTATAATGCGCTTTTTACCTAATCGCTGCGCCAATAAAATTTGCCCTATGGCATTATTTATTTTATGCGATCCGGTATGATTCAGATCCTCGCGCTTTAAAAATATATTGGCGCCATATTTTTCAGAGTAACGCTTAGCATAATATAATGGCGAAGGCCTACCCACGTAATCTTTTAACAGCTTATTAAACTCGGATTTAAAGTCGGCGTCATTAATAATTTGCAGGTATTGCTGCCTTAGTTCTTCCACATTAGGGTATAGCATTTCCGGTATGTACGCTCCCCCAAAATCTCCGTAATAGCCTTGTTCGTTAACTCCGTATTTCATTAGTTCTGTTATTAAGCATATTAAATGCTTTTTTTAATTTTTCAATATCCTTTACCCCCGGCGATGTTTCAAATTTACTATTTAAATCAACCCCAAAAAACTGCGGATGAGTAATAGTTTTAACTTCTGCCAAATTATCCAAACTTAACCCTCCGCTTAAAAAAAAAGGCACGTTAAGTGTATAATTATCCAGTATACTCCAGTCGAAAGTTTTGCCCGAGCCGCCATGCAGGTCCGTCTTGGTATCGAACAGGAAATAATCTACTTTGTTGGCGTAATGAGTTAATTCTTCAAAGTCAAAATCGGCATTTACACCAAAGGCTTTAAACACGGTTACTTTATCGCGAAACGAGTTAGCAAAATCCGGGCTTTCGTTACCGTGTAATTGAATGGCATTGAAACCAAAAGTATCTATTAGCCCATTAATAGTTTCCTCTTTTTCGTCAACAAACACCGCTGTTTTATAAACAGATGAAGGTAATTTGGCTAACAGATCAACAGGTATATCTTTAACATATCTTGGCGATGGCTCGTAGCATATAAAACCTATATAGTCAGGCGCTAAAGCTGCTACTGCTTCTATATTATCCCGTAAACCGCAGACCTTGATTTTCATTTTTAGTTACTTAGCAGCGTTTTAAAGCTTTTTAATGCTGATCCTTTTAATAAGGCTTCTTCGGCTTCATAAAAGCAATCGGCAAATGTTTTTTCGGGATGGATAGTCCTGATAGCTACGGCAGCGTTAGCCAAAACCACATTGTTTTGTGCGGTTGTAGCTTCGTTATTCAGCACTTTCATAAATATATCGGCCGATTCGGGAACAGTACTGCCGCCAACTATCTGTGACGGATCAAGTTTTTCAAAACCTAATGCTTCAATGCTGTTTATCTTTTCGCCATCGGCAGAGAAAGTTTTAAAATCGCAGGTTAATGAAACTTCATCATAACCTTCTAAAGCATTCAAAATAGTATATTTTTTATCAGACTGCTGGTATAAATAAGCGTAAATACGTGCTAACTCCAAATTATACACCCCAACCATTTGGTTTTTTGGCCGGGCCGGATTAACCATTGGGCCAAGCATATTAAAAAACGTTTTTACACCCAGTTCCCTGCGGATGGGTGCCACAGTTTTCATGGCCGGGTGAAATAACGGCGCATGTAAAAAACAAATATTGGCTTTATTGATACTGTCTTTTAGTTTACCGGCATCGTTTGTAAACTGGTAACCCAAATACTCCATTACGTTTGATGAGCCACAACCAGAAGATACGCCATAGTTGCCATGCTTGGCCACTTTATAACCTGCACCTGCCACCACAAATGATGCTAAGGTTGAAATATTAAAAGTATCCTTACCATCACCACCTGTACCGCAAAGGTCTATCAGGTTTTCGGTTTCCAGGTCAAGCGGCAAAGCAAGTTCTAACATAGCATCCCTAAAGCCCTCTAATTCGCTAACCGTAATATTGCGCATGCAATAGGCCGTCATAAAGGCAGCAATTTGTGAGTTATTATAAGTACCCTGTGCCAGATCGGTTAAGATTTTTTTTGATTCTTCCCTGGTAAAAGCTTTATTCTCAAAAAGACGATTTAGTATTTGTTTCATATATATCCCAAAAGGGAATTTAGTTAGAATGCGTTTAATTGTTAAAAACAAAAAAGGGTTACCTACGGCAACCCTTTTTGAATATTATATATTTTAAATCATGGGGTTACCTTACGATTACTCGTTAAACCACCACCAGCTATTATTTATTTTTGTAACGTTCATTTGCACAACAAAGATGGAAATAGTTTTTACCAAAAGCAAGCGGAAAATATATTTTTGATCATGCTATTTCAATAACGGGTCCTTCTCTTTAGTAAACACATTATAAACCAATTTATCCAATAAACCCGGTAGTAATTTATTGAGTAAAACAGTTAGCTTTCCCTGGCCGGTCATGATCAATGTACGTGAGCGATTTTCAACCCCGTCAGCTATTATTTTGGCTACTTCTTCAGCGGTCATCATTTTCTCTTCCTGTAGGGTACTCTCGCCTTGTTGTGTGCCGCTTTTATCTAAAGCCGTATTACGAATATTGGATGCTGTAAAACCCGGGCAAGCCGTTAAAACGTGCACACCGGTTTTTAAATTCTCCACCCGTAGAGCATCTAAAAAGCCATTCATAGCAAATTTGGATGCCGAATATCCTGTACGCCCCGGCAAACCTTTATAGCCTGCTATAGACGATACACCTACTATACTTCCTTTTGTTTTTAAAATTTCGGGCATAGCATATTTCGTACAATATACTGTACCCCAAAAGTTTACATCCATTAACTGCTGTAAAACTTTAACGTCAACATCATTAAATAAAGCGCGCATAGATATGCCTGCATTATTAATGAGTACATCAATTTTCTCGAAAGTAGTAAGGGTTTGTTTAATGAGATGTTCGCAATCTGTTTCAACTGCCACGTCACATTCAACAGCCACAGCTTTAATATTATATTGCTGTTGCAGATTTTGCGCTATCTCGCATAAGGTGACATATTGCCGCGCGGCTAAAACCAAATTTGCACCACGCTTGGCACATTCAATAGCTAATGCTTTACCTATGCCTGATGATGCACCGGTGATAATTACAATTTTATCTTTCAACTTCATATTGCGGCTTAAACACCTGCGGTAACCCCTGTACTTTGATTTCGGGTACTTTAAACAGGTATTTAGCAGCGAATATAAACATAGCGCCGTAAAAGTATTTAATGTATTGCCAGCTAAATTTAGGTATAGTCTGGGTTTTAGCGTTGATAATGTATGTTTTTGGGAAATAATAGTTTTTAAGTCCGGCCAGTTTCATACGGTACGACAGGTCGATATCATAGCCAAAACGTACAAAACGCTCGTCAAATAGTCCGGTTTCGTTAAATATGTCTCTGCGCAGCAACATAAATGCGCCATTCAGTATATCAACCTCTGTAGTTTGAAACTCTTCTACCCATTCTTTACGGTTGCGGTTACCTAACCTTGATTTAGGAAACTGCCTGGCCAGGCCAACCAGTTTAAAAAATGCAACCCATGGTTTAGTTAGTCCGCGTTTTGATTCTGCAAGAAATTTCCCTTGCGGGGATAACATACGTACGCCTGCTCCGCTGGCATCATCATGGGTATCCATAAACTCCAGTACTTTCTCTAAAGTATCCTTGCCGCAAATTGTATCCGCATTGACCAGTAAAACATACTCTCCTTTAGCCAATTCAAGGGCACGATTGTATGCTTTAGGTATGCCTTCATTAACCTGGTTAGCCAAAATTTTAAATTGAGGGAATTGGTAAGCCAACATTTCTATCGTATTATCACACGATGCATTGTCAACTATAATAACTTCGTAATCAATGCCTTTACCGGCAACAATTAAAGAATTTAGTGCCTGTTTGAGTAAATTACATTGGTTGTAATTTACCATAATAACTGTTAGTTTCATAAGCTACCTGGTTAATGAATTTTCATACGGAACACGTGTAGTGATAGACCGCCCGAGGGTGATCTCATCAACGTACTCCAATTCACCTCCAAAAGCTATGCCACGCGCAATGGTGGATAATTTTAAGTTAAAATGTTTAAGTCGTTTATCTAAATAAAATATAGTGGTGTCGCCTTCCATGGTGGCGCTAAGGGCAAAAATAATTTCTTTGGCTTCGCTTTGCTTTAAACGCTCAACCAGTGAATCAACCTCTAAATCACTGGGCCCAATACCATCCATGGGTGATATTAACCCGCCAAGCACATGGTATACGCCATTATATTGGTTGGTATTTTCTATGGCCATCACATCACGTGTATCTTCAACTATACAAACCAGACTTTGGTCGCGCTTGGGCGACGCGCAAATTTCGCAAACGGCTTGATCAGATATATTATAACAGGTTTTACAAAACTGAATCTCGTTACGCAGTTTGCTTACCGTACTGCTAAACTGCTCTACGTCGGCCTTTTCCTGCTTTAATAAATGCAGCACCAGGCGCAAAGCGGTTTTTTGACCTACTCCCGGTAATTTAGCAAATTCAGCAACGGCGTTTTCTAATAGTTTAGAAGAGAAATTCATTATGCGAATATAGTGTTTAGTCGGAAAGTCCGGAAATGTTAGAATAGTTTATTTTTGATTAATAAAATAGTATCGATAACTTGTCGGCAAGAAAAAATTCCCAACTGTCATTTCGAACGACAGTGAGAAATCCATACATAAGCAAATCGTAGCAGGTGTATAGATTTCTCCTCGTACCTCGTTCGAAATGACAAGTGGGTAGAACTCATAAATATATGACCCCAGCCCTGTTACTCTCTTTCATCATCGGTTACTTTTTGGTGCTATTGGTTATCTCCTGGCTTACTTCGCGTAAATCATCAGATAATGATACCTTTTTTGTGGCCAACCGTAACTCCAAATGGTATTTGGTGGCCTTTGGTATGATAGGCACCGCGCTGAGCGGAGTTACTTTCATATCCGTACCCGGTAAAGTTGGCGCGCCAAGCGGCGATGAGTTTGCTTACTTCCAGTTCGTACTGGGTAACGCGGCAGGATTTATCATTATAGCTACGGTGTTGCTTCCCTTATACTACCGCATGAAGCTGACCTCCATTTATAGCTACATTGAGCATGCCCTGGGTACATGGAGCTATAAAACTGCGGCGGGAATATTTTTAATAAGCAGGGTAATTGGCTCGGCATTTAGGTTGTATTTGGTGGTGATCGTATTACAGAAGTTTATTTTTGACAGCTATAATGTGCCCTTCGCAGTAACTGTATTAATATGCCTGGTATTGATATGGGCCTATACCTTTAAAGGCGGATTAAAAACCATTATTATTACTGATAGCTTGCAAACGCTATTCCTGGTTTCGTCTGTTTTCCTGTCGATATACTTTATTTGTGATAGTTTGGATTACACGATATTTGAAGCCGCAGATGCCATTAAAAACAGCAGCTACTCTAAAATATTTTTTGTGAACGATTTTATGAGCAGCCGTTTGCATTTGAGCAAGCAGTTTTTGGGTGGTTTATTCATCACAGTAGGCATGACCGGGCTTGACCAGGACCTGATGCAGAAAAACCTGAGCCTGAAAAACATCAAGGAAGCGCAAAAAAACATGTTCAGCTTTACCGCGGTGTTTGTGCTGATCAATATCTTCTTTTTAAGTGTTGGCGCCTTGCTTTACATTTATGCCGCCAAGTACGGTATCAGCGTTGAAAAAACTGATTATTTATATCCTACCATCGCTTTACAATATTTGGGTATTGTACCCGCTATAGTATTTATGTTGGGCTTAACCGCAGCAACATTTGCCACAACCGATTCGGCATTAACAGCTTTAACTACCTCTTTTTGTGTAGATTTTTTAAATTTTAATAAGGGCGGTGATAATAACAGTAAAAAACGGGTAACTACTCGACATTACGTACATATAGCTTTTTCGGGATTGTTGTTTTTAACCATAATTATATTTAACGCCATAAATGACACGGCGGTGGTAACTGCCATATTCTCTGTAGCTTCATACACCTACGGGCCACTATTGGGTTTATATGCATTTGGCTTATTTGTAGGCCACAGACAGGTTTTGGATAAGTTGGTACCGTTTATTTGTTTGTTATCGCCTGCTATATGTTACTATTTAAGCAACAACTCTGTAGATTTAATTGGCTATAAATTTGATAACGAACTCATCCTGGTAAATGGTTTGATTACCTTTGCGGGGTTATGGCTTACCTCATCTGCTAAAACAAAAGCAGCAACTGCTTAGTTTAGTAGGATTGGTCGGTGATAGACTCACCCGGTCATCGCTTTGCTCGACCACCCTCTCTTCGCCTTTGGCGTAAAGAGGGAAGCAAAGTAAAAACCCTCTTTACCGCTTGCGGAAGAGAGGGGCGACGATCCCGATAAATATCGGGAGAAGTCGGGGTGAGTCGACGACGGATGATTAATGATTTGATATAATAAGAAGATATGACTGGTGACGAAAAAATAAGACAAGCATTTGAAAACAAAAACTGGCAGGAGATAAAAGTAACCGACTCATGGCAGATATTTAAAATAATGGCCGAATTTGTTGACGGCTTTGAAAAACTGGCTAAAATTGGCCCGTGTGTATCCATATTCGGATCGGCACGTACACACAACGATAACAAGTTTTATAAACTGGCCGAAGACACTGCGCGCTTATTAACCGAGCACGGTTATGGTGTAATATCAGGTGGTGGGCCCGGTATTATGGAAGCGGCCAACAAAGGTGCTTATGAAGCCGGGGGTAAATCTGTAGGGTTAAATATTGAGCTGCCTTTTGAGCAGTTCCATAATAAATACATCGACAGGGATAAAATACTGGAGTTTGATTACTTCTTCATCCGCAAGGTAATGTTCATGAAATACTCGCAGGGCTTTATAGTATTGCCGGGCGGCTTTGGCACCATGGATGAATCATTTGAGGCGATAACCTTGATACAAACCGGTAAAATTGCCCGCTTCCCTATTGTGTTTGTAGGCAAAGAATACTGGGGCGGCTTATTCAAGTGGGTGGAAGATAAAATGCTGAACGAAGAGCATAATATTCACCCTGATGATTTGAACTTATACCGGCTGGTTGATACCGCCGAAGAAGCTGTTGAACATATCACGCGTTTCTACAACAAATACGTACTTAAACCGAATTTTTAAAAAATTTCCTTGTCATTTCGGGCATAGCGAGAAATCCATACACGCGTTAGTAGCATATGTATAGATTTTTTCACTACGCTCAAGATATAGTTCTCACTGCGTTTCGAAATGACATTTTTTATTAAGTTAACATTGTAATATCTATTTTAGCCACCTTATGGCCAAACCTAACAAGCAAGCTGCACTCAGCTTTATATTTATCACACTTTTAATTGATGTTACGGGATTAGGGATCATCATCCCGGTATTGCCTAAACTGATACAAACTTTAATACATGGTGGCTTAAGTGAAGCGTCGCGCTATGCGGGGTTATTAACTGTGGCCTACTCTGTAACGCAGTTTTTATTTGCCCCCATACTGGGCAACTTAAGTGATAAATATGGCCGCCGCCCGGTATTACTGGGATCGTTATTTGGCTTCGGGATAGATTACTTTTTTATGGCATTTGCCCCAACTATCGGCTGGCTATTTGTAGGCCGTATTGTTGCAGGTATCACTGGTGCAAGTTTCACTACCGCGTCGGCTTATATTGCTGATGTAAGCACGCCCGAAAAACGTGCCCAAAACTTTGGAATGATAGGTGTTGCTTTTGGTATAGGTTTTATTGTGGGGCCTGTTATAGGAGGAATATTAGGTAAATATAGTACACATCTTCCGTTTATAGCGGCAGGGGTGTTAGCCTTGTTAAATGCAGCTTATGGTTATTTTGTATTGCCAGAATCTTTAGATGCGGCACACCGTCGCCCGTTTGATATTAAAAGGGCCAATCCTCTGGGTTCATTATTACAATTAAAAAAATACCCTGCTGTATTAGGATTGGCAGTTAGTCTGTTCCTCGTGTATTTTGCAGCACAATCTGTACAAAGTGTGTGGACCTTTTACACTTTTGAAAAATTTAACTGGAATGAAGCCATGGTTGGTTATTCATTAGGCTTTGTAGGTTTAACTATTGCTGCTGTACAAGGTGGATTAATACGTGTGGCTATACCTAAATTAGGTAAAGAACGCAGTATTTGGATAGGCCTGGTGCTATATGGCATTGGCTTAATATTATTTGGCATTGCCGATAAAGGATGGATGATGTTTGCCTTTATGATACCTTATGCACTGGGTGGTATTGCGGGCCCCGCCCTGCAGGGCATTATGACCGAGCAGGTGCCACGAAACGAACAAGGCGAACTACAAGGTGCTTTAACCAGTTTAATGAGCTTAAGCGCCATATTTGGCCCGTGGGTAATGACCTACCTGTTTTATTATTTTACCAAACCCGGCACACCTTTACATTTACCCGGCGCACCATTTTTACTGGGTGCTTTATTAATGTTTACCAGTGCAATTTTAGCGGTGCGTAGTTTTAAAAGAAACACAAATTAAAATTATTGGTTATAACATTGCTTAACAAAACCCTGTTTAATTTTTATGGCCGATAAACTGGCATCTGCTCCAAACCCATCTCCCCCAAAAACCAAATCACGGTCAGCGGCGATGGGGTTTATTTTCCTGACCATTTTTATTGATGTACTGGGTTTAGGTATCATTATACCTGTAATGCCTAAGTTATTAGAAACCTTGGGGCATGTAGATGTAAGTACCGCTTCAAGATATAACGGCTGGCTCACCTTTGTATATGCCAGTATGCAATTAATTTTTGCATCTATAATGGGTAATTTGAGCGACAGGTACGGACGAAGGCCAATACTGTTGATCTCATTAGCAGGCTTTAGTATAGATTATGTATTTATGGCCTTTGCCCCTACAATTGCCTGGTTATTTGTTGGGCGTTTTATAGCCGGTATAACCGGCGCCACTACCTCGACCGCTACGGCATATATAGCCGATATTAGCACCGGGCATAAACGTTCGGCCAATTTTGGTTTGGTAGGCGCTGCATCGGGTGTAGGATTGATCATTGGTATTGCATTAGGGGCCTATTTAGGCGAATTGAATGTTAAATTTCCTTTTTTAGCGGCAGCGTCCTTCGCGGCCTTTAACGCCCTGTATGGCTTCTTTATCTTGCCCGAATCATTAAAGCCCGAACACCGCCGCAAATTTGAATGGAAACGTGCAAATCCGGTTGGTGCATTGGTAAAGGTATTTGCCAGGCATAGCGGTTTGAGCAAATTGATCGGTGCTATCACTTTGGTTTATATTGGCCAAAAAGCTATTGAATATTTATTATCCTTTTACCTGATAGAGAAGTTTGACTGGACGCTAACCAGCATTGGTACATTAGGTGTGGTTATAGGCCTGCTATTAGTGGGCATACAGGGCGGATTGATACGTTATACCATACCTAAGTTCGGTCAGCAAAAAAACATCATCTGGGGGCTGTTATTTTATGCCGTTGGCCTCGTGCTGGTTGCGGTTATCAATAAAGGCTGGATGATGTATCTATGTATGATACCTTATTGCCTTGGGGGTATTTCAGGCCCTGCGCTGCAGGCTTGGGCCACCAACAAAGTTGCTAAAAACGAGCAGGGCGAATTACAGGGCGCGCTAACTATTGTGAACAGTTTAAGTGTAATTGTTGGGCCATTACTGTTCAGTTATATCTTTTATCACTTTACCGAAGACAAAAGCAGCAGCTATTATTTCCCGGGGGCGCCTTATATTTTAGCCGCTTTACTGATGCTGATTAGTGTTGTATTAGTGATGAGAACGTTTAAAAAACCAAATGGAAAAGGTAAAGGGAAAATTGAAACTACCCCTCCAACCCACTCACCCCACCCGATATAACAAACTTCATCATATCGGCAGAGTTTTTAGCAATAGGTTTTACCTTATCCGCAGGCACAATAACTACCTGCCCCGCAAACGAATAGGAATAAGGAAAATATACAGCAACCTCGCCCGGAAGACTGAGTTTGGTCAAATCTTTTTGCACCAAAAAGCCGATCTTTTTTAAGCCAAATTCGTTTACCTGCACAATTACGGCTTCGGTAAATTTCTTTTCATCGCCTACAAAAGCTTCGGTGAGGTCTTTTATAGAAGAATATAGAAAGTTAAAAAACGGCAAGCGGTTTATCCAGCGGTTAAACCAAAGTTTAATAGGATCAGTAATTACATTAGTAACCAATACGCCGGCTATCATGATAATTACTACCACATTTAATATACCCAGGCCGGGTATATACATAGATTTTCCGGTTTTAGGATTGACCCATAAAACATCGCTTAGGTTTAAAGCACTATCAACTGCCGATACGGCCCAGAACATGAGGTATGCAGCGGCACCCAAGGGTACCACAATAATGAGTCCTTTAAAGAAATAATTTAACAGTGCTCCGGCTAACTTTTTCATGAGTGCTAATTACTCATAAAAATACACTCTTTTTACCCTTTGAGAAATATTAGTTAAAATTTCATACGGAATAGTATTGATCTGGGCGGCCATATCCTCTACTTTAAGCTGATCGTTAAACACGATCACCTCGTCACCTTCCTCCACATTTACCACCTCGCTCACATCCAGCATGGTCATATCCATGGATATATTGCCAATGGTAGGCACAATTATGCCGTTTATCATCATTTTACCTACACCGTTGCCATGTGCACGTAAATAACCATCGGCATAGCCAATACGTACCGTGGCAATTTTACCGCCGTTGGGTAATACACCGTTACGGCCATACCCTACAGTTTCGCCCGCGGGTAATTTTTTTATTTGTGATATATTGGTTTTTAAACTGGCTATGGGTTGCAAAGGGTTATCATCGGCAGGGATGGCTGCATCAATGCCGTATAAGCCAATTCCCAGTCGCACCATATCAAACTGCGCGCCCGGCCAACGGGTGATACCCGATGAGTTTAAAATATGCCTAATAACCGGGTAGCCTAAGGTTTTTTCAATATGCGTGTATGCAGTTTTAAACCGGGTTATTTGGCTTAAAGTAAAATCATCATATGTCTCTGCTTCGCTGGCAGCCAGATGTGAGAATACAGAGAGTACCCTTATAAATTTATTTTGCTCCAGCAGGTCGCCCAGCATATCTATATCTACCAGTTCAAAACCCAGGCGGTGCATGCCCGTGTCAATTTTGAGGTGGATAGGATAATTTAAAATATCGCGGTGCTGTACATATTTTATAAATTCATCAAACAAACCGAAACTGTATATTACCGGCTCCAGGTTGCATTTTACCAGTTTGTCAAAAGCTGATGGCTCGGCATTGAGTACCATTATGGGCAGGTTAATACCGGTTTGGCGCAAGGCCACTCCCTCATCAATATAGGCAACTGCCAAGTAATCAACCTTGTTATATTGCAATACATTAGCCAGCTCAAAAGTGCCGCTACCGTACGAGAATGCCTTCACCATGGCCATGGTTTTTACACCCGGTTGCAGCTTGGAGCGATAATAATTTAAATTATGTACCATAGCATTCAGGTTGATCTCCATCACCGTTTCGTGGGCCTTTTGGGTAAGTGCGCGGCTCACCCGCTCAAACTCAAACGTACGCGACCCTTTAATAAGAATGGTCTCGTCTTTAAACTCATGCGTATTTAGGTGGTTTAACAGTGCGACGGTATCCGGATAAAAATGCTTTTCGGGCACATCAAACAGTTCCTGGTATTTTATCAACGCTTCGCCCACCCCTATAAATTTGTCTACTTCCTGCGCTTTAATCAATTGGGCAACCTGGCTGTATAATTCCTGTTCTGGTAAACCGGATTGAAATATATCCGACAATATCACCGTATTTTTTTGATGCTGATTTTGCTGATTTAAAAAGTTAAGCGCAATCTCCAGCGATTGTATATCCGAGTTGTAAGAATCATCAATTATGGAGCAATCATTAACCCCGTTCTTCAACTCCAAACGCATACTTACACGGGTAAGTCGTTCAATACGCTTATCCACCTCGGCAGGTTTATAGCCCATAGCCAGCATGGTTGCCCAGCAAATAATGGCATTTTCTACCGATGCTTTATCGGTAAACGGCACTAAACACTCTATCTCCTCCCCCTTAAAAATAGCACGCAGGTAATAGCTTTTGGATATCACAGTCTCGGTAAACACATACAAATCCGCCTGGTTAAAACTGCGGCTCCACGTGAAGCAGGTGGTTTGGGGCAGATCTGTTTTATAAGGCAGTAGTTGGTCGTAATTATGCACCAGCAGTTTGCAGTTTTTAAACAGTTTTAATTTTTCCTGTACTTTTTCGGTATCGCTATTAAATCCCTCGTCATGTGCCGAGCCTATATGCGTCATCACCCCAATAGTGGGTTGTATAATGGCCTCCAGCCGTTCCATTTCGCCGGGTTGCGATATACCCGCCTCAAACAGGCCCAGGTTATTACTCACCGTAATTTGCCATACAGAAAGCGCCACCCCCAACTGCGAGTTATAGCTTTTTGGGTTGCGTACAATATTTTTATCGGCATATAACAATTGGTACAACCACTCCTTCACTATGGTTTTGCCATTGCTGCCTGTTATGCCTATCACCTCCAACTCAAATTGGCTGCGGTGGTGTTTGGCTAATTGCTGCAGGGCGGTCAATACATCAGTCACTACTAAAACATTAGCTTCGGGTAGTTTTATTTCGGGGCCATCTTTAACCACAAAATTACGTACGCCTGCAGAGTAGGCCTCGGCAATAAACTCATGGCCATTGCGCCTGCCGCTTAAGGCAAAAAATAAACCACCTGCCGGGTTATTAATACGGCGGCTATCGGTAAGCAGTACACTAATGGTATCTTCCTTTACAATATCGCCTGCGGCGTTGATAATTTGCTGTACTTGGGCTATGGTATAATGGTTGCTGAGCATATTAAATACGAATTTGCTTATATTTTAAACAATAGAAGAATTTTAACGAATTTTGGTTTTAATGGACGACCAAAAACCCCGAAAAATTACGGATGAGAAAGTAGCCCTTACCAAAGCCGAGCATTATTGCGCCTACCAGGAACGCTCGCAGCAGGAAGTAAGGGATAAACTTTATGAATGGGGATTATGGACAGACGCGGTAGAAAACATTATATCGCAACTTATAACCGGTAACTATTTAAACGAGGAACGCTTTGCCAAAGCCTATGTACAAGGCAAGTTTAAGCAGAAAGCCTGGGGACGCATTAAAATTAAACAGGGGCTTAAACTCAAAAAAGTACCCGATGTACTCATAAAAAAAGCGTTATTAACTATTGATGGTGATGATTATTTAAAGGCTTTGCAAAAGGTAATAGCCAAAAAAGCCCCATTAATTAAGGAAAAAACCGAGTTTAAGCGCCGCTATAAACTACAGCAATACGCCATGAGCCGTGGTTATGAGGCCGACTTGATCGCGGATGTTTTGAAAAACAGCAACTTATAAAGTTAGCTTATGAATGAAATTATTGCTTGATTTTTATGTGATGCTTCTTTGTAAACTTGTTGAACGATACTAAAGTATTCGTTTAAGTACTCAAACGTTTCAGGGCTATCATCCCATATTTCCGGATAAATACCTAATTCAATCATTCTCACTGGTTCAAATCTCTGTTTCAAATCTGTAACTGTAATTTGAGAAATTTGGTTATTCAATTCCACCACCTGCTCAGGTGTCAAGTAATGTGCCGGTCCATAGCCTAGATCTTGATCATTGTCAATAACCTGACCGCTAAAAAGCACAGCGAGTAGCGGATGGTCAGCATCGGCCAAGCACTGACCTGTTAATAAAAATATAACTCCTTCCCAAGCCTTATCAATATCCACCAAGCTAGGATCATCGGCTTCTTCATTATAAATTCGACCTTCCAATAATGAACTGTCATTTAAATATTCGTTCAGCTCAGTTTGGTTTACCCTAAGCAAATTACCGATCATGCTCATAATTAAACTATTTAATCTATGCTAAAATACTTTTTTTTATGAACTCCTGACGTTGAAATCAAACTTTAAGCGACACTATAAACTGTAGCAATACGCCATGAGCCGCGGTTATGAGGCAGACTTGATCGCGGATGTTTTGAAAAACAGCGACTTATAAAGTTTCTTAAAAAAAATAAATCTTTTACTTGCAGAATATTCATTTCTGGCTATATTTGCACTCCGCAAACGCGATAGTGAATTGCGGAAATTAAAAAATGCGAAAGTAGCTCAGTTGGTAGAGCACGACCTTGCCAAGGTCGGGGTCGCGAGTTCGAATCTCGTCTTTCGCTCTAAATCCCTTCTGACCAGCAGAAGGGATTTATTTTTAAAAGTTTAGTCCCAATTTATTGGTACATAAACGCTCAGATGGTGGAACTGGTAGACACGCCCCGATTTTCAATCGGGGTGCCCTTTAAAGGCGATTGATGATCAATTACCGAAAAAGGATTCTACTTAACACAATGAGTTAATTTAAAAGCATCTGCTCAGATGGTGGAACTGGTAGACACGCAGGACTTAAAATCCTGTGCCCTTTAAAGGCGTGCGGGTTCGATTCCCGCTCTGAGTACAAAAGCCATTCTTTTTGAATGGCTTTTGTGTTTATATTGCTTTATGTTTTACACCTACATCTTACAATCTACAAAAAGCGGAAGATATTATATCGGCCATACATCTGATATCGACGAAAGAATAGAACGACATAACAACGGTAAAGTAACTGCCACTAAAAATAAAGGTCCCTGGACAGTTATGGCCTATGAAACCTACAAAACAAAGCCCCAAGCAAATTCAAGGGAACTTTATATAAAGAAGATGAAAAGCCGCGCCTATATTGAAAAAATTATCACTGCTTTTAAAAACGACCAATAACTGGTAGACACGCCCCGATTTTCAATCGGGGTGCCCTTTAAAGGCGTGCCCCGATCGTATCGGGGCTCTGAGTACTTCAAAAAAGAATCGACTGAAAGCCTGATAGCAATATCGGGCTTTTTTGTTATTACGGCGCGGTGACACCAACAATAGGCTAAACAAATGTTAAAAGTGGCCTCTTTAAAATCCTGATATTCATTAATGAATTAAATGATTGTTGTCATTTAACCCGTATATTTATTGATGTATCTTAGTCAAAAATTAACAAATTACTAAATGTGGTGGCAATATCTTTTTGTTTTTTTAGGCTCCTTTTTGTTTGATGTTGTACCATTTCCCTTTCCTCCGGCCTTTACTATTATGGCTTTTTTCCAAATCGTATATGGCTTAAATATTTGGCTGGTTACTACAATTGGCGTGTTGGGCTCTATTTTGGGTAGATATGTCCTTACCTTGTATATCCCTTTTCTTGCCGGCAGGATTTTTAAAAAAGCAAAGAATGAAGACGTACAATTTTTGGGCGAACAAATGAAAAAAACAGGCTGGAAAGGTCAGATGGCGATATTTGCCTACACCTTGCTGCCGCTGCCCACAACACCTTTATTCCTGGCAAGCGGTATGGCAAGAATAAACGCATCGCAAATAATTCCGATATTTTTTGTAGGTAAATTTACAAGCGATGCAATTTCCGTGCATTTGGGTAAATATGCATCAGAAAATGCCGCATCCATCATATCCGGAGGATTATCCTGGCAATCAATCACGAGTTTGGTAATAGGCTTGCTTTTATTGTCGGCAATATTATTTATCGACTGGCGATCGCTGATAAAAACAAAAAAATTCATATTGAAATTCAGTATATGGAAGACAAGAAAGGTTATTTGACGCGAATAGCAACTAATTGCTTAGAAAGTTTTTAACCTGTATTTTGACTACAATTCGTTCTTTCCCGACCAAGATTCTTTATGGGCAGCAATATTCCATTTAAATGATGCCGAATACAATATAGTATATGTAGTTTACCAATTGATGGTTTTGTAAACTATATATTAGTTGCAGGTTTACGAAAAATTAAACCTACGACAATGAAAAAAATAAAACTCATTTTAGTTTTGCTTAGCGTTTTTTGTGTAATAGCTAAAGCACAAAAAAAGCCAATTAATCAATCAGTTGACGAAAAAGGTAATTTCATAAGGTATTCTGCATCGGCGCTTGGCGGAGGCGGAGGCGGAGGTTTTGGTCTTACTATTGGTATTGATAAAAACACCAAATGGATAGAGTATCATAATATGCTTGCCAACCAACCCCTTAAAAACTATGTTTTTTTAAAAGGCACAAAAAAAGTAACAGTATTTGGATATATACCTAAAGATAGTGCCAGTTATTACCGCTACAATATTATTGAGAACAACAACAAACTACTGGCAACAAATGCGATACCTATTGTAAAAGGAAACGAGAAATCATGGGGAGCAAACAAAACCATTGAATTTGAACTGGGCGTATTTAATGTAGAAAACAAAATGCTAAATATTGAAACCTATAAAATAACCGCCCCTCACCTGGTTAAATCAACCATTATTTATAACAAGGAAATTGAATCCGCCAAAATTGAAATTGTATCTCGTGGCGTAACAGGTAAAAAGGGAGAAGGTGTAGAAATGGAGAACCAGAAAGATGGTTTTAAATTTAAGATACATGACACATTAACCGTTAGCGCACTTTATGTGGTAACAAAACCAAGTGATGTGACTTTTATATATACCGTATATATAAAAAATATAGCAACAGGTAAAAGTGAGTTGGTATCAAACAACTGGGAATATAATTATTTTCAAGGCCCAACAGGTAGTCTGCCGTTTATAAAGATCCATTCCACCTTTTTTAATGAACCCGGAGATTATGAGTTACAGATCATCCCCAAATTACCCGGTGGCTTCCGCATCAAATCTTTCCCCGAAAAAACTACAACTTTTCGCTTCACCGTTTTACCATCAGATACCGTTCTGGACCAAAAAACGGTTATCAAATATGTGATCATTGGGCTTGTGGTAATTACCTGTTTGGTCTTAATTATTTTTTATACGATCAGGACGCGCAATAAAAAGCTATTGGCCGAGCAGAAACAACAAAAGGATATGGCGCAGCTACAATTAGATGCCGTACGCTCGCAACTAAACCCGCACTTTTTATTTAATGCATTATCGGGCATACAAAACCTCATCAACAAAACAGATACCGACGAGGCCAACCGTTACCTCACCAAATTTGCACGCCTTACCCGCAACGTATTAAACAATAATGATCTGATCAATTTAAGCGATGAAAAAGCATTATTGGATGATTACCTGCAGATGGAACAAATGCGTTTCGGGTTTGATTATAAGATATCAATAGATCATAATCTGGAGACATCAAACATTCAGATACCATCAATGCTTTTGCACCCATTTGTGGAAAATGCCGTAAAACATGGACTTCCTAAGGATGAAAGTACGGGCAAAATTACTATTACTATGGCAACAAATGGCCCCGATCTTGAACTTAGCATTGCAGATAATGGTAAGGGATTTAATAAACAAAACGATGGCATAGGTTTACAACTCAGCAAAAAGCGCATAGCTTTGTTAAATACCATCTATAAGGATTCGCCCATCAAGCTGGATGTACAATCAGGCGCAGGTGGTACGGTAGTAAAGATCACATTAACCCATTGGTTATAAATGATACAGGCAATAATAGTTGACGACGAACCATCAAACATTGAAAACCTGCGGGCGTTACTTACAAAGCATTGTCCGCAGGTTAATGTTATGGGCACCGCAATAAATAACCATGAAGCTGCCGAATTAATTAATACCCACCTGCCCCACCTGGTTTTTCTGGATATTCAACTAAGGGATGATTCGGGTTTAAATTTATTGAAGCTGGTACACAACCGAACGTTCGAGGTGATATTTGTTACCGCTTATGATCAATATGGTATACAGGCAGTAAAATTTGCCGCGCTTGATTACCTTTTAAAACCTGTGGATATTGATGAACTGGTAGCCGCTGTTGCCAAAGTTGAAACCAAACTGAAAGAAAAGCAGCATAACCGGCAGCTGGATTTTTTAGTAAGCCACCTTAAAAAAGACGACAGCCTGCCAACTAAAATAGCTTTGCAACAACAAAAGGAAATAAGATATGTGGCTTTAACAGATATTGTGCGTTGCGAAGCAGACAACACCTATACATTTTTTTATTTACAAACGGGTGAAAGGATACTGGTATCAAGAGGATTGAAAGAGTATGCGGATATGCTGCCCACCAATAGTTTTTTACGGATACATCAAAGTCACCTGGTGAACATCAACTTTGTAAAAAGCTGGCTTAAGGAAGATGGCGGCGTATTGCTATTAACCAATGGCGATAAGGTGCCGGTTTCTCGTCCCAATCGCGAAAAAGTACGATCGGTATTGGAGGGTTAGTTAGTAATTCGGTTCTGAGTACTTCTAAAATCGACTGAACCTGATAAACATATCGCGCTTTTTTGTTTAGCAATGATAGCCGATCATCGGCTATTCAGATTTTCTTTCCTGACAGGTTTGTTTTTAACAAGACTTTTTAACAGTTGTTACCAATTAGTATTTATTATTCCGTACGGAAACTGATATTTTCGTTTTGTAAAACCTCACATCAAAATTATGAACTTACCCGAACTATATCCCGATTTTAAATATAGCCCGAGCCAATTGAGAAAGTTCATTGCAACCTCTGGCGTAGTTACACTTTTACTAATGGATGGCGGTATTGATCATTTTACCCCTAAAAACATAAGTGACTTTATAAATTGGCTATCTGCCCATCATGTGGAGAATTTGAAGGCAAAGTTTGACATTGTATAAATTTAGCCAACGGTGTGGTGATAACACAAGCCATAGGCTGCAAAGGCGTGCGGATTCGATTCCCGCTTTGAGTACAAGAACCGATCAGTAATACTGGTCGGTTTTTTTATTGGGTACAACTTAGGTAGAACATTACTTCTGAGAATATCTGATATGGTGTTTGATTTCAAAAATCAAAATCTTATTTACTAAGTTTTCTTCCATTAGTTCAACTACAAACTCATTAATTAAAATTTCATCCGTAGCCGTATTGATTTGTATTAGATCTGCGTAAGGTTTTTCAACTATTATTTTGGCTAACTCAATTGAAAAACCATTTTTGAGTAATGATATCACTAATGGGTCAGCACTACCATATTTAATACGCTCGTAGAAATTGTTTTCTATTAAACCAAGTTCAGCAAGGATATCTATATATTTAAGTAATTTGAACTCAACGTAATCTTGCTCGTCTTTAATTTTTAAAATAGCAAGATTAATACGCTCGCCATTAGATTTTGAATTTAAATTTATATAAAGAGGAATGTGATCAGTTTCGTTTCGTTTATCTTCTCCCCAGGTACTACCAAAGAAAATGACTTTGTTTTCAATTTTTTCCCAGTAGCCCATAAATTTCGCAATCATTTCTTTATAGGAACTGCTAGTTGTCCTCCAACTTAAAAACATAGAGTAAAAATTTCTTGTTTTTTCTTCTTGTAATCGAGAAACACTTTTGTCTGAATTTTCGATACCTGATATAAATATTTTGTAGATAGCATCTATAACATCGTTTGCATTATCTAAAGGTCTATTTTTAGGGAAAGCTTTATAATTGCTATCCAAAATATCCTCGACTTCTTTAATAATAAAATCTTCGACATTATTTTTGTAGCACAAACGACCAATTTCTGTTTTTGCGTATTCCACCTCTTCGTTAGCTACAGTGTTAGGTTCAATATTTTCTAAATATTCAATCGCGTCTTTGATATTCTGAGTTTCTTCGGGTGAAAGCTCAGAATTTGGGTCTTTTAGAAGTAAATTATCTACATCGTCTTTGAAGGTTATATCTGTTTTAGCCTTTTCAATAATGAATGTTTCGTGATTAGCATCTTTGTCTTCAAAACTTGACTTTAATAAATAAACTTCAGGTTCTAACATCTTTAAGTTCCCTGTCTCTCTATTAAAAATTTCACTGAATCGGCATACCCTACCAATTAAATTTCTAAACTGAGACTTACTAAATACACGTCTCCCAATTTTTGTTGTTAGCAAAAATATTTTTTCGGCTGGAATATTAACACCCTCCAAAAGTGTAGAATTGGTTACAATAAAGGTTAGAGCATTATTAGTAGTAAATACGTTTTCAACATATAACCTAATCAATTCGGGCATACCGCCATGATGATACACAACACCGTTTTTCAAACACTTTAGAAGCGTATATTCTGGGTGAAGAAAATCCGCGATAGTGGCTATTATGTCGGTAATTACTAAGCTCGTAGAATTTGAGTTAGCTTCAGAAAGATTTTTTGCGAATAACTCAACATGTCGTGGGCGGTTAAAATAAATAATATTTTTTTTAGCCTTATTCGCCATAATAAGTCCTAACTCGTCATGGTACTCTTTCGATTTGTAATCAAAAAACTGATTTAAAAACTGATCATATAGCCTTAATTTTCTATCAGTATGAAAATTGCACAAAAAGAACTTTTCAACCTTTATATTTTCTGCCGTTCGTTGATCCTCGATTTGATAGTCTGAGTATGGAATTTTAAGATTTTTACCATCCGAAATAAATGGCGAAAAGAAATTGAAAGTTATTTCTGGGTTTCGCTTTGTTAAAATCATTATGACCTGAGCAAGTAATATTCCACGGCTATCATTTTTTAATAAGTTATGTGCTTCATCAACCAATGCAACATCTATTACTAACCCTTCATTTTTCTGCAGTAATCGTAAAAGCCGTTCTTGCGTTAGGACTGCGACAAAGTTCGTTTCATCACCGCGATACATTTCTGGATGGCTTATTATTCTCCCTATTTCTGAGGCATAATCACTATCCAATAGTCGCCGTTTAGTTTGTGCTAATAAAGCTTTGCTAGGAACAATAATGCAAACCTTTTTTGCCAAATTTTGACCAACTTTATTTACAATTATTTCTGATTTCCCGTAAGAAGTAGGTGCAACTAAAACGTAGTTATTTTCATTGATCTTGGAATAATTAAATAGCTTTTTTTGTCCGTAAGATAAATAAATGCCTTTTTCCAAAAAATTATCTTGATATGCTGAGAAATATGAGTGAAAAAAATTATCCGAATAAGTTTTATTAATATACTTATCCTCAATAAATTTTGAAACCGGTATGTAACCTTTGTTTAAAGCGATGTCGTATAGTGGTTTATATCTATCAAATAAAATGGAGTACCTAAGAATTATATGATATCCAAATCTTTTTAAATTATCGTCGCCTAGGTTTAGAAAAAGCACTCCAATTTTAAGCAAATGAGTTTTTGATGTGTCATCAAGCACCTCTTTATTTTCTAAAATCAAGTTTTGATAGGCATTGTTAAAGGTTGTTGAGCCTATTTGATTTCGTAACTGCCTAATTGTAAATGCTTTTTCCATCATGTAGATATATGTTCACGCTCAAGAAAACTTGCAATTTTTTCAAAAGTCTTTTTCTGTATTGAAAACACCAAAGCGGCCTCATAATTATTCGCAAGAACTATATCATCATAAAAGGCTTTAACATTATTTACATCGATCGGCTCAGTTGGGCAGTGATACAACACGGATACTAAAATGACGTTGTGTTTGGCGGTTGGCTTATGATGGGGAGAGTCGTTATCTAGAAGGGCTTTTAGATTACTTCTCAATTTTTTATCCGCAATAATTAAGGTAACATCTGTCAGTGCTGATTCCCAAAGTGATTGACGCTTTTCGTCGAACATAACACTAATACTTGCGTCAGCTCTTTTCAATAATACGCTGTTATAGTCAGTAGAAGTTTCGGTTGGTTTTTCTTTTCCCCCTGATTTCACTTCTGAGTACCAAAGATAATTTGTGCCGTTTTGGTGATAAATTATATCAAATCCTTTTTTTATTGATCGATCCTCTTTGTTACGAAGAACAGACAAAGTTTTAAATTCGGTAAGTACATTATTGATTAAGATATGTGCGAGAAGTTCACCTATCATCCCTTTTTGTGTCTCCTCTGCCTTACTTTTATAACGATCTAAAAAAGTCCCTAAAGTCCGTTGATAGGTGTATATCTCAGGATCATTTTCAATCTCTGCGAAACCATTCCAAACACTGTTTAATTGTTCTCTAATTAAAGATTCCAATTCTGTATTAAAATTGTTAACCGTACAAACCAATGTTTGACCATCTCGATAAATATGAACGCCGGAAATACTAATCATTTATAAGTCTATCGGTTTAAACACTAATATCTATATTCATATATTAGATACGTCATAATACAATATTATTGATTTTAATAATATAACACGTTGGAATGGAGGTAATTTGTTTAAAAGATGTTGCTTTTTACGAATTCAGCCCATGGTCGGTGTTACCACCGCACCATTATGATTCAGCCTTTTTCATTTTACCCAACCATAAATACAAACACCATACACAGGTAACAATAAACACTATTATTATTGGGATGGTATACTGCTTAATAAAAGCGTGAAAATAACTACCAATTAAAACATAGGCAGAAGCTACACAAAGTTTAAGCGGGATAAATTCGGCATTTGACCACGCTGTTTTGATCTTAAAAAAATTCATAATGTTTTTTTTAATAAAGATCATTAATAGCAAATAATTATTTATTGACCACGGTCACATTCCTGACTGATGATCAGTAAATTAGCCGGTGATTTATTTAGCCAAAGTATATTCGCCCGAAAAATCGGTGGTTCTAAACATAAATTCATCATCCAGGTTCGGCCCGCCAACTCCTGCATTACCTGCTGGCTTAAGGGGTTCAAGTATCATTACCCTGCCTCCGGGCGGTGGTGGCGGAGGTAGCGTAAGCGGTTCTGAGTTTAGCTTAAAGTTATATTTAATTTTACCCGTACCGGCGACAGCTTGTACATAATTTAGCGGAATCTCCAGTTCGTAAGTATATCGTAACTTTTTATCGAAGGTTGCCCCTACCACTATATTTTGAGCATTATAAACCGGGATATATGGGTCATTGAGTTCGGGTATTCCGGTTACGTGTATTTGTTTATAGGTGGTTTTTAGCATATTATTGGTAAAAGCCAGTGCCGAATCCATTTTTGCTTTATTGGTGGTATCGCCATATAATATTTTATCCGTTCTCAATAAATTACCTTCAAGTATGTTTGGTCCATCCATACGCGTTTTAATGGCAGGATAAGTAACTGCTAATTTGGTTTTACCGGATGCGGGTACAATAGAAAAAGTGATACCCCCTCTGAATACTTTCGCGCTACCCAGTTTATCATCTGTTTGCAGGGCTAAATAAAGATTTTGGTCATCATTAGATACCGTATAATATACATGCTGACCCGAATTATAAGCCTGGAATTTGTCGTCCCACTCTGTAGCCCTCCCATCAATTTTGATATTGGCAGGTGCGCGTACAGCGGCGGTTTGTATTTTGGGTAGCTTTTGGGCTATTACATTGCATAGACTTATTATGTTAGCAACCAGTACTAAATAGATGGTATTTTTTAGCTTGCTCATATAAAAATCTGGTTTAGTAACAGCAAGCTAAAGAGTATTATTGAACATTGCAAGCATTTTTCAAAAAATAACTATAAAAATAGTTATCATACATCTATGCTGTTGTACCAATAAAACGATTGGGCAGAAAATATTGGCAAAACAGCTTAAATCATGGTTTACATAATTTTGCACCAATTTTACATAAATATTTGATAATCAATATATTATAAAATTATTTTTCCGAAATGTGTAAACCTTTGTAAACCATGATTTGGGGCCTATGATTGGTGCTATCGCAGCACTATTTACCTTACGCTATCGGTATGCAAAAATCAACAATAGCCTTTTTATCCGGGTGGTCGTTAAAGTTATTGTGGTACAGTTCAAAGATGTTACGGTCGGCTTTTTTATAGCCGTTCTCGTTCATCCATATAAACAAGCCCGTCCATGATTTTTCAAAGTCATCCAATACTATCTCAAAACTGCCTACTATAAACCGGCCCTTCTCTATGGTGGATAATTTAACTTCGCCCCCAGGCTTAACAGGTTGGTTCAGTACCATACAGGCCTCAGTCCTAACCTTATCGGCCTCGGTAACTTTAAAGCTGTCGTGGTAAATGGTAAGCATTTTGGTGTTTTCATTCAGCAGGCCCGGTGGCGCTGCCCAGCGCATCAGCTTTTGGTAAGCAGTCGCAATGTTGTTATGGCCAACGGCAGGCACACCTGCCAGCTCCATTTGTTGTATTTCCCTGATCTCAATTTTAGCATTCATTTGTATCCAGTTTTTAAGGTGAGTAATGGCACAAATGTATTGCTCACGGTCGGGATAGGTTTGACCATTCTTGCTATTCAGTTGGCGTATCTTGCTAAACCGGTTCGGGTTTTGCTTCCTGAATTCTGTGGGACTTACGCCGTAAAATTTTTTAAATGTGCGGGTAAATGTAGAGTTATCAGTAAAACCATACTTAAGGAATATCTCGCTTACAGCAATTTTTTTATGAAGCAGATCCAAAGCTGCCTTCTCCACCCTTCTGCGGGTAATATACTCATTAAGTGTCTCACCTGTGATGGCTTTAAATACCCGGTGAAAATGATAGGGTGAAAAATAGGCGATATCTGCAATGGTGGCTAACTGCAATTCGGCAACCAGGTTATTCTCGATATAATCAAAAACCCGATTTATCCTTATTTGATAATCTACTTGTACGTCGCTTTCGGGGTTAACCATTTATGTTCAAATATATAGATAGCTGTTCATTCTCCATTATTCGGTTTCAAAATGCTGCTTTAACTTTCTACCGCGTACAAAGACCTTAAGTCGTTGCCTTTTTAATGAAATATTGATATTTGTACGATCGTTCTCTTCGTGATGAGATTTATAAGCATTGATAATGTCTTTATAGCTAATTAACCCTATCACTTTGTTTTGTGATACCACGGCTAAAGCTTCAACTTCTTTTTCTGCCATATTCTCCACAGCTGTACGCAAACTGTCAGTACTTTTTACTGACTGATCGGAAGATAGTAGAATACTTTTCAAAGAATCTGCAGCATTAATATCATATTTATAAATATCTGCAAGATTTACTATACCCACATAATTACCCTTCTCTTCGGCCACGATAAAAAATTGAGTACCCGTATTTTTTGATTCAATAATGTTTCTTACCTCACTGATCTCTGATTCTGAGTTTAAAATAAGATCATTCGCGTTAGTAATTTCGGCAACTGTTAATTTACCCAGTATATCGGGTTCAAAAGAATCAGGGGTTGAAACGCCACGCCGTGCAATTTTCTCAGTCATTATAGTATTCTTCATTAAGAAGATGGAAACCAGATAAGAGGCGGTACATGCGCCCAGCAACGGCAGTAAAGCATTAAATTGTCCTGTGGCTTCTAAAGCAAATGCAATACTGGTAAGATATGCTCTGGACGCACCTGCAAACATAGCAGACATTCCGATTAACGCAGACATAGGAATACTAATACCGGCGTTAGGAAATATATGCATAATTATCGCTCCGCTAAGTGCTCCCCCTGCCCCGCCAATTGTTAGCAATGGTGCCAATGTGCCGCCTGAGGTCCCGCTTCCTAATGCTATAGCCCAGGATAAAAACTTAAAAAAGAACAACCGCAACATGAGTATAATAGCAACAGACCCCGAAAGCACACTTATTATATTGTCATAGCCCACACCCAGTGCATGTGGTGCTAAATAGCCAACAATACCCACTGCCAAACCACCTAATGCAGGCCACCACATCCAGTGTATTGGTATTTTCTCAAAAGCATCTTCTACCCAATAAACTATTTTAGTTACACCAATTGAAAGAAACCCTATAACCAAGCCTATGATGCTATATATGGCAAGCGCACCGTTATCCGGCGGATTTAAATTGAGCATGGGGAATACCGGGCCCGTTTCAAATAATAAGTGGTGCCCTGCCGCTCCTGTAATACACGCCAACGCTACCGGAAGTATTGACCTTGGTGAAAATTCAAAAAGCAATAACTCTATTGCTAAAAATATTGCTGCAATTGGTGTTCCAAATATGGCAGACATGCCAGCTGTTGCACCGGCAGCCAGAATGATCTTACGTTCATTGGATGTGATCTTAAATATTTGGCCAAGAGTTGAGCCAAGTGCACCACCTGTAGCTATAATAGGACCTTCAGCACCAAAAGGGCCACCTGTGCCAATGGCAATTGCCGAAGAAATTGGCTTCAATAGTGTAATCGATGGCTTGATTCGGCTTTGATTAGTTAATATCTGCTCCATTGCTTCCGGAATTCCATGCCCGCGTATAGCTTTTGAACCATACAACGCCATTATACCAACTATAAGTCCACCTACAGCGGGCACAATTATTACCCATGGACCTAACTGGTTTGTGGCCGGACTATGATAAGCTACTGACAAGATTCCAAAAAATGAAAGATTGGTAACAATGTTAATTAATGTGACCAAAAACTTAGCAATTAAACTAGTAGCAGCTGCAACTAAAACAGACAAAGTGCAAATACGTAATAACCTGCTTTTTGAAAAACTATTTCCCGAAGATGGTGAGTTTGCGCTAAGGTCGGATAATATAGGAGAAATAGGTATACCAGCTTGCTGCTGTTGGTCTTTCATAATTTTAAGTATATAATTTAACGAGTAATACTTACCCGATTTTGCAAAAGTACAAATTCTTAAAATCTAATTAACTCTAATTTATAAATAAATATGTCATGTGCAATGTTTTAATTCATTAAATACGTTATTATTATATAATAAAACCACATACGCAATGTACAGAAAAGTTAGTTTCATATTGGGGATAACCGGGATTGTCGCCATTATTATAGGGCAATTATTTTTCACTGATATCAGCACGCTCAATGCAGTTGATTCACACTCATGGGGAATAAGCTTAAATGGGATAAAATCTTTTAATTGGCCCGATTTCTTAGGTTTTGAAATGTTATCATTAGTTGCTATGATTTACTTTACAATTGATGAGCCTAAAAGACTTCAATTTTCTTAATTTAGGGCGATTTTGGACCTTCAATAATGGAAAAAACTAAGTATAAATGCGACTTGGGTACCTGTTTTTTATGCAAAACATGCATTAACGACTGGAAACCCGTTATTGAAACCAACAAGCAAAATTTCAGAATTAAAAAAGGCCAGGAAATATTTAAAGAAGGTGATTCAGTAACGGGAATATACTTTGTTTACGAAGGATATGTTAAGGTCCATAAAAAATGGGATAATGAAAAGGAATTGATTATCAGGTTTGCAAAAAAAGGCGACATTTTGGGCCATCTTGGTTTAGAAAGTAATAATATTTATCCTATATCTGCAACGGCACTAGATAACGTAACCGTTTGCTTCCTCCCTATGGAATTTTTTGAATCATCCTTAAATATTAATAATGGATTTACTATTAAGCTAATGCGTTTTTTTGCAAATGAGCTTCATAATTCAGAAAAGCGAATGCGTAACCTGGTTCATATGACTGTTAAAGGGCGTGTTGCCCAAGCTGTAATTACATTAAAAAAACAATTTGGTTTAAACACGAAAGGTGCCATTAATATAGAATTGGCCAAGCAGGACCTAGCTTCATTTTCGGGTGCGGCTTATGAATCTTTGTTTCGTACTATTAATGATTTGGTAGCAGAAAACATTTTAACAGTAGAAGGAAAAAGTATTTTTATAAAAGATGAATACAAATTATTGCAATTAATAACAAACAGCTAATACTAATGACCATTGCGCCAATAGAGCATCAAAATGGGTGTACATTAATCTAAGGATATTTGTTGTCGCTCACCTGTAGTGATAAACTTAAACAAACTTCTCTGCATAAGTTCTGTCCACGCTCCTTCGCACGAATCATAACATTCCATTTTTGGTGTTAATCCTTCATGGGTAAAACGCAACTCGGTTTTGTTATCTTTTTCGGCAATTTCAAAGATCATCCTGGTGCCAGTCCATTCGCTTTTATCATCAATGAAATTTAGCCGGCTTTCGGTAACCAGCCATACTACCTTTTTATCCGCTACCATTTCGGCCACCTTTTGTTTTGAATAATGCATATCCTTATACCGATATGTAAATTCATCGTTTAACTTTTCGGCATAGCCGGTAAACTCTCCGCTCCACCATTGCTGCGGTTGGTTTATAGCGCTAAAAACTTCTTGTGGTGTGTTATCTACCAGTATGGTAGTTGTAAAATCTTGTGTTTTCATATTAGTTGGGTAATTTGCTGTTTAATAGATTCTCCAGGTTTTTCAGTTTTGCTCCCCAGAACTGATCGAAGTAGTTTATCCATTTCTGCAGTTCGTCAAAGCCATCCTTTTTAAGGGTGCAATAGCGTTCGCGGCCTATATCTTTTATAGATATAAACCCGGCGTTGTGCAAAATCTTTATATGTTTAGAAACCGCAGGACGGCTCATGTCAAAATTATCTGCCAAGCTGTTGATGGTAAGGCTATCCTTTGATAGCAACATCAGCATTTGACGCCTGCTGGGGTCGCCTATTACCTGGAATACATCAAGTGCGGGTACTGCCATATTATTAAGCGTTTAATAGTTTTTCAATATTCTGGAATTTCTCCACCCAGCCATGGTTAAGGCCTTTGTACATATCAAAATTTTGTGGTTGCTCAAAGCCGCTATGCTCCAGATAAACCTGTGTGCCGTTGTCTTTGGTCTCTAATTGCCAAACCACAACCGATGTCAGGTCTATCTCTCCTTCTCCCGGTCCGCAGTTCCAGGTGTAGGATAACTTTTTAAAAGGTACTACTTCCAATACTTTGCAATAAAATATACCATCAAAATTAAGGTTGGGCTTACCGCCGGTTCTGAATTGAAACTCATGTCCTACTATGGGTAAAAAATCATTTTTCATTAACCATTGGCCCATTAGGTCGGCATTGGTAAAATATTCCCAAACGGTTTCGATGGGCTGAGCATAAAAAAAATCGTGTTTTATTGTCTGTTTCATAATAAGTAACTTTAAGGTTACTCAAATGTATACGTAACTTATGAGTTACGCAAATTTATTTTGAAAAATATTTGCGTAGTTATTTGACTACATATAAATTTGTAGTCAAATAACTACGCAATGAATTTAAGACGAGATGTATTCCAGGCTATTGCCGACCCTACCCGAAGGGCTATACTCCTGTTGGTTGCCTCACAATCAATGACGGCCGGGGCCATAGCAGCAAACTTTGATACAGCCAGGCCAACGGTATCTAAGCACCTGCAAATACTCACCGAATGTCAATTACTTCAACAAGAACAAAATGGCAGAGAGATTTACTATCATACCAACGCAAAAAAAATGAAAGACATAGCCGACTTTATAGAGCCATTTCGCAAAATGTGGGATGAAAGGTTTAATAAGCTGGAAGATGTAATGAAAAAATATAAAAGCAAATAATATGCAGCAAAAAACAAAGATTGATGCCGAAGAAGGCAAGCAGTACCTGGTTATAACCCGGCATTTTGAACTGCCTGTTGAACTACTTTTTAAAGCCTATGCAGAGCCCGAAATTGTGGAGCAATGGATGGGAACCAAAGTATTGAAACAGGAAAGTAAAAAGCATGGCAGCTACCAATTTGAAACATCAGATGCCAATGGGAACGTTGTATTTAGGGCCAATGGAACTATTCATGAATTTATAACTAACCAAAAGATAACAAGGACTTTTGAAATGGAGAACACTCCTTTTGATGTACAACTGGAGTTTTTAGAATTTGAGCACCTTACAGAAGATACCAGCAAACTTACCATGCAAATAGTATATAGATCTGTTGAATTGAGAGACCAAATGTTACTATTACCTTTTGCACAGGGCATCAATATGGCTCACAACCGGTTACAGGATATTTTTAGCAAAAAACAGTAGATATGAAAAAAAGAAATTCAATTATTTATTGGCTGGCTACCACTTTAATGTCGGTTGGTATGTTAGGAAGTGGCCTGGCGCAAATACTCCAGGCAAAAGATATGATTACCTTAATTACCCCTTTGGGTTATCCCTCATATTTACTTTACATTATAGGTACATGGAAACTACTGGGGGTAATTGCCATTTTAGTTCCAGGATTCAAATTAATTAAAGAGTGGGCTTACGCAGGTTTATTTTTTTTGATGACGGGTGCGCTTATTTCGCACCTGGCAAGTGGCGATGCCAGCTTAAAGGCTATTATAGGACCATTGATGCAAACTATTTTTATTATTTTGTCCTGGTATTTCAGGCCTGCCGATAGAAAAATAAGCGAACTTAATTAAGATGAATATTAGTAATCCAAAAGTTGATTTCATTTTTGAAAAACCACAACAGTGGCAGCAGGAGTTTAAACAATTAAGAAACATTGCTTTATCTACCGGGTTAAATGAAGATTTAAAATGGGGACAGGCCTGCTATATGCTTGGTAAAAGCAACGTTGTTTTAATACATGGCTTTAAAGAGTATTGTGCTTTATTGTTCTTTAAAGGTGCGTTGCTAAATAACGACCATGGCCTGTTAATTAAACAATCAGACAATGTACAGTCGGCGCGCCAAATTAGGTTCACCCATATCAAAGAGATAGAGGAACAGGCCTCGATACTTAAAAGAATTATCCATGAAGCCGTTGAAATAGAAAAAGCAGGCTTAAAGGTTGAATTGAAAAAAACCGAAGATTTTGAAACTGTGGCAGAGTTTCAATACAAGCTGGATAAAATACCTGAGTTAAAAACCGCTTTTGAGGCGCTGACTCCTGGCAGACAGCGTGCCTACAAGCTTTACTTTTCGCAAGCCAAACAATCAAAAACCCGCGAGGCAAGGGTCGAAAAATACATACCGCTAATACTTAACGGAAAGGGACTAAATGACTAAGCAATTATCACCCGATCAAAGTACCGAACTGCTAGGCATATTAAAAAACCGATTTGAGCAGAATATGAACCGTCACCCCGGTTTGGAGTGGGCAAAAGTACAGGCAAAATTGGAGGCTAAACCTGGAAAGCTATGGTCGTTAGACGAAATGGAATTCACAGGCGGAGAACCTGACGTAGTTGGCTATGATGAGAAAACAGGCGAATATTTATTTTACGATTGCTCGCCCGAAAGCCCTAAGGAGCGCAGGAGCCTTTGTTATGACCGTGCAGCTCACAATGCGCGCAAGGAACACAAGCCTACAAATACCACTATGGATGTGGCCGAAGAAATGGGTATTGAATTGCTAAACGAAGAAGAATATCGTTACTTACAACAATTAGGCAAGTTCGACCTCAAAACATCCAGTTGGGTAAAAACACCGGATCATATCCGCAAACTGGGCGGAGCTATATTTTGTGATAGGCGCTACGATACTGTGTTTACCTATCATAACGGGGCGGAATCTTATTATGCTGCGCGAGGATTTAGAGGTGTATTAAGAGTGTAATACATTAATCCAACACCTTTAATGTAGTACTGATAATATCGTCAAAAAAACTTTTATCCGTAGTTGATTTGGCGGTTACGCGCATACCATTAACTGTATTCACCATAAAATTTGCCAGTGTGTGTGCATCTTGCTTATTGGTTAGCTCGCCTTTATCCTGCCCTGTTTTAATGGTTTTATAAAAGGCATCAATAACCTGCTGTTCGCTTCTGCAAACAACGGCATAAACATCAGGGTCGGTACCTGCGGTTTCAATTTTGGCATTTACCATAAAACAACCTTTATGATCCTTGTCATTTACCAAGTTGTAAACCACCCATTCCATCAACTGCTTTAGTTTTTCTTTTGCAGATTTTGCCCCGGTTAAAATACGGCTTAACTCACTCCCGGCCGATTGTTCATAGCTTTCTAAAGCCTTTAAATAAAGCGTGTGCTTGTCGCCATAAGTATCATACAGGCTTGAGCGGCTTATACCCAAACCGTCCACCAGGTCCTGCATAGACGTACCATTGTACCCCTTATGCCAAAACAGGCATATAGCTTTGTTTAGTACTTCGTTCTCGTCAAAATCTTTCGTCCTTGCCATAGTAAAATAGCTTTGCCTGTTTAAGGCAAAGCTATTGATTTTTATTGATTTAAAGAGGCAGATTAACGTATGCCGCCGCTGGCAAGTAAAATTTCGCCGGTTAACCAACCTGAATCTTCAGAGGCTAAAAATGTAGCAATAGTTGCGATATCATTAGGCTGACCGATACGGCCCAATGGTGCTTGCTTCTCCGCTTCCAAATGGAAATCGCTGCCAATAAAACCGGCAGTATGGGTTCCCTCGGTTTCAACAATACCCGGGTTGATAGCATTAACACGTATTTTTTTATGGCCCAACTCCTTTGATAAAACCTGGGTAATGGAATCAACGGCTCCTTTAGTACCGGTGTAGACTGAACTTCCCGGAGGGGTTATCCTGGTTACGGTTGAACTGATATTGATAATACTTCCGCCTTTATCATTAAAGTTATTTACCGCGCCTTGTGTAGCTAACAGCAGGCCCAATACATTGGTGTTAAACTGGCGATGAAATTCTTCTTCGGTAATATCGGCCAAAGCGCCAAACTGGTAAACACCGGCATTATTCACCAACACATCTACGGCACCAAATGCCGCTTTGGTTTCGGCGTATAATCTTTCAACATCCGCTTTTTTGGCGACATCGGCCTGTACGGCAATAGCTTTACCGCCTGCGGCAACAATATCTTCAACTACTTTGTCTGCTCCTGCTTTAGCAGAAGAATAGTTTATGACTACGGAAGCACCGGCTGCGGCTAATTCTTTAGCAATTCCGGCTCCAATTCCTTTTGATGCTCCGGTCACTACCGCTACTTTATTTTCTAATTTTTTCATGTTATGAGATGATTATTTTTTTTATTTTGGAATAATCGTTCCGCAAATGTAAACACATATTGGAACAATCGTTCCGTTATTTTTATTTATTAGTTTTTGATGACAAATCCCCTAATAAAAAAGCCTGGTCCGCTATGGCGGATCAGGCTTTTTATGCTGTTAAATTGTAAACAGATTACAATTCTGTTATTTCAATTTTTCTATAATAAATTTCTGCCCCTTCTGATTGTACCAGTATCTTTCCTTCAGTTTCCGACGGTGATTCGGCCTCATTTACCACCACACCATTTACGATATATTGTATTTTTCCCTTATTAGCTATCACCTCTACACGGTTCCATTCGCCATTTGGTTTTTCCCCATCTTTTTTCTTTTGCACCCGGTTGTAATCCTTAGGTACTGTGCGCTTGCCATCAACAACTACGGTGGTATAATCAATCAGCCATATATCACCTACGTCCCCTTCCTGTATCTGGCACTCAATTGATTTTGGCCATACTTTATCCGCCGCGTTAGCAGGCACAAAAAAACATATACCATTGTCACGCTTTGTGGTATCAGCAGCCCTGGGTGCATACTTTTTGATTCCCCACTTAAACTCAACTACCAAATGAAAATCTTTGTAAGATTTTTCAGTGGCTATATAACCAAATTCCTGCCCGGTGATATGCAGCAGTTTATCGTGTACAGTAAATACTTTATCAGGATCATTATTTTTCCCCTTGCTATTAAAAAAGGTGTACCAACCCTTCAGGTCGGTGCCATTAAATAACGTTTGCACTTTAGCAACACTTTGCGCATTTACAAAATGTCCGGTAAATAAAAAGCAGGCTAATAATATTATTCTCATAACAAGTTGGTTTAATTGGTGTTATCAAATATATTTTATTTTTTCTCAATAATACTTTGAAATACAAAGTACTTTTATTTAATTTGTTTAACAATATAAATGAATAGATCATGAAAGAGGAAATACTGGCTAATTTGGACAAACCGACAGAACTTGAAAAACTGTACAGAAGCAATAAAGCAGCGTTTAAAGGAGAGTTTGGAACACTTTATCCCGGGATAAAAGGCAACTTACTTGCCGATGCCTGGAACGAAAGGCTCAAGTATGAAACCAATGATATTAATTGGGGCACAGGTAAAGAGTTATTAATCGTAATAATTGCCGCATTAATTGCCGGGAATATTGCAAAGCTTCCTGCTTACTTTGCTATAAACGAAGATTTCTTTTATCACCGCAATATTGGTTTTATTGTTCTTCCACTGCTAACGGCATACTTCGCCTGGAAAAACAAATTATCGACTCAAAAAATTGCTTTGATTGTTGGCGTAACCGTTGCCAGTATATTTTATATCAATTTACTGCCTGACGTTAAAAAAAGCGACACGTTAATATTAGCCTGCCTTCATTTAGGTTTGTTTTTATGGTCGATATTAGGTTTTGCTTTTGTAGGCAATAAAATAAATGATGATACCAAACGGATAGCCTTTTTAAAATATAACGGCGACCTTTTGGTGATGACCGGGCTTATCCTGATAGCGGGTGGGATCATGAGTGCTATAACCGTAGGGCTTTTCTCATTAATTGGTTTAAGGATAGAGGAATTTTATTTTAAGTATGTAGGCATTTTTGGACTTGCCGGGGCACCAATTGTGGGTACCTATCTTACTCAAACCAACCCACAATTGGTGGGTAAAGTTTCGCCGGTAATAGCCAAACTGTTTAGTCCGCTGGTATTAATTATGCTGGTAGCCTACCTTATAGCCATAGTGTACTCGGGCAAAAACCCTTATAACGACCGTGAGTTTTTAATGATATTTAACGCTTTGCTGATAGGTGTAATGGCCATCATTTTCTTCTCGGTTGCCGAAACATCAAAAACACCTAAAAACCATATACAGCTATGGGTGCTGTTCTTATTATCCGCAGTAACTATTATAGTTAATGGCGTTGCACTTTCGGCTATTATTGTGCGTATTAATGAATGGGGAATTACGCCAAACCGGGCCGCGGTATTGGGTAGCAACCTGTTAATTTTGATCAATTTACTATTGGTAACCGCGCAGCTTTTCAGAACATTATTCAAAAAGACAGACCTGTCCGGAGTAGAAAGAGCTATTGCCTTTTACCTTCCGTTTTATGCCATCTGGACTATCATCGTTACCTTTTTATTTCCAATGATATTTGGATTTAAATAACTTGTTTAGGATTTTTTCTTTTCAAAACAAGCGCGCTAATAAAGGCTATGGCAAGGCTTAAAGGGAAAACCTCTATGTAGGTTAATATTACTACCCAAACGGGACTTTTATATAGTTCTTTGTAGCTTTCAGTGTCTTGTTTTATTTTGGCTATTTCTTTTAAAGACGCACCATTTTTTATAGCATTTCTTAACTCCTGCACGGCATACTTATCCATAAAATCCGGAACATACAGATAATACATTATTAGCCAAACCACAACATAAATGGTTGAGCCGATTAAAGCAATTAAACCACCTGTTTTAAAAGCCTTCACTAATGAGATGGTACCATTCAGCTGTTTATCTCTATAATTTCTTATACCGAAATAAACTGTAGATAACATTACCAGCATCACCGCGAAACCCAAAAACATATTAGGCGTAAAATTAGGATCATTGTAGCACAGGTAAACCATATAAACCAGGTTTATAGAGAACAACACGCCCAGCAATAAACCAAATAGTAAAACAACACGTTTCATATTTTTTACGTTTTAGGATTTTATTTTTCTAATGTTTCGCGTTTACTCCAGCATTCATCTAAAGGGCCGCCGGTTGATTTTTCGCCTTTATGGCGCCAGTCGCCATCTACAAATGAATATTGAAAATTAAGAGTTTTGCCTACACTCTCGGGCGTTTTAGTAAAAAACTCCACCTGCTCTGTGTATTTTCCATCCTTCGCAGAGTAGCTACCGCCGCCCGCATTTATAAATTGTTTAGCTTCTACATTATAAGCTATCCAATGGAAACGCGAGCCCGCCAGCACCTTCATCGTTCTTCTTGGAAAAAACGGCGCAGGGCGTTTGCTTACTTTATCATTGGTGTAATTGCCGGTAATTATCCAGGCGCCGGTTAATTCGTTGGATCTATCCTCAGCAATTTTATTCCAGGTTTCTTTGGTTGCGGCCACAGTAAGTTTATTGCCTGCTAACGTGGCATCAGTAGTGATCTCCTTCCCTACCTGTTCAGGCTCTTTACTGTTCCATTCTATTTTTTGGATCAACTTATTACCGTCTACCCGCCAGGTACCACCATACGAGCTGATAAACTTTTTACCGGGGCCATCATAAGTAGCCACAGAAAATACCTTATCGGTATTGATCATTACGGTATGGTTATTTGCCGGACCATACTCCCACGCGCCTTTTAGGTCTTTGGAATCTATCGTGGTAGTTTTGAATGAGATAAATATCGCGGTTGCTGATATCGACACTAAAGTGACCAGTAAAAATTTAAGTTTTGCTTTCATGGTTCAATGACTAATTGGAACTTAAAATTAACACTTATTTTATGTTTAGCCAAGATAATCAATCATTTACCCATGTACACTCTCATATTCTTCTGCAGTAACCGGCGCTAACCATTTAACCGGCCCTTCGGGCGAGTTATTGGTGATGGCTATATGTATCATGCCACTATTTTTTGATGCGCCATGCCAGTGCTCAACGGTTGACGGAATGACTACCACATCGCCTTTGGCTAAAGGCCTTGCAGGTTTACCCTTTTCCTGGTAAAAGCCCTCACCATCAGTTACTAATAATATCTGCCCGGTAGCATGAGTATGCCAGTTGGTGCGGCCGCTCGGCTCAAACGATACATTGTTAACTATATATGTTCCGGTTTCATCCTGCGGTACTAAGGTATTCAACCAGGCAGTTCCTACAAAGTAGTCCGGGTTCACTTTATCGCCCTTAGGGAAAATGATATTTTTCATATTTAAAGATTAGGCACTAAATACCATACTAACATTCCGCTTACCGCGACAACAGCGATAGTAAGCAGCAATAGCAGGTTAAATGAAGGGGCAAAGCTTTGATGAAGCAATTGCTTTCTTATTTGACGGTACCGCAAAAATCCTATTAAAGCAGTAGCGGCACCAATTATTACTAAACTTATGCCAATGTATGCCGAAAACCCCTTACCCGGAACAACTGTTTTATCGGCAAGCATCAATGATAACTGCTTTACAAACAACGAAAACTTAACCACTACAAAGCCAAACCCCATTAAGGCAATACTGGTGCGTATCCAGGCTAAAAAAGTGCGCTCATTAGCCAGGTGGTCGGCAACATTAGGAACTGATTGAGGGGAAGTTTTTTTTGTTTCCATATTGAAAACTAATTTAATAAAAAGGGCCGTACAAATTGTACAGCCCTTTAATCTTTTTAAGTAAATAAGTTATTGCAGGGTTATAGTGCCCATATCTTTTACAGCACCGGTAGTAACAACTACACCGGTTACAGTTTTTGATATATAAGGACTAACCGGTACAACATCTACATTATAAGTACCAGCTGCTAAACCCGAGAAATAAAATTTACCTGTTGCATCGGCAATGGCTCCTACTGTATCAACACCTGCAATTGCGTATACTTTTGCTGAGGCTGCTGCGGGTGATACCATACCTGTTAAAGCACCAGAAGCGGCTTCGGCAATGGTACGGATAACCGGTTTTAAAATATATTTACCATTTCCGGTTAATACAATTGATTTTGCTGCATCAAAGTCCAAACGCAAGGTGTAAGCAACTCCGGGTGTTAATACATCCTGTACATTTAACTTAACACCGGATGTTTGTCCGCTTGGAGTGGTTAGGTCTTGCGAAACGCCACCAACCACTACACGGTTACCGGTTTCATTTAAAACTAACCTGATTTGTTGAATTTTTCCAGAGGGTATGTCCTGATCAGCAAGAATAGTGTCTTTACCCATCCTGAAGCGCAGGATATCAATAGGGCCACCACCAACGTTTAACGTGGTCTCGCCTTTATCTGTAATAACCACAACACTTTTAATGTTAACGATAACTGCATCAAATGCACCGGGAGCATCCGTCATTTTAACGGTTACGCGGGTAGTAGCTCCGCCGTCATTTTTTTTACAGGCATAAATAGTAAGGGTTAGGGCCAGGGCACATAATAGTAGCTTTTTCATGATAGATTAAATTAATTTTAGTTAAGTAACTCCATCATATCAAAAACAATACCCAATAAAACATATAGCTATAATATGTGCATATGCCCAATTTTACTGACTCCTATCCGGTACATTTGTGCACTATAAGGAACAATTTCGACTTATTATGCTAATATTATTTATTACAAAATAATATTATTAACTTATAATAATTATTTAGCATACCAGTCGCGCAGGCGCACATCAATGTTTTTATCCCCGGCATTAACCAAAGCTTTAAATGTATTGGTATCCTGTCCCCGATAATGGTACGGGTAAACCACTTTTGGTTTAAAAGCCAATACCGCTTTTGCCGCGGTAGCAACATCCATGGTATAAGGCAGGTTCATGCATACAAATGCCACATCAATATTTTTTAACGAGCGCATTTCGGGGATATCCGCCGTATCACCTGATATATACACCCGTTTGCCGCCAATAGTCAGCACATAACCATTACCCCTGCCTTTGGTGTGCATGGCCGTAGCCGATTCGGGCAAATTATACATCGGGATAGCGTCAATAGTAATACCGGATAACTGTATAGTTTTATCACCGTTATTCAAAATTACCAGTTTACTTTTATCGGTAGTGGCCGGCAATTTATCAGCCACCGCCTGCGGAACGACAATAACTGCCTTTGCGGTATTAACCGCCTCAATAGTTTTAGGATCAAAATGGTCGCCGTGGATATCGGTTATTAAAATCATATCCGGCGCAGTCATACCTTTAAAAGCATCTGCCCCGCCCGTTGGGTCAACATATATATTTTTACCCTGGTAAGTTAATACCAACGTAGCATGGGTAATGGGTTGTATAGTGATGTTATCCCCTGTTTTAACAGGCTCATGGTCGGCAGCAGGGCGTTGGGCATAAGCGAATGCTACGGCCATCGACAGCAATAAAGAAAGTGCAATTTTAAATTTCATGGTATTTATTTTATGGTTTAACATTGGTAATCACAAAGATGTTTAAATATACCAACTATTTAAACGTCCACGCCAGCACCCGACTAATTTTTTGCCCTTGAGACATATGGATAGTTTTCACCTCCATCGCTTTTACTCGTTCCAATGTACGATAGCAGCTTTCCAGCGTTTCCTTTTTAGATATCAGCGAGGTAAACCAGCGGCAACTTTGTGCAAATTGGGTACTTTCTTCTATCATGCGGCGCACAAATCGTTCTTCGCCGCCTTCGCACCATAATTCGGTATTTTTACCACCAAAGTTGAGAGAGGATGATGGCTGTTTATGGCCCAAGTTTTTCCATTTGCGCGATGTGCCCTCCGTAGCTTCCTGCATAGAGGCATGAAACGGCGGGTTACAAATGGTTACATCAAACTTTTCGCCGGGTTTGATAATGCCGTGAAATATATCGGTTGGTGAACTTTGTTTGCGGATAGTAATTGATTTACCCAATTTATTAGCCTCAACAATATTTTTGGCAGAGTTAACCGCAATGTGGTCAATATCTGATCCTACAAAACTCCAGCCATACTCGCGGTGGCCTACTAATGGGTAAATACAATTGGCACCTACACCAACATCCAATACCTTAACGCTTTTACCTTTCGGGATAACGCTATTATTATCTGCGGCTAACAGATCAGCTAAATAATGGATGTAATCTGCCCTACCGGGTATTGGCGGGCACAAATATCCTTCGGGTATATCCCATAGATCAATCTTATAAAAAAATTGAAGCAACGCACGGTTAAGGGCCTTTACAGCTTGCGGATCTTTAAAATCAACAGACAGGTCGCCGTACGGGTTTGGGGCAACATACGCCGCTAATTCAGCACTGGCGGCTATCAACTGCGAGAAATCATACCGCTGGCGGTGCTTATTACGCGGATGCAGGTTATTTTTTTCTTCGGGAGCGGATGATTTATTTGCGGGCATATTTCGCTAACAAGATAGCTAAATTTACCCACCATGTCATTGCGGGCAGGTTGAGAAATCCTATTGAAATCAACTCTCTACTTTGTTATTTTACAACTAAATTTACCTTCGGTTATCTCCTTTTTTTCGATAGTAGAAAATATCAAACCGGTAAATTTAAAAGTGCCTGCCACATAATCATCTGTTAAAGTTGTAAACTTTGCTTCACCTGGAGTGTCTGGGAAAAAACTGCCATCATCAAAAGTACTTGCCTGATACAAATTCGCATTGGCTGCGCCGATAAAATAATATAATGTTTTAGGTTTATATTGTGTCAAATTTGACATAGTCGGCCGAATAAAGGACACGTAGATACCCTCATCTCCTTTTCCCACATATGAAGTTAGTCTTAACTCAGTAAACCCTGTAAGGTTATTAGGTTGAATAGTTACTTTACACGGAGTCATTGTTTTTTGCACCCCATCAACCTTAAAGGATATACTTGTGGCGGCTTCAGGCATTTCATCCGCTTTTTTACAGCTGTTAATTAAAACGATGCAGCAAACAAGCGGCAAAAAAAAATCTTAGTTTCATTTGATATGGTAATAGGATTTCAAAGATAACTAAATTTTAATCCTTACTAAAAACCTCAATGCTACTTAATAACGGCGAACCACCGGCATTGCCTACGCCTGCTACAGTATATATTTTTTTGTCGTGATAAATGGCTCCAACGGCATGTCGGCCCTGTACCAATGGTGGTAACGACCTGAACTGCCCGGTTTTAACATTGTAAGCATCTACCTCGTTATGGGCTACACGCTGTTTGGCGCTTTCGCCGGCTATAACCAATATCTCGTTACCAACAACTACGGTAGCGTTGCCTGCACGTGGAATGGCCAGTTTAGCATCCGCTACGCTCCATTTTCCGGTTTTCAGATCATATACATCAATCTGCGCTACTACGCCTTGCAATCCTTTATTCTCCTTTGCATTTGACTGTACGCCGCCAATACTATATAATTTATCGCCAATTATAGCTGCATGGGCATGGTCGCGTGCGGTTGGTGCATCAGCCAGTTGTGTCCACTTATCAGTTTTAGGATCGTACACATCTACCCAGGTTACGTTGCCTGTATAATGTCCATCTAATATACCGCTGGTAATGTAAAACTTATCTTTATATAATGCCACGCCGGCTGATCCCCTCCTCCTGTCTGCAGGTATGGCGGCACCCATGCGCCAGGTGTCTGTTTTGGGAGTATATATGTAAATATTGTCTACCGGTTTTTCGTGCGGATAACCGGCCGTCATGGCGCATATTAAATAAATCTCGTCTTTATATACTGCCGCCTGAAAATGGTGCAACTCCATGGGTGGTTTAGCCCCTGTTGACCATGCAGAAGTTTTGGGATCAAATATGGATACTTCCTGTATTTTTCTGCCGCCTATTAAGTAGAACTTACCATTTACCTCCACAAAATCTGCTTCCTCGCGCTTTAAAAAATCACCGGTGGTTTTTATTACCTTCCAGGTATAACCTTCAAACTGCGCGTTGGCGGTACTTATAAACAGAGCTATGCTAAAAACAAGCAAGAAAATTCTTTTCATAATTTGATCTTATTGAATAATTGGTTGGTTAAATATAGCGCAATATTAACCACCTTGCACAATTACACCGCAAAATTGTCTTATACGCCCCGCATCCGACCACTTAATAAAGATAATTTTGTATAACACATTATTAAACTATACATCATGCAAAAAATAACCCCATTTTTATGGTTTGACAATAATGCCGGCGAGGCTATAGAATTATATACCTCCATATTTAAAAACTCAAAAACTATTAATGTACACCGCTATGGCAAAACCGGCCCCGGTGAGGAAGGTACAATTATGACCGGCACTATTGAGCTGGAAGGGCAACAATTTATGTTGTTAAACGCGGGACCCATGTATTCTTTTAATCCTTCTATTTCCTTTTATGTAAACTGCGAAACGCAGGAGGAAGTAGATTACTACTGGAACAAATTTATTGAAAGCGGAGGTAAAGAATCGCGTTGCGGCTGGCTGGAAGATAAATTTGGCGTATCATGGCAAATAATACCTTCTGTACTAAGCAAACTTTTGGGTGACCCAGACCACGCCAGGGCGGACAGGGCGATGAAAGCCATGATGCAAATGGTAAAACTGGATATCGCCGCGTTAAAAGCCGCTGCCGACGGAAAATAATCAGCAACATAATAAGGCCATAACTGTTAATTATGCGGCGTGCCTATGCGCCGCATAATTTATGAGTTACAAGGATAACATTTATACCGGCACCAGTAATATTGTACTTCCTGTACCCAATAAATCATTATTCCCGCCCGATTACCGGGATAAAAGCAGGTTATGTTACTATGCCTCGTTGTTTAATAGCCTGGAGATAAACAGTTCATTTTACAAAGCACCTATGCAATCCACCGTCCAAAAATGGGCGGCAGATGTGCCTGCTGATTTTAAATTTACCTTTAAGCTTTGGCGAGACATCACCCATAATAAAGACCTGGCCTTTAAACCACAGGACCTGGAAAAATTTATGAATGCCATTAATGGTGCAGGTAGTAAAAAAGGTTGTTTGCTGATACAGTTCCCTCCAAGCCTGGGTGTAAATATTAACCAGTTACGGGTTTTGCTGGATGCTATTGTTATGATAGATGTTGATCGCGAATGGAAAGTAGCCGTTGAGTTCAGGAACAAGTCGTGGTATATCGATGATGTTTATGAGTTGTTGGAAAATTATCAAATGGCTATGGTAATACAGGATATGCCCAAGTCAGCCACACCGTTTATTGATAGCGATGTACCTTTTGTATTCCTGCGTTTTCATGGCCCTCATGGGGGCTATCGCGGCAGCTATACCGATGAGCACCTGGCAGAATATGCCAGCTATATTTGCAACTGGCGGGATGAAGGAAAAACCATATTTGCCTACTTTAATAATACCATGGGCGATGCCCTGCAAAACCTAATTACATTGAATAGAATGATCGGAATTTGATCTTTACTTTACCTTTTCTCTCCATCGTTACAAAAAACCGCAACCCGTTCGTCTATAAAATACAGGCGTTGGTAGCCGGTTACAGGTAGTGTGTCTATTACACCAAAATTTGGATTAACAAATTGTAATTCACGTAGTCATAAGGGTGTAAATAACAAACAGAGACATTAACAACATTAAAATATTATATCATGAAAACTACCATATTAACCCTTATCGCAGCAGTAATATTAACAGCAACTGTTAGCACTACTAAAGCTACTGCAGCAACCACTACCGATCATATCACTTTAACCGGTATCAAAAACATCAATAAAATTGAAGCACGTGGTAACGTGGAAGTATTTGTCACCAACGGTACTAAAGATGCTGTAAAAGTATACGATACCGCTTACTATGCCAGCAACGCGTTGGTACAAGAGCAAAACGGTACTTTACGTATCACTAATTATGATAAAGCAAAAAAATTATTAGTTGAAGTTACGGTAACTGACCTGCGTAATGTAGTTGCTTATGATAACGCGGTTATCAAATCTGATAAATTAGCTTTAGTTGATCTAAGCGTAGACTTATACAACAATGCTTATGCAGGTTTACAATTAAACAACTATGCAGCCAGCATTAATGTAAATGACCAGGCTAAAGCCGACTTATCAGGCGATGTTATGGAGTACAACTTAACTTACAGCTACGCTGCAACAGTTAACCGTACTGCACTTGCTGCCATGACCACTACCGAGAACAGGGTTGTTGCACCGGTAAGCCCGGCGTTCCGCAATGCTCCAAGAGTGATGGCCAGCATTTAATAAATACTAAATACCCCTAATACCCCTATTACAATACCCTAAACCTTTTCTATAATTATAAGTATGTTTAAAAGTCGTTCGCCTGGATCGCGGACGGCTTTTTTTGTTAAAATATTTTCCCAGGATTCAATATCCCATTTTTATCAAATACTTGTTTGATACCGCGCCATAGTGCAAAATGTATCTCGCTATATTTTATCGGCATATAATCCTTTTGTACAAGGCCTATGCCATGCTCGCCGGATATAGTACCGCCTAAAGCCACGGTAAGTTCAAATATTTCGCTAACTCCATCTTTCAGTTTAGTGTTCCAATCCTCATCACTCATGGATGCTTTAAGAATGTTGAGGTGTACATTGCCATCGCCGGCGTGTCCATAGCATACCGAATCAAAGCCATATTTGGCACCGATATCTTTAATGCCTTTTATTAAATGTGGCAGCGCGGCACGTGGTACCACAGCATCCTCCTCTTTATAAATTGAATTTGATTTAACCGAAACAGCCATAGTACGCCTGATGTGCCATAGTTCTTCCTTTTGGGCAAAGGCATCGGCAAACAAAACATCCATACAGCCAAATTCCTCTAAAACGGTATTTATAGCCTCGCAATCAGTGAATATGACGTCAAGGTTAGTTCCGTCTACCTCTATCAGTAAAAATGCTTCCGCCCCTTCTTTCAGATCGAAAACAATACCATCATGCTCTATTACCCACTCAAATCCCCGCCGCTCCATAAACTCCAATGCCGAAGGCACTACACCGGCCCTGAATATAGCCGATACCGCACTGCTGGCAGCTTCATTACTTGGAAAAGAAGCCAGCATCAATGCATTTTGCGTAGGCAACGGAATTAGTTTTACCACAATTTTGGTAATAATACCCAAAGTACCTTCTGAGCCGATCATTAGCTGCGTTAAATTATATCCCGACGCATATTTTAAGGTATTGGCACCTGTCCATATCATATCGCCATTAGGCAAAACCACCTGCAGATTTAAAATATACTCGCGTATGGTTCCGTACTTAACCACCCTTGGCCCGCCCGAGCCATGCGACACGTTCCCGCCAATAAAACAACTACCCTTGCTGGCGGGATCAATAGGATATAGTAAACCTTTATCAGCAGCGGCATTGATAAATTCCTCGGTAATTACACCCGGTTCAACGGTTGCCTGCAGGTTTGCTTCGTCAATTTCTATTATTTTGTTGAACCGCTCCATTGCCAGCAACAAGCCGCCCATTATGGGCAATGCGCCGCCACTTAAACCTGTGCCTGCGCCACGCGGAGTTACCGGTATCATGTTTTCATTACACAACTTCATCAATGCCGAAACTTCTTCGGGTGTTTTAGGTTTGGCTACTACTTCGGGATAATAAACCAGGTCCTCGGTTTCATCGCGACTGTATTTTTCCAGTCCCGCTTCGGCAGTTATTACCGCTTCATCGCCAACTATGGCTTTTATAGCAGTTAAAAGTTCAGGTGTTATTTTATTAAAAGCCATGTTATTTGCTATAGGTAATTACCACGTTTGAATCGGCTACTTTACAGCCCAATGGCGGGTTAAGCTTTTTAATGCTCACCTCTATTTTCTCGGCAAACGGGTATTTGGTTTTTATTTTATTGAGGATAGATTGCGCCACGGTATCTATAAGCTTTTTGGTTTGCTTCATTTCGTCAGCAGCAATGGCATGCAGTTGTTCGTAATCAACCGTATTCTCCAAATTATCATCGCTCAGGTCGGCTGCGGGAGTAAAACTTACTTCCATATCTACCAAAAAACAAGTACCCAGCTTCTGTTCCTCCGGATAAAAACCATGGTAGGCAAAAAACTCTGCTCCGTGTAAAGCTATTTTAATCATGTTTCAAATGTAAGTAAGAATAGCAAAATGACAATTAAGTTTCTAATAGAATTGTTTAGTTAATCCCTTGTTTGTGGTAGCGCGGATTTTTGCTAAATTGGTCTTTCAAACACAAGCTAAACCAACATCGCCGTGCTAAATTGGATAAAAAACCTATTTATTAACAACGACAATTCTGAAATTTTAGAGTGGAAAACAGATGCGTCTATATATAAATTCATAACCGATAACTTAACGGAAGAATACAGGTTAATTGATAGCGCAATTGACTTACCAGATGAGAAACCAACCGCCGAAAATGAACTAAGATGGGCACCGGGATTACTTGATTCAATGTTTGGACCACAGGATTCAGAGGAATCAAAATTGATAATAGAGGAATTAGCTAAGCTTTTAAAGCACATATCAGTATATGGGGATAAAAGAAGTGAAGCGAGGTTTTATCAACTCATTACAGAAACAGATTCTATAATCACCATTATTGATGACCTGTTGGAGAGAGCCACTAATTTATCGCTTGCGGTAAATCCTTATCTTTTTGAGTTTGCTAAAGCTATGGCGTTTAAAACAGCCCACCGCAATAGTGTTAAGGTTGGCGTGGCACTGATTGGTATTTGTAGAGGTACAAACGTAATCCAGCAAATTAAAACCATTGCTTTGCACGATGAATTTACTGTGTTTGCAATCGTGGCTATCTCAAACATGACTGATAATGTAGTTAATGACCTTTGGGAAATAGCCAAAAAAGTAGACGGCTGGGGAAAGATTCAGGTAGTAGATCGTTTAGCAAAAATGGAGTTACCAGATGAGATTAAAACTTGGTTGATTACAGAGGGGTACAAAAACAGTATCATGTACGAGGAATTGGCTTACACCTGTGCAGTAAATGGAGAACTACATAACACCCTAAAACAAGAAAACGTAGATAACAAAATTTTTAAAGCATCAGCCGACATTATAGGGGCTTTAATAGCCGGAGGGCCAGCTGAGGACTTTTCGGATTATCAATATGCATCCGTTGTGGTAGAGAATTTTGTAAGGCACGCCAAAACAAAGGCTAATGACATTTTTCATTTTGTGGTGCTTAACCATTTAAAAGATTTTTTAATAGAACTTCAAAATGACTTAGATGAACAATCAAAAAACGGCTGGACGCAAGATATAATTTCAAATTGCTTAATTGATATAGTAGATATCTTAAATAGTAAAGATTGGTTATCAATGGCAATGGAAGCCTTAAACAGCAACGATAATATCACTTATTGGAACGCAAAAATGGCTGCAAAGATACTTGATATTGACATTTGGGAAATCGTATGGCATAAATTGAAAGACAATCCTCATGAGATCTCTCTATGGTATGATGTCACTCATGAAGCTAAACCCGAAAACATAGAAGAAGTTATTCAATTAGCTATTAATACATTTCCGTTAAATGAAATTGCAACTGGACCAAGCAATCTATTAGGGTTAGGTTTAAACTATTCAAAATATCAATCCTTTGATAATGTTATAACTTTACTTGAAAATTATCCTGCTAAAGGCGAACCAATAGTACTCGCTGCATTAGATAGCCCTGTCACCAGAAATAGAAACATGGCTATTAAAACATTACATAAATGGGGCAAACAAAATTGGTCACAAAACCTATCCCTAAAATTGGAAGAATTAAGCAAAGTTGAACCTGACGATAATACTAAGAAAAACATTTTTCGTGTTTTAAATGGAGAAGATTTGGATTATTAATCCAAGAATTTACCTCAAAAAATCAGCATACCACCTGCCCGAAGCTTTAACTACACGCTGCTGGGTTTCAAAATCAACATGGATAAGGCCAAAGCGGGGATTATACCCTTCGGCCCATTCAAAGTTATCGGTCAACGTCCAAATAAAATAGCCACTCACTTCGCAGCCCTCATTTTTGGCGCGTAATACCTGCTGCAGGTATTGCTGCAGGTATGCCACCCTTTCGGGGTCATTAACTTCGCCATCCATTAACTCATCCGGGAAAGCAGAGCCGCTTTCGGTCAGGTATATCTTCTTGATCTGCGGGTAAGCGTTAAACTGCTTTAAAATATGGTAGATAGATTCCGGATAAACCTCCCACCCCATAGCGGTAGTGGGTACTTTACGCTTCTCGGCCTTTACCAGTTTGGCGTGTATATAGGGGGTAAATAAAGAGTAGGCTACAATCTCGCGGGTATAGTTTTGTATGCCGATGAAGTCAAAGTCAAACTGTAAATTTTCCCTATCGCCGGGCAAAATATATTTTTCCATCCCCTTTAAAACCGATAACTCGGGATAACCTAAACCCAATACCGGCTCAATAAATAATCGGTTAAGCAATGCATCTACCCTTTTGGCGGCGTTTACATCTCTTGCTTTATTGGAGTAAGGCTCGATGTGCGAACATGAGAAGGTAGTACCAATTTGCACATCGGGCAGTAACTCTCGCAAAACCTTACCCCCTGCGGCCATACATAAAGTAGCATGGTGTACGGCGGGTAAAAAATTTTTTAATCCTGTTTTTCCCGGCGCATGTATACCGAAAAAATAGCCCGCCCCGGTAAATACCGTAGGCTCGTTCATCACCATCCAATGCTTAACTTTATGGCCGAAGCTTTGGGCACATAGTGTAACGTATTCGGTAAACCAATCAACAACAGCACGGTTTGTCCAGCCGCCCTGTGCTTCAAGCGCCTGTGGCAGGTCCCAGTGATAAAGCGTTATCCAGGGCTCAACACCTTGCGCTAAACAATAATCAATTACTTTGTTGTAATGGTCAATTCCCGCCTGGTTCACCTCGCCCACACCATTAGGCAGCAACCGCGACCAAGCTATAGAGAACCTGAAATTGGGTATATTAAGTTGTTTTATTAAGTCGATATCCCGCTGATAGCAGTTATAAAAATCACAAGCGGTATAATGGTGATGCCCGCCAAATATCTTCCCTTTTCGGGCCGAAAAAACATCCCAGATAGATTCGCCTTTGCCATCAGCATCGTGCGCGCCCTCAATTTGAAGCGCTGCCGTAGAAACACCCCAGGCAAAATCATCGCCAAAGTGTTGTTTATTTAGAAGTATGTTAGGTGTATTAGAGTCCATTAAGCTTGAGCTAAACGCGAAGCCCAAAAGTATAGTATAATTATATAAAAGAAACGTTTATTAAAAAACGGCTTAATGAATAAATGAAGACCTCATGTTTTTTAAGATCATCCACTCAAACATACTGTTGAATATATTTAATATAGCTTTCATAACCTTATCTTTTATGTTGATACTAAGTTAGTGCGCGGGTGTGTAGTTATGATGAGGTTAATGTTATGTTATTGTGAAGTGTTTTGGAAGAAATTTACATCTCAAAACCCTAATTCTTCCCTATTTTTACAACATCATGAAAGATTACTTTATCAAACTTTTTAAATACGACCATTACGTTAACCATATTATTGTTGATGCCCTGTTAGCAGCCGGTAAACCCGAAGAAACCAGGAAACTGATGGCGCACTTACTGGGTGCACAACAAGTGTGGTTATTACGCTGTAAGCGCGAAAATGTACTCACCGGACCAATATGGCCCGATACAGATGCGGATATGTTTAAGCAGATCATCGATGATAACCATAACCAATGGATAGCTTTTTTAAGCGCGTTAAACGAAAGCGATTTTGCAACCAAAATAACTTACCGTGATTTTAAAGGGGACGAGTTTAGTAATAAACTGGAAGATATGTTAACCCAGGTAACCAACCACGGCACGCACCATCGGGCACAAATTGGACAATTGTTAAAAGAGGCTGATAAAAGTTTACCTATTACTGATTATATTTTCTACATCCGCAATCAACATTAATGTAATTTTGAAGCCATAAACTATACAACCATGAAAAAACTATTAATAGCCGCATTTGCTGTATTGGCGTTAAGCGCCTGTAATGATGGCAAGGAACAGGAAAAAGCCCTGCAAGACGAAGTAATTGAAGTGCATGATAAAGTAATGGGCAATGATAATCGTTTGATGGATAACAAAATGAAGATCGACACCCTGATAAGCACCACTACCGATACTACCCAAAAAGCAGAACTAACCCGCTTAAAGGCCGAATTAACGGTATCTGAAGAAGCGATGGAAAACTGGATGCAAAAATTTGATCCGGACCAGGGCAGTAAATCGCACGAAGAAAAAGTGGCTTATTTAACTGAGCAAAAAAAACAGATCATAACCATTGATTCGTTAATGAACGCGGCTATTGATAAGTCGAATGAATACCTGAATACCCTAAAAAAATAATCATGAAGAAACTGATAGGTGCGGCGGCAATTATAATTTTATATAGTGCGTGTAAATTTGATGGCGATGCTTCTAAAAGCCTGCCTATATACGGCGAGCGTGAAACAGTAGTTAAAACCGTAAGCGGAACAGATGTTACCGATACAATTTACCATACCATCCCTGATTTTAATTTTGTTAACCAATATGGCGACAGCGTAACCAATAAAAGCCTGGACGGCAATATTTACGTGGCCGACTTTTTCTTTACCTCCTGCCCATCCATTTGCCCTATTATGCACCGCAATATGCTAACGGTGTATAACGAGTTTAAAAACATGGAGGACGTGAAGATCATATCTTTCACCATTGACCCAAAACATGATAGTGTTGATGTATTAAAAAACTATGCCGACAAGCTGGGCATTACAGGCGATAACTGGTTTTTTTTACAGGGACAAAAAGAGCAAACTTACCAGCTATCCAAAAGCTTTTTGGTAACCATGCCACAAGAGGATGCTAAGGAGCAATTTATACACGATGGCTATTTTATTTTGGTAGATAAACAAAAACGCGTACGCGGAACATACGACGGTACCGACACTAAACAGGTTGAAAAACTAATAGCCGATATCACCATTTTAAAGGCCGAACTCGATCAACAATAACCCAATGAAAGCAGGTGTAATAATAGCGTTGAGCTTATTGGTTGTAGGATTGATATCCTGCGAAAGCCAGGACCAACTGGAGTTTAAGCGCTATTACACTACCGGAAAGGTTATTTACCAAAGTAAATGTCAAAACTGCCATGGCGATAACGGCGAGGGATTATCTGCCCTGATACCCCCGCTTACGGATAGCGTTTACCTGCAAGCCAACAAAAAACAATTACCCTGTATCATTAAATATGGCTTTAACAAACCCGTCAAAGTAAACGGCAAAGCCTTTTTAGGCCAAATGCCCGCCAACGACCTCGCCCCTGTTGAACTGGCCGAGGTAATTACCTACATCACCAACTCGTTTGGTAATAAAATGGGGGTTACTACTACGTTAATGGTAGAAGCTGATTTAAAGGGGTGTAAATAGTCCCCCTCCCTTTTTGTCATTTCGAACATAGAGAGAAATCTATACACCTGCTACTCCGGCTTGTGTATAGATTTCTCCCGTTGGTCGAAATGACATTTATTGTTTAATTTTACACCGCAAAACGTTCTATCGCTGTCCCGACACGTCGGGACGGAGGAAAGTCCGGGCAACACAGAGCATCCTGCTTCCTAACGGGAAGGCGCCCGCAGCGGGCGACAGCAAGTGCCACAGAAAATATACCGCCCCTTCGGGGGTAAGGGTGAAAACGTGAGGTAAGAGCTCACGGCTTTTACGGGCGACCGTAATTGCGGTAAACCTCAGGAGTTGAAAGACCAAATAGGTCCTGAAAGCGGAGCTGCTCGCTCCCGTATCCACCATCGGTGGATCGTTAGGATGGGTAGGTTGATTAAGATTGCCGGCAACGGTAATACCAGATTAATGATAGAAGCGTCCGTTAAACAGGCGAACAGAACCCGGCTTACAGGTTTGCAGCTGTATACCCTCTCCCGTCCCGATAGCTATCGGGACGGAGGGGGTTTTTTGTTTTAAGGGACTGTCACCCTGAGCTTGTCGAAGGGTGCGTGCGATGGCCTTTGCCCGCTATGGTTCGACGGGCTCACCATGACAACGCTCTCCATCCAAATCATGGTTTACACAACTTAACACATTTTGGGTTAATATAACATATAAATATCTTATAATCAATGATTTAACAAAAAATTACGTAAAAATATGTAAACCATGTTAAAAAATCATAATTAATTGATAATCAACAATATAAATAAAAATAAAAAATTGCGGTAATCTTCCTTTACCACGCGTAATTACGAGCGCGGTAACCGGCCAAAGGAAGTTCATTGATTCCTTAAAAAGCAAACAACACATCAATAATCTCTGCACACGCTAATCAATAACTGATGTAATGATAACATTGGATTTACTAATGTGTAACAAATTATACTTGAACATGTCTTGTTAAATATTACTTTCGTTCAGGAAATGTCGGTGTATAATAAATTAGATGATCATGAATTAATTTCTCTTTTAAAAAAGGGGGATCAAATCGCTTATACAGAAATTTATAAACGCTATCATGCTCAACTTTATATTAATGCCTATAATAAATTAGGTAATCGTGAAGAATCAAGGGACATGGTGCACGACTTATTTGTTAGCCTTTGGCATAAAAAAGAGAGTTTGGAGCTACAAACAACACTGATGGCTTATTTACACTCAGCCATACGCTACCGGGTTTTTGACCTAATTGCCAGGCAACAGGTAAAAGCTAAGTATATTGATTCAATACGAGAATTTGCCAACGAAGGCGTTTTTATAACTGACCATTTGATAAGAGAAAAGCAGTTAGCCGAATTGATTGCTAAAGAAATTGCCGCCCTGCCTGCCAAAATGCGCGAAGTTTTTGAATTAAGCCGTGTAAACAATTTTAGCCACAAGCAAATTGCCGAACGACTTAACCTATCTGAAAAAACAGTAAAAAAACAAGTGAACAATTCACTTAAAATACTGCGCTCTAAATTAGGAGACAGCCTTTTTTCGCTTCTATTTTAAATATTTTTCTTTTTTCCCTACGCCCAGGGCCTTTGTAAACCGACTATGTTATTAATAAGGCAACATTCGGTATAATGGAAAAGAGCGAAATAATAGAAATTTTAGATAAATATAATAATGGTGAAGCTACTGAAGCTGAAAGATCACTTTTGGAAAGTTGGTATCTAAAACATAATATTCATTCCATAAAGGAACTTTCGTTATCAGAATTTAATGAAGACCTGGAATTGATTGGCCGTGGTCTGCCATTATATGTGCCTGTGCGTAAAATTAAGTGGCTGCCAAGCGTTACCGCAGCGGCAGCTATTTTAATTATCTTTTTTTCTGTTTATATCGGGTGGCCGGTTTTACAAAACAGGTTGCACCCTATACAATTAACGGCTCTTCATGCTCCGGTTAATCAAAAAAAACAAATCACTTTACCAGACGGTAGTCAGATATGGGTAAATGCTGGTTCAGAACTGAGATATCCTGCCCTATTTAATGGCAAAAACCGCGAGGTTTACCTTAATGGAGAGGCTTATTTTGACATTAAGCATGATGCTGACAGGCCATTTATCATTCATACCGGGAATGTGTTAACAACCGTATTAGGTACCGCATTTAACATCAAAGAAGATATTCATACCCATACAGTACAAGTTACTGTAACCCGTGGAAAAGTAAGTGTAGCTGATGACAACCAGCAGTTAGCCATTTTAACTCCCAATCAACAAATTATTTTCAATACTGCCAGTAAGCAAATTGTTAAACAAGCTGTGGATGCAACACAGGTTATTGCCTGGCAAAAAACTGATCTTCAGTTTGACGATGTCACTTTTGCCGAGGCTTCTAAAAAACTGGAGCAACGGTTTCGTGTCCGTATTGATTTTGCGAACGAACGTATTAAAGGATGCCGTTTTTCCGGGGCTTCATTAAACGGCGAAAAATTAGATAGGGTATTAAAAACTATATGTGACTACAATAATGCAACCTATAAAACCCAACCCGACGGCAGCATTATTATTGATGGCCCGGGTTGTAATAACTAATACATAAACTATTAATGTACTAACAAGAGATAGCAAGAAACACAATGATCATCCGCAAGGCGGAAAGATCATTATAACCTGCAAGCCGGCGGTAACCGGCTTACAGGTAATCCCGGAAAACCGGGGTTTTAACTCATTCGGAAATCATTAAAACATTTAAAATTATGAATTTTTCTGCAATAATGCGGAAACCAGGGGCATTGTATGCTTTAATAACTGGTGAACAAGTAAAAAAATATATCATACAGCTGGTGCGTGTAAGTTTTGTTATAATCGTCTTATTATTAACTATTGTTGGGCTTATGCAAGCTACGCCTGTTAAAAGTCAAAATTTGGCTACAGAACAAGTGACGTTTGGTATTAAACAACAAAGCCTGGAAACAGCGCTTAAACAACTTCAACAGCAAACTTCTTTTGTTTATTATTATCGCAGGGCCGATATAAAAACGCTCAGTAATCTTACTTTACCCTACGCCACGCGCACGGTAGAAGAAACGCTTAATGAACTGTTGAAAAACACGTTTATAAATTTCAGACAATCGGGCCAGAGTATTTTTATCGAAAAAGCCAATCAAACTGCTTATGAAGTTCGTGGGCGGATAATTGATATTAATCAAAAGCCTGTTGAATTTGCAACTGTAAGTATTAAAGCAGCTACAACCGTTCACACCTATCAAACTTTGCAAACCGACACAGGCGGCTATTTCAAACTATCGGTAGCTCAAAAAGGGAATTATCTCATCACTATTTCTTCAATTGGCATGGATAGTTTATCTGTTGCCGTGTTATTGGCAGATGTGAGATTACTACAACTTCCTGATATAGTATTAAGTGCAAATTCTATACGGTTAAAAGAAGTTAATGTGACCAGTAAAATACCGTTTATTGAACAAAAAATTGATCGTACGGTAGTTAATGTGGGTGCTATGATCTCAACTACCGGCATTAACGCTTTAGAAGTTCTGGAACGGTCGCCAGGCGTACAGGTAGATGGTAATGGTAAGATCACTTTTAAAGGAAAAACCGGCGTTATGGTAATGATCGATGATAAACCTACATACCTGTCTGGCGATAACCTGGCAAATTATCTAAGGTCATTATCCGCTGCTCAACTTGATCAAATAGAGTTAATGTCTAATCCGCCTGCAAAATATGATGCTGCAGGCGACGCCGGCGTAATTAATATTAAAACTAAGCATTTAAAAAATGCCGGTTTTAATGGCATGGTAAGCGCAAGCGCCGGTAAAGGACAATATTGGCGCAGTAATGAAAGCCTGGTGTTAAATTACCGCCAAAACAAAACTTACCTTTTCTTTAACGGTAGTTACAATCATCAAAAAGATTATCGCCGCTTAACTGTTGGCCGAACCTATTTTGACCCGGCCGGAAATTTAAGATCAACGTATGGTGAGCAGGCCGTTTTTAATCCCGTTACCAAAAGCCCGAATTTTAAATTAGGCATGGATTATTACTTGACCCCTAAAACCACTGTTGGTGTTGTGCTTTCCGGCTTGTTTACTTCATCACAGGATAATATTAATGTTAATAGCGCCATCAAAAATAACATCGGCAAAATTGATTCGACAATTATTGCTAATAACTCTTCAACAGGCAAATTTCATAATGCAGGTATCAATTTAAACTACAGTCATAAATTTGATAGTTTAGGAAAAACCATCACCGCTGACCTGGACTATGTTAAGTATAATGCCAATAAAAATCAATCTTTTTTTAATAGCATATACAATAGCAATAATAATTTGGATGCTGTAGAACAAATTAATGCTAACCTGCCGGCAAACATCAATATATATGCCGCTAAAGTTGATTATACACAGCCGTTAAAAGGTAAATCAAAATTTGAAGCCGGTTTTAAAAGCAGCTATGTAAATACGGATAATGCTGCCAATTATTTTAATGTTATAAACAATATCAGTACGGTAGACGAAAATAATACTAACCGTTTTTTATATAAAGAGAACATTAATGCCGCTTATTTTAACTTTAATAAAGAATTTAAACGTGTTTCTATCCAGGCCGGATTACGTGTCGAAAACACCAACGTAAATGGGCACCAATTAGGTAATGCAAAAAATCCCGATTCAACATTCACACAGCGCTACACAAACCTATTCCCTACAACTTATATTTCGTATAAACTGGATACAACAGGCCATCATCAGTTAAATCTTTCATATGGAAAGCGAATTACGAGACCTTATTATCAGGACCTGAATCCTTTTGTGACTATTATTGACAAATACAGCTATTTTATAGGTAATACTTTGCTAAAACCACAATTTTCGTCTAATTATCAATTGACATATAACTATAAAAGTATATTCTCCATATCATTGGTTTATACCCATATAAGCGGATATCAGGCAGAGGCAGATTTTCAGCGCGGTAATATTTTTATAGCGCAAACCGTAAATTTTGGTCAAAGCATCAACAAAGGTGTAAACGCTTATTTTGCTATTAGCCCTGTTAAATGGTGGGACTTTAATATCTACGCAGAATTGGTCAATAATTCGTTTAAAAGCAACTTGTATGGCACTTATTTAAACACTAACCGTACGTATTATTATTACAACATCAATAACCAGTTTCGTTTAGGAAAAGGTTGGAGTGCCGACCTTGCTATTTTCCATATCTCAAAATCAACTACCGGGCAATTTGTGGGTAATGCACGGGGTATTGTTAATGCAGGGTTTCAAAAAAAGATACTGAATGATAAAGGAGCTATAAAATTAAGTTTACGGGATATATTGAGGCAAAATTTCTCGGCCGGATCGATCACTAATATTCCTGGTGTTGCCGCCACTTACCATAACGATAATGCAAACCGGGCTATATCTTTAGGCTTTAGTTACTCATTTGGCCAATCTGGTAAAACTCCTAAAAAGCGAGACACCGGAAGTTCGGGCAGTGAACAAAATAGGGTAAGGCAATAAAGCAAGTAAGATTAATTTAATAACACATAAGCCCTGAAAAGTTATCAGGGCTTTTTGTGTTATATGCATGTATCACCTATTTTTGCCTATAATGCTTTCCGGTAAAAGTACGCCTGCCGCCCTTATTGATGTTGTAATCAACAAAGGCACGAGTTTTATTAAACTAACCATCTAAAACAAACATAATCAGTACCATAACTGTTATACAACCAACCAAAGCTTATTAATTATGGAAGGTATACACGAAAGATTTTTTGTTCCGGTAAGATCCCGCGGCAAAGTAAGAGAATTTGAAGTAGTGCCAAGCGTAGGCCATTACGCCATATTAGAAAACGAAGAGACGGTGGCCGAGATCATCATCGGCGAGAAAGGTTTGCAGGTAAAAAATAACGTACTGCCTAAAACTGTAATGCAATCATTGCTCGAAAAAATTCAGGAACACGAATTATAAAACAGTTTGGTAACCATTCACCTCACCGGTCAAAAAATATAAAATTGTGTTAACTCCTCTCTCCGCGCGTCATTGCGTGCGTAGCGTGGACAACCGAACAAAGTGAGTTCATTGATGCCTTTAAAAAACAAATTATAAATCAATAATCTCTGCATAGGCTAATCACTAAGCACTAGTGTGGTGATAACACCGACCAGAGGGTGAAACAGTACGCTTGCATGTTTTTTTGGACGAAGTGCAAACTTCGACCAGTGAGGAGTGAGGTTATTTATAACAACCAGTCCTTAATAAACAAACCCTGCTCTACACCGACTTTATTTTTAGCACGCGCTTTAAAGAATTCTTCTAGTTGTTTGTAATTCATCATCCTGCCTTTTTGTGGCGGTACTATATTAATTGCAGGCTCTGTAAGGGTTATTTTAGATGCTTTCCAAATCACATTATCATGCGGTAAGGCAAGTTCTAATATCATTCCTGGTAAACCGGAAAATAATTCCGGTCCGCCTGGTACATGAATATCATCGGTATAAAACGCAACTACATAAACCGAATCGAGCACAAGGGCGTTAGCACGGCGGCATTGATAGCCCATCACATCGCGCGTTTCGTCGGTTATTTTCCATCGAATGTTCCTCATACTATCGGTTAACAGCAGAAAATCGCCTGAAAGGTCTTTCTGTGACATAATCCGTTTATTTGAAAAATCGGTGTAAACTGTATTTTGCTGCTCGGCAAAGGGAACATTAAATAATGGCCGCACACTTATATCGGCAGCCGCCGGAACAAAAATACTTTTACCATTTTTATAGCTCAATGTACTTTTCAATACCTTAAACTGCTGTTGCGTTTTTTTGTATACCTCAAACTTCTCCGCGTCCAAAGCCGTCGGATCTTTTCCGAGCAGCTTTTTAATTACCGCATAGGTATTTACAGTTCTATCGTACTCAATACTAAAAGGACCATTAAACTGTAAGGATTGAGAAAGGGCAGTGTTACAATTCAATAGAATTACGGCAATGCCAAGCCAATAAAGTGGTTTCATATTATTCATTTGTAGTTGTTGTACCAAATTTTGTAAAGTCCCAGGATATGGAAAGCATAAAGTATCGCCTGATGGCAGAAATGCTGGATTGGGTAATGGTATTACCTGATACTGCTCTGTTTATGTTCACATTTTGATTTAAGAGGTCATTCCCAGCAACAGACACTTTAAGATTATTGCCTTTTAAAAAGGCCTTGCTTAATGCGGCATTTAAAAGGGTAACACGTTGCTCAGGCAACATTTCCGTTTTGGCTTTGTACCAGTAGTTTACGTTTGCTGATAATTGTAGCTTTCCTGGTAGATAAAGAATACCGTTTCCTGATGCGGTAAAGCCTGCGGCGTTGTTGTTTACCTGTGGTGTCAGCGAAAAATTGCTCACCGTATAGTTAGACGAGAAGTTACCGGAAATGGAGTATTTGTTTTGTTTAGATTTAGAAAGGTTTAATCCGGCTGAATAGTCGTGGTTTCGCGCGGTGTTTAACAAGCTGTTACTATAGCTGTAGGAGATATTGCCCGCTGTTGTTAAGGTTAGCTCCAGTGAGAGGCCTATTGATTTAATGGATTTTCCATAGGTAGCAAACAGATCATAATTATAGGCCGATCTGCCGTTCAGGTTGCGGTAGGTTATAATTGTTTTACCTAGAGGATCAGTAGTAACATCGTCAACAATTGGACTGGATATAATTGAATAACTGGGGCTTATATAAAAATATGCATTGCTTAACGGCCGGTTACCCCTAAATGTGACGCTAAAGTTATTGGCGTAATAGGGCTTTAAAGCCGGGTTGCCTACCGTTACCACCAGCGGTGTGTTGTTTATTGTTACCGGCTGAATTTGATCTACAGTTGGTTGTGTGTTTCTGCCATTGTAACTTGCTGCAAGCGTAAGGTTTTTTGAGAAAGTGTATTGATAGTTAATTTGTGGTGCCCAGTTCAGGAAATCTCTGTTGCTAACATCGCCCGAATAAATATTAGTCTGCTTAAAATCAACTAATGACACACGCGTACCAAAGTTCAACACCGCTTTATTGCTCTTGAAATTTATAATGGCCCCAGCTTGGTTGTATAACTGGTTAAATTTATAGTGGTTGCTAAAAAGGGGATCCAAAATATCATATCGCCCCGCACCCGATGGGTTAAATGTTTCCCTGCGCGAATCATTATTATTTATACCCAACGCATAATTAAGCATCAATGAAAAACGCTTGCTCAGCGGTTCTGTGTAGGCAATATTGCTACTCAATATCTCATTTTTTATTTCAACGTCCTTATGCTGATCTGTAATTTGCGAGCTGCTAACCAAACCCGCATTATCATAAAAGTTGATCGCAGAATTTAATTGCTCATTAGTGCTGGCCTTGTTATGCGAGAAAACAAAGTTCCACGAAAGCGTGCGACGCGGTTTGCTGATTTTTTTTGTTAGGAACATATTAGCGTTAAAAATCTCTTGCGTGCCATTACTACTATTACTCCTGGCTTCGTTATTTAACAATATATTATTCTCGTCCTTGTTCACTGTGTAAAAATCGCCGGTATTGCGTATAGATTTGGTTGTTCCATCTACATAAAACTTAATGTTTGCCGAAGTATCAATAGCCAACTGGTAAGTAACATCTGCCTTTTGCCTTGAAACGTAGTTTTTAAATGTTTGAGTGGAGTTAGTATTAATGCTGTTTGATGGCAGACTTTGTTGAACATCGGTGGTATTTATCCCGCTTACATCCAGCGATCCTATTTTATAGTTGGTATTGATGGACTGTTTTTTGCCGGCCCATTTGTTATCATAATGAGCGCCTGCGCTTCGCGCTAAGGGATTCCCGCGACCATCGTAAACGCCGGTTGATGCATCCAGATCTCCGTTGGTTGGCAAAGGGACAACACCGTCATCAGGTATTTCCAGGTTACCCGAGCCTAACCTGTTATTATCCAGAAAACCCAGACCCAGTTTGCCGGTATTGGCTATTGTGCCATAGGCCGAAAACTTTTCATCCTTATTAAAACGGTTGGCAATGGCCTGAAGCTGGTAATAGTTATTGGTCCCTTGACCAGCCTCCACCTTTCCAAAAGTACCCTTCCGTTTATCTTCTTTTAATACAATATTGATGGTTTTGGTTTTCTTTCCGTCATCAATACCGGTAAAGGTGGCCTGATCGCTTTTTTTATCAAACAGCTGCACTTTCGAAACCATGTCCGCCCTGATATTTCTTGTCACTAATAAAGGGTCGTCGCTAAAAAACTCCTCGCCATCAACCAGTATTTTGCTAATAGTTTGACCTTGTGCCGTAATACGGCCATTGTTGTCTACCTGTATGCCAGGCAACTGACGCAGCAAATCCTCTACTTTGTCGTTGGGTTGTATAACATAAGCCTTCGCGTTAAATTCTGTAGTGTCCCCCTTCATCTTAATGGCTTTTACGCCGCCATTTATAATAACCTCCTTTAAAAGCGTAGCTTTAAGAGTAATGCCTACGCTGCCAAAATCATAATCGGGCGACTGTTTGTTTAAAGTAAAAGGTGTTACATAGTCAGCATAGCTATGAAAGCTAACCAGCAACAAGTAGCTACCTGTATCTAATTTATTGACAGAAAATGACCCGTCCGCAAGCGTGTAACCAAAAGCCTGCAGCATGGAATCGCGCGCACTTATTATGGTTACTGTTACATTTGGCAGTGCGTTCTTTTCTGTTTTATCTACAACTATGCCTTTAACCGACCAGTTTTTTTGGGCAAAAAGCGTAGCTACACAAAGGCAAAACGCCAGTGTTATCATAACATTTTTCATCATGATTTAATTGTTATATGTGTGTGGTAATTGGCGCTAAGCCCTCTAATCAAATAGCGCGGTTAATTTTTTATCTAATTCAGCAATCCCTTCGGTCCCTACGTAACGCCCTATAATTTCGCCATTAGTTCCAATCAATATCCGGGTTGGTAAAACGCTGACATTAAATTTTCTGTCGATGGCGTTGGTCATATCTATATTATCCTCATTATACTTCACCCCTCTTAAAAGCTGGTGCCATAAGCGGTCAACTCCGGTTTTTCTGATGTATCTTCTCCATGAATCGGTGTCTTTATCATCATCTGCCACACTGATTATATCAAACCCTTTATGCTGATATTTTTTATAAACATTGATAAGGTAAGGCGTATTAGCCAGTCCAGGCTGAGCACTTGTCCAAAAATTAAGCATTACAACCTTTCCTTTTAAATCACTTAAACGTATCTGCTTTCCGTTATGCTCCTTTGCTGTAAAATCTGGAGCCATTGTTCCCGGCGGATTGCCCTCCATTTCAAATATTATGCGGGTAATACTTTTGCCGTAAGAACTGTTTTTTATCTCAGGATCGAAATTGTTAAATAAGCCTTTTACGGTATTAATTGGCCATCCTTTTGCATAAACTACAAGTTGCAAGGCACTTACGTAGGACTGGGGGTGTGTGGTGATATATTCTCGTGCATAGTCTTCAATTTTATTGCGATAAGGTATAAGTTGATCAGTATTTTCTTCCATTTTTTGCTCAATCAAATCAATTTCCTTTTCACTTTTGTGCTGCGCTATGGTTTTTCGCTCTTCTGTTTTAAGCTGTTTCCATTGTGCAATAAGAACAGCTGCACCCTGATTTAAAGAAGCTGATTGTGTTTTAAAGTTTTGATAATCATGCTGGGCGGACGAACCATTTATGGTTATGTGTTCCAGACTTGTATAGCTGCCGGTTGCACTTACTGTGCCCGGATCAATGAAAAAACTCGTATTAACAGGCTTGTTTTTTCCTTTGAAAGCAGTAAGAAACACCAGCCGTGACCCGTTTATATGTCCATTAAAGTCAAATGATCCATTTTTAACAGTGCGGTTTTCTGTAATCGGCTGCCCTTGTTCATTAATGTAAGACAGGCTAACACTATCTATCCCCCCCGATATTTTGCCCGACAGGTTAAATGCTGTTTTAGAAGTTGTTTTAAAAGAAAACCAAAAAACCACGCAAATAAAAAGCACCAGCAGTAACCAATGCCTGGTGTTTCGGGCAGATTGGTGAGTATTTAAAATACGTTCTATTCTGCTTCTTAAAAAATGTTTTTTACCGCTTGCAGCCAATGCTAGTCTAACCTCATCATGCCGGGTTTCCTCTAACTTAACCAGCGCGCTGGCATAAATGAGCGGCTTCCCGGTTTGCGCTACTACCCAATCGTCGCAACGGTTTTCCCGCTCTGCTGTTACTTCCCTACTTATAAGCTGTGCAAAAGGATTGAAAAACAATAAAACACTTACCATCTGTTGTACCAGGTTCAGCACATAGTCATTGTTTTTTATGTGCGAAAGCTCGTGCAGCAATATGGCTTCCACCTCTTCGGTAGATAAAAGCGTAGTTAAGGTTACAGGTAATAATATGATGGGTTTTAAATAGCCTACAATACATGGCACATCTATTAAGCGGCTAAAGCTGACACGCACCTTTTGGTTTATTTTAAACTGCATTGAAAAGGTATTAACCTTAGCCTGCAGGTATTGCGCGTCCCAAAGGCTTTTTTTAATAATTTGGATCTTATTCCATGCTATCCCTAGCATACTCAAATTGATGACCAGGCCGATAAGATATAACGAGGTGATGTAAGGTAACGATGCTTTGAATATGCTGGTAAACGAGATGTTTGAGGGGGCCAGGTTAAACTCAACTAAGTTAGCGTTGGGAGTATAACCTACCTGATGTTTTATATCTGTTGGCGCAGAAACAGGTATGTAATCTCTAGAAACGGAAGGTTCCCAATCATATAGCTGCACCTGTGAAACAAAGGTATAAACAAAAATTGCCGCTATACTGAAAAGCGCGAATAATGAAACAGCGTATTTTTTGTCAGAAGAAAAATCAGGGAACCATAATAAAAGCATTTGCAATGCCACATAAATTATCAGCCCCTGCCATAACGAATGAATAAGCGTTATACCCAAAACCTGTCCCATATTATCAATTAACAACTGCATCATCTATTTTTCAGATTTAAATTGTTCCAGATAATTTTTTAAGAAATCGATCTCGTCCTTCGAAGCCCGATGTTGTCCAAGCGCTTGTACTATCAGATCGGTAGTTGAACCCTTAAAAACGGTATTAATAATTTTATCCAACGCAGTGTGCTGCGCCTGCTCCTGTGTAAAAACCGCTTTATACAAATGACTGCGCGCGCTATCATCACGTTCTATCAACTCTTTTTCAAACATGTTTTGCATTATTTTCAAAGTGGTTGTATACCCCGCGTCTTTGCTTTTTGCTAACTCATCATGCACCTGTCTAACTGTGCATTGCCCCAATTGCCACAGTATTAATAATACTTCCATTTCGGCATCGGTTGGTTTTTGTTGCTCCATAATCTAAACTACGATTTTTGTCGTACAATATTATACGATTTTTGTCGTACTTCCAAATTTATTTTTTTATTTAACCTTTGGTCGGTGTTATCACCATACCATATATGCACGGATGCTCGCGTTAAGGATTGCAATGGATACCGGCCCTGAGCCTAAGGCCTGCAGGCGTATGAATGGAAAGCCTGACCCGCAGGGGAACGCCCAAAAAACACTTACTAATGGCCGAAGTTTTTACTTCGACCCAACCAGCTACTTCCCTACCCTATCTATCGGCCTAAAACGTAAGGCGCTCCAGGTTTCGTTAATAGATATGGCAGCAACTGATGTAATGCCAAATTCTTCGCCCAACTTCCATAGCATATCGCGGTTTATATCGGTTTTTATTTTTGAGGTTCCTTTGGGGTAAGCAAACCACAAAACACTATCAAATTCTATTTGAGTTAGCCGGGTATTCAAAAAATTTAAAAACTCTTCTTTGTTATTTACAAATATCAAGGTGTTGGCACTTTGGGTTTCAGGCGCAAAACTTGTTTTAAACCCATGTTTGATAAATTCGGTCGCTAATGCCGCCGGGGCATCAATAATAATTCCGTCACCTCTGAATTTTAATTTTTTTATTACATCCAGCATATATGTTAATTAAAGTTTTACCCGCATAGCCAAATTAACCACCCGGCCATCAATAGGTGCCCATAATTGTTTAAATGTAGGGTTGGTGATACTGCCGGTGTACAGGCTTTCGTACCGCGATTGCCTGAAATCATTAATATTTTCGCAGTTCAATACAAAGCTCAGGTGTTCGCCAAACTTACGCTCTACCATACCGGCAAAAAACGGGAAGTTGCGTACCCGCACATTTTGGGCAATGTATTGGTTGGTTTCCAGGCTACCCTCCACCCCAAATCGCCATTCGCCCTCAACCTCATAAGCCAGCGTTAACGAAGCCTTATTTTGCGGACTAAACGGCAGGTAAACCACCGCATTATTTAGCGTTTGTTTGGCTATGGTGTGGTTATAACCTAAATAAAACTCCAGGCTATTAACCTTTAAACGCAAATAGGTATCTGTACCTATGGATTTGATTTGATAGGCTGCGTTATTTAAAGATATGGTGCCGTTACCGTTCATAACCGGTACCAGCGGATCAGTAATTTGGGTATAATAAAGGGCCTGGTCAATATCCAGCGTAGCCTCGTCGCTTAAAATGATATGGTAACCGGCATCAAAGTTAACCCCTATAGAACGTTCGCTTTTTTCATGGCCGGTAAGCGGGTTTAAAACCCCAAAACCGGCGGCCAGGTTTTCGGGGATAAAAATATTGGGGGCTTTGTAGCCAAGCCCGCTGCTTAACCTTAGCGACAGGGCATACACCGGTTTATATAAAAACGCTATGCGCGGTAATACAAACCAGCCAAAAACATTATGATGATCGGCACGTAACCCGGTCTCGATCAAAAATTTATCGTCCACATGCCACCCATCCTGTATAAAAGCGCCTACCGTATGGTAAGTAAAATCGTTTAACGGTGTTACATCTGATTGTCTCTTTTTAAAATATGCGCCTATATAATTACCGCCAATTATCAGATCGTGCCCGGTTAACTTAAACAGATCATTTACCTCCAGGTAGTCAGAATATTGGTTACCCTTAAAGTTAAATCCATTGTCAAAATTTGTCAAATTGTAAGTACTAAAGCTACCCTTCGCGGTTAGGCGTTGGGTGCTGTTCAGGTCATTACGGTAATGAAAATCAAAAGTATTACGGGTTGATCTGTTTTTTTCAACGTAACTATGCATAGCATCGGGTTGCCCATTGATAACCTGCATATCCCCTCCCGTTCTGTTGTCGTAAGTAAAAGAATAACCGGCATCTAACTGCGACCGGTCATTGATATAATAAAACAAACGTGGGTGCAGTATCAGGCTGTTAATTTTAGGCACGTCAGAAAATCCGTCCTTATTCACATCCACCGCGCTTTGCCAGGTTTGCTGGGCGGTAAAGGTGATGCCAAATTTTCCAAAGCGCTGGGCGTAATAGCTATTAACGTTACTCTCTTTCAGGTCAGAGCGGTTCAGGGTAAAAGAAAGGTTCCTTTCCTTAGTAGGCGTACGCGAAATGAAATTAATAAGGCCCGCAATAGCACCACCGCCATATAAGGTTGACGATGACCCCTTAATTATTTCTACCTGCTTTAGATCAAGCGGTGGTATGGATAGTACACCAAAGTTACCCGAGAAGCCATCATAAAGCGGCAAACCATCGCGCAATAATTGGGTATAGCGCCCATCCAAACCCTGCATACGGATAGTGGTATTACCCGTTGTGGCTGATGTTTGCTGAATATGAATAACAGAAAGATCGCCCAGTATACTCATTACATTACCGGGTTTGATCATATTTTCCTCTTCCATCTCCTCTAAACCCAATACTTCAACCTTCATCGGCAGATCTTCTATGCGCGAATCTGTCCGGGTAGATGAAATAACGATCTCTTCCATTTCCTCGCTGGCCGGCTCAAGCAAAATAACCTGATCGCCGGGATTTGTAAGCGGTAAGGTTAATTGTAATTGACGGGCCTCATACCCCACCATACTTATGGAAAAGGTTTGGTTACCGGATGGCAGGTCGGTAAATGTTATTCTCCCCAGGCTATCTGTTATTTTAGCCAGGTTGGCACTTTTTAAAGTGACGGTGGCATGGTTAAGCGCGGTTTTTGTTAAACTATCGCGCACTAAAAAACTAACAGCATGCTGGGCAAACGCTACATTAGAAAAAAGTAGCAGCAACAGGAAAATACGTTTCATCTTAAAAAGGTTTAACAATATTACTACAAATTTATTTACAAAGCTCAGGGGTTGGCATTTTTTTAAAGAACGGGTGATGGCGGGATTTTTACCCTTTGAAAAAATAATAAAATTCCATCCAAACAACATCCCCAAAAAAGTGTTTAGTTTTCAATACAAATCATATATTAGCATTTACTAACCCTATACAATTTAAAATGGCTAAAATTTTAATTATTGATGACGAGCGTGCCATACGCAATACCCTGCGCGAGATTTTGGAGTATGAAGATTATGATGTTGAAGATGTAGACAACGGCATTGACGGCCTGGAAATGATAAGCAAAAACGAGTACGACCTGGTACTATGCGACATTAAAATGAACCGCATGGATGGTATGGAAGTACTAACCGAAGCACTGCAAATTAAACCTGATCTGCCATTCATCATGATATCCGGCCACGGCACGGTAGAGACCGCTGTGGAGGCCAGTAAAAAAGGTGCTTTTGACTTTATATCCAAACCACCTGATCTGAACCGCCTGCTGATCACCGTACGTAACGCGCTTGACCGTGGTAGTTTGGTGGTGGAGACCAAAACGTTAAAACGCAAGGTATCAAAGGTTAGGCCTATATTGGGCGAGTCGCAGGCTATTAATAAAATACAAGAAACTATTGACCGCGTGGCCCCTACTGATGCACGCGTGCTGATAACCGGTGCCAACGGTAGCGGTAAAGAGTTGGTGGCGAGATGGCTGCACGAAAAATCAAACCGCGCCAATGCCCCGCTAATTGAGGTTAACTGCGCGGCTATCCCGTCGGAGTTGATCGAGAGCGAGTTATTTGGCCACGAAAAGGGGTCGTTTACTTCGGCTATCAAACAGCGCATAGGCAAGTTTGAGTCGGCATCTGGCGGTACTTTGTTTATGGACGAGATCGGCGACATGAGCCTATCTGCCCAGGCTAAAGTATTACGTGCCCTGCAGGAAAATAAAATAACCCGTGTTGGCGGCGAAAAGGAAATTGAGGTAGATGTGCGCGTAGTAGCGGCAACCAATAAAGATCTGCTGAAAGAGATTGAGGCCGGTAATTTCCGTATGGACCTTTACCACCGCCTAAGCGTGATACTGATACACGTACCACCGCTGACGGAGCGTAAGGATGATATTGCCTTGCTTACCCAAAGCTTTTTAGAGGAGATTTGTACCGATTACGGTATGCCGGTTAAAAAAATATCAGAATCGGCTTTAGAGGCCCTTAAAGCCTTGCCGTGGACGGGTAACATCCGCGAGCTGCGTAACATGGTGGAGCGTTTAATTATTTTAAGCGATAAAACCATTACCGATGCAGATGTGAAAGCATTTGCCAATCCATCTGCACCTGCTACCGCCGCTGCCGGAAACGCGGCGCCGCAGACGGATTTTAACCAGTTTAAAAACTTCCAGGATTATAAAGATTTTGCCGAGCGCGAGTACATCAAATTCAAACTGGAAAAAAACAACTGGAACGTATCAAAAACCGCGGACGATATTGATATACAACGTAGTCATTTGTACAGCAAGATAGAGAAGTACGGGTTGAAGAGAGGGGAGTAATTTCCTCCTATTGTCATCTCGAACGTAGTGAGAGATCTATACACATGTTCGGATTTGCGTGTGTATAGATTTCTCCTTCGTCGAAATGACAAACAAGTGTTATCTTTACCTAAACACAACCCATACGATCATGAAAAAAATCGCCTTTTTAATTGCCCTGTTTGCAATTACCTGCACTACCGCATTTGCACAGTTAACCAAAGAACAACAAATAGCCGAGTGGAAACGCGCTAAGGCGTATACTAAAACTTATTTAGATGCTATGCCTGCCGACGGTTATACTTTTAAACCTACCGACAGTGTACGCACTTTTGCCGGGCAAATGCTGCATATTGTAGATGCCGCCGGCTTTTTTATTCCTACGGCTACAGGTAAAGCTAATCCAATAGCAGCTAATGCCGAAAAAACGGTCCCCCAAACTAAAGAAGCTACTACCAAAGTGGTTATGGATAGCTATGATTATGTCATAAGCGCTATTGAAGCGATGACCCCTGCCCAAATGCAGGAAACGACGACCTTTGCCAATATGCAAATGACCAAAGGTATGATACTGTTTAAAGCGTTTGAGCACCAAACACACCACCGCGGACAAACTACACCATACCTGCGTTTAAAAGGCGTTAAGCCACCGCAGGAAATGTTGTTTTAATATACAAACATACCTTACCCTAATTGTCATTTCGAACGAGGTACGAGGAGAAATCCATACACAGCCTACGTAGCATATGTATAGATTTCTCTCTACGTTCGAAATGACATTTTTTTTAATCTATACTCCCTTTTATTCTTCACAAACATTGCAATTTGCTAAAATTATTAGCAAATTTGTTTTGTGAATCAAAACTCTGTTGAAGTAAAAACCGAATCGAGGGTACTGTTTGTAGATATGGACAGTTACTTTGCCCGTTGCGAGCAGCAGGTTAATTACTGGCTGCGTAACAGGCCCGTGGGGGTATGTGTGTATACCGGCAAGTATGGGTGTGTTATATCGCTTTCAAAAGAGGCCAAAGAACGCGGCTTAAAAGCCGGCCTACGATTAAATGATGCCATGGCCATTTGCCCCGACCTGGTGCCGGTAGAAAGCAATCCTAACCGTTACCGGGAGTACCACACCAAAATAATTGGCGTTTTACAAACTTATAGCAAGGATGTGGTTGCTAAGAGTATTGACGAGGCTATCATTAACCTTACCAACTACCCTCATCTTGACCCGGTTACCGTTGCCAAAAACATTAAACGCGATATTTTAGAAAAAGTAGGCGACTGGCTAACGTGCTCGGTAGGGATAGCACCCAATGCTTTTTTGGCCAAACTGGGGTCGGTACGTGGTAAAAAGGTGGGCGGTTTGTTATTGATAACGCCGCAAAATATTGACGAGATATTGCGCCCGCTAAAACTGGGCGATATGCCGGGTATTGGGGGCAATATGAGTTACCGTTTGGAGCGTGCCGGGATAAAAACACCTTTAGAAATGCGCTATGCCGGGCCGGATAAATTAAAATCTATTTTTAAGGGGATAGAAGGTATTTACTGGCATTACCGCCTCAACTTTATTGAAACCAATATTGCGGCTCAAGATTATAAGGGTATGCAGGCCATGCGCCAGATATCCGCAGAAAAAAGGCAGCACATCAGTTACATTGAACAACTGTTTATGACGCTATGCCTAACGCTGGAAAAACGGATGGTTAGCCATAAATTTTATTGTAAGTCGGTTGCGTTTACGGCTATGTATGAGGATGGTACCCGCTGGGATGATGCTTTTACCATCACTACCCCGGTGCAGGATGCCATCAGCCTGATGCAGATGATACGCATCCGCATGGATAAGTTTGAAAAACTAACCCAAACCCCTCCTATTTTAAACACCCGCATAAACAGTATGCGCGTGGGCGTTACCAACTTTGTAAATAACGGCAATATGCTGTACAGTTTATTTGAGGATATGGACCGCAAGGAAACCGCCTTTAAAACCATGCACGAGATCAAAGACAAATTTGGGTCGGACAAATTGATACGCGCCGTTGAAATGACCGATGGAAAAGTGATCCAAGATGTAATAGGCTTTGGTTCGGTAAAGGATCTGACGGATCTGGATTATAAGGCGATGGGGTAACGGTGTATTTTGCCTTTGTTAAAATCGCACATACTGTTCGGTAAGCGCTTTGTCAATCCCTTTGTCCCTGGCCTTTTTTGCCTGTTTACGTAATATAAATTCAAAAATACTCATCCAGCCGGGCAGGTTACTTTCGCTGATATCAAATAACCAGGCAAGCGCCAGTTTATTTTTGGGGAAGCCATTTTTTTTACATAAACCATCCGTTGCTAAGCCATATCCTATCTGCAAGGATTGCTCAAAACCAACACTGGCGGGTCTTAATTCAACTGTAAACTTACAGGGCGCGCCGCTTCTGTTCCTGAATAAATGATTAATATTTGGTTCCGCGGTGGCAGAATCTCCCGGGTGCAGTGTGTAGATTTTTTTACCTAATCCTACCTGTACCACTCCTTCCAAACAATCAAACTTTTCACTGTAAGTTTTATGGTAGTGCAGGCCCACTCCTCCACCATCGGCCAGTTCAACTTCAACCAATGTATATTCACCATTAGTTTCGGCAGCTGTTTTTAAAAAAATTACGGTGTCCTTCTGTATCGGATTATAAATTTTTCTTAATTGTGATGACATAATGCACTGGTTTATAGATAACTAATATACGAATATTGATTTTGAGTGGTTTTTAATAATAATTCAAAAACACACCGGGCTAAAGCATATTTCAGCACTAAAAAATATCACCTAAAAAACCTACTTTTGCGCTAAATGAAGCACATACGTAATTTTTGTATTATAGCACATATTGACCACGGTAAAAGTACCCTTGCCGATAGGTTGTTAGAATATACCAATACCATTACCCAGCGCGAAAGCCAGGCCCAATTGCTTGACGATATGGACCTTGAACGCGAGCGCGGTATCACCATAAAAAGCCATGCCATACAAATGGATTATGAGCTGGATGGCCAGAAATATGTATTGAACCTGATCGACACGCCGGGACACGTAGATTTCTCGTACGAGGTATCGCGTTCCATAGCCGCCTGCGAGGGTGCATTACTAATTGTAGACGCGGCGCAGGGAATACAGGCGCAAACCATATCAAACCTGTATTTAGCTTTAGAAAATGACCTGGAGATCATCCCGGTATTGAACAAAATGGACCTGCCCGGCGCTATGCCCGAGGAAGTAAAGGACCAGATTGTAGAGCTAATAGGCTGCAAGCGTGAAGAAATTTTAGCCGCGTCGGGCAAAACCGGTATGGGCGTACATGATATACTACGCGCCATCGTTGAACGCGTACCCGCCCCAGTTGGCGACCCGGAAGCACCATTACAGGCTTTGATATTCGACTCGGTTTATAATTCCTTCCGTGGTATTGTAGCTTACTTTAAAGTAGTAAACGGCGAGATACGCAAAGGCGATAAAGTAAAATTCTTCGCTACCGAAAAGCAATACATTGCGGAGGAAGTTGGTACGCTAAAATTAAAACAACTGCCTAAGGACGTGATCAAAACCGGTGATGTGGGTTATATCATATCGGGTATCAAAGAATCGCGCGAGGTGAAGGTGGGTGATACCATTACCACCATTAACCGCCCTTGCGAAACCGGCATACAAGGTTTTGAGGAAGTTAAACCGATGGTTTTCGCGGGCATTTACCCGGTAGATACTGAAGATTACGAAGAGTTGCGCGAATCGATGGCGAAACTGCAGTTAAATGATGCGTCGCTGGTTTTTGAACCGGAATCATCAGCCGCATTGGGCTTTGGTTTCCGTTGCGGTTTCCTGGGGATGCTGCACATGGAGATCATCCAGGAGCGTTTGGAACGTGAATTTAACATGACGGTAATTACTACCGTACCCAACGTATCATACCTGGCTTATTCTACCCGCGGCGAAGAGATCACCGTAAACAATCCATCCGATCTGCCCGACCCAAGTAAAATTGACCGGGTGGAGGAGCCCTATATTAAAGCGACCATTATTACCAAATCTGAATTTGTGGGGCCGGTAATGTCGTTGTGTATACAGAAACGTGGGTTTATTAAAAATCAATCGTATTTGACATCCGACCGTGTGGAACTTGTGTTCGAGATGCCAATGGGCGAGATCGTTTTTGATTTTTATGATAAATTGAAAACCATATCCAAAGGCTATGCCTCATTTGATTATCACCAGATAGGCTACCGCCCGAGTGACCTGGTGCGTTTGGATATCAAACTAAACGCAGAGCCGGTGGATGCTTTGTCATCATTGATCTTCCGCGGTAACTCGTATGATTTTGGTAAAAAGATTTGCGAGAAGCTGAAAGAGCTTTTACCGCGCCAGCAGTTTGAAATTATTATTCAGGCATCAATAGGTGCTAAAATTATAGCCCGCGAAACGGTGAAAGCTATGCGTAAAGATGTTACCGCCAAATGTTATGGTGGTGATATATCGCGTAAGCGTAAATTATTGGAGAAACAAAAGGCCGGTAAAAAACGCATGCGTCAGGTTGGTAATGTAGAGATACCACAAAGTGCGTTTATGGCGGTGTTGAAATTGGATTAAGTAAAACCGATTATATAAATATTGTGTCATTTCGAACGTAGTGAGAAATCTATACACAAGCAGGGTTGCATATGTATAGATTTCTCCTCGTACCTCGTCGAAATGACAATTTGATGTAGGATATATGCAATTACTCGACGGAAAATACGTATCAGAAAAACTTAAGGGAGAAATAGCCGACCAGGCAGCGGCTTATCTGGCAAAAACCGGGCGCAAACCGCATTTGGTAGCCGTATTGGTTGGCCATGATGGCGGCAGCGAGACCTATGTAGCCAGCAAGATCAAAAACTGCGAAAAGGTAGGCTTTCAGTCAACTTTGGTACGTTATGAAGATACCGTTAGCGAAAAAGAATTATTAAAAAAGGTAGAAGAATTAAATGCTGACGCGGATATTGACGGCATCATCGTTCAGCTTCCTCTTCCCAAACATATAGACCCTGAAAAAGTAACCGAGCGTATTGATCACCGCAAGGACGTGGATGGCTTTCACCCCGTTAATTTGGGCCGTATGCAGCGTAATTTGCCTTCATTTATTCCCGCAACACCTTATGGCATTACATTGATGCTGAAAGAATACGGTATTGATACTGCTGGCAAGCATTGCGTAGTAGTTGGCCGCAGTAACATTGTAGGTTCGCCTATGAGCATATTAATGGCGCGCAATACCCAGCCGGGCAACTGTACCGTAACCATTTGCCATAGCCGCACACCTGATATTAAAAAATTCACGCTTGATGCTGATATCCTGATCGTAGCCATAGGCAAAAAGAATTTTATTACGGCTGATATGGTAAAAGATGGCGTTGTTGTTATTGACGTGGGCATGAACCGCGAAACATCAACCACCACCAAATCGGGCTTTAAGTTGTATGGCGATGTGGATTTTGACAATGTTGCTCCAAAAGCTTCGTGGATAACCCCGGTACCCGGTGGTGTAGGCTTAATGACTATTATTGGGTTATTAAAAAACACGTTGGCTTCGGCTAAGAAAGAAGTTTATCCATAATAATCTTCCGCCAGGGATACCCCCCGGGGCAGATGACGCGTTTTTCTATGCGCTAAAATTTCGCGGAGCGGGACAAGGCGTTAATAGCCGGGTTGGTTGGCCAACCAGACCGTTCAACTACTTTTTGATTCGTTTATAACAAATTTGATATCATAATATTTTATTATATACAGATTTTTACTCTTACATTAGCCTTACATTAATGTCAACCTTACATTAATACACACCACCAATTAACTTAAAATGAACAAATTAACATTCTTACCTGCGGTACTATTGGGGCTTTTTGCAGCTACTAACCTACACGCGCAAACAAAATTAACACTTGACTTAACCAAACCCGGTGTTAAAGTAAGCCCAATGCTTTATGGTTTAATGACCGAAGAGATTAACCACTCTTATGACGGTGGCTTATATGCCGAGTTGATCAAGAACCGGATATTTAAAGATAACCCAAATGCCCCCGATGCATGGAGCGTTGTAAAGGACGGTGATGCTAAAGCAGACATTAAATTGATAGCGGCCAACCCATCCAATATACCTGCTGACGAGCAACGCAATGCCATTAACGGCTCGCTTACTACCTGTTTAAGACTAACTGTTGAAAAACCCGGAACACGCGCTGGTGTTAGTAATGAAGGTTACTGGGGAATACCTGTTAAACCACAAACTACTTACCGTGCTTCTTTTTACATCAAAGGCGGCGGTACACCTGTACGCGGTGGCGGTGGTGGTGGCAATCGTCCTGCCCCGGCGCCAACCGGCCCGGTTATTCCTGACGAAGCTGCAGGACCTATCAGTGTAAGCATTGAAAGCAAAGACGGCAAAACTGTGTATGCCTCAGGCACTATAAACCTTGAGAAAAGCATTTTCTGGAAAAAATATTCATTAAAACTAACTACCGGCGCCGACTTTAAAGCCGTGCCCGATGCACGTTTTGTAATTTCAACCACCCGACCGGGTATATATTATTTTAACCTGGTATCGTTGTTTCCACCCACTTACAACAACAGGCCAAACGGTAACAGACCTGACATGATGAAACTGATGGTTGATATGAAACCTAAGTTTTTACGTTTTCCCGGAGGTAACTATTTAGAGGGGCCCTACTTAAATGATATGTTCCCGTGGAAGACTACTTTAGGACAGTTGGAAGACCGTCCCGGCCATAATGGATCATGGGGTTACCGCGCATCTGACGGTTTAGGGTTACTTGAGTTTTTAGAGTGGTGCGAAGACGCGCATATGGAGCCTGTATTGGCTGTTTATGCAGGATATTCATTACGTAATGACCATGTTGATGCAGGGCCATTATTAAAGACATATGTTGATGATGCATTAGACGAAATTGAATATGTAACCGGAAGCGTAAATACCTATTGGGGTAAAAAACGTGCAGAAAATGGCCATCCTGCGCCTTTTAAATTAACTTATGTTGAGGTAGGCAATGAAGATTGGTTTGATCGCACCGGAAGTTATGATGGCAGGTTTACGCAATTTCGCAATGCCATAAAAGCAAAATATCCTAAACTGCAAATTATTTCGACCATTGCCGATGCACAGTATCCAACCCAAAAAGTAACCTCAAGCCAGGTGGATGTATTGGACGAGCACTACTACCGTAAAAATTGGGATATGCAGTACATGGCAGACAAATACGATACCTATAGCCGTAAAGGCCCCAAAATATTTGTTGGCGAGTGGGCAACACAAGAAGGTTCTCCAACTACTAACTTAAACTCAGCATTAGGCGATGCGGTATGGATGACCGGGATGGAAAGAAACTCTGACCTGGTAGTAATGTCATGCTATGCGCCGGCATTTACTAACGTGAATACAAACCCCAGGGGATGGCAATGGAATTGGAACATGATAGGCTATAATGGTCTTACCAGCTATGGTTCGCCTGCCTATTACGCTCAAAAAATGTTCAGCAACTATTTAGGTGATAATGTAGTTAATACTGCTGCTCAAAATTTACCTATGCATACCAGGCCCGCTACACGCAGAGATAGTACAGCAAATACGCTTCCTAAACCTGTTCCGTCTATTTATTTTGTAACAACAAAAGATAGCAAAACAGGTGTTGTTTATTTAAAGGTGGTTAATACTGAAGCAAAAGCCCAGTCGATTACTATCGATTTAAAAGGCGTTACCAAATTATCGCCTGAGGCTACATTGGTTGTACTAAAAGGCGACAAGCCTGAAGATACAAATACCATTGATGACCCGGAACATATAGTACCGGTTACATCCAAAATAAAAGGAATAGCCAAAACGTTTACACGTGAATTTGAACCATATTCTATAAGCGTGATACAGCTGCAAACGCAGTTAAAGTAAAATAAGCAATTCTTTAAATTTATGATTGATAACCCTGTTTCTATATAAATAGAACAGGGTTAATTTTTTAACTAAATTTGAATAACCAATAACCTGTTTAAACCTAAGTATATGAATTTTAAAAGAACATTTTTATTATTTGCAACTACCCTACTGCTTGGTGCTGCTTACGGCCAAACCAAAGATTTTCATCAATGGGCCGCTACCCCGCCTATGGGATGGAACAGCTGGGATTGCTTTGGGCCAACAGTAGTTGAAAGCGAAGTAAAAGCCAATGCCGACTATATGGCAAAAAACCTAAAAAAATCGGGCTGGGAATATGTGGTTGTTGATATCAGGTGGTATGTGGGTAATGATAAAGCACATGGTTATAATCAAACTAATCCTGATTATGTATTGGACGAATATGGCCGTTTTCAACCTGCTGTTAACCGCTTTCCATCTGCCGCAGGCGGCAAAGGGTTTAAACCATTAGCTGATTATATACATGGCAAGGGTTTAAAATTCGGCATTCATATCATGCGTGGCGTACCTGTTGAAGCGGTAAAGCGCAATTTGCCTATTATGGGCAGCAAAGCCACCGCTAAAGATATTTACAGCACCGAGTTACAATGCAAATGGTTAAAGGATATGTATACCGTTGTGGCCGGTCGTGAGGGTGCACAGGAATACTATAACTCGCTATTTAAACTATATGCAGCCTGGGGTATAGATTTTATTAAGATAGATGATCTTTCGCGCCCGTATCATACCGGCGAGGTAGAAATGATACGTAAAGCAATTGACGGCTGCGGCCGGAAGATTGTTTTAAGCACATCACCCGGCGAAACCCCTATCGCATCGGCACCACACGTGCAGCAACATGCCAATATGTGGCGCACGGTTGATGATTTTTGGGATAACTGGCCAATGCTAAAGGATCACTTTAATGTTTTTGAGCGTTGGAACCCTTACCGCATTGCCGGCGGCTGGCCGGATGGAGATATGTTACCACTTGGCCATATAGGTATTAGGGCCGAGCGTGGAGACCCGCGGATGAGTGCATTTACTAAGGATGAGCAATATACTTTAATGACTTTATGGTGCATGTTTCGTTCGCCATTAATGTTTGGTGGTAATTTGCCGGATAATGATGCCTTTACTTTATCGTTATTAACTAATAACGAGGTATTAGCTATACTTAATAGCAGCGCAAACAATAAACAATTGTTTAGAAATATAAATGCTGCATGCTGGGTAGCTGATGACCCTAAAACCGGTGATAAATATGTGGCATTATTTAATATAGGTGATGAAGCTGGCGACAAACCAATCAGTGTATCATTAAAGGACCTTGGGTTAAATGGCACTCACAAAGTACGCGACTTATGGAAAAAAGCAGATATTGGAACAGTTACAGGAACACTTACAAAAAATATAAATAAACATGGAGCGGGGCTATACAGAATTTCGGCTAAATAAATTAAAACCAATGATCAAACAATCTTTCGCAGGCATACTATTAATTACAGCATTATCTGCTACTGCACAGGTAACAACCAATGCCAAACTACAGGAATTTAAACTTCAGGATGTAACATTACTACCCGGCATATTTAAAAGTGCCGAGACTACCGATTTGCATTATATAATGGAGATGAAACCTGACCGGTTATTGGCACCCTACCTGCGCGAGGCCGGTTTAAAACCAAAGGCCGAAAGCTATGGCAATTGGGAAAACACCGGGCTTGACGGACACATTGGCGGGCATTATTTAACCGCCCTGGCATTAATGTATGCATCAAACGGAAACAAGGAAGCACTGACACGCTTAAATTATATGATTGATGAGCTTAAAAAATGTCAGGATGCTAATGGTGATGGTTATGTAGGCGGTGTACCCGGGAGCAAGGAATTGTGGGCAGCCGTGAACAAAGGTGATGTTGACGCTATCAAGAAAAAATGGGTGCCATTTTATAATATCCATAAAACTTTTGCAGGGCTGCGTGATGCTTACTTATACACAGGCAACCAAACCGCAAAAGCCATGTTTATTAAGTTTGGCGATTGGTTTGTTGATATGTCAAAAAAGCTGACCGGCCAGCAAATTCAGCAAATGCTGCAAACAGAGCATGGCGGCATAAATGAAACACTGGCTGATGTTTATGCACTAACCGGTGATAAGAAATACTTAACCGCAGCTTACGCTTTTTCGCATGAGGCAGTTTTAAAGCCATTGGAAGCCGGAGAGGATAAATTGACCGGGCTGCATGCCAATACACAAATACCCAAAATTATTGGTTTTAAACGCATAGCTGATTTAAATGATGATAAAAACTATGAAAAAGCCGCTGAGAACTTTTGGGATAATGTAGTAGAACACCGCACAGTGGCCATTGGTGGTAATAGTGTAAGCGAGCACTTTAATCCCATAAATAATTTCTCTTCGATGATCAATAGCGTTGAGGGACCTGAGACTTGTAATACTAACAATATGCTTAAGCTAACCACCGCGTTGTTCTTATCCGACCCGAAGGTTAGCTATATGGATTATTACGAACGGGCATTGTATAACCATATACTATCATCACAGCATCCGGGTAATGGTGGTTTTGTTTACTTTACCCCTATGCGCCCGGGCCATTACCGGGTGTATTCGCAACCGCAGGAGGCTATGTGGTGCTGTGTAGGTACAGGTATAGAGAATCATGCCAAATATGGCGAATTAATTTACGCGCATGATAAAAATGACCTGTATGTAAACTTGTTTATTCCATCAAAATTAAACTGGAAACAAAAAGGTGTAACAATTACCCAACAAACAACTTTCCCTGAAGAAGAAAAAACCAATTTAACCATTAACGAAGTTAAGGTCGGAAGCACTTTCGCTATAAACGTGAGGTATCCATCATGGGTAAAACCGGGTGGCTTTAAAATTTTAGTAAATGGAAATGAGTTTAAAACATCGGCACAACCTTCAACTTATGTCGCGATAAAAAAGGCATGGAAAAAAGGCGATGTGATAACTATACAATTGCCTATGCAAACTAAGATGGAGTTACTACCGGATGGTTCAAACTTTGAGGCTGTAGTACACGGGCCGATAGTTTTAGCTGCAAAACTTAACGAAAATGATTTAACCAGGTTAATGGCTGATGATAGCCGGATGGGGCATGTTGCACCGGGCAAACAATATCCTTTACAGGAAATGCCTATGTTTGTAAGTAGTAATACTACTGATGATGCCTCTTTAATAAAACCAATTGCCGGCCAACCACTAACCTATAGTGTTTCAGGGTTGGTTTACCCGGCTAAATATAATTCGCTAAAACTTATTCCGTTTTACAAATTGCATGATTCAAGGTATGTGATATACTGGGAGAAGGAAACACCTCAAAGCATTATCCCTATACAACAAAAACTTGCCGAAAGTGAAGCCGCTGCAGCTAAGTTAAGAGCAATGACAGTAGACCTGGTAATGGCTGGCGAACAACAGCCGGAATCTGACCACTTTATTGAAAGCGACAACTCAACAACAGGACTTAACCGTACTATGCATTACCGTAATGCTAAAGGCTGGTTTAGCTATAATTTAATTGATAAAAATAAAGAGGCGTCGGCTTTACGAGTTACCTATTTTGGGAGAGACAGAAACAAACAGTTCTCCATATTGATCAATGACAAACCATTAGCCAAAGTAGCCCTTGATGGCAGTAAGGGTAATGACTTCTATACTGTTGATTATCCTATTACAGAAGACCTATTAAGATCATCGAATGGTACATTAAAGGTTAAATTTTTAGCTGCTGACGGATCAACAACAGGAGATATTTATGAAGTAAGGCTGATGAAGAAATAATTCATATTTGCACCTATACTATAAGCATAAAAAAAGGGCCCCAATTGGGGCCCCTTCCTCATTTAACCATTTATTTAACCTTACCTTTTATAATTAATAGCCTGGATTTTGTTGGCCTTTTAGTTTTGGATTCACATCTATTACAGATTGCGGTACAGGGTTCATGTACATTTTGTCAGTAAATTTGTAGTTACGACCTCCAAGTACAATTTCCTCATATTTCCAAACTCCACTATTGTCAGCAGGTACTGTATTGGTGATTTTCATTGCGTGTAAATCAACGCTCAGTACATCTTTAGCTGTTTTCCAACGCATAATGTCATAAAAACGCTTTGCCTCGAAAGCAAACTCTATACGACGCTGTTCTCTGATCTCCTGGCGCATTTCGGCCTGAGTCATACCTGCAGGTGCATCGCCAATGTTGGTAGAAGGGCGGTTTCTTACCAGGTTTAACGCTTTATAAACACTTGCATCAGGGCCAACAGCTTCATTTTGAGCTTCAGCATACCCTAATAAAACTTCTGCAAAACGATAGTATACGTAGTTTTGACCACTTTGGTTACCACCTTCAGGTGCCAGGTTGTTTAATTTCTTTTTAAAGAAATATCCGGTGTTGGTATTATCGGTTGATCCAAAATCTATCTCGTTTTTAGAAGGTTTAACCTTATCAATACGAGTATAGATAACATCTGCAGTAGGCATCCAGTCTTGTTTGTATGTAGCACCGTCAAATACTATAAAGTCATAAAAACGTTGCTCACGACCAACATAAGGATGTTGCGGGTCATAACCTGATGTTGGATCAGTTATACGTTTACCGTTTGCCATTCTGTAAGTATTTACCAGTTCCTGAGTTGGGTTATAGTTACCCCAAGTGTGATATACACCCAAGATCCAAACCGGGCCGCCATATTGGTCAACGTTGTTTTGCATCTGGTTATTAGGGCCACCGGCACCTGAAACTTGTTGCCTGTCCCAAATTACCTCAGAGTTATACTCATTAGCTACATACCAAAATTCGCTCATTTTTGGAAACAAGCTATATTGTGTATAGGTATCCATAAACTTTTTAAAGGTAGCGGCAGCGGCTGCCCAACGTGCAGTGCTTGGAGTAGCAAAATGTACAAAGTTACCCGGATCAGGCAGTACATAACCTCCTGCTGAGTTAAACAGCGGGCTTGCAGCATAAAGCTGTACCCATCCCTTAACCATCATTGCTGCACCTAAAGTTGCGCGGCCCGCATCAGCATTGCCATTGTTGTATTTAACAGCTAATTTGTTATTAGTTATAATAGCATCCAATTCGTTAACAATAAAATTAAAGGTTTCTTCAAAAGTACTACGCGGGTAGAATATTTCAGATCCATCCTGATTGTTAAGGGTTTTGGTAATAATTGGCAAACCACCAACGTGCTGCCATAACATGGCATACCAGTATGCTCTTAAAAACTTAACCTCGTCTAAACGTTTAGCAGCCCACGCAGCGCTAAAAGCATTGCCCTTATTTTCAGTAACTTTTTCTATAAAAAGGTTACATCTTCTTATACGATGATAGGTCTGATCCCATGCAGCATAATGAGCATTGTTAAACGCACTTCCACCCTGAAAATCGGCTTGCGGCACACCACCGGCTGTAGTTGGGTCAACAATACCTTGTCTCCACTGCCATGAGCGCCAGTAAATACCGCCATCATTATCATCTGTAAAATTGTCCAGATAATCAGGCGTATTATGCATTGCCGTTAATTGTCCATACATGCTATTCAGAAAGATGTCTGCATTGGTTTCTGAGTTCCATTGCACATCATCACCTATGGTTGACTTATTGATATTTTCATTAAGATATTTCTTACATGAAAATGTTGTTGTAAGTGCGGCAACTAAGGCCACTTTTACTAAAAATCTTGTACTTCTCATTTCTTTTTTAATTAAATAACATCCATTAAAAAGTTGCATTTAAACCAAATGTCCAGGTTTTCTGTATAGGCCATGCAGTGTCTTGATTGCTTAGCTCAGGATCAGTAAACTTCATTGAACTGAAGGTTAGCAGATTTTGACCCGTAACGTATAACCTAACCGATTTTATTTTTAAAGCCCTAACTACTGATGAAGGAATAGTATAACCTAAAGTAGCTGTTCTTAACCTTAAGTAGCTGGCATCTCTTAACCAGAAAGTAGAGTTCTGTGTATCATTGGTGTAAGGCGCTGCCGATGTACGCGGATATTTAGCGTTCAAGTCATTTTGCGGCGTCCAACGATTGTTGTAAAACTCATAACCTGTGTTACTGCTATTATTGCTAAATGGAACAGTCAAGAAATTTTGCACTCCAATTGATGTTTTTGCTGCGCCCTGGAAGAAGAAACTTGCATCAAATCCTTTCCAGTTGGCTCCTAATGTAAAGCCGTAAGTAATTAATGGTTGAGGATTATAACCAATAAAGGTTTCGTCATTGATATCTATTTTACCATCTGGTACGCCATTTGGTCCTGAAATATCCTCATATCTAACGTTACCCGGTCGTATAGTACCCCATGTAGTGGTTATGTTGTAACCATCAGCAGCGTCTATTACACCGTCGCCATTTTTATCATCAGATAAGTGGAATAATCCCAAAGATTTGTAACCAAATTGAGCACCATTTTGACGGCCTGTTCTACGACGATTAGGGTTATCGAACGTAGCAGCACTTTCATAAACTTGTAACAATTTGTTATTGGCATAGGTAAAGTTACCATTTAAAGTTAACTGCAAACCATTGCTAAACCTATGTTGTGTGCCTGCAGTGATCTCAATACCTGATGACTCCATATCGCCACCGTTAACGCGTGATAAACCAATACCGTATTCTCTTGAAACGACCGTTAAAGGATCAACAAGCATGTTTGATCGCCTTTGCTTATAAACGCCAACTTCAAAATTCAGTTTGCCGTTAAATAAGCTCGCATCTATACCTAAATCTGTTTTTGTAGCAACCTCCCAGGTAAGCAATGCGTTTGCCTGGTTATTTGGGAATGAACCCTGTACAAGTGTACCACTACCGAAAGCATAATTATTATTATTTAAACCATACGAATCTTGCCACTGGAAGTTTCCACCAGGTACAAGGTTACCGGTTTGGCCCCATGATCCTCTTAATTTTAATGAGTTTACCCAGGTTATTTTCTTCATGAAGTTTTCATTACTCATTATCCAACTTGCAGAAAAAGCAGGGAAATACGCATAACGTTTGCCGGGTGCAAATCCAAAGTGTCCGTCATAACGACCGGTAGCCTCAATGGTATACTTATTATCGTAGGTATCACTAACACGATAAACATATCCTATCTGGCTACCAGTGCCTGAGTTACCTCCGATTGTGTAGTCATTTTTATTTGAACTACCAAATTGTAACTCATCAATATCTAACGCGTAGTTGTTAATGCGGGCGCTAAAGTTATTGTTTTTGTTGTTCCTTGCTTCGGCCACTACTAAACCTGTTATTTCGTGTTTACCAAAACTGCCATTATAGTTTAAATATCCCTGGTAGGTAAAGTTTTTGCTTCTGTTAAAACGTTCATCCAGGTATGTATAAGCCACTAAGCCCTCTGATGTTGAAGCGGCCTTGCCATACGTATAAGGCGTAGTATTATAATTTACAGTATAGTAGTAAAAAGGTTTATGATACATTTTTTGATACTGAGTTTGCGGATCATAACTCACAACACCTTTAATACTTAAACCTTTTATAGGCAATTTTTGGGTTAAGCTTGCAGTCATTAATTGTTGGTCAAAATTGCTTCTGGTATAACCTCCAGACTGTAGCGTAGCATACGGACTTAAACCATTAGATGCACCCCATAAACCATTGCTGAATTTATAAGGATCTGTTGGAATATACTTGTAAGTAGAACGCAATAAGTTAGTTGGCTGATGACCAGGGTCAAGGCCACGATCTATTTCGCTTGAACCGTTTATCGATATTTGGAAGGTTGTAGTATTGGTAACCTTAGCTTCCAAATTCATATTATAAGTATAACGGGTATAATTAATTTGTGGGAAAGCTCCATCCTGATAAAAGAAACCCAGGTTAGTATAGTACTTTATCCTATCAGTACCACCACGTACCTGTACATTGTGACTTTGCATAGGGACATTCTTTTTAATAATGTCTGTAGGGTTGTTACGTGGATAACGATCAGGATCTGCTTTGCTGTTTGCATCCCAGTTATTGATCTTATCGTCAGAGTGTATGGGTGGTTTTCCGACATTAGAAGGTACATTATAAAACGCCTCGTTAACCAAACGCATATAATCCTCTGCACTTAAAACATTAGGCAGGTAAGTACTATTTTGAATACCGTAAAAAGAATTTAAAGAAATAGCTGGCGCACCTGTTTTACCTTGTTTGGTAGTAATTAAAATTACACCGTTTGCACCACCTAAACCGTAAGGAGCAGTGGCAGCCGCATCTTTTAATACAGTTACAGTTTCAATCGCATTAGGGTCAATCTGGTTAATGTTGTCGCGTATAACGTTGTCAACAACAATTAACGGCGCGTTATTACCCTGGGTATTAACACCACGAACTGAAAATTGAGTATTACCAAAACTGCCAGGACGGCCACCGTTTGATTGACGACCTACAACACCGCTTACCCTACCTAAAATGGAGTTACTAATGTTAGGTACCGGTGCCTGTAATAATTCTTCGCCTTTAACGCTGCTTATAGCACCTGTTACTGATCCTTTCTTTTGTGTACCGTAACCTACAACTATAACTTCGTTTAATGATTGAGAATCTGGGGTTAATTTAACACTAATGCTTGTCCTTCCGGCAAGATTAACTTCCTGTTGTTCAAAACCTATATAGCTAAACACCAAAGTATTTACATTATCAGGTACGCTAATTCTGAAATCACCTCTTTCATTAGTGGTTACACCAGTGGTGGTACCTTTAATAGAAACACTAACACCAATTAATGGTTGTCCGGCCTCATCAGTAACGTTACCTGTTATGGTCTTATCAATAAAATTTTCTATTGTTAATTCCTTACCATTGGCCGCTGTTGCATTTGCAGGCAAGGCTGTGATAGATATTTTATTATCAATTTGTCTAAAGCTAAGCGACGTATTAGATAGCAATGCTTTTAAAACATTGGCGATTGACTGCTCTGAAGAAGCATAGGTTAGGTTTTTTATGCCCCTTACATCTTTATTAGAATAAATAAAGCGGTAATTGCTTTGCGCCTCTATTTTTTTTATTGCATCCAAAAGCGAGCTGTTTTTAAGTTCCATCTTAACTTTTGTTTGCTCTATACTTTGACTCTTTACCGGATTTGCCGAAAGCAACTGAAGAGATGTGGTTAGTACTATAATAGATACTATACATATTCGCATAATCTTGCCAGTTAATGAGTTTTGGAAAATTCTTCCAAATTTTAACGGAATGTAACAATACCGTGCTTCTGCAGAATTTACAGAAATTTTCATAATTTTGATTTGTTTTAAGTGATCTAAATCCCCATTTCTTATGGGGCATAATTTAAAACCATGTTATTGCTCGATTGCAGTCGGTCAATAACGGCCTCTGAATTCATTCCCTGGGAATGATTCAGAGGTTTTTTTATGGCGAAGTCTTGAACTTCTCTTCGCCAAAAGTGATTTGGAATTTCGCTAAGTAAGTTTCTGTCATGTTTAGTTATTAAGTGAATTATTGATTTGCTTATTTCCAATAGTTACGATATTATTTTCTTTATCATAGCTATAAGTAGTATTATTATACTGGCTCAGAATTTTTAATACATGCTCCAAACTTTCGTTATACTGAAATTCTGTTGTAAAACGGTTAATTTGCAGTTTAGGGTCTATGCATTGTATTTCTACTTTATAACGCTCTTTCAATACTATTGAAGCTTCTTCCATAGTAACATCGTCTAACACAAGGTCTTGTCCTTGCCAGCAAGTAAATTCAGCAGCAGCAACCTTCTTTACTTGTGAATTAGCCCGAACCTTATTAAATACAATTTGTTGATTAGGCGTTATAGTTCCAAAAACCTTGTCCTTATCACCAACGCTAACCTTTCCGCGCGTAACGGTAACTACTATAAATTTGTCTGTGTTTAATGCTTTAACATTAAATGCGGTTCCCAGTACGGTAGTTTGAAGTTTTCCTGTATGTACTATAAAGGCTTTTTTATCATTATGTTTAATATCAAAATAGGCTTCTCCCTCTAAATAAACTTCACGCTTTTTAAGCCCATCAAAAGATGAAGGGTAAGTTAATTTACTACCTTTCATCACTATGGCTATACTTCCATCCGGTAAATGAATTAAACGATTATCGCTTTTCTTCATAATAACTACCTTGGCAATTTGCTGTTGAGGTTGCGCTAAAAATATAGTATAGGTTAGTAAAAACCCTGCAATAACAGCAGCCGCCGCAGCGCTTATATATTTAATTTTTAATATACGGGCTGTTTTAGTACGGGTGCGTAATTCAATTCCTTGTTTAATACCTGTGCTTATCTGATCCTTTATCTGTTGCTTTTCGCCATCGAATAATTCAATTACATCGGGCTCAAACTCAAATAGATTGTAATAACTAAATAAAAGCTGCTCCTCTTCGGGCGTAGCGTTTCCTTTAATGTGTTTACGCACTAATTTTATAAAATAGCGTTTATGCATTTTTGAAAAAAATAACAGACTGGGTGAAAGTCATAATTGGTTATATATATGACCTTCAAATTGAAGATATTCCCGACCTGGATGAAACTTTTTTTTAAAACTTGTCCGTATAGAATATAATGGCAAGTGTAAGAAGGTGGATCAGAGATAATTTTAACTGATCAAAGGCCAGGCTTAACTGGTTTTGCACTGTTTTTTTGGAGATGCCTAACTGATCGGCAATATCAGCGGTTGATCTATCTTCATGAAAACGCATACGAAAAATAGTTTTTCGCTGCTGTGGCAATGAATTTAAAAGAGCTTCGTATGACTTGAAGAACTCTTTCCATATTAAATTATAATCTGCCTGCAGATAAGTTGCAGGCAGATTATCTAACACTTCAAAAAATGGATGGTCATGGGATTGCTTCGCTAACACTTTAAATACCCTGTTACGAACAGCAATATTTAGATAGGCCGGAAAATTGTTTATAACCAATGTTTCCCTTTTAACCCATACATGTATAAAAATTTCCTGTATTACATCTTTTGCCTGATCCTGATCCTTTAAGCGCTTATAGGCCGCATTATAAGCTACAGACCAATATTTTTCATAAAGCAAATCAAAAGCAGTTTCACTGCCCTCGCTAATTTGTTGCAGCAACAAATTATCATCCATTAAATAGGGCGAGTTCAATTTGGTCATGAATAGTTTTTTGTCAGGTTATAATCTTGGTTTCTCTTTGACAGATATAAAGATATGCCAAAAAAAACAATACCTATTAAAATATTATTAAAATATTATTTTAAAGCACCGATAGGCAACACGGTTTTTCCATAAACTTCATTTAATACATTGGCAATTCCTGTGTAAATTGCTGAAGAACCACAGATAATACCTACATAACCTGCAATATGCTCAATATCTTCATTACCGGTTGCTTTGGTAATAGCCAATAAAGCAAACAGGATGGTTAGAGATAAGAAAACGAATTGCAACGCGCGGTTAAGCCTTAACGTGCCAAAAAACAACAGGAAAGTAAACACACCCCATACAGCTAAATAAGCGGCAAATGCATTTGGCGGGGTGGCAGCTACCCAACCCAGTTTAGGCATTACAATTAGTGCTACTAATGATAGCCAGAAAAAACCGTAAGAGGTAAATGCTGTTAAACCAAAAGTATTATTCTTCCCGGCTTCAATTATTCCGGCAATTACTTGTGCCAATCCACCATAAAACAAACCCATGCCTAATATCATGGAGTTAATTTCAAAAAAACCGGCGTTGTGAAAATTTAATAAAACAGTTGTCATACCAAAGGCGCATAGCCCCAGTGGTGCAGGATTCGCTAAGTTATCCTTAGTAGTTTCGCTCATAATTTTGTTTGTTAGGTTATGGTTTATAATTAGTTGTTTATTTATAGCATCCAGATGCAAGAACCAAGAATCAGGATATTTATATCCTGTCTTCCCATCTTAATTCTTGTCTCTTGATTTTCGACTCATAATTTTCCTTTATAAAGCCCCTTCTTTAATCTCATCAACAACAGCCGGATCAAGTAAAGTTGAGGTATCGCCCAGGTTACTGGTATCGCCCTCAGCAATTTTCCTTAATATACGGCGCATAATTTTACCCGAACGTGTTTTAGGCAAGCCGGTTACAAACTGTATTTTATCGGGCTTGGCAATAGCGCCAATTATACGCGCTACGGTCATCATAATATCCTTACGGGTTAATTCATCATCACCATGTTTATTAGGGCATACCACAAAGGCATAAACGCCCTGCCCTTTTATATCATGCGGATAACCTACTACCGCCGATTCAACTACACTGCTATGCATATTAATAGCATTTTCAACCTCGGCAGTACCAATACGGTGGCCCGATACGTTCAGCACATCATCTACCCTGCCGGTTATGCGGTAGTATCCATCTTCATCGCGCAAGCAACCATCACCGGTAAAATACATGTTTGGATAAGTTGCAAAGTAGGTAGTACGGCAACGCTCATGATCACCATAAGTAGTACGCAGCATCCCCGGCCATGGGAAACGTATACATAGATTACCGCTTACACCGTTACCTTCAATTTCGTTTCCATTTTCATCAACCAAAACTGGCTGCACACCCGGTAAAGGCAAAGTAGCATATCCTGGTTTAAGTGGGGTTACGTTAGCTATGGGCGATATCATAAACCCACCGGTTTCTGTTTGCCACCAGGTATCAACAATTGGGCAATTGCCATGGCCTATCTTTTCATCAAACCAATGCCATGCTTCCTCGTTTATTGGCTCGCCAACCGAACCCAATTTAGTTAATGAGCTTAGATCCTTTTTTTGTAATACCTCATCGCCAAAACTCATTAATGAGCGTATAGCGGTAGGCGCGGTATAAAGAATGTTAACTTTAAATTTCTCTACAATTTCCCATAAACGGCCAGGGCTTGGATAAGTTGGTATACCCTCAAACATTACCGAAGTTGCCCCTTGTGTTAACGGCCCGTAAGCGATGTACGAATGGCCCGTGATCCAGCCAATATCCGCTGTACAGAAATATATTTCACCCTGATTATATTGAAAAGCAGTTGCAAATGTATAGCCGGTATAAACCATATATCCGCCGCAGGTATGTACCACACCTTTAGGTTTGCCGGTTGAGCCTGATGTATACAAGATAAATAGCATATCCTCGGCGTCCATTTCTTCAGCGGGGCAGTCCGGATTTCCCTGGGTTTCAACCTTTTTTACTTCGTCTTCCCACCAAACATCGCGACCCTTAAACATGGCTATAGGTGTACGGGTACGCGTAAGTACAATTACACGCTTTACTGATGGGCTTTGTACCAGCGCATCATCAATTATAGATTTTAGTGGTACTTCTTTTGTTCCACGAAAACTACCATCAGCAGTTATCACAATATTACATTGCGCATCCTGTATCCTATCAGCAATTGATTGAGCCGAAAAGCCACCAAATACCACAGAGTGTATAGCCCCTATCCTGGCGCAAGCCAATACGGCAATGGCTAACTCGGGCACCATTGGCATGTATATACAAATACGGTCGCCTTTTTTAGCGCCATTGTTTTTAAGCACGTTTGCAAACTGGCAAACTTTAGCATGTAATTGGCGGTAAGTTAATATCCGGTGATGCTCGTTAGGGTCATTAGGTTCCCAAATAATGGCAGGTGTATCGCCAATAGTGTCCAGGTGACGATCTAAACAACTTTCGGTTATATTTAACTTAGCACCCTTAAACCATTTAACCTTCGGTTCTGTAAAATTCCATTCTAATACCTTATCCCATTTTTTCTTCCACACAAAATTTTCTGCAACACCTGCCCAAAAATTCTCTGGTTGTTCTACACTTTCCTTGTACACTTTATGGTACTGTTCAATAGATGTTATTTTCATTGATGGATATTCTTTATTGAAAAGCTATTTGTAAGTGTACACATAAATATGCCACTATACTATTATATGTCTGTTTTATAATTGGTGGTTAAATATTGTATAAACAATTGATTTTTACAAATAAAAAAGCGCTGATGTTAATTCAGCGCTTTAGTATGTATATTATATACTTCAATATCTATGCTGTAGGATAATAATTAATTATCTGTTGCATTACATAATTTGCAACCTTATCGCAACGTGTTAAATGAAAATCAAATAAATCTGCGGATTTATAATAATCATTTAATTGCGAACGCAAAATAATTTTAGCGCGCATTAGCCTGATTTTTACATTAGATTCTTCAATGTCCAATATATCCATAGTTTCTTGTGTACTCATTTCTTCAACCTCACGCATAACAAATACTGTACGATATTTTTCAGGAAGCGAAGTTATGGCCGATTCTAGCAGCCCCTTTAATTCTTTGTTAATTAAACTTTTTAATGGTGTATGCATATCTCGTTCCATGTTTTCTTTGCCTGAAAGTATTTGTTGTTGCCTTATTAATTTCCTTTTTCGCAGTATACATTCATTAATTAATATCCTTGTTATCCATGTGCTAAATTTAGCTTTGTTGTTAAACTTTGCTAAGTCACGATAAGCATTTATATATGTGTTTTGCATAATATCTTCCGCCTCCATGTCATCACCTATAAAAGACATGCAAATGCGAAACATACGTACGTTTAACCTCCTTATTAATACTTCGTATAAGTGAATATCGCCGGCAACAACACGTTCAACAATATCCTCGTCGCTTAAATTATCGGTAATTACAAATCTTGAACTCATTTAAATAAACATTATATACAATAGAGTATTGCTATGATAAAAGGGTTACAATTTTTGTAACCCTTTAAATCCGACTCCTCTCTAACAATAAATTTAATCATAATTATGGACGAAAAAAAAATCACCCAAGTTCAAACGTTACTTAAATACACGTATGGACTTATCCCCATTGCTGCCGGGGCCGACAAATTCACCAACCTGTTAACTGATTGGTCGCAGTATTTGCATCCCTCACTTGCTGGCATTTTACCTTTTAGTTCGCATGCTTTTATGTTGATCGTAGGTGCAATAGAAATTGTTGCGGGTATACTAGTGTTGATCAATCCTGCAAGAGCGGGTTATTTAGTATCTGCCTGGTTAGTGTTAATTGCCCTAAGTTTGCTTGCAAGTGGCAAATACCTCGATGTTGCCGTGCGTGATATAGCTATGGCTATTGGCGCTTACTCACTTGCGCAAGTATCACAGGCTATAAAGAAAACCGCCATATAACTAAAAAACCATTCCGATCTTATATCGGGATGGCTTTTTTACTAATCAGCATTTTCTGTAACATAGTGCAATACCTTTCTGTATAATTCGTCAGGCAAAAATGGCTTTGCTACAATGTCGTTCATACCGGCCTGCCTGATATCGTACTCAACTTCGGCAGGTATAGTTGCTGTAAGCGCAATAATTGGTATAGTAATGCCCTTTGCCCGTATTTTGCGCGATGCTTCGTAACCGTCCATCACCGGCATGTGCAGATCCATTAACACCAGCTTATGTTTAGTAACATCCAATTTATTTACCGCATCCAATCCATTTTCAGCTACGTCAATATTTGCACCCCAACGTTTTAAAAATGTTTGGGCCACCATTACGTTCATAGCATTGTCTTCAACCAATAAAATCGATATATCCGTAAATGGCTTGCCTTCTTTTAATGGCACACTTTTATCTATATTTTGCTTTTCTATAATAACAGGACCTTTTTCAAAAGTTTGTGTAAAGTAAAAGGTTGATCCCATGCCTACTTCACTCTCCAAATGCAATGTTGAGCCTTGCAGTTCCAATATCCGTTTACAAATAGCTAACCCTAACCCAGTGCCGCCAAAACCCCGTGAGGTTGATGAATCGGCTTGGGTAAACCGTTCAAAAATTAAAGCTTGCTTGGCTTTTGATATACCTATGCCCGTATCTTTTACTTTAACATCAAGTGTAATGCTTCTTGGTGTTTGGTTTTTTACCTGGATAATTACCCTTACAAAACCGCTGGGTGTAAATTTAATAGCATTATGCGCCAGGTTGGTTATTATTTGCGATATACGAGTTGGGTCGCCTATTACTTTATTCTTTAATTCGCTATCAATATCCAACTGCAGGTCAATACCTTTATCCTGCGCATAATTTTTTAGGCTATTAACTACGTTACCTGCAATAAAAGCGATATCTGTTTCAATATGTTCAAAAGTAATTTTGCCGGCCTCCATTTTGTTGAAATCCAAAATGTCGTTTACAATATTTAATAAATTATTGGCCGAAAATATCATTACATCTAACTGCTCTACCTGATCAGGGCGCGGGTTATTTTTTAAAAGCAGGTAACTCATACCTATCACCGAGTTAAGTGGTGTACGTATCTCATGGCTCATGGTACTCAAAAATTCGCTTTTGGCTGTAAGGCCCTGCTCGGCCTGTTCGCGCGCGCTTCTCAATACAAATGATACACGGTGTGATAATACCAACGATTGCAAAAAGAAAAAGCTTACATAACCCAAAAATGTCAGTATTTGCAATTGCGGTATAAGGCCCCAATAATGTAATAAGGATATTGCAAATACAAACATTAACGACACGGAACTAACCAGGGCATATATTGCTCCGGGGCGCTTTTTACGATAGGATATATAATAGATATAAGGAATATACACCAGGCAAAAAACCATCACAATTAAAAACGGGTTAATTAATTGCGAAAAGATTACCGGTGCAAAAAATAACGTAATCAAAGAAAATGCAATACATATAGTAATGATAATATTTAACAGTACCTTATTGATGTCTTCGGGGTACAGGTAACGGGTATACAGGCCAAACAAGCCAATACCGATAAAAAGGGTTATATACTCTAACCGCATAGCCAGCAAAAAGCTAATATCGGGTACTAAAGTATGCAGCACATAGTTATCAACGCCAATAAGCCTGTAACTGAATATGATACAGTATAATGAAAAAAGCAGGATGGCGTTATCGCGGTTGCCAAATATGTATAAACCCAAAAAGAAAAGACCACCCATAAACAAGCAACCTGTTAAAAGCAAATCTATAGCCTCGTCGCGTTGCCTGTCTAGCTTTACAACTTCTTTATCACCCAAAATTAATGGCTTTTTTATCCCGGCTTTACTATGTATAAAATTTGAGATCTGCAAAACTAAATGCAGGGTATCTATACCCGGGTGTATATCAAATACCATGTACTGCCAATGTGCCTGGTAACCTTTGGGGCTGGTGGTTACTTTACCATTTTGCGCCACTATTTTATCATTTACATATAATCGGTAAGATGAATAAACATCGGGCATTGATAGGCGTAATACCCCTCTTGATTTTGGCAATAGTACAGTTAATTTATACGTGGCATAACCAAAAGAAGGGAGTTTTTCGCCGTTTAATTCATGACCGTTCCACAAAGAAGGAAATGTAATTGGCACCCCTTTATCTGATCGGTCACCGGGGTTAAGCAACTGCTTCCAGTAGAATAGCCACTGGCCATCCAAGTTAACTTTTTGTTCAAAATTATGCTGGCGCAGATCAATTACCCCGTTAGCGGCCAAAGGCGCATTTGTAGCGGCATAAGTTGTTAAACAATATAGCAGCAAAAAACCTACAATGTATATATAACTTTTGACCTTCATTAATTGCGCATGGATAATATTGTTTAGTGCTGCAAATATAAAGTAATCAACACTAAATTCAGGCTATACTTCTATTTATAGATTTTAGAAATGAATGTTAATGCTCTAATGGCTGCCGCTTTACCAACCCACCTCGCACTTCAGATACCGAATTGGTAATAATAAATGCCGTAGGGTCTATCTGTTGAACCCGGCTTACCAGCCTTTGCACATCTAAACGAGTAATAATAGTAAACAATATATCTATATCCTTATTATCAATATTGGTTTTACCAAAACCACGCTCACCTTTGTAAACGGTAACCCCTCTATGCAAGTGGCGCATGATAACATTTTTTATAAGATCGCTTTTGGGTGAAATAATAGTTACAGCGGTGTACTCATCAAAACCCTGAATGATATAGTTAATGGTTTGCGATGCCGACAGATAGGTTAATATGGAATACAATGCCGATTCGACACTAATAAAAAACGCTGCTATTCCAAATATTACTATGTTAATAACCAATATAATCTGGCCAATAGATAAAAATGAACGCGGATTGATATATACGGCCAATAGTTCGGTACCGTCAATAACACATCCGCCACGCATGGCGAAACCAATACCCAGGCCCAAAAAGAAACCACCAAATACAGCGGTTAATACCTTGTCGTGCGTTACCAAGGGGAAAGTGGTAAAAAACAATACTGCCGCCAGTACCAATATGGCAACCAATGTTTTAAGTGCAAATATCTTATCAACACGCTTATAACCCAACCATATAAAAGGAATGTTGATCACTATAAGCAATACAGACACGGGCCAACCTGTTATTGAACTTATTAATAGTGTTATACCGGTTGCACCACCGTCAATAAAGTGATTGGGGATTAAAAAACTTTTTAAACCTAAAGCGGCACTCAGAATACCGGCTGCGATCATTACTAATTTGGTAAGTTCTTTACGGAACTGAATCCTTCTTCTTTTCATAGTTACTGCCTGAAATATAGCAAAACTATGCCCAATTAGAATATTATTGTGCAGAAATTACTAAGAAATGTTATTTATAGGCAGAAATGGGCGTATTTTTTATTGTCAATAAAAAGCTTTTACCTACACTTATTTTGATGCTTTTATCCAGCAGCATTGCCTTAATGGTTTCGTCAGACCGGAGCGCCTCATACAAATCGCGGGCTACTGCCGAGCTGCTAATGTTATTGGTTACCTTACCGTTATCCATCACCAGGTTAAAGGTATAGCCTGATTTACCCCTATCGCCCGCCGATTCAAAATCAGTGATATTCAATTTAAAACTTTGATCTTCGGCAACGCTTTTTTTAAGGTGCAAACGAATAACCGGGAGGTATCGTTTCCAGGTCAGCAAATATTTTCTATCTTCCATACTATGTATGGCAAAGGTATCATATTAATAACAGCATCAGGGATATATCTTGCTGATGCTGTTATTATATATAAATTATAACTCTATAGGTCTTTTTGATTTGGTTAAGTAAAACATAACTAACCAGGCGGTTATATATGCCAAAGCACAAATTAAAAACATGATAAAATAGGCGGTCTCTAATTGGTTTATTTTTTCATAATAAACAAACATTTGCTTTTGAACTAATACTGATAACAATATACCGCCTATGCCACCGGCCATGCCGCCTATACCGGTTACCGATGCAACAGCCTTTTTAGGAAAAACATCTGATACAGTAGTAAATATATTGGCGCTCCATGCTTGATGTGCCGCGGCTGCCAGGCCGATTACAAAAACAGCAAGCCACATATTGATACTGCCTAACTGTTGGGCAAATACTATGGGAATAACTAATAAGGCATATATTAACATGGCTGTTTTACGCGCTTTGTAAACCGTCCAGTTGTTTTTTATGAAGAACAAGGGTAACCAACCGCCACCTATACTACCTACACTTGATAGAATATAAACAACCGCAACAGGAATAGCCAGTTGAGTAGTTGTTAGCGCATATTGTTTATTTAAAAAATCGGGCAACCAAAATAAATAAAACCACCATACAGGGTCGGTTATAAACTTACCTAATATAAAACCCCATGCCTGGCGGTAAGATAGTAATTTAAGCCATGGTACAGATGGCGCAGCTACCTGTCCATCAACCGGCGCAGCTTCGTCTTTATCGCTGTGGATATAATCAAATTCGGCTGAAGATAATTTGGTGTGTTTTTCAGGCTTTTCATACATTAAGAACCATGCAATTACCCATAAAAAACCAATGGCACCTGTAATAATAAATGCCCACTGCCAGCCATAAGCCTTAGCTATAAACGGAACGGACAAAGGCGCTATTACAGCACCTATATTTGCACCCGAATTAAAGATACCCGTTGCAAATGCGCGTTCCTTTTTAGGGAACCACTCGGCTGTAGTTTTTACCGCCGCAGGGAAGTTACCCGCCTCTGTAATACCCAAAAATGAACGGGCAAAAATAAAGCCCAGGGTGCTGGTTACTGCACCATGCAATACGGCAGACAAGCTCCATAACCCGGCAAAAATACCGTAGCCAATTTTAGTCCCTAATTTATCAATAACCCTGCCTACACCGGCCATACCCAACGCATAAGCAATTTTAAATGCAATTTCAATATTAGCATAATCGCCATAATCCCAGTTAAATTCATCAGTAAGGGTAGGTTTTAGCAATGATATTACCTGGCGGTCAAGGTAATTAATGGTAGTAGCCCAAAATAACAAACCACAAATTGTCCATCTGTAGTTTCCTATTTTAGTTGAAATGCTTTCGCTTTGCGGATTGATTGTAGGCTGCATTTAATAGGTTTTAATATGAGGTTGGGTGATAGGGTATATCACCATTGTAATCGGTTGCAACTTACTATTACCAATGCTATTCTGCAAGAAAATTAACTATAATATTTAAACATCAATAGTATTAAGTAAATAAAAAGAGGCCAATTACGGCCTCTTTTTATGATTTGATCAACTCAATTTACTTTTTTTTCGCGGCAGCAGGTGTTTTACCTTTTGGTGTGTTCCAAAATATAAACACTCCCCTGTCAGTTGCTGTAACAACATCAACCGCTCCATCTTTATTAAGATCCGTTGCCAATACATCAGATCCTACGCCAGACCGATTATGTACCAACTCGGGTACAAATTTAGCTCCACCCGGTGCTTTAGGGTCACGCACGGTTTTATACACGTAAACTACCGGTGCCCCGTATGGATCAGGGTCAAGGAAAGTATCTAAGTGTGCCCAATAACGTTTTCCGGTAATAAAATCAGGGATACCATCACCATCCATGTCAGCAAAAGCAGCACCATGCGCTTCAGAGAATGTTACCCCACCTGCATTTTTATCGGCGGTACCATAGTCATCCATTATCATGTGCCTTACAAATGATATTTTGCCTGCCTTATCTCGTTTTTGCTCAAACCATGCTAAACCAAAACCATGCGCATTTAGCGTGGTTACAACATCATTTAGTTTATCGCCGTTTACGTCATATACACCCATAGCAGCACCCCCATAATTATTACTACGGTGTGCCATACGTCCAAATGCCTCCGGATGATAAACCCACAACACTTTACCATCATCATTTTTAGGATGTTCCCACCAACCATTAACATTTAAAATATCCATTAAACCATCGCCATTAATATCACCTACACCAATGCCATGTGCATTTGCAGTACCACGCTCAGATATCGGGCGCTGTATCCACGGTTTGGTAATGTCCGTAGGGTCGGGTTTGGCGTAACAAACCTGCCCACCGGCTCCGTAAACCAACTCGGGCTTACCGTCTCCATCTACATCTTTAAACACAGTAACTTCAGAAGTTATACCTCTTACAACCTGGTACCTATCCCAACGGCGCGATTCGCCTTTAGGATTTACAAACAAGGCGCCGTTACTTGGACCGCTCAAAACGTCGTCCCAGCCGTCGCCGTTAAAATCATAACCATATTGACAGTTAAACTCTGTAAAGTTTTTTGAAGGGCTTACTGATGATGCAAATTGAATCTCGCGGTAAGTAGTATAATTAGGACCATAATAAATGTAAGGGCCCGCAACAATATCAGTAATACCATCGTGGTTAAAGTCGCCTGATCCGGCGGCCCATGAATAATACATGTCTTGTATCTGCTGTATCTTAAAGCCTGTCCCTATTTGTTCTTTAGGCATTTTTTTGATACCTGCATCTTCATAACTCAACTCGTTAAACTGTACCTCGCCGGTACCATTAACCATTAATGCTATCGAACCAAACCCTGTATCCGAATCAAGCCCTTTAGTGTTTTCGCCACTATCATTAATGTAGCCACGCAACATATTCAAATCGACGATGCCATCAAACTGGTTCCATTGGCCGGCCACCGGTGTTGTAACCGGACGTGTATAGGGTAAATTTAAATTAGCAGTGCCACCAATTCCGCGTGGCGCTCCTCCCGACCCTCTTTCGGGTGCTGGCGCGTTTGGATTTGGTGCAGGTGCCTGCCGTATTATACCACCGGCATTTGGCAAGGCCTCTCGTTTTGTTTCTTTGCCTTGTGCATCAAGCGTAACTTTGGATAAGCTAAACTCAGCACCTTTTATGGATGCCAGGTAACCCTTCATACCATCGCTTGTTTTTTCTAAACGGAACAAAAAGCCCACTTCGGCACCAGCATCGGCCTTAAATAATGAGCGTAAATGGATATCCTGAAAGCGCTTATCAGATACCAGGTAACTTGCCGCGCCATTTGCTTTGACAGTGATAATACCATTATTGGCCCTCCAATCGGCATTGCCTAAATTATGCCATCCGGAAAGCGATGCCCCTTTGTAAACATAGTCGGGTATAAGCGACAGGTTTCTGCCATTATATTCACCCGAAATTTCCTGTCCGTAAGAGAAAGTCGCGAAGCCAACTAACAGGATGGCTGATAAAAAACGTTTCATAGTTTTATGATTTAGATTTATTGGCAAATTAATTATTTCTTTTTGTTGGGTATGGCTAATACAATATATCCCTGTGGTAATGCCCCCAGATCTTTTGAATGATTAACACTTTCATTGGTGTAGTTACGAGTAGCTAATACAACAAGATACTGCTTGCCTTTTACCTGGTAAGTAGTTAACAAACCATCAGTATCTTTGGGTAAAGTATAGGTCCATAGCAAATTGCCATTTTCGGCATCATAGGCATACAAAAACCCTCCTTTTGAGGTAACGAAAACTATTCCCGTTGATGTTACGATCATTGATTTACGTTGTGAGCCTTCGGGCACACCCATGTTTTCCTGGCCCGGGATTAACGGTATGCGTACATCCTGTCCTAAAGCTTTTTTCCATTTAATTTTACCCGTATTTAAGTCATATGCAGTAATACTTGTCCAGGGAGGGCTTAACAGATCGGCATTGGCCAGACCATACGGAGTAGTGTACTCATCAAAACGTTGAACTCCCTCCGGATATTCACGCATCGCCTTAGTGGCACGCTGGCTATTAAATTCCTGTGCAGCCGGGGCGCCGCCTGTAGCAACTACCGGGCCGGTAACTGCAGGAGTTGCTCTGGCCGGGCCGCCCGCTCCTCCTCGTCCGCCTGCCCCTGGCCCTCCGCCAAATCCACCACCACTAACTACCCCACCCAAAAAACGGTATAAAGAAGTCATACTGGCATCATCAATATGCGCGAAAGCCGGCATTTGACCTTTACCGGTGCTAACCAATAATTTAAAAGCATCGGCATTTAAACGGCTTCCAATATTTGTTAGCGCAGGTCCAACAGATCCCTCACGATTAACACCATGACAGCTTTGACAACTTTGTGCATACAATACCTGAGCTGCCGAAGTAGCTGCTGCTGATAGCGGGGCCGCAGTCGGCCTTTCAACTTTAGTTAAACGGTAGATAGAAGCATGGTCTTTTGATAAAACGTACATCATACCTTTTTTAGGGTTTGAAGCCGTATTACCCCAGTTGGCCCCACCTGTGGCACCGGGCATAGCTATAACATTATATTTATCACTCAGCGGTTCAAACAAGCCCGATTTTGCTGCTGCAACCATTTTCTTCATCGAATCTGTTTTAGCTTTCGTCCAATATGGGTTTAAGTCATCAACCGTTACCCGTTGGCGCGCAAAGGGTTGTAATACGGTTGGGAATGGTTGCGTAGGCCATGAATTTTCGCCCGGCATATTACTCTTTGGCACAGGGCGTTCTTCAATTGGCCATAAAGGCTCGCCGGTCACTCTATCAAAAGCAAACAAAAAACCCTGTTTAGTGGCAATGGCAACGGCATCTATGTCTTTTCCATTATGTTTAACCGTAATTAATTGCGGTGCTGACGTAAGGTCGTAATCCCAAATATCATGATGTACTGTTTGAAAATGCCACAACCGTTTACCTGTACGGGCATCTAAGGCCACCAAACAATTACCGAATAAGTTTTGGCCGGTTCTGTCGGCACCGTAATAATCATAAGTTGGCGAACCTAAAGGGAAATAAGCTATGCCACGTTTTGCATCAATTGATATCTCTCCCCAAGTGTTCACCGCTCCCACATATTTATAAGCATCTTTGGGCCATGTCTCATATCCGTATTCACCCGGCTGTGGTATAGTATGAAACACCCAGGCCAGTTTACCTGTAATTACATTATAAGCCCGCAAATGACCGGGAGCCGAAAACAACCCTTCGCCCGGTGCAGACCCCAATATGATCAGATCTTCAAAAACCTGCCCCGGTGTTGGTGATGCGCCACGACTAATGCTCTCCGGGTCGCGGCCCAAATCGTTTTTCAACGATATATAACCCTGATCGCCAAAGCTTAAAATTGACTTTCCTGTCAAAGCATCAATTTCCTGTAGGGTATTACTTAATGAGAAGATAATACGCCGGTCTTTTCTGTCTTTGCTTTCCCAGTAATTAACCCCCTTACGTGTAATGCCATTTAAACCGGCATGTATCCATAATTCTTTACCGGTGGCGGCGTTTACAGCCACCAGCGAGTTGTTTTTTGCCAATAGATACATGATCGTATCAACAACTATCGGATTGAAAGTATACTCTATGTTATCCATTGTAGGATAATTCCAGGCTACCTGTAGCTGGCTAACATTCTTTTTGGTGATCTGGTTAAGTTCGGTGTATTTTGACTGGTCGGCACCACCTCCATATTGTGTCCATGTTTGGTATGGCTCCAAAGGATTTTGGTTACTTTCAACCATAGCATTACGCGCCATATTACAGCCAATAGTAATGGCTGCAAGCACAACAAAGGCGGTTCCTATAAACATCCAGACTTTTGCCGGTGCTTTCCGGCTTTTTTTAAAGATCATATATAAATATTGATAATTGGTTTACACTAAAATTTGATCATTGTGGTTTACGGGGTGATATTCCACAAAATCAACAAACAATACTAAAATACTTATAGCCTTGTGGCCTATAGATATATTGGTAAAGTAACTTACTTTGATCGCCCAATACTTATCGGGTTGTCTGCAATAAAAAACTTAAAATTGGTTTATAAAGCTGGCTCATATAATCATATCTGCCATATCTTGTATCAAATATACTTTATTCGAGTTATAAAAATTTTATAATCAATTCACAACAATTGATACTATAGTAACATTTCATGTAACAAAAACACATAGTAAATGTAGATTTTATATCTTTTGTCCTAAAGCGTAGCATTTATCAAATTAACCCCAGCACCATCAAGGGTAACATTTATAAAAAATTGGTTAGGCTATTTGTAGCAATTAACTAACTTAGCTATAATTAAAAACCAAATTATAACCGATATTATATCACTATGTTAACACCATTTAAACCCTTAAACACGGTAATTGCTTTACTGATAGCGGGAGTTGCTTCAAGCTGTGCACAAATCGATAAATCTTTAATTAAAGTAGAAGCAGCCGACCCTGCATTTAACAAACTGGTAAGTAATGATGCCAAAGCCGATGTAATAGCAACCGGCATTATGTGGAGCGAAGGCCCGGTATGGGTAGAAAGCCAGAAAATGCTCCTATTCTCTGAAGTTAGAAATAACACGGTTTACAAATGGACCGAAGCAAAAGGTAAAGAGGTTTACTTAAAACCTTCAGGATACACCGGTACCATACCACGTGGCGGCGAAATGGGCTCGAACGGATTAGGATTAAATTTAAATGGCCAATTGGTACTTTGCCAGGATGGAGACCGCGTGGTAAGCATTATGGATGCCCCATTGGATAAACCGCAGGCAAAGTATATACCTATAGCTTCGAACTATAACGGCAAAAAATTTGATAGTCCTAACGACCTTGCTTTTATGAGCAATGGCGATATTTATTTTACCGACCCTTTTTATGGGTTAGAAAAAGGTGTAACCGATCCATTGAAGGAAGAGAAATATCAAGGTGTTTATCGTATATCAAATGGTAAAGTAACATTGCTTACTACCGAAATTACCAACCCGAATGGGATAGGAATTTTCCCGGGCGAAAAGAAAATTATTATAGCTAATTCAAATCCTGAAAACCCGGTTTGGTATACTTATGACCTGGATAAAAACGGCCTGTTTACCAATAAAAAAATATTTTTCACAGCTAAAGTCGAAGCAAAGGGGCCGTTAGGCTCGCCGGATGGTTTAAAAATAGATAAGGCAGGTAATGTGTGGGCCACCGGCCCCGAAGGTGTTTGGGTACTAAATAAAGATGGCAAACTGTTGGGCAGAATTGTTATTGATGACCTGGCATCAAACCTATCATTCTCTGCCGATGAGAAAACCATTTATGTAACCAATAACAGCAGGGTTTTAAGGATCAAATTGAGATAAGTAATCAAACAAAACCAATCATAAAAATCATGAAGAAATTATTTTTAATAGCGCTTTGCTTTGTTACTGCATCGGTAACTGTGCAGGCACAAACCACTGCCACGGCAAGACCAACTTCACGAGTTATTGAAGACGGTGGTACAGGCCCATATAAAGCTATTGCATTGCAAGAAAGCTCATTGCCTACGCACACCGTTTTCCGTCCGCAGGACTTGAGTAAATTTGGCGCTAATAATAAATTGCCAATTATAGCCTGGGGTAATGGTGCTTGTAGTCCATCACCATGGGAGCATGTTAATTTTTTATCTGAAGTATCATCGTACGGGTTTTTAGTAGTGGCTATTGGACCACTGCCAATGGAAGGCGAACAAGTTCGTGGAACATCAAAATCGTCAATGATGACAGATGCTATTAACTGGGCAATAACTCAAAACAACGACAAAAACAGCCCCTTATATCAAAAAATTGATGTTAACAAAATCGCGGTTAGCGGTATGTCATGCGGTGGCTTGCAAACGTTAGAGACGGCGCCGGACCCACGGGTTACTACAGCGGTTATTTATAACAGCGGTATTTTTGTTAACCCCGGTACTGCTATGGGGGGCATGCCTAATTTATCTAAAGACCACTTGAAAAAATTACATACCCCTACCCTTTACGTATTAGGCGGCGAAAAAGACATTGCTTATGCAAATGGCATGGATGATTATAAGAATATTAACCATGTACCTGTTTTTGTTGCCAATATGGATGTAGGCCACGGCGGTACTTATGGCAAACCACATGGCGGCGAGTTTGCTAAACTGGCTACCCAATGGTACAAATGGCAGTTAAAAGGTGATGCTGAAGCTGGTAAATTTTTTACCGGCAACCCTCCGGGTATATCTAAAAACTCTAACTGGGTGTTTGAGAAAAAGAAAATGTAATGATCCGATTGATATTACAGCTTTAATAAAGGCGGCATAATATGCCGCCTTTATTCTTTAGGGATCTTTGATAGATTAAGATTTTAGCTAATTAAAATATATTATCACTAAAACCATTTTTTGTGTACATAAAACTTTTATACGGACCGGCCAATAAATCGATATCAAAATATTGGGGATGCCTACTGTTAGCTTACTTCCTGTTTGCCCACCATCCCGCTATGGCTCAGCAGCAAAACACTTTATGGTATAATAAGCCTGCGGTGCATTTTGAAGAAGCTTTAGTAGTGGGTAATGGTAAAACCGGTGCTACTGTATTTGGCGGAGTTGTAAATGACCAGATTTATCTTAATGATGCTACGCTTTGGTCAGGCGAACCGGTTGACTTGAATGCATTACCTGACGTTTCTAAGTATATACCTGAAATTCGCGAAGCGTTAAACAATGAAAATTATCGGCTGGCGGATAAATTGAATAAAAATATACAGGGTAAATTTTCCGAGTCGTTCGCGCCTTTGGGTACCATGAATATTACGTTTAAGCAACAGGGCAATTATCAAAATTATCGCCGCGAATTAGATATCAGCACAGCTACGGCAACGGTTAGCTATGATCTGAATAGTGTTCATTATACCCGCGAATACTTTGTATCCCATCCGGATAAAGCTATGGTGATCAAATTATCGGCTAACAAAAAAAATGCACTAAACTTTACAGTTTCATTTAAAAGCTTACTAAAATATTCATCATCTGTAAAAAATAATACGCTACAGATTGATGGCTATGCCCCTTATCATGTTGCCCCTGATTATTGGAGAGAAGCTCAACCGATCAGATTTGACGAAAACCGCGGGACAAGATTTTCGGCTTATTTTAAGGTGCAAAACAAAGGCGGACAGGTAGCTATGTCGGATAGTACAGTTACCGTGAGTAATGCTGATGAGGTGATACTATTTGTTTCAACCGCTACCAGTTTTAATGGCTTTGATAAAGATCCGGCTAAAAACGGTTTAAATAATAAAGCTATAGCAAATCAACAGTTGTATGATGTCCAAAAGAAGACTTATCCGGTGTTAAAAGCAAGGCATTTAAAAGATTACCAATCCTTTTTTAACAGGGTAAAACTTAGCCTTGATACAAAACCTGTACCTGACCTACCTACAGACGAGCGTTTAAAGGCTTACACCAAAGGAACTGATGATAAAAATCTGGAAGCACTGTATTTTCAATATGGGCGGTATTTACTAATATCAAGTTCAAGAACTACGGGTGTTCCGGCGAATTTACAGGGAATATGGAACCCTTATATCAGGCCGCCATGGAGTTCAAATTATACCATGAATATTAATGCCGAAGAAAATTATTGGATGGCCGAATCTGCTAATCTTTCAGAAATGCATATGCCTTTTCTTACATTTATAGGTAACCTGGCAAAAACCGGAGAAACCACTGCGCAAAAATTTTACGGAATTACCCGGGGATGGGCAGTGGCACATAATTCAGATATTTGGGCCATGAGTAACCCGGTGGGCGATTTTGGAAAAGGTGAGCCTAACTGGGCCAACTGGAACATGAGTGGCACCTGGGTTGTTACCCATCTTTGGGATCATTATATCTATACAGGAAATAAACCTTTCTTAAAAGACTATGCCTACCCTTTGATGAAAGGAGCATCTATGTTTTGCCTGGACTGGCTGGTAAAAGATAAACAGGGATATTTGGTCACTTCGCCATCAACATCTCCTGAAAACTCTTACATCGCACCTGATGGCTATAAGGGATCTACGCTTTATGGAGCAACTGCCGACCTGGCCATGATAAGGGAATGTTTTACACAAACTATTAAGGCATCTGAGGTACTTAATATAGATGTAACCTTTAGAGATAGTATAAAAAAGGCACTTGATAAACTGTACCCGTACCAGGTAGGAAAAGAAGGCAACCTACAGGAATGGTATCATGACTGGAAAGATGTCGACCCGAAACACCGCCATCAAACTCATTTATATGGCTTATATCCGGCCCGCCAAATAACACCTTTATCAACACCCCAACTTGCCCAGGCAGCCAGGAAAACATTGGATACAAGGGGCGACAATACTACAGGTTGGTCAAAAGGCTGGCGCATTAATCTTTGGGCAAGGCTTAATGATGGTAACCATGCTTATAAAATGTTCAGAGAACTGCTTAACTATGTTGAACCTGACGGTGCAAAAAACATTAATTATACCGGCGGTGGCGGGACTTATCCTAATTTATTAGATGCACACCCTCCTTTTCAAATAGATGGAAATTTTGGCGGAGCCGCCGGAGTTGTGGAAATGCTATTACAATCAGACGATGAAAATATATATTTACTACCTGCACTACCTGATAACTGGCAAGAAGGTACAGTATCCGGCATATGTGCACGTGGTGGATTTGAAATATCAATGAAATGGAAAAACGGAAAGTTGTTGGAAGCTGAAGTGCTATCAAAGAATGGGAAACGATGCAATTTACATTACAATGGTAAATTGCTCCCTTTAAATATTAAAAAAGATGGACGTATTAAGATTACAGCTGATTTTAAAAAAGCAAAATAGAAAGCGTTCAATGGCTACTCAATAATAAAAACACATTACAAAACAGTAATTTTACAAACTGATTCTTTACTTGTTGGTTACATATTGATAACTTGCATTACATTTCCTAAAATCAATTTTTATGAACTCAAAATTTTATAAGCCCTTAATATTAGGGGCTATGCTAATATCAACTTCAATAGCTTGTACTGCACAAACGGGGGCACCTGTTGAAACCAGACCTGCTAATACTAATTACAAACCTGCTTTTGCAGGCCAAACCCGTATTGGCAGTGTTAAAACAACAACACCTTACACAGCTACGGTAATCAACACCGAACTAAATGGCCCATGGGGTATCTGCGTTTTGCCTGATGGCCGTTTACTAATAAGTGGCAAACCGGGCAATATGCAAATAATAACCACAGCAGGTAAAATTGATAAGGTGATAACCGGTTTCCCGGAAGTGCAATTTGCTAACCAGGGCGGTTTATTGGATGTAAATATCGATCCTGCCTTTGCTACAAACCGCATGGTGTACTGGACCTACGCCCAGCCTGGTGATGGAGCTACTTTGGCTGTAGCCAAAGGCAAACTATCAGCAGATGAAACCAAGTTGGAGGATGTAAAAGTGATATACGAAGCCACACCTCGCTACAAAGGCGCAGGACAGTTTGGCTCGCGTTTATTGTTTGATAAACAAGGCAATATTTTTGTAAGTATTGGCGACCGCCAGGCCAATGATATACGCGTTAAGGCTCAGGATCTGGACGCTACCGTTGGTAAGATCATTCATATCACTAAAGAAGGTAAGCCTGTTGCGGGCAACCCATTTATTGGTAAAGCTAATGCTAAGCCTGAGATATATGCTCTTGGTTTCCGTAACCCCGATGGCTTTGCGTTGCACCCGGCTACCGGCGACCTGTGGGAAGCCGAGTTTGGCCCACGCGGTGGCGACGAGGTTAATTTGATAAAACCGGGCGGTAACTATGGCTGGCCATTTGTTACTTATGGCATTGAGTATAGCGGACAAAAGGTTTATGATGGCATACAGCAGAAAGAAGGCACTATACAACCGGTTTATTATTGGGACCCTGTGGTATCGCCGGGTTGTATGATGTTTTATACCGGTAATATTGCGGAATGGAAAAACAACCTATTTGTTGGCGGACTAAGCGGAACTTACATTACACGTTTGGTAATTAACAACAATAAGGTAGTTGGCGAAGAGCGTTTATTAGCTGATAAAGGCGAACGCTGGCGCTGCATTACAACCGGTAAAGACGGTGCCATTTACGCCGGAACTGATGGCGGTAAGTTGTATAGGATAGCTAAGCAATAATATACTAACCAGATATTTAAAGCGCCTCGAATAATAATTCGGGGCGCTTTTGTTTTCAATGTAATCCTTAACAATCAACACATTACAAAGTATTTTATATTTATTGCAACTTTATTATCACTCACCAGTCTCATTGAAGTAGTGAATTTAAAACATGAAAATAATATACCGGATGACATCCTGATTGAAAGGATATTGCATGGGGATACTAATGCTTTTAAAACGGTTATTAAAAATACCGAAAGGCTGGTAGCTCAAATTATTTTTAAGATGATAGCAAACACAGGAGATAGAAAAGATATAGCGCAGGATGTTTACCTGAAAATGTTTCAAAAATTAGAAACTTTTAAATTTCAATCAAAATTATCTACCTGGATAGGACAAATTACTTACAATACCTGTTTACAATACCTCGAAAAGAAAAAACTTGTATTGCTTGATAACACTAATTCTGACAAGGATTTTGATGACAATGCTTTGGAAATTATTGGCAATCAAAATATAGACTTGAGTAAAAACGAATTAGAAAATCAGTTATTTAAACAACAAACCAGTGAGATTTTAAAAAAAGAAATAGACAAACTTTCGCCGATATATAAAACATTAATAACCCTGTATCATAATGAGGAGTTAAGTTATTTAGAAATTGGAGAAATAACGTCGCTGCCCGAAGGAACTATTAAAAGTTACTTATTTAGAGCCAGGAAAGAATTGAGAGATAATTTATTGCTTACTTATAATAAACAAGATTTATGATAGTGAAACATTTAAGCGATACCGACATTCAAAATTATGCCTTACAAGACAGTGAATGCACCGCAGCAATAGTAACACATATTGAACAATGTGCCTATTGCCAACAAAAAGCCAAGCAATACAAAATGCTATTTGAAAAAATTAATACACAGGAACCATCCATGTTTGAATTTGACGTAGCTAAATTGGTTTTACCCCAATTAAAACAAACACCCAAATTCTCTTTGTCAATTTCAGTTATTTATTTACTGGTGTTTATAGGTATGGTGGCTTTTGGAATAATTTTTTACCAGTTTAGTACATCTATTACCAATATTTTATCCGGCACAGCGGCCTCAGTAATTGTAACAGCCTGCCTTATAACTACAATAGTGATGTTACTCCAATATATTGATCTGTTTAAAAATTATCAAAAAAAAATGGACCTGTTAGATTCATATTGATCATTGCAACCTAAATGCTCTAACACTGTCTAATTAAATAAATATAAAAAATGAAAAAAATAACAACCCTATCTATTTTAATGCTGATATCATTTATTGGTAATGCAGAGGATGTTTATAAATTACATGATGGAAAACAAATATCAAGACAGCTAATTGATATTCCGGCCTCCATCCTCGCTGTATATATCATATCCATTTTTTTAATAAATATTATAAAAGGGATACTAAACCACCGGCTTAAATATAAAATGATTGATAAAGGTGTATCTGAAGATATGATCAAACTGCTACTTCAACATGACCAAAGTGACACTAAAAATCAAACCATTAAATCGGTTTTTATTTTAACAGGTTTAGGTATTGGTATAACAATTACCAGCTTTTTCCAACCATATGATATCCACTCGGCAGTAATATTAATATTTAGCTTATCGCTTAGCTTTTTGGCTTACTACTTTTATATAAAGCGTACCCAAAAGTAAACCAGCTAACTATTTAAACTTCCACAATCCTATAAAATTATAGGGTCGGCGAAGCTTTGTCAAAATTTTCATATCTCTAAACATTAAAATCAACAATCTAATCATCATGAGTACATCAGCTATTACCCCTATTCAAAAAAATCAACGAGTTGAAATTATTGATATCCTTCGTGGTTGGGCTTTACTGGGAGTTGTATTGGTTAATTATTTCCTGTTTTATTATTTGGGTTCTACTAACAAAATTCCATCAAATGATGTGGTTAGTAAAATTTCAAAAATGATAATAACCATATTTTTCACTAACAAAAGTCGGATTTTATTAAATGTGGTTTTTGGTTACGGATTTGCAGTTTTAATAAACAGTATTAAAATAAAAGGAATAAAACCTTTGCCTTTTTTTAGTAAAAAAATGTTTTGGTTATTAATAATTGGGTTACTAAACAGCTGCTTGTATTATGGCGATATATTAAAAGATTACGCCTTAATTGGCATGGTGCTCTTACTGTTTCATAATGTTTCTGCAAAAAGTGCCTTATACTTATCACTGTTAACCTTTTTGATTTTCCCGGCCAGCATTGTTTTTTTAAGTGGCACAAATAATCCTTCAGAAACAACCCCTTTGCAGCTTTTCCAAAGCCATAATATTATAAACGTATTTACATATGGCCTAAAAGAAAGCTTTAAAGATTTTTTTGCCTTAAATAAATTGTTCGGGCTAAATTTAGTGGTGCTGGCCTGTTTTTTCTTGGGTCAGTATTTACAAAAAGTCAAGTTTTTTGACAATTTAACTCAAAACAAAAAATACATTAAAAAATCCTTTTGGATTGGATTGTTGATGTCATTTATTTCGGGAGTTATTTACTTTAATCATGATAATTTGGGCTTACTCCTTTTTAAATATTACAACATTCAATATTTGTTTGAAACCTTTATAATGATATTTATCGCTTCAGCCATATGCTGGCTATATGTTTGCAAAAAATTAAAAACCTTTTTCTATTCGCTGCAAACAATAGGGAGGATGACCCTAACAAATTATTTAATGCAAAATTTAATTGGGTTACTACTTTTTTCGGGATTTGGTTTTAGCCTTGCACAAAAGCTACCTTTTTATGGATATGTATTGATAGCGATTGGCATATACATATGCCAAATTTATTATAGCATATGGTGGTTATCAAAATATAATTATGGACCGGTAGAGTGGCTATGGAGAAGGTTAACCTACGGCAATAAAATAATTATAAAAAAAAACCAGAATATATAAGTTAGCTAATCTAAACAATACCGTCATTTTACTGTACTAACCTTATGAAACTTAATGGCGGGTATTGTATGGCTTTGTTAGTTATTGCTGCGGCATGTAACTCGCCCGAAAAGAAATTCGAATCACTATCTAATAACATATCCGTGGTGGCCATTAACAACACTACACCCGGATACACCAATGACGGAAAGACCATAGAACGCATTATAACCGGCAAAACTACTCCGGCAGAATTGATCACTTATGCCACCTCACTTACAGGCATCCCGTATAAATATGGCTCAACCAACCCTAAAGAAGGGTTTGACTGCTCTGGCTTTATTACTTACGTGTTTAATCACTTCGGCATTATAGTGCCGCGGAGGTCGGTTGATTTTACTAATGTTGATCACGAAATCAGTCTGCAAGATGCAAAAACCGGTGACTTAATACTTTTTACCGGAACTGATAGCACCGAAAGAACCGTTGGCCACATGGGAATCATTATAGCACAACCTACAGGGCCGCCCCGGTTTATCCATTCCACATCGGGCAAGGCCTATGGGGTTACTACTACCCCACTAAATACTTACTATATGGGCAGATATATGAAAACCATACGTATTTTCCCGCAAAACGAGCAAGGTTATTGACCAGGCGCAGTAAAATTTTTGTCATCTGCAGATGGACCATAAATTGACGGTACGGCAATATCATTCAAGCGCATATATACTGTAAGCTGTCCGCGATGATGCACCCAGTGATTAAGTGCAGATGATATTTCATCTTTCTTTTTTGACTTATATAAAATCTGTCCGTTGGCTTTTAATTCAAATGCTTCGTCCATCGAGCCTTCGCCCATAGCTTCTAAAGCTGCCTTGGCCCGGTTCATATTCTCTTCAAAATGGTTTAAAACGTCTTGGGTCGTTTTAGCCTCGATGTGTTTAAAGGTGCCGAGGTCTATTTCAGAGTCTTGGGCGATGTGGGCTATCCATAACGGAATTTCGGCTACCAGTAAGGTCAAATCCCCCATTTCCATTGATCTTTCATGTGGTTTCCAGCCAAAAAGTTCAATTGGTATACGTTCTAAACATTTTTTGGTTGATGGCACTTCGGCCTCCAGTTCGCGGGCAAATTGTTGCGCTAATATCTTATCGTTCATGGCATTAATATTTTTAATTATAACATTTGTCGCCATAAATAGTTGATAAAATAAGCCTCAATTTTCCCCCCTGGTGGGAAAAGGCCAAACACCCAACCTTAATTATTCTGTCTGCCCCCTGTCAATAGTACCATACATATAATACTGAATGGATGACAATAATATACCCAACAGTATAAACCAGCCATTATCAGTAAAAAAGCCAATAACTATTGAAAAAACGTTTAATAAAAAAAGAAATATCGAGAGATAACCCATCCGGGTTGGGAAGCGTAGATTTTTCATGATGTAAAGTTTAATTAAGACAGCTAAACGGTTAATTGTTAAACTGGTCCCCAACCAACGTATGGCCGGGGATTACTTAATGAAGTCTTTACTACTTTTATGTAAATCGTAAGTTGAGTTGATACGAACAGGAACAGGGGTACAACGCGCCAATAATGCCTGCAAAAGTGTTGCATAAGCCTTTATTATAGCACTATATAGTGTTGAACCCATTACAATATTTTTTGAATAACGCTACCTGATTGATGAGCATTTATATGAAAACGTAGTGTATTTATTTTTAGTATAAATGTTAATTTAACTTTAAAAATACCACATCAAAAGCGATATTTATTTACAAACACTTAATTACAATAGCTAATTGCCTTAACATATCACATATAGTTTTGCGGCATACATACCCTACATTACTATATGAAACATTATTTACTTATTTTGATGCTGGCCATAGGATTATTTGGCTGCAAAAAAAGCATTACTGACCCTATTCCCGAGCCTGAGTTTTTTGTTAACGAAGACCCGGCTACTTTTGCCGAAATAGGTTCCATTGATATTGGTGATGCCGGGGCTGCCGAAATTTCTGCCTATGACCCGGCCACTAAAAGGCTGTTTGTAGTTAACAATAGCACAGTTAACAAAATTGATGTGATCGATTTTAGCGATCCGACCGCTATGAAGGTTATAAAATCTATTAGTATGGCTCCTTACGGCGGTGCTGTAAACAGCGTTGCGGTTTATGATGGTAAACTGGCCGCGGCTATTGAATCGTTAGATAAACAAGCTAACGGAAAGGTTGCAGTTTTTAAAACTGACGACTACAGCGAAGTAAAAGTGGTTACTGTTGGTGCATTGCCGGATATGATCACCTACACAAATGATGGCAAATATATACTTACCGCCAATGAAGGCGAGCCAAATGACACCTATACTAATGACCCGGTTGGTAGCGTATCTATTATATCAGTAACCGAAAACTATGCTGTTACTACGCTTGATTTTGCGGGTTTTGAAGGACAAAAAGCCGCGCTTGTTGCCAAAGATTTCCGCATATTTGGCCCGGGATTAAACTTTGCAAAAGATATTGAGCCTGAATATATCACCGTATCTGACGATTCAAAAACAGCCTGGGTAACCTTGCAGGAAAATAATGGCATTGCTAAAATTAACATCGCCACAAAAACCATTACTGATATTTTTCCGCTAGGTTTTAAAGATTACAACTTGGCAGGAAACGAAATAGACCCAAGCGACAAGAACACCGGGACACCGCTTGAAAAATGGAATGTTAAAGGTATTTACATGCCCGATGGCATTGCTGTGAGCGAACATAATGGCACTCCATATTTGTTTACTGCCAATGAGGGCGATGCCCGCGAATACTCTGGATTTGTTGAAGCTGCACGTGTTAAGGATCTGAAATTGGACCCAACAGCTTTCCCTGATGGCAATACCCTTAAAGGCGATGCCTACTTAGGCCGGTTAAATGTTACCAAAACCTTAGGCGATACCGATAATGATGGCGATTACGATGCGTTATACTCATTTGGCGCACGTTCATTTAGCGTGTGGAACGGTAATACCGGTGCGCAGGCTTTTGACAGCAAAAACGAGTTGGATGTTAAAGCTATTGCAGCCGGTGTTTATGACGATGGCCGCAGCGATGATAAATCTGTAGAGCCGGAAGGAATTACGATTGGTAAGATTGGTAATAAAAAAGTAGCCTTTGTAGGCATGGAGCGCGCCGATGCAGTAGCTATTTATGATATCACTGACCCGACAAAGCCTGTGTTTTTACAGTTGGTTAAATGCGGTGATGCCCCCGAAGGTGTATTGATAATACCTGCTAAAAACAGCCCTACCAAAAAAAGCTTGCTTGTGGTTAGTAGCGAGAACGATGGGGTTGTAAAAGTGTATACGCCTAAAACCTTATAATAATTACCTATTTAAAACAATAAAGCGGTGGGCCAAAATCCATCGCTTTTGTTGCTTTGCTAATAATTGATTTAAAATTTATCATGAGGAGACACCCGCTTCAATATAACAGAGAGCACTATGGAGAAAATAACATATCCGGCAAAAATAAAATAGCCGGGCTGTAATGATGTACCATTATCTGTTATTACGCTTAACGAATCGGTAGTGATGTTTAGGCCGGAAAGCTGGCTCTTTAAAATGCCGTTTAACCCTATATAAGTCATGAGTATACCCACTATCATTACATCGGCCATATCCCATTTACTTAGCTCAAAAGTGAGGTAACGTATCACCGGATGCCTGGCAATTTTTTTAGTGCTTAAAACATATATACCTTTTGCTGCCAACCTAAGCAACGGCAAAACCAGTACAAAAATCATAATCAATCCCCCTACCACTATAGTATCGGGTTTGCCCTGCCCTATAAGTGCCCCCACAACCCCTACTATGCTTTTACTTTGATAAAACATCACCTGGTTATCAAATTTGATGTGTTCGCCCAGTAATTGCAGGTCAAGCGATGTCATACGCGCATCAACCTCAATTATGGGCACCAGGCTGCCAACAACCAACAAGATCAGGGCAAAAAGCAACGAAAATACAAACAAAGCGGTTTGCAACTCCACATGTTTACGCATAAACCACCATAAGGCTAACGCAGCCAGAACACATCCCAGCATGATGTAAACATACTTGAACAACTCGCTTTTTAGCTCGGTTAGCCTATGCTCTGTAGCTTTATTAAAAGCATTAGGGTTGGTTACTTTGTACTTACCATAAACATATTTATTAACCGCATAACCGGCTACAAGGGTACTATCATAGGTCTGGTTTACCAACTGATTAATTTTACTGCCCGCAATATCTTTTAACCTTTCTTCGCTTTTGGGGCTGCTTATTTTTGCAACAATAGTATTGGCAAATGGCTTTACCTGTTCCTGTATTTCAGCCGAATCAACTATGATGTTAAATGCCAGTTTTTTTAACTTACCACCAATGCTTTTTTGCGGTTTGTTGATCTCTTTTACTGTCTCGCTTATCAGGTTATGTAATTCGCCCTCTACCGCTGTTCTTATATCCTTTTTTTGTTGAGGGGTGATATGATAGTCGTCAATTTGACTATTAATTACCCGCGATATTTTATCGCGCCATATATCTACGGAAAACAAGCCAAAAGTAATACTGTTGAATAAGCTATAGTCTTCCTTAACCTGTACCCGCTCGGCCGACGCCTGTTGCAGGCGATAACCGCTATATACCGCCCCGGCAAATAAAATGCTAAGCCCGGTAAGCAATACGATGTTTGAAACCGTGTATTTCATTTTAGCTGGCATCATTAGGCGTAATATATTTAAGGATGGTAGATAATGTTAATCCATATAGCACAAAGCTTATAAATATGATATAACCGGGCTGTAAAGCCGTATTGTTGGTAGTAATAATAGTGAGTTCCTGGCTTTTAATGTTTAAAAAAGCCAACTGGCTATCCAATAACCCATTTAGCCCTATGTAGGTCATCAATATGGCTATTACAATTACATCGGCCATGCTCCATTTGCCCGATTGAAAAGCAAAATATTTGATATACTTATTTTCGGCAATGCTTCGCCTGCTTAGCAAGTGAATACCTGTTGAGGATAATTTTAATACCGGGAACAGAATACTGAAACATAATATTAAGATGCCCACCCCTATCGAATCTATTGCAGTTTGCTCTATCAGTACCTTGACAACGCCCAATATACTTTTACTTTCATAAAAAAGTACCTGATCTTTAAATAGCACATGCTCGCCCAGTAATGTAAAATCCAATGTTTTAATACGGCAATCCACCTCTATCATTGAGGCACTTAAACCTACCGCCAGTAATATAAAAGCAAAAAGCAACGACAATATAAATAACGTTCCATGCAGATCTACCCTTTTACGCAGCACCCACCATAATGTAAGCACTACCAAAATGCAGCCCAGCATTCCAAAACAGTACTTATACATTTCTACCGGTAACTGTTTTAAAGTTTTATTTAATTTAATGTTTAAGCTCTCGATAGAATTGACACCATATTTGCGGTACAATCCACTAAACATAGCCTGTTTGGCTTTTGAAGTACTGTCGGCACTTTCCGTTCCTTCCAACTCCTTAAACTTATTCATGGCCAAATTGCTCAATTTAGCTTTTTGGTTAGGGTTGTCTGCCTTGGCAATTATTTCACGTGCAAATTTGGGCACCTGGGCACGTATCTTATCTGTTTTAACAAAGGTTTTAACCGCAAGCTTTTTTATTTTACCACCTAAGCTCTTTGGCTTTTTATCAACCATGGCTTCCGCCTTATCCACCAGAGCATACAGTATCTGTTCTACCTCTACCTGCATCAATCTTTTTTGCCGTGGGGTAAATTTGAGGTTACGCACTTGCTTATTCACTATGTTAGCTACATCATCGCGCCATTGATCAACAGAAAGCAAACCAAAAGAAATACTATTGGCATTTGAATAATCAAATTTTACGCTTTCTTGCTGCGCTGATAATTCATGCAGGCGATAGCCAAAAAAGCCTTCGGCAACAAGTAATAAAGCAAGCCCTGTAATCAATAATGCTTTAGCAAGTGAGAACGGGTTGGATCTGTGTTTTTCGGTCAAGGTTTTTTAATAAAGATATAGCCTGATTAGGCATTAATAACATATTAAATATTTAACTGTTTGCTTATTTTTAGATTATTTAGTTTTTAAGGCAAAAAACTCTAACTTTAATAACCTAAAAAATCAAAAATCATGAAAAAGAAATTCTCAATACTTGCACTGCTTGTTTGCAGCTTTGTAGTTTGCCTTGCCGCATTTGCTGATCTTAACGGAAAATGGAAAGGCGTTTTAAAATTTGGCGATTTTGAACTTCCATTAACCTACACATTTAAAGTTGATGGTGAAACCTTAACCGGTGCTTGTACTACCGATCAGGGCGATTTACCTATATCTAACGGAAAAATTAAAGGGAGCGATTTTACTTTTTCGCTGGATGTCAACGGAACCGCAATGGCGCAAGTAGGCAAATTTTATGGCGATTCGACGGTGATAACCTCTGAATTTCAAGGCCAAAAAACGCACTTAAAGCTTACCCGCGCTCAATAAAAGAAAATTATAACCCCGGCTATGATAAGTTGGGGTTAATTATATCAAACCTATATAATTACCAATAAGTGAAGAGAAATATATTATTACTGTGCTTAATATTTTTTGCAATTAATGCCAAAGCTGCCAAGGTTGACACGGTTGAAACCTATAGCGATGCCATGAAGAAGAAGATTAAAGCTATTGTTGTTACACCCGATAACTATGCCAGGGGCAGTCAATATCCGGTAGTGTATCTATTGCATGGGGCAACCGGCAATTATACCGATTGGATAAAAAAAACTACCGGTGTGCCCGATTATGCTGATCAATATAATGTAATGATTGTATGTGCCGATGGTGGCTTTACCAGCTGGTATTGGGATAGCCCTGTTGATCCTACCTACAAATACGAAACTTATATAACCAAAGAGCTGATTACTTATATTGATAAAAATTATAAAACCATTAAAAACCGTACTGGCAGGGCCATAACCGGCCTTAGTATGGGCGGACATGGCGGTTTATACTTAGGCATACGTCATCAAGATTTATTCGGTGCGGCAGGAAGTATGAGCGGAGGCGTTGATATAAGGCCTTTTCCTAATAACTGGGATATGGCTAAACGCTTAGGCAGTTTAAAAGATAACCCCGACACCTGGGATAAATATACTGTTACCAACCAACTGGATTTACTTAAACCCAATTCATTATCAATAATTTTTGATTGTGGCACCGAGGATTTCTTTTACAAAGTAAATACCGAGCTTCATGATAAATTACTGGAGCGAAAAATACCTCATGATTTTATTGTTCGCCCGGGTGCACACAACTGGCAATATTGGACAAATTCTGTAGGCTACCAGATGTTATATTTTAGCAATTATTTCAAGAAGAATAATTCGCCAGCTAAATAAGGCATACTGATAACTCAAAGTATTTTTATGAAGCTCTGATAAGTAATTTATCAGGGCTTCATATTTTTATTATCTATACGACTTAACGTGTTGCTTGCTACTGCCAAGGCCTTCAATGCCTAATTCAACAACATCACCTTCTTTTAAGTAAAAAGGCTCCGGTTTTTGGCCCAACCCTACCCCTGCAGGCGTGCCTGTTGTGATAACATCTCCGGGTAATAAAGTCATAAACTGGCTTATATAGCTTACCATGTAAGGCACGTTAAATATCAAATTACTGGTATTACCATCCTGCATAGTTTTGCCGTTTAGGGTTAACCATAGCCTCAAATTATGTACATCAGCAATTTCATCAGGCGTAGCAATAAAAGGACCTATAGGTGCAAATGTATCGCAGCTTTTACCTTTTACCCACTGCCCGTTGCGTTCTAGCTGAAACTCACGTTCGCTATAATCATTATGTAAAACATAACCTGCAATATGGCTCAAAGCATCATCTTCAGAAACATAACTTGCCTTTTTGCCTATCACAATAGCAAGCTCCACTTCCCAATCGGCTTTTTTAGCATTTTTTGGGATGATCAGATCATCGTTAGGCCCTACAATGGCCGATGTGGCTTTAAAAAACAGTATAGGCTCGGTAGGTATGGTTGCACCGGTTTCATGTGCATGATCCTTGTAATTTAGTCCCACACAAATAATTTTTGATGGTCTTGTTAACGGCGAGCCCAGACGCGTACTTTTATTTACTTCGGTTAACCCACCTTTTTGTACATCGCTCTTTAATTTTTCAATGCCATTGCCGCCAAAAAACACCTCGTTATAATCATCTACCAGGTGCGATACATCAAACCAGGTATCATTTATTATTACTCCCGGTTTTTCCTGCCCGGTTTCTCCAAATCGTATTAGTTTCATATATAGTTATGCTTTATTAATTGTTAAGGGTAGTAAATCCGCCATCAATAGGGTAATCAACTCCCGTTATAAACGATGCTTCATCGCTGCAAAGATACAATGCCAGTGTAGCCACCTCTTCGGATGTGGCCATGCGGCCTATAGGTTGTGTTTTTGAAAGTTTTGCAAACATCTCTTCTATATTATCCGGATAGTTTTTTTGCAAAAATCCATCTACAAAAGGTGTATGTACGCGTGCCGGGGATATAGAATTACATCGAATATTCTCATTGATATAATCTTTAGCAACACTCATAGTCATTGACCTTATGGCACCTTTAGCGGTACTGTACACAAATCTTTCAGCTATACCCACCAAAGCCGCGACAGAAGATATGTTTAATATTACACCACCTCCACTTTCACGAAGCCGGGGGATGGCGGCAAAAGTACAATTATAAGCTCCCTTTACAATTACTCCCATCACCTTGTCAAAATCAGCTTCTGTTGTAGTATCAGCTTTGCCTATGTGTGGTATACCCGCGTTATTTATTAAAATATTTACCGCGCCAATTTTTTTAAATGTATCAATTACGGCCTGGTGATTGGACACATCGCATTGATGGGCTACAGCTTTATTATTATTACTAATAATTTCTGCAACGGTTGCGTCAGCCAGTTCTCGGTTAAGGTCAATAATATGTACTTCTGCTCCTTTGCTTGCAAACAATACGGCCATTGCTTTGCCTATACCACTTCCCGCACCGGTTATTACTACCTTTTTATTTTGTAACAAAAACATTTGGCCCTTATTTTATTATATATCGGTTTACTAAATAGTAACATGAGCTAGGCTCAAGGAACCAAAGTTAACCAATATTTGTTCTGAAATGCCTTGGTTTACCTGGTTACAACTCTCTCAGCCAAATATTACGGAAACTTATAGGTTCGCTTTTATCGCCATGAGCTTGCAGTTTTATTGGAGACGGGCCGTGTTTAATATATTCATGCTTGCCAATGTAATTGGTTTCGCCCTGCACTTCAAAATTATTTTGCACTAATACGCCATTTAAAAAAGCCGTTACGCGGGCTTTTGTTTTAACCGTACCATCAGCATTAAATGTTGGGGCCGTCCAAACAATATCATAAACGTTCCACTCACCGGCTTTACGGGCAGGGTTAGCCAACGGAATGGCTTCTTTATAAATACTGCCAACCATACCGTTTACATAGGTTTTATTTTCGTTATTGTACCCGTCTAATACCTGTATCTCGTAACCGCCCGCTTTACCGTTGGTAGCAGCTAAAAATATGCCGCTATTTCCGCGAGATTGCCCCTCGCCGGTTATATTTTCAGGTATCCTATACTCTATGTGTAACTGGTAATTGGTAAAAGTTTTTTTGGTTTCGAGATCGCCTGCTGCTTTGTTGACGGTCATTACCCCATCTGATAAGGTCCATTTGGCAGGTGCTTTCCCTCTGCTTAATACCCACTCATCCATATTTTTTCCGTCAAATAATATTATGGCATCCGAAGGCGGCACATCAAATGATTTACCAGACCTAACAACCTTTGGCAGGGGCGCTTGTGGCGCATACACTTCTGTTTCCTCAGGCTTATTGGTTAGGGGTTTGCTGGGATCAACAATCATTTGTGCATTGGCTTCAATAGCAATAAACAATATTGCGGTTGAGCATACTAAAGCTATTTTCATAATATTATATACAATAAATTTGTAAATTATAGTTTAATGGATGTTTTTATCCCGGTGTAAGTAACGCTTTTAAAGTTGCCTGCATTACTCTCTATCCCGGCAGGGGCAACAACAATGTTAAAGTTACGTTTATCTAACATTCCTTTAAATGTACCCTTTCTGTCTAAAATATTTAATGTACGCTTCTTATCATCCCAATGAAAAGTAATCTCGCTGTAGTTACCTTTTTCATAATTGTAATTATCGTTTTCATCTTCATACAAAGTAAAATCTCCATCGGCACCGGGATACACTCGTATCTCTAAATTATCCCAATTTTTTTCGGATGAATATTGCACAAATGGGCCCATAGGAATAACAGCACCTGCTTTAATATACAACGGAATTATGTCTAAAGGGGTTTGCCTGGATACTTTGTTGCCGCCTGCCAGCTTCTCGCCGGTCCAAAAGTCGTACCATGAGGTGCCCGCTGGTAAATAAGTTTCCTGAGATTTTATTGTACTGAAATCTTCCACATTTGTATTATTGCCCTGAGATTTATTATACATGGATTTTGTTACCGGATTTACTAAAATAGATTTGCCAAACATGTATTCATCAGTCATGTCCCATACTTTTTTATCAGCAGCAAAATCCATATACAGCGCACGCATCATACTTGATTGATGGGCTGTTATGTCCCATGATGCCGAGTAGATGTAAGGTAAAAGTCTGTAACGTACATTGATAAACTTCTCTGCAGCATCATAAACTTTATCGCCTTTTTTTCCAAACTGGTATATCTCTCTTGGGGCATCGGCACCGTGCGAACGCATCATTGGGGTAAATGCACCAAACTCCATCCAGCGTGCATACAATTCCCTATAATCGGGATCGTCTAATTTTTTTGGATATCTTGTAAGGAAAAACCCACCGATATCAGCATTCCAATAAGGCAGTGCGCTTAATGAAAAATTAAGTCCGGTTGGAATTTGCTTTGCTAACGTCTCCCATGAAGATGTAATATCGCCCGACCATGTTTGAGCGCCATATCGCTGCTGGCCCGCAAATGCCGAACGGGTTAAAATAAATACTCTTTTATCAGAAGTTGTTGCACGCTGATGGTCATACACTCCCCCAACACCTAATAAAGGGTAGGCATTACGCACTTTTCTGAACGAGCCCATGTAAGTTTTTAAATCAAGGTCAGTTGGTTTAGCGCTTAAATGGTCAGGTTCTGTCGAGTCCATCCACCATCCATCTACTCCCACTGAAAATATACCCTTATTTAAGTAATTCCAATAAATATCACGTGCCTCGGGGTTGTAAACATCATACGGCCTTACCCCGGAAGGATAATCTCTTTTTGGTGGCCAAAGCTCCGAGCCAGACTCGGGCCAGGTATTAATATCAATCAGCATATTTTTGGCCTTCATATCGCGGTAGGGCTTGGTTTGTGGCCCAAATGATGACCAAATAGAAATGATCATATGTGCATTTAACTGATGCACATCATTTACCATTTTTTTTGGATTACTGTAATCAACATTTAAAAACTCCATGGAATTCCATAAGTAGTTATTGCCCCAATATTGCCAATCTTGTATAATACCATCCAACGGAACTTTAAGGTCACGATATTTCTTTACAACACTAACCAATTCATCCTGGCTTTTATAACGCTCTTTACTTTGCCAAAAACCAAAGGTCCATAAAGGGAACATAGGTGCCTGGCCTGTTAACTCGCGCATACGTGCAATAACATTATCGGCACTACCCCCACTCATAAAATAATAATCTATACCTTCACCTACGTCAGAACTAAACAGTGTTTCGCCCGGCGTATCACTAAAAGTAGTTGGCGAATAGTTATCCCAAAAAACACCATAGCCCTTTATTGATTGAAAAAAAGGAACAACATCTTCGGTATTACCCTGTATCATATTTTTATATACCTGGTTGCGCTGATTTAAATTACCGCGCTGGTGCTGCCCAAGCCCGTATATAGGCTCCTCATCATCTAATATAAATGACTGCGATACGGTAAGGGTTTTATTCCCTGCATCATCAAACGGCTTAAATGAAGCACCCTCCGGTTTTTCTTTTAAAAGGACTTTACCATTATTGGTTGTATATAAAAGCGCCCCGGTTTTAAGATCGAGGCTTACCTTAAGTTTTGAACTTAGTAAATTAAGTGAATTACCAACCTTACTCACGCGCGGCTGAATTTGCTCCGGTTTTTTTATAACTGATAGGCTTTGCATATTTAAAGCCTGGCCTGCAGGTGTTTTAATTACCCTAACAATATCAGGGCTATAAAACTGCACCTCTACTGCTTGATTATTAATAACGGCTTTAGCGCCTAAAGCTGTTGGCTCAAAAGTTTGCGCAATACAAATTACCGGGCAAATAAGAGCAACAAACATTCCTGCTTTTAAAATTAATTTTAACATTATGGTTGGTTTAATTTAGGTGTTTCGTATGTCAAATATATATATCTGAACCTATTGTTTTTTGTCAAAAGCCGATAGTATTGTATCACACTTTAATTTTGATACTACAATAAATTAAAATATACTACCACGTTTAAGATGTAAATTTATTAATTAACTGCTATAAACTGAATAACAAACTACATTTTAACATAAAAAAAGAGCCGGGCGTATGCCCGGCTCTTTAAATTTAACTGTGTAATAATTATTAAAATGGCAGTTGCAATTTAATCGCATCTGAAGTCAACGCATCATTTACTGCATTAGTTTTAACAGCTATCGAAGCCCATGCAGTAGTGTTACCACCAAAAGCTTTCAACTGTTGCTTTTGCAGAGTGGTAAGTGTATTCAAATCAACTTTAATAGTAACAGCACCGCCATTACTTGCAGCAGCAGGAACTACGTTACCTCCGGAATTTGTACCGGCATTAAAGATAATTGCAGCACCAGAATTAGCTGACAACTGATCTGGAGTATTAGTTGGACTAAGATATATAGCTACAAACTGTAAGTTTCTTGTGCTACCTGCCGTAGATACTCTGTTAAGGTTAAACGTAGCTGTCAAAACGCCACCAGTGTACGTAGTTGTCAGGTTACTCATCCACCAATAGGGTACCACCTCGATATTGCCAAGATCAGTATCTCCGCTCACTGTAACAGGATAGTCGTTAAGAACTTCAAATGGGTTTTTAACTTGCGTTCTACCCAGATATTCGCCATCAAAAAATTTACTGCTAAAGCTACCATCATGCTTGGCATAAACTCTAATATTGCCCACACCATATACATTTTGAGGTCCCTTTGTTTGCTGGAAAATCCAAGTATTACCGTTATTGGCTTGGTCAAAAGCATCAAGGTTGTTATACATTAATGGAACCGGTTGGCCCTGGTAAGTAAATCGACCTTTTAACGTTGATGAAGGGTACTTAAGGTTATCTTTACCGCATGATTGAATAAGCACACTTGCAGCAGCCAGCAATATTATTAAAAGTGATATTTTATTTTTCTGTTTCATAATATATTTTTTATGATTTAATTAATCGCCAGGATTTCTTTCCCAGTTTGGATTCCAAGTTAACCAATTGGTACTCATGGTCATATAGTAGCTTTTTCTTTCAAAGAAATTGGGATTAGATCTTTTCCTGTAAGCCCTTTTTCTTTCAAATACATATTTGCCGTTGTTAGGGTTACCAGGGCCAAGATTTACAGTATAACCAAATAATTGGTATGGATACGACGTACCATTAGGATATTTCAAACCTTGTGAATTGGTTGGACCATCCCAATAGGTATCTGCCAGTCTCCATCTGTTCATATCCCAAAGACGGTGATCTTCCATATTAAATTCAACGCGAAGTTCCCTCCTCAACTGATCAAAGTCAAATTGACCCGCTGTAAGGTCATTAAGTAATCCGCGTCTTCTTAAAACATTAATATAATTAACACCTACAGCTGCGCCGCCCAGTGGATTACTTAATAAAGCTGCTTCAGCGCATATAGCATACGCTTCTGCCAAACGGAAATGTATTACCCACATATCGCTATAGCCTGGTGGCAGCCCAGCACCTGGGTCTTCATCAAGCCATTTGCGAGGGATAAAACCTGTTTTGTTAACAATGGTACTGGCATTCTCAGCCGGTCCGTTTATACTGGTTAAAGAACTTGGAGGGGTAACGTTTGCTTTTGGCGGAGGTGCATTTACATAAACTTTAAGCGTACCATCGTTATTATACTCACCACGCCACTCACCCGCGCGTAAATCAACCGGGGTACCTTTAAATAGAGCTTGAGGCCATATAGCTGTTCCCCATAAACGGGCATCCTTTTTCATAAATGGATTATTAGCTGCATTATAACCTGGTAGAGACGGGTCTATGTCATACATGATTGCTTGAGTGGCAGCAAGTGCCGGACCAGTTACCGGGCCATTTTGAAGCACTTGATCTCCATTACCGGTTCTGGTTTTTATACCTTGTGGACCTTGGCCAACTGTAGCCCTATCCTCAAACGATTCAACCAATTCAGCAGTTAAACCCAATTGATTACCCCATTGGGCATCTGAATGGGTTACAGGGGCAATATTCCTTGTCCATTGGGTATTTACGTTAGGCGATTGACGATCTGTTGTCCATATTACTTCGGTATTACCATCTTTTACATCTATCGCCTTATGGTATGCCTGTTGTGCTGCATCAAGAGTAGCACCTGTCATTAATGAGAAAGGACCATTATCAATAACGTCTTTGGCAGCGTTGAAAGCGGTAGCGTAATAACCATCAGCTTTATTTGCAGGGATACCGTGAGTTTGATGGCCAAATTTATCCGTTTTATTAAGAAGCGGATCGCCAGGGGTATTAAATTTGGCAATTGAAGCCGCAGTTAAAGCGGCACGCGCTTCAAGCATTTTGGCTGCCCATCTGTCAGCCAATGCATGGTTGATATTTTGGCCCGCAGGAATAGTTGCAACTCCGCTACTTGTTAACTTTGTAGCAGCAAGTTGGCACTGTGCTATGATATAATCATAACACTCGGCTTCTGAGTTGCGTGGCAATTGCAGTGGCGTAGCATCTGTACCGCCGGCAAATTCAAACACCTCGTCACCTACAATGGTCATACCACCTAAAGTTTTTACCATGTGGAAAAATGTCCAGGCACGTAAAAAAATAGCTTGTCCTTCAAAAGATGCATTTTCAAACGCAGACATACTCGCTTTTGATTCAGCAGTCCGCAGGCCTTGTATAAATATGTTTAACCTGCGTATCAGGAAATAATCAAATGCCCTGTACCTGTCTTTGTTGAAGAGAACTTGTGATGTAGAGGCTCCATTCCTGTTATTAAGTGCATCATCAGGATCCTGTTGAAAACTATCATCAGTAGCGTTAGATGCGCCCCAGGCAGCACCTCCGGCAGTTGTAAAATTAGGATTAGAATTAGTACCGTTGTTAATTGCCTGATAAAAGCGCGCCAACGTTGCGTTAATCAGGTTCTTATCGGTATAAACAGCTTCTTCTTCTATTACGTCGTTCGGAATAACCGTTAGGTCTCTTTTACACCCAATAAACACAATGTTTATTAAAAGGATTGTAAACAGACTGTATAAAAATTTTCTTTTCATGTTCGTATATTTTAGAATTTAACTTGAACGCCTGCTGTTAAAACTCTCGGACTAGGCAATCCACCACCGTTACCATTAACAAGCTCTGGATCAATATGATTCGGCATGTTTGAGAATGTGTACAAGTTTTGTGCAGCTACATACACCCTAAAGTTAGTTAAACCTAAAGGTTTAATAACAGAATATGGTATAGTATAACCTATTTGTAAGTTACGTACCCTAACATAGGTTACGTTGGTTTGCCATCCACTGTGGCTGAAGTTTGAACCAATGGCAGGATTTGTTTGTAAAAGCAATGGGTATTTACCAACTATAATAGGGCTGTTTCTGTCAAATATGTCAGAATAATAGCTTGAATTATCAAATAAATACTGTGATGTGTTTCGGTTTGGTACCCACTCGCGCATATAGGCTGAATTAGCATTGCTAAAACCAGAAGATATTTGTTCAAACGTATACATTGAACCACCTGTAAAATCAATCCTTAAGTCAACACCTTTATAGTTTGCAGTAACCCCAAAGCCAAAATTTAATGGTGGCAAACCACCGTTTATTTGATAGGTCTCCCTGGTTTGGTCAGTAGCATTTATAAAACCATCACCATTTACATCTTTGATTATAAAATCGCCCGGCTTCATAGTTGTGTTACCTTTACCGTCCTGGTCTACACCGTGGTTCTGTATTTGCTCCCATGATTGAAATTGTCCATCAGTTGTGAATTGAAAGTTTCCGCCTTGTAAACGGTCTACAGGGTTATTGCGAAATCTGTCATAGTCACTTGAAAATACCTGATTGTAACGGAAACCGGTTATACTTCTGCCATAGCTAAAGTTAGCATTAAAGCCATAGTTAAACTCACCAATATGGTCGCGCCATGCGATGTCGCCATCAACACCGCGGTCTTTGTCGGTATTAATGTTTTCATTACCCGGCTGAAAACCTACCAGGTCAGGTAGGGTTAACCCTCTGTTTGCCGGTATACCTGTACGAGTACGGTTAAAATAGTTCAACTCGACACTTAAACGACTATTTAACAAAGTCATATTGATACCAACGTTACTTGTATAGGTACGTCCCCAGCTTAGTGCCTGAGAAGGAGGGTTTAAAACCTGTGCCCCGGCAACTATACTACCGTTTAATACTGCCGCGCCATTACCATAATCATAACCTGTTAAATAGTTTTGTGACGGACTTCCGATGTTGAAACCTGTGATACCGTATGATGCCTTGATCTTAAAATCGTTAAATATGCTTAGAACCGAGCTTTTTTTCCAGAAATCTTCCTGAGATATACGGTAAGCTACTGCCCCACCGGGGAAAAATCCCCATCTGTCAGCTGGTCTATAGTTAGATGAGCCATCGTAACGTCCAAAGGCCTCAACAATGTATTTACCTGCAAAGTCATAATTTAACCTTAGCTGATAGCCCTGACTTGGGTAATAATTACTAATGTCATCTTGGAAACCGGTAAGGAATGTAAGACCATTATTTGGTATATAAGGGATATTATTAGCCGGAGGTATACCCGTTACCCTTACAGATGGCGAATAAAAAAGTGCGCTCTCTTCTGTCAGGTTTAACTGGAAATTGTGCTTGCCAATAGATTTTTTATACTCTAACTGAAATTGTAGATTAGTGTTGTCTCTATTGGTAAAAGTGTGCTCATTATTACGTTGTTGTGTAAATGAGGGATCTGGCACAATAAGACCTAAACCTTGATCAAAAAGATACAACGTTGGTGCCATACGGCGCGAATCGAACTGAGTACCCAGGAATGAGTAATTGGCCAACATACGCCCCTTTAAGCCGGGTAAAATGTCTATTTCCAACGTACCCGTTATTGAAACATTTCTCCTGGTGGTTGATTCTACTCCTGATAACTCAGGGCCTACCAAACCATAGCTGTATTGCTGACCGGAAGGAGATGTACCTTGAGGGTATAAAGGGTTACCATTAACATAAGGCCCCGCTACCGGATTAGCATACGCCGTCGCCCCTGGTCCAGGTAGTATCGGTAAATTACGATATGGGGCTTCGGCCTGCCAGTCAAAATCACCGCCTTCAACATTGGTATTTGATTGCTTTGACCAGTATCCATTCATTTGCATACCAAATCTAATACGCTTGCTAATATTGGCATTAAAATTAGCTTGTATATTTTGGCGTTTAAAACCATCACCAAAGTCGCGCAAGGCTACACCTTGATTTAACGTGGTCGCAGCAATATAATAGTCCGAGTTTTCTGTACCACCTGAAACAGAAATTTTAGCCTGGGCTTGTGGCGCGCTTTTGTATATATATTTATACCAGTCAAACCCTTCATAACCCGGTTCGCCATTCATAACTTTTTGATAGATTTCCGGGGTTACTGTTCTGGGACTACTTTGTTTACCATCACCGTAAGTTTCGGTTTGTACTATACCTCTTATGTAGCTTTTTACATCGCCAGGCTTATTAAAGTTAGCATAAGTTTGCGAACCATAATAGCTATCAAAACTTAAAGTTGGCTTTTGGCCTCGTTTACCTTTTTTAGTTTGCACAACTATTACACCGTTTTCTCCACCGAAACCGTAAATAGCAGCCGAACCGTCTTTTAAAACGTTTATTGATTCAACATCATTGAAGTCAAGACCGTTAAAAGCATCCATATCACGTCTGCTACCGTCAATAACAATAAGAGGCTGATCACCCGGGTTATTGCCATTATTACCAGTGCCACCAAAGTTACGAATACGAATTACTGGACTCGCTCCCGGCTGGCCGGTATTTTGCCTAAAGTTTACACCGGCAATTTTACCTGCCAATGCGCCTGTAGTTGAGGTTGCCCTTGATTGTGACAAATCATCGCCGCTAAGTTGTGTAACTGCACCGGCAAGTGTTGCTTTCTTGGTGGTTAAACCAAAACCGGTAACTACAACTTCATCTAAGTCTCTGGTTACTTTTGCCAATTTAATGTCAAGCGTTGTTTTGCCTTCTACCGGCACTTCCAGGTCAGTGTAGCCTACATATCTTACTACTAAAACTGCATTGGCCGGTACATCAACTGCAAATTTACCGGCTACGTCAACTTGTGTAACGGCAGTACTGCCTTTAACTGCTACAGTGGCACCAATTAAGGTTTCACCTGTACTTAAGTCGGTAACTATACCCGTTACCCGGCGTGTTTGGCCTTGCGCGTATGCAATACTGCTGCAAAGCAGGGTAATTGCTCCCAATAACATAACAGCTTTAGGAATACTTTTCCCAAGCGGTTTGATGAGAGATAATACATTCTTAAAAGTAAAAAGAATCATAATTTGAAATTTGGTTTATAAATGATTAATTTAATGAGTGCTCGCCCATAGGCGGTTTTTACAATGGCAAAACCATTGATAGTTCACGATGAATCGGGCATAAATAATTAAAATATTAGGTTAAAATTTGGTTATAAAATGGTTTGCAATCGGTTACTCCGACTAAAAATCACAGCAATTTAGACAATCACTTTATAATTACAAGAAATTGTTACAGTAAAAATTATCAATGTGTAAATTTTACACATTGTGCTGTTGAAGATATTATAATCGATTTATTTTATTGATAATCAGATAATTAATAATATAACTAAAATTTTAGATATTTATAAGAAACTTGTTGCTTTTTATGACTAAAAAAATAACGTAACAAATTTGATACATTATAACGTATAAAAAAAGTGCTTTAGAGCATGTTAACGTTGAATATGTGTAGTTGGAATGTAGCTTTAGTAAAAATAATGCTATATAAATACTATGGCGGATAAATATACCACAAAGATCATTTGTTAAAATCCTGCTAATACTACTGTATATCACATTTAATATTCCTAAAACTTACCTGGCTTTAAAACCATGTTTCCGTATATAAAATCTGCATCCGCTTTTGAACATAATTGAGTGCCATAATTAACAGTTGCTGCTGAACCACAAGCTACACCATATTTTACCGCCTCGGTTAAACTTTTATTGTTGGCTAAACTCAAAACAATACCAGCTACCATACTATCGCCGGCACCAACGGTGCTTTTTACAGTTAGCTGGGGTGGTGTTATTTTCAAAGCCATTTCTTTGGTTATTAAATATGCCCCATGCGCGCCCATCGACACTACAACCACCGAGCAATTGCCACTATTTATCACCTGGCGTGCAGCACCCGGTACAGCCTCAATGTCCAGCTCCGTTTTCCCAACAAGTGCGGCTAACTCTCGCAAATTTGGTTTAATTAGGTAAACACCTGCCTCTACTGCTTTCTTCAAAGCTTCGCCAGAAGTATCTACAATAAGCAGGGCACCTTTTTGTTGCGCTATTGATGCAACTTTTGCAAAAACATCAGTTGGTACTCCGGGCGGTAAACTTCCACTGGCTACCATATATTTCACTTCCGGTACTCCATTTATTACATTCAAGCATGCCTGCACTTCATTTTCACTAACTATACTCCCCGGCATATCTAAAAGATATTGGTTCTTGTTGGCTATATCTGCAATCACCAGGTTTACTCTTGTACTTTCAGCTGTCTCAATCACCACCGATTTAACTAACTCATCAGTAAGCAGCCGTTGTATTTTTTTTCCATTATCTCCCCCTGCCAAATAAACAGCCAGTGCTTCGCCACCCAATTTTATAATAGCCCTTGCCACATTGATGCCACCACCACCCGGCTCACATACGGGTTGCGAGCATTTTAATTTTTTATCTGGTACAAATTCCGCTACCGATAAACTTTCATCAAGAGCCGGGTTAAAAGTGATAGTTACAATTGGCACCATATTATCAAGGTTATGTTTTTTAATATTAAATTTTTTTAAAAAGTATTTTCTTATCGCAGGTTTAATGCTGATTAAATAATTTAGTTATAAGCTTTAAATTGGTCGGCGTGTACAGGTTGATCATTTATGTGAAAAAGCAAGTGTATTTGACTTTGCTTAGGTATTATTACATCTACCTTTAATTCATCCTTAATTTTAACTCTTAACGCATCTTGTGCACAAGGTTCGCCATGTACCAGGAATATTTGCTGAGGGATTGTTTTAAATGCCCTTAACCACATAATAAGTTCGGCCTGATCTGCATGTGCCGATAGCCCACCCAATTCTTTTACATTAGCTTTTATTGGATAATATTTGCCGTGAATTTTTATTTCGCTGGCCCTGTTCAACAATGTTCTACCCCGCGTTCCTTCTGCCTGAAACCCAATGATCAATATAGTATTCCTTGAGTCAGTAACATAATGTTTCAAATACTCTAAAACTCTGCCCCCGGTAAGCATACCGCTTGCCGCCAAAATAATTTTACTCTCTTTTCGGTTAAGTATTTTTTCTGTTCCATGGTACTCCTGATTTATTTTTATACCATTAAACATCTGAACCACTTCCTCTTTACTTATGGTTATCCAATCAGGATGCCTTATTAATACTTTACTGGCAGAAGCGGCCATGGGACTATCCAAAAAAACAGGCACCTCGGCCGGTATACGTTTATCTAATTTAAGTTTATATAACAAATGCATTACCTCCTGTGCCCTGCCCACAGCAAAACAGGGTATAAGTAGGTTTCCTTTATTAAAAATGGTATCCTTAATTATAAATGACAGTTCCTCGTCTATATTATTATTTTCATGCAAACGATCCCCATAAGTTGACTCCATAATAACAACATCGGCATTTGCAGAATGTATGGGAACAGGAAGCATATCAGATTTGTAGCGACCAATATCTCCCGAAAAAACTATTGTCTTATTGTAGCATTTAATCTCAACAGAACATGCGCCTGGAATGTGTCCTGCGGGATAAAATTGAAATTGAACATGATCATTAAGACTATATGTTTTTCCTGTTTCTATTTGTTCAAAATAAGTTAACGCTACTTCCACATCAGTAGTATCATATAATGGATTAGCAGGATGGTGTTTGGTATAACCACGCTTATTTGCCTTATAAGCATCCTCTTCCTGTAGCTTTGCACTATCTCTTAATATCAACTCGGCTAAATCGCGGGTTGGTTTGCTCATATATATTTTACCACGATAGCCGTTCTTTATTAATAGGGGAATATACCCGCAATGATCCAGATGCGCATGAGTAAGTATCATCGCGTCAATTGTAGACGGATCTACCGGAAACGGGGCCCAGTTTTTTTCTCGCAAGGATTTAAGTCCCTGGAATAACCCGCAATCAATTAATACATTTAACCCGGGGGTTTTTAGCAAATGTTTTGACCCGGTTACTGTTTCTGCAGCACCTAATGACTGTAAATAAACAGCCTGGCTGTCAGTTTTAAATAGATCGTAATTATACATACAATATATGGTTTGATTTAGGGAATAAATTCAGTATCGAACTTTTTCATGCTATTTATTTATAGTGTAAAGTTGGGAGTTCCTTATTCTATAAATAATGATAGCCATCATGATATATTTTGATGATAAACACTATACTTAAATACCCTTTGTCAGGTAAGTACTCTTTTTTGGCAACGTAAAAAAGCATAAATTTACCATTGAACCTTAAAGGTGACAACTGCAATGGTAATTGCTGATGCAAGTCATTTTTTTTACTTAAACCAAAGGGTAGTTTTAAAATAAAAATAGAAAAGATGTTAGGGAAATTAAATGAAACGCAAATTGATGACCTGTTAAAGCAACAGGTTATAGGAAGGTTGGCCTGCCATGCCGATGGTATTACCTATATAGTACCCATAAATTATGTTTATGACGGTAAATACATTTATAGCCATGCTACTGAGGGGCAGAAAGTAGACATGATGCGTAAAAACCCGGAAGTATGTTTTGAAGTAGATGAGATACAAGATGTATTTAAATGGAAAAGCGCTATTGTTTGGGGCCGGTTTGAAGAATTAACTGACGTGGATGAAAAGCAACAGGCTATGCAGGGCATTATTCATCGTATTATGCCTTTAGCAAATAACCCTACCGATCATCCATCGCACGGAATTACAGCAAATGAGAGTGATATTGGCATCTCTGTTGAACTTATTGTGTATAAAATAGCTGTAACTAAAAAAACCGGACGGTTTGAAAATACCTAATTCTATTATAATTTACTTTTTAGATGATAATTCTACCCCATATAAAGCCATCTCCAAACTTTTATCTAACTCATAAACATCTTTAAATTTGATGAGCACACCCTCGTCTACCATACAAGTTAAATAGGTTATTTTTATAGGCAATGCTTTTTTTAAGGTAAATGATTGCTTCTTATAGGCCGCTGCCGCTTGATGCATAGCTTTTATTTTACCGGCTGCGCCATCATTAGCTAATATCAGATCAGCCAGTTTAAGAGCCTGCTCAACCCGTATACAGCCATGGCTAAAGGCCCTGTCCTTTTTATTAAATAATTGCTGTTCAGGAGTATCATGCAGATATACGTTAAAAGGATTGTCAAACCGAAAAACTACCTGGCCTAACGCGTTATCGCAGCCGGATGATTGCCTGGCATAATAACCAGCCGGGGCTTTACTGATCTGACTAAGGCTGGCTATAGTGGCTGTTACGTATTCTCCCTTTTTATTATAGATTGAAATATTATTATCCTCTAAATAATTAGGGTTACGTATAGCTTTTGGCAACAGTTCTTTCTTGAATATATTTGTCGGTACGTTCCACTCTGGTGCAGTAGTAAAATATTTAATTTCACTTGCTAAAGTGGGTGTAGGGTTACCGGGCTTACCAACAATAATTTTAAACTGGTAAGTAGTATCAGGCTGGTGAAACATCAATGTATAAGAAGGAATGTTAATATGGATGTAATCATTACCTTCAATATTAGCCCAGCGTAAACGTTCCATATTGATAGCCATTTGCCTTATGTCGGCTTCAGGTATCTCATAACAATCTCCCTGGTATAAACCGGTTAATAAGCGCATATGATATTGCAAATCCATATACTCCGTTGATCTTGGTTGTACCTTTGAAATCTCGGTCATAAGATCATTTTGTCCTAAAGCATTCATTAAGGCATTTTCAGGTTTAAAACCATTTACATTACCCGCATCAATTTGGGCAGTAGTAAAATATGGATTGAGTTTACCATAATGCAGATGATTAATAAAAGTTATTATAGCATCAGTAAGTATAATTTCAAATTGGGCCTGCTTAGCAATATTCACTTTATTTGGGGTTTCCAGTATATCACGTAATTGGTCATATAACAATTCTTTAGGATGGTAATCAGCATGCGAAAGGCCAAATTGTTTGACACAATCAATTAATAACATGGCCTGCCATGCCTCCCCTTCGCCACCTTGTGGTTTGATCCAAATGGGGTTGAACTGCTTTTGCTGATACAAACGTTTTACTGTTTTAGGATAATACAGTTTTAACTCATTATTATTAAGCTGGCGTTGCATTTCAATAGAGATAAGGCTGTCGGGTGATTGCCCCATGGCCATTCCGATAGCGCTAACCAGCAAAAACACAGTTATGGCTATTAGTAAAACTGATTTATAATCAAAACTGATCGAGCTTTTCATGTCATATATTTATGATATAAAGTTGAGCTTTCTTTATAGTATAAATAATGATAGCCGTCATGTTATACTTTGATGATAAACATTATACATTTTAGATATTTGTGGACATCAATTGATAATTCCCCCTTTGTTACAAGCGAAAAAACCGAAATCGTTTCTTAATTTCGTCGTTCAAGAAAAGAGGAAAAAGATTTGGATTATTTAGAGGGATTAAACCCTGAACAAAAGGCGGCAGTACAACAAATTAACGGCCCGGTAATGATCATTGCAGGTGCCGGATCGGGCAAAACACGGGTTATTACCTACCGTGTGGCGCATTTGATACGTAACGGTGTTGATTCGTTTAATATACTGGTTTTAACATTTACCAATAAAGCCGCCCGCGAAATGCGCGAGCGTATAACCCATTTAGTTGGCCCTGAAGCCAAGAATATTTGGATGGGTACCTTCCACTCGGTATTTGCCAAATTGTTGCGTGTAGAGGCTGATAAAATTGGCTATCCCAACAACTTTACCATTTACGATACCGACGATAGTAAAAGCGTACTAAGGGCCATTTTAAAAGAAATGAACCTGGATGATAAATTGTACAGTGTAAACTTTGTTTTGAACCGCATTTCGGCGGCTAAGAACAACCTGATCTCCTGGCAAGAATATCAGAATAACGACCAGTTGCAAGCCGATGATTTTTCAACCGGACGCGGACAGTTAGGAAATATCTATCAGACTTATGTGCAGCGTTGCTATCGCGCCGGGGCAATGGATTTTGATGACCTGTTGTTTAAAACCAACGAGCTGCTTAAAACCTACCCGGAAGTGCTTAACAAATACCAGCACAAGTTTAAATACCTGATGGTTGATGAGTACCAGGATACCAACTTTTCGCAGTACCTGATAGTAAAAAAACTGGCGGCAGTTAATGAGAATATTTGCGTGGTGGGTGATGATGCGCAAAGTATCTATGCCTTTCGTGGTGCCAACATTCAAAATATCCTGAATTTTGAAAAAGATTACCCGGACCTGAAGGTATTTAAGCTGGAGCAAAATTACCGATCGACCCAAAACATTGTAAACGTAGCTAACAGCATCATCGCAAATAATAAAGAACAGCTTAAAAAGAATGTTTTTTCTGAAAAAGAGACCGGTGATAAAATAAAGGTGATGCGTGCTTTTAGTGATAATGAGGAAGGTAAGCTGGTTGCCGAAGCCATTATGCACGAGCGTACCACCAAAGGTTTAAAGTGGCATGATTTTGCTATTCTTTATCGTACCAACGCACAATCCCGCTCAATGGAGGAAGCCTTGCGTAAATTGGGTACACCTTACAAAATTTATGGCGGCCTTTCCTTCTATCAGCGTAAAGAGATCAAGGACCTGATAGCCTATTTCAGGTTAACTTTTAACCCTAATGATGAAGAAGCACTAAAACGTATTATCAATTACCCCCGCCGTGGTATTGGAGATACTACCGTAGATAAGATCATTGTTAGTGCAGATCAGCACCAAATAACTCCGTGGGAAGTAATTATAAATCCGGCTAAATATTTGGACGGACGTATCTCGGCATCGGTAGGTAGCTTTGCGATGATGATACAAAGTTTCCAGGTGCTTACCAAAACGCAAACAGCTTATGAGGCTGCCTTGTATATAGCGCAACATTCGGGCTTGTTAAAGGATTTGTACGAGGATAAATCTGTTGAGGGATTAAACCGGTACGAAAATATTCAAGAGTTACTAAACGGTATAAAAGAATTTTCGGAGCGTGAGGACCTGGAAGAAAAAGGGCTTGATGTTTTTATGCAGGATATTGCCTTGCTAACCAATGATGATAACGACAAAGATAAGGATGCTGATACGGTGTCCTTAATGACCATACACTCCTCTAAAGGGTTGGAATTTCCGCAGGTGCATGTGGTAGGTTTAGAAGAAAATTTATTCCCTTCGCAAATGGCACTTAACTCGCGTACCGACCTTGAAGAAGAGCGTCGTTTGTTTTATGTAGCGATTACCCGTGCCGAAAATAAACTTACCTTAAGCTATTCTACCTCGCGCTTTAAGTTTGGCACCTTAATTAGCTGTGAGCCAAGCCGATTTTTAGATGAGATAGATGCACAATATCTGGAATTGGATTTTACCGCAAAACCTGTTAATAGCGGCAAATTATCTTTTGACGATGAACGTAATGCCTGGGGTAAGCGTGAGGATACTTTCTCTAAACCTAAACCACCCGTTAAAACCACTTCCATATTAGCAAAGGCACATGTACCATCGCCAAACTTTAAACCATCTGATACATCCAATTTACAAGTTGGGATGGAGGTGGAGCATGAGCGTTTTGGCTTTGGTAAAGTGATAAGTTTAGAGGGTAACAAACCTGATATTAAAGCCACTATTTTCTTCAAAGAGATCGGTCAAAAACAATTGTTACTTAAATTTGCCAAGTTAAATATAATAAACTCCTGATTAATACTGTTTAATCATAACGTAGAGAATTCTCCACGTAAAGGGTATTATTTTACTTAGCAAAATAACCTATTAAAATAGTTTAGGTATACATAGTTATGGCATAAGGTTTGAACAAATGTTTATACCCTTAATTAATTGTTAAAAACATGACCGAATTATTTAAAAAGAAAACCAACAAAACTATTGGTAAAAACATCAGAACATTTCGCCACCAGCATGGATGGAGCCAGGAAGATGTAGCCACCCGCCTCGGTATCTCCATCCCAGCTTTTTCAAAAATTGAAACAGGCGTTACCGATATCAATCTATCAAGATTGGAGCAAATTGCTAATATCTACGAGATAGAAGTAGCGCAATTATTATCCTTAGATATGGAAGAAGAGGAAATCCAACCTTCAAATCTAAGTATCATCCAAAAAAAGCTGGCAGACCGCGAAGCGGAGATCGCTAACCTGCAACGTAAAGTAATTTTACTTTATGAAGAATTGAGGAATAAATCTAATTAAACGGCGTTCAATAAATAAGACACTTATTGTATTCAATTGGTCAAAAATAATTAGCCAGTTTTAGCTAAAGTGACATCTGCATCTATCATGGTTAATTAATTAAACCTATAGACAAAAAACAATCTCTTTAATAAAACAATCTGTCTAATAAAACTTTGGATTTAAATTTGACATATACATATTCCAAAAAATATGTATATGTCAAATTACCTGATATCTATAACAAAAAATGATGCCCCTACTGCTGGCATTATTCACGATATAAAAAACAAATTAAAGGTTAAGGCTTTTGATCTGTTAAAGTCACCCTATACCCCTAATAAAAAAGAGGTGCAATTTTTTGTAACCGCGGGTAATAAAAAGCTTGCCTTTGAAACGCAAGGATATAAAAAACACCGTAAGTTATTGGTGTTACATATGATTTCCTGGTACTGTGTTTATTTAGGTTTGTTAGAAGCACAAATACACCCAAACTGGCCGTAATTAGTATTTCTGAGTATTATTGAGCATACTGCTCATTTCAATAATTTTCTCATCAATTTCTGATACACATTTGTGCATCATATCTATGCATTCGGTTTGATCTATAAGACTTTCCTTCTCCAGGTTGATTAATCCTTTTAGTGTGGCTATTGGCCCTCTTATTTGATGAGAAAGGTAGGATGAATACTCGGATAACTGCCTATTTTTTTCTTTTAGGTCCTTAGTCCGATCATTAATTATTTCTTCCAGGTGTTGATTTATAAGGTTAAGGTTATCCTTCTGATGCGTTATTTCATTATTCAACTCCAACAATTTTCGGTTTGAAGATGCAGAACGTTTTATGTTGTACACCAATAACGCAATAATAGTTACCAATAAAACTGCTACAATAATTATTGACCAAAACCTTGCCCGCGAATGAAAATCATTACCCGGAGAAAAAAGCGGCTCGTGTGCAAATACCTGGCTGCTAAAAAATAATATTGAAAATATGAACGATAGAAAAAAAGCGTAAACACTTTTCATTAGTCAGTATAAAATTGATTTGTTGAAATTAATAATATTACCTGAATATTCAGAGGGTTAAATACAAATCTATCAATATCGTCAGTTTGATAACAGTCAAACCATGTGGTTATAACTATATTTGCTAAAATTTAACATTATGCAGCATATTAAGCAGTTTATAGATCAAAACAAGCAACGCTTACTGGACGAATTATTTGAATTACTACGTTTCCCCTCGGTAAGTGCAGACGTAAAATATAAGCCCGAAGTACTAAAAACTGCAGACTATGTAGCAAAGAAACTACGCGACGCAGGTGCCGATAATGTAGAAGTTTGCCCAACCGCGGGCTACCCTATTGTTTATGGCGAGAAATTAATTGATCCTGCTAAGCCTACTGTGCTAGTGTACGGACATTACGATGTTCAACCGCCTGACCCGTTAGAGCTTTGGAAAACCCCGCCTTTTGAACCAACTATACGTGATGGTAAAATTTATGCGCGCGGAGCCTGTGACGATAAGGGACAGTTTTATATGCACGTAAAAGCTTTTGAGCTGATGATGCAAACTAATACCCTACCCTGCAATATTAAATTCATGATTGAAGGCGAGGAAGAGGTAGGTTCATCCAACCTGGGCATATTTGTAAAAGCAAATAAAGAGCGCTTGAAGGCTGATGTGGTGCTGATATCTGATACATCCATGATCAGCATGGAAAACCCATCGTTAGAGACAGGCTTACGCGGTTTATCATACCTGGAAGTAGAAGTTACCGGACCAAACCGCGACCTACATTCGGGCGTTTATGGGGGTGCAGTAGCCAACCCGGCAACTATATTAGCCAAAATGATTGCCTCATTACATGACGAGAATAACCGCATAGCTATCCCCGGTTTTTATGATGATGTAATTGAATTAACCAAAGAAGAACGTGCTGAATTAAATGCCGCGCCCTATAATGAGGATGAATACAAAAAGGACCTGGACATTGCCGAAGTATGGGGCGAAAAAGGTTATACCACTATTGAGCGTACAGGCACACGCCCTACCTTAGAAGTTAACGGAATTTGGGGCGGTTATATTGGCGAAGGCGCCAAAACCGTGTTACCATCAAAAGCCAACGCTAAAATATCTATGCGTTTGGTGCCTAACCAAACATCAACTAAAATAACGCAATTATTTACCGATCATTTTTTAAAGATAGCCCCACCGTATGTAAAAGTAAAGGTTACTCCGCATCATGGCGGCGAGCCGGTAGTTACTCCAACGGATAGCATTGCCTATCGTGCAGCACAAAAAGCTATAACCGAATCTTTTGGCAAAGCACCTATACCTACCCGTGGTGGCGGCAGTATACCTATTGTAGCCTTGTTTGAGGCCGAATTAAATATTAAAACCGTATTGATGGGCTTTGGGTTGGATAGCGATGCCCTGCACTCTCCAAATGAGAAGTATGATATATTTAACTATTATAAAGGCATAGAAACCATACCGTTGTTCCACAAGTATTTTACGGAGTTGAGTGAAAAGTAAAGATTAGATATTGAAGATTAAAGATTAGTGACGCCGGTACAACTAATCTTTAATCTCTATTCTTCAATCTTTCATACAGTAAACCGTTCGCACTTTTCTAAAAACTTGTCATCGGCGTCAGCACCTATTCCCGGTGCATCATCAATATCTAAAAAGTAACCATCGTACTTAACACCACCAACTGCCGGGTCTTCCTGGTGGCCTATCATACAAGTATCTAAATCATAAAATTTAATATTGGAGCAACTGTAAACCAAATGCAGTTTGGCGCTTAGTGCTATGCGGCTTTCCAACATCCCTCCCATCATACAGGGGGTATGATGCTGAGCCGCAATATCATGAATCTTCATAGCCTCATACAACCCACCAGATTTGGATAGCTTGATATTAATATAATGACATGAGCCACTATTGATCAGCTTACGGGCATAATGATGGTTATACACGCTTTCATCAGCCATTATTTTTACGGGGGACACGTGCATCAGTTCAGGTAACTGATCATCATACCAGGTGCGCATGGGTTGCTCACAAAATTCAATACTATACTTACCAATAGCCTGTAATACATTAACCGCGTCATCAAAACTCCACCCCTGGTTGGCATCAATACGTATTTTTAGTTTATCGCCTACAGCATTGCGTATTTGTTTAATGCGTTCTACGTCATCTGCCGCGTTTTTACCCAACTTTACTTTTAATATCGTGGCTCCTGTTTTTTTCAAGTCGATTGCTTTTTCGGCCATAGTTGATTGTGTGCCGATACCAATGGTAATATCAGTTTCAACCTTTCTTTTCTTACCCCCTAAAAATTTATACAAAGGCAAACCGGCATTTTTAGCGGCAATATCATACAAAGCCATATCAAAAGCGCTTTTAATGGTGGTATTACCGGCAGTAAAATCATGCAACTGTTGCAAACGGGCGGGTATATCCAGCGCATTTTTCCCTTTCCATAATTTGGCAAACTCTTTAGCCATTACCAGGCAGGTATCCTGCGTTTCGCCTACTATCATCGGGAAAGCAGAGCATTCGCCCACACCATAAAATCCGGCATTAGTATACACCCTAATAAAAACATTTTGGGCATAATCCATCGTACCGGTGGCTATAGTAAAGGGCTGCATGGCTATGCTAAAGCGGTAGATATCGATATAGGTAATCAATAAGGGCACGTTTGTCAACTTAAAATGCTTAGGCAACTAATTTACGACTAATGCCCTCAAAATATTAACTATTTGTACATTAATACAATTGCTGTATATTTGCATCACTACTTCCGGTAAATTCAACTTTAGCCGCTACGCCTGTTTTTATCAAAGGCGATAAGATCTGAGCTAATTTTAAACTTCATAAAATTATTTAACTTTTAAATACGGCTAACTATGCCCCAAGAATTTGATTATAACTCAACCAGGAGCAAATTACTCCTTAGCGAATATGGCCGCAATGTGCAAAATATGGTTAAGTACATTGTTGCACTGCCTACAAAAGATGAACGTAACCGCTACGCCGCGGTAGTAATAGAATTGATGGGATTTTTAAACCCCCACTTACGAGATGTGGCCGATTTTAAGCACAAGCTTTGGGACCACCTGCACATCATATCCAATTACGAGTTGGATGTGGATTCGCCTTATCCCAAACCATTACCCGAGGCTATCCATTTAAAGCCCGAACCGTTAAGATATCCACACCAGCGTATCCGCTATAAGCACTATGGTAAAACCATTGAGTTGATGATAGAAAAGGCAAAAAGCATTGAGGACCCTGAGCGTAAAAAGTACATGGTACAATCAATAGCCAATTTCATGAAAATGGCTTATGTGCAATGGAACAAAGATTCAGTTGCCGACGAAAGCATTTTAGCCGACCTGGTTGCCATGTCGAGAGGCGAATTACAGGTTGATGAGAGTATTAATTTGAACAGGGTTGAATATCGCCCTGCGCCGCAAACCAACAACAATAACCGCGGCGGCCGCAGCAATAACAACCGTGGTGGTGGTGGTGGTGGCGGTGGTGGCCGTAGTAATAATCCACGTAACAACAACAATCAAAACAATCGTGGCCGTAATAATGGCGGCGGTAAAAAATATTAATTAGCCAATGGTTCATGGTTGATAGTTGATGGTATTATTTTGAGCTGAAATTTTTTATAATTTAGCTAAGTCCATGATCTATGAACCATCAACCATGAACTACCTACAAACTACATATGATTAACGCATTTGAAATACAGGGGGGCAAACCTCTGAAAGGCGAAATAACCCCGCAGGGTGCAAAAAATGAAGCATTACAGATACTATCTGCAGTGCTATTAACAGATCAAAAAATCACCATCAGCAATATTCCTGATATTGTTGACGTAAATAAACTGATAGAATTATTAGGCGACATGGGTGTGCGTGTTGAACGTTTAACTCCGGACACTTACACTTTTGAAGCCAAAAATATTGACCAAAACTTCTTCCAGTCGGATGCTTTTAAAGCAAAAGGTGGCGGCCTGCGTGGCTCTATCATGATAGTTGGGCCGTTATTGGCGCGCTTTGGTAAAGCATCCATACCCAAACCAGGTGGTGATAAAATTGGCCGCAGGCGTTTGGACACTCACTTTTTAGGTTTTGAAAAATTAGGAGCTAAATTTAATTACAACCCCGAGGATGGCTTTTTTAATGTAGATGCATCTAACCTGCAGGGTACTTATATTTTACTGGACGAAGCTTCGGTAACAGGTACAGCCAACATAGTGATGGCGGCAGTATTAGCCAAAGGTACTACCACTATATACAATGCGGCCTGCGAGCCTTATTTGCAGCAGTTGTGCAAAATGCTTAATCGCATGGGTGCTAAAATTAGCGGCATTGGCTCAAATCTTTTAACTATTGAAGGTGTAACACAATTAGGCGGTACAGAACACCGTATGCTGCCTGATATGATAGAGATAGGATCGTTCATTGGCTTAGCAGCTATGACAGGGTCAGAGATCACTATTAAGGATGTACAATATAAAGAGCTGGGCATGATACCTGACGTATTTAAACGGCTTGGTATTAAACTGGAACTACGCGGCGATGATATTTTTATCCCTGCACAAGATCATTACGAGATAGATACTTTTATTGATGGCTCAACCCTTACCGTAGCAGATGCGCCATGGCCGGGGTTTACTCCCGATCTGTTAAGCATTGTACTGGTTGTTGCTACACAAGCCAAAGGAACAGTGCTGATACATCAAAAAATGTTTGAGAGCCGATTATTCTTTGTTGACAAATTATTGGACATGGGCGCACAGATCATTTTATGCGATCCGCACCGTGCCACAGTTATTGGTTTAGATAAACAAAAGCCATTACGTGGTATATCTATGACATCGCCGGATATACGTGCTGGAGTATCATTACTTATAGCCGCCTTGTCAGCACAAGGTAAATCAACTATTTATAACATTGAGCAAATTGAGCGCGGTTATCAGCACATTGACGATAGGCTGCGCGCTTTAGGTGCAGATATAAAAAGGATATAGTTAACATATTGTTCGACATCATACCATTTAAGATGTCGAACAATATTTATTAATTTAGAACTGCTTTTACCTTGCTTCTAAACACGGTGTTTATAATGCCACCGCTGCCTTCCGCAGTAAACTGGATAACGTGGTTTTTGTCTGTTACTACAAAAGCATTGGAAGCGTTTATCCAATAAGCCTCTTTAATAATTTTATACGCGTCATATATGATCCTTGCATTTGGCAATGGGGTTAATTTAAGTTGCTCGTAGGTTTTATCCTTATCACGATAGTTTATAGCCACAATGATCATTTTTTCAGGGTCATAAACCTCTTTAAAAAAACTATCCATACCTGCTAAACCCCTGTTACACTGGTCACATTCTGCAGTAAAAAACACTAACACTATTGCTTTACCCTCAAATTCTTCGGGTTTTATTAAATGTGCCAATGGGGCAATTGTTAGCTTACTACCCTCTTGCAACACAGCGCTTTTACTGGCTATTTGCTTTTTAGCCATTTCATATATTTCCAGGTCTCTGATAGGATCCCTTTTTTTCAGGCGATATTCAGTAAGTAATTGACCATTTCGGTCAATTGGTATTATATCATCGTATTGGCCCGACTGCAACAATTTTATATACTGATAAAAATGCAATTTATTACCCTTTTCATCTATAGCCAAAATGGTAGTATCCAAACCCATGGTACCATCATTGGTAACGGCAACCTTTTTGGTGGTTATAATTTTTTTTGTGGTCACAACTGGATTTTGCCCATAGGCAATTACCCAGTAAATAGTTAAAATACAAACTGTTAAAAACCGCTTCATGGCATTTTACAGTTAATAAATAGGCGGATATTTAGTCGGATTGCTCTCGCTCATGATGTTGTAAACCTTTTCAATCACATCATCCATTGACGGCTTACTAAAATAATCGCCATCGGTACCATAAGGCGGGCGGTGGTCTTTAGCAGAAAGTGTTTTAGGCGGGCAATCTAATGAATAATAACCCCGTTGTCCTTCAATAATTTTTTGTAGTATATAGGCTGACGCAGCTCCGGGAAGATCTTCATCAACTACCAAAAGCTTATTAGTTTTCTTCAAAGAATTACCGCATACATTATCGGTATCAAATGGGAACAGGGTTTGCGGATCAATAACTTCAACGCTGATACCTGACTTTTCCAATTCATGTGCAGCTTCCATTACAATACGCAGGGTTGAACCGTAAGATACCACGGTAATATCCGTACCAGACCGTAAAATTTCGGCTTTACCTAACGGCACGGTAAACTCTCCCACATTAGTTGGCAGTTTTTCTTTTAATCGATAACCATTAAGACACTCAATAACCAATGCCGGTTCATCACCACGTAATAGTGTATTGTACATGCCTGCGGCTTGTGTCATATCTCGCGGTACGCAAATATGTAAGCCACGCATAGCACTTAAAATAACCCCAAGTGGCGAACCTGAATGCCATATACCCTCTAAGCGGTGTCCACGTGTGCGTATAATAACCGGTGCTTTTTGACCGCCATAAGTACGATAACTCAAACAAGCCAGATCATCACTTATTACGTTCATACCATATAACAGGTAATCCATGTATTGTATCTCGGCAATGGGCCTCAAACCACGCATGGCCAGGCCCATACCCTGCCCAATTATTGATGCTTCGCGAATACCTGTATCAGTAATGCGCAGATCGCCAAACTTATTTTGCAGGCCAGAAAAACCCTGGTTAACATCACCAATGGCGCCTACATCTTCACCAAAAGCAACAATAGTTTTATCGCGCTCAAAATTGGCCTCAAAGCAAGCATTCAATACTTCACGGCCATCAATTAAGTGCGTATCATCGCTATACCTGGCCTCAATAACTTCAACCTTTAATGGTGAGTTTGGTGTTTCTGAAAATAACCTTGAATTATAGCGGTCAGCGTTTATGGTGTATTGCTCATTTAACCAATCAGCCAATACTTTTCTTGCGTCACTATTTTCAGTTACGGTTAACCTTAGTGCTTTGCGTATAGCTGATATAACATCCTTACGCCCGGGATCAATGCATAAGCGCAATGACTCTGATATCTCCAGCAAACCATCCTTAAAGTGCGATTGCTGGGCCAGGTGTTCTATCATCTCTACCGCTTCATTTAATTCTGCTGCGATAGGATTATTCATCTCATCCCAAGCTGCACGCTGGCATTTGCGTACGTGTTTTTTCGCAGCTTCTTCCAGTTCGGTTAATTCTTCATCGGTAGCTATTGCGGTTTCTACCATCCATTTACGCATTTGCACCAGGCAATCATATTCGTTTTCCCAGGCTAAACGTTCTTTGCTTTTATAACGCTCATGCGAGCCTGAAGAAGAGTGCCCTTGTGGCTGTGTCATTTCAGTAACATGAATCAACACGGGTACATGCTCATGTCTGCAAACGCCAATAGCACGTTTATAAGTTTCGCAAAGCGCTACGTAATCCCATCCACGTACTTTAAATATTTCGTACCCATTGGTACCATGTTCACGCTGGAAGCCTTTAAGTACTTCAGATATATCTTCTTTGGTAGTTTGCAAGTTGGCCGGTACCGAAATAGCGTAAGCATCATCCCATATAGATATAGCCATAGGCACTTGCAATACACCGGCAGCATTAAAAGTCTCAAAAAATAAACCTTCGGATGTGGAACCATTACCAATACTGCCAAAAGCTACTTCGTTACCATTTATAGAGAAGTTAGACATATCCCTTAACTCGGGGTTCTGCCTGTATAATTTTGATGCGTAAGCCAACCCCAACAAACGGGGCATGTGACCGCCGGTAGTTGAAATATCTGCCGAACAGTTCTTACTCTCGGCCTGGTTTATCCAACTGCCATCGGCATTAACAAACCGGGTTGCATAATGACAGTTCATTTGCCTGCCGGCCGATGCAGGTTCTTTCTCAACATCGGGCGTAGCATATAGTTGGGCAAAAAATTCTTTAAGGTTGCTCATGCCCGTTGCAAACATAAAAGTTTGATCACGGTAATAGCCTGCGCGCCAATCACCTTTGTTAAAAGCTTTAGCCATGGCTAACTGGGCCACCTCCTTTCCATCACCAAAAATACCAAACTTAGCTTTGCCGGTAAGCACTTCCCTGCGGCCAATTAAACTGGCCTGCCTGCTTTCCACAGCTATGCGGTAATCATTGATCACAATATTTTTAAAGTCATCAAAACTGAGTTCGGCGACATCAAATTTACCCACACCATGAATTGCAGTTTCGGACATAGTAAACACGTTTAAGTTGTAAAATTATAAAAATCTACTTTTTAATTGCATAGTAGCACCAAAAACATTCATCATAAATAAGGGAGCTACAACAACTTTTATCAGCTATATGCGTATACATTGATACAACCGGTACAAATTATAATTTAAAAACAATTAAGATATAATTGATTTTACGCTAAACCTTTTATATTTGTATTAATCAAACAACTGATATGAAAAAATTAATGTTAATATGCGCTGTAGTTTTAGGCTTTGCCTTTACAGCTTCGGCACAAGATAATCAAAAAGCCGAATTTAAATTTGTTGAAGAAACACACGATTTTGGCAAAATACCACAAGGCAAACCGGTTACTACCGAGTTTGTGTATACAAACATTGGTGTTGAACCCCTTATTTTAACCAACGTACAACCAACTTGCGGCTGTACCATTGCCGACTATACAAAAGCACCGGTTAAAAAAGGCGAAAAAGGTGTTATTAAAATAACTTACAATGCGGCAGTTGCAGCGCCATTTAACAAAGCAATTGTGGTTACCTCAAACGCTAAAACTCCGCAAAAATATTTAACCATTAAAGGCGAAGTTGTGGAAGCAGCGGCTGCGGCAGCACCAAGTACCAGATAGAGTTTTAAGCACAAACCCTTAACTCTCTACACTGGTGAGGAAGGGTCATAAACAGAAAAAGGCCCGATAGTTCGGGCCTTTTTCTGTTTATGCATATTTACAATTACAAATACCATCTTTTTATTAATTTTACACCATGCCAAGTATATCCAAAAAGGGGCAGCGAATGCCAGCTTCTCCTATCCGTAAATTAACTCCTTTTGCCGATAAAGCTAAATCAGAAGGTAAAACAGTTTATCACTTAAATATCGGTCAGCCTGATATTGAAACCCCTGTGGGGATGATCCAGGCAATTAAAAATATAGATTTTAAAGTTTGGGCCTATACAGCGTCAGAAGGTACGCTATCTTATCGTAAGCAATTAGCCAAGTATTATAACAAAGCCGGATATAATATTACTACTGATGATATTATTGTTACCGCAGGCGGATCAGAAGCTATATCAATAACTTTTATGACCTGTCTTGACGCCGGCGATGAGGTTATTGTGCCTGAACCATACTATGCCAATTACAACGGTTTTGCCAGTCAGAATGATGTTATTGTAAGGCCCATTATGTCGTACATAGAAAATGGTTTTGCCTTACCTCCTATTAGCGAGTTTGAGAAAAACATAACGGACAGAACCCGCGCCATATTTATTTGCAGCCCCAATAACCCTACAGGTTACTTGTATTCGCGCGAAGAAATGGAAGCATTGAAAGCATTGGTTTTAAAGCACGACCTATACCTTTTTGCCGACGAAGCCTACCGCGAATTTTGTTATGGCGACCAGCCGTTTGTATCGCCCATGCATTTGGATGGGTTGGAAGAAAATGTGATCATCATTGACACCGTTAGTAAGCGTTACAGCGCCTGCGGCGCACGTTTGGGTTGCATCATTACCAAAAACCGCAGGTTTTGGGAAACAGCTATCAAATTTGCGCAGGCAAGATTGGCTCCCGGTATGGTTGAACAAATAGCAGGAGAGGCTGCTATTGATACACCTGACGAATATTTTTATCATGTTAAAGCTGAATATACTGCCCGCAGAAATACGATAGTTACCGCATTAAACAACATGGAAGGTGTTTACTGCCCTAACCCGGGCGGAGCTTTTTATGTAATGGCACAGCTGCCTATTGATGATTCGGATAAGTTTTGCCGTTGGATATTGGAAGATTTTAGCTATCAAAACCAAACGGTAATGATGGCGCCGGCAACGGGCTTTTACAGCACACCAAGCGCAGGCAAAAACCAGGTACGCTTGGCTTATGTATTAAACAATGCCGACCTTGAAAAAGCGATGGTATGTTTGGCGGAAGCGTTAAAGGTATATCCGGGTCGTACAATTGTAAAATCGCATTTGGCGGAGGGTAGCGTGCTTTAAGCCAAACTAATAATTAGTATATTTGTTGTTCTACAAACTACTTGGGCTCGACCGGAATTGACAGGATGGAGATAAGTAGGTAAGCATGCAGCGCGTTGGGTGAATTAGCGCTCTAATCAGAACACTCAAAATCACAAATGGCGAAAATAACTACGCCTTAGCTGCTTAATTTAGAATTAACTAGCTTTTGTCCCGCCGGTTTTCCGTTTTGTTGGATCGGCAACCGGGGCATCGAAAAACGAAACTAGTTAGCTTAACGGTGTGCATAGCTAGCGAAATAAAACACCTAAGGAAGACGGTACAGGTAAGCGGCTGACCTTCCCCTTCCCTACAATTAAACAGCAGATAAGCATGTAGAAAGCTTACCTTATACCATGTTTGGACGAGGGTTCGAATCCCTCCGGGTCCACAAATACAAAAGCCTGCCCGCTATCGCGAGTGGGCTTTTGCATTTGTATAGAATTCCGGGTCCACCTAACGTGAGCACCAGAGCAAAAATTTCTTGAAAATCATGGTTTACACAACTTAACACATTTTTAACTTTTATTTTTATAAAATATTGATTAACAATTAATTAATAAAAATACACCCCAAAAAGTGTAAACCATGATTTTTACAATAAATTCTTTATTTTAAAGAAATTTCTTTATATTTGTAATTGCCCTAAATTACCACCCAATGAAAACCCCTGCCCTATACAAACCCGCCCGATTAACCAAACAGGCAAAACAAAAAATTGACAACCTGCTTAAACAGCAACAAATAACCATGTACGACATTGCCGACCTCACCCCGTCCGAACGCGATTACCTGGACCAAAACCTTACCCAAACAATGCAGCAACTGGAAGGTGCCCCGTACGACGAATTTTTAGCCAAAGTGGACCAAATTATAGCGCCCGAAAGCAAAAGCGATATTTGGGAAAACAACCACCTGGCCATTAGCGAAGCCATTGCCCAAAACATGCGCGTGCTGGGTTTTATGCCTACCCAAACCGAAATTGCCGAGCACACCGGTTTAAGCCGCCAAACCGTTTCCAAACATTTAAAGGAGTACAAAAAGCAACCCGAGTTTATACAGCAGGCCCAACAGTTTACCTTTATGGCCCCGCACCTGTTGGCCAACGTGTATAAGCTGGCCCTCAATGGCGATGTACGCGCCGCCCGGTTATATTTTGAAGTTATTGGCGCCAAAACCACGCCACCCCAAAACACCCTCCATAGCAGTGCTACTAACCTGCCCGGCACCCAACACAACTACATACAAATTAATAATACCATTTTGAGCCAGGAAAACCTGGCCCGCCTAACTGCCGAGCAACTGAACCAGATAGAAGGGATTATTAAAGGTTAAGGTTTGGGCGTTGTTCCCATCCCCACAGCTGTGGGGATGGGGACCCGCGCTATCCACTCATACTGCACAGGCATTAGCCACCATGGCCGGTATCCGTTTCTATCGCTAACGCAATACTTCCTGCGCACCAGGCCGTTGTTGGTGTTATCAGGCAACTATATACGTTTTACGCCATATGGGTAAAACTAAACAAATTTCAATTTTGCGGACTTATGCCTTATATTGCAGTAAAAAACATCTGCTATGAATAATAAACAACTAAATCCGGGTACTATATTTTTAAAAGAACTGTTTTCTGTTGGCGGTCCGTTTAAAATAATACCTCTGCTGTGCTTATTGTTGTGTACAGTTACTATATCGGGCTTTTCAGATCGTCCCGGCACGGCATTGGCCGATACTAATTGGGTAGGTACATGGGGTACCGGCCTCCAGTCGGCCGAAGGAAGGAATCTGCCTCCTGCACCCGGCCTTAGCAATAACACATTGCGGCAGGTAGTATGTGTATCTATAGGTGGCAAAAGCCTGCGGTTAAAGTTCTCTAACCAATTTGGCAAAACCCCGGTTACCATGAAGGGGGTACAAATAGCTGTATCAACAGGCGGCGGCGCAATTGATCAATCAACCGTTAAAACATTAAAATTTAATGGCAAACAAGAGGTTGCCATGGAGCCCGGCGCCGAAATTGCTTCAGACCCGGTTGCGTTTGATCTGAAACCAAGAATGGAGGTTGCCATTACCATTTCATACGGAGAAACACCGGCAATTATGACCGGTCATCCCGGGTCATTTACCACTTCGTACCTGCTTGCCGGCCAAAATACGGCGCCGAACGCTGATTTTAAGGATGCTGTGAAAACCCGACATTGGTATACCATTAAAGGTATTGACGTGGAAGCACCAAAATCGGCAGCTACAGTAGTTGTTTTTGGCGATTCAATTACCGACGGGAATGGATCGGGCACCGACAAGCAGGATAGGTGGCCGGATATTTTAGAAATGGCTTTGCTAAAAAATAACGCTACCAAACAGGTAGGCGTACTTAATATGGGTATAGGGGGCAATTGCGTGCTTTCATCGGGTTTTGGTGGCCCATCAGGTTTGGATAGGTTTGACCGCGAGGTAATGCAGCAGGCCGGCGTTCGTTGGCTGGTTATATTTGAGGGTATCAATGATCTGGGCGCCACCAGGGACAGTACCAAGGCTGCCGAAGTTGCCAATAACCTGATTGCCGCCTATGATAAAATGATTGCCAAAGCACATGCAAAGGGTATAAAGGTTTATGGCGCAACTATTACTCCTGTCAAAAAATCATTTTATTATGCAAGTTACCGCGACGCGGCACGTAACGCAGTGAATAAATGGATACGCACCAGCGGGCATTTTGACGCCGTTATTGATTTTGACAAAGCCATCAGGAGCCCGGAAGATGAGGCGATGATATTACCGGCCAACCAATCGGGCGATTACCTGCATCCAAGCGAACTGGGGTACCAGGTGATGGGCGGAATGGTGAACCTTTCGTTATTTAAGTAAGCCGGGTGGCAGATAATTTTTTCCACAAGCGGAAGTTTGCGGCAGCGGGAGGTAATTAGACAACACACAATTGCTAAACCCCTCCCTACACCCTCCCATTGGGAGGGAATCGCACATACCCGATTCGCCTTTTGCTGGCGTTTCGCGTGTGCTCATAATTCCCTCCCGATAGCTATCGGGATCGAGAGGGAAACTTTTTTAGCTCGTTAGTCCGGATTTGCAATCCCGGACTCAATGATAAGGGATCTATGATCCCATTCCACAATGAGTTATATTTATTGGGGCGATAAGCGGATTGTAAATCCGCACATACAATAGTCCGGGATTATAAATCCGGACTAACAGGGAATTGAGCAGTTACCAATTAATCCGTAATAAGTTTATAACCAAGTCCTCTAACATTAATAATTTGTATAGTAGCATCAGATTGAAGATGCTTTCTTAGCTTGGTAATGTATACATCCATTGTACGGCCATTATGTGGGTTGTCATCTCCCCAAAGTTTCATAAGTGCCGATCTCCTATCCAGTAAGTTGTTTTTATGCAACAATAACAACAATAAAAGCTCGCATTCCAGATGTGACAGCTTAACAATTTTATGATCACTACCTACTAATACCTGGCGCTGGGGAAACAATTGGAAAGAAGCGAATTGTACAGGATTACGACTATGTATGGCATTTGTTTTATTTCTTTTGAGTAATTCATTTACTCTCAAAATCAACTCTTCCAAACTAAAAGGCTTTTTAAGATAATCATTCCCACCACTACTATATCCTTCTGCAAGGTCCTTATCCTGTGACCGTGCGGTAAGAAATAGCACAGGAATTTGAGGGTCAGTTTTCCGCAGTTCTTTCACGAAAGTAAAGCCGTCCATAAATGGCATCATCACATCTACAATACATATATCAAAATTATCCTTGTATACCGCTTCAAGACCAAGCCTGCCATTACTCTCATGCTTAACAATAAAACCCCTGCTAACCAAAGTTTCGGTTATGATCTTTGCAAGCTGAAGTTCATCTTCAAGTAAAAGAATGTTGGGTAACCTCATGCTTTAAAAAGTGGTAAATTAATTTGAAATGTGGTTTTCTCCTGGCTACTATCCAAGATAAGGGTTCCGTTATGTTGCTGTATAATATCACGGGCATAGCTAAGGCCAAGTCCATAGCCTTTTACATTATGTGTATCCCCTGCCGGGATTCGAAAGAAGCGTTCAAAAATTTTGTTTTGATATTCAATAGGGATAATATCTCCCTGGTTAGATACCAAAATACTTACTAAATGGTTGTTTGTTTTAGTTTCTATTGTTATAGTAGGAGGGTCACCTCCATATTTTATAGCGTTGTCTATTAGGTTGGATAATACATTTCCTATATGAATTGCGTCACCCTCAATATTTATATCCCTGGTTGGCAAATTAAGACTCATACTACCCTTTTTAGATCCCAGCAATGGACGACATTGCTGGATGCTTTTTTCGATGACTGAATTAACGTTAACAAGATTACGTTCCAGCAAAAGCCCTGACTGGTAATTTAACATGCTTTGCAAAATTTGATCGATAAAATTGGTGAGCGCGGATGCCTGGTAACGTATAATTTCTAAATATTCGCCGGACGCTTTTTTTCCAATATCAAAATTCTGTATGGCTTCTGCCGCAATGCTGATGGTAGATACCGGGGTTTTTAGCTCGTGGGTCATATTGTTTACAAAGTCGTCCTTTAATTGAGCAAGTTTTTTTTGTGAGAGGATGGTTTTAACGGTGTAAACAAAACAGGCTATAGTAACTACAATTAAAAGCAATAAAGTAATTAGTACCCCTTTTATCTTTGATAGTAATATACTTGAGAGATCTATAAATGTGGCACTAACATTTTTCTGATCTCTAAATCCATACAGGAGCTGCCGGGTTGTATATTCATCAGCAGTTACTTTAGGCAGTTGAGTGGGCTTTAAAGAAACTTTAGACGATGCTAATTGAAAAGGTTCTTTAATATCACGTTTAGCCAGTTCTTCAGCGTAGCTTATTTGCAGCTCTTTTAAACCTATTTTTTCTTTTATTAGGGCGCTATCCATTAAACGACCAAGGCGCGGTGTATAATAATACACAGATCCTGTCTTAAGATCATCCTGTATTTGGTAGTTCATCAATTTGTTTATGAACAATAGCCTGGACTGTGGTGTTATTTTTTCACGCTTAGAAGATCTGGAATAGCTTACAGTGAAGGGCGCACGCTTTTCTATAGGATGTTTATCCTGTAAGGTGAACTGATTTATCTTATAATTATCCATGTATCGGATGCCTATTTTAACCAGGTTAGTATCACTAAGCCATGCCCGATACTGTTTTGCTAATTTTTGACGATGGACATCCATAGTATGGTTTACAGCATTTGCAAGTGCGTCATTAACATCGCTTTTAAAAACACGCTCGGCATTCTGGTATGACTGGTAGCTCCAATAGCATTGCAACCCTATCAACGTAACCACGCATAAAGTCATAAGTGCAACTACAAGCCTGATTTTATTGTTCATGATGCAAAGTACAAATCATCGCACTTAAAGCATTAAACGTTAACACTAATTAACGAAGTTTCACATTGATTAACGCTACAACTCATTTATCACTGGTACGTTTGGATATGAAAAAACTACTGCTGCTAACCATGTATCTGGTGATATGTCTTGGCGTTTCTGCACAAACTATTAGTGATATTAAAATTAGTAAAGACTGGGTTGCCTATATAAAAAGCGGCGATTCACTTTTTATATCGGGACTTAAATCTGATTCGAAACCAATATTTGTGGACAAAGGGCTTCGGGCAAATCCAAACCAGCGGCTACTGAACTGGTCGCCCGATAATACCCAGCTTATCTATGAGAAAAGGGCAGATCGATATAGTGATTTGTATAGTTATAATATACCGTCGCACACTTCTAAAATATTAAATACCACCCTGCGCGATTCATTAAATTTGTTCAGATTTTATAAAGTACGTCAGGCAAGTATTAGTCCACAGCAACAATATTATTTTGCTTCTAATATAAGGGGACAAGAGCAAGGTTTTCAGCAACTTTTTAAAATCGATTTAAATAGCGGTAAAATTTCACAACTGACTAATGATACATCCGACGTAGGCAATGTAAGCGTAAGCCATAATGGGCGTCACCTAATATACGCTACCGATAAGGCTATCAATGATAAGCCGCAATCTATACTATACCTTGCAGATAATCAAGTTAGGGTAGCCTCATCAATCCCATTTAAAGACACTTTTTTTAACGGCTTTTCCTGGTCTCCAAACGATAATTTAATACTGGCAACTGCTGATGGCGGACTATCTAAATTATTTCGTTTGAACCAAGGGGCAGATACCTTGCAGCAGCTTAATTTATCACTTGCCGGTAATGAAACTCCGGTAAGCTTTTATAACAACAATGCTATACTTTACACTTTTACAGAAGGGGGAAATAAGAAAACAGGCTTATTGGATCTGAGCACAGGTATTAAAACATTGCTTCTTACTAATAACGAGATACTGCTTACCATGCAAGCAGATGGCAGCAACTCTCAACTCTTATATCTAAAAGAGTCACCCACCGAGCCAAAAGCCATCTGGAAAAAGGATCTGAGTTCGGCAAACGGGACATTAATAAAAATCATGGCTACTGTAAATCCCCTTGCTAAATACAAATATCTGATCAAAACGTATCAAAACGGAGGTGGCAAATCGTCATCCGCGTATATTTATTTTCCATCCAATTATAACAAAACAGGCAAGCCGCACCCGGTTCTGTTAGTGCCATATGGGAGTTATACAAATGCATATCCCACACTGGATTATTTTTTAAATGAGGTGGTTTTTAACTACCTAAAAAAAGGATATATCGTTATCTTTCCCAATACGCGAGGGATTAGCTCCGAGACACAAAAGGATGAATATGGAAAAATACAATTAGAAGATACACATCTATTTATAGATCAGGTAAAGCAAGAACTAAATGTCGACATGGGTCATCTTTGGGTTATAGGCCACAGTCATGGCGCAACAATGGTTTTTTATTACCTCACACATTCTGATCTATTCAGAGGGGGGATAGCAATTAATGGCGCGGCAGACTGGATAAAACAGGCAGCGTTGAAAAGCATGACGGGACTTCCAGGTGGAATGGGAGGCAGCCCGGAGCAATTTTCCGATAAGTATCGTGCATATTCACCATTAGAGAATATCGCTGATCTAAAAAAACCTATATTAATATTTGCCGGAAAAAAAGATACACAGATCATATATGATATAAATGCCGTAGCATTTCATGAACTGGCCATTAAAAATCAAAAGAATACCCGCTTGATATTATTTGATAACGAAGGACATCTTATACAAGACCCCAAAAACAGAAAGGTATTTCAAAAGGAGGTTGATGACTTTTTGAATAACTATTAAAAGTCAGCCTATGGTCGGATTACCACAGTTCGTCACCCCTCGCTGGCGCACGCGTGTCCAGCAACTTGAATTACCCTACCCGCGTTAGCGATGGAAGCGGATACCGGCCATAGCGCCTAAGGCCTGCAGGCGTATGAGCGTACAGCGCGGGCCGCAGGTAACGCCCATATCCCATAAACAACAAAGCCCTGCAAATTGCCGGGCCTTGTTGTTATATTACCACAAGCGGGATGCTTGTGATAGGGGTGTTTTTGGTAATTCAGTTGGGTTATTTATTGATTAATTTTAAATGGTTTTATGGTACTGGTGAACAGTATGGCTTGAGGAATGGTTTGATATTTATCAAGCACCCCTATTGCCGTGCATCCTACCCCGGTAGTTTGGTAGTCGAAATTGAAGGTGACACCATCCGCTTTGACCAGGTCATAAGTGTATTTTGCCTTTGACAAATTTTCGGTACTGTAGTTATAGCAATTGAAATTGAATGGTTCGGTTGATGAAAACTCCATTCCTATTCCTTCGGCATTGGTCAGCCGCACATAGCGGTTGTCGGTGCGCAAGCCATTATCCTGGGGTATCAAATACGGTACAAACATGGCATCAACTGTCGATTTATAAAGCCCCATCCGGTAGCCGGTTTTACGGTCGGGGTAATTCTCCTGCGGCCCGCGTCCAAACCATTCTACATTTTGCATTTGGTCATTAAAAACCCATTTGGTACCGATGCGTGGCAGCGTAGTGGGCATTTTTCCATTAGGATCAATAGTGTGCTGTAAAGTGATTTCACCGTCGGGCGCGATGGTATAGACCATTTCATTGTCGAAGCCTGCAGTGCTTGAATTTCCCAAAGGTGCCAATTGATGAATACTGACAATTACATTGCCATTCTTATTTTCAACCCCAAATGTTTCCAATTTTGGCTTCATTTTATCCAAACCAATGGTATACCATGAAGTGGCAACCATCTTGCCATAGCCATCGGCCCTAACCCCGGTATAGGTCCAGTCGTCCTGTTCGTTAGCCAGCGGGGCACGCCAAACATTAAGCTGCGCTCCCTGTTTTAGCAATTCGGTACCCATATATTTCATGGACTGCAATTGTCCGTCGGCTTTATTAAAGGTATAATCAAAATTTACGCCGGATACGATCAAATGTTGCGCATTATCTGTCACTTTTAAAGGATTGGTTTGCTGCTGTACCGGTTTTTTATCGGCAGTAACAACCCATGGCATTTCCAATTGATCCCAACACTGTTCAAAACCCTTGGGTGCCCATACGGTAGCTTCTTTGGTATGAAAACTAACTGTTGCCAAATAGGTTGCACCGGCTTTGAGCTGAGGCTTTGCGATAGGAAGAACGTAGGTTTTTGTTGCTTGCGGTGCTACATCTACCTCCAATTTTCCGGAAGCTATGGTTATGCCGTTTTCCTCCAGGTTCCAACGCGCTTCCAAGGCATTGGTATTGGTAAAAAAGTTTCGGTTGTGCACTTCTACTTCCATTTTTTCGGCATCGCTCCACTTTACAGAAATAGGTTGAGCCGATTTTTTTATTTGCCACATCTCAGGCTCCGGCACCCGATCGGGCCAAATACTTCCATAGGTACGCGCGCCAATGCCGTAGCTGAAAAAGTTGCCTTTGTTTTGTTCCTGTTCAAAATCCAGCCACAAAGCCGCGCTATTTTTCAAGTCGGGTTTTGCTGCAAATAGGTCATTTATTTCAATCGCTTTTGGGAAAATCCCCACCTGATCAATAATGGCATCGCACAAATAAGCTGTGGTATGCTGCCCCTGTGTCTCTACGTTTTTGCCCACATTAATAGGAAAAGGAAAATTACTGATCTTTCCGGTTGCAGGCGCTTCAGCTATCTTTTTGTTGTCGATATAAATGGCTATCGACTTCCCGTTATAGATACCCGCTACGTGATGCCATTTTTGTGTCCAGTCTTTGGGTAATTCACCACGTACAGTTGTTTTTCTGGATGTGTAGATATAAAACTCGATCGAATTTTCGCCAACTTGCTGCAAACCAAATTGATTGTTTCCTTTGGTGAGCATGGTGCCGCCCATTTTCATCAGATCGCGTGGAAAGATCCAAAAGGAAGCGGTTAATTCATCGCCCGAGATCTCCACATTTTTATCCTGGTAAACTTCCACCCACTGATCGTGGCCATTCAGGTCAATGCCTTTTCCATCGTGCCCCTCCACCAGCTTGGCACGCCCCATGATGTGCGTAGCTACATTGTTTGGTGAAGAATCTGTCAATTTGCGAACCGGCTCGAGCAATCCCGGACTCACGAAATCCCAGATCGCACCGCCCATGATGCGTGGATACCGGTAAATCACATCCCAATATTCATCCAGTCCGCCACCGCCATTTCCGGCCACCGAAAGGTATTCGTCCATAAAGGATGGTCGCGGATCAACACTTTCAGGAACCATCCCTACCCTATTTTTGAGTTCAAAAGGTGTTGGGTAACGCGGGCCGATGATCTCTTCGCAAGACTGCGCAAAAGCGTTTCCGCCATACATCCAATATCGTGTAGCATCGTATTTCCGTCCTTCATCAATCACGGCACAAATATTTTTCCCTTCGCCACTTTCATTTCCGGCACTCCAAAACAAAATGCTGGCATGATTACGATCGCGAAGCACCATTCTCCTAACACGTTCACGATACATGGGCTCCCACTCGGGCCTGTTGGACAAATATTCAGTTGCATGAGCTTCATCTCCGGTTTCATCGATGATGTAAAATCCATATTCGTCTGCTAATTCTAAATAGCGTGATACAGGGGGATAGTGTGATATGCGTACACAATTGATATTGAATTGCTTAAACAGCTCAAAATCTTTCCTGATGGTGGCTTCGTCCATGGTATGCCCCATAGTGGGGTGTTGCATGTGCGTATTGATGCCGTTAAGTTTTATGGCCTTGCCATTGAGGTAGAAAACCTGGTTGCGGATCTCGGTTTCTTTAAAACCTATACGCCCGGTAATTACTTCTTCGGTTTTTCCTTCATTGTTTATTAACTCCATGGTTAAGCGGTAAAGATTAGGCGTTTCGGCGGTCCACTTTTTAGGATTTAATATATCTGATGAAATATTAACCGTTTGCTTATTATCAGCAGTTATTTGAACCGCGTCAGAGGTGAAATTCTTAACCAACACATTGTCTGCATTAAACAGTGAAGCCCGAACCCTGTAGTTCTTTTTATCGGTTTTTGATTGGTTATTTACTGTGATCTGCAAATCCAGTTTTGCGTTCTCATAGTTTTTGTCCAGATCGGTAGTGGCATGCCAGTCGAAGAGATGCACGTCTGATTTTGCGTACAACCAAACATCGTCAAAAATACCGGCCAGGCGCCAATAGTCCTGACTTTCCAGGTACACACCATCTGAATATTTCATTACGTTTACGGCAATGGTATTTTTTCCCGGTTTAAGGAAAGGGGTAACATCGTATTCAGCAGGCTCCTGCGCACCTTCGTTGTAGCCCACTTCCTGTCCGTTTATCCACACAAACGATGCCGAAGCGGTTTTCTCCATGCGCAAAAAAACGCGTTTGCCTTTCCAATTCGCCGGTAAGGTAAATGTTTTTCTATACGAGCCGGTCGGGTTGTATTCGCGGGGGACGAAGGGCGGATTGGAACGAAACGGGTGTGCAACATTGCGGAAAAAAGGATCGCCAAAACCCTGCATTTCCCAGTTGGAGGGAACGGTAATTTGAGCCCATGCCTGATCATTAAAATTTGATGCAAAAAAGTTATTGGGTGTACCTTCGGGCGTATTGGCAAAATGGAACTTCCACTTTCCATTCAACGAAAGCACGTTAGCTGACTTCGATTGCTGAGCGTTTAATGCTTCACTAACCGATCTGAAGGGAATACTAACCGTGTGGCCTTCTATCTGGTTCGTTTCAAATACGTTTATATTTTCAATGAACGAATAAACGTTAGCAAATTTCGGTTGCTGTGCCGACGCTGCAAAACTCACCAGCATAAACAGGTAAAATAACTTTTTCATTTTAGGATCTTTATAATAATTGGTTTTAAGACGTTGAGGTTTGTCTTATTCAAAATTAGACTTTCATTAAACCAAAAATTTGACAGAAACAGACTATTTTTTGCGCTAAACCCGACTATTGGTTGTTTAATCGGAGTATGAACTGTTTATACGATGTTTGTAAGCGCTTGGCGAAAGCCCGGTAACTCTTTTAAATGTTCTTGAAAAGTTGGATAAACTTTTAAAACCGGTCAACTCAGCTATCGATTCATAAGCAAGCCTGCTTGCGCCTATCATATGCTGGGCACGCTCCACTCTTTTTTCGGTAATATAGGCCAGTGGGCGGGTGCCGGTATGGGCCTCAAACGTCCTCGAAAAGTATTCGGCATTTTGATTGGCCCTTTCGGCTAATGAGGTAACCGTTAAAGGTAAATGCAGGTTAGCTTGTACAAACCGCATGGCATCCAAAATTTTCTCGGGAATAAACTGTTGGCCCTTTTGTTTAAATATTTCAGGTAAGGTAAAGCGCGATAGAAACTGCAATAAAATTCCCTGCGTTTCCAAAAAAACAGATAAACTTTGCTGATTATTTAACTGCTGATACTCATTATAATAAATGTGCTTTTCATATACCTGGGGGTTGTCAGAGCGATTGATCCCCCTGCCGGGGTTTATCTCGATCAATCGCCTAAAATTGATCACATCAACCTCATTGGCCTTCACTTTTAATATAGATGGGTTTGCGGGGAACAAGGACTCTCCCTCCAATGACTCTTCAAAAAACTGCACAAAGTACTGGCTTAAAAAATTGGTACATACCAGATCACATAAGGTGTAACTTGGTATGATGTACAAATACCCCGCCTCTAATTTGAATTTCTTTTCCGAATCAGACAACTCTCCTTCGCCATCGTCTATATAATATATGCGATGATAGGGACTGATAACGCCCCGATAATTCCATTTACTATTTAGTTTTACATAGTCCACGTTTAAAAGCGAGAAGCTATGCCTTAAAACTCTGCGCACTAACATGGGGCAAATGCTATTATCATTTTATCAATATCGGTTCTACCTTTTCAAATTTAATGTAAAGGATTTATACGCAATATACAATAACAGACTTTTATTGACTAAAATACTTTTGGGGTGTGTACTTTGGGCGTTGCCACCGATAGAGGCGGCCCAGGCTATCCGCTCATACTGCACAGGCCTTAGGCGCTATGGCTCCCCACAGCTGTGGGGACTGCTATCCCTAACGCAACCGTTTCGTTTTTCCCGGTTGCTGGCGCAAGTATGCAGCGTTAAGCTGGCGGGTTAGTCCGTAGGACTCCTATGGAGGGTACTTGTGACCGGATAATTAAAAAGACCTGGATAGTTTAAAAAACCCCAGGTAGTTTAATAAGGCACAAAAACTCCTTGCACTTTCCCTTGCTGCATTCTTGCGCCAGCTTGGGCGGATTTTAAATCCGCTATAAAGTGTGGTCCAGGATTATAAATCCGGACCAACAGGGGTAACACCAACAAGGGCGGAAGTCGGAGGCATATGAAATAGGATTATTTCTTAATATGAAATAGTATATTAGCTTATTATTTAGCTAAACCTCGATACACTTAATGAATATATTGATAGACAAAGAATTAGATCTTAACCAAAAAGATTTATTAAATACAAGATCTTATGCGAAGTCACTAAAAGAACTTATTTTAAATGCTCCTTCAAATACACCAATGACCATTGGTTTGTTTGGTGAGTGGGGCTCTGGAAAATCTTCAATAATTAAAACGCTAACAACCGACTTAAAAGACTCTAAAAAATTGCGAGTAAAATTTGTCGTTTATGATGCTTGGAAATATGCAAACGATTCCTTTCGTCGAATGTTTTTATTAAAAGTTCAAAATGCTTTAGGATTAGATCAAACGTCTAAAATGTCTTCCTTTTATATTAACAAAAATACAGAGGTTGATATTAAAAGAAAGTTCAATTTACCTTTTTTGACATTAATAACAGTGGCGCTTTTAATGTGCCTATTGGCATATTCAATTATCTCACCCCACCCTACAGAAACTATTACACTTGCAATAATTTTGTCAATACTTGGCTTTTTAGCCAATGTTTTTTCAAAAGCATTTAATGAATATAAAATAACGACCCAGGAACCCTATCTTTTTGCTCCTGAACAATTCGAAGAATGCTTCAATGAGATTGTCAGTAAAGCTTTAAAAAAATCTACCGGCTTAGAAAAAATATCAAATTATATAACAGGTAAAGAAGACGGAGATATTGACAAATTAATTATTGTTATTGATAACATTGACAGATGTCATCGCGAAACAGCATATGAGCTTTTGACTAACACTAAAAACTTTATAGATACGAGATTAGATGTTGTTTTTTTGATTCCAGTAGATGACAACGCATTAAAAAAACATATCTTTCAAGGACAGGCAGAAGGTTCGAAAGAAAGTGAAGAATTTCTTAGAAAGTATTTTAATGTTACGGTTCGAATCAAACCTTATAAAGTCACCGAAATATTTGATTTTGCAGCAAATATTAACGAAGAAAATAGGTTAGGATTTAAACCCGACACTGTTAACATTATCGCAAAGGAGTATGCATCTAATCCAAGAAGGATAATTCAATTTTATAATAATTTACAAATAGAAGTTACTCTGTTAGCAGATAAATATGGTAAAAGCTTTGTTGAAAAAAATGAAATTGCAATTTGTAAATTTCTAATTATACGGGAAGAATGGCATAAGCACTACATGATGCTTTGTGAAAGTCCTGATCTCTACTTTAGCGATGATTACCAAGCTTTAAAAGAAACGGACACAGATGGTTATGCGTCATTTCTTGAGTCTACTTATATAAGCACGAGAGATATTACTTATGACGAACTGCAAAAAATACTAATCAATAGTGATAATTATGACGTACTACCGGATACAATTCTTACCAAGGTAAAACTCGCTGATTTTGGTGATTTCGATGAGGTTTTAGAAAATGCAGGTTATTCCAAAACTCGAGTAATAGATTTTTTTCTATTCCACCTTAAAAAATCCGTCAAAAGCAAATTGTTCAAAACTGAAGTTCCAGATACACTTGATCATATATATCTTGTTCTGACCAATTTACAAGATATAGACAATAGTTATTTTGGGCGTTTAGAAAGCGAAATAAGGAAAAATATCAATACCCATATCGGCAATGCAAAAAGCACTTTAAACTTGGTTAAATTCAGCAATTACGCCCTTAAAAAAGGAGTGTCATTTATGAATGATGCAATAATTAAATACTTTTCCAATTTTGAACAGGAAGATGATAAGTTTTATGATAGTCCATTGTTTGAGCTTTACCGCGATTATTATCAGAACGCTAATGAAAATCAGCTTAATATTGCTGCAAAAGGATTTCCGAAATATTTAAACAATACTAAACTTGAAGACAAACTTGACCGAACAATAGATAGCAAAAAATTGGAAACATTATACACAGAGTCGATTATAGGAACTTATCTTATCAATACGGCTGTGGAATTCTGGAATGATCAAGAAAATATAAGCCGATGGTTATTTCTCGCTGATAAATTGCCCGAACAAAATCAATTACTCAGACCCATCACTGTTGAAGCATCGCGTGCATTAAACAATAACGTTAATGGCAATGAATTACTAATTCAGGTTCTTGGTAATATTTTAAAAACTTCAAAGAACATAAGTTCCGATGACATTCTCATCAGTACCCTTGCTAGTATAAATACATCTTTATTTGGTTTAACGCGTCTACCTAATGGAACCGTCCGACAGTATTTACAGCAAATGTCCGCGGAAAACCATCAAACAACTGCCTCATATTTAATTGAAAGTTATCGTGCCACATATGGATCTCACGATACAGTTACTTGGATCACGCAATTGGTCAGTGTCGCTAGTGAAAACATTATTAAAGCCGACCTATTTACAATGATTACATCTTATCCCGACCTGACCATTGTTCCGTTGAAGCAGTTAATTAATGGGTTTGTCGAAGTTTCAGCTAATACGAACAATATACTTCTTAATGCACTGTACCGTGAGCAAGACGGAAATGATTATACAGATGAAGAAATTAAAGTTCATCTTTCTCGTATACTCGAAAAAGTTAAAGCTGATCCATCCAATGACGATCTTTTACTTGCTCACTTAAATCATAAACGGGGGCAGAAAATTATTGCCGATCTTTTAATAGAAAGCCCAGTAGAAGAGTTTAAAAAATTATCCATACCTATTCAGAGTGCCGCTTTTGATTTGATGACAGATAAAGCGAACATCAGTCGTTACAAAACCAATTTTGAACTTTTGAACACGATTGCTCAGAACGGTAATAAAAAACATATCAAAGGTTTAATAAATACAATAAAATCGAATTTAATTGACCAAGAACATACTGAACAAACCTTACAATTGATTACAGCTATATCAAATATCGGAAAAGGTGATGCATCTGATTTGGCTTCTTATATCCAAACAAATAAAATAGCAGATATGGGATTTAAAAAGGAAACTGAAAAAGTTCTTAAACATTTAAATGAGGTAAAAGATTAATCCCCAAGCTGGCGCAAGAATGCAGGGTATGCCATTGCGTGGAGTTCTTGTGCCTTAACTATATAAGCAAGTCACAAGTACCCGGCCCTCTTCCGTTCGCTGCATACTTGCGCCAGCAACGACGAAAAATAATGCCCGAACGAGATTCGAACTCGTACATGGCAGCTATAAACAAATCTCAACTGCTAAGCCGCGTTAGCGATAGCAGCGGATACCCGCCCTCGTGGCTAAGGCCTGCGCAGTATGAGCGGATAGCGCGAGCCGCAGGCAACGCCCAAATAAATGTTACAACATACAAATTATACAATACGATGATAGTAGCTTGTACTATTGATGCTTAACTTTGGGTTATGAAGAAAATAGGCTTTCTATCATTTGGGCATTGGGCCGATCATCCGGCTTATCAAACCCGTACAGCGGGCGATACGCTTTTACAATCTATTGACCTGGCCGTAGCGGCTGAAGAATTGGGTATTGATGGCGCGTACTACCGGGTGCATCATTTTGCGCGGCAGTTGGCATCGCCTTTTCCGTTATTGGCTGCCATTGGTGCCAAAACCAGTAAAATTGAGATAGGTACCGGGGTAATTGATATGCGTTACGAAAACCCGCTATACATGGTTGAAGATGCCGGCGCTGCCGACCTGATAGCCGGCGGGCGCTTGCAACTGGGCATCAGCCGTGGGTCGCCCGAGCAGGTGATAGAGGGCTGGCGCCAATTTGGCTACGCACCGGAGCAAGGAGAAACGGATGCCGACATGGGCCGAAAGAAAGCGTTGGAATTTTTAAAACGACTGGACGGCGAAGGTTTTGCCGAGCCTAACCCCAACCCAATGTTCCCCAATCCGCCGGGTTTGTTACGGTTAGAGCCACATTCGGAAGGTTTGCGCGAGCGTATATGGTGGGGAGCGGCATCAAACGCTACGGCTGTTTGGGCCGCCGAGCAAGGCATGCACCTGCAAAGCTCCACCCTAAAATTTGACGAAAGCGGCAAACCGTTCCACATACAACAAGCCGAACAGATAAGGCTATATAAAGATGCCTGGAAAAAGGCGGGGCATCAGCGCGAGGCGCGGGTATCTGTCAGCCGCTCGATATTTGCCTTGGTTAATGACCAGGACAGGATGTACTTTGGGCAGCAAGGTAAATCAAGCGATAGTTTTGGTTATATCGAGCCCGAAAAACGCGCCGTTTTTGGCAAAAGCTACGCCGCCGAACCGGATCAATTGGTAAAAGAGTTAGCGCAGGACGAGGCCCTGCAAGAGGCAGATACCATATTGCTAACCATCCCCAATACTTTGGGCGTTGATTATAATGCACACATATTAGAAGCTATATTACGGCATATTGCCCCCGCGTTAGGCTGGCGATAAGGCAATATTAACCACTGTAGCAACTGCTAACTTTAGCGTAACATTCAGTTAATACCTCAACCTTACTTTTGGGTATTTAATTGAATAGATGAAAATACTATACGCTATACAAGGCACCGGTAACGGCCACCTGAGCCGGTCGATGGATATTGTGCCCCTGTTGCAAAAAATGGGTAAGGTTGATGTACTGATAAGCGGCACCCAAGGCGACCTGAAATTGCCTTTCCCGGTTAAATATAACCTGCATGGCTTTGGTTTTGTGTTTGGCAAATCGGGCGGTGTTGACCTGTGGAAATCGTTTTTAAAATCGCGTTTCCGTAAATTCCTGAAAGAGATCAACGATCTTCCGGTTGAGGATTATGATGTAGTGATCAACGATTTTGAACCGGTGTCTGCCTGGGCATGTTATATGAAAAACAAACCCTGCATTGGGTTAAGCCACCAGGCGGCAGTGTTACATGAAATGGCCCCCAAGCCAGATGAAACCGATGCTATTGGTAAACTGATACTCAAACACTACGCCCCGGTTACGGCCAATTATGGCTTTCATTTTAACGCCTTTGGCGACAGGATGTTTACCCCGGTAATACGCCAGCAGGTACGCGAACAGGTAATTACCAACAAAGGGCACTACACGGTTTACCTGCCTGCTTATGATGATAAACGTTTAATAAAGCGCCTGTCTGAATTTAAGGATATACAGTGGGATGTTTTCTCCAAACACAACAAAAAAACTACCAAACATAAAAACATTACTATTCAACCCATCAATAACGAAACTTTTATAAAAAGCATGGCACAAAGTGCGGGTGTGCTTTGCGGTGGCGGATTTGAAACCCCTGCCGAAGCGTTGTTCATGAAAAAGAAGCTACTGGTTATCCCCATGAAAAACCAGTACGAACAGCAGTTAAATGCCGCTGCACTAAAACAAATGGGCGTACCGGTTATAAAAAGTTTAAAGCCTAAACATAACGATACGATATGGGAATGGTTAATTAAAGGCCAACCCATTAAGGTTGATTACCCGGATAATACCCAACAAATATTAGCTCTAGTTTTTGAGGATCTGAAACTGATGCCGCACTGATAAAACTATAGAACTTAACTGCTTTTTTGATGTTATGTAAGGTAATTACTTATGATAACATGGCTACAAAAAAATTAAACCCCACCGAACTTCGCCAAGCCTTTGCACACAACCTAAACCGCATGTATTTTGGCAAACTGCTTTTAAGCCAAAAAATGAGCCCATTGATTGAATCGGCATCATCTAAAGCCTTAAAGCTGGCCCTAAAGGAAATGCACCAGGATGTGATCAACCAGATAAACCGCATGAGCGACATATATGGCCTGATCAATGAAAAGCCTGCCAACGAAAGTAATAACCCGCTAAAAACATTAATTAAGGATGAGTTTTGTTTAAAAACATCCGGCGAATCGGCCATCATAAATGATATGGATATTATACTATATGTACAGATATTGGAACATATCAATATAACTGCTTACCGCCTGATGAAGATGACAGCACCTACATTGAATAATAAAAAAGTGGAGCAGCTATTAACTGAATGCTTTGATGAATCGGTAGATGATGACCAGTTGTTTGTTTTGGTCAGTAAAGAATATATCGATTAAAAAATAAAAGCCATCCGAAAAATCGGATGGCTAATTATAGCTATTTAATACCCCTATTAAAATAACCTACAGTAAAATTACTATAATTTATTTTAAACCAGCAACCTATTTTTATATTGTTACAAAAAAAACCTACGAAAAGTAGGTTTTTATATATAATAGTATAAAAATTAAGCTTGTTGTATAGATTGATTCAGGTCACTTGCGGTTTCCTTAACTTTTGATTTCGCGGTATTGACACCATCGTTAGCCGTATCGCGCACTTCGTCGCTAAAGTTGTTTACCCTATCGGCCTCACCATTAAATTTTGATTTTGCCTGGTTAATAACATTGCTGCCATATTCCTTTACACTATCGGCCGTGTTTTGTGCCTTATTTTTAGCTGATGATACCAGGTCATTTACATAATCGGCAATATCACCCCTTAAATCTTCACCTTTGTTTGGGGCCAATAATAATCCTAATGCCGCGCCTGCTGCCGCACCCACTAAAAGGGCTGCTATAATTTTTGATTGATCTTTCATAATGTTTTTCTTTTTGTAGTTGTATAATTAACACAACAACAGTGCCAAGCATAATTATTATTCATAAAAAAAGCGTCCCGATTGTATCGGGACGCTTTTAAACGTTTTAAATGACTTATATATACTTATATAACCTTTACATTTACCGCATTTAGGCCTTTTCTGCCGTTCTCAACTTCAAACTCAACGTTGTCGTTTTCACGGATCTCATCAATCAGACCTGATGAATGAACAAATACGTCCTGACCACCAGCACCTGGTGTGATAAATCCGAACCCTTTTGATTCATTAAAAAATTTTACTGTTCCTTGTTTCATTATTTTATTTATTAAAAGGCGCAAGGTAAGCATAATATATTGAGCCACTGCATGATTTATCAAATAATGACTTTTAATACAGTATTGAATACAAAAGCCCTTAACATCATGTTAAGGGCTTACCAAAAAATGTCTGTCGAGGACATATTCTAACCAAGTATATACATATACGCTAATTTTTTATTGATGGTTGCCTGTGTTTTTACCCCAGTTAATTTTAAGTTTGCCGCTTATAATTTAATACAGATGAAAGCCTTTATTTTCGACCTTAACGGTACCATGATCAACGACATGGAGTACCATACCAAAGCCTGGATGAATTTATTAAATGACGAACTGGGCGGCACTTTTACCTGGGACGAAGTAAAGCAGCAGATGTATGGCAAAAACCCCGAGGTATTGGTACGAATGTTTGGCCCGAAACGATTTACTTTGGATGAGATGAATACTTTATCGCTGGAGAAAGAAAAACGCTACCAGGAGGCTTATTTATCGCAACTACAACTTTTACCGGGGTTAAATGATCTTTTAGAAAAGGCTTATCAACAAGGCATACCTATGGCCATTGGCTCGGCGGCTATACCTTTTAATATTGATTTTGTGCTGGATAATTTGAACATAAGGCATTATTTTAAAGCTATTGTAAGCGCGGATGATGTAGAGCTAAGCAAACCACATCCCGAAACTTATTTAAAAGTAGCTGAACAACTAAATATCACGCCTGCCGATTGCCTGGTATTTGAGGATGTACCCAAAGGTGCCGAAGCTGCTGCCAACGCCGGGATGCAATGCGTAGTATTAACTACTACCCACCAGCAGCATGAATTTACTGCCCTTACTAATGTGATACACTTTAGTGATGATTTTAAGGGTGAGTTTTTTGAGGGTTTGGTAGGATAATAATAAAGCGTCATTGCGAGGAACGAAGCAATCTCTACAAAGGACAGTCAGGCAGATAGATGTTGTTTAGTAACGAACATTACGGTTTTGATTTGCAAGTGCAGAGATTGCTTCGTTCCTCGCAATGACGGTTAAAAATAAAAAAGGCTTGCCGACGGCAAGCCTTTTTTTAGCATTATAAAAGCGAACACTTCTTACCTATAATAAACCTCGCTCCACCTCAACTCGTTTTTAAGTTGGCGAAGCTTGGTGTCTTGATCAATTAGCACATACTCAATTCCGGCTATATCGGCAAAATCTTCCATGTTAACGGCAGATAAATTTTGGCTATAGCAGGTATGGTGCGCGCCTCCGGCTAATATCCACGCGGCACAACCGGTGTTCATGTCAGGATGTGGTTTCCATAATACACGCGCAACAGGCAATTTAGGCAGGTCATGCTGAGGCTCTACAGCGTCGACAGTATTTACCAATAACCTGAAACGGTTACCCATATCAATTAATGAAGCGTTCAATGCCGGACCGCCAGCCACGTTAAATACCAAACGTACCGGGTCGGCTTTGCCGCCAATACCTAATGGATGTATCTCGCATTTAGGCTGTCCGTTAGCAATCGACTCGCATATCTCTAACATATGCGATCCTAATACCATCGGGTTGCTTGGGTCGAAGTGGTAAGTGTAATCTTCCATAAAGGCGTTACCTCCTTTTAGGCCGCTACCCATAACTTTCATGGCACGTACCAGTGCGGCTGTTTTCCAGTCACCCTCGCCTGCAAAACCGTAACCTTTACCCATTAAACGCTGTGCAGATATACCCGGTAATTGTACCATACCATGTAAGTCTTCAAACGTATCCGTAAAGCCTTTAAAGTTTCCGTCTTTCAAGAAAGCCTCAAGACCTAATTCAATTTTAGCAGCCTCACGTAACGAATTGTATTGGCTACCACCTTTACGCAGGCTTTCTACAACCGCATATTTAGCTTCGTACTCGGCGGTTAAACGGTCAACTTCGGCATCGCTAATGGCATTAATAACTTTTACCAGATCGCCAATACCATGGGTGTTTACCGAGAAACCAAATTTCATTTCGGCCTCTACTTTATCACCATCCGTAACAGCTACATAGCGCATATTATCGCCAAAGCGAACGAACTTAGCACCTTGCCAGTCAAACCAACCGGCAGCAACACGTGCCCAGCCGTTTATTTGCTCCAACACGGCAGCATCCTGCCAGTGACCTACAACTACCTTGCGGTTGATACGCATACGCGATACCATAAAACCAAACTCCCTGTCGCCATGGGCACTTTGGTTAAGGTTCATAAAGTCCATATCAATATCGGCCCAAGGGATATCGCGGTTAAACTGGGTGTGTAAGTGCAATAAAGGTTTTTGCAATATTTTCAATCCGCCTATCCACATTTTGGCTGGCGAGAAAGTGTGCATCCAGGCAATAACACCGATACAGTTTTTAGTGTTGTTGGCTTCCAATAAAGTAGCCTGAATTTCTTCGCTTGATTTTACGGTAGGTTTAAAAATAACCTGTACCGGTATTTGAGCCGCATCATTTAATGATTTGGCAATTTGCTGCGAATGTACTGCAACTTGCTTTAAAGTTTCTTCGCCGTATAAGTGCTGGCTGCCGGTTACAAACCAAACTTCCAATTTTTTAAGATCTAACATATATGTTAATTATTGATGATTATTTTAATGACTTAATGACCCAATGGCATAATGACTAATGACTATTGACCAATGACTACTGCCCATAATAAGAATCCGGCCCGTGTTTACGTTCAAAATGCTTTTTGATCAAGGCATCTTTTAAGCGCCCTACCTTTGGACTTATCTGCTCGGTTAACAAAGCCATTTGCGCAACAGACTCTAACACCGCGCTGTTATAAACCGCTTTATCGGCATTTTTACCCCAGGTAAATGGTGCGTGGTTGCCAATTAATATCATTTCGATATCGCTATAGCTTAGACCTCTTTCGCGCAGGCAATTCAATATCTGGAAACCGGTTTGATACTCGTAATCCCCTTGTATCATTTCGTCGCTCATAGGTGGGGCGCATGGTATATCAACGGTATTATGATCCGCATGGGTAGTACCATAAATAGGTATATCACGGTGCGATTGTGCCCAGGCTGTTGCATAGGTTGAATGTGTATGGCAAACGCCACCTATTCCTTCACAATGCTTGTATAAAACAGCGTGGGTTTTAGTATCTGATGATGGACGCAAAGTACCCTCAACCGTTTTACCATCAAAATCTACAATTACCATTTTATCTGCGGACAGATCCTCGTAAGGTACGCCGCTTGGCTTAATAGCAAATACGCCTTCACTCCTGTCGGCTGCGCTTACGTTACCGAAGGTAAAAACTACCAGGTTTAACTTAGGCAGCTGCATGTTGGCAATGTATGCCTGTTCTTTTATATGCTGATATTTACTCATTACTTAGCAGTTTGATATTCGATAAAACCAGCCAGGTCCTTATATTTTTTATAACGTTTCTCGTATAAACCAATACGACTTGGGTCAGGGGTATAAGTGGCATCAAAACCACCACCCATTGCTGCCATCGCATCTTCTACCTTTGGATAGATACCTGCCGCGGTTGCCGCAAACATGGCCGCGCCTAAAGCACAGGTATGCTCAAACTGGTGTATACGGATAGGCATTTGCAACACATCAGCCATCATTTGCATAATGTAAGCCGATTTTTTAGCCACACCACCAATACCAATAATTCCCTTAACCGGTACACCTTCGTTATTAAAACGCTCAACAATAGCTTTTGCACCAAAACAGGTACTCTCGGCTATTGCACGGAAAACACGCGGTGCATCGCTACCTAAACTTAAACCGGTTACGGCACTTTTTAATAGTTGATTAGCATCAGGCGTACGGCGACCGTTTAACCAATCAACAGATAATTCTGCATTCTCGTCTAATGGAAGCTCCGCAGCTTTTTTGCTTAGCTCAACTATTATTCTGTTTTCAATGCGTTTCTTTTCTTCTTCGTTCTCAACAAATTGTAGCGGCCATGCGATCAGGTTTTTAAACCAGGCGTATGAATCACCAAAAGCAGATTGGCCTGCCTCCAATCCGGCCATACCCGGTATTACTGACCCATCTACCTGTCCGCAGATACCTGCAACCAGTTTGCCATCCATATCTTTATTAGGAGCAACCAATATATCGCAAGTTGAGGTACCCATCACCTTGCTTAAATGGTAAGGCTCAATTTGGCCACCAACAGCACCCATGTGCGCATCAAATGCACCTACGCCAATAACCACATCAGTTTGTAAACCTAAACGTGACGCCCATTCCGAACTCAACGTTCCGGCTGATTCATCTGAGGTATAAGTATCTTTATATAAACGCACGGTGTATCCTTTCAACAACGGATCAAGCGAGCTGAAAAATTCATCAGGAGGTAAGCCGCCATATTCTGCCGCCCATAAACCTTTATGGCCCGCAGAGCAACGGCCGCGTTTCATTTCTTTAACATCGGTACCGCCGGTTAATAAAAACGGAATCCAGTCGCAATGTTCCACCCATGAATATACATCTTTGCGGATAGGCTCATTAACGCGTAAGGTACGTAATAACTTTGCCCAAAACCATTCAGACGAATAAATACCACCTACATATTGCAGATAATTGGTATCAAATTTTGTAGCGTGCTCGTTTATTTCGGCAGCCTCTTTTACCGAGGTATGATCTTTCCATAAAACAAACATAGCATCCGGGTTCTCTTCATAACCCGGGGTTAATGCTAATGGAACTCCCTGCGCGTTTACCGCAACCGGGGTCGAGCCTGTAGTGTCTACCGCTATGGCTTTTACATTTTTAGCGATAGCATCGCCACCGGCTTGTTTGATACAGCTTTTAATGGTATGCTCCAAGCCTTCTACATAATCTAAAGGGTGCTGCCTGAATTGGTTTTGAGCCGCATTGCAGTATAACCCTTTAGCCCAGCGTGGATAAGGGAAAATAGAAGAAGCTAATTCCTTACCGGTTTTAGCGTTTACCAGAATTGAACGTACGGAATCGGTGCCATAATCAACACCTATCACTAATTGATCATCACTCATGAATATTTATAATTGGCTAAATTGTAGAAACATCTGAATAAGAAATTAAATGTTAAATAGACATTTAATCCTTAACAAACTTATGCAATTTAGAATAATTTGGAAAATATATTATTAAAAGTATAAGTTAACCAAAGGGTGTCATCCTGAGCTTCGTCGAAGGATGTGGGGAAAGGCCCTCGCACATATGCTTCGACGGGGCTCAGCATGACAACGCACTTATTTTATTACTCCGAATACACACTCTCTACCCTATCGCGCAGGTTATAGCCCGATGCCATAACTTCGCCATAAGCACCGGCACTGCGCACGGCTATCAGGTCGCCACGGTATGATTGCGGAAACTCCACATCTTTTTGGAAACAATCTGTGCTTTCGCATATCGGGCCAACAATGTCGTAGTTATGAGTTACGGGTTTTGAGTTTTGAGTTATATTCTCAATTACGTGATAAGCTTGATAAAGCATTGGGCGTATTAACTCGGTCATACCTGCGTCTAACACCAAAAAGTTCTTTTTCTGGCCATTTTTTACATACAACACCCGCGATATTAATGACGCGCTTTGGCCAACCAGGGCACGCCCCAGTTCAAAATGCACCTCCTGCCCGGCTTTTACATTTAAAAAATCTTTAAATACTTTAAAATAAGCTTCAAAATCGGCAATGTTGGTATCAGGGTTATGGTAGTCAATACCCAAACCGCCGCCAACATTTAATACCTTAACGGTGAAGTTATGATCCTCAAACCATTCCTGTATCTCGTTAACACGTATACAAAGGCTGCGGTAAACTTCCATATCAGTAATTTGTGAGCCGATATGAAAATGTATGCCTAAAAATTGCAAATTGGTGCAATTACGCAAAGTAGTAACCACATCATCCAGTTGCCAGGTATTGATACCAAATTTATTTTCGTCTAATCCTGTAGTAATAAAGTGATGTGTATGCGCATCAACATTGGGGTTGATACGGATAGCTACGTTAGCTTTTTTGTTTTTGGCTTTCGCCAGATCGTTTATAATTTCAAGCTCCTGTACCGACTCTACATTAAAACAAAAAATATCCGCGTCTAAGGCGGCATTAATTTCTTTATCTGATTTACCTACTCCGGCAAAAACTATATTCTTGCTGCCAAAGCCATACTCAATAGCCGCTTTTACTTCGTTACCGCTCACACAATCGGCACCAAAACCAACTGACTGCACGGCCTTTAACACTTCGGGGTTAAAATTAGCCTTCATGGCATAGTGCACATGAAAACCATATTTGGCTGATGCTGCGCGGCAAGCCTCCAAAGTATTGCGCAGCACATCCATATCATAATAATAAAATGGTGTTTCTAATGATTGGAAACGGGTAATAGTATCGGTGTTGAACATTATATTTTTTTTACCCGTCATTGCGAGGAACGAAGCAATCCCTGCACATGCAAATCAAATCCACAATCACGTTTTGAAGCAGCATCTATCTGCTTGAATGTCCTATGTAGAGATTGCTTCGTTCCTCGCAATGACGTTCTGTTTTTTATTGTTATCTTATTAAAAAAGCCCTTTATGTAAGCTACGTAAAGCCTCAACTTTGTGCTCGGATTTAACCAGGACAGATAAGTTGTGCTTGCTGCCTCCGTATGATATCATCCTAACCGGTATCTCTTTTAAAGTTTCCAATACGCGTGAGCCGTAGCCTTGCTTTTCGGCAGAGAAATCGCCTACTACACAAATAATCGTTTGGTCGCGGTCTACCTCTACTGCACCAAAGGCTTTTAATTCTTCTAAAATTTCATTCAGATAGGTGGTATCATCTATAGTTAAAGATACAGCTACCTCTGAGGTGGTGATCATATCTATAGAAGTTTTATAACGCTCAAACACTTCAAACACACGGCGTAAAAAACCATAAGCCAACAGCATGCGGCTCGAGTTTATTTTGATAGCTGTGATACCATCCTTAGCCGCAATAGATTTGATTTTATCTTTCTCGCTATCATTGGTGATCAAAGTTCCTTTAGCCTGCGGATCCATCGTATTTAACAGCCGAACAGGTATTTTATAACGTTGTGCCGGGAAAACACTTTGCGGGTGTAATATTTTGGCACCAAAGTACGCCAACTCTGCAGCCTCATCAAATGATAGCTGCGCGATAGGCTTGGTACCTTGTACAATGCGCGGGTCATTATTATGCATACCGTCAATATCGGTCCATATTTGCACCTCTTCGCTACTGATACCGGCACCAATTAATGACGCGGTGTAATCGCTGCCGCCACGGCGCAGGTTGTCAATTTCGCCAAAGGCATTGCGGCAAATATATCCCTGGGTTATAAATAAATTATTATCAGGATGAGCCTCCAATAACGGTGTTAAGTGCGTGGTGATATGATCAACAACAGGTTCGTTATCCTCGTCTATTTTCATAAACTCCAACGCAGGCAACAATACCGATGGTACGCCTATCTCTTTTAAATAAACATGGTATAAGGTGGTTGACAATAATTCACCTTGTGCCAAAATGATCTTTTCTTCTACCGAAGTAAACAAATCATTAGCCAGGTTACTTAACAAACTAAAATGATAATCTATAACTTCTTTACCCTGCTTGTAAAACTCCGGCTTTTCAAGCAGTTCTTTTATAAAAACTTCGTACTTATCCTTTAAAGCGGTTATTAATTCTGCCGCCTTATTTTTATCTCCGGCTGCATAAGCCTGGCCTATTTCCACTAAACTATTGGTTGTACCCGATACGGCCGACAACACTACAATTTGCCTTTCTGACGCATCAACAATGTCCAGCAAATTTTTCATACGGGCGGGGCTTCCTACAGATGTTCCGCCAAATTTTAAAACTTTCATTTTTTGTTTTTGTTTACCACAAATGATTGATATCCTTGTATCAATTTTAAGGCGCTAAAATTAAGATTTTTAACCACTAAATATCTACAATGACTAAAATAAAATTCGGTACAGATGGCTGGAGAGCTATTATCGCAGATGACTTTACTGTTGCGAACGTAAAACGCGTTGCCTATGCTACCGCCATATGGCTTAAAGACAATTTTGAAAACCCTACGGCTGTAGTAGGCTGCGATCCGCGCTTTGCCGGGCCTTTGTTTGCTGATACCACAGCGGCAGTGCTTGCTTCACAGGGTGTTAAGGTATTTCGCGCCGAAGATACATTTGTGTCAACCCCTATGATATCATTAGGTACAGTGCGTAAAAATGCTTCGGCAGGAATAATTATTACCGCAAGCCATAACCCGCCAAACTACAATGGTTATAAAATTAAAGCCAGCTACGGCGGCCCGGCTACACCGGATGATATTGATCTGGTTGAAAAAGCTATACCCGATACTATTGAACTGGAACTAAAATCTATTGCCGATTATCAAAAAGACGGACTGATAGAATTTGTGAACCTGGAAGATATGTATGTGGCACATGTGGAGAATAACTTCGACCTGAATGCTATACGTACCAGTGGTTTAGGCTGGGCTTACGACGCTATGTATGGCGCGGGCCAAAATGTAATGCGCCGCTTATTTCCGGATATTACCTTTTTACATTGCGATGCTAACCCTGGTTTTGACGGCCAGGCACCTGAGCCTATACAGCGTAACCTGCAGGAATTTGAGGATATCATTAAAATTTCTGAAGGCGAAATTGCATCGGGTTTAGTAACTGACGGCGATGCTGACCGTATTGGTTTATATGACGAGAAGGGAACGTTTGTAGATTCACACCATCTACTTTTATTACTTATACACTATATGTATAAAGTTAAAAAAGAAGATGGCGAAGTTTATTCTACCTTCTCATGCACCAGCAAAATTCAAAAACTGTGTGATATATACGGCTTAAATAACACCGTTACCAAAATAGGTTTCAAATACATTTGCGACCTGATCGTAAACTCGGGCAAACCGTTTTTAGTGGGTGGCGAAGAGTCAGGCGGTATTGCGGCTAAGGGCCACATCCCTGAACGTGATGGTATTTGGATAGGTTTAATTATCTGGGAGTTTATGGCCAAAACCGGCCGCAGTTTAAGCGACCTGGTACAAGAAATTTATGACCTGGTAGGTAAATTTGCCGTTGAGCGTTACGATTTACATGTAACCGAAGATTTAAAGCAAACCATCATCAGCAACTGCAAAGAAGGCAAATACAGCAGCTTTGGCGATTTAAAGGTTGTTAACATGGATGATAAAGACGGCTTTAAATTCTTCTTTGAAGATGAAAGCTGGGTAATGATACGCCCATCAGGCACCGAGCCTGTGTTGCGGGTGTATGCCGAGGCACCAACCTCTGCCGATTCCTTTAAAATATTGGATAAGGTGAAGGCTGTGTTATTAGGATAGGTTTGATCCCTTTATAATATTAAAAGGCTTACCCGTTGGTAAGCCTTTTCCATTTCCAAGCGTCATTGCGAGGAACGAAGCAATCTCTACAAAGGACAATCAGGCAGATAAATGCCGTTAAATAATGAATACTACGGTTTTGATTTGCAAGTGCAGTCCCCAATTTAATTGGGGATCGTTCCTCGCAATGACGGTAGTTTATAACAAAAAAAATCCCGGTGAAATTCACCGGGATTTTTTATTTATTAACAGGATTATAATTTACCTATTTCCTGTACCAAGTCAATCAGTTTGTTTGAGTAACCCCACTCGTTATCATACCATGATACTACTTTAACAAAGTTGTTGTTTAAAGCGATACCTGCTTTGGCATCAAATATTGATGTGCGTGCATCACCTTTAAAATCTTCAGATACAACTTCGTCTTCGGTATAACCCAAAATACCTTTTAACTCACCTTCTGATGCTTCTTTCATGGCTGCTTTTATATCCTCATAAGTAGCAGGATTTTTTAAGCGTACAGTTAAATCAACAACTGATACGTCAGCAACCGGAACACGGAAAGACATACCGGTTAATTTACCTTTTAACTGAGGCAATACTAAACCTACCGCTTTAGCAGCACCTGTTGATGAAGGGATGATGTTTTGGTAAGCACCGCGGCCACCTCTCCAGTCTTTAGCCGATGGGCCGTCAACTGTTTTTTGGGTAGCGGTTACCGCGTGTATTGTACTCATCAAACCTTCTTCGATACCAAATTTATCATCCAATACTTTAGCAATAGGTGCTAAACAGTTAGTGGTACATGAAGCGTTGGATACAATAGTTTGATCAGCTTTTAATTCTTTATGGTTAACACCCATTACAAACGTAGGGGTATCATCTTTTGCCGGAGCCGACATTACTACTTTTTTGGCACCCGCATCAATATGCTTTTGAGCGCTTTCGATAGTTAAAAACAAACCGGTTGATTCAATGATAACTTCAGCACCTACTTCGTTCCATTTTAAGTTAGCCGGGTCTTTCTCGGCAGTTACGCGGATAGTTTTACCATTAACTACTAAATGTCCGCCTTCAACGGCTATAGTACCTTTAAACTGGCCATGAGTTGAATCGTATTTTAACATATAAGCCATATAATCAGGCTCAACAAGGTCATTAATACCAACTATTTCTACACCTGGTCTATCGATTGCAGCCCTAAAAGCCAAACGGCCAATACGGCCGAAACCGTTAATTCCTATTTTCATGATTTTCTAATTTTTATTTGAATAGTACGTTAATAAGTTATTTATAGGTTCTTTAATAATATGATTTATTTCTAATTCCACATCTGCCGCGGCCTCACGTAGATAGTCCTGAAAGGTAAAAGCTACCGAACCTACAAAATGCAAAGGCGCCTGCGGGTATTGCCGGTGCAAAGGTAACAAGTATGTGGCAATAAGTTTATTGAAACCGCTTTTTATGACGTTTTTAAGATATGGGTCTTCCTGGTTCTCTATAAAAAAGTCGGTAAATGAGCTTAAAAATAAAGCCGGTTGTTTTTGGCGATAAACTTTCTCCAATAAATTTGTGCGGTCGGCTTCATAACGTTTGGTAAATTTTTTGCGAATGGATTCAGGAAGCGTTTCGTTCATAAAACATTTTATCACCTGTTTACCCAGCCAGTTACCTGAACCCTCATCACCCAATATATAACCCAAGCCGTAATTATTAGGCTTTACCTTTTTACCATCAAACCATGCCGCGTTTGACCCGCTACCACAAATAGCTATTATGCCGGGTTCGCCTTTACAGCAGGCAATAGCCGCCCCTTCAATATCATGCGCCACAGTAACCTTTGCAAATTTAAAAAACGAGGAAAACGCATTGTAAACGGCTTCCTTTAGCTGATCAGAGGAAGAGCCTGCCCCGAAAAAATAAATACGCTTAATCGCTTCGGCGTGATGAATAAGGTTAATATTTTTATGCAGCAATTGTAATATATGTTTCTCGTCATCAAAATACGGATTGATGCCTGCTGTTTTAAAAGAAGCAATTGTTTTTCCTTTATCAGCTAAGCGCCAGTCTGCATGATTTGAACCGCTATATATTACTGCAATCATTTATATAGATAATATATCAACCATTTGTAAAAGGTCTTCTTCCAGCTTAAACTCGTGCTGGTTAAGTGCTTCTTCTAAAGTGGTTATTTTAATATAGTTAGCTTTTAAACCTACCATCTTTTGAGTGTGCCCGGCTATTAATGCATTAACCGCGGCATAACCCAACCTGCTGCCCAAAATACGGTCAAAACTACTTGGGCTACCTCCTCTTTGCAGGTGGCCCAATATGGTAACTTTAACATCGTATCCTTTAACTTCCTTTTCAACTACCTTCGCAAGGTCATAAATACTACCGCTTTTATCGCCTTCGGCAACAATTACAATACTTGATGATTTTTTGTTGGATTGACCACTTTTTAAATTTGCGATCAGATCATCAATAGCAGTTGATTTTTCGGGAAGCAGTATGGCTTCGGCGCCGCATGAAATTCCGGCGCGCAAAGCAATCGCTCCCGAATCGCGGCCCATAACTTCTATAAAAAACAAACGGTCGTGCGAGTCGGCCGTATCACGTATTTTGTCAATAGCTTCTATAACGGTATTAGTAGCCGTGTCAAATCCTAAGGTATAGGTTGATCCGTAAAGGTCGTTATCAATAGTACCGGGGATCCCCATAATACGGATATCCGGATACTTTTGCGAGAAACGTAAGGCACCTGTAAACGTACCGTCTCCCCCTATTACTACTAATGCATCAATTCCATGCGCTTTTATATTTTTATAGGCAGTTTCCATGCCCTCATCAGTATGAAATTCCAGGCAACGTGCCGTTTTTAATATGGTTCCCCCTAAATTAAGTATATTACTTACGGAGCGGGCCACCATATTATACATATCATTTTCAATAAGGCCTTTATAACCCTGACGTATCCCAACCACTTGCAATCCGTTATATATAGCAGTACGCACAACAGCCCTAATGCAGGGGTTCATTCCGGGGGCATCACCACCCGAAGTAAGTACACCTAACTTTGAAATTTTATGCATAATTTACAACTTTAAATTATTGTACGAATATAAGGTGTCAAAATTACACCATTAAATTTATTTTACTTTAATTTTACATCGAAAATAACCTTACATTTATTTCAATTAACTTAATATAAAATAATTTGGAAGAAAAACTACCCACATTTGATTCGGCCTTTTCAATTGACTGCGTTATTTTTGGTTTTGAAGACGGAGAGCTTAAAATATTGCTGATTGAACGAAACGAAGAACCGTTTAAAGATTGGTACGCGTTGCCCGGCAAACTCATCATGCAGGAAGAAAGCGTTGATGACGCCGCAGAACGCATTTTGTATGAGCTGACCGGTTTGCGCGATTTGCACATGGAGCAGTTTCATACTTTTGGCGAGGTGCACCGCCACCCGCAAGGACGCGTTATTACCGTTGCTTACTACGCTTTATTAAGGCTTACCGGCCATAAAGAATTAAAACCTGTTACCCAATTTGCCCGTAAGGCCTTTTGGCACCCTATTAGCGAATTACCTAAACTGGCGTTTGACCACAGCGAAATTTTTAACAGGAGCCTTAATAAAGTACGCCGGCGATTAAGCTATCAGCCTATAGCTTTTGAATTGCTGCCCGAAAAGTTTACCCTTACCCAACTACAGGTTTGTTATGAAGCCATCCTCAATAAGAAACTGGATAAACGTAATTTCCGTAAAAAAATGTTGAGCTATGGGTTTTTAAAGCCATTGCTGGAAAAACAAAAAGGGGTATCCTATCGCGCAGCAAAACTGTATAAGTTTGACAGGCGGAAGTACAATAAGATATTCCAGGGTGAACTTAGCTAACGCTAAGTTAGTGAGCAGAGATTAGTTAATTAGTGATTATTTATTCAATTGCAAGAGACTACTAATCACTGATCACTAATCACTAACCTCTATCCTCCAAATGATACTTTACTAAATTATCTATCGGCGAGCGGATAATATTACCCAGCTTCATTCCATTTTCGGCTACTACCTCTTCCAGTATATTCCTGAAATTGTACGCTACCGAGCCTATGCAGTTAAAGCTATACCTTTGGTAATTGGGGTAATGCGTTACGAGGTTCTTAAAAAAATCCTGGAACGATGTTTTTACCAGGTTATGGGTATATTGAAGCTGAACATTATTGTTATCGTAAACAAACTTGCTAAACTGGGCGCAAAACCGATTGGCTAAGGGTTTGGTATACACCTGCTCATTTACATCATCGGGAGTAAGATGGTAGGTGTCCCAAAAAATTTGACGCAGGTTTTCGGGCATATATCCCCTCAAATAGTCTGTCAATAGTTTTTTCCCAATATAACATCCGCTGCCTTCATCACCTAATATGTATGCGCCCGAGTCAATATTCTGTACTACGTTTTTACCATCATACAGGCAGGTGTTTGTACCCGTACCTAATATAGCTGCAAAGCCCTCATTTCTGCCTAATACCGCCCGTGCAGCGGCCAGCATATCATGCTCAATGTTTACCGTTGCTTTAGTAAAAACCAATTGCATGGCACGCTGCACATGTTCGCGCATTTCGTCGGTTGAGCAGCCTGCGCCATAAAAATTCACTTCGGTAATTTTATCCTTTTCTAAGTCGACAGGTAAATTTTCGTTGAGCGATTTAGTAATATACGCTTCGCTTACAAAATAGGGATTGTACCCTTCGGTATTAAAATACACCTTCTTTTCATCGTCAGTAACCAAGCACCAGTTGGTTTTTGTAGATCCTCCGTCAGCAATTAAAATCATGATTGAAATATAGTGATTTTTTATCAATTTGACTTAAGCCTGGCTTGGTAAACTAAAAAGATATAATTAGCATTGGCAGTTTTAAGCATATTTATTAGCTTTGCACCGTTCCGATAATTCGGGGCAGGATGGTCTCATAGCTCAGCTGGATAGAGCAACAGATTTCTAATCTGTCGGTCTCAGGTTCGAATCCTGATGAGATCACATTAAAAGCCCTTTCAAATTGAAAGGGCTTTTTTTATGCTATACTCTCCTCGTTTTAAAAAAATCTACGATAAATTTGGATATTTACGAATAATTCGTAGATTTATAAAAAATAAACCCATTATGATCTCAAGGAAACTTATACCCAGCTTATTAGTTATTTTAAACTGCACAATTGTTGCCTTTTCGCAGAAACTGCCCGCCAAACAAGAAATTAGTGTTTATGCCCCCTCAACCATTAAACTGGATGGCAAAATAACCGAGTGGGGGAATTTGCAAGCCTATAACCCGGCTACCGAAATAGCCTATACTATAGCCAACGATGACGATAAACTATATTTTATTTGCAGTGCCACCATACCCGAGGCTATACAGAAGATTCAATTTAGCGGTATTACTTTAACCATTATGCCTGTCGATCAAAAGTCAGTAATTGCACCTGTAGGCATAACCTACCCCATAGTACCATGGGTAAACGTGCAGATCAATTATGATCTTCGTGAAAAGGCACCACTTAAAGAGTCGCTTGTTTCGTCAATAAACGATAAAATAAGCGGACATCTTAAAGAAATAAAAATAAGTGGTTTAAAGGATTTTCCGGAAGGAACTGTACCTGTTTATAATGATAAAGGCATAACGGGTGGCCATTATATCAGCAGGGATAAAGTTTACACTTATGAGCTTGCATTTCCATTAAGTTTAATACGTCCGTTAATAAATGATAAGGGTACATTTAACTATAAAGTGCAGGTAAACGGCATGGGTAAAGATGTTATTACCGTAGGCGGCGTGGGTCCAGGCATGTCAGCCCCGTCAGAAAAACCGGCTCAACCCGGACCATCATATAATAGCGCGCCTACTTACTTTAATGCTACTTATACTTTAAGTAAGAAATAAAAATCTATTTGGTGTCGCAGGCTCGAACCCTAATGAGATCACATTAAACTCTTTTCATTTTTTGAAAGGGGTTTTCTTGTTTATATAAATTATTTCGTAATTTCCTCCATCCTAACACTTAACAAGTTTGATTAAACCAATTATGAAAAAACTAACCTTACTCACTTTATTGGTATTTGCCACACAATTGCTTTTTGCACAATCATCAGCAAAATTTGGTATTAAAGGCGGTTTAAATCGCTCCTTTATAGACGGGGGAGCACTTCCTCCTGGTGTTGAGGGCATCCCCCGCTACGGTTTTCATGTAGGGGTATTTAAAGAATTTGAGTTTAAAAAATGGTCTATTATGCCAAGTTTGCTTTACTCAGTTAAAGGGTTCAGGGTTAGTGTTTTGCCACCAACCGCTACCACGTTTGGAGTGGATAAAATAACCGGTACAAGAACATTTAATTATTTAGAATTACCCGTTAACCTGCTTTATAATTTTAAAATTAAACCCGGTAAAATATTTGTAGGTGCAGGCCCATACATGGGTTATCTTTTAGCTGCAAATGGACACAGTACCGTAACTGCCGGGGGTACAGCAAACTATAGCGAAACCAAATTTGTAGTTGGCAAGGGGGGCGATTATAAAAGAATTGATCTTGGTGTAAATTTTGTAGTGGGCCTGGGTTTAAAAAATGGCTTTTTATTTAATTTGGCTGGTTATAAGGGTTTTACCGACATTTTGGCTCCTACTGCTACAAATAAATTTCCTCCCATGACAAAAAATGGGGCACTAACGTTTTCTGTTGGACACACTTTTTGATAAAGCTTATTTTTAGCCGGTTATCTTAATATCAGGAATGATCTTTTGCAGTTCGAAGATAAATTCATCAGCTTTTCCGGGCGAGCACAATTGCAGTAACTTCCTTTTGCTGAATAGTGGATTGTTTTATACAAATACTAACTATTTAGTTTATATATTTGATTAACCAACCAAGTTATAATGAAGAAATTATTCCTTTTTGTTACTGCATTAATTGCAGTTAATATAGCTATTGCCCAAAAATTGCCTAATATTCAAGAAACAAGTTTACGTGCCCCGAAAAATGTTAAAGTTGATGGCAAAGCAACGGAATGGGGCGATCAGTTTCAGGCCAACAATAATAAAACCGAGATATATTACACCATTGCCAATGATAATGAGAAACTATATTTAACTGTACGGGCCACAGATGAAACCATTATTAAAAAAATAGTGATGGGTGGTGTTACGTTTACGGTTAACACAGCCAATAAACGTGATGCTAAAAATGCAGCTGCATTTACTTTTCCGGCGTATGATAGCAGCAACTCTTATGGTTTTTTCAAATTCAGTAATTCAAAAATTGGCACCAATGCCGATTCGTTGATGAACGCGCATAACAAGGAATTATTGACACGATATAAATTAATTGGTATTGCGGGTGTTAACGCCATAACCGACAGCTTATTGGCCATCTACAATAACGAAGATATCATGGCATCGGCAAGGTTTGACAACAAGCTACATTACACTTATGAGCTAGCTGTGCCATTAAAACATTTAAAGGTTGACGCCGGTGGAAAGTTTATGTATAACATTAAATTGAACCCAGCCACTATTGATGGCTATAAAGTAGAAATTATAACTCCACGGACAAACTTAAACCTGGTAGTTTACAAAGATACTAAAGGCAATACCTATCAATTGGACGATAACCCTCAAAATTTTTCATTAGCTGCCCCTACCGATTTTTGGGGCGAATATACACTTGCAAAATAGTACATTTAGCTCATGAAACATTATAAATACATCTTTCTGAGTGTTTTTGTGTTAGCTAAATCAGTATCGGCCCAAAAACTTCCTAATATTCAAGAAGCAAGTTTGCGTGCTCCGGCAAATGTTAAAGTTGATGGCAAAGCAACGGAATGGGGCGGTCAGTTTCAGGCTTATAATAAGGCAACAGATGTTTTTTACACTATAGCAAACGATAGGGAGAAACTATACCTGGTAATGCGATCTACCGATGAATACATCATCAAGAAGATGATATGGGGCAGGGTGATGTTTAGTATTAACCGTACAGAAAAAAAGGAAAGCAATGATAACATCACTATCAGTTATCCTATTATATATTTTAACAACCGACCAGACATTAATTTCAAAGAAAAACCTAAGATCATTGAAGGTAACCCGGCATCGGTAGCAGAAGCCGACCAGTACGTGAAGGCAACTAATAAGGCTTTTACCGAAAAGTCAAAAATGATAAAGGTAGAAGGGGTTAAAGGTTTGGATACTTTGATAGCAGTGTACAATACTGATGGTATACAGGCAGCAGGAGCATTTGATAATAAAATGGCTTATACCTATGAGTTAGCAATTGACCTGAAAGTACTTGGAATTAATGCAAGTCATCCTAATAAGTTTTTTTACAGAATAACACTAAATAAACTGCCGATAGATGATTGGCCGGAATTTACTATTAAAAGAGGGCCAATCGGAGAGATAGCGAGTATTATGGTTGATAGAAGCAAGTCCAATCCAATTACACAAGTAATTGCATATACAAATGATTTTTGGGGAGAATATACTTTAGCAAAATAACCAGGCTTTCTCATTTGTATTTGCATTCTCTAAAATCCTTTATAACTTAGGGCAATTATAAACGTCAATTTTACATTAATTATTCTTCTATGAAAAAGTACCTGTTACTGTTATTAGCAGCGTCTACCCTATCCGGATATGCGCAAACGGCCAGTATATCTATCACCAACGATTCCAAATCAACTATTAGCAAGCACATTTACGGCCAGTTTGCCGAGCATTTAGGTCGCGGTATTTATGGTGGCTTTTGGGTTGATAAAAACCTTACTGTGGCTAAACAGGGACGCATACGCCTGGATATTGTTAATGCACTAAAAAAAATAAATATACCCAACCTGCGCTGGCCGGGTGGTTGCTTTGCTGATGAGTATCACTGGCGAGACGGCATAGGCCCTGCCCTGCAACGCCCGCGGATGGTGAACACCAACTGGGGTGGTGTAGTTGAAGATAACAGCTTTGGCACTAACGAATTTTTGGAGCTTTGTAAACTATTAAATACCGAGCCATACATTACTGCCAACGTAGGTAGCGGTACGGTTGATGAAATGTCGAAATGGGTGGAATACTTGAATTTTGACGGGCAAAGCCCAATGACTGCCTTGCGTAAAAAATATGGTCACCCCAAACCGTTTAATGTAAGCTTTTGGGGTGTAGGTAATGAGCCCTATGGCTGTGGTGGCGATATGACGGCAGAATATTATGCTAATGAGTATCGTAAATACGCATCATTTGCTAAAAGCTACCCTAATGCGCCGCTTAAAAAAATTGCCTGCGGACCAAACGTGGCTGACTATAACTGGACAGAAACCATGATGAAAAACGTACCTGCAAAATATATGTGGGGAATGTCATTACACTATTATACCGTACCTACCGGCAACTGGACCGTTAAAGGCCCTGCAACTGGTTTTAACGATGAGGAGTACTTTAAAACTGTTAAAAGCAGTTTAAAAATGGAAGAACTGATCACCAAACACTCGGCTATTATGGATAAATATGATCCTGAGAAAAAAGTAGCTTTGGTGGTTGACGAATGGGGTGTTTGGACAGATGTTGAGCCGGGCACTAATCCGGGTTTCCTGTACCAGCAAAATAGCTTGCGCGACGCGTTGGTAGCGGCAACAACTTTAAACATTTTTAACAACCATTGCGACCGTGTTAAAATGGCTAATCTTGCTCAAACTATAAACGTATTGCAGGCGCTGATTTTAACTGAAAAAGAAAAAATGATACTTACTCCTACCTACCACATATTTGATATGTATAAAGTACACCAGGATGCAAAGTATTTAAATATCAAATTAAACACCCCCGATTTTGAAATGGGTGGCGAAAAAATCCCTGCTGTTAGTGCTTCTGCTTCGCAGGATAAAGCGGGCAAAATACATGTGTCATTAGTTAATTATGATTCGCATAAAAATATACCTATCACCATTGATCTGAAAGATATAAAATGGACCACCGTAACCGGCCAGATATTGACATCAGCTAATGTTGCAGATCATAATACCTTTAAACAGCCAAATACTATCAGACTTAAAGGCTTTACTGATGCCCGTAAAGAAGGCGATAAACTGATAGTGAATATGCCATCAAAATCGGCGGTGACTTTGGAGTTGAATTAATTAGTTCACTCCTCTTCATAAAAAAGGATAAGCGATTTACTTATCCTTTTTTTTACTTTATTTGCATTATTACGAATTATTCGTAGATTTACCAATAACTCGTAAAAAACAAACCTACTATGAGCTTATCAAACAAACTCCAATCCAAATTAGCCATAACAATTGTTACGCTTTCACTCGCGTTTACTGCCTATGCGCAAAAGCTGCCTAATTTACAAACTACCAGCCTCCGCATCCCCCCAAATAGCAAAATTGACGGTAAAACGACTGAATGGAATAATAATTTTCAGGCCTATAACAACGCCACAAGTATATTTTATACTATGGCCAATAATGCTGAGTTTGTTTATTTGATAGCGCATGTAAAGGACCCTGCAGTAATTGAAAGAATGACTTATAACGGCTTTACCTTTGAAATATATAAAAATGAGAACCCGCTAAATAAAGACCTTGTTAGCATAACTGTTCCTTATTCTCGAAATAAATACTTTAGTTTAAACTTTAGTAAACCCACACGACCCGACACATTACTTGAAAAAAGTATTCTAAAAGAGAATAATGCGCTTTTAAGTAAATTCCATAAATATATGGTAGTTAAAGGTATGCAAGGCCTTGATAGCGTAGCGGTTTATAATGACGCCGGTATAGGGTTTGCTGAAGCTTTCGATAGCAATAATGATTACATTATGGAATTACAGTTGCCTGTTAAATATATTAAACTTTTATCGGGCGATAACTCTAAATTCTCCTACCGCCTGGTAATTAATGGACAACCTGATTTTGGCCCCGTTAGAGGCATTGGTATGGTTTCAGCTAACGGAATCAGTAGTCCTGTTTCGCCTAGGGATGTTACCCCTGAAATGCAAGCAGCTGTTGATGAAGCAGTAGCCCGGATAGCCAAAAAAAATGCCCCAACGGATTTCAAAGCGGAATACACTTTAGCTAAATAAATATCTATGAAAAAAGCACTTTGGATAATCCTGCTATTTACGTCGCAAGCTATTGCTCAAAAATTGCCAAACCTACAAACAAAAAGTCTGCGTGCCCCGGCTGCTGTTAAAATAGATGGTAAAGCGACTGAATGGAATAATAATTTTCAGGCTTACAATACCGCTACCAGCATATTTTATACCATGGCTAATAATGCTGAGTTTATTTATCTTACAGCGCATATAAAGGACCCTGCAGTAATTAACAGGATAACCAATAATGGGTTTACTTTTAAAATCTATAAAAATGAGAACCCGCAAGATAAAGATGTTATAAGTATCACTCTTCCTTATTCTGCAAATAAATACTTTAACCTCGATTTAAGTAAACCCACACGATCCGACGTAGCACTTGAAAAAGAGATCCTGAAAAACAATAATGCGCTTTTAAGTAAACACCATAAATATATGATAGTTAAGGGCATACCAGGGCTTGATAGCGTAGCTGTTTATAATGACGCAGGAATAGGCTTTGCTGAAGCGTTTGATAGCAATGAAGATTACACTGTAGAATTACAGGTACCTGTTAAGTATATTAACCTTTTACCGGGCGATAGCTCTAAATTTTTATATCATATGGTAATTAACGGGCTACCTAAACCATCTGGCCCCGATAGAGGTGTTATTACCTTTTCGTCTGGAGGAGGTACCACTTTTACAGCTCCTAAGGATATTACCCCTGAACAACAAGCACAAATTGAGGAAGGAAGGGCACAGTTAGCCAAAAAATATGCCCCAACGGATTTCAAAGCAGAGTATACGCTGGTAAAATAACAACTTGCTATATGAAAAAATATTTATCGATCATCTTACTTGCTGCAACATCAGCTGTAGCTCAAAAACTACCTAATATACAAACTACAAGTTTACTGGCACCTGCCACTGTAAAAATAGATGGTAGGGCAACCGAATGGAATAATGAATTGCAAGCCTATAATAAAAGCACTGATATTTATTACACCATAGCCAATGATGGTAATAACTTGTATGTTACTATTAGGGCTACAGATAAACTTATTATGAGAAAAATAATACTGAGTGGTTTTACTTTTGCAATAAATAAGATAGATGATGGTAAAAAAACATTGTCAATTTTGTTGCCTCTATTTTCGGGAGATGATAAATACGGTCTGTTATCTGTTTTTTCTGAAACTTCTCTAAAAAACGATTCATTGATCAGGATATTGAACTCAAGACTGGAAAAAGCAAAAGAGTTAAGAATAAGTGGGTTTGATGGAATAAACACCGAGTCGATACCTATTTATAATGAATATGACATTCAAGCAAAAGCTCTTTTTGATAAAAGCAATTGGCTTACCTATGAATTAGCTATACCAAGAAAATATATAAGATCGACATCAGATAAATTAAATTACACTATACAATTAAATGGTTGGGGAACAACAGATAAAAATGTTACCATAGAAAGAAATCCCGAATCAACTATAATTATTAATACTGTTGCCAGAAGTGTTAATGTGCTGAAGAATACACCTGAAAACCTGGTAATAACCTCAACAACTAATTTAACGGCTGATTACGAATTAGCCGAATAAGCAAATATGTTGTTTAACTATTTTTAATAGTTGACGACCTAATCAACAACTTAGGCATTATGCTTATTGTTTTTGGCGTAATGGTTACCTCATTACTTTCATTTTCCTGAAAATATAGGTTGGCAATAGTTTTACCCATATATACGCTAAACTGATCAATAGTGGTAATTGATGGTGTGGTCAGTTCGGTAAAAGGCTCATTGGCATAACCACAAATGCCTAATTGTGCGGGTACTTTAAAGTTCATCGCGTTAGCAACCTCTAATACACCCAGTGCCGAGAAATCAGACGTTGATGCAAATATGGCATCAGGCGGATTAGGTAAGCTTAATAGTTTGCGGGTAGCTTCGGCACCCAGCTCTTTTGTCCAGGCATTTTCAACAATTAATTCACTATCCTGCGGGATGTTATGCTTTTTTAAAGCTTTTAAATACCCGGCTTTACGCTGGCTAAAAATACCCAGTGCTTGTGGCCCCTCTAACAAAGCTATGCGTTTATATCCCTGCTCAATTAAATGCGATACCGCCTCCATTGATGCCTGTTCATTATCGTTTATAACCTTCAGGGTTTCCAGTTCATCAACAATGCGGTCAAATTGTATCAATTGTATACCGTGGTCAATTACGTTTTGCAGGTGGCTGTAATCATTACTATCAACAGATACCGATATTACAATACAATCCACATGTTGGTTGATCAGCGTATTGATACATTGCACCTCTTTTTCATGCGACTCGTTAGATTGGCAAATGATCAAATTATACCCTTGTTGATAGGTAGCATCCTCTAAACCTACAATTACATTCGAGAAAAAGTTTTGATTGATACGTGGCACCACCACCCCTATCGTCTTGGTTTTACCCATCCGTAAATTGGACGCCAATACGTTACGCTTATAGTTAAGTTCGGCAGCGGTTTTCAATATTAACTGCTTGGTAGCCTCGTTAACGTAATTACGATTGTTTAACGCACGCGATACGGATGAAGGTGTGATGTTCAGCTTCTCGGCAATATCATAAATGGTAGTGCGCTTTTTGGGTTTCATCTGTCGCCAAAATTATACAAAAAATAAATTTCAGCAATCGATTGCTTTTATAAAAAAAAAATTAAATTCGTTGCGTTAAAAAAACCGAGAAATTACTAACTCATTTTATGCATTTTACTAACCAAATAGCATGTTATTATTAGGTATTGACATAGGTACTTCCTCTATAAAAGTAGCTATTGTTGATGCAAATTCGCAAAAAACACTGGCACTGGCACAATACCCCGAAACGGAGTCGCCAATTACATCATTACAGTTAGGTTGGGCAGAACAATCGCCCGAAATGTGGTGGGAACACATACAACAAGCCATAGTTTTATGCCATAGCAGTGGTAAATACAACCCCGGCGACATTGCTGCCATTGGTATTGCTTACCAAATGCACGGCCTGGTTTTGGTTGATAAAGATCAAAAATTATTACGCGATAGCATTATTTGGTGCGATAGCCGCGCGGTTGAAATTGGTGATAAAGCATTTGATGCTATTGGGCATGAAAAATGTTTGTCGCACCTGTTAAATTCTCCGGGTAACTTTACCGCGTCAAAACTGGCCTGGGTAAAAAAGAACGAGCCAAAAATATACGACCAGATATACAAAGTAATGCTTCCCGGCGATTATATCGGTATGAAGCTTACCGGGGATATCACTACATCGGTATCGTCATTATCTGAGGGTGTATTTTTTGATTTCATCAATAATGAAATATCAAAAGACATACTTAACTATTATGGCTTTAATGAGTCAATGTTCCCTGAGATAAGGCCGGTATTTGCCGAGCATGGTAAATTATTGGCTTCAATGGCTAACAAATTAGGTTTATCTGCGGGTATACCCATATCCTACAAAGCAGGCGACCAGCCTAATAATGCCCTGTCATTAAATGTATTAAACCCGGGTGAGGTTGCAGCTACTGCGGGTACATCAGGTGTAATATACGGCGTAAGCGATCAGTTAACTTACGATCCACAATCGCGTGTAAATACATTCGCACACGTAAACTACACCGAGCAGCAAAAAAGCATGGGTGTGTTATTGTGTATAAACGGTACAGGCAGCTTATACCGCTGGACAAAAAATCTTTTTGGATCGGGCGAAAGCTATGTGCAAATGAACGACGAAGCCAAACAGGTACCACTGGGTAGCGATGGCTTACGTATTTTACCATTTGGTAACGGTGCCGAGCGTATGCTTAACAATAAACTGGTGGGTGTACACATGCAAAACATTGATCTGAACCTGCATAGCCGCTCGCACATTTACCGTGCCGTACAGGAAGGTATTGCCTGCGCGTTCCGTTATGGTTTAGATATTATGCGCGAAAACAAAATGAACCCAACTGTAATACGTGCGGGCAGGGCCAATTTATTTTTAAGCGACCTTTTTGCACAATCATTTGTAAACATGACAGGCATCCCGGTTGAGTTGTATAAAAACGATGGCAGCGTAGGTGCCGCATTAGGTGCCGGTATTGGTGCTAAAATATATGCGTCGCCACAGGATGCATTTAAATTTATGCATGCTATACAATTCATTGAACCTAACGGCGATGAAGTTGAGCCTATTTACCAGGAATGGAAAGGCTTACTGGAGCGACAATTAATAGCAACTAACTAATACAGATAAGTAAATATATAATTTCAATAAACAAATAAACATTATGGCAAGTATTGTAACAGGCGAAAAAGAATTTTTTAAAGGAATTGGCCAAATCAAATACGAAGGACTTGAATCAGACAATCCATTAGCTTTTCGCTGGTATGACGCAGATAAAGTTGTGGCGGGTAAAACCATGAAAGAGCATTTCCGTTTTGCGGGTGCTTACTGGCATTCTTTTGTAGGTAGCGGTGCCGATCCATTTGGTGGCCCTACTCATATTTTCCCCTGGGATAAAGATGGTGATGCGGTACAACGTGCAAAAGATAAAATGGATGCGGCGTTTGAGTTTTTTACCAAATTAGGTTTACCGTACTATTGTTTCCATGATGTGGATGTGGTTGATTATACTGACGACATTAACGAAAACGACAGGCGCTTACAAGCTTTAGTTGAATATGCTAAACAAAAACAAGCTGCCAGCGGTGTAAAATTACTTTGGGGAACTGCAAACCTTTTCTCACATGTACGCTACATGAACGGAGCTTCAACTAACCCTGATTTTCATGTGGTAGCACACGGTGCTGCACAAGTTAAAGCTGCTTTAGATGCTACCATTGCTTTAGGTGGCGAAAACTACGTATTCTGGGGTGGCCGCGAAGGTTATATGACCTTGCTAAATACCGACATGAAACGTGAGCAGGAGCATTTAGCTAAATTTTTACATGCATCAAAAGATTACGCGCGCAAAAATGGCTTTAAAGGTAATTTCTTTATCGAGCCTAAACCTTGCGAGCCTACTAAACACCAGTATGATTATGATGCAGCTACCGTATATGGTTTCTTGCAAAAATATGATCTGTTAAATGATTTTAAATTAAACTTAGAAGTTAACCACGCTACATTAGCCGGCCATACTTTCACTCACGAATTACAGGTAGCTGCCGATTGCGGTATGTTAGGTTCAATTGATGCTAACCGTGGCGATTACCAAAACGGATGGGATACCGACCAGTTCCCTAATGATGTCAATGAAATTACTGAAGCTATGTTGATCATCCTGCAGGCAGGTGGTTTACAAGGTGGTGGTGTAAACTTTGATGCTAAGATCCGTCGTAACTCAACTGATCCTGCAGACTTATTCTACGCGCACGTAGGTGGTATGGATATTTTTGCAAGAGCTTTGATAGCTGCTGATAACATCCTGCAAAAATCAGAATTTAAAAAAATACGTGCAGAGCGTTATGCTTCATTTGATAGCGGTAAAGGAAAAGAATTTGAACAAGGTAAACTTACTTTAGAAGACTTAAGAGCTTATGCTGTTGAAAATGGCGAACCTAAAACTATTAGCGGCAGACAAGAATATATCGAAAATTTGATAAATCGCTATATATAGTTTATAATTGTTCAACCAACAAAACAAACCTAAATTATGAAAGAATTATCTACCGGCGATTACATTGTATTTTTAATATACTTTATAATCGTCGCCGTTTACGGAATTGTAGTTTACCGCCGTAAAAAAATTGTGGGAGTATCCTCTTCAAAGGACTACTTTTTAGCAGAAGGCTCACTTACCTGGTGGGCAATCGGAGCATCGCTTATCGCTTCTAACATATCGGCAGAGCAATTTGTCGCCATGAGTGGTAACGGCTTCACCATGGGCCTCGCTATCTCAACTTATGAGTGGATGGCTGCCATTACATTAGTAATTGTAGCTGTATTCTTCATTCCTGTTTATTTGAAGAATAAGATATTCACCATGCCCCAGTTTTTGCATCAGCGGTATAACAGTACGGTGGCCATGATCATGGCCATATTCTGGTTATTGCTATATGTAATTGTAAACTTAACCTCCATACTTTATCTGGGTGCTATTGCTATTCATGGTATATCGGGCATTAATTTCAACTTATGTCTGGGTTTATTGGCCGTATTTGCTGTAATAATAACGCTTGGCGGTATGAAGGTAATTGGCTTTACCGATGTTATACAGGTATTCTTTTTAATACTGGGTGGTTTAGTAACAACTTATATTGCTGTTAGCCTTGTAGCCGAGCATTACGGCCAGGAAGGTGTAGCTAATGGTTTATCCATTATGTACGAAAAATACAATGACCATTTCCACATGATATTACAACGCGATAATAAAAGTTACGGTGACCTGCCTGGCTTAACTGTATTATTGGGTGGTATGTGGATAGTTAACCTTAACTATTGGGGCTGTAACCAATACATTACTCAGCGTGCCCTGGGTGCCGATTTGAAAACTGCACGTGGTGGTATTTTATTCGCGGCTTTCTTAAAGCTATTAATGCCTGTAATAGTAGTATTACCAGGTATTGCAGCTTATGTGTTATTTAAAGAACAAGTATTTGATGCTCAAAGTGCTGCAAGTGTTGGCGAAAATGCGGATAATGCCTATCCGATATTATTAAACCTATTGCCTGCTGGTGTTAAAGGTTTAGCTTTTGCCGCGTTAACAGCTGCCGTAGTAGCTTCGTTAGCAGGTAAGGCAAATAGTATTGCAACCATTTTTACATTGGATATTTATCGCAAAAAAATAAACCCTAATGCAACCGAGAAAAACCTGGTAACTGTAGGTAAGATAAGTGTTGTGGTAGCTATGATATTGGGTGTTGTTATTTCACCGTTTTTAGGCATTGATAAAAAAGGTGGTTTCCAGTTTATACAGGAATATACCGGCTTTGTATCTCCCGGTATTTTCGCCATGTTTATCCTGGGTTTCTTCTGGAAAAAAGCATCATCAAACGCGGCTCTTTTTGCTACAGTAGGTGGTTTTGGTTTCTCAGTATTCTTTAAGTTTTTACCAAAGTTTGCCAATTTGGAGCCATTGAAAAATATAGGTTTTTCTTTCTTTAATACGCAAAGTGGCTTATGGGAAATTCCTTTCTTAGATCGTATGGGTATTACATTTGTAATATGTATCATTTCCATGATCATCATTAGTTTAATTGACGCTGCACGCGGCAAGAAAACCAATGGCCTTGAAGTTGATGCCTCCATGTTTAAAACCACTAACGGCTTTGCTGTGGGTGCGCTTATCATTATAGGTATATTAACTGCCCTATACACCGTATTCTATTAATACAAATAATTTAGTATTCTAAAAGCGCTCCCGATAAATCGGGAGCGCTTTTTTGTTGTAATGCTTTTTTACAATATAGATTGCAATCGATTGCAGTTTTCGCTTTTTGTTAATACCTTCACAAAATTTTAATTCCATTAACAGCATTTGTAGTAAATTGCCTGTCTGTTAAAAGCATATACTTGACATCAAATGATTAATAATTTAGAACAAACATTTCGTTGGTTTGGCCCGTCAGACGCGGTTTCCCTGCAAGCTATCAGGCAAACCGGTGCTACCGGTATTGTTAATGCTTTGCATCATATCCCCTCAGGTATGGTATGGAGCCCCGAAGAAATAAAAAAACGCAAAGATATAATAGAGGCTGCCGGGCTTACCTGGTCGGTGGTCGAAAGTGTCAACATCCACGAAAGCATTAAAACCGCTACAGAGGGCCGCGATGAGGCTATAGCCAACTATATTCAGACCTTAAAAAATTTGGCCGCACAGGGCATTAAAACCGTATGCTATAACTTTATGCCTGTGCTGGACTGGACACGTACCAATTTGGATTTTAGATTATCTAACAACGCGTCGGCATTACGTTATGAGGCAGCGGCTGTACATGCGTTTGACCTGTATATCTTAGAACGCCCCGGAGCATTTGATGAGTTTACACCCGAGCAACAAAAGGCTGCTAAGGCTTATTTAGATAGCATTAGCGCCAGTGAAAAAGAATTATTGATAAATACCATTATGGCCGGTCTGCCCGGTACTGATGAAGTATTTACCATACCCGAATTTAAGGAGCATCTTAAAAAATATGCTAATGTTGATGCTGCTGCTTTAAAAGCTAACCTGGCTTATTTTTTACAAGCCATTATTCCGGATGCGGAGAAGCTGGGTGTTAAGATGTGTATTCACCCTGATGACCCACCCTTCCCTATTTTAGGGTTGCCGCGTGTGGTATCAACCGAAGCTGATCTGAAATTTATTGTAGATGCCGCGCCATCGCCAAGCAATGGCCTTACTTATTGTACCGGCTCATTAGGTGCCCGTGGTGATAATGATTTACCGGGTATAATGAATCGCCTGGGCCAACATGTGCACTTTATACATTTACGTAATGTAAGGCGCGAAGCTGATGGTAGTTTTTATGAAGATAACCATTTAGAAGGCACCACAGATATGTATGCCGTAATGAAAGCCGTGATATTGGAGCAACAAAAAAGAGTTGATGCCGGTCGTGATGACGTTGCCATCCCTATGCGCCCTGATCATGGCCATAAAATACTGGACGACTACAATTATAATACTTACCCCGGATACTCGGTTACGGGCCGTATGAAAGGCTTAGCTGAGTTGAGAGGCTTAGAGATGGGAATTAAACGGACATTATTTTAATAGAAATATATTTACAACTTACTAAGGCTCCTAAATAGGGGCCTTTTCTATTTTACACTACATTTTTAATCAAAAAAAAACACCCCGATAAACGGGGTGCTTTTTTCACTCAATCAAATTATAACCAATTAATAACCATTATTTTGAGGATATTTTGGACCGGTTAACACGGCATCTATTAAACCTTGTGGTATAGGACGACGCATGTGATAATCCTGAATGTTAGGTTTAGCCCTTGCATTATATAATTTGGCTCTACGTACTAATTGTTGTGTACGTACCAAATCATACCATCTGCGTGGGTCACCATAATACTCTCTTGTATATTCATCAAGTATTAAGTCCATACCGCAAATATCAGGTGTTAGGGTTGTTGTATTATTAGGAACCGATAACAAAGCGATCTGTGCAGGTGTTAAAGCCATTTCAGCAGCATTTGCTGCGTTTAATGCTGCCATATTACCAGCCGTAACACGGAACTGTCCTTTCGGAATACGGTCACCATCAGCCGGTACACGGTAAGCCGCACGCTGCCTGATAACATTCAATGAAGCTACTGCTTTGCTAATATTAGCACCACCTAACATATAGTTTGCTTCCGCATTCATCATGTAAATTTCCGAAAAACGCAGAAAAACAAGCGGACGGCCAGACATGTCATTCCTATCTGTACGTCTTGTATCATCAAATTTTTTCACACATGGAAACATATCATTACTGTATTGTGATGGAGTAATGATAACACCTTTAAAGTTATCCCGGCGAGCATTTGTAACTTCAACACCCGGCATTAATACAGCGGTATCACCATCAACAGGAACGTTATATACACTTAGTGAGAAATTTGACGTTTGAGCTAATTTGCCTTTTAAAGTGCCGTCAAACTTTTTACCTGCAGCTGTATTGGTATTATTAATCCAGAAAGTTTGGAATGTAGCGTCCCAACGGGCATCATGTACCTGGTCAGCAAAAACTTTGTTGGTATATACATGGTTTGGCGCTACACGTATATAAGGACGGCCGTTGTAAACGTCACGCTGCATTGCTGCCGGGCCACTAAATACCTGTGGCACCGCGTCGGTTTTACCGGCAACGTTATCTACCCTTGGGCTGGCAATATAATTAGGGCGCATTAATACAGTGATGAAATTTAGTCCAAAACCACCATTACCCTGTTGCGTATAACCCGTAAAAGCAGGATCGCCGATACCAAAATCAATAGCAAACATATTTTCTTTGCCATAATCATTATTTTGGTTATGGGCATCATTATAATCCTGCCATAGATCAAGGCCATAAAGACCTTTGTTTGCGATAATAGCGGCAGTCAGATCAGCAGCTTTTTGAAAGTCGGCAGCTGCGTTCGGTGTAACCTCTGTAAGATACCCTCTTGTAAGGTATGTTTTTGCCAGGTAAGCATTTGCAACTGCCGCGGTTGCTGTTTTACCTTGCCCCCCTGCCGAAAACGGATTTGAAGAAGTAATGGTATTTGGCAATGCTGCTGCTGCTGCAGTAAAATCTGCTATGATCTGGTTATAGATATCAGTTGCTGCTGCAGGCGCATCAGCAGTGGTAGCTTCAGTAATAAAAGTTGTATGCAACGGAATACCACTTTTTTGGGTAGCCGTGGTACCGCCCCAAGTTTGTACCATAAACAAGTATATCCATCCACGTAAAAACTGGGCCTGTGCAATATATGCTGCCTTTGTAGCGGCGTCAATACTTAGTGCCGGTGCAAATTTTATAACACCATTTAAAGTATTTATATCAGCCCAAAGGCTATTAACACCACCATCGGGATTAAACGTTGGGCCCGTAAAGGACGAATTGATACCGCTATAAGTATCTAATGGCAATTGACCACCTCCGCTTGAGCCGAATTGAGAATCATCTGTACCATCATAAAACCAAACAAATTCCTGCCTGCCAAAATAATTTTGTCTTAAATCCTGGTACACACCGGTTATGCCACCTATAACACCACCGGGCGTACTAAAGTAATCAGGATATAAAGCAGACTGTGGTTTTTCGTCCAGTATCTTTTTACAACTGCTTACTGAAGTGAGTATCGCCACAGATGCGACGATCATACTCATTTTGTTTAAAATTTTCATATTTCTTATCATTAAAATCTTGCGTTAATACCAAAAATAATTGTACGTACTTGTGTGGTAGCATTAAGACCAGCCGCACGAGGAGCACTACCACTTGTACTAAAGGCGTTTATTTGTACATTATTAGTTGATTCTGCATCAGGTACTGTGAAACCAAAGTTACGTACCGGGGCATAAATAAAGAATGGGTTAGTCATGTTTGCATATAAACGAAGTGATGCAATACCTATGTGTTTAAGTACCGCGCTTGGTAGGTTGTAACCAAGGTTGATGCTTTTTGCACGGATAAATGAACCATCATAATACTGCAAGGTTGAGTAATAGTTACTCTGTGTAAAGTTAGGCTCAGGAAAAGTACCGCCCGGATTCTCAGGTGTCCAGTAAGGAATAACCGGTTGATTTTTACGACCAGTATTCAAAAATTGCCATCCTTGTGAATTTGTGTTGGATGATGATATATAAGGAACCACCGTTGTAAAGCCCATTCTGCCTTGAATAACAATGCTCAAATCAAAGTTACGATAGGTAAAACGGTTAGTAAAACCAAAGGTATAGTTAGGGTTTGAGTGACCTATTATCTGGTTATCCTTAGCGTCTATTTTCCCATCATTGTTTAAATCCTGTACGTGGATCTGGCCGGGATATTGTGCCGGTGTAATTCCAGCAATTGGTAAGTATACTTTTTGTCCGTTTGCTGCACCGCCCGTTTGAGCTGATTTAGTAACATCTATACCTGGCGAATCTGATATCTGCCAGATACCTAATTTACGCAGGTCATAGATCACATTTTGCGGTTGGCCTACCCATAAGCCTGAACCTATGTTAAAAGGAGCGCCGTTAGGTAATTGGTCGATTCTTTCTCGTGCAAAACCAATATTAAAATCAGTACTCCATGATAATCCATGGGCACCCCTAACATTAATACTGCTTAAAGTTAACTCAATACCTCTGTTCGACGAATTTCCTAAGTTTGATTTCTGGGTACTTGCACCCGTTGTAACAGGTAAAATATTATCTAAAATTATACCTGAAGTATTTTGTGCATAACCTTCAATGCTACCAGAAAGTCTGCCTTTTAATACAGAGAAATCTAATGCTAAGTTAAACTCTTTAGTACGCTGCCAGGTAAGGGCCGTATTAACCAGGTTAGTAACCCTAACACCTTGTGCATCACCTGTAGTTAGGCCGCCATATTGAAAATTGGTAGTACTTAATTGACCCAAGGTTTGATAAGCGCTTCCACTAATTGTAGAGTTCTCGCCATAACCGGCTCTTAGTTTTAAATTATCAATAAAAGCATATGGGCGCATAAAATCTTCATTACTGATAACCCAGCCTAAACCTATTGAAGGATAACTGGTATATTGTTTGCCTTGTGCCAGGGTAGAGTTACCATCTACACGATAGGTTGCAGTAACATCATATTTACTACCAAATGCGTAGTTTAAACGACTAAGGTAAGATATAAGCCCAGTTTCGGTTATGTTACCACCAAAGCTTTGAAAAGTACCTAAATTAAGGTTACTGTTTTTGTTAGCATCTGATGGAATACCTGTAGCGCTCATGTTTGAATTTTCAACATGTACAGTTTCTACCGTAAAACCGCCAACAAAATTGATATGGTGTTTCCCGAAATTATTATCATAGGTTAATAAGTGTTCTTGGCTGGTAGCATACTGAGAGTTGTTGGTTGTACTGGCATTTGTTTTTGCTATAGTAAGAATATCAGCACCATTGATACCATTGTATTGACCCTGTAAAGACTGTGAATAGCTGTAACCCACCTGGTATCTGTACTTAAAATGGTCAAACGGCGATAACTCCGCATAAACAACATCATTGGTTACAAAGCCACGTGTGTGGTTATAATATGCATTAGGTAATGAAGCACGTAGTAAAGGGTTTGCAGCTCCAGAATCTTGTGTGCCTACAAATGGAGTAACATTAAGTGTACCATCAGCATTATAAGGGCTAAATAATGGGCTGTATGTTCTTGCAATGGCGTACTGACTGCCGCCGTCTGCTTGTATTATTCTTAAGCTGTTTTGAATGCTCGCACCAACTTTCAAAATACTATTCACTTTAAAATCAACATTTGTGTTAAGGGTAATACGTTGAGTTTGGTTATTTGGCTCAAGCGTTGTACCCAAATTATAACCCAACCCTACATTATATTGTGCTTTTTCAGTTCCACCTGATACACGTAAACTATGATCGGTAGTATAACCATTTTTGATCACCAATCTACCCCAGTCTGTATTAACACCTTTTGGAATATTGGCAAGTTCAACTGCTGTTAAACCGTTTGGATCCGTAACCCCGGCTTGTAAACCTTGTAAAATAGCACCTTGTAGTACGTCCTTTTTAAGTTGCTGATATCCGGTAGCATCAAGCATTTGCAACTGATCTGCTAACTTATTGACACCGTAATATGCATCATATGAAGTTTGAGTTTGCCCTACACGGCCTTTGTTTGTTGTAATTAAAATCACACCACCTGACCCACGTGAACCATAAATGGCTGTTGCCGAAGCACCTTTTAACACGTCAAGGCTTTTAATGTCATTAGGGTTAATATTTTCGATATTGTTACGAAAAGGAACACCATCAAGTACTATGAGTGGTCCATCCGCTCCTGGGTTACCAATTGTACGGGCGCCACGAATAAGAATTGACGGTCCGTTGTTACCGTTTACCACGTCAACACCGGCTACTCTGCCTTTTAACTGCTCGAATACGTTTGTAGCAGGAATTTCCTGTAATACTTTGCGATCAACTGTTGCAACCGTACCTGTTACGTCCTGCCTTTTTAAGGTACCATAACCTACTACTACAACCTCATCCAGGTTATTAGCATCATTGGCCAACACTATATTACCTAAATTAGTTGCACCACTTTTAACAGGCACATTCAGAGTAAGATATCCAATATAGCTCACGCTTAATGACGTGGTGTTAGCGCTTACAGGTAATACAAAATTACCATTTACATCTGTAGATGTCCCTTCGGTTTGCCCGGCTGCCTTAACAGTAGCACCGATTAAGGATTCTCCTTTTTGATCAGTAACATGGCCACGCAAGGTCACATTCTGCGCATAAATTTTACCTGCAAACAAGCTTATGCCTATAAGCAAAAGCAATGTTTTCAAGCATTTGATAAGTTTAAGTTTTTCCATAATTTAATTGATTGATATAAAATTTTGCATTGTTGTTAATTTCCAATTTTGCAGTATATCCGGCTATTCAATGCAATTTCAAGCCAGACATAGTCAGTGCAATACTTACAGCCTATGGCCTGATTGCTTTTCAGGATTTAAAGTTTGCTTTTCCCCATATTTATATAATTAATTGGTTTATTCATTTTTATTGCAATCGATTGCATTAATATTTACAAGTAATTGAAAAACAGATAATTGAAATAAAAAAACAGCGATTGGAGTTAAGTTTATCTACTAAACTTTATGTTATAATTGATTTAGAACGGATAAAAGTAAATAAAATATTACAATTGCAATCGGTTGCAGCAATCGGTTACTATATTTTTGTAATCGGTTGCAGTAATCGATTGCAATTTAAAGCGCGCTTTATTAAAAAAATTATAATTTAATTGACACTTAATTAAAATACAATGAAATTTTTGAGGGTTTTTATCAAAAAAAAATAAAAATAATTTTTCAAAAAATATTTTTATTTGTACCCCACAATTTAACTATCAATAAGTATAGGGGTATATGTAAAATAACAGTTAGAATAAAAAACTATTAATATAAAAATACTACATTTAACTATTATTTGCAATCGATTGCAATATCGATTATAAAACCACAATTATGAAAAATATTTTTGTTTGGGTTAAAGCCCAAAAGCGTTATTTAAAGCCCCGTATAACTATTATTTCATCATTAGCCATATGGCTTATTTTTATAAGCACCACATTATATGCTGTTGATGAGCCTTACGTATCCACAAAAAGGGTAACCGGGTCTTTTACATTATCAGCGGCGGGAAAATCAACTACCCTGTTTATTAGCGATACAGATTTTGAAGGTGTTATGATGGCTGTAAAAAACCTGCAAACCGATATTAATAAAGTAACCGGTGCCGAACCTGCAATATCTACAGGCAAGGTAACCGGCCGCGAGGTGGTAATTATTGGCACTTTTGGTAAAAGCCCTTTGATTGATCAACTTATTCAGGCTAAAAAATTAAATGCTGCCGATCTAGCAGGTAAAAACGAACTGTTTATATCGCAACTGGTAAAAAACCCTATGCCGGGTGTCGAAAGTGCTTTGGTTATAGCCGGAAGCGATAAACGAGGCACTATATATGGCATTTATGATCTTTCATCGCAAATAGGCGTATCGCCATGGTATTATTGGGCAGATGTACCTGTATTACATAAAAACGCCTTATACGTATTACCCGGCCGCCATACCGATGGCGAACCCGCTGTACAGTATCGCGGTATTTTTATCAATGATGAGGCTCCCGGCTTTTCGGGCTGGGCCAAAGAGAAATTTGCTGCTTTAAATAAAAAGCCATCAGCTATAAATGGTAAAATAATGGATAACGGTGTTAACCATTATTTATACGAACACATGTTTGAGTTGCTGCTGCGATTAAAGGCCAATTTTTTATGGCCGGCCATGTGGAACAACGCCTTTAATGATGATGACCCGGATAACCCTATCCTGGCTGATAAAATGGGGATTATCATGGGCACCTCGCACCATGAGCCTATGACCCGTGCACAAAAAGATTGGGAGCGTTACAAACAAAACTTTCCTAAAGAACAGCAGGTTTGGAATTATGCTACTAACCAAGAGGTGTTAAAAGAATTTTGGTTAAAAGGTATGCAACGCAATAACGGTAAAGAAGTATTGGTTACTGTAGGTATGCGTGGCGATGGCGATGAGCCTATGGCACAGGGGGGTGCTGCTGCCAATATATCGTTATTAGAAAAGATCATTAAAGAACAACGCGAGTCTATCGCGGCAGCTACAGGTAAACCAGCTAACCAAACCCCGCAGGTTTGGGCATTGTATAAAGAAGTGCAGGATTACTATGATGCAGGAATGCGCGTACCTGAAGATATTACCATATTATATTGTGACGATAACTGGGGCAACGTAAGAAGACTGCCAAAATTAGGTGAAAACAATAAAGGCGGCTATGGTATTTATTATCATTTTGATTATCATGGCGGCCCACGCAATTACCAATGGGTTAACACTAACCCATTACCTCACATTTGGGAACAAATGAACCTGGCTTATAATTATGGTGTAACAAAAGAATGGGTGGTAAATGTTGGTGATTTAAAGCCATATGAATTTCCTATAAGCTTCTTTTTAGATATGGCATGGAACCCTAAAAAATATCCGGCTAATAGTTTACAGGAATATACCAGAAATTGGGCTGCCCAACAATTTGGCCCCGAACATGCTGCCGAAATTGCCCAGATTATATCACTATATGGTAAATATAATGGCAGGCGTAAACCTGAAATGGTTGACCCAACTACCATTCGTACCAGCACACCTTATAGTTTAACTGATTACCGCGAATTTGAAACCGTAGTATCTGACTATAATAACTTGAAAGAACAAACTATTAAACTGAGCAAAAAAATACCTGCCATATATAAAGATGCATTTTATCAATTAGTATTACACCCGGTAACGGCATCTGCTAATTTTAATGAAATGTACCTGGCATCTGCCAAACAAAAATTATATGGCAACCAGGGCCGAACTGCTGCCGATGATGAAGCTAAAAAAGCAGAAAAATTATTCGCAGAAGATGCCCGCATAACCAAATATTTTAATGATACATTAGCTAATGGCAAATGGAGCCACATGATGGACCAGGTACATATTGGCTATACCAGTTGGGATGCACCGAGAAAAGCAGGTGGTGGCAACGAAAACAGGTTACCTACATTTGTAAAGATAACCCCTACCGAAGCTGCCGAAATGGGTGTATCTATTGAAGGCTCTGCCGATTACTGGCCAAAAGCTACTACCGAAGCTGTATTGCCGGAATTTACACAATACCCAAGAGTTGGCCGTTATTTTGAAGTATTTAACCGCGGGCTGGCCTCATTTACTTATACCGCAAAATCCAGCCAGCCATGGGTACAGGTAACACCTGCAACCGGTAAAATTGATAAACAACAACGGGTTTGGGTTAATGTAGATTGGACCACAGCGCCAAAAGGTATTAACCGTGTACCCATTACTATTACGTCAAGTGATGGTAAGACCGTAGTTGTGCAAGCAATTGTAAATAACAGCAAACCGGTGCCAACTTCTGGATTTGTTGAAAGTAATGGATATGCATCGATGGAGGCGATCCACTACAGCAAGCTGGTAAACGGAACTGACGTTAAATGGAACATCCTGCCTGATTACGGGCGTACATTATCTGGTATTGAAGGTACGCCTATAACTCATCCTCGTATTGAAAATCCGGGGGGTAACAGTCCGCATTTGGAGTACGAAGTGAATGTTGCTGATACCGGAAAAGTGAAACTATTGGTTTACACCGCTCCTTCTATCGACTTTACACACGAAAAAGGTTTATGGTATGCTATATCCATTGATGATGAAGCGCCTGTTAAAGTTAATATTGATCCGCTTATTGCCGACCCAAGAAGGGCTAATGGCGTTATGGAGGGTAACTCGGCTAATTTGATCAAAGTATTAAGTTCAAACCATTATATCAGCAAACCGGGTAAACATATAGTTAAATACTGGATGGTTGACCCATCGGTTGTATTAGAGAAAATAGTATTAGACCGTGGCGGTGTAAAATCAAGCTATTTAGGTCCGCCTGAAAGTTATAGGGTTACGGCCACTAAAAAGTAAGTATAAAAAAGCAGCCAATGGCTGCTTTTTTATTTTCTTCTCGTCATTGCGAGGAACGAAGCAATCTCTGCACTTGCAAATCAATAAATAAAACGTTCATTAGTTCCGTAAATCGAAATCTGCCGTTTGAATGTCCTATTTAGAGATTGCCACGCTATCGCTCGCAATGACGCGGTGGTTAGTTAAATCCGTTTAAACACTGCCGCTCCCAACGGTGGTATAGTTATTTTGATAGAATGATCTCTTCCGTGCCAGTTAATGTACTCGGCATTTAAAGTGCCGTAATTAGTAACACCGCTACCCCAAAACTCTGTCGAGTCTGAATTGAATATCTCTTTCCAACCCCCACCTGTAGTTACACCTACGCGATAATCATGGCGGGTAACGGGTGTCATGTTTAATACAACCACTACATCGTTTTGGGCATCGTGGCCTTTACGGGCATATATCACAATAGAATCATCCGCATTGCCACCGTCTATCCATTCAAAACCGCTGCTATCAAAACCTTTTTCATACAAAGCAGGCTCTGTTTTATACAAATTATTTAAAGCTTTTACTGCTGCCGCCATACCCTGGTGATTGGGGTATTCCATTACATGCCAGTCTAACGAGTATTGGTAGTTCCACTCTTCGCCCTGCGCAAATTCATCACCCATAAATAACAACTTGGTACCCGGATGAGTAAACATAAAGCTATACAGCAAACGTAAATTGGCAAACTGCTGCCATTCATCGCCCGGCATTTTACGCAGCATAGAGCCTTTGCCATAAACCACCTCATCATGCGAGAAAGGCAGCATAAAATTCTCTGTAAACGCGTATATCAAACTAAAGGTTATTTGGTTATGGTGATATTTACGATGCACCGGATCTTCGCTAAAGTATTTTATAGCATCGTGCATCCAGCCCATCATCCATTTCATGCCAAAACCCAATCCACCCAAAAATATCGGTCGGCTTACGCCTGTAAATGAGGTTGATTCTTCGGCAATAGTTTGTATATCGGGGAAATGGCTGTAGCAGGCCTCATTAAATTCTTTTAAAAATGATATGGCTTCCAGGTTTTCGTTGCCGCCAAATACATTAGGCTCCCATTCGCCTTCATTACGCGAATAATCAAGGTATAGCATAGATGCTACCGCATCAACACGCAGGCCGTCTACATGGTATCTATCTAACCAAAAAATAGCATTGCTTATTAAAAATGCGCGCACCTCGTTACGCCCGTAGTTGAATATGTAAGACTTCCAATCCGGGTGGAAGCCTTTGCGCATATCGGCATGCTCATATAAATGCGTACCGTCAAAATTGTACAGGGCATGTGCATCACCCGGGAAATGGGATGGTACCCAATCCAGTATTACGCCTATACCTTCCTGGTGAAAGCGCTCAATTAATAACATCAATTGCTGTGGTGTACCATAGCGTGATGATGCCGCGAAATACCCGCTTACCTGGTAACCCCAGCTTGGATAATAAGGGTGCTCCATAATCGGCATAAACTCTACATGCGTAAAGCCCATATCCTTTACATAAGGAACCAATTTATCTGCCAGTTGTTCGTAGTTAAAAAACAGATCAGGGCTTTCGGGACTACGTGCCCATGAGCCTATATGTACCTCGTAAACCGAGTACGGCTTATCTAAAGCATTGTGTTCATAACGCTTCTCCATCCAGGCTTTATCATTCCACTCGTAAAAAGTATCTGCAATGATGGATGCCGTACGCGGGGGTTCTTCCCAGCGTAAGGCAAACGGGTCGGCCTTCTCCAAATCCTCGCCGGTGTTGGAGGCTATAAAATATTTATAAGCTTCGCCATTGCCAATATTGGGGATAAAACCTTCCCAAACACCTGAACCATCCCAACGAACATATAAGCCATGCGAACCACGGTTCCACCCGTTAAAGCCACCCATTACCGATACAAACTTGGCATTAGGTGCCCACACTGCAAAATAAGTACCCACCACGCCATCATGCTCCACTACGTGCGAGCCGAATTTTTCATACAACTTATAATGTTTACCGGCTTTAAAAAGGCCGATATCAAACTCGGTAAAACGGCTATAGGGCTGTACGTTATATTTTAGTGGAGGTACCAGCGCTGTCGCTTTTTTGGCTGGCGCGGATTTCTCCTTAGCTGCAGCTTTAGGCTTTACAGTTTTAACTTCTTTTTCGGCTTTTGGTGTTGCAGGTGCTTTTTTGGCCATAATTTAGATATCCTTTCGGGATGAGATGTATAATAACCAAATATATAAATATTGTGGGCGTACACACCATAAACAAAAAAGACTTTCGAAGTTTTTAAAACTTCGAAAGTCTTTTTTACCGAACGTCATTGCGAGGAACGAAGCAATCTCTACATAAGCTAATCAAAACTGACGAGTCGTAGGACTTCACAAAAGCATTATCCTTTTTACTGTCTGGTTTAGAGATTGCTTCGTTCCTCGCAATGACGGTTTGATATGTTACTTCACTATCTCCAGCCGCTTAAAGTTTTTACTAAACTTCATTTCAAGGCAGTTATTTTCAAATGTAAAATCGGTTATCAGTTTACCTTCACTGTTAGTAATTTTTGATGGTTTAAATGGTAAACCAATTATTTTAAAGGCATAGTTTTCATAACGCGGATTATATAAACCTTCCATACTTTGTTTAATAGTAAAGCTGGTTTTGGTACCGCTTACCGCAAATTTTTTCTCTAAATAGATATCCTGCTCGTAGGCAAATGTTTCGCCGTAATCTTCAAACAGGAAGGAATTGGCTTCGTAGTCGCTATAATAAATGTTTAATATAACTTCTTCAATCTCCTTTTCGCCCACATATTGCATTACCGGGTATTCGGGTATTACCGATCCTGCTTTTACAAAAAGTGGTATGGTTTCCAGTGGGGTCAATACTTCGGTTTCTTTACCTCCTGCAACCATTTCATTGCTCCAGAAGTTGTACCAGTTGCCGGTTGGCAAATACACTTTCCTGCTTTTTTGGCCGGGTTCTAAAACCGGGCAAACTAATATTTTATCCCCATAGGTAAACTCATCCTGGCGGAAGTGGTTGCTATATACCTCCTGCTCCTGCATTACCACCGGCCTTAGTATCGGGAAGCCATAACGATGATGTTCCCAAAACGCCGAGTACAGGTAAGGCAATAAACGATACCGTAATTCAATAAATGTGCGGTTAATAGCAGTAAATGGTTCGCCAAAGCTCCATGGCTCACGCTCTTTGGTATCACCTGCCGAGTGTGCCCGCATAAATGGCGAGAAAGTTCCCATTTGTATCCAGCGGGTAAATAGTTCGCCATCAGGCTCACCACTAAAACCACCTATATCTGTACCAATAAATGGTATGCCCGAAACCGACATACGCTGGCACTGTATATTACCTAATTTTAAATGCTCCCATGATGCCACGTTATCACCCGTCCATGCCGAAGCGTAGCGCTGCACGCCCGAATAACCTGCGCGGGTTATGGTAAACGGACGCTTATTTTTCATGAGTTTACGTAAACCTTCATAGGTTGAGCGCACCATTTGCATACCGTAAACATTATGTGCTTTACGGTGCGAACCACGGTGCCCGTCATACTGGTGGCGCACATCATCCGGGAAAGTACCTGCACCAAATACAGCCGGCTCGTTCATATCATTCCAAACACCCGCTACGCCTGCCTCAACCAAACCTTCAAACAATCCTCCCCACCATTCCCTTACATCAGGGTTAGTAAAATCAGGAAACTGGCAACGGCCCGGCCAAACGTGGCCCTCCATAAAGTAATCATCGCTTCGGCGGCAAAAATGCTTATTCTCCTTGCCTTCTTTAAACACCCAGTAATTATCATCCACGCGTATGCCCGGGTCAATAATTACTACCGTCTTAAAGCCATCAGCCGCCAACTCGCTGATCATCCGCTTAGGGTTAGGGAAATATTTTTTATTCCAGGTAAAGCAGCGGTACCCGTCCATATAATCAATGTCCAGATATATACCGTCGCACGGGATTTTATTTTCGCGGAAACCGTTCGCGATCTTTTTTACCTTAGCCTCAGGGTAATAGCTCCAGCGGCATTGGTGATAACCTAACGCCCAAAGTGGCGGCATAGGGTGGGTACCGGTTAACAGGTGGTAGCTTTTCACCACATCCATCATATGCGGGCCGTGGATGTAATAATATTGCAGTTCGCCACCATCGGCCCAAAAGCTGGTTTTGGTTTTATCTTCGGCGCCAAAATCAAAGTGCGTTTTAAATGTATTATCAAAGAAAATACCGTGGGCTATATCATCATTTAAGCTGATATAAAATGGTATAGCGCGGTATAATGGATCCTGGTTCCAGTTAAAGGAATAGGCATCGGTGTTCCAGTTTTTCAGGCGCTTGCCGCGCAGGTTAAGCTCGGTAGGTTTATCGCCTAAGCCAAAAAAGCTTTCTTCGGGGCGGCACTCTTTGGTACAGAATACATAGTAACCACCAAATTTTATATTTTCTTCCCAGTGCATAGGTACAGCATCCGCACTGGTGATATTGCTCTCGCAATCAGAAAATGATATATGAAAATTCTCTTTTGATATATGGCAACTTACAGCACTTGTAGAAACACGAAACTCATCTTCATTTTCAGCTATGGTAAAAGCAACAGGCTTGCTATTTAGTTTAGGTACAGCGTATGAAAATTCTTCGAGGAATACACCATGCGGAGCCAACCTTACGCGTATAACCTGCTCGGTTACAATGACGATCTCCACCTTGGCATCGCCATCTGTAAAGTATATTCTATTGTCTGATTGTTCTGCCTGTTTAGGTATGCCCAGGTATTTTTTAACTACCGGCTTTATGGCATCGGCAGGATTATTCAAATGATGAAACTCCTCTTCCTCTTCAAGCAATTTATTGGCCAACAACTCCGGATCTTGTATATTTTCTTCCATAAACAACTTTAATATGCATGCACATCACCAACCAATTAATGAATAATTGGGATATGCTTTCTATTAGCTAATAAACGAATTATTTTTCAATAAACGGACAATAGATTGCTTTAAAAATAACGAAATGGATATATTTTTATGAAAATCACAACAAATACATGTTAAAATTTCAATATTACACCATTCATGGCTGATAAAGCAATATTCAAGCCGCTTTTAATGTCTGCTGAATTATAACTTGTACCTGTTAACAGATCGGTTAGTTGCTTTTCACCATGCATATTCAATTTATCTAACAGATCATCCGGCAAAATAACATTCAGGTCGCGCGGGTTACGGTCAAAATTTACCACAATTAAAATTTGCTCCTGTGCAGTGTAACGCAGGTAACAGTATATGCGTTCATCAAAGCCACCGCGGTTTTGATTGGCCAGCATCAATTCATAAAACTCGCCTGTGCGCAGAGCCTCATGGGTTTGTACCGCGGTTAATAAATTACAATAAAACCCACGCAACTTTTTTTGTTCCTCGCTCAAGCCGGCGCCATCAAATTGCCCGTTGTTTAACCATTTTTGATGCTCTGGTAGTCCATAATAATCAAAAATGGTGGTGCGGCCATCTTCTCCGCTAAAGCCCTCGCTTCTGTATGCAGTTTCACCTACTTCCTGCCCGCTATAAACTAATACCGGCCCTGTTGATAAAGTTGCAGTAACTATCATACCCGGTATGGCATACCAGGCATTGCCTGCAAAATAGTTGGAAGCAATGCGCTGCTCATCATGCGTTTCCATAAAGCGCAGCATGTGCTGGTCAATATCTTTAGTATCATAGTTCCACACGGCGTTTATTTGCCACGTAGAATGGTTATATGGATCAGTAGTAAGAGGTCTTAATGTATCATATAATCCAGTTTTATCATATAAGTAATCAAACTTTCCTTTAAAAATATAATCGCGGTATTTACTTTTATCATAGGCTTCGCCGATGAATATGATCGAGGGCACTTCGGCTTTTAGTTTTGGTACTATCCATCCCCAAAACTCAAATGGCACGTGCTCCACCATATCGCACCTAAAGGCATCTATGCCTTTTTGCGTCCAGAAATGCAGGATATCATATAGCTTGTTCCATAGCGGCGGAATAGGGTCAAAATGGCGTTGATTAGTAGCATAGTCGACCCCATAATTCAGCTTCACGGTTTCAAACCAATCATTAATGGATGGATAGGGATCAAATACATCATTACCCGTTGCCTTGGCGGGATATTCATCAAATTCGCCATCCTTAAGCGGACTATGAAATTCGTCACCGCCCGGGTTATAGCCATGCGGCACTTCAAAGTACTGCCCCGGAAGGTAGTAAAAATCGTTAGTGGGCGAGAATGCTTTGGTAGTATCATCGTCCTGCCCAAAATCGCGCACCCCCGCAGGTTTTTTATCAGATGCATAGGTACGCGCCACGTGGTTGGGTACAAAATCAATAATAACTTTTAGGCCGTTGTTATGCGTACGTTCAATAAGGGCATCAAATTCAGCCATCCGGTTATTTACATCAACCGCCAGATCGGGATCGACATCATAATAATCTTTTATCGCGTAAGGCGAGCCTGCCCTGCCCTTTACAATATCCGGATCATCGGGTTTTATGCCATAAGCCGAATAATCGGTCATGGTAGCGTGTTCAATTACCCCGGTATACCAAACGTAGGTAAAACCCATATTTTTTATTTCTTGAAGGGCTTTGTCAGTAATATTATTAAACTTACCTACTCCATTTTCTTCAATGGAGCCATAGTGTTTGTTTAATGTTTGGGTATTGCCAAATAAACGCGGCAATAGTTGGTATATGATGAGTTTATGATCGGTTGGGGTGGATTGCATATTGAAATACTAAAGTAAAGTATTTTTAATTAAAGGTTGCTTGATTATTTATTAAACAACACGTTCTTTTCCATGCACCAAAACAGCTATTGGCGCACCGGATAAATTCTTTATATCAACCCCGCCCTTACTCACTTTTACATTTAATATCGCTCCTCTAAAACCCACATTAAAAGAGAACGATTCCCATTTACCCGGCAAGAAGGGATCAAACGATAACATACCATTTTTAACTCGCATACCGCCAAAGCCCTCCACAACAGCCATCCAGGTGCCGGCCATGGAGGTAATGTGGCAACCGTCTTCGGTATCGTTGTTATAATCGTCTATATCCAAACGCGAAGTGCGCAGGTAAAACTCGTAGGCCCGTGCCTCATCACCCAGTTTGGCGGCTAATATGGCATGCACACATGGCGACAATGATGACTCATGCACCGTACGCGGCTCGTAAAAATCAAAGTTGCGGCGGATGGTATCTATATCATACCTATCCTCAAAAAAGTAAATACCTTGCAATACATCCGCCTGTTTGATATAGCACGACCGCAGTATCCTGTCCCAACTCCATTTTTGGTTCAACGGGCGCTCCCCTGCGGGGATATCTTTAACCAATATCTGCTCTTTATCCAAATACCCATCCTGCTGTAAAAACACCTGCTGCTTTTCATCATACGGGTAATACATATTTTGGATGATGTGTTTAAAACGAGCAGTTTCCATTCCTTCAGCAAAGCTGATCTTGCTAACCAATGCATCGTATTTTGCACTATCCGCAGCCTTCACTTGGGCAATTATATCCAGCGTATATTGCATACACCATACCGCTAAAGTATTGGTGTACCAGTTGTTGTTAATGTTATTTTCATACTCGTTTGGCCCGGTTACACCCAGCATAACATACCGCTGTTTATCCTCGCTCCAATTAACCCGCTGCGACCAAAACCTGGCGATGGCTATTAAAACTTCTAAGCCATAATCGGCTAAATAACTTTCATCCGCCGTGTAGCGCACATAGTTATAAATGGCATAGGCAATAGCGCCGTTGCGGTGTATCTCTTCAAAAGTTATTTCCCATTCGTTATGGCATTCGGTACCATCCATAGTAACCATGGGGTATAATGCGGCACCACCCTTAAAGCCTAATAATTGCGCGTTCTCAATAGCTTTTTCTAATTGTTTATAGCGATAAAGCAGTAAGTTGCGAGTCACTTTTGGGTCGGCAGTGGCCAAATAGAAAGGCACACAATATGCCTCGGTATCCCAATAGGTAGAGCCCCCATACTTTTCGCCCGTAAATCCTTTCGGACCAATATTCAGGCGGTCATCCTCGCCGGTATAAGTTTGATTTAACTGGAAAATATTAAATCTGATGGCCTGCTGCGCGGCTACATCGCCCTCAATAATTATATCGTTATGCTTCCACTTTTCGGCCCAGGCAGCGGCTTGCTCGGCCAACATCGTATCAAATCCTTTTTTGCTTATGCGATCTAAGGTTTTGTTCAATTCATTTACCATATCCTCTGCCTTATAATTTTGAGAAGATAGATTAGCCGCGTATTTGATGATGGTGATGGGTTTACCCTGCTCCGCTTGTAAATCAACTTTAACACCAACATATTTTTCCTTTTCAACAGGTTGTTTTTTACCCTCCTGCGAAATATTGAAAAGCATTCCGGTAGCTACTTCAAATCCTGTTTTCTTGGTTTTGAGTTGCACATAGCCACCATTAGCATTGGCCTGCTTTTTTACCTCATCCCAAAACTTTTCATCGTAGTTAGAATCTTTGTTGACTACATCGCCATCAATGTAGGGGGTAATGGTTATTGGGCCGCTAAAATTTAAAGGCGTTAGGGTATACTTTATGGCACCCGTTTCATCATCAGCCATACTGCAAAAGCGGATAGCTTCTACCTCAACTTCTTTACCATTAGCCGTTTTCGCGCGGAAGTTTCTTTTCAGATAGCCATCCTGCATATTCAGCTCACGCCTGAAGTTGGTTACCTCACATCTAGCCAGATCCAGTTGCTCGCCATCAATTACAATATCTATACCTATCCAGTTGGCAGCATTTAATACTTTGGCAAAGTATTCGGGGTAGCCGTTTTTCCACCAGCCTACGCGGGTTTTATCGGGATAGTAAACCCCGGCTACATAATTACCCTGTAAAGTTTCGCCACTATAAGCTTCTTCAAAGTTGGCGCGCTGGCCCATACGGCCATTACCCAGGCTAAATACGCTCTCGGCTATTGGGTGATGTTTGGGGTCAAAACCCTCTTCAATTATTTTCCACTCGTCAACTTTAAAGTATTGTTTCATTTCTTATTAATTACCGTCATTGCGAGGAACGAAGCAATCTCTGCACATGCAAATCAAAACCGGAGTGTTCGTTATTGAACGACATTTATCTGCTTGACTGTCCTATATAAAGATTGCTTCGTTCCTCGCAATGACGTTTTTTATAATGTTTTTAATATCTCCAAACTCATTTCATTCAACCCCTTCACCACCAAATTAGCCCCTTTAAGCACCGTTGGCGAGCCAATACCCACTACTTTCATTCCGCCATTAATTGCGGCTTCTACACCAGCTATGGCATCCTCAAATACCACACAGGCCGATGGGGTAACCCCCAATGCTTCTGCTCCTTTTAAAAACACTTCCGGGTCGGGTTTGGCTTTGCTTACTTTGTTGCCGTCTATGATGGCATCAAACAGGTTTACCATATCAATTTTCTGCAATATGGTCATGGAGTTTTTACTGGCAGAACCCAATGCTATCTTTATACCGGCATCACGACATACTTGTATAAACTCACGTGCCCCGGGTAAAACTTCGTCAGGTTGCATGTGTGTTATCATTTCTACATACCAGGTATTTTTTTGGGCAGCGAGTTCTGCTTTTTCTACCTCTGTTTTAGCAACGCCGCCAATCTCCAAAATAATTTCTAAGGACCGTACACGGCTCACACCTTTTAGCAATTCGTTTTGTTCCTCGGTAAAATCAAAACCCAATTGGTTGGCCAGCCTTTTCCAGGCTTTATAGTGGTAAACGGCGGTATCAACAATTACTCCATCCAGATCGAAAAGGCAGGCTTGTATATTATTCATATTAATAGTTCAAGGCAAGTATTAGCACTTTACCGTATTTTTCTTTTTGCCTTTAGTCCGGGCTAATGTTTTTTCAATGTATTGCGCGGCATCGGGTACTTTACAAGCGGTACCATTCATATCAACCGTTACCATGCCTACTTTATTAGCTGTGGCAATTGCATCATCAGTTAGCGGTGTAACATAGCTGCCCACACAAATTATAAACATGTTCATGGTATAGCGCACCCTATTGGGGGCAGTTTTTATTTTACCGGCAACACGTTGCAATAATTGCTTTATTATCGCCATGTCCAATTGTTCGTTCGGCTTAAGCGACACCCAATTTGCCAGCGTTGACCATCCCGCGGCGGCAATATAATCTTCTTCACTATCTATCCATTGCAGTGCCAGTTCAAAACCATATTGGCCACCTGCAGCAACCCAGGGCACGGTATACTCGCTGATATTATTGGAAAACGCCTGGTGCACCCACATTTGCAAATCGTCGCGGGTCATCAGCTCATCGTCAGCAATCAATCCGGCCAGGTACATGGCATCGGCATTACCTGTGGCGTAAAGGTCCTTTGCTAATTGGTAATCCTTCTTGATCTTCTTCTGGATAGTTTTTAAATATTCAACCTTAACCCCAAAAAACGGCTCTTTAACCCCATGTTTCGACAAAATCTTCTTGATGCTTTCGCTGCCGTTGGCCTGCAGGTTGGCCATGATTTCGGGTACCGTCATGATAGCGTGAGTTAACTTAGCGCAATTTAATAAAAAGCGCTTATAATTTTTATCTGCTTACAACCTTTGCAATATTTATCTTTGCGGGTAATGAACCAACCCGGTAAGCAGCAAATATTTTCTATCAGTAATGATGCGCAATTTAGTGCCGCTGCTTTGTCTATATTTCAATACCAGGCTGCAAACTGTGCTATTTACAGGGAGTTTATTGAGGGTTTAAGAATCGATCCAACTTCTGTTACCTCCATTCAACAAATCCCCTTTCTACCTATTGAGTTTTTTAAATCGCGCGATGTGGTAAGCAGTACTGACCCGGTTGAGATTACATTTACCAGTTCAGGGACCACCGGGATGATAACCAGCAGCCATCAAGTTACTGATGTAAGTTGGTATGAGGATAGCTTCCGTAAGGCTTTTAGCTTGTTTTATGGCGATATTAAAAGCTATACCGTATTGGCTTTGCTTCCATCCTATTTGGAGCGCGAAGGATCATCGTTGATCTATATGGCGAACGACCTCATTAAACAATCCAACAACCCGGATAGCGGTTTCTTTTTGTATAACTATGAGGAGCTTGCCCATCAGCTAAAAAAACAACAGGAAGCAAAGAAACCAACCTTGCTCATAGGCGTTACTTTCGGCCTGCTTGATTTTGTGGAGCAACATAGCATTAACTTTCCCGAACTGATCGTCATGGAAACCGGGGGCATGAAAGGCCGGCGTAAAGAAATGATACGCGAAGAACTGCATGATACTTTATGTAAAGGTTTTGGTGTGGATGCTATCCATTCGGAATATGGGATGACGGAGCTATTATCACAAGGCTACTCTAAAGGCAATGGCATATTCAATTGCCCACCCTGGATGCGTATTATTACACGGGATACCAACGACCCGATGAGCCTGTTAACCAATGATCGGGCAGGCGGTGTTAATGTAATTGACCTGGCTAATATTAATTCCTGCTCGTTTATTGCTACGCAGGATTTAGGAAAAGTATATAGCGACGGCTCATTTGAGATACTGGGCAGGTTTGACAACGCGGATATTAGGGGGTGTAATTTGCTGGTGGGATAGTGACTCACCCGGTCGGCGCTACGCTGGACCACCCTCTCTTCGCCTTTGGCGGAAAGAGGGAAAGGGATTTGAAAATAAATTTTACATTTAGTTGTATATGCCTTCTATAACTGAATTATGTCGCGAATTAAGACGGCGGGAAACTCCTGCTGAAAAACTTTTGTGGGTTAATCTCAAAAACAGAAGTTTGTTTAGTCATAAATTTTTAAGGCAATATCCTATCTGTGTAACCTCTCAATCAGGTAGAAACATATATTATATCCCCGACTTTTATTGTCATAAAGCCAAATTGATTATTGAAGCTGATGGCCCAATCCATTTGTTGAAAAAGGATTATGACAATAACCGCGATGAAGTTTTAAAAGCCCTGGGATTAACAATTATCAGATTTGAAAATGATGAGATATTAAATCATACAGAAAATGCGTTAAACAAAATCCGAGAATATCTTCAATAACAAACACCCTCTTTCCGCCAAAGGCGAAGAGAGGGTCGACGAGTGAAACGATGTCGGGGTGAGTAAACTAACAGAAATTGATTATTTTTGCATCTGCATAAAGAAAAACAACATCATGATAGAGAAATTTTTGCGCGACGACCAGGACCCAAAAGCGGTAGAGAAAGTTCACTCACGTTTGGTTGACCTGTTAACAACCGGCGAGGAAATATTATATATAGCAGTACAAAAAAAACCATTGGTAAATCTATTGCCCGACTGTATCGCCATCACCAATAAACGTGTGTTATTTTTCACCCCCGCCAACCTGGGGCTATCAATAAAATTTGTTGATTTTGTTTGGAAAGATGTGGTTGATGTTACTACCAAAGAAGAAATTATTGGTGCCGTATTCAGTATTAAAACCACTAACGGAACTGAAATGGGTGTTGATTACCTGCCTAAAATACAGGCGCGTAAACTTTACCAATATGCGCAGGAGCGTAAAGAATCTGAACGTGAGGCTCGCCGCCTACGCGAACTGGAAGAAAAACGCGCCGAATCAGGTTCAGTACAATTTGAAAACCCTGCCGCATCTGCTTTCGCAGGCTACCACGCTGCGCCACCTGTACAGGCTGCCGCGCCAACTCCTGCACCAGAAGCACCAAAAGCAGATGAGTTAACCGAGAAATTGAAAAAGCTACGTACGTTGTTTGATAACGGCCTAATATCGCAGGAAGAATACAACCATAAAAAACTGGAGTTGTTAAGCGACCTGTAATAAGATAGCTTTTATTAACGTTGATATTACCCAATGAGGAAGTTTATAATTTTATTGTTGCTGGTAATTTCATTTCGTGGCTTTGCACAGCAGGTTTATGATAACCAGGTTTTTAATGGCAACATTAAAAGTGTTGAGTTTTATAATACCACCAAACAAGGTTCGTTCCCTGTTTATCCTTTAAATTCAAAAGAGCAAATTTTATTAGGATTTGATGACCTGCGTGGCGGGGGACGAAACTACTTTTATACACTGGAGCATTGCAACAGCCAATGGAAGTCATCCAACATCTCCCCTGCCGAATATTTAATAAGTTTTAATGAGGATAGAATAAGAGATTATACTTATTCTGGCGGCACCCTTCAAAAATACACCCATTACGAAGTCAAACTCCCTAATGAAACTATTGCCCCTAAATTGGCAGGCAACTACATTTTAAAGGTTTATGAAGATAGCGACCCATCTAAACTCATATTAACCCGCAGATTGTATGTGGTGGGCACAAAAGTATCATTAGCTGCTACCATTGTACCGTCAAATACCAACCGCCAATCAAATCAAAAAATTAATTTCCAGGTAGATTATGGCAGGTTACCCCTGCAAAACCCTAACGCGGATATTAAAGTATTGATCATGCAAAACGCCAGGCCCGAAACGGGTAAATGGAGTTTGCAACCGCAGTCCATACGTGGCACACAGTTAGTATATAATGATATAAGCACCAATGATTTTCCCGGCCGGAATGAGTTCAGGCGTTTTGATACGCGTTCGTTAAGATTAAAATCCGAGCGCGTCGGGCAGATCTATCGCGATACGGGTTATACTGTAGTTTTATTGGGCGACCCCAACCGCAACACCCCTGCCTATTCTTTTCAATATGATAATAACGGGCAGTTTTTTATAATGAACACAGATGCCAACGGCAGCGACCCGCGCCGTGATGCCGATTATGCCCAGGTATACTTTAGCCTCGCCGCCAATAAAAATGCTACAGAAGGCACTGCCTATATCATTGGCCGATTTAATGATTTTAAAATTGACGAGCACAGTAAAATGGAGTATGAATCGGTTCAGGGCCGGTTTCATATCAATTTGTTTTTAAAACAAGGCGTATATGATTATCAATATGTGTGGGTTGGCCGGGATAACAAACCCGATGATATCATACTCGAAGGTTCCTATTTTGAAACAGAAAACGATTACCAGCTATTGGTATATTACCGCCCCGCCAATGCCCGTTGGGAAGAACTGGTAGGCTATAGTTTATTGAATAATAAAAGATAATCTCATTATCTTCGGCCATGAACCGATTGCAATCCGTTAGTTATACCCAATGGCTTTACCTGTTTATAGGCGTTGCCGCGGTTATCAACTTAAGCGGATTGTTTGTCCCTATCATGGGCCCCGATGGCACATTATACGCTACCATTGCCAAAACCATGGTACAGCGCAATAATTATGTTGAACTATTTGCCTTTGGTAAAGATTGGCTGGACAAACCCCACTTCCCGTTTTGGGTAACGGCTTTATCATTTAACGTTTTTGGTTTTACTACCTGGGCCTATAAGTTGCCCGCCATACTCTTTTTATTTGGCGGGGCATATTATACCTATCTTTTTGCCAAAACACTGTATAACAAACGGGTTGCCTTATGGGCCGTGTTGATATTACTTACCGCACAGCATATCATACTATCCAACAATGATGTACGTGCCGAGCCTTATTTAACCGGGCTGATTATTGCGGCTGTTTATCATTTTTATAAAAGTTATACGCCCAATAACTTTTGGCATTTGTTGGCTGGTTGTTTATTTACCGCCTGCGCCATCATGACCAAGGGAATGTTTGCCCTTATACCTATCTGCGGGGCCATATTTGGGCATTTTATTATCAACAGGCAATGGAAGCTGTTTTTTAATTGGCGGTGGCTTATAGCGGCTGTATTGACCTTGATATTCATCCTACCTGAACTCTATTGCCTGTATGTACAATTTGACGCGCATCCTGAAAAAATAGTGTTCGACAGGCAAAACGTATCCGGTATTAAATTCTTTTTTTGGGATAGCCAGTTTGGCCGCTTTTTTAACACCGGGCCCATTAAGGGCCACGGCGACCCCACCTTTTTTATACATACTACCCTTTGGGCATTTTTGCCATGGTCGCTGTTATTATTCGCGGCCATATATCAATTTATTAAAAAAGGAATTAAAAATGTACAGGCTATTGAATGGTATTGCATCTGCGGATCATTGTTAACCTTCTTGTTATTCTCTGCTTCTAAATTCCAGTTACCGCATTATTTAAATATTGTATTCCCATTTTTCGCAATCATCACAGCCCAATATCTATATAAAATAAAATCAGCAAAAACTATTTTAGCTATACAGATCACGCAAATAATAGTAATTGTATTAATGCTGGCGGCATTAACCGCTTTGCAACACTTTTTCAACCCAAAAGTGTTTAGCGATCCTACTCGTCTATCACTATTTATACTTTTCTTCGGTTTCCTTTTTCTACCTCAAAAATTAACGAAAGACCCTATACAGCAGATCATCTTCCGTACCCTATTGGCATCGTTTGTAGTGAACCTGTATTTAAACCAGGTATTCTATACCAGTTTGGCGCATTACCAGGCAGGCAGCGAGGCGGCAGTATGGATCAACCAAAACAATAAAAACAACCTGCCCGTGGCCCAAATTGATGATTTTTACGCTACCGCGATGGAGTTTTACAGCGATAAGCCGGTAATAAATTTAGGTCTTGATGGAACAGGCGCTGCTCCTGCGGGTCAATTTATTTTATATGCACCATCTGATATTATCGCAGGTTTAAATGCCAAAGGTTGGAACACCCGTCCCCTTAAAAAATTTGACCGGTATTGGGTTAGTCGCCTAAAACCTGCTTTTTTAAACGAGGCTACACGGGATAGTGAATTAAGTAGTGCGGAGGTGGTTTTGGTTAGTCGGTAAGTTGACTCACCCGGTCTACGCTTCGCTGGACCACCCTCTCTTCGCCTTTGGCGGAAAGAGGGTTAGCGTTTCCATAAACGAAATCATCGTATTTAACCAACACCCTCTTTACCGCTTGCGGAAGAGAGGGTCGACGAGTGAAACGATGTCGGGGTGAGTCAACGGCGCGCGTTTAAACAACCTAAATGACACTAATAAGAAACTCTCGCCAAATAATAATCCTACTTTTGCCGCAATGAATACTACACTGAAAAACAAATTTGACAGCATAATTTTTGATTTAGATGGTACACTTTGGGATAGTACACAAACTGTTGCCGATGCATGGCAAAAAGCCAAAGAAGAGGTTGACTATGTTAAAGATGATTTTACCAAAGAGGTAATACGCTCCATTTGCGGAATGACGTATAAAGCCATTTTTGAAAAGCTGGTTCCGTATTTGGATGAAGATAAGCGGAATGAGTTTAAAGCCATTTGTGCTAATCACGAATTGAATATATTGGAAGAAAAAGGCGGCGAACTATATCCTGAATTAGAAGCAACGCTTCAATATTTAGCCACAAACTATAAACTATACATCGTAAGCAATTGCCAAAGCGGATACATTGAAACGTTTTTTAAAACCAGCGGATTGCAAAAATACTTTTTGGGGCACCAATGCTATGGTACCAAAAGTTTGCCTAAGGCAGATAATATCCGCGATATTGTAAGCGACCATAGCCTTACCGCACCGGTGTACGTAGGCGATACCATGGGCGATTATTCGGCGGCAAAACAGGCGGGGGTACCGTTTATTTTTGCAGCGTACGGTTTTGGTGTGGTTGAAGAAGACCAGGTGGCAACCATACAACAGTTTAATGAATTACAGGAACTCTTATAAGCCAAACTTTTGTAAAAGCTTAAGGTTTAGTATATTGACATGATGAAAATATCTAAATACCTGCATTCCTGTTTGCTATTTGAGTTGGAGGGCTATAAGCTATTGATAGATCCCGGTAATATTACTTTTGCCGAGGGATTAGTAAAGCCTGAACAGTTTGCAGATGTAAATACCATTATCATTACTCACATTCATCCTGACCACCTGGATATTAAAAACCTTCAAACTATTGTTGCTTTAAGCAATGCTACGGTGTTAGCTAATAAACAGGTAGGCGAGCAATTAACCACGAATAATATTCCGTTTTGTTTGTTGTGTAATGGTTTATCGCAAGTTGGGCCGTTTAAATTGGAAGCCTTCACGGTAGTACATGAATTGATAATGGATAACCCGCTGCCGCAAATGACGGGTTTGTTAATTAATGACAAGGTGCTTCACCCTGTCGACTCCATGGAAGATGCTTTACTAAGATATAAGGGTATAGAATTACTAATTATGGTAACGATGGCCCCCTTTGCCAATGAACCACGTATAGCAGCTTTCGCGGATGCATTACAGCCCAAACAGATATTGCCTGTGCATGATGGATATGCTAAAGAATTCTTTATCAAACAACGCTACGCGGCTTATACCAAACACTTTGATAAGTTGGGTATTAAGTTCCATCAAATTTACCAACCGGGGGATAGTATAACAATTTAGGTTTATTGCAGGTTTCTTAACAGGCTAACACCGATCGGGTCGGTACTTTCGGCAGCGTTTGATAATATGACAACGCCTAACTGTTTGCTTTTATTAAAAGCTAAAAAGCTGCTGCTACCACCTGTACCGCCATTATGAAAATAATAATCAACGCCTCCAACTACAATAATGTGCCAGGCTAAGCCTATTCGTGCGTCATTATTTAAAGTGATTTGATGTGTCAGGTCAATAGCTTTATCCAGTTGGCTTGTACCCTTAGTGTTCAAATTCGCTTTAACATATAGCAACATATCGTTCATGCTTGATCGTAATGCTCCGGCTGGCGCTAAGGCATCAAAATCCCATGGCGAAGTTGGGTTTCCCTCCTCGTCGTACACGGTTGCAAAACGTGGCGAAAGCATAGGGTATATATGTTGAATGGTGCTTTTCATACCCAATGGCTGGGTAATAATTTCAGCCACCATTTGCTCATAGGGTTTACCGCTAACTTTTTCTAAAATAATACCTAATAGCCCCGGGGCTAAATTGGAGTAGGCATACTTTTCGCCCGGATTGGCAATAAGTGTACATTTGGCCAGGTAATCAAATAGCAATTGCTTGCTATAATTTTTATAAGGATTTGCCTGGTCATACGGTCTTTGCAATTCGGTATTTGTTGGTATACTTTGTAAGCCGGATGTATGATTGCTTAGGTTTATTAATTTAATATCCTTTAGTTGAGGGTTTGACGCTGCAGGTTCAGGCAAAAATTTAGTTATCGGGTCGTTCAAACTCACCTTGCCCTGATTTACATACCAGGCTAACAATATCGAGGTGAAAGTTTTGGTGATAGATCCTATTTCAAACAATGTATTACCATCAGGTAATTTATTATTGCCTTTGGTGGTTTCGCCATAGTTAAAAGTACTCACCTTGCCATCTTTAATTATACCTAAACTTAAGCCGGCAGTATTTTGCTTTTGTATATATAACCGCGCTATGGAGTCTACCATTTTATCGGTTATAGTAAGCATTGGATTTGATGTAGCAACTTTGTTTGGTTTATCACTAAGAGCAACAATATTGTAAGGCTGAAATACAAACGCTTCCAGCTTATCTTTTTCATCCAGGTTCATCAATAACTTTAATGTCACCGCGTCCAGTTGAATTTTATAGGTGGCATCTTTATTATTGTTAAAACTGAGTAATGAATCGCGCCTTATAGCACCCAGTGGGAACAGCTGCTTCTCGGCAACATTTCGAAATGATTCAAAATCTACGGCTTTTTTAAAATTTGCACCTGCAAGCGCATATATAGCATTTACATCTTTTTCGTTAAATGCCTTTTTAACCAACCTGTATACCGAATCTGTTTTTTGTTGCTGACGGGTTTGTGCATCAACTGTTAGGGTAAGACAACATATCAACAGCAAAACACCCCACAAGAATTTCATAACGCTAAGTTACGGAGTTTGCCCGGCAAGTAAAAATAGCACGGCCATACGTATAGCAACACCGTTTTCTACCTGGTCAAGTATGATAGATTGCTTGCTGTCGGCAACATCGCTGGTGATCTCTACTCCGCGGTTTATAGGGCCCGGGTGCATTACGGTTATCTGTTTGTCCAGCGAGTTTAATATTTGCTTATTTAAGCCATATAGCATAGTGTATTCGCGCAGCGAAGGGAAGTATTTAATATCCTGGCGCTCCAGCTGTATGCGCAGCATATTAGCTACATCGCACCAGTTAAGGGCTTTAATTAAGTTATGTTCTACTTTAACGCCTAACGATTTAATGTATTTAGGGATCAATGTGGTTGGCCCGCAAACCATAACCTCGGCACCCAGTTGTTTTAGGCACAATATATTTGAAAGCGCCACACGCGAGTGCAGTATATCACCCACAATAACCACTTTTTTACCGGCTACATCGCCGTACTTTTCTCGTATAGAGAAAGCATCCAGCAAGGCTTGTGTAGGGTGCTCATGCGCGCCATCGCCGGCGTTTACTATTTGTGCTTTTACATGCTTAGATAAAAAGGTAGCTGCCCCTGCATAAGGATGGCGCATTACTACCATATCCACCTTCATGGCCAGTATGTTATTTACCGTATCAATCAGTGTTTCGCCTTTGCTTACCGATGATGAGGAAGCTGCAAAATTTACCACATCGGCAGATAAACGCTTCTCGGCTAATTCAAACGATAAGCGGGTACGGGTAGAATTTTCAAAAAATATATTGGCTATGGTAACATCACGCAGCGAAGGGACTTTTTTTATCGGGCGGTTTAAAACCGTTTTAAAATTATCGGCTGTTTCAAATATGAGTTCGATATCCTCACGATTCAAATCCTTAATTCCTAATAAATGTCGTGTGCTTAATCCGGCCATTAGTTTACTTCTCTGATATCAATACAATTTTGTCTTCCCCATCTGTTTCCTTCCAGCTTACTACCACTTTTTGCGATGCAATAGAATCAACCTCAATACCTACATAATCTGCAGCTACGGGTACATGACGCGAGTAGCGGCGGTCAACTAAGGTTAACAATTCAACCTTTTCGGGCCTGCCAAATGCTAGCATAGCATCCATCGCGGCGCGTATAGTGCGGCCGGTCCACAGCACGTCATCCATCATGACCACTTTTTTGCCTTCAATAATAAAATCTATATTGGTTTCATTAGGCGTCAGCGGCGATTCGCGCCTGCGGAAATCGTCCCTGTAAAAGGTGATATCCAGGTCGCCCTGCTCAATTTTACTATCCGGTAATATCTTACGTAATTCTTCGGCCACACGTTTAGCCAGATAAATTCCACGCGGTTGAATGCCTATCAGTACCGACTCAGAAAAATCATTATGATTTTCAATTAACTGACGACATAAACGCTGAATAGTGATTTGAAATTTTTGACCGTCGAGCAGCGTAAGGTTTTGCATCGTTTGGGTGGATTTGGGCAAAGGTAATAATTTTTTAGAGATTAGTTGATTAGTGATCAGAGATTAGTTGAAGGAAATTAAACCATGGGCATAAAAAAAGCCCCACGGTAACCGCGGGGCTTGTATATTAAGCTAAGTTAAACTTATTCAGCTGCTTCGTCAGATGAAGCAGGTTCGGCTTTTTTAGCTGCTTTTTTGGTAGCTGCCTTAGTTTCGGCACCTTCCATTTGCTCTTTTAACTGAGCTAACACGCTTAAATCACCTAAAGTTGATTTCTCTACTGAATCTTTCACTTTCTTCACCGCGTTAGTAGCAGATTTTGCTTCTTTTTTACGGTTTTCGAAATCTTGTACACGAGCATCAGCGCGGGCTTCTTCCCATATACGTGCATGTGAAATAACAATACGTTTGTTCTCTTTGTTAAATTCAATGATCTTGAAATCAGCTACTTCTTCAGCTTTTATGCTCTTACCATCTTCTTTAACCAAATGTTTGGTTGGCACAAAGCCTTCAACACCATAAGGTAAAGCAACAATAGCACCTTTTTCGGTTACTTTTAATACGGTACCTTCATGTATTGAATCAATAGTGAAGATGCTTTCAAAAGTATCCCAAGGGTTTTCTTCTAATTGTTTATGGCCCAGGCTTAGTTTGCGGTTCTCAACATCCAATTCTAAAACAACCACGTCTAATTTTTCACCAACTTTAGTGAATTCATTAGGGTGATTTACTTTTTTAGACCATGAAAGGTCAGAGATGTGGATCAATCCGTCAATACCGTCTTCCAATTCAACAAACACACCAAAATTGGTCATGTTTTTAACTGTAGCTACGTGTTGTGTACCAACAGCATATCTATCAGCAGCGTTTTGCCAAGGATCAGGGGTTAATTGTTTGATACCTAATGACATTTTACGCTCTTCGCGATCTAATGTCAATACTTGTGCTTCAACTTCGTCGCCAACTTTCAGGAACTCCTGAGGGTTACGCAGGTTTTGAGACCATGACATTTCTGACACGTGTATCAAACCTTCAACACCCGGGATGATCTCTAAGAAAGCACCGTAATCAGCTACGGTAACTATACGGCCCTTAACTTTTGAACCTACAACGATAGTATCGTCAAGGCTAGCCCAAGGATGTGATGTTAATTGTTTTAAACCTAAAGCAATACGTTTTTTCTCGTCATCAAAGTCAAGAACAACTACATTGATCTTTTGGTCTAACGCTAATACTTCTCTTGGGTGCTCAATACGTCCCCATGAAATATCAGTAATGTGTAATAAACCGTCAACACCACCAAGGTCAATAAATACACCAAAGTCGGTAATGTTTTTAACGGTACCTTCCAATACTTGTCCTTTTTCAAGTTTAGCAACTATCTCGGTTTTTTGGTTTTCTAAATCGTCTTCGATCAACACTTTGTGCGATACCACTACGTTTTTAAACTCGTGGTTGATCTTAACAACTTTAAATTCCATTGTTTTACCAACGTACACATCGTAATCCCTGATAGGTTTAATGTCGATCTGTGAACCTGGTAAGAAGGCTTCAACGCCCATAATATCTACAATCAAACCACCTTTAGTTCTGCTCTTCACAAAACCGGTGATGATCTCATCGTTATCTAAAGCTGAATTAATACGCTCCCATGATTTTTGAGTTTTTGCGCGTTTACGAGAAAGTACCAACTGTCCGTTAGCATCTTCTTGTGATTCAACAAATACATCAACGGTATCACCTACTTTAAGATCAGGTGTATCACGGAATTCAGAAACAGATACCAAACCATCAGATTTAAATCCAACGTTTAATACTACATCCTTGTTGTTAACATTTACAACCGTACCGGTGATAATTTCGCCTTTGGTGATCGAACTGAAAGTTCCATCATACAATTTCTCCATTTTTTCACGCTCGGTATCGCTGTAGTTACCAAACTTTTTATCATCAGCATCCCAGTCGAAATCTTCAAATGGTGCTGTTGAAATTTGAGATTTGATCTCTTCGATAGAAATTGAATCAGCTTCTGATTCAATTGTTTCCTTTTTGCCATTTGCTTCAACTGTTTCCAGTTCAGCTTGTTTAGCTTTTAATTCTTTTTCTGCTTCTTGTTTTTTTGCCATTAAATAATTTATCTCCTTTTCCCAATTTTCTAATTGGGACTGCAAAGGTAGGGATATAATTTTATTTCAAAAAAATTAATTTGCTGTTAAATGCTGATTTTTAAGTGTTTTTGGTAGCTTAAAGGGTATATATGGGTGTATTTGCGTAAATTATTTATTACTGACCAGCTAATTGGGCTTCAATCTCTTTAAAGATTTCCATGAAATTGGGCAGTAATAACTGCCTGTATGCTAACACAACCTCGCTAATTGCAACTTCTTGTGTAGGTGTAAACGGGTCTGTCCATACACGCATACATATCCGTTTAAGGGCATAGGCAACCTGCAGAGTATCTGCATAAGTATGCAGGTACGCGTTGTTTTTAAACCCTCCAAAAAACTTAAAGAAACGGGTATCATCATTTAGCTCTGCAAAAGCTAAAAATTCGGCTATTACCTCATTATCACATGCCTGTAATTGATCGTAAAAATTGTGCACGCTTAGTTTTTGGGTAGTTAGCAATAGGTTATCCAATATCAACTCTAACCCAATATGCCCTAAAAAGAAAGGTTTAACCGGCGAGCTTTCAATAACAGGTACCAGCAATAGTTTGAGTTGATGTGAGTGATGCAAAAAAAACTCAGACGAATGGAAATAACGGTCGACAGCGAGATGTTTGTTCCAGCCGGTTATAATGGCATTTATAGCCGGATCGGTATGTTTTAATTTTTCGGGATGAAGGACAATGGTTTTATCGGCATTTTTCAAAAGATCAGGCAGTACTGTACCTAATATGTGGTAACAGTTAGTTTCGTCCCGGTCAAAATAGTAATGCGATAAAAAATTCATAGTGCTGTATGCCCCAAAATACAAAAAATAGTTGATTTTTTGAACTGCCTTTGTCTTATTTAAAAACAGTTTTTACACTATTCTATTATCTTTGCCATCCCGATTGTTAACGGGATATAAGATAATTATACCATGAATTTTGTTGAAGAACTACGCTGGAGAGGCATGCTGCATGATATTATGCCCGGTACCGAGGACCTTTTAAACAAGGGGATGGCTTCCGGCTATATTGGTTTTGACCCTACTGCCGACTCATTACATGTGGGCCATTTAACACAGATAATGACGCTGATACATTTTCAGCGGGCGGGCCATAAACCTTATGCGTTGGTTGGCGGTGCTACCGGTATGGTGGGCGACCCCTCAGGAAAATCAGCCGAGCGTAATTTATTGTCAGAAGAGGCTTTGAACCATAACCTGGCATCGGTACAAAAACAGCTGGAGAAATTTTTAGATTTTAACAGCGGTGCCAACAGCGCCCAAATGGTTAATAATTACGACTGGTTTAAAAACTTTACCTTTTTAAACTTTATACGTGATGTAGGCAAGCACATTACCGTTAACTATATGATGGCTAAGGATTCGGTAAAAAAGCGCTTAGAAGGCGATACCGGCATGTCCTTCACTGAATTTACTTACCAATTGGTACAAGGTTATGATTTTTACTATTTATGGAAAAACCATAACTGTGTATTGCAAATGGGCGGATCGGACCAGTGGGGGAATATTGTTACCGGTACGGAGTTAATTCGCCGTAAAGATGCAGGCGAGGCCTTTGCTTTGACCACTCAACTGATAAAAAAAGCTGACGGTACCAAATTTGGCAAAACCGAAAGTGGCGCTGTTTGGTTAGACCCTGCACGTACATCGCCTTACCAGTTTTACCAATTTTGGTTAAATACCAGTGATGTTGACGCTAAAAACTATATAAGGATATTTACCTTGTTTGATAAAGCCACTATTGAGGCTTTAGAAATTGAACAAGATGCAGCGCCACATTTACGCACACTACAAAAAGCACTGGCAAAAGATATTACCATACGCGTACACGGCGAGGGAGAATATGAAAAAGCCATTAAATCATCCGACTTTTTATTTGGCAATACCGGTATTGAGTTTTTGAACGAATTGAACAAAGACGAAGTATTAGGCTTGTTTGAGGGTTTACCTCAATATACTATCGCTTTAGCTGATTTAAAGCAGGGTATCAATGCCATCGACTTATTAGCAAGCAACACATCAGTTTTCTCATCAAAAGGCGAGGCTAAAAAAATGATACAAGGAGGTGGTGTTGCTATCAACAAAGTGAAAATAGCAGCGGGCGAAGATATCTACAATACTGAAAATCTTATCAATAATCAGTTTTTGGTAGTGCAAAAAGGCAAGAAAAATTATTTTTTAATTGTTGCCGAATAATTTTAGATTACGACATTAATGCATTATATTTGTACTGATGTCTGAAAAGAAGTACAAAATATCAGGGCCAAATGCCAATGAACTAAATGAGCCAATGGTAGCTTACCAGGCTTCTGTTAACTTATTTAGCGGGTTGTTTGGACGTTCGGCAGGGCAATATACCCTGATGAATGATTTTGATATATTGGAAACATCACGCCAGGGTTTGCCCAAACATTCGTTAATGGCGCTGGCCAAAAAAATATCATTAACCCTTCAGGAGTTTGCCAATATCATGCACATCAGTGAGCGTACATTACAACGCTACGAGGATAATACTATCATCAAAACCGAGTACGCCGAAAAGGCTATTGAGCTGGCGCGCTTATATACCCGCGGCGAAGAGGTTTTTGGCTCGTTAGATAAATTTAAAACCTGGATGAAAACCCCTTTGCATGTTTTTAAAGGCGAAGCACCTGTTTCTCTTTTAGATACATCTATAGGTTTTGATATGGTTTTTAAAGAGTTGGGCCGTATTGAGTACGGTATTTTTGCCTGATGATACTGTACCGTATTGTTAAATGTGCTTTTGCCGACTTATCTGGAACGGGTGCGCGTTTATACGGCGGCCGGTGGAACAGTGAGGGCCGCTCCATGGTATACTTAGCCTCCTCCCGATCATTGGCGGTGTTAGAAGCCCTGGTTCATTTAAGCCCGACTAATTTGCCGACCAATTTTTGCATCATGACCATTGAGGCTCCGGATGATATATTGGAAGTAAAAGTTGCGCAACTACCTAAAAACTGGAACGAATACCCCGAGCATAACAGCCTTAAGCAAATTGGCAACGACTTCCTATTAAAACAAAAGCACCTTTTGTTAAAGGTGCCTTCGGCTATTGTTAAAGAAGAATTTAATTACCTGCTTAACCCGTTACATAAAAACGCTGGTTTAGTGAAAATTATAAGCACCCAGCCCTTTGCTTTCGATCAGCGGCTGACCGGTTAAAAATGCCCCCTGATAGAATTATAAATTTTTTCGTCATACAGCTTCCGTAACTCGTTAAAGGTTTCAGAAGGTAATGATGGTAATGCTGATGCGCCAACGTTGCTATGTACTTGCGCTACCTTGGTCGCGCCCGGTATAACGGTAGTAACTTCCGGGTGATCCAATATCCAACGGATGGCCCATTGCGCGGTACGGTCATCGGGCAATATGGCTTTGATCTCATTAACCAATTGTATGCCTTGTTTAAAGTCAACCCCCGAGAAAGTTTCGCCGGCGTTAAAGGCTTCGCCATTGGCGTTAAAATTACGGTGATCCTTTTCATCAAAGCTGGTTTGCTCATTAAACTTGCCCGATAATAAACCACTGGCTAATGGTACACGTACAATCAAAGCCACGTTTTTTTCTTTTGCTTTCGCGAATATCTCATCGGCCACGTGCTGGCGGAAAAGGTTAAAGATGATTTGCAGTGATGCCAATCCCTCCTGTTCTAAACAGATCAAAGCCTCCTCAGATGTTTCTACACTGGCACCAAAATGTTTAATTAAACCTTCCTGCTGTAACTTGCGGAAGTTATCAAACACCTTACCTTCCCTCATTTCTTCGGTAGGGATGCAATGGAACTGGTCTAAAAACAGTTGCGATATACCAAGGTTATTCAATGAATATTCTACCTGGCGCTTCATGGCATCATAGGTAAAATTTTGTGGCCAGCCATACTCGCCATCGCTGCGGCGACCTAATTTGGTAGCTACATATATTTCTTTATCGGTAGTTTTTAAAAATTTACCGATTACCTTTTCACTTACCCCACCGCCATAAATATCGGCAGTATCAATAAAATTGCCGCCGGCATCTACATAGGCTTGTAAAATGCTAAAAGCATCTTCTTCGTTTACGTTGCCCCACTCCGAGCTACCTAATTGCCAGGTACCTAAACCCACTTCGGCAACTTTGGTGCCTCTAAAATCTCTATAATTCATGTATTTGTTTTCTTAACTTCCTAATTCCACTATTCTATCAAACTCTTCGCGCTTTAGGGCCATTACGGATAAGCGGCCCTGGCGCACCAAACCCACGTCTTTTAATCGCTCGTCGGCTTTTATGGTTTCCAGGGTTACCGGATTCTTTAATGTTTCTACCGGCGAAAGGTCAACCACAACCCAATTTTTATCGTCGGTGGTTGGGTCCTGGTAGGCTTCTTTTACCACTTTGGCTATGCCAACTACTTCTTTACCATCATTACTATGGTAAAACAGCACCAGGTCGCCTGTTTTCATTTCGCGCAGGTTGTTACGCGCCTGGTAATTGCGCACGCCATCCCAAAAGGTGCGGCCATCTTTATTAAATTTTTCCCAGCTATATTTTACCGGTTCACTTTTTACTAACCAATGTTGCATTATGCTAAATTTCTTGATAACAGACAATTATATAAATAACTTCAAACTTCTTTTTTAAGATGCTAATCAATTATAATTTTTAAATTAGATGATTAAACCTTGTTACATAATTATGAATTTATTAGCTCTATATCAACACGAATTAATTTTAACCGTTCTTATTGTAATAATTGGCGGATTAGCTGGTTATATTAATTCATTAAGATATTCATTTTCCATACAACCTAATAATGATAGCAAATGGCGTTATATTCTCTCAGGGGTAGGGGCAGCTATTTTAGTACCTCTATTTTTAAATATGCTATCAAGCAATTTAATTCGGCAAACTAACGATTTCGACAATAATAGTTATTTTGTATTTGCTGGCTTCTGTTTCATAGCTGGTTACTTTTCGGATAGATTTATAGATTCAATTGGAGATAAGCTGTTAAAGGAAATACAACAAACACAAGAATTGGTAAATTCCACCAGTGATAAATTGGAAAAAACATCTCAAGATCTTAAAGAAAACAAGGAAAAAATAGACGCGTTGGTTGATAGTGAAGCTGAAATGGATGATGAATCACTAAATAATATCTCATTAAATGACTTAATACAAAAAACTGAATTAAATGATGATGATATGCCGGTACAAGTCAACAAAATTATAAAATCATTTAAGGGGGAGTATAAATTTAGATCCACAAAAGGAATAGCCAAAGAGTTAAATTACAAGGAAAATATAGTCGACCTTATTCTTGACGGACTAGAGGCTCAAGGTGCAGTAAAAAAATTTGAAGACTCAAATAGCAGAACTTTATGGTCACTAACAAGAGTTGGCCAATTAATGAATCAAGAAACAAAAAATTAATTCATGAACGATTCAAGAATGTCAGGCCTTGACAAACTGGCTAATATTATCCGAAATGAGGTTGGAAAAGCAACAAAAAATTATTTCGAAAACAATCAGAAACAATTATTACCTGAAGAACCTATCAATAAATTAGATAATAACGAGTTGAAGGTAAATGTTGGGATCGAAGAAGATATAGATGAAGTTAAATCATTGTACGAAAGAGCTAATGAACGCGAAACTTATCAATCACAAAAGAGACAAATTAATGTTGAGAAAATAACAAACTTTGCTTCTGATGAATTAAAAAATGAAGACTTAATTACTCCTGAACCTGTAGATGATGACTGGACTTCGCGATTTTTTTCAATAGTTGAAGACGTTTCAAATGAAGAAATGCAAGCAATATGGGGTAAAATACTTGCTGGGGAGATTAAACAACCTAAATCCTATTCACTAAGAACGCTTGAAGTAATCCGAAATTTAAGTAAAGAAGAGGCTACTACATTTATAAAAATCGCAAACTTTGCGATAGAAGCCGATGGTGTGTATTTTATTTTTAGAGGGAGTAATGAAGATTTAAGAACTAAATTTAATATTTCATTCCCAGAAATAACGCTAATGGTCGAACTTGGAATTATACAGCCTGGAGATTTAATACATCTAAAATATCAGAACACCCCAACAACGCATGAAAAAGGTTTCATATTTGGATCCACAATCGTATTAGGTGAAAAAAATGCGAATACGCCTGAAGTTCAAATTCCCCTTTATTTATTTACAAGGGTCGGTACGGAATTATTGAAATTGGCTTCCAAACAACCGCCTTTTGACTACCTTAAGTTTTTCGCTGAGTTCCTTCAAAAGCAAAAAATAAAAGTTAGCTATAGCATTATTACTGGCCGAACAAAAGATCTAATAAATTATCGTAAGCCCACAATATCCTTTTAGATTAATTTATCCCTTTTGTCAGTGACAATATCGATAAGCAATAGCGTACAAGCTTTTCACTTTAAATAAACTCCAAAACCAACTGTTCCCACTCTTCATCTAAAGATATATTGGGGCGGGTTTTGCCTGCCCGCCTATACCAATAGTCGGCGTTCCATGTATCGCCTTCTTTACGGTGCAGGTAAGCATGTACCCATGCTGAGGCCTGGTCATTTAAATGATCAACCTGATCATGCGCTTTTTGCCAGTCGCCCTTACCATCATACCATAAACTATTTAGTTGTGGAGTCATCGCTGCATCGGGCCGTTCTGCATTAAGCGATTCTTTAAATTGGGTTAAACTATTCATTTCAACAATTATAATGCAATATCGTAAACATCAAATCATTTAACCGCGCATAATTGAACAACAAAGTGTTCCAAAGTGTTCCACTCACAAAAAATGGAACACCTGGAACGCTCAATGCAATATCTTAAACATCAGTCGCCGGCCTTAGGCATGGTAATGCTTGCTCTTGATATCCCTATCGATATAAAAAAATATTAAACCCAATAATAACATTACACCCCCGAAATAGGCAGGTATCTCAACAGACCAATTTCCATTTAAGGTTGTAATAGTTGACGAACCTCCACTGTCAACCATGTTTACTTTGTGGCCATAAAAAAATATACCAAATAGCAGAAGAGCAATACCGATGACAATCATAATAATACTTACCTTTTTCATAATGTTGAGTTTTAAAGATGATGCGCGATAAAATGCCGGGTTGGTGCATTATCAGGGATACGAGGTATAATAGGGCGCTATATATATACTATACGTTTGTTGTTTGATTTTGTTATGAATTATATAAAATAATTCGCTTGAATGTCAATGCAATATCTTGAACATCAATTCCTTCATCAATCCGCCGTGGTCGGTGTTTGATTCAACTCCTTTGCTTTTTACATCGTACTCGCGCAGGTAGCTTATTATTTGCATGGTTTTGCCTAACGGATAGCTGCGTGCGGCTTGCTCATAGTCTTTTACAAAGTAAGGGCTCACCCCTATCTCTCGTGCCAGGTTTTGGGGCGATTTATCTTTTACATAATGATAAACCAATACCTTGCTAAAAAAGTTATTGAGGTTGCCTAACACCAATACTATAGGGTTAGCTTTAGGGTTAGCTTCAAAGTAGTTAATGATCTGGTTAACCTTAAACGCGTCCTTTTTACCGAGGGCGGTTTGCAGCTCAAATACATTATACTCCTTACTAATTCCAATATTATCATGAATATGCCTCAGGGTGATCTCCTGCCCTGCGGCTACGTTAAGCATCAGCTTATCCAGTTCATTTGCAATTTTACTCAGGTCATTACCCAAATACTCCGCCAGCATTAAGGAGGCCTGCTGGTTTATTTTATGGCCTTTCTCTGCTAAATAAGCTTCTACCCAGGCGGGTATCTTACTGTCATATAACGAGCCCGACTCGAATACCAATCCCGATTTTTCAATGGCTTTATAGGTTTTTTTACGCTTATCAAACTTACCATGCTTGTAGCAAAAAACCAGTATGGTGCTGGGCAGCGGATTCTCTAAATAAGCTTGCAGCGGGTTGATGGTTTTTTTATCATCGCCTTCAGTCCCCCATTTCATTTCCTGCGCTTCTTTTACCAACACTACCTGGTAGTCGGCCATCATAGGGTAACGCTTGGATGCACCTAATACGGTCATGATATCCGTGTCTTTACCATACAGCACTGTTTGGTTAAAACCTTTCTCTGCTTCGGGTAAAAGGTGGTGCTCCACATAATCGCTCACCTGGTCAATAAAGTAAGGCTCGTCGCCATGTAAAAGGTATACAGGTTTGTATTTACGGTTCTTAAGATCCTTTATTATTTCGGCAGCGGTCATGTAAAGTCAAAAGTAAAAATTCAAAAGGCAAAAGTGATGTGTGTTTGTAAATATTGTTTGCTATCGACTCACCCCGACTACGCTTCGCTGGTCGACCCTCTCTTCGCCTTTGGCGGAAAGAGGGTTTTTTAATTTTGAATTTTTACTTTTGACTTATCTATGAACCAGCTACAGCCGCTTAACTTACCTCCCTACCCTTTTAAAATAACAGACGAGAATGGCGTGCTGACCTTATTTGATGAGATAAGGAAGAAGAACATTATTATAACTCCTGAAGAATGGGTGCGTCAGCATTTTGTACAATACCTTATCGGCCAAAAAAATTATCCTAAAACGCTGATCAAATTAGAAGGCGGACACCGGTTGAACGGTATGCAAAAACGATCGGACATTGTGGTATTTAACCCGAGTGGTGAAAAGATCTTATTGGTAGAGTGTAAAGCGCCCTCGGTAAATATTGATCAAAAGGTTTTTGACCAGATAGCACGGTACAATATTGTACATAAAATAGCTTTGCTGGCGGTAACCAATGGTCTGCAGCATTATTATTGCCGTATCGATTTTGAAAAAAAAACCTATAATTTTATTGAGGAGCTGCCGGATTATAAGGCACTTTAAGCAGCAGTTGTAGTATTAGAAACAGCAGACGAAGAGCAAGCACAAGGTGCGGCAGTAAATTGTTGTATCTTTTCCAGCAGTTCAGTTGGTTTAAATGGTTTTGATATATACTCATTCATGCCTGAAGCATATACTTTTTCTTTAATATCAGCCAGCGCTGAGGCGGTTAAAGCAATAATAGGCACGTTTGATTTTTGAGGATCGGACATTTTGCGTATTTGCATAGCTGCATCAAAACCATTCATCAATGGCATTTGCAGGTCCATTAATATAATATCAAAGTTAGTGCTGTGCATCAGGTCAACCGCACGCTCGCCATTTTCGGCAATGGTAGGCGCTATCTCCCATTTGGCAAGCAGTTTTTTCATCAGCATAATATTAACCGGGTTATCTTCGGCAATGAGTACACGCAACGCTCTTAAATTGTTAACAGTTTCTGCTAATGTATTACCCTCATCCACTTGATGTGAACCGTTTAACACTTTTTTCTCGGTATGAACCGGGAAATCCATATTAAATGAAAACTCGGACCCTACACCCGGCTCGCTTGTTACCTGTATTTTTACCCCCTGAGATTCTAACAACCGTTTAACAATAGCCAGGCCCAAACCGGTACCTGCGTATTGGCGCGTAGTACTTAAAGATTCCTGCGTAAAAGGTTCAAAAATTACATCCAATTTATCCTGCCCAATACCTATACCGGTATCTTTCACCGTAAAATTTACCGCAAGCATATTATAATGGTCTTCCACGCAAGAAACCTTAACCTGTATGGCACCATCATGTGTAAACTTTATAGCATTACTTATCAGGTTAAAAACAACCTGGGTAATGCGTGTCGGGTCGCCGTATACATCCTTTTGCTGTAAAATATCGTCAACTTCTAAATTAAAGCCTAAGCCTTTTTCTTTGGCCTCCAGCACCTGCCCGCCGCAAATATTCTGCATTAGCTGGCCAATGTTCATTTGGGTGTTTTCAAACACTTGTTTGCCCGATTCTATAACACTAAAATCAAGTACGTCATTTACAATTGAAAGCAAATTAGCAGCCGAAAATTTTAATACCTCCAGGTTCTCTTTTTGATCGGGCCTTGGTTCGCCCATGATGAGCAAATTACTCATCCCTATTACCGCGTTCAATGGGGTGCGTATCTCATGCGACATGGTAGACAGGAATTCGGATTTTGCCTCGTATGATTTTTCGGCCTTTGCAATAGCTTCCTCATATTTTTGGTTGAGTGCTTTTTGCTTTTCGTTATTTTCTTTTAGCAACTGGCTGCTTTTTGCAAGTACCGTATAAAAATGAGTGTTGATATAAATACCAATACCAAAACTGGCTATCATGCTGATAACAAAGGTTAGCTGGCCGGTTTTTTCGGGGACAATGCTTATAGCATACATCTCATTATATTTCAATGCTACAAAGGCAACAACCGGTATTAAATTTAGTAACGAATAAAATGCCCCCCATTTTTGCCCCAACATATAAAAACTAAACAGCACCACAATAATTAGCGCGCCTATGGCCACATAATTAAATCTTTGCAAAATAACCAGTACATCCATTAAATTAACCAGGGTGCCAATTATTAAAGCGCTATGCGCTATAGCCCTCCAATTAGGCCTGTAAGTAAGCGCTTTAAACAAAACTATCGCACTTAGCAGCATTACAGCATTTGAAGTCTCAAGCATTGGAACTTGCCTGAAAAAGAAATTTACTTGTAATACACAAAGCAGGTAAATAGACAACATCAGGCCGTAATATAGCAGGCGTATGCGCCCGTTATCAAGTTCTGACCCTTCTTTTGAAGTAATTTTGTCGACAGAAAAGTTAAAAAAACTTATATCCGCATTCATTTAATGTGCCTGTTATAAACTAAAGTATTGACCGACAGAGGGGGTAATGTCGGGTCACAAGCACTTATATATGCAATTAAGTTGCCAATCCGTCTAACCGATCTTGGATAATCTTTAATTTAGCCTCAGCGTCAGCCTTCTTCTTTAATTCAACCTCAATAATTTCGGGTTTGGCATTGGCCATAAAACGCTCGTTTAATAACTTAGCATTAACAGATTTTAAGAAACCAAGCAGATATTCTTTCTCTTTTTTCAATCTTTCAGCCTCGGCCTGCGGATCAATATTTTCTGCAAAAGGCACAAAAAACTCGTCTGTAGCCACTAAAAAGCTAATTGCTCCATTTACTTTATCAGCCACCAAACCAAACTGACCAAGGTTGGCCATTTTTTTTATCATCAATTCATATTGAGGGTAATTGATAGAAGAGTTAGCTTTTACTGATAAGGATAATGTTTCCTTTGGTGATATCTGTTTATTATTCCTGATATTCCTAATTTGTGTAATAACCTGTTTTGCTATTTCTACATCATTTAATAGTTGTGTATTTACTTCCCCAATTTTGGGTAATTGGGCAACAATACAACAATCATTCTCATGTCTTTTTCCAAATAATTCATCATGCCACAGATCTTCTGTAATGAACGGTATAAATGGATGTAATATCTTCAGGATGTTCTCAAAAAAGCCGATAGTACGGTTATATGTTTCCCTATCAATAGGCTGTAAATACACCGGTTTGATCATCTCCAGGTACCATGCGCAGAAATCATCCCATACCAGCTTATAAGTGGCCATCAATGCTTCTGATAAACGGTATTGCGCAAAATTATCTTCAATCTCAACCAACGCCTGGTTAAAGCGGCTCTCAAACCAATCAACAGCTATTTTATTCGGGTTTTCCAGTTTATCGTCAACTTCCCAACCGCTTACCAACTTAAAGGCGTTCCATATCTTATTAGTGAAATTACGGCCCTGTTCGCAGTAGCTTTCATCAAACATCAGGTCGTTTCCGGCAGGCGAGCATAACAGCATACCCACCCTAACCCCATCGGCGCTAAACTTCTCGATCAGGTCTAAAGGATCGGGCGAGTTACCTAATGATTTGGACATTTTACGGCCCAGCTTATCCCTTACTATCCCGGTTAAATATACATTTTTAAACGGCGCTTCTCCCCTAAACTCGTGCCCGGCCATGATCATACGCGCTACCCAGAAAAATAATATCTCGGGCGCGGTTACCAGGTCGTTTGTTGGATAATAATAGTTGATATCAGCATTATCAGGGTCCTTAAAACCATCAAAAACTGATATTGGCCACAACCATGACGAGAACCAGGTATCAACTACGTCTTCGTCCTGAATTAAGTCGTCAATAGTGAGTTGTGAGTTATGAGTTAGCTGTTTTGCTTGTTCAAGTGCCTCCTGTTTGGATTTAGCGATAATATGCTCACCGTTGGGTAAATAATAGGCAGGTATTTGCTGCCCCCACCACAACTGGCGGCTGATGCACCAATCCTTGACATTCTCCATCCAGTGGCGGTAGGTATTTACAAACTTTTCGGGTATCAGCTTTACTTCGCCATTCAATACATAATCCAGCGCGGGTTTGGCCATTTCTTCCATCTTGCAAAACCATTGCATAGATAGCTTGGGCTCAATAACCGCATTGGTACGTTCAGAAAAACCTACCTGCGATTTGTATTCTTCCACTTTATCTAACACCCCGGCTTCTTCCAATAAAACGGCTATTTTTTTACGTGCCGCAAAACGGTCCTCACCAACTAAAATGGTAGCTTTCTCGTTAAGTGTACCATCGTCATTTAAAATATCAATAACCGGCAGCTTATGTTTTTGGCCCAACTCATAGTCATTCAGATCATGCGCCGGAGTAACTTTTAAACAGCCTGTACCAAAATCCATGGTTACGTATTCATCCAAAATAACCGGTATCTCGCGGTTAATTAGAGGGATAAATACTTTTTTACCATGCAAGTGCAGGTATCTTTCATCATTAGGGTTGATACATATAGCAGCATCCGCCATGATGGTTTCCGGACGGGTTGTGGCAATGGTTAAGTAACGATCAGATAAATGTGAATGGTGAGTTGCTCTGGCCTCGCTCATCATCGACAACTCATCAGGCACTACATTATATTTGATATAATAAAGCTTCTGGTTAACCTCTTTGCGGATAACCTCTTCATCTGACACCGCGGTTTTTCCCTGCGGGTCCCAGTTTACCATGCGTACGCCGCGGTATATCAGGCCTTTATTGTACAAATGGATAAACGTATCAATAACTGCTTCGGATAGTTCCTCGTCCATAGTAAACCGGGTACGGTCCCAATCACAGGATGCTCCTAATTTTTTAAGTTGCTCCAATATAATACCGCCGTATTTCTCTTTCCACTCCCAGGCATAAGCCAAAAACTCGGGGCGGGTGATATCTTTTTTGCTGATACCGCGCTCTTTAAGCATGGCAACCACTTTAGCTTCAGTAGCAATACTGGCATGGTCGGTACCGGGTACCCAGCAGGCGTTTTTGCCTTTCATACGGGCACGGCGTATCAAAACATCTTGTATGGTATTATTTAACATATGCCCCATATGCAACACCCCGGTAACATTTGGCGGTGGAATTACAATGGTATAGGGCTCGCGCTCATCAGGTACCGATTTAAAAAAATCATGCTGCAACCAGTAGCTGTACCACTTCTCTTCGGCCTCTTTTGGCAAATATGTTTTTGTAATACTCATAAGCTGCAAAAATAGCGTTTTGTAACAAAGTTTAGGCTTGAAAAATAGAAGTATGATAATAGTTGGGTGATTACCAAATAATAACTATTAAAATACGTTAATTTGTAGTAATTAACTGAAATTATTAGTCCGATGAAATTAAAACTCTCCCATTTAATTGTGGCGGGTACCGTATGCGTAGCCACCAGTGCGTTTATTATAGTTAAACCAGCCCCACCCACAAAATTTATTGACCCTGCCAATATGGACCTATCCGTAAAGCCGGGCGATGATTTTTTTATGTATGCTAACGGTACATGGATAAAGAACAATGTTATTCCCGCAAAATCAACCCGCTGGGGTAGCTTTAATGTTTTGAGGCAGGAAAGTACCGACCGCCTATTGGTTATATTAAACGAAGCAAGCAAAGCCAAAGCAGCAAAAGGTACTTTAACCCAACGTGTTGGCGATATGTATGCCAGCGCGATGGATAGCGTGGCAATTGAAAAAAGGGGTTACAACCCCATAAAACCTTACCTGCAACGTGTTGACAATATCAAAAACACAGATGAGGTGGTGAACGAAATAATTTATATGAAAGTAAATGGCATTGCAAACCCTTTGTTTGCCTTTTCTGTTCAACCTGATTCCAAATACCCTACCCGCAACATTGCTGATTTTTCGCAAGGTGGCACAACACTACCTGACCGTGATTATTATTTAAAAAATGATGCACGTACCCTACAAATACAAAATGCATACAAGCAGTATATCAAAAACTTATTTTCATTAACCGGCACACCTGAAGCTGACGGCATTAAAAATGCCAATATTATTATGAAGATAGAGACTGCGTTAGCAAAAGCACAATTAAGCCGTACCGAATTGCGCGACCCTGTTAAAACTTATCATAAACTATCGGTTTACGATTTTACCAAAATAACACCACACATTAAGTGGGGAGAAACCTTAATAAAAATGAAAGCACCGGGACAGGATAGTATTTTGGTAGACGAACCTGATTTTTTTAAAACGGTTGACGACGAACTGGGCGGTACCATTGTTGACGACTGGAAGATTTATTTAAAATGGAATGTTTTAAAAAGTTCGGCAAATGCATTAAGCTCACCTTTTGTAAATGCAACATTTGCTTTTAATAGTGTATTAAGCGGTCAACAAGCCCCTACCCCACGCAAGGAAAGGGTATCTGAATACATTGATGCCAATATGGGCGAATTGTTGGGGCAGCTTTACGTTAAAAAATACTTTACACCGGCTGCCAAAGCATATATGGTTAACCTGGTTAATAATATGAAAGTGGTTTTAGAGGGCCGTATTAAACGTTTGGATTGGATGAGCGCGGCTACCAAACAACGCGCACTTAAAAAATTGGCTGCCTTTAAAGTTAAAATTGGATATCCTGACAAATGGGAACCATATACCGGTTTAGTGATTACCCGCGATGATTATGCAGGTAATTTGAAACGTGTAGCGATGTGGAAATATAACTTTAACGTGCACAAACTTGGCAAACCCGTTGATAAGACACGCTTTAATATGACCCCGCCTACCGTTAATGCCAGCTATAGCCCTAATAATAATGATATTACTTTCCCTGCAGGGATTTTACAATTCCCGTTTTTTGATTTTAAGGCGGATGATGCTGTGAATTACGGCGGTATTGCCGCGGTAATTGGGCACGAAATGACACACGGATTTGATGACCAGGGGCGCCAATATGATGCGGACGGTTCATTACGTGACTGGTGGAGTAAAGAAGATGCTGATAAATTTAATCAGCGCGCAGATAAGGTTGTTGATCAATATAACGCGTATACGGTTTTAGATACCATCCATGTAAACGGAAGATTAACCCTTGGCGAAAACCTTGCTGATTTGGGTGGAGTAAATATTGCTTACGAAGCATTTAAGAAAACCAAGCAGGGGCAATCAAACACCAAAATTGATGGCTTTACTCCCGACCAACGCTTTTTCCTTTCATGGGCGCAGGTTTGGCGCAGTAAGCAAAGGCCTGAAGCGTTGGCTCAGCGTATATTAACTGACCCGCATTCGCCTGAGCAATTCAGGGGTAATGCGCCGTTAACTAACATTGATGCCTGGTATAGCGCGTTTAATGTTAAACCCGGCGATAAATTATACAAGAAACCGGAGGATAGAATTAAGATTTGGTAAATTTATATACCGAATTACAAGTAAAGCCCGGCATGTCCGGGCTTTACTATTTACAATATATTTGCAGTAAATGAATAACGAACTCCAGATTGTACCAACAGCCGACGGCTCAAACACCATTTACAGCCCACAGGTAGGCGAAAATTATCACTCACGCCACGGCGCGCTACAAGAGAGTTTGCACGTATTTGTAAACGCCGGGTTAAATTACTTTTTAGATACCAATAGCTTAAAACAAGTAAGCGTATTAGAAGTAGGCTTTGGCACCGGGCTTAATTTTTTATTGAGTGCAGATTTTTGTACGCTCCATAAAATAAAACTTAATTATACAGGTATTGAGGCCTATCCCTTAACTCCGCAAATAATAGCGCAAACCGGGTATGACCAATATGTGCCATCATCTATTTGGGAAAGCTTTACCGAACAATATCCGCTAACATTAAAAAACACGGTTGCTTTTAATCCATTTTGCACCTTAAAAGTTGAGGATTGCACGCTACTTGATTTTAATAGCAACCATAAGTATGATGTTATTTATTTTGATGCTTTTGCAGTGGCTCATCAACCCGAAATGTGGAATCAAGAAGCTATAAACCACACTATCAATTTTTTAAAGCCCGGGGGTGTATTTGTAACCTATGCCATTACCGGTAACTTAAAGCGTATGCTTAAATCAATAGGCTTAACCGTACAAAAAATACCCGGTGCGGCTGGCAAACGCGAAATGCTACGGGCTATTTTACCTATATAGATCAAAAAATCAGCACATTTGCATATCTGCACATTTGCACATTAAAAAATATGGCTATAACACCTTCTACAACAGCATCAACCCCGGCATCTGCTTTTGAACGCCTGCTTACTATTATGGATGATTTGCGCGTGAATTGCCCCTGGGATAAAAAACAAACGCTGGAGAGCCTTCGCCATTTAACTATTGAAGAGACTTACGAACTATCTGATGCTATATTAAGCGGCGATAAATCTGAAATAAAAAAAGAGTTGGGCGATATTATGCTGCACCTGGTTTTTTATGCCCGTATAGGATCAGAAACTAACGATTTTAATATAACTGATGTTTTAAATGGCATTTGCGATAAACTGATAACCCGACACCCGCATATATACAGCGATGTAGAGGTAAATGACGAAAATGATGTAAAGCGTAATTGGGAACAAATAAAATTGAAGGAAGGCAACCGTTCTGTACTTGGTGGCGTACCTATATCATTACCCGCGTTGGTAAAAGCATCGCGTATACAGGAAAAGGCACGGGGCGTAGGGTTTGACTGGGAAGAGAAAAGCCAGGTATGGGCCAAGGTTGAAGAAGAAATGCAGGAATTTAAAGCAGAGTTTAATGTGGATGATGAAACTACTATGGACCATGCAAAAGCCGAAAGCGAATTTGGCGACCTGCTTTTCTCCTTAATAAATTATGCCCGTTTTATAAATATTAACCCCGAAGATGCATTAGAGAAAACAAACCGCAAGTTTATAAAACGTTTTCAATACCTGGAAGATAAAGCCCGTGAAAGCGGCCGGCAGTTGCAGGAAATGACACTGGTCGAAATGGATGTTTTTTGGAACGAGGCAAAAAAACTTTAATTATTAAATTGTTTTGTAGCGATTACAATTGTTTACACGTATTAAGTAGCATAAAACATATATTATGAAAAAAAATTTATTTGGATTGCTTATAATACTATCGGTTATAGCAACAGGATGTGCAAAAGAAGAAGAAGCACCCCTTGAGATACCGGAAGGCAAATTTTCAGGCAGTTTTAGGCGCCTGCATTTAGATAAAACAACCAGCAAGATAGATACTTTAACGGCCAATTTGGTTATAACATTATCTACCACCGCAGGCTACGCGGTTTTAAGCGATACATCCGTTGTACATGCCGGTAGCAAAGGCGGATATGCTATTGATCCGCTATATATTGAATTTGGAGACACTACCGTACCTCCAGGCCCTTTACCCACAACAGGAAAAACACATTTGGCCGGATTTTATCTATATTATTACAAGGATGACCTTTTGAAATTAGCTAAGTCAAACGATACGCTTGACTATTATTATGATTTGGTACGTGTCCCGTAATTTTATTAATAAAATTATTTTCGGTGTAGCAAAATCCCTTTTTATATCGTACAGGTAAACAACACTTACTAAAAACACTTAATGCATTCACGCCCGGGCGTTGCTGAAGAAGAAATTATTCATCACTGCAAAACAGGCAGCCTAAAACACCAGGAAATGCTTTATAAGCTTTTCTATGGCTATGCTATGGGCATTAGTTTACGCTACAGCCTTAACCGTGATGATGCTTTAGAGGTAACTAACGACGCGTTTATTAAGGTTTTTAATAACATTAAGAGTTATAATAATGCTAAACCGTTTAAAGCCTGGTTACGAACAGTAATAATCAACACGGCTATTGACCGGCGCCGTAAAGATTTAAAACATCAACACCAAGCCAACCTGGAGGATGCAGCGGGTATAAGCCACCAGGCAACAGCGGTTGAAAATTTAAATGTGCGGGATATTTTAAAAATTATGGAGCAATTGCCACCTGTACAAATTACGGTATTTAACCTGTATGAAATAGATGGTTATAGCCATGATGAAATTGCACAGATGCTTTCATTGTCGGCAAGTTCATCAAGGGTTTACTTGACCCGGGCAAAAGAAAAGCTAAGAAGTATCATAAACAAACAACAGCAAAGCCATGGATGACCAGTTTGATGATAGCTTAAAAAAACATATCAGCAAGGCTTTTGAAAATATTGAAGTGCCTACTGCTGATGAGGGATGGTTAATGCTTCGGAAAAAATTTCCGGAGAAAGAAAAAGACCGCCCTGTTGTTTGGCTGTGGCGCGCAGCAGCAGTTGCTGCCGTTATAATTGTAGCATTTGGTATTGGAACATGGGTAAATTATAAAAATAGCGATAAAGAAACTATGGCTACTCAATTACCAAAAGTTGACAGGCTTAAGAAAAATAACGATCAATTAGCCAACAAAACCATTCCTGACGCTGTAATTGATAGTGTTGCATACCCTAATAATTTATCTCCGGGTAAAAAAATAGCTAAACAACCTGTAAGTAAGCCATATATACTGCCGAATAATAATCGAATATCTGCTACAGATAATACTGATCAACCTGCATTAGACAATTACGCCAATACTAATTTACCGGCAAGCGTAATCCCTGATCAAACTATAACCAATACTACACAAACCATAATTAAAGACAGCACAGTTAATAAACCCGGGCAAAATATAGCGAAACAACAAACGGTTGATCCCGCTGTGCTGCCAAAAACAAATAGTTATACGTTACCGGATAATCAACCTGTTGCACCTGTTACCGACAATGAAAAGAAAGTTAAATTTGGCGTATATGCTGCTACCTACCTTAACTATGCAAAAGGAAGCGAAAATCAACTTAACATGGGCGTAGGTTTTACATCTGATATTAAGATCAGTAAAAAAGTAAAACTATCAACGGGCGTGGCTATAGCTCAAAACTCATTAAATTATACAAATCAGCCGGCTTCAGCTCCGCAGAATTTCCTTTATAATGGTGCTGTATCTACCAATACGGCCGGCACAGCTAATGCCTACAATTTTGTTAACGCACAATCTGCACCTACTATTAAAGATTATAATGCCCTATTGGTAGGTTTAGATATACCATTGAATTTAAAATATGAATTTAACCCGCAAAAAAATCGCAATTACATTGTTGTTGGGTTAAGTTCGGGTACGTTTATCAATGAATCATACACCTATAATTTTAATACAATTAACACACGTAATTATGCCGGAGGTGTTGCATTAGCTTCAAACCTGCAGCAGCAGCTAGAGTCGCAAACTACCAAAAACAGTTTTAGCGATTTCTACTTTGCCAGGACACTAAATGTATCTTTTGGAATAGGCTATCCATTAGGCAAAAACCATTTAATTATTGAACCGTTTTTAAAGTACCCATTGGCAGGTTTAGGTGCCCAGCAAATATATTTTGGAGCAGGTGGTGTTAATTTGAAGTTTGATTTTCAATCCTCCTCAAAAAAATAAAAGCCGCTATTTAAATCTTATAGCTTTTACCGGCGAAATACGCGATACCAGCATGGATGGTATAATGAGCACCAGCAAACATATAACCATGGTGCCTATGTTTAAAAGCACTACGTCTACCAACTCCAATTGAATAGGCACGAAATTCATATAATAAGAGGCCGGATCCAGTTTAAAAAAGTGCGTGTAATATTGAAAAACACTTAAGCCAATACCCAGGGTATTACCCAATATTAACCCCAAGCCTATGATATAAGCGGCGTTATATAAAAATACTTTTTGTATGCTCCAGTTACCCGCACCCATAGCTTTAAATAACCCTATCATGGTAGTACGCTCCAGTATCATGATCAATAAGGCCGATATCATATTAATAACCGCGACTATAACCATTAAAACCAGCATCACCTGGGCATTCACATCTAATAATATCAACCACTCAAATAAAGTGGGATAATTATCTACTACAGTAAAGGCCCTTAAGGTTTGAGGTAGGGTATAGTTAATAAATGTAATTGCCTGAGGCAATTGATCAAAGTTGGAAATTTTAATTTCATAACCGCCAATTTCTGTTTCAGTCCAATCATTAAGCCTTTTAATAATAGCTAAATCGCCAATAACATACGTTTTATCAATCTCCTCGATACCTGAATTGAAAATGCCTGTTATTTTAAATGGCCTCGGTCGCAAACGTTCCTGAACAAAGTATAACAATATCTTATCCCCAACCTTTAATTTTAAACGTTTGGCTGTAATATCAGATATCATTAACTGGGCTTTTGATTTAACCGTATCTGTAAAATCTATAGCTTTTCCTGCTATCAGGTTTCTTTTTAAAAATGTCCAGTCATAAGTTTTATCAACCCCTTTAAAAACCACTCCTTCAATTTCGTCATTAACTTTAATAATACCGGGCTTGGTGGCAATGGGCATTACATGAGTAATAATTGGGTTGCTTTGCGCTACTTTAACAAACGCCTTATCATTAAGAAATGAGGAATTTTCGTACGAGGTATTAGTATCGTACTTCACTATTTTAATGTCGCCATCAAAACCGCGGGCCTTGTTTTTTATTTCGCGCTTAAACCCTTTTACGACGGCTATTGATAATATCATTACACCTAAACCCAGCATAATACCAACAATAGCAATCCGCACGATCAATTTGGAGAACGTACGCTTGGATCTTAAGGTGATCCTTCGGGCTATAAAAGTGGCAAAGCTCAATGCAGTATGATTTTTGTAACTTCGCAAATATGCGGTTTTACGGTTAAACACGCTACTTTTTAAATTGCTTTGGCATTATTATTTTATGGTTAGGATGATATATTTTTTCCAATTGGTTATTACCGCCACTTTAATGTTTGGATGTGCGCAGGGCCAAACAAACCCCGGAAACACTGCCGCTAAAAAAATAATTCCCGGGGCCGATCAAACCGAACTATATTTTAATTATCTTAAGGGTAAAAATATAGGCATGGTTATTAATCAAACTTCTGTAATTGGCAATAGCCGTATGGTGAGTGTTGATAGCCTGCTAAAACGTGGTATTGCTGTAAAAAAAATATTCGGACCCGAACATGGTTTCAGGGGTAATGCCAGCGCCGGCGCGGTAGTAAACGACAGTGTTGACCCTGCAACCGGCTTACCTGCCATATCGCTTTACGGCAAGCATTATAAGCCAACTGTTGACGATTTAAAAGGGATTAACCTGATTATTTTTGATATACAGGATGTTGGCGCACGGTTTTATACCTACATATCTACCCTGCATTATGTAATGGAAGCTTGCGCCGAAAATAATATAGAGTTATTGATATTAGACCGGCCAAACCCTAATGGCTACTCGGTTGATGGGCCTGTGTTAGATACTGCTTATAGATCATTTGTAGGGATGCACCCTATACCCATTACACACGGCATGACTATTGGCGAATATGCCCAAATGATAAACGGTGAAGGATGGCTGCAAAATAAAGTACAATGCAAACTAAAGATCATTAAAGTAGCCAATTACACGCATGCTTCTGCTTATGTATTGCCGGTTAACCCATCGCCTAATTTAAATACCAATCAATCTATACTATTATATCCAAGCCTATGCCTTTTTGAGGGCACTACATTGAGTTTGGGACGCGGTACTATGTTTCCCTTTCAGGTGGTTGGCCACCCTGCTTTAAAAGGCAAGTATCAATATTCTTTTAAACCGGTAAGCATTGCCGGTATGAGCGAAGATCCGCCACAAAAAAACCAGGTATGCTACGGTATCAACCTTAAAAATTATAATACGCAAAACATACGTTCTACAGGTAAGATTAATTTAGGCTGGCTAATACAGTTATACAAAGCATTTCCGGATAAGCCACATTTTTTTAATGCATACTTTACTAAACTGGCAGGAAACGAAATATTAAGAAAACAAATTGAAGCCGGTAAAACCGAGCAGCAAATACGTAATAGCTGGGAGCCTGCACTAACCCAATTTAAACAAACCAGGCGCAAATATTTATTATATCAATAATTACGGCCAAAAACTATGAGGATTGCAAACAATTTAGGTTTAATTAAATTTGATACAAAAACGTTAGGGTAATATGAGAATTGTATTTATGGGTACGCCGCAGTTTGCTGTTGCATCTCTTGATGCTTTAATTACAGCAGGCAGCGATATTGTTGGGGTAATAACCGCACCCGATAAGCCATCAGGAAGGGGCCAAAAGGTAAGCCAATCTGCAGTTAAAGAATATGCTGTTGAGAATGGCTTAAATGTATTGCAACCCACCAATTTAAAGGACCCTAAATTTTTAGAGCAACTTAAAGCTTTACAACCCGACCTGCAAGTTGTGGTGGCATTCCGTATGTTGCCCGAGGCGGTTTGGAGCCTGCCACCAAAGGGTACCATTAACCTGCACGCTTCTTTGTTACCCCAATATCGTGGAGCAGCACCTATAAACTGGGTTTTAATTAATGGCGAAAAAGAAAGCGGCGTAACTACTTTTTTCCTGAAACATAAAATTGATACCGGCGATATTTTATTCACCGAAAAAATTACGCTCACCGGCCACGAAACTGCCGGCGAATTGCATGACCGATTAATGAATAAAGGCGCGGGACTATTAGTTAAAACTGTTAAAGCGGTTGAAAGCGGACGATATAGCGAACTATCGCAAGCTCAACTGGCAGATGGTATAGAGTTGCGGGATGCCCCTAAAATTTTTAAAGAGCAACATTGCAATATCAACTGGAACAAGTCTGCCGAAGCGGTATATAATCAAATACGCGGCTTAAGCCCTACTCCTACAGCTTATACCACCTTAAACGGAAAAACTTTTAAAATTTACAGTGCCGAATACGTCAATACTGAACCCGGCATACAACCCGGTGGCTTTTTAACCGATAATAGAACCTACTTAAAGTTTGCCACGCTTGATGGCTTTATAAATGTACTTGATGTACAATTAGAAGGTAAAAAACGCATGGGGATTGAAGAGTTTTTGAGAGGGGTAAAATTGTAATTTAAAGCCTGACTACTTCAAATTTTTGACTTTCCATTTCGCTAATTCAGATTTTACCGTCTTTATGGTATGAAAGGAGCCTTCCTCTGCTTTGCGGATCATTTGCGCAAACTCTTGCATATCTATCACACCACCGGGAGTGGCATAATTAATTTTTGGCGACTTAGCTTTTCACATATTTTAATTTACAATGTATGATATGACCCATAGGGTCTACCTATTTGTAGCACCAAGTTAAAATAATTTATTGTGCCCCTTTAGGGGCTACCCTTTACAAATTTGGGTAGCCCCCAAAGGGGCAATAATGTAAAAGATAATATTCTACAAATAGGTAGACCCTACGGGTCAATGTTCTTTATTATCATTATATCCTATTTTAAATCAGGCATTTTATCCAGTTTAGTTATTTGGATGTTGCGGTAATAACATTCCGCACCTTCTGATTGGAATTGGATATAACCGTTAGTCAATGGTGTTGGGGGAACTCCGGGCAATACGGTGCGTATATTCTCCAAAATCATTGCCACATTACCATTAACTACATAGGCAGCTTTGTCGCCAAAGCAATAAAGTTCAATGGTGTTCCATTCGCCTATTGGTTTTTCAAAATTACCTTTTAAATGCGATAGATGGGTTTCGGGTGTTCCGCTTGTTGCATAGGCACGTAACGGAGCCGAAGGGTCATATATCCAACCTAATCTCTTGTTGGTTGTATCTTTCATTTTGGAGCGTACATCAGCACCAACTCCGGCCAATGTATACAGGTCGCCCATATTACCTTCTTCTACCTGGAACTCAGGTGCGCGGTACCAAACACTCCAAAACTGCCCATGCGGGGCTTTGCCATGAAATAATATACCATTATCTCTTTTCGCGGTTAATCTTGGTTCGTATTTCTTCTCGCCCCATTTAACTTCTGCTTTTAAATGATAGTTGCCAAACTCCTTTTTGGTGCTAAAACCACCAAATATTTCGCCCGAAACATGCAATACCGGCTGGCCATCAACCACCTCAATAGTAAACACATGTAAAGGATCATTATTTAAACCCAGGGGTGTTCCTTTATCTGTTCCGTTACCTTTTTCTACACCCGGCAAACTGGTAAGGCTGGTATGCGGAATACCAATATATTTTTCAAAATATCTTCCATCCGGGGTTAACAATGAGGTCCATTTATTAGTAAGCTCTTGCGAAAAAACAGTAATTGACAGTAGCAAGAACATGCTAAGCAGCAAAGTTAATTTGGCTTTCATTAGGTTTTAATTTGAGGTTTAAAGGTATTTAATTGGTTATATACCAAAGATATACAAACAATTTAAGATGACAAGAAAATTAAATCTTATTCAACTCCTCCATCAAAACCTTACTTATTTTGTTGAAGTAACGCCGCACACCGAAGCCCATAACGCATTGTATACCCCGGCTGGCGTTGGTTATAAATACCTCATCAGCTTCGTATAATATATCAGGGTTGATCTGGGCTTCAATAACCGGGATATTTATTTTTTTAGCCAGGTCAATAACCACCTGGCGCATTACACCTTCTACACAGCCTTCGCTTAGTGCCGGCGTGTATAAATGGCTTTGATAGTAAACAAAAACATTGGCACTGCTGGCCTCGCATAAAAAGCCATTTTGGTTCAGCAAAAAAACTTCGTCTAAATTATTTTGCGTTTTATATAAACCCGCCATTACATAGGTTAGCGAGTTACAGGTTTTTATGTTCGACAGGAAATTACAAGGCTTGGGCACCTCGGTATAAATATCAACTATCAGGCCTTTCTCATTTAAAAAATAGCGGGGCTCATCGGTTGGTACTATCTCTAAGTAGTAACCCATAGCATTAGTAGTTGGCGCATAAAAACCCGCCGCATCGCGGTAAACGGTTAACCGTAAACGCCCGTGTTTAGCTTTATTTCGCAGGGCCAACTGCTCGGCCATATCCCGTAAAAAGTAAACATCCATTTGCGAGTAGCTATCAATCTTTAGGGCCTTCATACCCCGCTGTAACCTATCGGCATGTAAATCGGCAAACATCAGCTTGCCTTTAAACAGGCGCATACTTTCAAACAAACCATCGCCATACTTAAATGCGCGGTTAGCTACCGTTAGTAATTTACTATCAGCAGGAACTATTTGCCCGTTAAAGTTGATGAGATTTAATGCCATTTTACTTAAACGCTAAGTTCATCATTTTGGGTTGCACTTGCACCAATATATTTGCGCCATTTTTGTAAAACGTCTGCAAAATCTTGTGGTAAAGGCGCTTCAAATAAAATATTTTTTTTGAGCGTAGGGTGCAAAAATCCCAGCGATTGCGCATGCAGCGCCTGGCGGGGCATAATTTCAAAACAGTTTTCAATAAACTGCTTGTACTTGCTAAATACCGTGCCTTTTAAAATTTTATCGCCACCATAAGTAGCATCGCTAAAAAGCGGATGGCCAATATGTTTCATGTGCGCGCGTATTTGATGTGTGCGGCCGGTTTCAAGCTGGCACTCAATTAGGGTTACATAATTTAACCGCTCTAAAACTTTATAGTGGGTTACAGACCATTTTCCCTTTTCAGGGTCATCATAAATAGCCATCACCCGCCTGTCGTTCACGCTGCGGCCAATATAACCCGTAACGGTTCCATCCTGCTCCAGATCGCCCCAAACCAGGGCTATGTATTTACGTTGAATAGTGTGCTCAAAAAATTGCCTGGCCAGCCAGGTCATGGAGCGTTCGTTTTTACTGATCAATAATAAGCCCGAAGTATCCTTATCAATACGATGGACCAAACCAGGGCGGCCATCATTACCGGGTAAAGTAGGCAATTGCCGAAAATGGTATACCAGCGCGTTAACCAGGGTACCCGTATAATTATTATAACCCGGATGCACCACCATACCTGCCGCTTTATTTACCACCAGCACATCATCATCCTCGTAAACAATATCAATGGGTAAGTTTTCGGGATATACTTCTGTATCGCGTGGCGGATGGGGTAACACAACGGATATTACATCCAAAGGTTTTACTTTATAGCTCGCTTTAATTACCTTTTCATTAACCAACACATTACCCAGTTCAATAGCGTTTTGGATGCGGTTACGCGAAGCATTTTCAACCCGGTGCATTAAAAACTTATCTATACGCAGTAATGATTGACCTTTGTCAACCACTACACGTAAGTGCTCATACAGGTCCTGTTCGTCAGATTCTAAAAGTTCGGCATCATGGGTCATCAACGCAAAAGTAATGGTTTTTACAGGCTAAAACGTTGATAATATTGCAGTAATTATAGCATAATATTGAAATATGATTAATATGTACTATTTTTATCATTCAATCTTAAACACAAAACATGAAAAAACTTTACTTCCTAATTACTTTAGTAATTTTATCTGCTGCGACATTCAAGGCAAATGCGCAGGATGATGGTATTAATGATTTATTTACAGGTAACGCTGCCGATGTAAACAAATTATTAAATGCTTACACTGCCCCCTTATTTAAAGGCTTTGGCAATAGCTTAAACGGTGGCTGGACCAATACCGCAAGAACCTTAGGCCCACTAAAATTTAACATCAGGGTAAGTGCTACTGTTAGTATGATAGCCGACAAGGATAAATCATACAACCTTAATTCATTAGGATTACAATACATTAAACCTACCGGCTCACCAATTGCACCAACCTTTGGTGGCGACGAAAACCTTAAAACTGGTATCGTAATTTCTGACCCATCAGATCCAAACAACCCTTTAAAAAAATATAGTACTACATTACCTGGAGGTGTTACCCAATATGTACCTGCACCACAAATACAGTTGACTGTGGGCCTTATTAAAAACACTGATGTTACTTTACGTTTAATACCAACTACCAAAATTACTGATGATGTGGGTTCGGTAGGTATGTTTGGTTTGGGTGTAAAACATAGCATTTCGCAATACTTTGGTAAAGCAGAAAAAATTGTACCATTTGATTTAGCCCTTGCTGTAGGTTATACCCGTTTAACTTATAAAAAACCATTAGAAGTTAGACCAGAAACAAATAACGGCGGTGTAAGCGGTAACACAGATTATAGCACACAAGCTTTAGAAGGTAATTTTAGCGGCTGGAACGCACAAGTAATCCTTTCTAAAAAGTTAGCCTTCTTTACACCATTTGTTTCTTTGGGTTACTTAACCAGCAAAACTGATGTAGGCTTAAAAGGAAACTACCCATTTGTTACAGGTGTAGACAATACCGGTCGTCCTATATACACTACTACTGCTAACCCTATCAACATAAGCGGCCCTGCTGCCCAAACTAACGGTATGCGTGCTGATGTTGGTTTCCAAATGAGTTTGTTCTTCCTGAAAATATACGGTTCATATAGCTTTGCCGAGTACAAATCTGCTAACGCGGGTATTGGTTTAGGCTTCTAATAGCTTAATGGATATTGAATTAGATTTTTTAAGCCCTGTTCATCAAATTAACGACAAATTATTTGACGAGCAGGGCTTAACTGTTTTTATTAAGCGCGATGACCTGATACACCCCATTATATCAGGCAATAAATGGCGCAAATTAAAATACATCCTTAAAAAAGCACAAGCCGCAAATAAAAGCCACCTAATAACCTTTGGCGGTGCTTACTCCAATCATTTATTGGCAACTGCCGCAGCCGCGGCAAAATTTGGCTTTAAAGCTACAGGGATTGTGCGAGGTGAAGAAGTAGAAAACGACACCCTTTTTTTATGCCGGTTACATGGCATGAATTTAATTTTTGTTGATCGTGACAGCTATCGGGATAACCAGGCTCTGTTTAAAAAACACTTTGGTGACGACGCAGCAGCCTTTTTTATTGATGAAGGCGGAGCATCAGCTGAAGGAGCTAAAGGCTGCAGTGAATTGGTAACTGAGTTAACCCAACAGTATGATCATATATTTTGCGCCTGCGGTACAGGAACAACGGCTGCGGGCATAATTAACGGTATACACAAACATAACTACCCTGCCGTATTTAACGCCGTACCCGTGCTAAAAAATGGTGGTTTTATTAAAGACGAAATTAATACTCTTTTAGTAACCCCCGCCGCTTATCAATTACATACCGATTACCACTTTGGGGGTTATGGCAAAACTACACCCGAGCTAATTACCTTTATCAAAAATTTCATAGCCACCACCGGGATATTAATAGAACCGGTTTATACAGGTAAAATGTTATATGCCGTATACAATTTGGCGGCTAAACAATATTTTAAACCCGGGAGCCGCATTTTAGCCATTCATAGCGGTGGTATTTGGGGATTATTGGGTATGAAGGATAAGTTTTAGCAATTATACCCTTAGGTAATAATTGTTGTTATTCCATGCTTTTTTAATCAACACTTAAAATTGCTGCTTTTTATTTTATCGAAATTGTAATAATGTTGCTACAACTATTGGGAATTTATTATCAATTTTAAAGTATACATACAATATTCGTATGTTTAAGCGTTTCTCCCCCTAATTAATCTAAACGCACCTTTTTATCACAGGCTACCTTGCCGTATAATAACATCGCGGTTGTTACCATGAGTAAACAAATTGAAAAATTAAAAAAGCAGCTAATAGAGATCTCGGAAGTTGTTAATTCATTTAAATCTGAAGCAGTTCAGGTAAAAATTATTGATAAACTGTTTGATGCTATGTCTGAAACAGAAATTGGGGAAGGCGATGCTGAATTATTCAACGTAAGAACAAGCAAATCTTCCGCTTATAGAAATAGTCAACCTATTTTGGAGCGTAAAAAGCCCGGTGCAACCAAAGTTTTAAACCAATTATTGTCTACTGATTTTTTTAATGTACCGCAATCGATCTCATCCATAGCAGATTATTGCAAAGATAATTTTGATTCGGATTTTAAAACATCTGAATTATCAGGAATTTTATTAAAACTGACCAAAGAAAGCAAATTGCGCAGGGAAAGAAATAACGGTAATAACCGTTTTGAATACGTAAAAGCTTTATAACAAGCTAAACAAATTATCTACACCCAAAATTTTGCGGGAGGTAAATCCCTCGGCATATTTTACATGTATTACTTTGCCAAATTCACGGGCGCGCGCTTCAATTACCTGTATAAACTCAGGCGATGAAATATAGGTTTGTGGTTCATTCTCCCAATTAGGATTAAAAAACTGTGATCCAAAAGCCTGTATACTCTCTATCTTTTTATCCCAATAGTCTGTTACATCTATTAAAATATCAGGTTTTATATATTCGTCCTGTATAAAATGCAATAATAACTCGGGGCGCCATGGTTGTTGTACCTCGCCGTTAACTGATGTTTCAATTTTGCGCAGTCCGGATAAAAAGGCCGAGGCTTCAACCAAATCGCTGGCGCGGCCATGATCAGGGTGGCGGTCGTGGTAGGCATTGGTAATTATAATTTGAGGCTGATACTTGCGTATAGCCGCAATAACTTTTAACTGGTGCTCTTTATCATTTTGAAAAAAGCCATCAGGCAGGCCTAAATTTTCGCGCGCGGACAGCCCCAATATTTTTGCGGATGCAGCGGCTTCTTTATCACGTATTTCGGCAGAGCCACGTGTACCTAATTCGCCACGTGTTAAATCAACAATACCTACTTTTTTACCTAAGGCAATATGTTTTAAAATAGTACCGGCACACCCTAATTCGGCATCATCGGGATGAACGGACAGAACTAAAATATCTAATTTAAGCATGATGATTATTTATCGGCGGCTAGTAAACGTGTTATCTTTTTCCTGATTTTTGAAGACATGGGCTTAGTAAACGGATAAAAAAAATCAGTTACTATACCAGATCTGCTGATCAAAAATTTATGAAAGTTCCACCTGGGTACTGATGAGAGTACACCATTTTGCTTTTTATCTGCAAAAAACTGGTACAGGGAATCGGCATAAGGCCCCCTAACTCTTATCTTATCAAATATGGGAAAGTTGGCACCAAAATTTTCGCAAAATTGGGCTATTGCATTTCCCTCCAACGGCTCCTGGCCGCCAAAGTCATTTGAAGGGAATGCCAGTATCTCAAAATCACTGCCTGCAAATTCATTTTTTAATGCCACCAGTTCGTTAAACTGCGGTGTAAAACCACATTGCGAAGCGGTATTGACTATTAATAGCACCTTATTGGTATAGGCTGATAGGCTTATTTCGTCGCCGTTTAATTTTTGAACAATAAAACGGTAGATATTATTATCGATCATTATTAGTTATTATAAGAATCATAGCCTTCCTTTTGAAGAATATATTCAATATCGCGCTGTTCATCCCTGTCGTAAGTTTCTTTCAAATCGTGCCCGGCAATGCGGGCGATGGTTTGCAAAGCAAATGCTGTAAACCCACCTTTAAGCTCTTTAACCAGGGTATAGGTGGTATTATGCGTTTCACGATCAATTAACTTGATCAATACTTCTCCCTGGCTGATGGTTAAATTCTTCACATCCTTATTAAACATGTCTTTTATTTCTTTTTCACATGCTTTTACTAATTGCTTTTGCTTTTTCTTATCAGCGGTTAATGCCAGGTCGCGCTCTAATTGGCGGTATCTGTTACCTGCAAATTTGGCATAAGGAATTACCTTTTTCACATTATACCTTAAACGGTTATAGGCTTGCCTGTCGGCCTGGCTTCTAAAAATACGGGTATCGTATATATTAACATCTTCGGTAATTATCCATGGTATCTTAACACCATCAACAACAGCTATATAGGTTTTTATGGTATCATTTTTGCCAATTGTAAGTTCAGGAGGTTCTGTTTGGGCCCTAAGCGTTCCCAAAGTACAACAACAATACAATAACATTAAACCAATAAATTTCATAATTTTACTTATTGCAAAATTAACGCAATTTTTTGTTGCTTTTTATAATAACCTGCAATTTAAAACTTTATTGCAAGTTAATGATATTATACACGGTACTACTTAATACATGAAAAGTTTAGTGATAGATCTGGAAGAAGAAAAGAACGAAATATTAAAAAGGTATCGGGCTTTGTTACGTGCAAGTAAATCAACCCTGCAAAAAGGTGATAAACGCATGATACGCAAGGCATTTGACATGGCATTGGAAAGCCATAAAGACATGCGCCGTAAATCTGGCGAGCCTTATATATACCATCCCATTGCTGTAGCCCAAATTGCTGCCGAAGAAATAGGCTTAGGTACAACCTCAATTGTGTGTGCTTTATTACACGATGTGGTAGAAGATACCGATGTTACGCTTGAGGACATTGAAAACGAGTTTGGTAAAAAAGTAGCTAAAATTATTGATGGGCTAACCAAAATATCGGGCGTGTTTGATACCAATAGTTCGCTACAGGCCGAAAATTTTAGAAAAATGCTGCTTACCCTGGCCGATGATGTAAGGGTAATATTGATAAAGCTGGCAGACAGGTTGCACAATATGCGTACCATGGAGTTTATGCCGCGCGATAAGCAGCTCAAACTATCGTCAGAAACTGTTTACTTGTACGCACCATTAGCGCACCGTTTGGGTTTATATGCTATAAAATCTGAGTTGGAGGACCTGTCCATGAAATACATGGAGCGGGAAACTTACCAGTTCATAAAAAATAAGCTAAACGAGAAAAAAACCGAACGTGAAAAATTTATTCGCGACTTTGGCGAGCCGGTAAAAAAAGCTTTGCATGCACAGGATCTGGAAGCAGATATTTTTGGAAGGCCAAAATCAATACACTCTATCTGGAACAAGATGAAGAAAAAATCTATCCCTTTTGAAGAGGTATATGATCTTTTTGCCATCAGGGTAATTTTAGATAGCGCGCCTGAAAATGAAAAAGCAGATTGCTGGAAAGCGTACTCGATAGTTACAGACCTGTATCGCCCTAACCCAGACAGGTTGCGCGATTGGATATCATCGCCAAAGGCCAACGGTTACGAATCATTACACACCACCGTAATGGGGCCACGGGGGCAGTGGGTAGAGGTACAAATACGTACCACACGCATGAACGAGATAGCCGAAAAAGGCTTTGCCGCGCATTGGAAATATAAAGAATCATCAACCGACAGCGGTTTGGACCAATGGGTACAAAAAGTGCGCGACATGCTAAAAAATCCTGATGCTAACGCGCTGGAATTTTTGGATGATTTTAAAATGAACTTGTTTAGCGATGAGATATTCATTTTTACACCAAAAGGCGCGCTTATACAATTACCGCTAAATGCTACCGCGCTTGATTTTGCTTTTGAGATACATACCGACGTAGGTGCAAGCTGTATTGGTGCCAAGGTGAATCATAAGCTGGTTCCGCTAAGCTATAAACTGCAAAACGGCGACCAGGTAGAGATCATCACCTCGAGCAAGCAGGTACCTAAAGAGGATTGGTTGAGCTTTGTGGTTACTGCCAAAGCCAAGGCCAAAATAAAATCGGCCTTAAAAGAAGAGAGGCGTAAGATAGCCGAAGACGGGAAGGAAATTTTAGAGCGTAAGATGAAATCGTTAAAGATCACTTACAACTCCGAAAATTTACTCAAGTTAAGCTATTACTTTAAGCTGGCATCAACTCAGGAGCTGTTTTTCAATGTGGCCAAGGGCTTAATAGACATGAAGGACCTGAAAGAGTACCAGGCATCAGAAAAAGTAATTGAAAATAAGCCCCAGGATAAAATTGAGCAGGAACAGGTACAAAGCCTGCTACGCAATATCAAAGCTAAAGACAGCGACATGCTGCTTATTGGCGAGGATATGCAGAAGATTGACTATAAACTGGCTAACTGCTGCAACCCTATCCCCGGCGATGATGTTTTTGGGTTTGTAACCGTGAGCGATGGCATTAAAATACACCGCACCAACTGCCCTAATGCTGCTAAATTGATGGCCAATTATGGCTACCGTATAGTAAAAGCACGGTGGACCAACCAACAGGAACTGGCATTTTTAACCGGTATACGTATAACCGGTATTGATGATGTTGGATTAATAAACCAGATAACCACGGTAATATCCAACGATTTTAAAGTAAACATGCGCTCCATTACTGTGGATAGCGATAACGGTATTTTTGAGGGGTCAATAATGGTGTATGTGAACGATACAGAACACCTGGACAACCTGATCAAAAAATTAAAGATGGTAAAAGGCGTTACCGCGGTTAACCGGTTTGATTCTGATATTGAAAAAGCGTCTTGAGTTGGTGAGTAGTAAATAGTTGATAAGTGCGTAGTTGATATAACTCGATCAACCCAATAAACTATTCAACAAATCAACTTAAATACATAACTTTGAATATTAATAATACATTATGCCTCAACAGGACACCATAGGATTGGTAAAAAAAATATTTGAAGCTTACCTGGAAAATAAATCCCTTAGGAAAACGCCTGAGCGCTTCGCGATATTGGAAGAAATTTACTCAAGGAATGACCATTTTGATGTGGAATCGTTATATATCCACATGAAAAATAAAAAATACCGGGTTAGCCGTGCTACGGTATATAACACACTTGAATTGTTAGTATCATGCGACCTGGTTACCAAGCACCAGTTTGGTAAAAACATGGCCCAGTTTGAAAAATCATACGGCTATAAGCAGCATGACCATATTATTTGTATTGATTGCGGTAAAGTAGTTGAGTTTTGCGACCCACGCATACAACAAATACAAAGCATGATGGGCGACCTGCTGAAATTTGAGATCAAACACCACTCGTTGAATCTTTATGGCAATTGTGCAAAATTAAGAGAAGGGTATTGCGATAGAAAAATATAACTTTGCGCACTTGATCAAAGACTTGAATTTATAATGGCTGTTGACGTATTATTAGGCCTCCAGTGGGGCGATGAAGGTAAAGGAAAAATTGTTGATGTACTAAGCGCAGGTTATGACCTGATAGCCCGGTTCCAGGGAGGCCCGAATGCCGGCCACACTTTGGAGTTTGACGGGAAAAAATTTGTATTGAATACCATCCCTTCGGGTATATTTTTTCCAAACACACTTAACCTTATTGGTAACGGTGTGGTAATTGACCCTATTACTCTAAAAAGAGAAATTGATAAATTAAAAGATGCCGGGCATGACCTGTTAGCCAAAAAGAATTTGGTGATAGCTAAAAAAGCGCATTTAATATTACCTACCCACCAATTACTGGATGCCGCATCTGAAAAACGCATGGGCGACGGTAAAATTGGATCGACCTTAAAAGGTATTGGCCCAACTTATATGGATAAAACCGGGCGTAACGGTTTACGTATTGGTGATATTACCCTGCCTGATTTTAAAGAGCGTTACCAAAAACTGGTTGATAAGCATACTTCTATGCTGCAATCATTATACGGCGAAGTAGCAGATTTTAGCGAGCGCGAACAAGCATTTTTTGAAGCTATTGAGCTGATCAAAAAATTTGAATTGGTTGACTCTGAACATTTGGTTAACGGTTATATTAAACAAGGTAAAAAGGTTTTGGCCGAAGGCGCACAAGGTGCTATGCTTGATATTGATTTTGGCTCGTACCCTTTTGTTACTTCATCAAACACTACTGCTGCAGGTGCCTGCACAGGTTTAGGTATTGCTCCACGTCAAATTGGCGACGTAATAGGCATTTTTAAAGCATACTGTACACGCGTTGGTGGCGGCCCCTTCCCTACCGAATTAGAGGACGAAACAGGCGAAGAATTACGCCGTATAGGCCACGAATTTGGCGCGACGACAGGAAGGCCCCGCCGTACCGGATGGATCGATCTGCCGGCCTTAAAATACGCTATAATGCTTAATGGCGTTACCCAAATGGTAATGACCAAAGCTGATGTATTAAGCGGGTTTGATAAAATATATGCTTGTACCCATTACAACTACATGGGCGAAAAAATTGATTATATGCCTTATGATATTTGCTCGGTAGATGCTGTGCCGGTTTTAAAAGAAATTGACGGCTGGGCAGAAGATATTACAGGGATTACCAAATTAAATGAGATACCTGAAAAACTACAGTCATATATCGATTATTTAGAGCAGGAACTGGGTGTGCCAATTAAATGGCTATCAGTTGGCCCGGATAGAAAGCAAACCTTAGTGATGCACTAAAAACAAAACCGTCATTGCGAGGAACGAAGCAATCTCGAAGCTGAAAAGTCAAAAGAGGTTGCTTTTTTTATGAGTAATATTGCCACGCTACGCGCACAATGAGGCATAAATAATTTGTTATTTTTACCAAGTGATTAAACAGGTTGCCGATCCGCTTATATTCAAACAAAAAGCCTTAATATGGGCGGCTTCATTCAATGCGGTTTGTTATCTCGATTCCAACAATTTCAATGATCCTTACTCCAAATTTGATACCCTTATAGCCGCAGGAGTAAAGGATAGTATTGTTGCTAATGCAAATACAGCTTTTGATGCGTTGGCACAGTTTAAGGCTAACAACCCGGGTTGGTTAACAGGTTTTTTTAGCTATGATCTGAAGAATGAGATCGAGAAGCTCTCGTCTATCAATCCTGATCATCTGCATTTTCCCGACCTTTGCTTTTTTGCACCTGAATATTTGATATTGATAAACGGCAATGAAGTGGAAGTTATAGCTGATCATGCAGATGACATATTTAATACCATTGAACAGCAAAACTTATCTGCAAGCGAAGCAAATCATATTACCTTGCAATCGCGTTTAAGCAGGGACGAATATATATCCATTGTCAATAAAATTAAAGAGCATATAACCCGCGGCGATATTTATGTAACCAATTTTTGCCAGGAGTTTTTTGCTAACGCGACCATTAACCCGGTTGAAGTTTTTTTGCATTTAAATGAGATATCGCCAAACCCATTCGGCACATTTTTTAAATGGGAAGATAAGTATATTTTATGTGCATCGCCCGAGCGGTTTTTAGCCAAACGTGGCGATAAGTTGATATCTCAGCCAATTAAAGGCACAGCCAAACGTGGTGCTACAGAAGCTGAAGATGAGGTAATAAAACAAGAATTACGTAACCATGCCAAAGAATTGCAGGAAAACGTAATGATAGTTGACCTGGTGCGTAACGACCTTACCCGATCAGCCAAACAAGGAACCGTTAAAACTGAGGAGCTTTTTGGCATCCATAGCTTTAGCCAGGTACATCAAATGGTATCAACCATAGTATGCGAGCTACAGGAGGATATTTCGCCCGTACAAGCCATTAAAAACACCTTCCCGATGGGCAGCATGACGGGGGCCCCTAAAATTAGTTCTATGCAATTAATGGAGCAATACGAACATAGCAAACGAGGGGTTTACTCAGGCGCTATCGGGTATTTTAGCCCCGATGATGATTTTGATTTTAACGTGGTGATAAGAACATTACTATACAACCAGTCAGAAAAATACTTATCCTTCCACGTAGGCAGCGCCATTACCTATCACGCCGATGCTGAAAAGGAGTATGAGGAATGCCTTTTAAAGGCAAAAGCCATTATGGAAGTATTGGGTTACTACCAGTGAAGATATGATTGCGTTCTCTGTGGATTCTTAGTGCCCTCTGCGGTAACCTTACCACAAAGAACACCAAGAATGCACAAAGATCACTAAGTTTTAAACTTCTTATTTTTTATAGTATTTCATGGCCTCGGGTATAGCATTTTGTATAGCTGCTATACGGGTGGCATCCGCAGGGTGGGTGCTTAAAAACTCAGGTGGTGCGCCATTTTTATTTTGCGCGGCCATTCGTTGCCAAAATCCTATGGCTTCGTTAGGGTTATAACCGGCCATGGCCATAAACATCAATCCTAATCTATCGGCTTCTAACTCCTGTCCTCGTGAATAATGCAGCATGGCTAACTGTCCGCCAATGCCATATAGCGTTCCAAGTATTTGCTGGGTAGCAGCCGATTTATTCCCTGCAGCAGCACCTATCACACTACCTCCGGCTTGTGCCGCCAATTCCTGCGACATACGCTCGGCAGCGTGGCGGGCTATGGCGTGCGCGATCTCGTGCCCCATTACCGTAGCTAAACCTGCATCAGTTTGCGTAACGGGTAATATACCACTGTAAATAGCAACTTTACCGCCCGGCATACACCATGCGTTAAGTTCGGCACTTTGTATCAGGTTAAACTCCCATTTAAAATCATATTGGTTGGCATATCCATTTTGTTGCAGGTAACGCTCAATAACGGTTGCCAACTGGGCACCTACGTTTTTAACATGCTGGGCCTCGGTAGTACCGGTTACTACTTTGGTTTGCGGGCTTGATAATAATTGAGAATAACTTGCCGCCGCAGCTTGGTTAAGCTCGGCATCACTTACCAGGCTCAATTGCTTGCGTCCTGTTAAGGGTACTGTTGAGCAGGCATAAATGACCGAAACCATCAACAGTATTAATAAGGGTTTTAACGTTTTCATAGTATAAAAGGTATGTATGTTAATGAGTAATTATAACCTTAACACATTAACCGATATAAAGTTTAAAAAGCTATGCGGATGTTTTCTTTTTGAGGAAGTTTACCTTGGATTCTTTGCCCTTAAGCAGGCGTTCGATATTTTTTTGGTGGGTAACCAGTATCAATAAAAACATACACATCCCATAAATAACAACTGATTTATTACTCGGGAAGATAAAGGATACGCCAATAGTGTACGTAAAGCCTGCCATTATTGAACTTAGCGATACATATCTGGTTATCAATAGCACTAAAATAAAAACCACTACACAAAGCAATGCAGCCTGTAAGTGGATGGCCAGTATCATACCCAATAAAGTAGCTATACCTTTCCCCCCCCTAAATCCGGCAAACACCGGAAACAAGTGGCCCATAACCGCGGCTATACCTAATGCCAAAGCGTAGTTAGTATAACTACTTGAGTTGTAAGCCCCCGTTGTACTGATACCTATAAAATAAGCTAAATTGGTGGCTGTCCATCCTTTTAAAATGTCCAGCAGCATTACGGGAATACCGGCCTTTTTGCCTAATACCCTAAATGTATTGGTAGCACCGGCATTGCCGCTGCCATATTCCCGAACATCTATATTAAAAAATGCCTGACCTATCCATACTGCGGTGGGGATAGAGCCAAACAAGTAAGCGGCAATAAGAGCAGAAACCGAGTAGATAGTTATCATACTTAACGCAATAATACTAATTTGATACCCGTACAAACAAGTTTAATCATTTTTTAAATAAAATGGTTACAAACTTTAATTATAGCTTAACTGCCTTTAAGCTCAGATCCAAACACTTAACCGAATGGGTTAATGCACCAATAGAAATATAATCAACACCGCAATTGGCGTACTCACGTGCATTTTCAACGGTTATACCGCCCGATGCTTCGGTAATATAGCGACCCTCGATCATATTTACCGCCTGTTTAAGGTCGGCAAAATTAAAGTTGTCCAGTAATATGCGGTCCACGCCACCGGTTTGCAATACTTCTTCCAATTCGTCAAAGTTACGCACCTCAATTTCGATGGCTAATTTTTTATTTAGTGTTTTGATGTACTCGTGTGTATTTTCAATGGCCTGTCTTATCCCTCCCGAATAATCCACATGGTTATCTTTGATCAGTATCATATCATACAAACCAAAGCGGTGGTTTACACCTCCACCTATACGTACCGCCCATTTTTCTAAATAGCGCATTCCCGGGGTAGTTTTCCGGGTGTCCAATACCTGGGTATTAGTTCCTTTAAGCAGATCAACGATCTCATTGGTATTTGTGGCAATGCCTGACATTCGTTGCATACAATTCAGTACCAACCGCTCGGCTTTTAAAATGCTGTGTACCCTACCTTCCACCTCCAGTACAATGTCTTTGGGCTTAACTTCGGCGCCGTCTCGCAAAAGTACATTTACACGCAATCCGGGGTCAATGGTATTAAATATTTCTACGCCCAGTTCAACACCGGCCAGTATACCATAGTCTTTCACTAAAAGCTTGGCTTTGCCCAAGGTACCCTCAGGTATGGTGGCTAACGAAGTGTGGTCGCCGTCGCCTACATCTTCTTTTAAGGCGTTGGCTATAAATTGGTGTATAATCTCTTTGTCCAAATCAAACTATTTTTGAAGCTTCAAAAGTAACAACATTTTTTAGAAGCTAAAGTTTAGGTTGATTGACCAATTATGTATTTGTTTAACTTCTACTGCTCATTCAAATCACTGCTATCCGGGTTAAGGATGTAGTCAAAAGTTTCATAACCATTATGAAAAATAAATCGCACACGGCTTTTGGGCACCGTAATATCTAACGACATTGCCCCCAGCGTAGCAGGTATATTATCTTTAATTAATTTCAGGTCGGTTACATGCGGCATATCGATATAAATATCATCTTCTACCGCTTTAACTGTCCATCCTTTTAGGTTTGCCTTTTGCAGCATTTCCAACCATTTTTGTTGATATGGGTTCATATAAAATCCTTTCAAAGTATAAAGGAATGCAGGCATGAATGGTTTTAATAATTTGAGATTGGCCAATATAAATTCAAAGTCATATTAAGACCGATTAGTAAGTTTTTATAGATATTAATGGGCATTTACTGGTATAAATAATACATTTGTCGCTGATAAATGGATACAACAAACAGCACCAGTAAACCAATACCTACAAGGTGGGCCCGCTTAAAAAAAAGCTTGTTAAAGTTTTTTGCCAGCCTGTATGATATCCACCTGTTCATATTGCGCTTTTTCAAAGAGGCGTTTGTACCCCCTTTTGAGTTTAAAGAAATTATGCGTCAATGTTACGAAGTTGGCGTACGTTCATTTACCTTGATATCGGTAACCGGATTTATTGTGGGTGTAATTTTCACCAAGCAATCGCGCCCGTCGTTATCCGAGTTTGGCGCTACTTCATGGCTGCCCTCGCTGGTATCAATAGCAATTATGCGTGCGTTGGCTCCGTTGGTTACCGCGTTAATTGCAGCAGGCAAAGTTGGGTCAAGTATTGGTGCCGAGTTGGGTTCAATGCGCGTAACCGAGCAAATAGATGCTATGGAGGTATCGGGTACCAATCCGTTTAAATTTTTGGTAGTAACCCGTGTGTTGGCTACCACTATTGCCATACCAATTTTAGCGACCTACACCGGCTTTATTGCCATTTTGGGTGGCTATTTAAATGTAGCTACTAACGAAGGTACGAGTTATACCACCTTTATGCAGCAGGTTTTTGACCCACTTACCTTTGTCGATTTTTGGTCATCATTGGTAAAATCAATGGTATTTGGTTTTACTATAGGTATTGTTGGGTGCTACCAGGGTTATTATTCAACTAAGGGTACTGAGGGTGTGGGTAAAGCGGCCAACGGCGCGGTAGTAACTGCCATGTTTTTGGTTTTTGTGGAAGAAGTGTTAATTGTGCAAATAGCCGGCTGGTTTAGATAATGAAAAAAACACAACCACATATCGACCCAAACAACGCTGTTATAAAAATAAGGGGGCTAAAAAAAGCTTTTGAAGATTTTTCAGTATTGCGCGGTATTGACCTGGATCTTTATCAGGGCGAGAACCTGGTAGTTTTGGGCCGGTCAGGTACGGGTAAATCGGTTTTGATCAAGATCATATCGGGCCTATTACAACCGGATGCGGGCACAGTAGAAGTGCTGGGGCATGAAATAGCGGCCATATCTGAAAAAGAATTGCAGGCACTGCGTATACGCATTGGGTTTTCGTTTCAGAACAGCGCGTTGTATGATAGTATGACGGTACGTAAAAACCTGGAGTTTCCGCTGGTGCGTAACCGTAAAAACTTAACACGCGGTGAAATTAACAATTCGGTTGAAACGGTTTTAGATGCAGTTGGTTTATCGCAAACCATTAACCAAATGCCATCAGAACTTTCGGGCGGGCAACGTAAGCGTATAGGTATTGCGCGTACGCTGATATTGAATCCGGAGATCATGTTGTATGACGAGCCTACAGCCGGTCTTGACCCAATAACATGTATCGAGATCAATGAATTGATAAACGAGGTACAAGAACGGTTTAAAACATCATCCATCATTATTACGCACGATTTAACCTGTGCTAAAATGGTTGGCGATAGGATATCCATGTTGTTGGATGGGCAGTTTCAGCGCACAGGTACTTTTGATGAAGTTTTTGACACTAATGATGAGCGGGTTAAACCATTTTTTGATTACAATTTTATACAATAGATTTACGACATTAATTTATAATGGATAAAGCAGATAATAAACGCGGAGTAATGGTAGGGATATTTTTAGCCCTGGGCCTTATTCTATTTGTTGTTGGGGTACTTACTTTGGGCGGCCAGCAAAAAACATTTGTAAAAAGCATTCGCTTGAGTTCGGTATTTGATGATGTTGCCGGGTTAAAAAAGGGCAACAACGTTTGGTTCTCGGGTGTAAAGGTGGGTACTATAAGTAGTATCAGGTTTATTGGGCCGGGCCAGGTTGAGGTGTTTATGAGTGTTGACCAAACTACTCAGCAATACATACACCGTAATGCTAACGCCCGCATCAGTTCTGACGGGTTAATAGGTAATAAAATCATAGTAATTGATGGCGGCAGCCCGCAAGCACCAATTATACAGGACGGTGATGTGCTGCAAGCCGAGAAGTTGACATCAACCGATGATATGATGAAAACCTTGCAGCAAAACAATCAAAACCTGCTATCCATCACCGGCGATTTTAAATTATTGAGCCGCAAAATATTGCAAGGCAAGGGCACTGTTGGTACTTTAATGGCCGATAGTTTAATGGCTATACAGTTACGCAACGCTATGCGCAATTTAGAAGCTACCACCGCCAGCGCGGCACGCATGGCTACCCAACTGGATGTGTTCAGCAAAAAAATGAATACAAAAGGCGGTTTGGCTGATAACCTGTTGACAGATACAGTTACCTTTAACCGTTTTAAAGCTACGGTTACACAACTACAAGAATCTGCTACCAACGCGGCTACTATAACCAATAATTTAAGCAAAGCCAGCGATAAGCTAAACCGCACCGACAACCCTATTGGTGTTTTATTAAACGACCCAAAAGGCGCAGCACAGTTACAAAGCACCATGAATTATTTGCAGCAAAGCTCTGTTAAGTTAAATGATGACCTGGAGGCGGCACAAAGCAATTTCTTGCTACGCGGATTTTTTAAGAAAAGAGAGAAAGCCAAACAGGACAGTATTAAAAAGGCCCAAAAATTACAGCAGCAACAGCAATAGCTTAAACCGTAATTATCCCCTCCCCTTTTTTTGGAGCCAATTTTATTGAAGATTTTTAGGTTTATTTAATGAAATAAACCCGGCTCGTGGTTAGCACCAAAAGCATGCCTGTTAACCCGGCCATGTAAATGATCAGCAGGTTTGCGGCTATTTACAACTTTACGATTTGCAGCCCGATTTGCACCTGGTGTATCAGCCTTTACCTCGCCTGCGGCAGCGGCCTGGTTAACGGTTAATTGTTTTTTCATGATATCCTCCTTTTTGCAATTGTATCAACTATATACAATTTACAACACAATTACCTAAAAAGCAAATTATTTATCCATTCTTTCATTTAAAAACTATCCGCTTTTTAACAAACTTTTTATAACACCAAAGGTTACTTAATCAGAATCAAAACAGCAAGGGATATGAAAACGAAAAATAAGGAATCGCAAAAAGGCAATGCAACAAAAAAAACCTCCTCAACCTCTTCAGATAAAATAAAAACTGATATACCTTTAAGTGAAAAGGATGAGGTGAAAGATGCTGAAACGCGTACCCAAAAAGGGTTGAAACATAACTTGTAAACAAAATATTGCACTGGTAGCATTCCATTTTGTTTAAATTAGGGCATGCTAATTATATTAAGATATACATTGCTGTGGTTACTAACCATCACCCTGTTCACATCGTGCGGACCATCCATAAACTCCGATAACCTTTACGGCAAATGGAACTATACCAAACTGGAAAGCCCGGGTGCCAATCCCCCATCTGCCGAGCCCGAGTGGAAATTACAAATGGATAAGCCATCCATTGAGTTCACAAAAAATAATGAGTTAACTATTTACTGGGGCGGTAAAATATTATCTCACGGAACATTTACTATTGACGGTAAAAACATCCGTTACAAACAGGTTTTAGCCGACGGACGAACTAATGAGTTTCCGTTTCATGTAACCCAATTTACCGGTAAGGAAATAGTTTTTGAAACTTTGGGTAAAGAAGGTTCAAGAGTTACGGCAGTTAAAGAATAATTAGTGACTCGCAACTACAGCGCTACCACCACTAATTGGTTGTTTGATCAACCTTCGGCCTATTAACAAAACAGTAAATGCTATACATGCCGAAACGGCCATAATCCCGGCCATAGGTATCGCGCTCCTGCTATCAAAAATACTTACCGCGAAAGATACTACTGCACCTAAACCCAATTGCAAAGCGCCTAATAAAGAGGAAGCTGTACCCGCATTTTTTTCAAACGGTGCCAGTGATAATGCCGAGGCATTTGGATTTGCTATGCCAATGCAGCATAGCAAAATAAATATCATAAATATGGTGCCCCCCAAACCAAACCAACCATAAATACTGCCTATTAAAAAAGTGGTAGCGGTAATGGATTGTATAATTAACGAGCAAAAGATGATCTGCTCGCTTTTGTATTTTTTAAGCAGGATATTATTTACCTGGCTTGATCCTACAAAACCAATAGATAACCCGGCAAATATCCAGCCGTAAGTTTTACCGCTTACTTTAAAAACTTCCATAAACACCAGCGGCGATCCGGCTACGTAAACAAACAACCCTGCAAAAGCAAAAGCCCCGGTAAACGTATAAGTATAAAACTGCGGGTTTTTGATCACCGTTAAAAAACTATTGATGATCGGTCCCGGTTTTAAAGAATATGTTGGGTCGGCTTTGTAACTCTCGGGCAGGAAAAAAATAACAGATAACAGTATCAAAACAGCCATTCCTCCCAGTACAATAAATATCAAATGCCAGTTCCAAAACTCGGTAACATATCCGCCAATGGTTGGTGCTATCATGGGCGATGCGCCTAATATCAAAATCAGCAGGGCAAATATTTTGGCGTTATCCTTTAAGGGGAAGATATCGCGTACCATAGTCATTGAAGCTACACCCGCCGCACAACTGCCTATTGCCTGTATAAATCTTACCCATATCAGCGTTTGTATATCTGTAGCCAAAAAACAGCCTATAGAAGCCAGTATATACAAAACCAGCCCTGCATACAATGGCTTTTTACGGCCAAACCTATCCAGTAACGGGCCATATAATAATTGCCCTATCGATATACCAATAAAAAAGCTGGATAACGATAATGAAACCTGTGCCGTTGTAGTATTTAATGATTTTGCAATAGCCGGAAAGCCCGGTAAATACATATCAATAGAAAATGGCCCCAGCGCGGTGAGCGAACCTAATATTAAAACCGTAAAAAAATATCGCTGCTTAGTCATAAATAATAGGACAGTACCAAATAAGTGCGCAAAGATCGTTTTTTGGCCGTAACCGCCTATTTATTTAATGTAATTTTATTAACATATCGCCTACAATAGCCTACGCTTTTTAAACATCAATAACTAATATTTTACTTTACACAACTGCAAATTGCCTTGGCTTACTATTTGCTATTATACCTACAAATAATTAAAGACAGATACCTATGAAAAAGATAATTTTATATACCGGCATTACAATGGGCCTATTGCTATCGGCCGGTAATTTTGCACAAGCACAAGAGAAAAAAGAGATAAGCGATCAAGGTAAAGGAGCTATCATAGGCGGGGCGGCCGGTGCCGTAGCGGGTGGTATTATTGGTAAAAATGTTGGCGGGGCCTTAATAGGCGGGGCCGTTGGCGCAGGCGGTGGTTACATTATTGGTAACGAAAGTCGTAAAGCTAAAGAGAAGAAACGCCGTGCGGCCTATCGCGCAGCTTACTTTAAAAAACATGGGCATTATCCTAATGCTTATGTTTATAAAAAACCTTAATGAAATAAACCCTATTTAAAGCCATAAATGCATTGTTTATGGCTTTTTTTACGCCTTTATTTTATACCTAAAAAAATAGTAATTGCTTAATTAATAATAAGTTATGCAAGTATTTTTTTTATTAAAATAAATGTATATTTGATGGATAGCAACTTCGAAAAGATTATAGTTTTAGCTTATACCTTATTAAATAGCATACCACCAATTGTAATTTAATCGCTTTTTCGACGTTTCTAAAAAACTTTCTATGTCAAAGCGTATATTAATTTTAGACGACAACCAGGATATATTGGAAATAGTGCATGAAACGCTCGCGTATGAGCAGTTTGATGTAAAAAGTACCGGCGATGGTACCGAAGTTATGGGTATGGTTGAAAGTTTTACCCCTGACCTGGTTATATTGGATTATCGTGTAGCCGGCATTAATGGCGGCGAATTGTGCAGGCAAATTAAGGCCCACCCGCAATTTTGCAACACCCCTGTTATTATTTTCTCGGCTTATATTAACCACCAGGCCGATCTTTTTGCTTACGGCTGCGATGCCATCATCAATAAACCTTTTGATTTAAATGAACTGGTTGAGAAAGTAAACCATTTAATTAAGCAATAGTCCCCGTAATATTGTTGATATATTAGCCTTTCCGATTATTTCAATTGGATATTAATTTATAAATATTTAATTTCAAGCAGTTTAAGGCGGTTAAATCATTTTGGCTTATACTCCTTTAATTTTAATATATATATTGATTAACCAACAACATTTTACCAATGAAAATTTTTATTGCCAAGCTGCCTTATCAATTTAAGGAGGCCGATGTAACCGAATTATTTGCCCCTTATGGCGAAGTAAGCGCTGCAAATGTAATTATGGACCGCGAAACCGGCAGAAGCAAATGCTATGCTTTTGTGGAAATGCCCAATGCTGAAGAAGCCTTAGCCGCCATTAGCGGTTTAAATGAAACACAAATTTTAGACAAAGCCATAGCCGTAAGCGAAGCAAAAGAAAAAGAACGCACCGAACGCCCATCAGGTGGTAGCGGATACGGGGGGTATCGTGGAGGAAATAGCGGCGGTGGTGGTTACCGTGGCGGAAACAGCGGAGGTAACAGTGATGGCAGTTATCGTGGTGGAAATGGAGGCAATGGCGGTAATTTTCGCAATAGTGATAAAAAAGCCGGTGGCAGCTATCGCGATAATGATAAAAGAGGTGGCGGGGGCGGTTTCCGTGACAGGAATAACAGTAAAAGAAGCTCAGAAGATTATTAAAATAACCAGCACAAAACATACGGCTCCGATGATTTCATTGGGGCTTTTTTGTTTAACAGCTTTTAGATATATTTATAGTTCAAATTACAACGCGTATGAAACTTAAACCCTTATTACTCGCTTTTTTGTTTTTCGCTTCCGCGGAAATATCATTTGCCCAAAACTTTGTGTGGAAAACAGCCACATCGGGCGGATACACTTATAAATATGTAACCGGCGACCCTACCAAATCGCGCTTTTATACTTTAAAAAACGGTTTAACAGTAATATTAAGCCCTACACCAAAGCAACCCCGCATACAAGCGTATGTAGCTGTTAAAGCGGGTAGCAAGACCGACCCGTCAGATCATACCGGTTTAGCGCATTACCTGGAGCACATGATGTTTAAGGGTACCGATAAATACGGATCATTAAACTGGGAAAAAGAAAAACCATTGCTTGACCAGATAGATAACCTGTACGAACAATATAACTCCACCAAAGACGAAGCCAAACGCAAGGAAATTTATAAGCAAATTGACCAGGTGTCGGGCCAGGCATCAAAATTTGCCATTGCAAACGAGTATGATAAAATGATGGCATCAATGGGTGGCCAAAACACCAATGCTTTTACCTCATTTGAACAAACCGTTTATACAGATGATATACCTGCCAGCGCCGTTGACAAGTATTTAACTTTGCAGGAAGAACGTTTCCGCAAACCTGTACTGCGTATCTTTCATACGGAGTTAGAGGCCGTGTATGAAGAGAAAAACCGCACACTGGATAATGATCCCCGTAAGGTAATAGAATCATTATTCGGGGCATTGTTCCCTAATAATAATTATGGCAAGCAAACCACAATTGGTACGGTTGAGCATTTAAAAAATCCGTCATTAAAAGCTATACGCAAGTACTATTACGACTATTATGTGCCCAACAATATGGGTATAATTTTGGCCGGAGATTTTAACCCTGATGTTATGATCAAAAAGGTGGCGCTTCATTTTAACTACATGAAGCCAAAAGCCATACCACCTTATAAATTCGATGCCGAAAAACCTATTGCCAGCCCTATAGTACGCGAAGTTTACGGACCAACACCCGAGAATCTAACCATAGGTTTCCGTTTCCCGGGTGCCAACACCAGCGATGCACGTATGCTTGACCTTATTGGCGCTATGTTGACCAATGGCAAAGCCGGACTATTTGACCTGGATTTGGTTAAAAAGCAAAAATTGTTGAGCGCGGTTGCACAATCATATACCTTAAAAGATTATAGTGTGCTGTTGTTACAGGGCAATCCTATAAAAGGGCAGTCGTTAGATGAAGTGAAGGAATTAATGCTTGGCGAAATTGCCAAACTAAGAAGCGGTAATTTTTCTGACGATTTGGTACAATCCATCGTAAATAACTTAAAGAAAAGCATCCTGGAAGAGAATGAGGATTATCTTGCCCGTGCCAGTAATTTGATGGATGCTTATACCTCAGGCATTGATTGGCAAACACGTGTGGCTTTGGTAAACAGCCTCTCAAAAATCACCAAAGCGCAAATTGTAAACTTTGCGGTTAAATATTTTAATGATAATAATTACGTGGTAGTTTATAAGCGCCAGGGCGAGGATAAAAGCATTGTTAAGGTTGAAAAACCAACCATTACCCCGGTTGATGTGAACCCTACGGCGCAATCGCCATTTTTAAAGAAAGTTAATGCTATGCCCGCCACGGCTATTAAACCTGTTTGGGTAGACTATGACAAGGATATACAAAGGGCAAAATCGGGCCCTAACGAATTATTAGCTGTTCAAAATAAAGAGAATAGCATATTCAAACTGTATTATCGGTATGATATGGGCAGCTATAACAATAAACTATTATCGTTAGCGGGCCAATATTTACAGTTTTTAGGCACAGATACTAAAACTGCTGAAGATTTTAGTAAGGAATTTTACAAACTGGCATCGTCATACGGCATTAGCGTAAGCGGCGAAATAACAACGGTTAGCTTTACCGGCTTGCAGGAAAACTTTGATGCTACCATGAAATTATATGAAGACTTGCTGGCTAATTGCAAACCCGATGAAGCGGCGTTGGCCAGTTTAAAATTACGCTTAAAACGGTCAAGAGAAAATGCCAAGTTGAATAAAACAGCTATTATACAGGGATTGGTAAGTTATGCGCAATATGGCCCGGTTAATCCTTTTAATAATACTTTAACTGATGAAGAAATAGACGCCTTAAAAGCTAATGACCTGGTAAAAATATTGCATCAGCTAAACAGCTATAAACATGTTGTACTTTATTACGGCCCGCAAACCGCTGCACAAGCGGCTGCAAATATTGCAGGATTACATAAAACCCCTGCTGCGTTTATAGATTATCCCCCACAAAAAAACTTTGTTAAAATAGTTCCAACCACCAATAAGGTACTATTTGCTGATTATGATATGGTACAGGCCGAGATATATTGGGTACGGCCCGAATCAATGTACGACCCTGCTAAAGCACCGGAAATAGACCTCTTTAATAACTATTTTGGCAATGGGATGAACACGATAGTTTTTCAAACTATTCGCGAATCAAAAGCACTGGCCTACTCTACCTACGCGCAATATGTGCCGCCCTCTAAAAAGGATGATCGTGACCTGTTTGTTGCCTATGTAGGTACACAGGCAGATAAATTGAACGAATCAATAAAGGGCATGAATGAGCTATTGAATAATGATCTGCCTGATTCTGAAAAAGGGATAGCAACGGCAAGAGATAATATCCGCAAATCAATTGAAACAGAGCGAATCACTGAAGATGGTATTTTGCTATCCTATTTAAGTGCCAAACGCCGTGGCATTGATTACGATGAGCGCAAAAATACTTTTACCGCTATTGAAAAACTAAACTATGCCGACATGAAGGCATTTCATAACGCGGAGCTAAAAGATAAACCATACACGTACTGCATTATAGCATCTGAGAAAAAAGTAAGTGATGATGATCTGAAAAAATATGGCGAACTGGTAAAGCCCGATCTGAAGCAGGTATTTGGTTATTAACCACAGATAGTATTTAATAAAGCTCACTTATTAAGCAGGATGTTTTATAAATATCCTGCTTAATAATATATTCTCACTCTCAATTAGGTATAAAACGTATTATAAATATTAAATAGGCTATTACTGGTATAAAAGTTGTTGTGCATGGATAATATAATTTAGCAATTACTATTTATACATTCTTAAAATGCAACGGATATTAGTGGTGGATGATGATAAAGATATTTTAGAAGTTCTGAAATATATTCTGGAGGAATCAGGTTACGAAGTGGAAACCCTTTCTGACGGTCATTTCCTTTTTGATAAAATAAATGAACACATCCCCGACCTTATATTATTAGATGTTATGCTGGGCAGTATGGATGGGCGCGAACTTTGCAAAAGCATAAAATCCAAAACCGAAACCCATAATATCCCTGTTATAATGATATCGGCTAGCCATACCATATCCGGTCTTTTCAATGCCGACCTGGGCCCAAATGACTTTGTAGCAAAACCTTTTGATATCAATGAATTATTAAACTCGGTACACAAACAATTAGCTGCCTGATCGGCATACGCCCACTTTCATTAAAGTTTTCCACACCAACAACAATCGTTGTTTTTCTTTCGTTAATTTGGTTTTCCACATGTGTTAATTACTAATGTGAGTTACATTTTTTGGGTTTACTAATTTAGCATATCCTTTGTACGCGTTTTATGATAAAAATCAAATACATCCTACCCGTTTTTTCATTATTCACAATATCTGTTTACGCACAGCAAAACCCTTCTTTTAAAATTTATAGCACCTACCATACCGGTATGGAGTTGTTGGATAAGGAAAAGTACGTAGCAGCCAGTGAGCAATTTAAACAGGTAGAAAGCTCAAGGTTAAAAACCAGTAACCAGCCAAAATTTGAATCAGAACTATCACTGGTACAAGAAAACGCGCAATACTATATTGCGTTATGTGCTTTGGAGTTGGGAAATGACAATGCCGAGAGCCTGTTCCTGAAATTTATTAAGGAGCATCCTGAAAATACGTTAACTAAGCTGGCTTACTTTCAAATAGGTAAATCATACTCTAAAAGGTCAAACTATATTGAAACCATTAAGTGGTTTGATAAGGTGAATGCTAATGACCTAAGCGGGCGCGAAAATACCGAGTACAAATTCAGAAAAGGTTACGCCTACTTCGCCACCAAAGATTATAGAAACGCGCAGGCATTATTTAGCCAGGTAAAAAACAAAAAGTCGCCGTATACCGATGATGCTACTTATTATTTTGCCTACATAGCTTACCTGAATAAAGACTATCACCTGGCTTTGTTAGATTTTGAAAAGCTTAAAAACTCAAAAAAATACCAAAACAGCTATCCCTACTACATTAGTGCTGTATACTTTTTAGACAAACGTTACGATGACGTGATCAGCTACGCGGTGCCCATAATTAACAGCACCAAACAGCAAAACGAGACCGAAATGCTGCGCATTATTGGTGCATCATACTTTGCCAAGGCCGATTATGCTAACGCGGTAACTTATTACAACCGTTTCCAGGCAAACGATTTGGGTAAAACCCAAAGTACGCAGGATAGTTACCAGATAGGCTATGCCAATAATAAAATTGGTAATTATACTAAAGCTGCTACTGAACTGGAGAAATTGGTTGGCCAAAATGATACCTATAGCCAAAACGGCAGTTACTTATTAGGTGGCGTATTTTTAAAGCTGGATAATAAGCAAAGCGCCCGTAACGCGTACCTGGCGGCTTCAAAATTGAGCTTCGACAAGCAGTTACAGGAAGATGCCTTGTTTGAATACGCCAAACTATCGTACGAGTTGGATTTTAATGCGCAGGCATTAGAAGCCACGCGGTTATACCTAAAAAACTACCCGCAATCTACCCGTACCGATGAGGTAAAAATATTATTGGGCGAAGTTTTACTAAACTCACGTAACTACAAGGAAGCGGTGGAAATTTTAGAACCCATCCCTAACAAAAATGAAAGTGCACGTACAGCTTACCAAAAAGTAACTTACTACAGGGGCTTGGAATTTTACAATGAGCGAGCTTTTGAAAATGCCATTGGTATTTTCCTGCGTTCGTTAAAATCACCTGTTGATCGTAAAATTACAGCGTTAACCAACTATTGGATGGCCGAGGCTATGTATGAAGTGCGTAAATACGGCGAAGCTGTGGAAACGTTTCAGAAGTTTTTGTCTATGCCCGAAGCAGATGAAACCAACGTAGCCAATTATGCAAATTATGCCCTTGCTTATGCCGCCTTTGGCGATGAAAAGTACAGGACAGCCGCTACTTACTTCGAGAAGTTTCTTCATGGCGAAGAAAAAGATCAAAATAGCATAAACGATGCCATCACCCGTATTGGTGATAGCTACTTTGTATTAAAAAACTACAGCAAAGCGCTTGAATATTATAACCGCATTATAGCGCAGCAAAGTAACGGACAGGACTATGCCTTGTTTCAACGCGGAATGATCCAAGGTTTACAGGGATCGCTGGATACCAAAATAAGTACATTAAATAGTGTATTAACTCGTTTCCCGCAATCAGACTATGCGGATGATGCTGATTTTGAAATAGCTTATACCTATTTTCTTAAAAACGAAGATCAAACATCAAAAACCAGCTTGCTGGCTATGATACAAAAGTATCCGCGCAGCAGCTATGTACCACGCGCATTGGTTACTATTGGTTTGATAGATTATAACGCTCATAATGATGACCTGGCTGTTGAATCATTTAAACAGGTAATAAAGGGTTATCCATCAACTGATGAAGCCCAGCAGGCATTAAAACAAATTGAAAAAATATACATAGATAAAGGCGATGCGCAAACCTATATTACTTACGCGCAAAGTACGCCAATAGGCAACTTTTCGGAAGCGAAGCTGGAAAGCGTTATGTATACCGCGGCTAATAACTTGTATCTGCGTGGCGACTGGCAAGGTACGGTTGCTGCCGTGAATGCTTATTTTGACAAGTTTAACAACAAGCCTATATATGATAAAGAAGCCCGTTTTATTCGCGCACAAAGCTTAGTTAAACTAAACAAAGCCGATGACGCGGTAGGCGATTATAACGTAATATTAAACGATTGGACCAGCACTTATACCGAGCAATCATTAGTAAGCATGGCCAAATTGTACATGGCGCAGAAAAAATATAATGATGCCATTGTGTTTTTAAAACGACTGGAAACTAATTCAGAATATAAAGCCAACTATGCATTTGCTATAAATAACCTGCTTATTTGTTATGCCCAAATGAAAATGCCTGATGATGTGCTTAAATATGTACAGGAGATTAGGCTGAACGAAAAATCGGCACAGGAAGATAAGTTTAAAACAGGATTATATGCCGGTTTAGCTTATCTGCAAAAAGGAGATATGACCGCAGCTTATAACGAATTTGGTTACACAGTTGCCAACACTAAAACCATTGCCGCCGCCGAAGCAAAATATAACATTGCTTTAATTGAGTATACAAGGGGCCAATACAAAGAGTCGCAAAAAACTTGCTTTGACCTGCTTAAAGAAATGCCTACTTATGATTACTGGGTAGCTAAAACACTCATACTTCTGGCGGATAATTATGTGAAGTTGAAAGATGATTTTCAGGCAAAAGCGACTTTGCAAAGTATTATAGATGGTTACCAAGGCGATGATGATATATTACCAACTGCTAAGCAGAAATTAGAAGCCCTATCGCCAACTAAACCTTCGCTTAACACAGATAGTTTAAACACACAACCACGGTAACAAAGTAAAATAAGACAAGCAAATGAAACTAAAATACATATATACGCTGCTTACCTTACTCATGGTATTATACTTTGTTCCGGTTACAGCACAAAATAAAAAACCGGCCACCAAAGCACCTGCTAAAACAGCGGCTCAAAAAACAGCCGAAGCCAAAAGCCTGGGCGACGTTGCCTCAAAGGTAGCACCAAAGGATACCGTTAGAAATGGCGGTGGGGCTACTACAAACAACCCGCAGAATAATGGAGGTAGTTTATCTGATGAGATCATCATAACATCGGCCTATAAACCTGTATTAGCCGACGCGGTAAAAATACGCCGCAACCCCGAGATGGAAGATAAAGTGCCTTTTAAGGCGCCTTTAAATTATACATCTATTGATAAAAAACTAACTAAAGACGAAGAAATAAAACAGCTGGATGCGATGAAAATGCCTGCTGAAAAAGACTCGATATTAAAACTTAACTACGTTAAACTGGGCTTTGGCAGCTTGCGTACCACCTATGGCGAAGCTTATATTAGTAACGGACGTGATGAAGCTTTGCAAACCGGTTTATACATTAAACATTTTGCTCAGCAGGGCATAATTAACAAACAAAACCAAAGCCGTAACGAGATAGGCGTTTTTGGCAAAAGCATTAACGATAAACATACCTTAAGCGGACGCATTGATTACAGCCTGAATACTAATTATTTTTATGGGTATGATCCTAATATTGTGCCCGTACCTGCTAATTTAGACGTAGCACAACAAAAATTCAGTACCATATCTGCCGAAGGCGAACTGGCTAAAAATTATAAAGATGTAGAAAATGATTTTACCTACGCGGTAAAACTAAAAGGCTATGTGTTTAGTAATGCTTTTCAGGCTAAAGAAAACAATATTGTTTTATCAGGATTTTTAAACCAAACCGTAAAACAATTTTACGCGGGTTTAAGTGCGTCAATGGATGTAAGCACCCAAACCGATGCCTTATATTCATTAAGCAATAACCTGTTAAGGGTTAACCCCTATATCAAATTCCAGGGTACAAACTATAAAGTTGATGCGGGTGTGCGTTTGGTAAGTGAGTTTGGTTTCTCATCTCGCCTGCTACTATTCCCGGCTGCCAAAGCCGAGTTGCAGGTAATACCTAAATATGTTCGTTTGTTTGTTGAAGCTAAGGGAGATATCAACAGATCATCCATACGTGATTTTTCGATGATCAATCCGTTCATTGGCCCAAACATCACCATAAAAAACTCTGTAGACCAGTTAGATGTTAGCGCAGGCTTAAAAGGAACTTTAGCCCCGGGCTTAAGCTTTAAGGCAACTATTTTCCGCAATACCGTTAAGGATATGCCGCTGTTTGTAAGCAATTTTGATTTTACCAATGGTTATAACCGTTTTGGTGTGATTTATGATAACGGCCGCGCACGTGTTACCGGCCTTAACGCCGAATTGGATTACAAGGCTGATGATGATTTTAATATTTTTGGCCGTGCCGAATTTAAGGATTACAAAATGTCTACCGAGGCTTTAGCCTGGAACTTACCTAAATTTAAGCTAACAGCCGGTACAAACATCCATATCAACAATAAAGTAAATGTTTCGGGATCATTATTGTTCCGCGGTGATACAAATGATCCCAGGCCTGTTGGTAGCGCTTACAGCGCTATACCTTCATTTGTTGATATTAGTGGCGGGGTTGAATATAAAGCCACCGATAAAATATCTATTTTTGGAAGAGTTAATAATATTTTAAACGGAACAAATCAAACCTGGCTATATTATCCTGAATATGGATTTAATATATTTGGAGGCGCAAGCTACAGCTTTTAGCGCATTGTTATAATAAACTGCCTATTTTTAAAGTATGGATGTAAGCTTGTACATAAGCGAACTACTTGAACAACATGGAGAAGTAAATGTACCCGGATTAGGGCACCTGGCACAGACACGTGTAAGTGGGTATTATAATGCCGCTGACTTTAAGTTTTATCCGCCGCGTAACGAGGTGACGTTTGACCCGCAAAGGTTAAACGAGGACAATGTATTGACCCAATACATTGCCGATAAGAAAAACATATCGCTGGAATCATCCCAATACTTTACCGAAAAATATATTACCAATTTAAAAGAGGACGCATTATATAATGATGTACCTGTGGCCAATATTGGCTGGTTTTATAATAATGGCGGCAAATTGGCTTTTAAAGCCAATAAAATAACCAATGACCCCGTATTTTATGGTTACCCTGCGGTAAGGGCCAATAAGTTATTGAGCCAAACGGCCACTCCTACGCCCCCGCCTGCTCCGCAAGCCCCACCTGCTCCGCAAGCCGCACCTGTTTCGCAACCGATACCTGAGCCTACGCCTGCCGAGTCGGGGTATCAAATGGTGCCGGAAAGAATTGCTGAAACCATAGCCGAGCGGGAAGAACCGGAAGAAGAATTATATTACGAAGAACCGCGTACTAACAGGACTTTACGTGCCGGGTTGATCATATTATCGGTAATTTTGGTGTTGTTGGCAATAGCTTATGCGTTATATAGGTACAAGCCATCGGCTTTTGAGCGTATACAAAACTACTTTCAACCTAAACAAACCGGTGTAAAACTAGAGGCGGCATCTCCAATAAATGTTGATACCAATACCATATCAGCGGATACTACCGTACGTATTGACAGCGCGGTAGTTGCAGACACCACTATCAAAAAGAATACGCCTGCAGGCCGGGTTACCGATAAGATAACACAAACAGAAGTAACCAAAACTACCGTAGTTACTATACCTGCCGGTAAACCAAACAATGCATCCGAATTGGCTGTCGGGCCACCAAAAGCTGCAATTACGCCAACGGTGAAGAAGTATGGCGTAATTGTATACACAGCAAAAACTATGGACGAAGCTACCAGGGTTGTAAATACCTATAAAGATAAGGGTGTTGATGTACTGATAGTACCGGGGACAAAAGCACCCCGAATAACTATCACAGCGGGAAGTTATAATTCAATAGATGAAGCCGAAGTGGCTATGACCAAATTAATAGAATCAGGAAAGATCCTTAAGGATGCTTATCCAATGAAAATCCAATAAAACCAAAAAATGACTTTACTACTTGCACAGGCAGTGGCAGACACTGTTCAACAATTTGCAGATACTGCAACCCAGGTTTCTCAACAGTTAGCCCCCCTACCCGATCAGGACCTACGCTTTGGCGACCTGCTTATAAAAGGCGGATGGATAATGCTGCCAATAGGTATTTTGGCGGTATTGGGATTGGTCATATTTTTTGAACGCTATTTTACCATACGTAAAGCGTCAAAAAGCGAAGCGCACTTAATGTCGCAGGTACGCAGCAGCATAGTAACCGGTAATTTAGACTCGGCTATTGCTATTTGTAAAAACAGCAACTCGCCATTGGGTCGCATGCTGGCCAAAGGTTTGCTACGCATTGGCCGCCCTATTAAAGATATTGAAGGCGCTATTGAAAACGTAGGCAAGCTGGAAGTATCCAAACTTGAAAAAAACATAGGTATATTAGGTATTATAGCCGGTATTGCACCCATGTTTGGCTTTTTGGGTACCATTGCCGGGGTAATTAAAATATTTTATGATATCTCAAAAACCGATAACATCAGCATGGGTGTTATATCAGGTGGTTTATATGTAAAAATGGTAACATCCGCAGCGGGTTTATTTGTAGGGCTTGTGGCTTATGTATGCTACCATATTTTAAATATGATGGTGGATAAGGTGATATTAAAACTGGAAACAGATGCCATTGAATTTATTGACCTGTTAGAAGAGCCCAGCAAATAATGAATTTAAGAAAGAGACATAAAAGGGCGAGCGCCGAGGTGCATACTTCGGCCATGAATGATATCATGTTCTTCCTGCTGTTGTTTTTTTTGATAGCGTCAACAGTTGCCAACCCCAACGTTATTAAACTGATGCTGCCTAAATCATCAACCGGGCAATCTATATCAAAAAAAACAGTTACAGTATCTATAACAAAGGACCTGAAATATTACGTTGAAAAAAAGGAAATACCGGTAGCTGATCTGCAAAGCACATTGGCAACCTACAAAAGTATAGGCACCGAGTTAACCATAGTACTGTATACCGAGCCAACCGTATCTATACAAGATGTGGTATCGGTAATGGATGTGGCCCAAAAATTGAATATTAAACTGGTTTTAGCAACGCAACCGAAGGGATAGTCATTAGTCACTGGTCATTAGGCATTGGTTTATTTTAACTGCTGCTAAACGACCTGAGTAAGACTAATGACCAATGACAAATTAACTAATGACCAACAGAGAAGAAAATAACTATCCAAAAGCATTTGCAGCAACAGGTATTGTACTGGCGTTGGTAATGGCTATGTGTTATTTTATTGTTTTTAGCACCCCACATAAAGCGGATGATGGCACAGGCGGCATATTGGTTAATTATGGTACTACCGATGAGGGCATGGGCAGCGATTATATGAGTATTGAAGAACCTTCAGTAGCGGAAAAAGCTAATAATACCCTGCCGGATAAAGTTAACCCCAATCCTACTACCGACCAGCAAACCGCTACCGAAAACAGCGATAAAAACGTGGTGACACAAAATACTGAGGACGCGCCCGAAGTAGCAGCCAATACCAAAAAAACAAGTAATACCGTAGCTACCCAGCCATCTAAAGAAGCAAAACCAAGCGTTAACCAAAACGCCTTATATAAGGGCCCAACCAACAATGGCGCCGGCCAGGGTGATGGCACAACCGGTACCCCCGGCAACCAGGGCAAACCCGAAGGCAGCACATTGACTAACAACTATGATGGTACAGGATCTGGCAATGGCGGTAATTTAACAGGACTTGGCCAACGGAGTTTTATAAGCAGGCCCAATGTTAGCTATGATGGCCGAAACACCGGTAAAATTGTGGTAGATATACGCGTAGATAAGGGCGGCAATATTATATATGCCCGTGCAGGTGCCCGCGGTACTACCATATCCGACTCGCGCTTACTACAAAAATGTGAAGATGCTGTAATGCGTTCGCGCGTAAGCCCACTGGAATCGGCCCCCGAAACACAGATGGGTCAGGTTGTTTTTGTGTTTAAGGTGAATTAATGCTCCCATCCACGCGTCATTGCGAGGAACGAAGCAATCTCTACATAGGACAGAAATACTTAAAACTTATTGTATTTTAGATAGATGAAGATATTATTTATCCTACTATCGGTTTTTCTATTAGCTAAGTGCAACTGTAGCACCAAAACAGAATCTACTCATACGAAAATAGCTACCCTAAAGCCTGATACTATTATTGGTGTAAGGGTTATTCCCAATGAATTGTCAACTCCGGACTATATAGAAAAGGAATATTTTGTCATTACTAAAAATGACACTTCAAATTACTCTTGCTTTATTACCGAAAATAAAAACACAGGAAAGGTATCAATAAACTATAGGAATACACCTAATGGAAAAACACCTGCAATAATTGCGGCGGGTGATTCTGCAGCTGTGGAAGAAAAAGCACTTCCCCAATACTCAAATCATAAATTAACTTATAATGGTCAGATTGAAGAAATTAGGCTTATCATGAAACGTGCATCAAAAGATTACAACTTTAGCAAGTTGCATTTTTTGAGACTGATGATGTCATCAATAAAAGGCTTGCCTCAAAATTTATTGAAACAATACATCACAAAGTATGGTGAAAATTTTGGTTCTGGTAGTAATCAAAAGGCTGTAGAACTAATTGAAAATTCACAAGTAACAGCAGATTTGAAAAGTATTTTATCACAGTATTCAGTTACAATTGATGATATCTCAATTGATGGTTTGGCATATTATCCTCCTCAATATCCAAAACCCGGAGAACCAAAAATGCTTTTAGATGGAATGGTTATTTTTAGCATGACTACAATTCGTTAGTTTTGCTCTACCATGAATTACGCCGAAACCCTCCACTACCTTTACACCCAGTTACCCGTTTTTACCCGTGTGGGTGCATCAGCCTATAAAGCAGATCTGGGTAATACTTTGGAGTTGTGCATGCGTTTGGGTGAACCGCAGCATCAATTTAAAAGTATACATGTAGCGGGTACTAATGGTAAGGGTTCAACCTCGCATATGCTGGCAGCGGTATTGGAAGTGGCAGGTTATAAAACCGGGTTGTACACTTCACCACATTTAAAGGATTTTAGGGAACGCATACGCATTAACGGGCAAATGATACCCGAGCAAACGGTAATTGACTTTGTAGCCAAACACCGTAAAGATTTTGATGAGATAGCCCCCTCCTTTTTTGAAATGACCGTAGCACTGGCCTTTGATGCTTTTGCCAAAGAGCAGGTAGATATAGCCGTAGTTGAAACAGGTTTAGGTGGCAGGCTGGACTCGACCAACGTGATCACCCCGCTCCTGTCCATCATTACTAATATAGGATGGGACCATATGAATTTACTGGGCGATACCCTGCCCAAAATAGCCGCAGAAAAAGCAGGCATTATTAAACCCAATATCCCGGTTATCATCGGCGAAAAGCAGGATGATGTAGCCGATGTATTTATCCGCAAAGCGGAAGAAGAAAAAGCAGCTATTAGCTTTGCATCGGAAGTTTTTGAGGTGAAAGGAGAAAGGTTAAAGGAGAAAGGTGATTTTTTAGATATTGAAATAACTCACCGCTCACCATTCACTACTCACCACTTACAACTGGATTTAACAGGCAGCTATCAACTTAAAAATATAAAGACGGTATTGTTAGCCGTAGATGAATTGCGCCAACAAGGCTATACAATTACCGACGAACATATAAAAAATGCGCTAAAGCAGGTTAAAACGCTTACCGGACTACATGGCCGATGGGAAACCATTAGCCAAAATCCATTGACTATTTGTGATACCGGGCACAACCCCGAAGGCATTGCCGAAGTATTGAAAAACATTGCCACCGTAGCCTTTAACCACCTGCATTTTGTATTGGGTATGGTGAATGATAAAGACATCAGCAAAGTACTAAGTATGCTGCCGCAAAACGCTACCTACTATTTTTGCAGGCCGGATATTCCGCGTGGGTTGGAGGCGGAAAGTTTAAAGGAGCAAGCGGAAGGCTTTGGGTTGCAAGGTGAAGCTTACCCTAACGTAAAAGCAGCATTGGCAGCAGCCCAAAAAGCCGCCCAGGCTAACGATCTGGTATTTGCAGGCGGTAGTACCTTTGTAGTGGCCGAGGTGGTTTAACATCGGGAGCGTTGTCATGGTGAGCCCGTCGAACCATTGAGCGTAAAGCCCTTACACACGCATCCTTCGATAAACTCAGGATGACAGCCCTATTTTAAAAATTAATTCTATTTTTACCACAACCTATATTAAAATTATGAGCACTATCAACTGGGGCATTATTGGCTGCGGCGAAGTAACCGAAGTGAAAAGCGGTCCGGCCTTTTATAAATCAAAAAACAGTAAACTGGTAGCAGTTATGCGCCGTAATGCGGCTAAAGCTGCCGATTTTGCCAAACGCCACAACGTGACCAAATGGTATGACGATGGCGAAAAGCTAATTAACGATCCCGAAGTAGATGCGGTATATATTGCTACTCCGCCTGATTCGCATACAGCTTATACCATATCAGCCTTAAAAAAAGGATTGAATGTATATATTGAAAAACCGGTTACCCTAAACGCCGCAGAGGCACGCCAGATAGCGGATGCCGTAAAACAAACGGGCAAAAAAGTGAGCATAGCCCACTACCGCCGGGCAATGCCCATGTTTATGTATATAAAAGATACTATTGATAAAGGCGTAATAGGCGATGTTCGCACGGTAATGATTCGCCTGTGGCAAAGTGTAAAACCCGAACTGGTAACCCACGTAGAAGATAACTGGCGCGTTGACCCGGCACGCTCTGGCGGAGGCTATTTTCATGATATGGCCCCCCACCAACTGGACCTGATGCTTTACTTTTTTGGTGAACCTGAGCTTTATCATGGTGTGGCCCTTAATCAATCGGGTGCCAACCCATGCGAAGATCATATAACCGGTTTTATCAAATTTAAAAACAACGTAGTATTTAACGGTTCGTGGAGCTTTAACGTAACCCCTGATAGAGCTATTGACTTTTGCGAAATTATAGGTAGCAAGGGCAGTATTAACTTCCCGGTGTTTGGTAATACGGTAAACATAAAAACCGAAGCCGGCAGCGAGGATAAAACTTTTGATCCGGGTGCGCATATTGCCCAGCCTATGATACAACAGGTGACCAATTATTTTAACGGTGACCAGGCACAAAACCCATGCAGTATTGAGGATGCCATACCTTTGATGGATATTATGGATGCGTTCGCGGAGAGTAAATAATTAAAATATCCATTGTCATTTCGAACGAGGTACGAGGAGAAATCTATACACACGCATATCAATGTATAGATTTCTCTCTACGTTCGAAATGACAGTTGATATTACTTCTTTTTCGGTACCTTCGCCCCTTCTTTCCTGGCTTCTGACAGGCCAATGGCTATGGCTTGTTTTTTACTGGTAACTTTTTTACCGCTACCGCTTTTTAGCTTGCCTTCTTTCATTTCGTGCATTACTTCGCCTACTTTTTCACTTGCTTTTTCTGAATACTTTGCCATGGTATTAATATTTAAGTTAATGATGTAATAATCATGCAAATTATTTGCCAACTTTATGCACTATGAAACGCATTGCCGAAACCGACCTGATATTAAATGCCGATGGCAGCGCCTATCACCTTAACCTGTTGCCGGGTGATGTGGCGGATACCGTTATTACCGTTGGCGACCAGGACCGGGTGGTAGAGATAACGCAATACTTTGACCACATCGAACTTAAAAAAGGCAAGCGCGAATTTATCACCCATACAGGACGCATAGGCAATAAACGGCTAACCGTAATTTCAACCGGGATAGGTACCGATAATATTGATATTGTACTGAACGAGTTAGACGCATTAGTTAATATTGATTTTAAAACCCGCATACCACATACTGATTTAAAAAGCTTAAATATCATCCGCATAGGTACATCAGGAGCGGTGCAGGCGGATATTGCTATTGATAGTATGCTGGCATCATCCGCCGCGTTTGGGTTGGATGCTTTGATGCATTATTATAAGCATGAGCTATCCAAACAAGAAAAAGAGTTGCTAAATGCATTTCAATCGGCTTTGCCAAATAATTATCCACTATTGCCCTATATCGCTTCAGCAGATAGTTCATTATTAAACCATTTAGGGCAAGACCTGCAGCAAGGTATTACCATAACCGCACCCGGTTTTTACGCGCCTCAGGGGCGCCAGGTTAGAGCCGAAAATATGATGCCTGATCTGATGGATATTATCCAAAATTTCAACTCAGCCGGGCAACGTATTACCAATTTGGAGATGGAAACCGCAGGCATTTATGGGCTGGCGGCAAGTTTAGGGCATAAAGCCCTATCACTTAATGTAATTTTAGCCAACCGGGTTACACAAACGTTTAGTAAACAACCCGCAAAAATTATGGACCATTACATACGGCAGCTATTAGAAAAAATTAATATCACGTTATAACAAAACATATAAATAACACGTATTGTTACAACCTGTAAGTTTAAAATGATTACATGACCATTAAAAAAATACCCGCCCCGTTTTATGAACGCTTTGCCCTGGTTATTATAGGGCTGCTGGCGCTTGGCTTTTTAGTGATATTAAGTAAAGAGATCTTAGACCCCCTGGTATTTGGCTTTTTGTTTGCCATATTGCTATTGCCCCTATCCAACTTTCTCGAAAAAAAATTACGCATGCCGCGTAGTATGTCTTCCTTTGTGTCGATATTATTATTGGTAAGTTTTGTAAGCGGTATTGTATACCTGGTCAGTAATCAAATAACGTATTTAAGCGGCGATTGGCCCATGCTTAAAAAGCAGATTGCAGAATCTATAGTCAACCTAAAGGACTGGGTAAATTTTGTTTTTCATATTAATGCCGAGCAACAAACAGAATATATAACTGATACTTCCCGTAAAATTGTATCATCAGGTACCGAAGTTATAACCACCACCTTTGGGGCCATATCATCAATGGTTTTGTTTTATATATTCATTATCATATTTACCTTTTTCATCCTGTTTTACCGACGGTTATTATACCGGTTTATACTGGCCGTTTTTAATGACGATGACGAACATGTGGTGAAAGATATAGTCGTCAACATTCAGAAAATATTGAGGCATTATATACTGGGCCTAATAATTGAAATGGTGGTGGTGGCCGCAATATCTTGCATGGTTTTTTGGCTGATAGGTATTAAATATGCGGTGCTTTTGGGCTTATTAGTTGGCCTTTTTAATATCATCCCCTACCTGGGTATTTTTACAGCCTTGCTTTTAAGCATATTAATAACCTTTGCCACCGGCCCTATAGAAAACGCCATTTGGGTTGGTGTAAGCGTAATTGCTATTCATTTAATTGATTCTAACTTTTTATTGCCTACCATAGTAGGCTCCAAGGTACGGCTGAACGCCCTGATCACCTTTTTAGGAATTATCCTGGGCGAACTGATGTGGGGCCTGTCGGGTATGTTTTTATCTATACCTATAATAGCTATCTTCAAAATTATTTTTGACAGGATAGAACCGCTAAAACCCTGGGGCTATTTATTGGGTGGCGATTATGAATACCAAAAATCTGCCCAAAAGAAAATGAAAACAGAATAGTTAGCCAACCATATGGTAAATACTTACGCCCAGCGTTATCCCATAAATAATCAGGATAACTGTATTTAAAACCAGTAGCCAGTTCAGGTCGGTCTCTTTATATTTTTTAACAGTGCATATAACAAACAAGGCAATAAATCCCAGCATTAACAATATCGGGGCTATCAATGTCCACTTATTAGGTGTATGCAAATAAAGATGCTTCAGTTTATAATTGTCGCCCACAAAAAATGGCACAAGCGCCGCTATTAACAATATAAAAAACAAACGTGTTACTATTTTTGCTGCAAGTTGACTGGCTTTCATAATGGCCAAAATTACTTTTAAATTTATACAGTTATAACTCACTTCATGAAAATTAAACACCTCCTTTTAATTGTATGGTTTATTGTAACAGCTGTTACCGGTAATGCGCAAACCAAATTGTTTAAAATAGTGCCTTTAGGTGTTTTAGGCGGGGCCGATGAAAGTAACCTGTCGGCCTATATGGTTGCAGCTTCGGGCAGTAATAATTACATCTGTTTAGATGCCGGCACCATCAATTATGGCATACAAAAAGCAGTAGCTAATAAGGTATTTAATATCCCGGCCGAAGAGGTGCTTAAACAATACATCAAAGGTTATTTTATATCGCATGGCCATTTAGATCATCTGGGCGGTATGATCATTAACTCGCCGGGAGACAGCAACAAAAGTATTTACGGCTTAGCAAGTACCCTATCCACTTTAAAAACACATTATTTTACGCCTCAAAGCTGGGCCAATTTTGGTAATGAAGGCGTAGGTGCCATTAATAAATATTCTTATAAAGCACTTACTCCGCTTACAGAAACATTTGTTGATAATACTCAAATGACCGTCGCGGCTTTCCCGCTTAGCCACGCCGATTTAACCAGTACCGCCTTTTTGATTAAGAGCAAAACCAATTACGTTTTATACTTTGGCGACACAGGCAGCGATGCGATAGAAAAAAGCGACAAGCTGCAAAACGTATGGAAGGCCATTGCCCCATTGATAAAAAATAAGCAATTAAAGGCCCTGATGATAGAGGTATCCTTCCCTAATGAACGGCCCGACGACAGTTTAGCCGGGCACTTAACTCCACGATTATTAATGGCCGAAATGAATAATTTGAGCCAATTGACAGGTGCTGATGCCATTAAAAATTTGAATGTAATGGTTACCCACCTAAAGCCGCCTGTTGATAGTATTACTAAAATAAAAGCTCAATTAAAGGCGGAGAATAAGCTGGGGCTGAATTTGATATTCCCGGAGCAGGGGAAGTTGTTGGAGTTTTGATTTGTAAACGCGTGCGATCAACTCACCCGGTCATCGCTACGCTCGACCACCCTCTCTTCGCCTTTGGCGTAAAGAGGGATTTTTTTACTGAATAACCCTCTTTGCCGCTTGCGGAAGAGAGGGTCGACGAGTGAAACGATGTCGGGGTGAGTCAACCGCCGACAGGTAAACGTACTTAACTCTCCTTTTTATATCTTTACATTTAATATATGAAATACCTGCGCCTGCTTTTGTTTCCGTTTTCATTACTATATGGGTTGGTGGTTATTATGCGCAACTGGTGTTATGATGCAGGCTTGTTTAAAAGTCATGAGTTTAATGCACCTGTAATAGTTGTAGGTAATTTGGAGGTTGGGGGCGCAGGCAAAAGCCCAATGACCGAATATTTGGTGCGCCTGCTTAAAACCGATAACAAACTGGCTATTTTAAGTCGCGGTTATGGCAGGGAGACCAGGGGATATCATTTAGCTGATACCTCGTCAACAGCCGCTCAAATAGGCGATGAGCCTGCACAATTTAAAGCCAAGTTTCCGGATGTTACCGTAGCGGTTTGCGAGGACCGTGTGCATGGCATACAACAATTGCTGCCGCAACATAATTTAATATTATTAGATGATGCCTATCAGCACAGGGCCGTAAAACCGGGTTTAAGTATTTTATTGTTTGATTATACGCGTATTAAACAGTTCAATATGCTATTGCCTGCGGGCAACCTGCGCGAGCCGTTTAGCGGGCGGTGGCGGGCAGATGTTATTATCATCAGCAAATGCCCAGAAGGGCTAACAGAAGAAGATCGTGCTACTTTAACAAACCTAATTGACCCGCTACCCTACCAACAATTATATTTTGCAACTATTGCTTACCTGGATATGCAGGATATGAACGGCAATAGCACCGATGCCGTAATTGATGCCAATACCACTCTATTTTTATTAACAGGTATTGCAAATCCACGACCATTGTTACACCATCTGCAAAAATATACGCCTGCTATTGTACATCATAATTATCCCGACCATCATCAGTTTAGCTTAAAAAATATCAGTAAACTTGCCGATGAATTTTCTGCCTGCAAATCACAAAAAAAAGTGATCATTACAACAGAAAAGGATGCACAGCGTTTAAGAGAACAATCGTTGTTGCCGTTAGTTAATCAACTACCTATTTTGGTATTGCCAATAGGTGTAAAGTTTTTAAATAACGGCAGCGAAAATTTTGATAAAACAGTAAAAAAATATGTTAGCGAATATACAAAGCACCACCAGTTATATTAAAAGCCGCATAGGCGATTTTGAACCCGAAGTAGGTATAATATTAGGCACCGGGCTGGGTGGCTTAGTTAATGAAATTGAGGTTGAAAAACAGTTGATGTACTCCAACATCCCTGACTTTCCTATATCCACTTTAGAGTTTCACTCCGGTAAATTAATTTTCGGTACACTGTCGGGCAAAAAAGTAGTGGCCATGCAGGGCCGCCTGCATTATTATGAAGGCTACAGTATGCAGCAGATCACTTTTCCGGTTAGAGTATTGAAGATGCTGGGCATAAAAACCTTGCTGGTTTCCAACGCTAGTGGTGCATTAAATCCCGCTTATAAAAAAGGCGACCTGATGGTTATTGAAGATCATATCAACCTGCAAACAGACAACCCGCTATTGGGTAGAAATGAAAGTGAACTGGGCCCGCGTTTCCCGGATATGAGCCAGCCTTATAAGTGGGATATGATAGATAAAGCTTTAGATATTGCATCGGCTAATAAAATAACCTGCCACAAGGGGGTGTATGTTGCCGTAACCGGGCCAAATTTAGAAACCCGCGCCGAATACAAATACCTACGCATAATAGGCGGCGATGCTGTTGGCATGAGTACCGTACCCGAAGTAATAGTGGCTAACCACATGAGCCTGCCTGTATTTGCAATATCCGTATTAACTGATGAAGGTTTTCCGGAGATTTTAAAGCCTGTATCGGTAGAAGAAATTATAGCGGTAGCACAAGCGGCCGAGCCAAAAATGACATTGATACTTAAAAACTTGATCGCCGGTCTTTAATGCATTATAGCAAGTTTAAATATTTACTTATTTTATTGATCTGCGTTTCGGCTCAGGCAGTATTTGCGCAATTTGATCCTACTAATCCCAGTCAAACCGGGTTTGGTAGCTCAGGTGGGTCACGACAAGGCCAATTTGCTGCTGATACCGCTAAAACAGCCACCCCGCTTACAGGCGACGCGCTGCTGGATACCCTACGTAAACGCGAAGAGGGCCGCGCTGATTCTATTGAGTTCACTTCAAAAATGATAAAGGTTACCAACGAGCGGTTATTGAATGACAGCACACAGGTATTTCCTTTAGATACCGGGCTGGCTAATTTTGAAAATTACAGCCCGCTTTTTCAGCCCCGAACGCCTAAAATAAGTTTAAGCGGAACCGTAGGTTATGCCACCAGGCCTTTGTTATTTGAGCCATCGCGCATTATTGGGTTTGATGTGGGTTTGCATGCCCTTGACCCCTATTTACTAACCCCACAGGATATTTTATACTATCGCACACAGGCACCTATTACAATACTATCATTAGTAACCGGGGGCAAGGCAGAACAGATATTCAAAGCAACACATACGCAAAACATCAAACCCAATTGGAACGTTGGCTTTAACCTTAATTTTGTAGGGTCAAAGGGGTTTTATGGGTATAGTAACCTGGGGCAAAACGTAAGCCAACTAAATGCCGCCGTTTTTACCTGGTACGAGTCGAAAAGCAAGCGTTATAACTTGTTAGGAAACCTGTTATTTAATAATTTAAAATCCCCCGAAACAGGATCAATATTAAAAGATACCATTTTTACAGGCAAACCTTCTATAAATAAACCAACCGAAGCGGTACGCTTGAATAATGCTTTTACTAACTGGAAAACCGCCGGGTTTTATATTAAGCAATTTTATTACATAGGCCGTATTGATACGCTTGTACAAAAAGAGGCCGCCAATATTTTACCCACACAGCGTATAGCACATACGCTTAATTATAATGTACAGAAGTATAATTTTTTACAGAATGATTTAGATACCTATAATGTATTTCCTGATTATTATTTTGCCGCAAACCGTTCAAGAGACTCATTAACGGTAACACATATACAAAATGATTTTTCGTACAGTTTTTACCTGCGGGGCAAAGCAACCAAATTTGTTAAAAACGAGGTAAAGCTTGATCTTGGCCTAACGCACGACTTTTATAATTACTCGCAATATGTGAGCGATACCATTATAAATGAAGGCGGTGTTAAGGTCAGAAATATGAGTAAGGTGGAAGGTTCAACTTTTCAGAATTTTACGCTTAGGGCCAAATTTGGTTATAGGTTTAGCGATAAAGTGGGTTTAGAGGGTAATTTTAACCAAATAGTAACCGGCCGCAACTTTGGCGATTTTTTATATGATGCCAAAGCAACCGTATCCAGCAATAAAGCCGGAAAAATAGTTTTAGGAGCCTATGTACAAAGCAGTTCGCCGGCATTGGTTTATACCAACTGGACATCCAATCACTACATATTTAACAATACCTTCAGCAATCAAAAAACAACCAATTTATCCTTTAATTATATTAATGATAAGCTTCAACTTGATCTGAAAGCGGAGTATTTTTTAATTGCTGATTACCTGTATTTCGCGTCGCCAAACGGCGGCAATGATGCAAGGCCCCAACAATTAAGCACACCAATAAACCTGCTTAAAGTAAGTTTGGGTAAAAACCTGGCCTGGCGCAAATGGCACTTTGATAACTTTATAGTATACCAAAAAACTGATTACCAGAACACGCTGCGTATACCCGAGCTTTATACTTATACCAGCTTACATTATGACACCTTTTTATTTAAAGTACTAACTACGGTAATTGGCGCTAACGTGAGGTTTAATACCGCCTATACCGCGCCATCATACGCGGTTGGGCTGGGGCAGTTTTATAATGGGCCTAATGTTACGTTCTCCTCATACCCTATTGCCTCTGTATTTGTAAAAGCAACCTTACAGCGCACTAATTTATTTGTGGGGTATGATTATGCCAATCAAGGTGTATTTAGCAACGGCTATTATACCGTTAACCGCTATCCACAGCAGGACCGTCAACTTAAATTTGGTGTAAGCTGGATGTTTTATAACTAAGTTTTCTGATGCTTCTTCTTAGCGGCCGGGAACAATACATTATTCAGTATCAAACGGTATCCCGGTGAGTTGGGGTGCAGGCTCAGATCTGTTATCGGGTCATTTGGACTATGATTGTAATCTTCGGGGTCATGGCCACCATAAAATGTCCATTGCCCTTTACCATATTCGCCGTGTATATAGCGGGCCTCGTCGCCAATTTTTCGTTCGCCCATGATGACAACGCCCGGTTTAAGCCTGTTTTTGTTAAAAGCTGTAGCTAAACCTATAAAGCCTTTTATCACCTTATCATGATTTTGGGTTAACATACTTGGTACCACATCCCATTTGGCCGAAAAATCAAATAGGGTAAAAAAATCTGTAGACATATCCCCGTTTCTGCCACCGCCAAAGCCGCCTCCGCCTCTACCTCCTCTGCCACCACCGCCGCCGCTTCGTACATCTATATCACTAAACTTCATTCCTGAATAACTGTCTGTGGGTATAATAAAATTTTGAAAGGCCAGTGTTTGGCTATAATCCAATTTTGATTGTGCCTGGGGGTCAATCCCATCGCCATCATACTGTTCATCAACAATGTCTGTATTTGCCGCTGCCAAGGCGATATCAAAACTATCAGCACCCGAGCACATGGCAAACAAAAACCCGCCATTTGCAGTAAAAGTGCGTATGGTTTGGGCCACAGCCAACTTCATTTTTGATACTTTGCTATACCCCAGCTTTTTGGCCGTTGCTTCCTGTGTCGCTCGGTCTTGTTGACTATCCCCTCCCCCTCTAAAACCACCACCAAATTTACTATACTGTCCTGTAAAATCTTCATGATGCAGGTGCAGCCAATCGTACTTTGACAGATCGCCTTTTAACACCTCCTCATCATATACCATATCAAACGGAATTTCGGCATATTTCAATACCAGTAATACGGCATCTTCAAGTGATCCTTTACTGGGTGGTGAATATAGCGCCACACGTGGTGCCTTTTCTAACTTTACCAACTCCATATTTACCGATGGGTCGGCAATTTCGGCTTGTATCTGCGCTACCGTTGCATCGGATATAACCTCATAGCTCACCCCTCTTATCTTACACTCATCCTCAAGGGTTTTGTTGTATTTGGCCATAAAACTGCCACCGCGATAGTTGAGTAACCAATCTACCGTGTCGCCGTTTTTTAATATCCAAAAAGCTATTCCGTATGATTTTAGATGATCCTTTTGTGTTTCATCCATAGGCAAAAGTATAGATGTAGCCTTGCCTAAAAAAGGCAAAATTAAAAAGGTTAAAGCTAAAAGATATTTAGGGATGGTTTTCATTATTAGCTATTTAGGGGTTGCTTTTTATAAATTTAGGAAGTTTTATTTTATAAGTAGCTATTGTAACAGAAATTATGTTTTCTGTTTCTTTTTATGTGCCGACGGAAACAGTACGTTATTTAGTATCAACCTATAACCAGGCGAGTTTGGATGTAATTTCAGATCAGTTGGGGGATCGCTAACGGCATGCTGGTAATCTTCCGGGTCATGCCCGCTATAAAATGTCCATTGCCCTTTACCGTAATCGCCATGTATATACCGCGCTTCATTAGCAGTTTTCATTTCGCCCATAATGATAACGCCCGGTTTTATCTTACTGGCATTATAAGCGGTAGTTAGCCCTAAAAAACCTTTTATTACCTTATCGTGGTTTTGGGTAAGCATACTGGGCACCACATCCCACTTGGCCGAAAAATCAAACAACGTGAAAAAGTCCATTGTTCTATTAACCTGGCGCACTTGCGTTACATCAATATCACTAAATTGATGGCTCAGCGGGTTCATATCCAACGAAAAATTTTGAAAAGCAAAAGTTTGGCTATAGTCCAGTTTACTGTCAGCATCCCTGTCGGCGGGGTCGCCATCAAACATCGACTCGCATATATCCGTACCGGCTGCAGCCAGCGCAATGTCAAACGTATCGGTACCCGAACACATGGCAAATAAAAATCCGCCGCCGGCTGTAAAGTCCCTTATTTTTTGGGCAACGGCCAGTTTCATTTTTGATACCTTATTAAAGCCAAGCTTTTTGGCCATGGCTTCCTGGGTGCGTTGGTCATTTTTATACCAGGCCTCATTATAAAAATTAGCATAAAATTTACTGTACTGTCCGGTAAAGTCTTCATGGTGCATGTGCAGCCAATCATACTTTGGCAGGTCGCCGGCTATAACTTCTTCATCATACAGTACATCAAAAGGTATTTCGGCATATTTTAATACCAGCGTAACGGCATCATCCCAGGGCATTTTGGTTTTGGGCGAATAAACCGCCATGCGCGGCACCTTCATCAGCTTTACAATGTCCATATTTACAGATGGATCGCCCACCTCGGCAATGATAGCGCTCACTTTTACATCGGGTATCACTTCATAACTTACGCCGCGTATATTACATTCATCCTCAATAGCTTTATTGTAATCTGTTAAAAAGCTGCCGCCACGATAGTTAAGCAGCCAGTCAACCTCTTTCTCACCTTTCAACACCCAAAAAGCAATGCCATATGATTTTAAATGATCTTTTTGCGCTTCATCCATAGGGATAAGAATAGATGCGGCATTAGATAAAAAGGGCTGAAAGCTAAAAGCTAAAAGCAGTAAGTATTTATTAAAACGCGTCATTATCCAAAAATAACGAATATTTATTGAAGGTATTATGTTTAATACATAAATGAAACTTTAGGTTAAACTTTTACGTTTCTGCTTTTTATATTACATTTGCCATCCATTAACTAAGCACCAATGAGCAAAGCAATCATTAAAACCGAAAAGGGCGATATGACCGTACAATTTTACGATAACGACGCCCCTATCGCAGTAGAAAACTTTAAAAAACTGGCTAAATCAGGTTTTTATAATAACGTTATCTTTCATAGAGTTATACCAAACTTTGTGATACAGGGCGGCGACCCTACAGGTACCGGTGCAGGTGGCCCGGGCTACCATATTGATTGCGAATTAACCGGCGATAACCAATACCATGACCGCGGTGTATTATCAATGGCACATGCAGGCCGCAACACCGGCGGATCGCAGTTTTTTATCTGCCATAGCCGCGATAACACTTCGCATTTAGACAGGAACCATACTTGCTTTGGTAAGGTTATTGAGAATGTTGATGTGGTGGATGATATTCGCCAGGGCGATAAGATTTTAACTATTGAAGTTTTAGAAGACTAATTTTTAGAGATCAGAGGTTAGAGATGAGTGATTAGTTTTGTGCTAATGACTAATCTCTAATCACTGATCACCAATCACTATCATATGAATTTAAGCGGAATAGTAGCCGTATCGGGCAAACCGGGATTATGGAAAGCATTGGCACAAAACAAAACAGGTTTTGTGTTAGAGAGTTTGGACGCGCAAAAAACTAAGCTGATAGCTAACCTATCAACCGCTAAATTGGCGGCGTTGGATGAGATCACTTTGTTTAGCAATGACGAGGATATTAAGCTAATTGATGTTTTAGAGCGTATGAAAACCGCTGCCAACATTCCGGATGCTAAGGCTGACGGCAAAGTTTTAAGAACATTTTTCAGAGAAGTAGCACCAGATCATGATGAAGAGAAAGTATATGCTTCTGACATGAAAAAGGTAATATCATGGTTCCAGATATTGAAGGACCTGCCTATATTTAATGAGGTACCTAAAGCTGCTGAAACTGCTGAGGTTGAAAAACCGGTTACAGCAGCGGCAAAAGCAGTTGCAGAAAAACCAAAGCCTAAAGCTACCGTACAAAAGAAAGCCCCGGTTGCGCCAAAAGCACCAAAAATTAATACACCTAAAAATCCATCAAGAGCCGGATAGGCTCCAGATGTGCAAATATGCAGACGTGCGAATGAGTAGATAATACTTATTCGCATTTTTATTTAATAGGATTTTTTAAGAAACATTTTTCTTGCCTGTATAGCTTTTTGATTAATCAGCAATTTCTTCAAAGCTTGCTATCCTGTTAACTGTATCTACGTCAACATAATAGTCCGTGCCACCAACCTGCCTATGAAATTTATATCCGGTCGTTGATGTTTGCCAAAATCCATTAGACTTTCGGATACTTTTGATCAAGGCATTCAAATTCACACTATCCATTTTAAGGGTATAATAAATAGCATAGTCCTGCATCATATCCTGATATTCGTCTCTTAAAACCTTATAGTTCGGCGGAAGTTTTATGTGGCAATTTTTCTCAAATCGTTCTTTACTTGGTGTCCTACCCCAATCATTTAATAAACCCGAGCGAGCAAAAAATGAATAAGCTAAAAGTCCAAAAAATGGGATAGCACATATCAAGATAAACACTAAAAAATATTTAACAACTCTTGTAACTTGCTTTTTCATTCGATATTCTATTATCTATTTGCACATTTGCATATCTGCACACCTACTCATGATGATACGGCTCTCCCTTAATTATCGTAAACGCCCTGTACAGTTGCTCGGTAAATAACAAGCGAATCATTTGGTGCGAAAATGTCATTCGGGATAACGACAACTTATCATTGGCCCTTGCATAAACGGTTTGATCAAAACCATACGGGCCGCCCACTATAAAAACTATAGTTGATGTGGAAGCGATGGCTTTTTTATCTAAATAACCGGCAAACTGTTTAGAGGTAAACTCGGTGCCGTTCTCATCCAGCAATACCACATGATCTAACGGCGATAGCTTTTTCAGTATCACCTCGGCCTCTTTGGTCTTTTGCTGTTCAGGAGTTAATGCTTTGGTATTCTTTAAAGCATCCAGTTCAATTAGCTCCAGTTTGGTATAATGCTTTAACCGTTTTACATACTTATCAATGCCTTCTTTTAAATAAGCATCTTCTGTTTTACCTACCGTTAAAAAAACAATCTTCATAATCAGGGCAAATAAACGTTTATTTGAAATATAAGTGCTTATTTAGCCTGAATTTTATTTGAACATGCAGGATACTATTATTAATAATTATACAATAAACGCTTCGCTGGCCCAACAGGAAGCCGCTAAATATAAAAAACTGGCCGACACCTACTCGCTGATGCGGTTAACGGTTTTTGCGCTGATGATATTAGCCATATCCCTGGGGATAGTTTATGATAACTTTACCATTATAGCCATTGCCTTCCCCCTGCTGGTGCTGAATTTTGCCTGGCTGGTATCGCGACAAAGTGTTTATGATATCAAAAAGAAATATTACCAGGACCTGCAACGTGTAAATGAGAATGAAATTGGCAGCATAACTAACCGAAATAACCTGTACGACAACGGCAGCCGCTTTACCAGCGAGAAGCATTTCTACACCGCCGACCTGGATATCTTTGGCGACCTGACCCTGTTTCAACTGGTTAACCGTGCTGCTACTACACCCGGTAATGAAAAGCTGGCCGAATGGTTGAGTGCCCCGGCTGATAAGGTAACTATTTTAGACCGACAGAACTCGGTTAAAGAATTAGCTACCAAAAATCAATGGAAACTGGAACTGCAAACCCTGCTGTTATTTGCCCAAAAAGAGGACATTAATCAACTTAAAAAGCTGCTTATGTACCTGCATATCCCTTTAAACTTAACGGGTGAGCAATGGCTGAATAAATACGTTAAAATTGCTCCCTATTTATTAATAGGGTTGATAGTTCTCGCTTATTTCTACCCATCATTAAAAGGGCTGGCTATATTAACGGGGATTATTAACATGGGCATTGTTGGGTCAAAAGCGGCATTTATCCGAAAAGCCGACCTCATAGCCGGGAAAATTGGAGATACCTTAGCCCATTATGCCGCGGTTTTTAAAAAGATAGAGGAAGAAAAATGGGAAGCCACCTATACCAGCCGGCAGGCGCAAAAACTGTTGGATGCGGGTACATCAGCCAAGTTAAAGGAGCTGGGAGATTTGATAAATAAGTTAAACTACCATCTAAACATTATAGTTGGCGTTATACTTAACCTGTTTTTTTTATGGGATATCAAGCAGATCATCGCTATTGAAAACTGGAAGCGCAACAACGCCGACGGCTTAGAAATGGCTTTTGATGTAATTGCCGAATACGAGGCCCTGATAAGCCTGGCAGGTTTGCATATTAATTACCCGGATTGGGCCATGCCACAAATTGCCGATGGTGATGGCTATACTTTAACCGCTACCGACATTGCTCATCCTTTAATACCTGCAGTTAGCCGTGTAGTGAATGATTATGAGTTGAACAACACCTTCAAGGTTGATATCATCACCGGATCGAACATGGCGGGTAAAAGTACTTTTTTACGCACTATGGGTATTAATACGGTACTGGCACTTTGCGGTGCGCCTGTTTGTGCCAGAAACATGCAGGTTTCGGTGATGACCATGGTGAGCTATATGCGTATCAAAGATTCGCTAAACGAAAGTACATCCACCTTTAAAGCCGAATTGGACCGCCTGCAGATGTTATTAGCTGCGGTAGATAATGAGCCTAAGGTTTTCTTTTTAATAGATGAAATGCTGCGGGGTACCAACTCGGTTGATAAATACCGGGGATCAAAAGCGGTAATTGAATTATTGATAAAAAAGAAAGGTGTAGGTATGGTAGCCACGCACGACTTACAAATTGCCCAACTGGAGCAGCAATACCCCGATTATGTGCGCAATTTTTACTTTGATATACAGGTAAAAGACGGCGAAATGCTGTTTGATTATAAAATGAAGCACGGCGAGTGTAAAACCTTTAACGCTACCCTATTGCTTAAACAAATTGGGATAGAGATCGATACCAATACCGATAGCTAAATATTTTCTTTAAAATTTGCGCAAGTAAATACTTGCGTTTATATTTGCAAGCATATACTTGCATAATGATTCAGAGAAGAGATGTATTCCAGGCTATTGCCGACCCGACCCGCCGCCAGATCATCAACCTGGTGGCCGACAAACCGCTTAATGTAAACACCATTGCTGATAGCTTTGATGTGAGCCGTCAGGCCATATCATTACACATTAAAATTTTGATAGAGTGCGAACTGCTTAAAATAAAAAAGCAGGGCCGCGAAAGGATCTGCGAGGCACAAATGGGGCCGCTTAACGAAGTAGCCCTTTGGCTGGAGAATTACCGCAAGCATTTTGAAAACAAACTGGACAACTTAGAAACTTATTTAGGCAAACTTAAAGCAGAACGCGACCATGGAAAATAACACTAAAGACCGTGAATTATTATTGATACGTACACTTGATTTCCCTATTGAACTGGTTTGGGAAGTTTGGACCAAGCCCGAACATTTAGCCAACTGGTGGGGACCAAATGGCTTCACCAATACGGTTTATACTATGGATATGGTACCGGGCGGCCAATTTCATTTAACCATGCACGGCCCGGACGGAGTAGATTACGTGAACAAAAGCACCTATAAAGAGGTAATTGAACACAAACGAATAAGCTACGAGCATTTTAACCCTAACTTTACAGCTACCATTGATTTTGAGGCGCAGGGCGATAAAACTCGAATTACCTGGCATATGTTATTTGATTCGGCGGAGATATTGAAAGCCATCATCAAAGCGCATAATGCTGCTGAAGGCTTGAAACAAAACATCGAAAAACTGAGCGTTTACTTAGCTAACCAGATCAACAAATAATGAACAGAAAATGGCGTGCTTTGATAGTTATCTTTTTGACTACTCTCATACAAGCATCGGCACAAAAAAACAATAAAATGGAAACATCAGAACATGCCTCGGTAAACGGCATTAATATGTATTACGAGATACATGGCAAAGGCGAAATACCCTTGGTATTGATACACGGCGGCGGCTCGACCATTGAAACCTCATTTGGTGTACTATTACCTTTATTGGCCGCTAACAATAAAGTAATTGCCGTGGAGTTACAGGCACACGGCCGCACGAGCGACAGGAACGCGCCCGAAAGCTTTGAACAGGACGCGGATGATGTGGCGGCACTGTTAAACCACCTTAAAGTTGACAAAGCAAATATTTTAGGTTTCAGTAATGGCGGTACAACCACGCTGCAGATTGCCATGAGGCATGCGCAATTGGTGAATAAGATCATCGTAATATCCGGTGCTACCAAACGCGAGGGTTTTATGACCGGCTTTTTTGATTTTATGAAGACTGCTGCTTTTGATACTATGCCGCAGCCGTTAAAAGACGGCTACCTGAAAGTAAACCCCAATGAAGCGGGTTTGCTGAACATGTTTAATAAAGACAAGCAACGAATGATAGATTTTAAAGATATCAGCGATGCGGCCATAAGCACCATTAAGGCCCCTGCCCTGTTTATGGTGGCGGATAAGGATGTCATCAGTGTTAAACATACTGCGGATATGGCAAGCCTAATTAATGGTGCGCAATTGATAGTGCTACCGGGTGGGCATGGCCAGTTTTTTGGGGAGATGGATAGTGCAAAAGGCCGTAAACTACCGGAAGCTACCGCGTTATTGGTGCAGGATTTTTTGGAGCAAAAGTAAAATGATATGTCATTGCGAGGAGGGACGACGAAGCAATCTCAGACTATGCAAACTTGAGATTGCCACGCTACGCTCGCAATGACATAGTTTATTATTTACACCACCATATTAATGATACGCCCCTTCACTACAATTACCTTTTTAGGGGTTTTGCCATCCAGGTAGCGTTGTACATCGGCATTGGCTAAGGCAAAGGCTTCAATTTCGGCCTGGTCTAAACTTAAGGAGATGTTCAGGTTCATTTTTGTTTTACCGTTGATAGATACCGGGTAGGCAAATTCATCCTCCACCAAATACGATGGGTTGAATTTTGGATAAGCGGCATACGATAATGTACCCGCCTCGTTACCCAACTGTACCCATAACTCCTCGCAAATGTGTGGTGCATAAGGTGATAGCACAATAACCAGATCCTGCAAAACAGCTTTGTTATTGCACTTCAGGTCGGTTAATTCATTAATGGCTATCATAAAGCTAGAAACTGAGGTATTGAACGAGAAACGCTCGATATCTTCTTCCACCTTACGGATAATTTTATGCAATGATTTTAATTCGGCTTTGGTTGGCTCGTTATCGCTTACCTTAAACTCCCATGCGTCGTTATGGAACAAGCGCCAAAACTTACGTAAGAATTTAAATACGCCCTCAATGCCGTTAGTATTCCAGGGTTTACTTTGCTCCAGCGGACCTAAAAACATTTCGTACATACGCAAAGTATCCGCGCCGTAACGGGCTATCAGGTCATCCGGGTTAACCACGTTGAATTTGGACTTGGACATTTTCTCCACTTCAACCCCGCAGATGTATTTGCCGTTCTCTAATATAAACTCAGCATCGGCAAACTCAGGCCTGAACTCCTTAAATTTGTTCAGGTTCAAAACTTCGTTCTCTACAATGTTTACATCCACATGCAATGGTGAAGTTTTGTACTGATCTATCAACCCATGCGATACAAACGTGTTAGTCCCTTTGCCTTCATCGTCAATTAAACGATACACAAAGTTACTCCTGCCCTGTATCATCCCCTGGTTGATGAGCTTTTTAAAAGGTTCTTCCTCAACTACCAGGTCAAGGTCCTTTAAAAATTTGTTCCAGAAACGGCTGTAAAGTAGGTGGCCTGTGGCATGTTCACTGCCGCCTATGTATAGGTCAACATCTTTCCAGTACTCAATAGCTTGTTTGGATGCAAATGCTTTATCGTTATGTGCATCCATATAACGGTACCAGTACCAGCTGCTACCCGCCCAACCCGGCATGGTGCTTAGTTCGTATGCATAGCCACCAGCCCCCTCTAAATCTCCCCCGGTAGGGGAGACTTTTTGATCGGCTTCTCCAAGTATTTTTGACTGGTCTCTTTCAGGCAGTGTGTTTAACTTTTGCTTTATTTTTTCGGCAACATCTTGAGGACTTTTTAAAACTTCATCATTAGTAAATCTGATTACTTCAAATCCATAATAATTAAGCGCATCTGTTCTTAATTTGTCTGCTTCTTCTATTTGCTTATGATGATGACCATCCAACTCAATAACCAAACCCTTTTCAAGCGAAACAAAATCAGCTATAAACTGGCTTATAGCATGTTGCCTTCTTATCTTATATCCAATTTGCTTATCTCTTAATAATTGCCAAAGTATGTTTTCTGCTTCGGTGGGTTGTTTGCGGTTATCTCTACTAAAATCTTTCAACTGTTCGTAATAAACAGGATCAGCAGTTTCACGATAATTACCCGCATGCTCAGAAAGCCCTCCCTCCCGGGGAGGGTTTGGGTGGGGCTTGTATGTCCAGTTGTCTGCACGGCCCAAAGGCGGTTCGCCGCTTTCGGTGGGTAAGTATTTATCAACTTCGGGCAATAATAAAGGCAGTTCCTGCTCGGTAATTAAATGCGGGAGGTTATCTTTAAAGTAAACCGGCACCGGCTCGCCCCAGTAACGCTGGCGGCCAAATATGGCATCGCGCATCCTGAAGTTTACCTTGGCTTTGCCGGCAACCAATAATTCCAATTTGGCTATCACCGCGTCGGTAGCTTCTTTGTAAGTTAAGCCATTAATAAAATCGGAGTTGATGTATTTACCTTCCTTGGTGGGGTCGGCCTCGGTAGTAATATTTTGGGTATCCAGTATGGGTACTATGTTTAGTTGAAAATGTTTAGCAAACAAAAAGTCACGCTGATCGCCTGATGGTACGGCCATAACGGCGCCTGTACCGTATCCTGCCAAAACATAATCGGCAATGTAAACCGGTATCAGTTCGTCATTTAACGGGTTATGTACAAAGCTTCCGGTAAATGCACCCGAAACCGTTTTGGCATCAGCCATACGGTCCAGTTCTGATTTCTTTTTAGTTTGCTCAATGTAGGCCTGTATTTCGGCTTTTTGTGCATCAGTAGTTAACTCTGCTACCAGCTCATGTTCTGGCGCAATCACTAAAAATGTAACCCCAAATATAGTATCAACACGGGTAGTAAAAACTTCTATATATGTCACGGACGGCTCCGGGTTATGGGCACATTTCTCCAACGGGAACCTTACAGATGCACCAATACTTTTACCAATCCAGTTGCGCTGCATTTCCTTTAAAGGCTCGGGCCAGTCAATGGTATCCAGGCCTTGTAATAAACGTTCGGCATAGGCGGTAATGCGCATGCTCCACTGCATCATTTTCTTTTGCTCAACGGGGTAACCGCCGCGCTCGCTAAAGCCGTCTTTTACTTCGTCGTTTGCCAATACCGTACCTAAAGCCGGGCACCAGTTTACGGTACTTTCGCGCAGGTAGGTTAATCTATATTTTAACAATTCTTCCTGTTGTTCACGGCTGCTCATGGCTTTCCACTCAGCGGCGGTAAACTCCAACACTTCTTCATCACAAACCGCGTTAACCCCTTTTGAACCGTTAGCTTCAAAATAAGCAACCAGCTTTTCAATAGACTCGGCCTTATCAGCATCCTTATTATACCAGCTGTTAAACAGCTGCATAAATATCCACTGCGTCCATTTATAATAATCAGGCGAACTGGTGCGTACCTCGCGGCTCCAGTCGAACGAAAAACCAATCTGGTCTAACTGGCGGCGATAAGTTGCAATATTAGCTTCGGTAGTAACCGCAGGGTGCTGCCCGGTTTGTATGGCATATTGCTCGGCCGGTAAGCCAAAACTATCATAACCCATGGGGTGCAACACGTTAAAACCCTTTAAACGTTTATAGCGTGCAAAAATATCAGAGGCAATATAACCCAGCGGGTGGCCCACATGCAGCCCCGCACCTGATGGGTAAGGGAACATATCCAGCACATAATACTTAGGCTTATCAGATGCATCTTCGGCTTTAAACGTATTGTTATCGGCCCAAAACTGCTGCCACTTTTGCTCTATATCTTTAAATTGATAATCCATGCTTATTAGGGTTATTAGGTATTGAACCGCGAAATTAAGAAAAATGGCGGATTAGTAATAAAGCGAATTGCTTTGATTATGAAACTGAAAGGGTATTACTATAGATAGTTTGCCCGATACGGTCTATATGACTCAACAGATCATTATTAGTTATATGACCATAAATTGAAAGGTCGATCTTATAAGGCAGTAGCATATCATCCAACTTTAGAATAATACGGTTTAATATGCGCAGATCAATATTATCACCCTTTAACACCATATCAATATCTGATGAAGGCGTAAAATTACCTTTAGCTCTTGAACCATAAATTAAAGCAGCCTCCACCTCCGGAAACTCTTTTAATATTCCGCCAATTTGATCAATTACATTTTCAGTTAATCCGTACCTCATAAACAAAAATAGACATTATAATTAAGTCGTCTTACTCACTCAAAACCGTTAAGCAGTTTTTACTTAAACCGGCTAATCGGCTTTTTAAAGTATTTAAACCCGCGGTGTCATTAATGGCCGTATAAAGTGTTTTGATCATATCCAGTGTTTCATCATTGGGGTCGCAGGCCTCGGCTTTTTCTAAATGCGGCAGGGCTTTTAATACCATTGCCTTATAATCTGCCATTAATTTGGCATCAATTTTTGCACCCTGGAGTTTTTTTGAAACATCACTAAACTTATTGTAGTAGATAAATCCCAAAGCCCTGTGCGGCACATAATAATCAGGATATGCCGCTAATACCTTATCGTAATAAATTACGGCTTGATCTGTCTGATAGCTGTCCTCATACAACTTTGCTAAACTGTTGTAATACATTGTCCGGGTTTTTGCGGGCAGTTTGCTCGCATTGGATAACAGGCTTTCGCCAATTAATAATGCCTTTGACAATTCTTTGTTACTACGGGCTATGTCCATATCCAGGTATTGATCATAAATCTGGTCGGCAGTTTGGGCGTGGGCGAATGCACCTATAAATAATAAGGATAAGAATACCGCGACTTTTTTAAACATCATCAAATATAGATAAATGGTATAAACGTTTTTTTCACTAAACTTGTTATTATAATTTATACCTATGATATTTTTATTAAAAAACGGCGCAAGCAAAAAAGATATTAAGGCTATAGATAAAAAACTCTATAACGAGAAAACTTCAAATTGTTTTGATGCCAAAAAATACAATGGTGTACTTTCCTTAAAGGAAGATGCTTTATCCATTCAATTAAATTTAAGAAATAAGTGAAAAATATCTTAACTACTTTAGTAAATACAATTAAAGGATTGTTTTCGGATAAAGATTCGACTGATAGAATTATACCGAATATATCGTCAAATAATTCAAAACCTAACATGCAACAACTTCTTGCTTCAAGTGATAATAGTAGTATCATTGAACTGGATAATTACATTTGCGCACTTTGCGAATGGGGTGATAATCTTTCTAATTTAACTGATCCGCAAAGAACATTTTACTTTAACCAAGAGTTTGAACGAGAAATAAATAATGGTGGATTCAGTCAATACTTTAATAACTCCTCCGGCATGTACGCGAATGAAACTCTTGCTACTTTAAAAAAAATTGGAGCTCATAAAACTGTTGATATTTTACAAGCAGCTATTAATTTTTTCCCTAACCAACAAGTACCTATAGACCAGAGCACGCGTCAAGATATCATTGCCGAAATAGAAACTGAGATCAGTAAACCGTGGGAAAATCTTGACCAACAATTCTTTAAATATGAGGATGACCTGAATCAATTAAACATGGAGTTTGTTAAAAATAACCAAGACCAATTTTAACTTCAAGTCGAACGTTACAAATCCAAAAATTACCTCTTCAAAAATCCCATCAAAAAACTATCTTTGCCCATGCAAGAAAAAATCCTCATTCTTGATTTCGGCTCGCAGTTTACCCAACTGATAGCGCGCCGTGTCAGGGAGCTCAATATTTACTGTGAGATCCACCCATACAACAAGTTTACCGATGTTGACAGCAGCGTAAAAGGCATTATCCTTTCGGGCAGCCCTTATTCGGTACGCCAGGAAGACGCGCCGATGTTTGAGTTTGCCCGTTACCATAAAACCCTGCCTATTTTGGGCGTGTGCTATGGCGCGCAATATGTGGCTCATTTTAACGGCGGCGAGGTATTACCATCAAGCACCCGCGAATATGGCCGTGCCAACCTGCAATACATCGACAGTAAAAACCCTTTGTTTAAGCTGATCCCGCAAAACTCGCAGGTATGGATGTCGCATGGCGATACCATTGCACGTATAGGGGATGATTTTGAAGTGATTGCCAGTACAGATACCGTTAAGGTAGCTGCCTACCATATTAAAGATACCCAAACTTACGGCATACAGTTTCACCCGGAAGTAACCCATAGTAGTGACGGCAAGCAATTGCTGCATAACTTTTTGGTAGATATTTGCGGCTGCAGCCAGGACTGGACCCCGGATTCGTTTATTGATACTACCGTTGCCGAGTTAAAAGAAAAATTAGGTGATGATAAAGTAGTGTTAGGTTTATCAGGCGGTGTTGATTCATCAGTAGCGGCGGTGTTATTGCACCATGCTATTGGCAAAAACCTGCATTGCATATTTGTTGATAACGGCTTGCTGCGTAAGGATGAGTATCAATCGGTACTGGATTCGTACCAGCACATGGGCCTGAATATAAAAGGTATTGATGCCAAGCAACGTTTTTATGATGCTTTGGCGGGATTGACCGACCCGGAGAAAAAGCGTAAAGCCATAGGCCGTGTATTTATTGAAGTATTTGATGATGCCGCGCACGAGGTACAGGATGTTAAATGGTTAGGACAAGGTACTATCTACCCTGATGTTATTGAGTCGGTATCGGTTAAAGGACCATCGGCAACTATTAAATCGCACCATAACGTGGGTGGCTTGCCTGATTTTATGAAATTAAAGGTAGTTGAGCCGCTAAATACTTTATTTAAAGACGAAGTACGCAAGGTAGGTAAGGCTTTGGGCATCGATCCGAATATTTTGGGCCGCCACCCTTTCCCCGGTCCGGGACTGGCTATCAGGATATTAGGCGAGGTTACGCCCGAGAAAGTGGCTATTTTACAGGAAGCCGATGCAATTTATATCAACAATTTACGGTCGGCCGGTGTTTATGATAAAGTATGGCAGGCCGGATCTATATTTTTACCGGTACAATCTGTTGGTGTTATGGGCGATGAGCGTACTTACGAAAACGTTATTTGCCTGCGTGCCGTTGAATCATTAGACGGGATGACCGCCGATTGGTGCCATTTACCTTATGACTTGCTGGCTAAAATATCCAACGAGATCATTAACAACGTAAAAGGAATTAACCGGGTAGTATATGATATCAGTTCAAAACCACCGGCCACTATTGAGTGGGAATAAGTGGATACTTTATTTATGGATAATTGTACTGGCTGCCTGTTCGCCAAAAGTGCAGCCTGTACAAGCGCCCGTAAAGCCCGCTGAAAAACCTGTAGCAAAAGCACCCGAACCCGCACCTGTAAAAACAGGCCCAAAAGTTGCTACCATAGCGTTGCTGCTGCCTTTTGAGCTGGATTATTTAAAAACAGGGTACAGCACTACTGCCTTAAAGCAAGCCAACATAGCGGTTGATTATTACCAGGGCTTTAAAATGGCGCTTGACTCGTTAACCGCTAAGGGATATAATTACCGGCTATTGCTATATGATACCCGCGATCTGCCCTCACAATCGCATTCGCTGGCTTATAACCCGGATATCAGGGCAAGCGACCTGATAGTGGGCCCGGTGTTTCCGGAGGGTTTAAAATCGTTTACATCAGTTTTAACCAGCGCGCGTAAACCTATACTTTCGCCATTGGCGGCTTCGGCACCGTCTACCTTTAAAAATCAAAACCTGGTTACTGCCATGACACCACTGGAATACCATGCCTGGGGTGCTGCTGATTATGTGGTAAATGATATTAAAGCTAAAAAGGTATTTATACTCAAATCGGGCTACAGTGCCGATAACGAATATGCTACCCCTTTTAAAGCCGGTATTGACAGCCTGGGTAAAAAACGCATACAGGTTAAACAATTAACAGTTGTTAAGGGCAACCTGAACTCGCTATTACCCCAACTTTCATTAACCGAACCAAATGTATTTGTAGTGCCTGCCACCAACCAGGCTTTTTTAACGGTAACTTTAAAATCGTTAGAAATGTTAAGTAACAAGTACCCTGTTATTGTTTTTGGCCACCCAAGCTGGAAAGATATGTCCTTTTTAAAAACCGAATTATTGCAAAACTTAAATACACATATCACATCCGGGGATCATATTGATTATAAAGCTGAAGCAACGTTAGTATTTACCAATAATTACCGTAAAACCTTCAAAGCCGAGGCCTCTGAATATTCTATAAAAGGATTTGATGAGGGTATGTACTTTGGCAATTTATTGGGTAAGGAGAACGATGGTTTAAAAAACCTGGGAGAGCATAAGTTTACCGGGATGCATAATTCTTTCCGTTTTATAAAAAAACCGGGCCTGGGATGGATAAACACACACGTAAATGTGTTTAAGTACAGTAACTTTGCATTAAAGCAAGTAAAATGAAGGCGATAAACCAGCTTAAAACGTTTCAGCGCATTATTGATGAATACCCGGCTGAAGCGCCTTTAGGCAAATTTCTACCCGGCTTTTATCGTCAAAACAAGCAAATGGGCTCCACCGACAGGCGCATTGCCAACAGGTTGGTGTATAACTATTTTAGGTTAGGCAAAGCCTTACCCAACCTGCCGAGTGACGAACGCCTTTTTGTAGCCGAGTTTTTATGCAACAATCAGCTTAACTCCTTTCTACAGCATTTTAAACCCGAGTGGGCGGCCTGCGTTGGTTTTACTATTGAAGAGAAACTGGCGATGGTTAAAGCGGCCCATCCTGATTTTACTTTGGAGGATGTATTTCCGTGGGTTAAGCAAGTATCAACAGATATTGATAAGGATGCATTTTTAAAGTCGTTTTTTATACAGCCCGACCTATACATTCATGTACATAATGGCTATGACCATTTGGTAAAGGGCGTATTAAACAAGGCTGAAGTTGTTTTTAAGGATGAGGGCAATGGCTGCTTAAGTTTACCTAACGGTACGCGGTTAGAGAACCTCTTCCCTACCCAGCATTGGTTTGAGGTACAGGATTATTCTTCACAACAAACCGTAAATTACTTTAAGCCCCAAAAGTGGGATAGCTGGTGGGATGCCTGCGCGGCATCGGGCGGTAAATCGTTATTGTTGCATGAAGATGAACCGACCATTAAATTAGTGGTGTCCGACATCCGCGAATCGGTATTGGCTAACCTGGATGAGCGTTTTCAAAATGCGGGATTGAAGAGTTATCAAAAGAAAGTGCTTGACCTAACCCAAAATGTGGACCAAACCTTGCACAGCTACGCGTTTGACGGTATTATACTGGATGCCCCCTGCAGCGGCTCAGGCACCTGGGGCCGAACGCCGGAAATGATAGCGCAGTTTGACGAGCATAAAATTGAATTCTTCCAAAAACTACAAAAAACCATAGCCACCAACGTGGTTAAATACCTAAAACCCGGTAAGCCATTAATTTACATCACCTGCTCGGCCTTTAAAGCAGAGAATGAAGATGTAGTTGATTATTTGGTAAAGGAAGTTGGCTTAAAGCTGGAAGAAAAGCAGGTGCTAAAAGGTTATGGTCATAAGGCGGATACGATGTTTGTGGCACGACTTAGCCCCCCAACCCCCTAAAGGGGGAGTTTTTTTATCTATTAAAATTGATTATTTTTGTTTAAATAAATAACAGGCTATGCTTATTCTACATCCTCAATACATTACTGATACAGCAGGAAAAAGCCTTGTGATTCTCCCTCAAAATGAGTTTGATAATTTGATGGAGGAGTTAGATGAGTTGGAAGATATTCGCTTATACGACGAAGCTAAAAAGAACGACACCGGCGAACGTATACCTATGGATGATGCTTTTAAACTGATCGAAGCTAATCGTAAATAAATGTTTAATGGTTTACACCTTAACCTTTAGCAAACAAGCGCTCAAAGAATTAGAAAAGATCAATGGGCCATTTTACTCCAACATTTAAATTGCCATAATACAACTTTCATCCGATCCACGCCCAAATGGATATAGAAAACTAAAAGGCAGAGATGGGTACAGAATACGGGTAGGAAATTACCGGGTAATTTATGAGATCTTTGATAATATACTTACTGTAGATATTATCACACTTGGGCATAGGAAAGATATTTACGAATAGTATTGAAAATACTTGACCATGTTAAGCACTCGTAGCAGACGAGCGCAAGAAGCAAAATTGAAGCAAAATCATGGTTTACACATTTTTGCAATCTATTTTATTAAAACATTGATTATCAAAGATTTAAATATATGTAAACCCTAAAATGTGTTAAGTTGTGTAAACCATGATTTAGGACTATAAATGCGTATTGCTTCTAAACAGTTTAATAGCGATAGCCAGCAAAATTACCCCAAACGCTTTGCGCAGGATATCAATCCCGGTTTTACCAAAAAGCTTTTCCAGCCATTGCACATTTTTTAGCACCAGGTACACAAACACGGTATTGATGAAAATGCCTATTATAATACTTTGGGTTGCATATTGAGATTTTAAGGATAGTAAGGTGGTCATAGTACCTGCCCCGGCAATCAACGGGAAAGCCAGCGGAACAATTGATGCCGTTTGCGGCATATCTTCGGCTTTAAACAGGTTAATGCCTAATATCATTTCCATAGCGATGATAAATATCACTAATGAACCTGCTATGGCAAACGATTCGACATCCAACCCAATAATATCTAACAATTTATCACCTACCAATAAAAACACGATCATCAGTACCAATACCACTATGCTTGCCTTTTCCGACTCGATACGGCCTGCCCTTTGGCGCATTTGAACAACAACCGGAATAGTGCCCAGTATATCAATGATCGCGAAGAGGATCATGGTAACGGATAGTATCTCTTTAAAATTTAATGGCTGCATAAAGGTTAGTATTTATGATATGCAATAGTTAAAGCAATTTAAACAAAAAAGGTTCTGAAAACCAGAACCTTTTTTTGATATGTATTATGCCATTGGCGGCTCAGGGTCTTTAGGAACAGCTACTATCCCCTTTCTGATGAGTGAATGATGCTTGCTGTATGCAAAGTATATTATAAGTCCTATAGCCATCCAAACAGCTAATCGAATCCAGGTATCACCCGGTAATGAAACCATCATTGACAGACAGATCAAAATACCGGCAATAGGTACAAAAGGTACCCATGGCGCCCTGAAAGGACGCGGTGTATTAGGATCGGATTTGCGCATTACCATTACGCCTATGCATACCAAAACAAATGCGAATAAAGTACCTATAGAAACCATCTCGCCAACTACGCTTACCGGTACAAAAGCGGCAAACAAGCTTACAAATACCGCGAAAAATAAGTTTGATTTATAAGGAGTTTGAAACTTAGGGTGAACTTTAGAAAATACGGGGGGTAATAAACCATCTTTTGACATAGTAAAGAAAATACGCGATTGCCCCATTAACATCACCAATATAACTGATGTGTAACCGGCCAATATGGCTACAATGATGCTTTCCTGCAACCAGGCATAAGGCGTTTTTGCAATAGCGATAGCAACCGGTGCGGCACTGTCTCTAAATTCTGTGTAGTTAGCTATCCCCGTCATTACATGTGAAAACAATACATAAAGTAATGTACATACTAATAATGATCCAATAATACCTATTGGCATACCTTTTTTAGGGTCCTTCGCTTCCTGCGCTGCAGTTGATACGGCATCAAAACCGATAAAGGCAAAAAACACAACACCCGCACCACGGAAGATACCTGACCAGCCAAACTCACCAAAAGTACCTGTATTTTTAGGGATATAAGGCGTGTGGTTAGCCGGGTTGATAAACTGCCATCCTACCGCTATAAAAACCAATACAACTGCCACTTTTAAAACAACAAGGGTGTTATTTACGAAAGCAGATTCTCTTGACCCCCGTATTAATAATAATGAAAGACAAACAATTATAAAAACTGCCGGTAAATTAAAATAACCATGTACAATACTGCCATCAGCCATGGTTACCTGCTCCCATGGGGACATCGTTAATTGCGGGGGTATGAGTATATCAAAATAGTGTAGAAATTTAATTAAGTACTGCGACCAGCTAATTGATACGGTTGCAGCACCAAGCGCATATTCTAAAACCAGGTCCCATCCAATTATCCAGGCTACAAACTCGCCCATGGTAGCGTATGAATAGGTGTAAGCAGAACCCGCGATAGGTATCATACTGGCAAACTCAGCATAACATAAACCTGCAAAGGCACAACCAATAGCGCCTATAATAAATGATATGGTTACAGCTGGCCCGGCATTATTTGCCGCGGCTAAACCTGTTAATGAAAATAGTCCGGCACCAATAATAGCGCCAATACCCATAGTTACCAGGTTAAAACTGCTTAGTGTGCGTTTTAAAGTACCGGCTCCGGTTTCGGCGGCTTCCTTTAGTAAGGTGTCGAGAGGTTTTTTGTATCTCATAGAAATATGAATTTATATATTTTGTCAGTTAATCAATCCAAACTTACTTATTTAATTTGAAAATACATGTCGGTAAGGTTGAACGGCAGTTAGTTAATATCGTTACAAATAACAAAAAAGAGGCAACCCAAATGGATTGCCTCTTTCAAAATATGATCTTTATAACTTAAAGCGGCTTATTAGCTTTAATTACATGAGTAGTGATAACATGTGAGCGCAGCTTTAATTCGTTTTGCAAACGTTGGCTGTTATTAACCTCCTGATTTAAGTGAGGTGCAATAACTAATGACACGATAGACATCAACTTGATCAGGATATTCATCGACGGGCCGGAAGTATCTTTAAACGGATCACCAACGGTATCGCCGGTTACAGATGCTTTATGCGGCTCTGATTTTTTGTAGAACATTTCGCCGTTGATCTCTACACCTTTTTCAAATGATTTTTTAGCGTTATCCCATGCACCACCTGCATTGCTTTGGAAAATACCCATCAACACACCTGATACGGTTACACCTGCTAATAAACCTCCTAATACCTCAGGGCCAAAAGCAAAACCAATGATGATAGGTGTAATTAAAGCGATCAAGCCCGGGGCAACCATCTCGCGGATAGATGCTTTGGTTGATATCTCCACACACTTTTCATACTCAGGGCGGGCTTTGTATTCCATTATGCCCGGTATTTCGCGGAACTGGCGGCGAACTTCTTCAACCATTGCCATTGCTGCACGGCCCACTGCCGAAATACATAATGCCGAGAAGATGAAAGGTATCATACCACCCACAAATAAACCTGCCAATACGTTGGCTTTATAAATATCAATATGCTCGATACCTGCAACACCCACAAAAGCCGCAAATAAGGCCAGTGAGGTTAATGCTGCTGAAGCGATGGCAAATCCTTTACCTGTAGCCGCGGTAGTGTTACCTACGGCATCTAAATTATCTGTACGGTGACGTACTTCCGGAGGTAACTGGCTCATTTCGGCAATACCACCCGCGTTATCAGCAATAGGCCCGAAAGCGTCAATAGCTAATTGCATAGCTGTAGTTGCCATCATACCGGCAGCGGCAATAGCCACACCGTATAATCCTGCAAAATAATATGAACCATAAATACCCGCCGCTAAGGTTATAATTGGCAATACGGTTGATTCCATACCAATAGCTAAACCACCAATAATGTTGGTTGCATGGCCGGTTGATGATTGTTTGATGATGCTTAACACCGGGCGCTTACCCATTGCGGTATAATACTCTGTAATGATTGACATTAATGTACCAACCACTAAACCTACCAGGATAGAACCAAACACACCGTTTTTAGTAAATTCTAACGAGCCTTCCTTAATAACACCATCAGCATCCATATCACGGGTTAAGTGCATTACTTCGTTTGGTAACATCCATTGTACTACAAAATAAGTAGCAATACCTGTTAATACGATGGATGCCCAGTTACCTATATTCAATGCATTTTGTACGCTGTCGGTTTCGCTTTTAATGCGGACCATTGCAGCGCCAACTATAGAGAATATTAAACCTAAACCTGCAATTACCATTGGTAATAATACAGGGGCTATACCACCAAAGTTATCGTTTGATACAATTTCGCGGCCCAATACCATGGTAGCCAACATAGTAGCTACGTATGATCCAAACAAATCGGCACCCATACCTGCCACATCACCTACGTTATCGCCTACGTTATCAGCAATAGTTGCCGGGTTACGTACATCATCTTCAGGGATACCGGCTTCAACTTTACCCACAAGGTCAGCACCTACGTCAGCAGCTTTGGTGTAAATACCACCACCAACACGTGCAAATAATGCGATAGACTCCGCTCCTAAAGAGAACCCTGCTAATACGTCTAACGCCTTAGCCATAGCTTCACCGTTAACGCTGCTACCTTGTACATTAACCACGTACATGGTGTAAAAAACAATAAATAATGACCCTAAACCAACAATAGCTAAACCCGCTACACCTAAACCCATTACCGTACCACCTGTAAATGATACTTTAAGTGCTTGTGCTAAGCTGGTTTTAGCTGCTTGTGTAGTACGTACGTTTGATTTGGTGGCAATGCGCATTCCCAAATAACCTGCAAAGGCAGATAAGAATGCGCCAATAACAAATGATATGGCAATAACCGGGCTTGATGTAGCAACAGTAGTACCGCTCCACATCAACAAAATACCGGCAACTGCCACAAACCAGGCTAAAATTTTCCACTCGGCACGTAAAAATGCCATAGCTCCCGCGGCTATATAGCCGGCAAGTTCATTCATGGTAGCATCGCCGGTTTCTTGCTTGGTTACCCATGCCGATTTGATGGCCATAAATACCAGGCCGATTAGTCCGAATACAGGAATCAGATAGATTAGATTAGTGTACAAAAAATCCATAGTTATATATATAGTATTATTATTTAGTGTATTATTTTAATTTGCCGTTATAATTGGGCGTGCAAAATAACAAAATTAATTTCTTAGTACACTATCCTAATTATAAAGTTTTTTGAATAAGTTTAATGACTTTAAAGCTTATACCTTAATGGAAAAAAAACCACACTTAAAACACGAATTAGGACTGCTTGACGGCACCATGCTGGTAGCCGGCTCTATGATAGGGTCGGGTATATTTATTGTAAGTGCCGATATAATACGCAATGTGGGTTCGGCGGGTTGGTTAATAGCGGTTTGGCTAATTACAGGCTTTATGACACTAACCGCAGCGGTAAGTTATGGCGAACTAAGTGCCATGTTTCCCAAAGCAGGCGGGCAGTATGTTTATTTAAAGGAATCATATAATAAACTGATAGCCTTTTTATACGGCTGGAGCTTTTTCGCGGTGATACAAACCGGTACTATAGCGGCTGTTGGGGTGGCCTTTTCTAAATTTACCGCCTATTTAATCCCTGCGGTAAGCGAGGATAATATTTTGTTTGATACAACTATTGGTACCTACAACTTCACCATAAGCGCGGCGCAATGCGTATCTATAGTGCTGATCATATTTTTAAGCTACATCAATACCCGTGGTGTGAAAAGCGGCAAACTGGTTCAAAATACATTTACCATTACCAAACTGGCCAGTTTATTTGGTTTGATATTGTTTGGCTTTATTATGCTGAAAGGTGATATATGGACCGCTAACTGGACCAACGCCTGGGATATTCACCAGTTAAATAAAGATGGCAGTGTTGCCCCTTACGCTATGGGCGCGGCTTTAGGTGCAATAGCAGCAGCCATGGTAGGCAGTATTTTTAGCAGCGACGCCTGGAACAATGTAACCTTTATAGCCGGCGAAATGAAGAACCCACAGCGTAATATAGGCTTAAGTTTATTTTTTGGCACCCTGATAGTAACCGTAGTTTATGTAAGTATTAACCTGGTATATGTAGGCGTTTTGCCTTTACAGGAAATTGCTACCGCCAGTAAAGACCGCGTAGCGGTATCAGCGGCACAGGTGATATTTGGCAATGTGGGTACGGTAATTATCGCGTTGATGATCATGGTATCTACCTTTGGGTGCAATAACGGGTTGATCATGTCGGGCGCGCGGGTTTATTATACCATGGCTAAAGATGGTTTGTTTTTTAAACGTACGGGCACTTTAAACAAAAGTGCCGTACCTGAGTTTGGCTTATGGATACAATGTTTGGTAGCCGGAATACTTTGCCTGAGCGGCAAATATGGCGACCTGCTGGATATGATATCATTAGTAGCGGTGCTGTTTTATGTACTCACCATCATAGGTATATTTATTTTACGTGTTAAACGGCCAGGAGCCGAGCGTCCGTATAAAGCTTTTGCTTACCCGGTACTGCCTGCTATTTATATTGTATTGGGCCTGGCGTTTTGTATTTTGCTATTGGTTTATAAACCCCAATATTCATGGGGTGGATTAATAATTGTTTTAACAGGCATACCAATTTATTACGTTGCGAAACGTTACATTAAGGATGAAGAGATTAGTACTACTTAGTTTTTTATTGATTTGCGCTTACGCGGATGCACAATCGCTCAAGCAAAAACTTACTACCGCGTTCAATCGTTTGCAGGCCGACGCGCAATGTAAATATGCTTCCGTATCATTAACGGTACTGGATGCTAAAACCGGCGAACAGGTATTTGCAGCCAACCCCAATATGGGCTTAACCCCCGGATCTACCTTAAAAACGGTTACCAGCATCACCGCATTTAATGTTTTAGGGGCAGATTTTAAATATCAAACGCAGTTTGGTTATAAAGGAACAATTACTGATGGCGTGCTCAATGGCGATATTATCATTAAAGGCGGCGGCGACCCTACCCTTGGCAGCCCTCGTTGGGAAACTACCAAAGAGAATTACATCCTTAACCAAATGGTAGCCTCCATCCGCAAAGCGGGAATAAAAAAAATTAATGGCCGCATTATTGGCGATGATACTGCCTATGGTACACAGGCTGTACCTGATGGCTGGATAGTGCAGGATTTGGGAACCTATTACGGCGCAGGCGTTAACGCCCTTTGCTGGCGCGAGAACCAGTTTGATATTAATTTAAAAACCGGCCCGGTAGGTACTCCTATAACTATTGCTGGCACTACACCTAACACACCTTACTTAACTTATAAAAGCGAACTAACCAACGCCCCAGCAGGCACGGGTGATAATGCTTACCCTTACCTGCCGGTTAGTAGCACCAATTTAATGTACCTGCGTGGCACGTACGCGGTTGATCAGTCTAAAAAAAGTGTGGGTGCGGCTTTGCCTGATCCTGCCTATGATGCGGCTTATAGGTTGAGAGATACGTTGAAACGATTGGGCTTTGATATAACCGGGCAGCCTGAATCAACCATTACCCTGGTAGCCAAAGAGCAGGCTACCCCTGCTATTGCCACCAACCTCACTACCCTGCTATCCCCCGATTTAAGTAAAATAGTGTACTGGACCAACCGTAAAAGCCTTAACCTGTATGCCGAGGAGTTGCTGAAAGCCATAGCCGTAAAAACCGGCAAAGAAGCTACCACCCTTAACGGTGTTGATGCCCTGCAAAGCTTTTGGAAAGCTAAAGGCATTGATCCAAATTCGATGGATATAGCGGATGGTTGCGGCTTATCTCCTGCCAATAAAATTACCACGCAAACCATAGCCGCCATCCTGCAATCTGCCAAAAAAGAAAGTTGGTTTAATAATTTTTACGAGAGCCTGCCCGTTTACAATAATATGCATATGAAAAGCGGCAGCATACATAACGTGCAAGCCTATGCAGGCTACCATACCGCTAATGGCCGCCAGTTATGCTTTTCTATTGTTGTAAGCAACTATAATGGCTCTACACGAAGCATTAAGGATAAAATGTTTAGGGTATTGGATGAGTTGAAGTAGTAACAAATAGTCGGAGACTACAAGCATAATCGGGGCTGACTAAAAAGTAGATGCACGCGTGCCGCGTGTTCCCTCGCATAAGAATACAGCATAGAAAAGCGGGCACATTCTTGTGCAAGCAACCGTTTTTTTAAATCTCAGAATTAAAGTTAAATTTGCCAGCTATAAGCCATCCGGCCTTTAATTTAAACCTTACACAACAATGAAAAGAATTTTAGCATTGGCACTTATTGTGACAAGCCTTTTATCATGCAAAAAAGGCGACAATACCGCACCCGAAACACCATCCCCAAGAACGCTAAATGTATATACCGTTGATAATGATAACGTAAGCATACTTCGTCAAAATTTAGATGGAACGGCTCCCAAAAGCTTGGTGGCCCACCAGCAGGATGCGGGCAAAAATGTTTTTATTGGTGATGTGTCTGCCAACACACCCGTTACCAAAATTGCTTATTTGTTGCGTAAAGGCGAACCCGGTGCGTATTTAACAGAGTTACACCTTGCGGGAGCCGATGGAAGTAATGACCGTGTTTTAAAGAGCTACAAACAAAACAACGTGTATCCGCTTATGGTGAAAATAGGTAACAATGGGATTATTTATTATGCTTATAGGGACTTTAATGATGGTAGTTACCAACTTTACTCCATTAATGAAAACGGAACAGGGGAAACTAAAATTAGCGGTGTGTTTAGGGGTATAAGTGATATTACGGCCGATGGAAAGTATGTAGTTGCGCTTTCTGATTTGAGTAATTTTGTACGCCTTAATTATTTTGACGTAACAGCCAATGGAGATGTAAGAAACGCTTTATATACCGACCAGTCTATACCTGGTTTACAACAGGCGCGCATATCTCCCGATGGAAAGAAATTGATAGCGCTTTATCTTAATTACGGAATAAAGTGCCGCATTATTGATCTGGCTACAAAGAAATATACTGATGTGTCAATTACCACCGGATTCGGAAGCGACACATATCATTATATGTCATTAGCTCCTGATAATGATAAGATCATTTTTACGGCCAAAGGTAGTTCATCATCAACAAGTTATATCTACAGTCAAACCTCTGGTCAAATAACCCAGTTCAATAACGTTACCAACGGTGTATACCAAGGTTACATTTTTTGAGTTCCGTTTTGATTGTCAACAGCATACAGCCATGTCCGAAATTGCTACCCCGCCCCGCTTAACTAATAGCGATAGTGAATACGCTACCTCAATTTAAAATGTTCCATAGTGTTCCATTTACGCAAAATTGAACACTATACATCCTCCGGAAAGAACAACGCTTTCAACTCGGTAGCTTCGCTGGGTTTCATTTTACCGCCTAATATTAACCTTAACTGGCGGCGACGCAGGGCACTATCAAATAGTACGATCTCTTCGGCAGTTTCGGGGACTAATTCGGGTACCTGTACTTTATTGCCCTCTTTATCCAATGCCACAAAGGTATAGTAAGCCTCATTGCTTTTTACGCGGGTGCCCGATGGGATATTCTCGGCCCAAACATTCAGCCTTATCTCTACCGAAGTATTAAAAGCACGGGTTACTACGGCTTCAATGGTGATCACATCGCCCAGTTTAACGCTTTGCTTAAAGGATACATTATCAACCGACACGGTTACCGCTACATGATTGCAATGTTTTTGGGCAGATATAGCCGCGGCAATATCCATTAAATGCAGTAAGCGCCCGCCCATCAGGTTATGCAGCATATTGGTATCATTGGGTAATACCAGTTCATTCATTATGGTGTATGATTCTTTGGGCGATTTTGACATCATAGTATATATGTTTACTGTAAATATACGTTTAAAGCTCTAAGGAGTTTTAATTATTGCTCAAATGCCATAAATCTGTTAGCTTTAAACGCTGATTTTATTATTTGATATGACAAACAAAACCACACGCCTTATATTAGGCGCGCTGCTGGTATGCAGCTTTATTTTTGGCGACCTAAAGGCGCAAACCAAAACACCCTATACTTCATTAACTGATGCCCTGCGTGCCACATCAAGACTGCGTGGCAGTGCTGGCCCGGAAAGTGTAAACTGGATTAACGGCGGACAAAAATACTCGTACATAGCCGGCGACGAAATACGCTCGATGGAGCCGGGTGCTTTAAAAGATGAACTAATATTTACCAATAAGGGTTTTACCTTCCCTGGCATTACCAAGCCTTTTGAATATGATTCCTTCCAATGGTCGCAGGATTCAAAATACCTGGTTTTTCAATCCAATTTCAGGCCGTTGTACCGTAACTCGGGTATTTCTGATTATTTTATTTATGACCTGGCTACCAAAAAATTAAAGCAGGCAGCTAAAGATGCACGTACGGCTGAACTATCGCCAAACGGAAAAAAAATAGGTATGGAGCGTAGGGGCAATATGTTTGTATATGACTTTGCTACGGGTAAGGAGAAACAGCTTACCAACGATGCCACAGGCGAAAATGCCATATTTAACGGCCACTATGATTGGGTTTATGAGGAAGAATTTGGCGAAACACAGGCCTGGAAATGGTCGCCGGATAATCAATACATAGCTTACTGGCAGTTTGATGAGCGCAAAGTGCCTATATTCCAGATGACCAATTTTGAAGGCTTACACAGCGAACAAATACAAATACCTATACCCCAGGTTGGCGACCCAAATGCTACCGTACGTATTGGGGTGGTGGATGTAAATACCGGTAAAAAGATTTGGGTAAAGCCCGATGAAACCGGCGATTTTTATATCCCCCGTATTTACTGGACCAGCAGCCCTGATGTATTGGCCGTAATGACGCTTAACCGTGCGCAAAACCATTTAAAACTATACTTCTTTAACGTTAAAACCGGCACTAAAAAAGTGGTACTGGAAGAAAAAAACGACACCTGGATTGACATACATGACTTTTACACCCATGTAAACGATATGGTTTACTTCCCGGAAAACTCGAAAGAATTTTTCTATGTGTCAGATAGATCGGGATATTTTCATATCTACCATTACAGCTATGATGGCAAACTGATCAACCAGGTTACCAAAGGCGATTGGGATATGATCAAGGTATCGGGCATTAACCCGCAAACCAAAACCATTTATTACCTATCAGCAGAAACATCTGGTTTAGAACAGGAGTTTTACTCCATTAAATTTGATGGCAGCGAAAAAAGAAAGCTATCAGACATATCAGGATTTCATGAGATTGATATGTCACCCGATACCAAATATTATATTGATAAGTACAGCAATATCAGCACGCCTACCCATGTAGCCTTGCGTAATGACAAAGGCACACAACTAAAAATGCTGGAAGATAACGCGGCTGTAAATACATTTTTAAGTACGCATATGTACTCTGCGCCCGAACTAATCAAGTTTAAAACCAGCGATGGCGTAGTTTTAGATGGTTACATTATTAAACCATTCAACTTTGATCCCGCAAAAAAATACCCGGTGGTCATGACGGTGTATGGCGGACCAAGCTCGCACGATGTATTTAATAAATTTTATACCGATGGCTGGCAACAATGGCTGGCCCAAAACGGATATATAGTTGCCAATATTAATAATCGCGGTGTGGCTAATTATGGCAGCGCTTTTATGAAAGTAGTTTACAAACAACTGGGTAAATGGGAAACCAACGATTTTGTAGAAACCACTAAATATTTAGCTACCATGTCTTTTGTTGATGCTGATAAAATGGCCATAATGGGCACAAGCTACGGTGGTTACAGTACGATATACAGCCTGCTTACCCATCCTGGCGTGTTTAAAGTAGGCATAGCCAACTCGCCGGTTACTGATTGGCGTTTATATGATAATATTTATACCGAGCGCTATATGGGCTTACTATCAGACAATGCCGAAGGTTATAAGCAAAGCAGTACCATGACGCACGCCGCTAACTTAAAGGATAAGTTATTATTAATACACTCTATGAGTGATGACAATGTGCACCCGGCTAATACTATGCAGTTACTTACTGCCTTAACTGATGCCGGCAAAGATGCTGACCTGCGGATATATCCTAAAGGCGCGCATGGCGCGGCTTATAACTCGCAAAGTTCAATTTTAATAAAAAATGTAAGTTTTGAGTATTTGGAGCGTTATTTAAAAGGCAACAAGTAGAATAACATAATAAAGTCACAAAATAAATGTTATAACAAATATTTAACTGGGTTATAATTCAGAAATATATTTTTGTGTCGCTTAATTAAAAAACAAACTCAAAAACCATGAAAAAGATCATTACCCTTTTAACAGTAGCATTATTATCAACAGCTGCTATGGCGCAATCTACCTGGAAAGTAGATAAAGCTCACTCGCGTTTACAATTTACCGTTACCCACTTATTGGTATCTGATGTTGACGGCAGATTTAAAGATTTTGATGTGACTATAGCAGCGGCAAAACCTGATTTTAGTGATGCTAAAGTTACTTTGGTTGCGCAAACCGCATCAGTTGATACGGATAACGACCGTCGCGATACGCACCTTAAAAGTGCCGACTTTTTTGATGTAACCAAAAACCCAACCATGAATTTTACAAGCACCGGTATTACTCCTGTTAGTGCAGGTAAATATAAATTAACAGGCAATTTAACACTAAATGGTGTTACTAAACCAGTTACTATGGATTTTTGGCACCGTGGTACAATCCCTGCTTCAGGTAACAAAAAAGAAAATGCCGGCTTTAAAGTAACCGGAACTATTAAACGTTCTGACTTTAACTTTGGTAAAGGCTTTGGTAACGCGACAATAAGCGACGAAGTTGAAATTATTGCCAATGGCGAGTTTGCAAAAGCAAGCTAATTGACTACTACAGCATATTAAAAAAGCGTCCCAAAACACGGGGCGCTTTTTTTTGTTAGCAGCTTTATAAAAGTATTATCTACTTTTATTGCTTAATGCCTAACATATATATAATGAAAAGGATATTATTAAGTTGCCTATTACCACTATTTATAACTACAACTGCTTTTGCCGATACTATATCGGTTGACCGTTTTGTAGTTAAAGAAAATCCTTTTGCCGAAAATGAAATTGCTATAGTAGCTGTTGATTCTGCTGAAAATATCCGCGAAAGCGTAAATGGGGTATTCAACTTTACATTGAATGGTTTTAAGCAGGATTTAGTGTTTGATAAAGGCACGGCCTTTTACCGCCAAAAGCTGGATAAATCAAGCTTTTTATATGTTAAACACATTAATGAGAGTGGCACCCATTCGGTATTATATTACGTTTACAAGCATAGCGGCAAAATAACCCCCATCCGTATTAGCTGGATATTATTAATAGCCATACCCATTGGTTTGATACTATTGGGCTATATATTTAAGCGCTTTATTATAATAGCCGCTGTAATATTTTGCATCTTCCTATACTTTAACCATCATAATGGTTTAAGCATACCTACCTTTTTTGAAAGCATATTTGATGGCTTGAGGGGGCTATTTTAGATGTGCAGATATGCAAATAATCAAAATTGTCAGTATACCAACCGATTGACAGTCATTTGCACATCTTCGCATTTACATATCTGCACATTAAAACGGCATTCCAATACCAAAGTTTAATTGCATAAAGTTATAACTATCGCCCCTGAGTTGGCCGGTTTCCGGATCTGTACCGGTACTGTTTGCTATTTTGTAAGCATTTTTAAACGCGCCGTCTCTAAACAATTCATTTCCGTGTTTAAGCAATACCCATTGGTCTGCTCCCCTGAACTGCGGATCTTTAAATTTAAACGCAGCATCCAGCCTGAATACAAAGAAACCAAGGTCGAACCTTAAGCCTGTGCCTATACCTATTGCTGTTGATTGCAAAATATTATTAAACTTGAATTCGCCGCCCGGATTTTCTGGTTGCTCTTTTAAACGCCAAATATTACCGGCATCCATAAAAACAGCTCCGCGTAATATGGTACCCAAAAAATTATTAGATATTTTATAGCGATACTCGGCATTCACTACAAATTTTACCTCTCCAAACTGGTCAAGGTATTTTAAACGACCACGTATATTATCCGCTGCCGCATCGGTACCATAGCTTGCACGGTTAAACTGACCCGGCCCAAGTGTACGTGGTAACCATGCCCGCATATCATTAGCACCACCGGCATAAAAGTTTTTCTCAAAGATCAATTGGTTACTATTGCCAAAAGGTATCCCGATGCCCGGATTTACCCTAAAAACAAACTGACGGTTTCCACCTAAAAACCTATATACCCTAAAATCAATATCAGCTTTTACATATTGTGCAAATGCATATCCAAAAAAAGTACGTTGATTCAATGTATCACGGGGCGTATTTAATACATTACTTACGCCCGAAAGAAAATTACCACCTACATCAAGCGATCCTCTGAAATAAGAAAAACTACGAAAGGTACTTAACTGGTTGGCATTTACCTGGTAAGTATATTTACTACCGGTAGTGAATATAGTGCGGCCTATTAAATAAATATAGGAGTAACGATTATATTTTCTTAATGTATCAAGAGCATCGGGGTCAATAGTACCTTTTGAAAATTCAATGCTAATTGGTGTAAAACTATGCGACTTATTAGCCGTTTCAAAAAAATCATAAGTAAGTGCAGCATTAAAGCTTTTACGTTCCACCAAATCTTTTTGAAAAAATAATGAATAACTGGTGGAGAATGTGGTATGCGGCACCCCATACTTGCCGGGTTTTGCAAAATTAAAAGGCGTAATAATACGTGGATAAATTAAGTTGGCACCTATTTTAAACTCCTGGTTTTCTACACCGCCGCCGGTACCACCTCCAACATTGTATAGCACACTGGCATTAAACTTTAATTGCAATATGGCAGCGTCTTTAAATATATTACGGTGGGTAAATGTATTACCCAGGTTATAACCATAACGACCCGCGGTAAATAAAAACTCACCCTCCACACGGTCTGACATTTGCTTTAATGGAACTATGTCAATTCTTGTGTCCAGCCGGTTTGTGCTATCGGCAGTTTTAGTATAGGTTGGATTGGGTACGTTTCTGAAAACGTTTAACTCTGATAACCTTGCTGTAGTTAATGTTTGATTATCAACATTAAATAATTCTCCCTTTTTCTGAAAAACATAATCAGTAACCACACGCGGCCTAAACTTGCCCGAATAATCAACAAACCTAAACTGTGAATCAACCTGTATAGTATCCACCTTAGTACGCGGAATTCTCCCATTACTGAGGGCTATAGTAATTAATGTATTGTTTATAGTATAAACCGGGTGTTGGGACTTATCTGGCGGGTTACTAATAATGGTTTTTATATCAGCTACACTGCTATTGTAATTAGTATCATATCTAAATTTCATGTCCTTCCTGGAAAATTCAAAGTACCCGTTACGTTTCATCACTTGATAAAATTCGTCCCTATCATAAGCTGAACTATCCGCGTCAAGGCGGCCACCCGGCTGTACATGCGAAAGGGAGCGACGATAGGTTTGATATAAATAGGCTACCTTTTTATCGGGTATGCTATCATCCAGCTTGCGGAACCTAAACATTGGGCCCTGAATGGTGTTGAATACTAACTCGGCCTTTTTCTTTTTTATAATTATACTATCAGTAACCTTAGCCTTTAAATAGCCTTTACTTTGTATAAATTTTTCTATCTGGAAACGCGAAAACTCAACCAGGTTACTATCTAAAATAGCAGGCGGTTCGCCTATATTTTTTTTGCCATTTTTACTAAACATATAGTAAAACTGCAGATTCAGGATGTTGTTAGGCTGTTGTTCTTTATCTACATAATTTAATGCAGCTTCTTCAAATTCCTCATCCATTCCATTTATAGTTATTTTACGTACTAACGACTCATTTTCCTTCAGCTTGCGGGTAATACTACAGGCCGAAACTATAAAAACCAGCAAAATACTTAATATTGCAAAGCGGAAATTATTCAGTGTATATGCTTTCAAAATCTCAAATCAGTTTATTACAGTCCTTACAACATAAAAAATTCCGTAGGGAGCATGCTGCTTTTTTGGTTGAAGGCTATAAATCTGTTATCGAATTTATAAATTCGGCCTACCAGATAGAAGCTGTTTACCATACAGCAGCAATTGCCCCAAAATTGCTCAATTTATCGCAGAAAATAAATTTTGAGGAAATTTCATCAAAATCCATCGAAAAGGTAAGCAGTTTAACAACCCCTCAACACGTTATTGCACTGGTTAAAATACCCCAATGGCCCGCTATACAATACAGTACATTACAAAAAAAGTTTTCATTAGTATTAGATGGCATACAAGATCCGGGTAATATGGGCACTATAATACGTACTGCCGACTGGTTTGGAATAGACCACATCATATGCTCTGAAGACTGTGTAGATGTATATAACCCTAAGGTAGTACAGGCTACGATGGGCTCGCTGTCGCGGATAAATGTGCATTATACCGACATTGCTGATGTATTGAGCAATATTAAACTACCCGTATTCGGCGCCCTGCTAAACGGAGAAAATATTTACACCACCAATTTTGGCACAGAAGGTTTGATAGTTATGGGTAATGAAGGCAACGGTTTGCGCCCTGAAATTACCACCCTGGTTAACAAAGCGGTTACCATACCACGCATAGGTAAAGCCGAGTCATTAAATGTGGCTATAGCCACAGCTATATTCTGTTCAGAAATAAACAGAAATAATGTTGGCAGGCAATAAATAATTGCTATTTTTGCAATCCTTAAAAATGGTCGGGTGGCCGAGTGGCTAGGCAGAGGTCTGCAAAACCTTTTACAGCGGTTCGAATCCGCTCCCGACCTCGAGGTTTAAAACATTAAAAAAACAAAGTCATGGGCGTAACACGTTTAAAAAGAAAAGATAGAAGAAACAAAACCACTTCAAGATTAGAAGTTCAGTTTTTAAAAAATGCTACTAACCTGGAGCCGGGAAGCCGTTCTGCAGAGAAAAAAGGCAACCAAATAGCTAAAAACAACGAAGTTTTAGCTAAGGTAGCCGGTAAGTAATTTTAATAAATTTCAAGTCCAAAAATCCTGTTGGTTTTAAACCGACAGGATTTTTTTATGGGGCAGATTTTGTCAGAACCATGATTTTTAGGATTAAATGATTGTAGGATTCTTATAAAATCGCCTAATAGTATCAAGGCCGTCCTTAAATCTAACTAATCATGGTTCAGACCAGCCTTTTATTGATCCTTTTGATCAACCCCGGACCCTCATAAATAAACCCAGTATATAGCTGAACAAGTGATGCGCCGGCATTTAATTTATCAATAGCATCCTGCGGCGAGTGTATACCCCCTACACCTATTATGGGGAAAGCCCCTTTTGATCTTTGGGCTATATATTTAATTACTTCTGTGGCGTGTTTGGTCAATGGTTTTCCGCTTAAGCCACCGGCCTCATTTTTAACCGGGCCCTCGGTTACTAAACCATCACGGCTAATGGTGGTATTGGTAGCTATAACACCTGCTATTTTGCTCTCGGTTACTATTTCTACAATATCGTCTAATTGCTCAATAGTGAGGTCTGGCGCTATTTTTAATAAGATAGGCCTGCTTATCCCGTTTTTTGAATTGCGTTGCTGTAGCGTGTTTAATAGCTGCATCAGCGGCTCTTTTTCCTGCAACTCGCGTAAGCCGGGCGTATTGGGCGAACTTACGTTTACCACAAAATAATCAACCACATCAAACAGGCGGTCAAAACACTTAATATAATCGCTTGCCGCATCTTCATTAGGGGTTACTTTATTTTTGCCAATATTGCCTCCAATTATTACTCCTTCCTGTTCTTTAGGTCGGTTTTTACGATATGCCGCAATATGCTCTGCCACTACATCAACGCCCAAATTATTAAAACCCATTCGGTTAATTAAAGCACTATCGGCAGGTAAGCGGAACATGCGTGGTTTAGGATTCCCGGGCTGTGGCAAGGGGGTAACTGTACCCACTTCAATAAAACCAAAACCCATGTTAGCCATTTCGCTTATCATTTCGCCGTTTTTGTCAAAACCGGCAGCTAAACCAACCGGATTTTTAAACTGCAGGCTAAATACTTCCCGCTCTAACGAGGCATCTTTTACATCCCACAAGGCACGACTTAAAGTAGCACCACCCGGAAAACGGTTAAAGCATTTAAGATTACGGGTTACAAAATAATGCACCTTTTCAGGATCGAATTGAAATAGTATGGGTTTTATAAGCGAATACATAAGGCGAAGTTAGGTTTTTTGGTTCATGGTTCATAGCTGATAGTTCATAGCAGTGTAGTAGTGCGATGAATTTATTTAACATAAAATAATAACTATATTAGCATACCTAAGTTTATGAAACCAATTCTGACAGCTATCAGGACCATGAACCATGATCTATAAACCATGAACAACCAATAACTATGAGCTTAACTAACAATCGCCGTAATTTTATTAAAACCGCAGCTATAGGTACGCTTGCCAGTATCAGCATACCACAAATAGCGGCATCAGCTTTTGCATCGGCAAAAGGCAAAAAAATAAGTATCAACAAAAACGATATTATTTTATTGCAGGGTGATTCAATTACCGATAGCGGGCGCAGTAAAACAGCCACCGAACCCAACAGCACCCGGGCTTTGGGTAACGGTTATGCATTAGATGTGGCAAGCAATCTTTTATTAAAATACCCGGAAAAAGAACTAAAGTTTTTTAACAAAGGCATTAGCGGCAACAAAGTTTACCAACTGGCCGAACGCTGGGAGGCAGATTGTATTGAATTAAAGCCTAACATTTTAAGCATACATATTGGCGTTAACGATTTTTGGCACACATTAACCAACGGCTACAAAGGCACGCTGCAAACCTATATTGACGATTATAAAAAGCTATTAGACTCCACCCAACGTTTATTGCCTAATGTTAAGCTTATCATCTGCGAGCCGTTTGCGGTATTAGGTGTAAGATCTGTGGATGAAAAGTGGTATCCTACTTTTGACCTGTTTAGAAAAGCGGCAAGCGATATTGCCGACCAATACGATGCCCCTTTTGTACCCTACCAGGCGGCTTTTGATAAAGCATTAAAACTGGCTCCTCCTATTTACTGGACCGTAGACGGCGTACACCCATCAGTTGCAGGCGCAGCTTTGATGGCGCAGACGTGGTTGGGGGTGATTAAATAGTGATTAGAGATTGGTTAATTAGTGATTAGTAATTTCGATGGATAATAAACCATTCCCTTTTAAAAAGATTTTTTGGGCATTTGTCTTCTTATTTACACCTGTTACAATATTAAGTAGCTTATTAGCACTTTTTAATGTTGTTCCTGTAGATTTTAATGGCACTCCTCGATATGGGTTTGAAGGTTTTATTACTCCAATTTTATACTTGCCATTTGCGATTTTAATGATGAGTGCATTAATTTGGTTAATGTTAAATTTTGGGAATTGGCTGCGTGTAAAATTTTCAGATTTAAATAATAAAGGAAACAACTAATCTCTAATCCCAATTAACTAATCTCTATTTTAAGCTCCGCTTAAAAAGCGTATCTTTGCGCCCGAAATGATTGCTATTAATAACCTTACGTTTGAGATTGGTGCGCGGGCCCTTTATGATGAAGCCAACTGGCACATTAAACCCGGAGAAAAAATAGGCCTTATAGGGGCCAACGGTACCGGGAAAACCACCCTCCTTAAAATTATTACAGGCGAATATACGCCTACATCAGGTACCATATCAATGGCTAAGGACCTTACTATGGGTTACCTTAACCAGGATCTGTTATCCTACTCATCTGACCAAAATATTGTGCATGTAGCCATGGAAGCTTTTGAGCGCCAAAACCAACTGCATGATGAAATAGAGGTTTTGCTAAAGAAGATTGAAACTGATTATAGCGAAGAACTTTTAAATAAATTAAGCGACAAGCAGCACGAATTTGAGTTGCTTGATGGTTATAATATAGAGTACAAAGCACGCGAAATTTTAGCCGGATTGGGATTTAGCGATGTGGACTGTTTCCGCAAGTTAAGCACCTTTTCGGGTGGGTGGCGCATGCGGGTTATGCTGGCCAAAATACTATTACAGGCCCCTGATATTTTGCTATTGGATGAGCCTACCAACCACCTGGATTTACCATCTATACAATGGTTGGAAGATTATTTAAAATCATTTGAGGGCGCCATTGTAATTGTATCCCACGATAGGTGGTTTTTAGATAAAGTAATTAACCGCACGGTTGAATCTCGTAAAGGAAAGCTGAATGTTTATTCGGGTAACTATACTTTCTATTTAGAAGAAAAAGCGCTTCGTGCCGAAATTCAGCGCGGTGAATTTAAAAATCAGCAATCAAAGATAAAACAGGAAGAGCGGTTAATTGAGCGTTTCCGTGCCAAGGCATCTAAAGCAAAAATGGCGCAATCGCGCATTAAAATGCTGGATAAAATGGAACGGGTGGATGATGTGGATGATGATAACCCGGAAGTTAACTTCAGTTTTAAATTTAGTAAGCAATCGGGTCGCCACGTATGTACTTTAGAACATATTACTAAAAAATATCCTACAATTGATATTTTGGATAATGCTGAAGCGATTATAGAAAAAGGTGATAAAATAGCCTTGATAGGCGCCAACGGTAAAGGTAAATCAACCCTATTGCGTATTGTTGCAGGCGCCGATAAAGAGTTTGAAGGCACAGCTATTACCGGCCATAATGTTACCCAAACTTTCTTTGCGCAGCACCAGTTGGAGAGCCTGCATTTAGAGAACCAGATATTACAGGAACTTCAGGCATTTGCCCCAAAACATACCGATACCGAGTTACGCTCTATATTAGGATCATTCCTGTTCACCGGTGATGATGTGTTTAAAAAGATCAAAGTATTGTCGGGTGGTGAAAAATCGCGTGTGGCTTTAGCAAAAGCTTTAACTGCTGATGCTAATTTCCTGGTACTTGATGAGCCTACCAATCACCTGGATATGGCGTCGGTTAATATATTGATACAGGCATTGCAACAATACGAAGGCACATTAATAGTGGTATCGCACGACAGGCATTTCCTGGATAATGTAGCCAACAAAATATGGTTTATTGAGGACCAAAAAATAAAGGTTTACCCGGGCACTTATGCCGAGTATGATGTTTGGAACGCCAAACGTAAACTTGACCCAAGGCAAGCCGCCATGCCACCAAAAAAGGAAGAGAAAAAACCTGCGCCTGTAAAAGAAATATCCGAAAATAAGTTTCAACAGCTTAAAAAACTAAACCAGGACCTGGCTAAGTTAGAAGAGCAGGCATCAGTTATTGAAGGGGAAGTAAAAGCGTTGAGCGAAAAACTGTCTGAACAGGATATCTATTTGGATGCTGTTAACGTTAAAAAAACAAAAGCAGCTTACAGCGAAAAACAAGATGAACTAAAGGAAGTGCAAAAACAATGGGAAACTCTTGCCGAACAGATCATGGAGTTAGAAGCTTAGTATATCTATATTTTGAGTAGTCCTGAAATAGGTTGACTAAAATTAGTCAACTTTTTTCAGGACGGGACACAGATTTTCTTTTATTCATTTATAGCTTTTACGCCCGGTAGCTCTTTACCCTCCATATACTCTAACAACGCACCGCCACCTGTTGACACATAGCTAACATCATCTGTCAAATTAAATTTAGATACTGCTGCTGCAGAATCGCCACCACCAATAAGCGAAAACGCGCCTTTTTTAGTCGCCTTAACCACTGCGTCGGCAATTGCTTTAGTACCTACCAGGAATTTTTCCATTTCAAAAACACCCATTGGGCCATTCCATAATATGGTTTTTGATTCGGCAACTACTTTGCTAAATAACGCTACTGTTTCAGGGCCAATATCTAATCCCATCCAGCCATCGGGTATTTCACCTGTTTTAGCGGTATTGGTATTGGCATCATTTGAAAACGCGTCAGCTATAACATTATCTACCGGCAATAATAAATTAACGCCTTTATCTTTTGCTTTTTGTACCAGGCTAAGCGCCAGGTCCAGCTTATCTAACTCCACTAATGATGTACCTATGTTGCCACCGTTGGCTTTAGCAAAAGTATAAGCCATACCACCGCCTATGATCAGGTTATCAACCTTATCCAATAACTTTTCAATCAGCTCAATCTTATCCGATACTTTTGAACCGCCCATGATAGCCGTAAAAGGTTTTTCTGCATGATTCAATATTTTCTCGGCGTTAGCCAGCTCCGCGCCCATTACATAGCCAAAGTACTTGGCATCCGGGAAAAACTGGGCTATAATAGCTGTTGAAGCGTGTGCACGATGAGCTGTACCAAAAGCGTCATTTACATATATATCGCCTAATTTTGATAGCTTTTCGGCAAAGGCTTTGTCACCCTTCTCCTCTTCTTTGTAAAAGCGAAGATTTTCTAATAACAATACCTGCCCGTCTTTTAAAGCCTTCGCCTTATTAATGGCTTCCTCGCCAATACAATCATTAGCAAAATCAACCGATTGGCCCAACAGATCAGACAAGTGCTTTACCACATGCTTCAAAGAATATTTTTCTGTTGGGCCATCTTTTGGCCTGCCCAGGTGCGACATTAATATCACCGCGCCACCATCTTTTAAAATCTTTTTTATGGTTGGTAACGCAGCAGTGATACGGTTGTCGTCGGTAATGTTGTAATCATCATCCAAAGGAACGTTAAAATCAACCCTTATTAATGCTTTTTTACCCGAAAAATTTATCTGATCTATAGTTTTCATATTACTTTTATACATGTGGAATTAGGCTGCAAATTGAGCAAATTATTCTAAAATTTGAACATATAAATTCAATTAGCAGTTTGTGTATCTACTGGATTTTAACATACATCACATGGTGCGGACCAATATTGGGCACATCAAATTCATCGGAAATAATTTCGAACCCGGTATTGTGATAAAACTGCAAAGCTACTTTACGGGCATTGCACCACAGGTAATTTACTTTTTGCCCCCTTAAATACACAATAGCAAAGTTAAGTAGCTGGTTACCCAGGCCCTGTCCCTGGTATTTTTCAATTGTGGCCATCCCGCGTAACTGATATCCTACCCCTTCAAAATCACCATATCCCTGCTGATGAAAGGAGGCTATGGTTGCTAACTCATCGCCCACATAATAACCCAGATGAAATATACTATCTAATTTATCTGAGGGGAATATGCATTCATTGGGGGTTAATTTTCCATTTCGTAATACTTCGTTACGTATAGGCAGTAAATCTTCAAGCGCGATGAATTTTATCATTTAAGCAGGCTTATTTTTTCAACAAGATCGGCTAAACGGCTGGAGTATCCTACCTCGTTATCGTACCAGCCAACCACTTTTACCAGATCGCCTACTATTGATGTTAGCTGGGCATCAAAAATACAGCTATGGGTATTACCAATTATATCTGCCGATACAATAGGGTCATTTGTATACTCTAATACATGCTGCATAGCACCATTAGCGGCGGTTTTAAAAGCCCGATTGATCTCTTCTACTGTTGGCAGCATTTTCAATGTACAGGTAAAATCTGTTAATGATCCATTTAAAACGGGTACACGTATACCTGCCCCACCCAGTTTACCATCTAAATGTGGGAATATGGCGGTAATAGCTTTTGCTGCACCTGTTGTGGTTGGGATAATAGACGCCGATGCGGCCCTGGCACGGCGCAGATCTTTATGTGGCGCGTCATGCAAACTTTGGTCACCCGTCATGGAGTGCACGGTAGTTATATAGCCATTTACAATCCCCCAGTTATCATCCATTATCTTCACCATAGTAGCAACATTGTTAGTGGTACATGATGCGTTAGATAGGATAGATGAGCGCAGATCGACCATACCGTCATTAACACCTAAAACTACTGTGGGCATATCCCTATCAATAGCAGGGGCCGATATGATAACTTGCTTAGCTCCCGCATCCAGATGTTGTTGGGCTGCTTGTCGCGAAGCAAACTTACCGGTTGATTCAATTACCAGGTCAATATCCAGATCTTTCCAGGGTAAATCATTTGGATTTTTTTGAGCCAACACCTTTATTTTTTGACGATTGATGCTGAGGTAATCCAGATCAAAATCAACAGTACCATTAAAGCCGCGATGTACAGAATCGTACTTAAATAAATGGGCTAATGTAGCAGTATCCGTTAAATCATTTATAGCTATTACCTGTATACCGGGCTTAGCTAAAATGCTTCTTAAAAATATACGGCCTATACGGCCAAATCCGTTTATTGCTATTCTCATTACAAGGCAAATTTACTAAAAATAGCAGGCGTATAATATCTATAAAGATATTATGAGTTATAAATTACTTTTGGAAATTGCTAAACAAACAAATTGCGCAATGCGTGACTGTGGCGTTCTTTAGAACGAAGAAGAAATGTTAGTGCCCAGTTAAATAGCAAACACACTCCGAAAATTGCAATTACTAATACGTAATTTCCGTAAGTATTAAATGTTAACACCAAAATGGTAGCAACGATGTTTAAGCCTGCCAATATAACGGTAGCTTGCAAATGAGTTAGCCCTAATTGTAACATACGATGGTGAATGTGATTACGATCGGCTGTAAAGGGCGGTATTCCGTTTATTGCACGTATAAAAAACACTCTTAATGCATCAAAAATTGGCCCTATTAATATGGCTACTGCTACTGCCGGGGCCGAATAAACATCAGGCACTCTTGCATCGTCAACCCTATTAAGCTCAATAAATTTAATAGCTAAAACAACTGATATTAAACCAATTATTAATGAACCTGAATCGCCCATAAATATTTTGGCGGGAGTAATGTTAAACTTTAAAAAACCAAGAATTGCACCAACTGCAGCTAATGCAACAATGGCCAACTCATACTCCTTAATATAAATAAACAGACCTGCAAATGTGCCATTAACTATAATACCTGTTGTAGCTGCCAGCCCGTCAATGCCGTCAATCAAATTAAAAGCATTAACAAGCAGCATTATAACTAAAATTGAAAGTGTGATGCTAGCTACATAAGGCAAGTCAAACACACCAAATATGCCATACATACTGGTTAAACGTATATCACCTAACACAACCAATATTAAACCAACTATAAACTGTATTAAAAACTTAGTACTTGAATTTACGCCTGACAGATCATCTTTTAACCCCATTGCAAATAAAACGATTGATGATATCAATAAATAGCTGATAGGGGTTGTTTGGTTGATCATACTATACACCAGTATAGTAATATTAAAGCTTATAAAAATGGCTACTCCTCCTAAGCGTGGTATACCGTGGTCATGCTGCTTTCTGAAATGTCCTAGATCATCGTATAAATGCCTTGCCCGGGCAACATGCAAAATAGACGGGATTGCCAGTACGGTTATCAACGCCGAAAAACAAACAATAAATATGTAGTATACTAAATGATGTGTATATAAAAATTCAGGCATACCGTTAAATAGTTTAAATATATCTATTTATACTTATAAAGTATTTATTTAGTTGCATTTTTTTAAAAGTATTGCACAACTTTTCGGAGTGGTTTTAAAACTATGGTAACCAGTGGAAATAAAACCCCATTTTTTCTCATTGCCTTGTAGTCAAATATCCACGCTTTATACCTATTTGCAAGGGCTTTATTACTTGCCCCACCCAAACTCATTTTAATTATGGTTTTATTTAAATAATATGTACTTATTTTATTTAAATGTATAAACCTCAACATTAATTCATAATCAGCTGCTGTACCATATTGCAAATTATATGCCCCTAATTGTTCAAATAATAATCGTTTACAATAAAACGTAGGATGCGGTGGCATCCATCCCCAATTAAATAAGCCTTCCGTATACGCACCTGACCTCCATTTACGAATTATTTTTCCTTTCAGATCTATATAATCTAAATTTCCGTATACAATATCAGTTTTATTTTGTTCAAAAGTTTTGGCTATGTGGTTAAGTACTTCATTATCAGCAAAAAAGTCGTCTGAATTTAATGTGCCTACTATATCGCCTGTTGCTAGCTTGATGCCTTTATTCATAGCATCATAAATACCTTTATCAGTTTCTGATAAAAAAATAGATATATATGGCTTATATTGTTCAATAATTTGAAGTGTACCATCAGTTGAGCCACCATCAATTATGATATACTCAATATTGGTATAGTTTTGTGCAAGCACAGATTCGATACAACGTTTAATGCTGCTTTGAGCATTATAAACGACGGTTATCAAAGATATTTTTAAATTATGCACTTGTTAAAAAATAGATTAATAATATACTGCAAAATACGTAGTTTTGAATAGTTTAGCCGGATTGTAAAGAAATTATGAGGCGTACCCATATGCGAATTTTATATACAACTTATTCTATTTTAGGACTTCTACTTATTCTGGCTTCGTGTACTTACAAACATACCCAAGCAGTTACTTCAAAAAAAACGCCGGTTGCTGCGCCAATTGCTGATAGCGTGTTGATACAAAACGCAATTACAAATATAAGCAATTATCGCATTCAGCCGCAGGATGTACTACAGATAAGAAATATGCAAAACAGCAAATCTATTGCTGATTTAACGCCACTTACTTCAGCTTCTCCGGCGAGTGCCGCGACAACCACCACTCCGCAACCCGAAAATTTTTTGGTAGAAGATGATGGAACGGTAGCGTTAACAGGATTAGGGCATGTAAAAGTTGCCGGCTTAACAAGGGCCGAGGCAGGAAAATATATTGAAGATCTTTATAAAGATACACTATTAACAAACCCAATAATAGATGTAAAGATAGTTAACCTTAAAGTGACCTTACTTGGTGAAGTTAAGGTACCCGGTAATTACGCTTTAGTAAAAGACAGGAGTACTTTAATTGAGATGATTGGAACTGCCGGTGGCTTTACAGACGTAGCAGATCAGAAGGATATAAAAATTATTCGCGATACTATAGTTACTAAAATTGATTTAAATAATTTAAACTCAATTGCCGGCCAGAGAACTATTCTTCAAAATAATGATGTTATTGTTATAGCTAAAAACCAAAAAACTCTTCAAAAAGAGAACCTGCAAAATATTATAACAACAGCACAGCCTTTTTTGATTTTACTTAGTACTATATTAGTAGTGCTTTCGATCACTAAAAATTGATGGAAGAAACTGAAAAATTAAAGCAAACGTTACCTAACCAGGAGTTTGACTATTTTAAAATTGGCAAAATAGTTATAAGCCGCTGGTACTGGATAGTACTATCTGTTATTGTATGCATGATAGCTGCGAATATTTATTTGTGGTATACCCCTAAAATATTTGCCAGCGAGGGCACTATAAAACTTGAGGAAAAAAAATCAGATATATCTGATCTGGTAAACGTAATGGGAACAGAAAAAGGAGCTTCAAAAACCCAAAGCGAAATATTTGTATTACAAAGCCGCAACCTTATACTTAAGGCAGTTAAAAAGCTTGATTATCCAGTAAGTTTTTTTTCAGAGGGGACGGTGCGTACCGTTGAGCTTTATGGTGAACAAGTGAAACCTCTTAATATTAAGTTCATAAAATTTGACAGTTTAAATTTTTACAGGCCATTAATTACGTTTAAACCTGTAAATCAAAACACGTTCAATCTTACTTATTTATCAGGCGGGCGGGAAGTTAAAAAGAATTATTTTTATAACAGCCCGATAGACATAGAGGGTACAATATTCAGCATAGTTAGCCTTGAGGGTAATTATAATAAGCTTTTGTTTAAATTTAATTCTGTTGACGAACTTGCCGACAGGGCCAGGGGCGGCTTACAAATTAGCGAAAGTATAAAAAACTCAGGCATTATCGGGCTTCGGCAAACAGATTCGCACCCAAAATTTGCAGCTGATTTTTTAAATGCTTTAATGACGGAGTATTTAACCTATGACCGTGAAAATAAACAACTATCGGCCACCAGGATAATTGGTTACATAGACAAACAAGTAGATAGTATAACACCGTCCGTTCGAGGTTTGGCAGCAGACATTGGTAATTTTAAAGAATCATCACAAATAATGGATGTTAACGCATCCGCCCAATTAGAATTATCAAAAGCCGCTGAAATTGAATCAAGACGAAATGAATTACAAATGCAATTAAGTTCAATTGAACAGTTTAAAAAACAAGTAATTGCAGGAAAAGATAATGTGAGTTTGAATTTTAGTAGTGTAGAAGGGGGTAACGATGTTGCCATGAGTACATTAATTACCACTTTGAACAACCTTATTGCTGACAGGGCAACGTTATTAAAAACATACATCAGCACGTCGCAACCCATTGCTGATATTGACAACCGTATAGCACTGGTAAAAAACGATATCCTGCAAAACGTTAACCTTGCAATAATAAGTGTTCAAAAAAAGATAGAAACGTTAAATGGCCAGCTTGCACACGCTAACCAAAAAATGTATACCTTCCCACAAGCCGAGCAAAAGTTGGTAAAATTAAATCGTGATTTTGATATCAAACAAAAGGCGTATACATTTTTAGAAGAGAAAAAACTTGATGCACAAATAAGCCGTTCGGCAGTATTACCTGGCGCAAGTATTATTGAACCGGCAAAAGTTAATCCATACCAGGTATCGCCCAATGAAAGTGAAATAAAACAAACCGGTGTTGTATTAGGCTTATTATTTGGTCTTGGCTTTATTATATTGATAAGGGTACTAAATCCTTATATATACGATAAAGAAACGGTAGAAAGCTTAACCACCACTCCTATAATTGGGGTTATCCGCAAATTTCCTCAAAAACTGGATGAAAACAGTTCAGAAATATTGGTGCTTAGCCAGCCTAAATCGGTATTTGCCGAGTCGGTACGGTCTGTACGGACCAACCTGAGTTTCCTGGCCGCCGAAAAGGACCAGAAAGTAATATGTGTTACATCGGAAGTGGCAGGCGAAGGAAAATCATTTGTTGCGGTTAACCTGGCAAGTACTTTATCATTAATTGATAAAAAAATAATTTTGATTGCTGCGGATTTACGCCGATCAAAACTGCATAAAACCTTCCATGTACCCAATGATATTGGTTTAAGTAATTTCCTGGCCAATCAAAATACTATTGAAGAGATCATTATACCGACCAATCAAAGCAACCTTGATTTTATACCGTCGGGGCCGGTTCCGCCTAATCCATCAGAGTTGTTGCATACCGATAGGATGACCTTTTTAATTGATGTACTAAAACGAACTTACGATATTATTATGATAGATACCGCTCCTGTTGGTTTGGTATCCGATTCCATACCATTAATTAGGGCAAGTGATATTAATGTATTTGTTATTCGTTCAGGCAAATCTAAATTCTACGCGGCTACCATTCCGCAGCGTATATCGGCCGAGTATAATTTGAATAATAGCGTAATTGTGCTTAATGCGTTTGAGGAGGATTTATTACATTCAAGATTCTACACCACCAAATTTAGCGGCGATAACCCGGGCCATTATTATTCTGATTACACCGGTTACCAGGGTTCTGGCTATTATATTGAAGACGAGAAAAAGAAATGGTGGGATGTGAGGAATTGGTTCAGATAAAACTGCTTACTATTTTAAATGACTGCACCAATACGTAAGTGGTACCCCGTTTATACACATGCCCGTGCTGAAAAAAAAGCGTATGAGGCTTTATTAAAAAAGGGAATAGAAACCTATCTTCCACTTAACCGTCAGCTTAAACAATGGAGCGACCGTAAAAAATGGGTAGAAGAGCCGCTGATTAAATCATACCTGTTTGTTAATATTACCGACCAGGAACAAATGGAGGTACTAATGACCAAAGGTGTGGCCCGCTTTATATACTTTTCAGGAAAGATCACCCCAATGCCCACCAGCCAAATTGATGACCTTAAATTATTGATGGCTAGCCATTACGATTTGGAGGTGACAGAAGAAAACTTACAACCCGGGGAAAAGATAATTATTAAGGCCGGTCCCCTTAAAGGTTTGCAGGGCGAAATAGTTTCACATCGTTCGCAAAAACAATTATTGCTAAGGTTAGATAATATGGGGCTATCCATATTAGTGCAGGTTGCACCATCATTAATCAACAGATTTTAATTTATATAGACATATTATAGTTAAAAATTGACATTTTTTAGCTTAATTTAATGTAGCACAGTAATAAATCAACAGCAAAAAATTAAGTTGCTGATAAATAATAAGTTACCTAAAATATGTGACTTACGTGGCGAAGCCATGTACAAACACCAACAATGTGTAGAATAGCAGGAATAATTTCACCTGGAACTGACTTTGATCAAATAAAAGCAGTGGTAAATACCATGTGTACTACCTTACAGCATGGCGGTCCTGATGATGAAGGCATATTTTCTGATAGCGAAAAGGGCCTGGTATTTGGGCATCGCCGGCTTTCGTTGATTGATCTGACCTCCAATGGCCATCAACCGATGGCTGATATTCATCAAAAAGCATGGATAACTTTTAATGGCGAAATTTATAATTATCGCGAGTTAAAAGAAGAATTGATAAAACTTGGTACTCAATTTCATTCCCACAGCGATACCGAAGTTATTATACAGGCTTATTTACATTGGGGAACAGCATCATTTGAAAAAATACAGGGCATGTTTGCTTTTGCCTTATTTGATACAACAAAAAACATTACTTACCTGGTTAGGGACAGTAGCGGGATTAAACCACTATACTATCATGTTCAAAACAAACAGCTAAGCTTCGCATCAGAAATAAAAGCCTTAAAACAAGCGGGCATTGCTACTGAAGCTGACGAAAATTGGCGCATACGCTTCTTAGCTTATGGGCACATCCCTGAACCGTATACCACATTAAAGAACGTATTCAGTCTGCCAAAGGGCCATTTTTTAAAGTGGGATAATAAGAATAGCATATGTACAATAAACACCTACTTACAACCGCATAATACCAACCTGGTTTATGGTGCTGACCAGGCGCGGGACTACATACACCAGGCATTAAAGACTGCGGTAAACAGGCAATTAGTGGCCGATGCTCCTTTAGGTGTTTTTTTAAGCGGAGGTATTGATTCGAGCATTATTACACTGTTGGCCAACCAACAGCATAAAAACCTTAAAACGGTATCTATATTTTTTGATGAAAGTGCTTATGATGAAAGCAGTTACCAAAATGCGGTTGCTGCTCAAATACAAGGCGAAAAATTTGCCCACCTGGTAAAACAACACGACTTTAATACATACCTGCCACAAATTATAAATGCGATGGATATGCCAACAACAGATGGCATCAATTCGTGGTTTATCAGTAAGTATGCGCATGAGGATGGTTTAAAGGCTGTACTATCGGGCATTGGAGCCGACGAGTTGTTTGGTGGATATCCGTCGTTTAAACGGATCAAAAATCTTAAATATTTGAGAATGCTGCCGAAGCAATTGCTTGGAGTTACAAGGCATTTTAAAGCTGATAAATACAAAAAGTTATCCTACCTGCAATATGACCACTATCTGGCAGATTATTTATTGCTGCGCGGAATTTTTATACCGGATGATATTGCGAAAATTTTAGATGCAGACATTAACCAGGTAGATGAAGTTTTGTTTAGCGATGGATCATATCCCTCTATAAAAAGTTATGACGAACAATTGGCATCAGACTTTGAAACCAATATGTATATGCAAAACCAACTACTGCGCGATACAGATGTAATGAGTATGAGCCATGGTTTGGAAGTGCGCGTTCCGTTTTTGGATGAAGAATTTATAAAAGTAGTACAAAGTATTTCGCCGCAAATACGGTTTGATAATCATCCGCCCAAAAAATTATTAATAGATAGTTTTAAAGAACTATTGCCAGAAACGGTTTGGAACCGGCCAAAAATGGGATTTTCATTTCCGCTACAGCAATGGATGAAACAACATGCCGATATCAGCAACGAAAACTTATATAATAACAAAACAGCAAAAAGCATTATAACACAATTTAAAAATGGTGGAGTACATTGGTCAAAAGCCTTTATGCTATACCAGTTAAATAAGCATGAGTAAAAATATAATGCTTTTTACGCTGCAAACGTTTAGTACCACAGGTGGCATTCAAAAAATGACCCGCACTTTGGCGCACGCTTTAAACCAGGTAGCTAATCATAACAATTGGAATTTTCAATTATGGAGCGCCTATGACGCCAACACCGATTTGTTGCCACAATACTTACCGGCAAATAAGTTTAAAGGTTTTGCCAGCCGCATTACTTTTACTTTAAAGGCATTTTTAAAGGCCCCCAAATTTGATATAGTGGTTATAAGCCATATCAACATGGCGCTTGTTGGCAGGGCCATAAAAACCATAAATCCCAAATGTAAAATATGGGTGGTGGCCCATGGTATTGAAGTATGGGATGAGTTATCTGCTACTAAAAATTGGTTGCTTAAAAATTGTGATAAAGTAATTTGCGTAAGTAATTTTACTAAACAACAGGTAGTAGCAAAGCACCATATTGATGCTGCCAAGTGTGAGGTGTTAAATAATGCGCTTGATCCGTTCATGAATTTGCCTGTTACTTTTAATAAGCCCCAATATTTGATAGAAAGGTATAACTTAACTGATAATACCCCCCTGTTATTCACATTAACACGCCTTAACGCAGCTGAACAGTATAAAGGCTATGAGCAGGTAATAAAAATTATAGGTAACTTGAAGCAAACTTTTCCGGCTATTAAATATATAATTGCGGGTAAATATGATGAGGGCGAAAAAAATCGCATCAATAAGCTCATAAAAACGTATAATGTTGAACAACAAGTTTTGTTAACCGGCTTTGTTAAGGAAAGTGAATTAGTAGACCATTTTTTAATGACCGATTTGTTTGTGCTACCCAGCAGTAATGAAGGTTTTGGTATTGTATTTATTGAAGCATTGGCTTGTGGCCTACCGGTTGTTTGCGGCAATGTTGATGGCAGTGTTGACGCTATAAAAAATGGGCTATTAGGAACAGCTATAAACCCCAATAACCTGGCAGAACTGGAAAATGCTTTAACCGAAGAATTACAAAAAACGCTTACGGAAACTAAACGCAAAGAATTACAAAGCCAGTGCATAAAATACTTTAACGAGGATAATTATATACAACACCTAAATGACTTACTAATTAATGAGTTTGCCAACTGAAGAATATTGGGATATAGAACTTACACCTAAAAACAACCTTTTCGGCTTGGGGCTAAAGGATGTTTGGCAATACCGCGATTTATTATTTTTACTGGTAAAGCGCGATTTTATATCGTTTTATAAGCAAACCGTTTTGGGGCCAATATGGTTTTTTGTACAGCCTGTTTTTACGGTTGTAATGTATACCATTGTATTTGGTAATTTGGCGGGCATACCAACTGATGATGTTCCGAAACCGCTGTTTTATTTAGCAGGCATTATTATATGGAATTACTTTGCCGATTGCCTGGTTAAAACATCCACCGTATTTAAAGATAACGCGAGTATGCTGGGTAAGGTTTATTTTCCAAGGTTGATAATGCCTTTAAGTATTGTACTGTCTAACCTAATAAGGTTTGGTGTGCAATTTTTACTGTTTTTGGTATTGCTGGCCTATTATTCATTTAAAGGATCGGTAATAGTACCTAATGCCGCGTTGCTACTTTTCCCTGTACTTATAATTTTGGTTGCCGCGCAAGGCCTGGGAATAGGCATGATCATATCCTCTATCACCACCAAATACCGCGACCTTGCCTTTGTGGTTAGTTTCGGTGTGCCGCTGCTAATGTATGCGGCACCTGTTATTTACCCCCTATCTATAGCCGAATTAAAATACCCGGCATACAGCTGGCTCATTAAATTTAACCCAATAACCGCTGTAATTGAAACTTTTAGGTATGGTTTTTTAGGTAAAGGTGAGTTTAGCTGGCTTTTAATTGGTTATAGTTTTATAATAACTGCAGTTACTCTTTTAGTTGGCGCGGTAGTTTTTAATAAAGTTGAAAAATCTTTTGTAGATACGGTATAATGGCTAAAGTTATTAAAGCAGAAAATCTTTCAAAAGCCTATCAACTGGGCAACTACGGCACGGGTACCATATCGCGCGATCTGGAACGTATGTGGGCACGCATGTGGGGCAAAGAAGATCCTTTTTTAAAGATAGGTGAGGTAAATAACCGGGTTACCAAAGGCGAAAGCGATATAGTATGGAGTTTAAAAGACATCAATTTTGAAATTGAACAAGGAGATGCAGTAGGTATTATTGGAAGCAATGGCGCGGGTAAAAGTACATTGTTAAAAATTTTAAGCCGTGTAACCTCCCCTACTACCGGCTCTGTTAAAGTTAAAGGGCGCATTGCCAGTTTATTGGAAGTAGGAACCGGTTTTCACCCGGAATTAAGTGGCCGGGAAAACATTTATTTAAACGGAGCCATATTAGGTATGCGCAAGGCCGAAATAAAAAGCAAGTTTGATGAAATAGTAGATTTTGCCGGCGTTGAAAGATACATTGATACACCGGTTAAACGCTACTCGTCAGGCATGTACGTTAGGTTGGCATTTGCAGTGGCTGCCCACCTTGAATCAGAGATATTGATCATTGATGAGGTTTTGGCAGTAGGCGACGCAGAATTTCAAAAAAAATGTCTGGGTAAAATGGGCGAAATAAGTAAGGGAGAAGGCAGAACCGTATTGTTTGTTAGCCACAATATGGATTCTATACGATCGCTTTGTAATACAGGAATAATATTAAAAAATGGTTTGTTAGATTTTAACGGAGACATCCATAACGCTATTTCACGGTACATGGAGATCAACAAAAACGAAACCATGCTACAAAGGATTTCACATCGTCAACTTAACCCCCTGGTATCTGTCGAATTGTTTGAAATTGATAAACCCCAAATAACAACACATGATGACCTGAATTTTACTTTAAAAATAAATAGCAGGGAAATAAATCATACAAACGCTGTGGCTTTATTTATTTACAATCAATTTGAACAAAAAGTAGCGTTTTTTGACCTGCGTAGTAATACACTTACTGCAAATTCAGATATACAAACACATATTGAAATTACTGGGACCCTTAAATCATTACCATTATTACCGGGTAAATATAAGTTGGGCCTGCACATCCAATCAAACTTGTTATATGAAGACTTTTTTGATCTCCTTCAGTTTGAAGTAATCCAGAAAGAGTTGTTAAATAATAACATTGCATACCCATTGCATGTACGCGGGATGTGTGACATTGATTATGATTTTGAAATAAAATAATCATCATGAGTTACAACGAACTTTACCAGGATAAAAATCAATCGTATTACGTAAACGAGCGCAAGGAACTATTGGAATTTGTACCACCCCATATTACCAGCGCTTTGGATATTGGTTGCGGCGCAGGAAACTTTGGCCGGATATTAAAAACCAGGTTTAACGCAGAAGTATGGGGCATTGAGCCGGATAAAAAATCGGCAGCTATAGCCGAAGGTGTACTTGATAAGATAATAAACGATGTTTTTGATGATGAATCATTAAAAAAGTTAGATAGAAAATTTGACGTGATTTTTTTTAACGATGTACTGGAGCATGTACCCGACCCTGATTGGGCACTGCGTAAGTGCCATCAATTATTAAACCCCGGCGGTGTAATAGTTGCCTCATTACCTAATATGCGCTTTTATACCGTTATAAATGAGCTGCTATTTGAACAGGATTTTAAATACCAGGATTCTGGCATAATGGATAAAACTCATCTTAGATTTTTTACTAAAAAAAGCATGATCAGGCTTTTTAATGAAAATGGGTATACCATCAAATCAATTGAAGGTATAAACCAATACCCTGTACAAGGTAAAAAAATGAAGTTTTTGAGCTGGTTTTTAAAAAAATGGCTTACTGATATTACCTTTTTACAATATGCTATTGTAGCCTACCCTGACTCATATAATGCATAAATTGGCCATCGTTATTCCATTTTATAAGTTAACCTTTTTTGAGGTTGCGTTAAATTCAATAGCCAACCAAACCAATAAAAATTTCAAGGTATATGTTGCTGACGATGGAAGCACAGAAAATGTTAAACCTTTAATTGATCAGTTTAAATCAAAAATTGAGTTGGAATATGTTCGTTTTGATACCAATTTGGGTAAAACCGATTTGGTTGCGCATTGGAACCGTAGTGTAAAACTGGCCGATGAAGAATGGATATGGTTATTTTCAGACGATGATGTGATGAGCGAAGGTTGTGTGCAGGCGTTTTATGATGCACTTAACAAAACCGGATCACAACATGATATTTACCGCTTTAATATTGAAATGATAAATAACTCAGGTAAAGTAATTTTGGTTAAAGACACACATCCCCGGTTAGAAACAGGATATGATTTTTTATTGCGAAGGTTGCATTCCAAATCATTAAGCGCTGCGGTTGAATACATATTTAAAAAGGAAGTATTTGAAAAAAACAACGGCTTTGTAAACTTCCCTTTGGCATTTTGCTCAGATGATGCCTCATGGATAACGTTTACCAACAATAAACCTATATATACCATACCCGGATCAAAAGTTTATTGGAGGTCAAGCGCTATCAACATAAGCTCAAAAAGTGGTTTACAAAAACAAAAAACAGAAGCATTATTAGCCTATTGTTTATGGGTGAAAAATAAATTTGGCGACAATATTCTTAACGATTTGGAAATTTGGTTTTTTGAAACCTTGAGGTATATATACGGTAAACTAACTTTAATTGAAAAATATCAAACAGCTAAAACGCTTTCGGTAATTTTTAACAGGAGTAGATTATTATACTTAAAGAAGTTGTTTTTTTATGTCGGAATTTAGTAACGACGAATTAATTATACGTTATGCTAACAACTATAATTTAAATGCTGATGAGGTAACCTTTGCTATGATACAAAAGCATTGGGAACTAGAAAAATTATTAACCAAACAGTTACTCGAATCGACTCCCCAAAACAGGCAAGCTACATTTTATAACGCCTACAATACTTTATATAATGAGTTACCGTGGCTGGCGAAGTCGGGCAGTAATGTGAATCATGCAGCATCCGAAAAAGTTTATGCCAGGAGATGGCTACCGCTTTTAAAAGAAATAAAAGGAAAAAGAATTTATGAGGTAGGTTCGGGCAATGGTAGTTTAATTAGCTTTTTGGCAACAAAAGGGGCTATTTGTACCGGTACTGAAATATCGGAAGGCAGACCTGATAAGCATGCCCAGCCAAACTTAGTATGGCACAGTACCGATGGTGTTAACCTGGTTAATTATGAAGCTATGGAAAGTTATGATATCGTAATTTCAGACCAGGTAATTGAACACTTACATCCGGATGATATTGACTTACATTTTAAAAACGTATTTGAAATATTAAAACCCGGCGGTAAGTATATATTTTACACCCCCCATTATTACCTGGGCCCCGGCGACGTTTCACTGGTTTTTGGAAAAACCCAGGCAGAGGGTATGCACTTAAAAGAATATAAATACCATGAAGTGTATTCCTTACTAAAATCAGCTGGGTTTAATAAAATTGATATTCCCGTGAGCCTGGATAAAAACATGCAGGTATTATCGTCTTTAAATGCCAGTTTGTTTTTAATGCTCGAAAAAAGTTTAATGCTTTTTAAAAGTATTAGCATGCGTAAACGTATTTATCACCGGTTGATCAAACCATTTAATATTACAAACGAAATTGTAATAATAGCTCAAAAATAAATGACCCAAATATTAGCCTTACGTGAAAAATTTGATCACATGAGCCAGTACAGTGGTTATGATGTATTGTACCGTTATTTACCCGGTGATATACAGGTTGACAATGTGTTTTGCAACTTCAAAAAAATGTACCCACGCGGCATAGGCCGTTTGCTTTCTACTTCGTCCAAACTTATTAGCAAATCATCATTTTATAATGCGCAATCTGTAGAAAGTGAACTAAAGCTATTATACAAATCAGCTCAAAAACGGTATAACCTTATTCATTACAGTTATGGCGAGCCCTATTATGCTATAGGAAGTATTGCAAAAAAAATCACCAAACCTGTTGTAGTAACCAATCACCAGCCAACAACCTGGTGGGATAGCCATAAAGAACTATTTAAAAGATATAATAGCGCCCACACGGTTATCGCTTTATCAGAACATGATAGAGATTATTTTAATTCTTTTATTCCAAACAAGGCTGTATGTATACCTCATGGTGTAGATACGTTTTTTTACAAACCATCGCCGGATGATAAACAAAAAAGTGCCGATATATTTAAAGTAATATTTTCCGGCCGATATTTGCGGGATATGGAAACCCTGGCCCGGGTAATCAAAAACCTATCTTCATCATCCATTGCCTTTGAGTTTGATATTGTATATTTTGATAAAGCACTGGTTATTGAGCCATACCTAATTGATATTATGCAATTACCCAATGTTAATTGGTATTCAAATGTTTCGGACCATGACTTATTAACTTTATACCAGGAAGCAGACTGCTGCCTGGTACCTTTACTGGATTGTACTGCTAATAACGCCATTTTAGAAGCCATAGCTTGCGGTTTGCCAATAGTATCAACAGACCTTCCGTCGATAAAAACCTATTTAGATAGTTCTATCTCCATACTTGGGCGTAAAGGCAATGCTGATGATTTATGCGATGCCTTACTTGAACTTCAAAAAAACGTTGAAAAAAGAAAATTAATGGCTACAAATGCCCGAAATAAGGCTGTTAATGAATTAAGCTGGGATATAGTGGCTGATAAAACCGCCCGGCTGTTCAGATCAATATGAAACAAAAAAATTTGATCCTTACTATAATGCATGGGTATGATTATCCGTTTGTTGAGCCTTTTATAAATTCATTAAACAACACAGGTTATACCGATGACCTTGTCATCTTTACATCAAACAATATATCTAAAACAACCAAAAAAAAACTTATACAGCAAGGCGCAATACTAATTGAATTTAGCTCGGTTTATCCTTTTATAAAAAACTATGCTAAAAGTTTTGAAGATATTGACCCGGCTATCACCATCAATAATTATCGTTTTATTTTATTCCTTCATTTTTTAAAAGAAACCCAGGCAAATTATAAAAACATAATGCTGACAGATATTAGAGATGTGATATTTCAAAAACTTCCGTTTAATGGCCTTGATGAAAAGATATATTTGTTTTTGGAAGACCAGTCGCAAACTTTTAAAAATTCTGAATTAAATTTCAATTGGCTTTCCCAAGCTGGGGGAAAAGAATTTGCAAACTCCGTATTAAATGAAGTGGTTAGTTGTGCAGGTGTAGTTATTGGTGGCACATCCCATATGATAAAGTACCTGGAGTTTATAAAAAACAACCTGAAGTTTAGAGAGAAACCTGATTGGGGGCTTGATCAAGGCATACATAACTTTTATGCCTATCATGATAAGCCTGAAAATCTCAAGCTAATACCAAACAACACACCTATGGTTTTAACGCTGGGGGCATGCAACACCTACAACCTTAACCAAGCCGGATTGTTAACCAACACAGAGGGCCACGTCTACCCGATTATACACCAATATGATCGCATTGAAGAGCTTTTTATGTACTTCAAAAAAAAATATATTGGTAATAGGGTTACACAAATATTGAAAAGATTATTTTACAAGCTTTTGCCTTAATTGAGTATCAAATCATTTTTTAAAGAACTATTTATACGATTTTTTAAAAAATCGGGCTATTACTATACCTGGTCTCAAGTGCCTGAAAGGGCTGTAAATTATGGTGAATTACCTTCTGGTATAGACACTTTATATTCATCATATAGCGCGGAAATTAAACGAGCAAAACCTGTAACCTGGAATGGGTTAATTGACCATAAATTTAATAAGGCTTTATTAGCAGCTCCGTTCCATAACTTTGTAATACAGGCAAAAAACTGGAGAGTTTGGGGGAACCAGGGTGCTGTAATAACAAACAATAATTATTTGTTTAAAGATGTTTCAAGAGAGTTTGATAATAAGCAACACTCCATATTTAAACAAATTAAACTTAAACCTATAACAAACATCCATAAAACTACCGCAATCCTATCTGCATCGGGCAGCAACGTTTATTATCATTGGATGTTTGACGTTTTACCACGTATAAACTTATTGAAGCAAAGCGGAGTATTTGATAGTATTGATCAATTTATAATTGATTACACAGATATACCGTTTCAAACAGAAACACTGGCAATTGCGGGGATACCACTCGCAAAAATAGTCAGGTCAAATAACCATTGGAATTTCCATATCAGGGCTGATGAGTTGGTAATACCCTCATTAGTTTCGCCGAATGACGTGCCGGGTAAAGAAGCTTGCTTATACTTAAGATCGCTTTTTGCTAAAGAAATTGCTACTGGTAGTAGCCTTAAAAAAATTTACATACAACGGCTATCGGGCAGGACCATCATTAACGAAACGGAAATATTAAAAATATTGGAGCCTTTAAATTTTGAGATAGTGCATCCCGAAAAACTCACAGTAAAACAACAGGCTAAGCTTTTTGCAGGTGCTGATTTTATTATAGGGCCTCATGGTGCAGGGTTTACAAATATTGCTTTTTGTAAGCCCGGGACACGGGTTATAGATATGTTTGCACCCGAATGGATAAATCCCTGCTATTGGATATTAGCAGAAAACTTAAATTTAAGGTATGGTTATATAATTGGAGAGAACCAGGAAGCCATAACAACCGAAAACAAGGGCGCGGATATTAATATTGATATTGAAAAATTAAAAATATTGCTTAACAAAATAAATGAGTGATCCATTAGTTTCAATAATTATTCCCGTATACAATGCAGCTAAATACCTTAATGCAACTATACAATGTGCTATTGATCAAACATGGAGCAATAAAGAAATTATAATTGTTGATGATGGATCGACAGATAATTCTTTAACCATTGCCAAACAGTACGAAAGCCACCCAGCGGTAAGTCTTTTTACTCAAAAAAATAAAGGTTCGGGCGCGACAAGAAACAAAGGCCTTGCAGAAGCAAAGGGAGAGTATATTCAGTTTTTAGATGCCGATGATCTTTTAAGCGCTAATAAAATTGAAAGTCAGTTAAAATTATTAATACCCAACCCGGGTAAAATAGCTGTTTGCAGTACGGTGCATTTTTTTGAAAAAGAAAATCCATATACGCTAACCCCTTCTGCTTACGAAGATTCATTTTTATATGAAACTAATGATCCTGTTGAATTTTTAATAAACCTTTACGGCGGCAATAATAACCGCGCATCCATGATTCAAACCAATACATGGTTGGTTCCTGCAGATATAATACATAAAGCCGGAAAATGGTCTGAGTTTTATTCTCCCGATGACGATGGCGAGTTTTTTTGCAGGGTAGTGTTAGCCTGCAACGGCATAGTATACGCCAAAGATTGCTTTAATTATTACCGCAAATACCATGCAAACAACAATTTGGCGTCAATGAAAACAAAAGCGGCAATTGAAGGGAAATACAGATCGCTTTTATTAAAAAGACAATACTTATTAAACGCTTCAAATAGCATTACAACAAAAAAAGCAATAGCTAATAGCGCTATAAGTTTGGCTATTGAAAGTTACCTGATTAACAATACCATTACGTCTGATTTACTTCAAATTGTGAAAGATTCGGGAGGTACTGATTATGTCCCGGTTATGGGCGGAAACCTTATAGAATTTATTAAAAAAACATTTGGCTGGAAAACCGCTAAAAAATTGCAGGCCATAGTAAGATGATAGCGAAGCCCTTAAATATATTTTATGCCGAACCCGATCCGGACCGCTGGTTCAAATATGATCGTTATCCACGCAGAATAATACGACGTATAATAAGGGGGAAACAAAAACCGGGCGGAGTAATGATGGTGGCAATTTACCTGATGCGCGGTTTAGATAAGTTAGGCATCCCCTATAGGTTTAATGACTATAAGTATATTAAAAACCATCCCGGTGAAATAGCTTGTATAATTGGCAAACCCCATTTGCTGTTTGATAAAAAATGGGCAAATCCTATTATTTTGGGTGCAGGCATTTACTCGCACCCGATAGAATGCCCTGACATTTTTGAACGCTACCCTAATTTAAAATGCCTATTGGTGCCAGGGGAATGGATGAGGGATATGTTTGAACCTTACTATGGTAATAAAGTTTTAGCGTGGCCCGTTGGTATTGATACCGATAATTGGCAGCCTGCAGATGATGATAAACCATTTGATTTTTTGATATATGATAAGGTACGATGGGAACATGAAAAGCACGAGGACGAGTTGATTAACCCAATTATTGAAACACTTAACACCGGCGGCATAACTTACCACACCATCAGGTACGGACAATATAAACCAAGTGACTTAAAAGATAAGCTAAGCCAATCAAAAGCAGTGATTTTTTTGTGCGAGCATGAAACACAGGGTATAGCCTATCAGCAAATACTGTCTACCAATACTCCTATTTTTGCCTGGGATAGGGGCGGTTACTGGCAGGACCCATATTATTACCCCGAAAAGGTAAAATACCAACCCGTAAGTTCTGTGCCATATTGGGACAACCGTTGTGGTATGAAGTTTACCGATATTAGCCAATTTAAAACCAACTTAACCGGCTTTTTGATCAATAGAGATAGTTTTAAGCCCCGGGATTATATACTGGAAAATTTAACATTGGAGATATGCGCGCAAAAATATGTTGATATATACCTAAAAGTTGACAAAGAACTTTAATAACAGCCAATGAGAATACTTCTACTAATGGACCCGTTTATACCAATTCCGCCTGAAAATTATGGTGGTATTGAACGTATTGTATATGACTTGGCTAATGAATATGTAAAGAACGGCCACCGGGTAACTATAGTAGCAGGACCAAATTCAAAATCGCCCGACCGTTTAATAACCTACGGAAAAAACGGGCCACTAAATCCAAATTTAAACTTTAAAAACCTTTGGCTGGTTTATAATATCCTAAAAACGGAGATCCCAAATCACGATGTGATCCATAATTTTGGCCGCCTGGCTTTTTTGGTTCCGTTTTTTTGGAATAAGATACCTAAAGTACAATCTTACTTACGCGAAGTAAGCCGCTCAAATATTATAAATGCTGATTTGTTAAGCCCAGTTAACTTAATTTATACCGCTGTATCTAACGCTATTAAAAAAACGGGCGAAACCGCTAAAAGCCGTTGGGAAACCGTATATAATTGCGCCCCTATAGATCAGTTTACTTATAAAGCAGACACCCCAGCCGATAGCTATTTATGTTTTGTTGGAAGATTTGAGCGTGTTAAAGGTTTACATAACGCTATTAAAGTAGCCAAACTAACTAATAAACAATTAATAATAGCAGGCTTTATATCGCATATCCAGCATGAAAAGCGGTATTATGAAAAAGAGATAAAGCCATACATTGATGGTAAACAAATAAAATGGATAGGTGAAGTTAACAATGCGCAAAGAAATGAGCTTTACCGTGGCGCAAGCGCTTTACTTACCCCTGTAGAATGGGTTGAACCTTTCCCGGTTATTATACCTGAATCATATGCCTGTGGCACGCCTGTGCTGGGTTTTAACCTGGGCGGTATACCCGAGGGTATAGATCATGGCGTAACCGGTTACATCAGTTCAACAGTAAAAGAAATGGCCGGGCAGGTACTAAAAATAGATAAGCTAAGCCGGGCTGCCTGCCGGGCCAAAGCCGAAAGAGAGTACAGTGCAGAAAAAATAGCTAATGACTATTTTAAATTATATCAGCCTAAAACAGCTTTATCCAGCTCTTTAAAAATATTATTAATAATGGATCCGGGTATTGCGGTACCGCCGCAATTTTATGGTGGTATTGAGCGTATAGTTTATATGCTGGCCAATGAGTATATTAAAAATGGGCATCGGGTTACTTTACTGGCCGGCCCCGGATCATACTGCGACGGAACAACGGTTATTTTTGGCAAAACCAATAACAAACCTTCAGAACTTGAATGGTATCAAAATATATTATCTGTTTGGAAATATTTAAAAAGGTATAAAAACCAATTTGATATGATCCACAATTTTGGAAGGTTACTTTACCTGCTTCCGGTTTTGAACCACCCTTCAAAAAAAATAATGAGTTACCAAAGGCTCATTTCTGCAGACGGGATACGTTTCACCAATGCCCTCCCTAATAAAAATTTAACATTTACCGCCTGTAGTGATAATTGCGCGGCTTCAGGTAATGTAGCCGGCGAATGGCGAACAGTTTATAACTGTGTTGACTTTAGTAAATATGATTTTAACAACGATGTAGATAGTAATTCGCCTTTTATGTTTTTAGGGAGATTAGATAAGATAAAAGGGTTACACACTGCCATTGCTGCAGTTTTAAAAACAAACAATAAACTCATAATTGGCGGTAACATTCCCACAACAGACGATAATTATCAATATTATAAAAATGAGATAGAACCCTTATTTGATAATGAGCAAATAGTGTATTTGGGGGCATTAAATGACGAAGAAAAAAATCGTTATTTACGCCAATCAAAAGCGCTATTATTCCCAATTGAGTGGGAAGAGCCCTTTGGTATTGTGATGGTTGAGGCAATGGCCTGTGGCACACCCGTTATTGGTTTTAAAAGAGGCGCAGTGCCGGAGGTTGTCGACGAAGGTATTACCGGCAACATAGTTACTGATATTGATGGGATGATTAACGCTATAAATAATATTGAAAAAATTGATCGCTTAAAGTGCAGGGAACAAGCTGAGAAAAGATTTAATGTAGCTAAGATTGCAAACGATTATTTAAGTATTTAAATATAATGCCTCATAAAATCCTGCTTATTACTTCGGGTCAACCTTCACTAAACCCACGTTTGGTAAAAGAAGCTGATGCATTAGCCAATGCAAATTATGAGGTAACTGTATTGTATGCTTACTGGAATGATTGGGGAACAAAATTTGACGAGGAGCAATTACCTGATAAAAAATGGAAAGCCATACGGGTGGGTGGCGACCCGGTACAAAAACCTTCAATTTTTTTGTTAAGCCGCATTTTACATAAGGCTGCAAAATCACTTTATAAATCAACAGGCATCCAATTTTTAGCAGAACCGGCGGCAACGCGTAGCACTTACTTTTTGATACAGGAGGCTAAAAACCATAAAGCCGACCTCTACATCGGGCATAACCTTGGGGCCTTACCCGCTGCAGTAATAGCGGCCAAAAAACACAAAGCAAAATGCGGGTTTGATGCCGAAGATTTTCACCGGCAAGAGGTTAGTGATGATGTAAATTCACTCCACTATAAACTCACAAAGTACATTGAGGATAAATACTTAATTCAAACAGATTATATAACCGCTTCGAGTCCGTTAATTACTTCTGAATATAAACTACTATACCCTAATACCAATATTGCTACCATACTTAACGTTTTCCCTAAAAGCACCGATGTTGATGTAAAAAGCACTAACAAAAAAGGCCCGGTAAAATTAATTTGGTTTTCGCAAACTGTTGGCAAAAAACGCGGCATAGAAAATATTATTAAGGCTTTACAATTATTAAATAAAAGCTTTGAATTACACTTGCTAGGCAACGCCAGCGACACCATAAAAACCGAATTTGTTGATTTAGCTCAAAACACAGCTAAGTCGCTATTTTTTCATCCGCCAATAGCCCCTGATAAACTGGTTGAATTTATAAGCCAATTTGATATTGGCCTGGCTTGCGAAACCGGCTTTAGCTTAAATAATACCATGGCTTTAAGCAATAAAATATTTACTTATTTACAAGCAGGGTTAGCTATTTTATCCAGCGACATCCCCTCACAAAAACAACTTGTTGAACAAAACCCCGGCATAGGCAGCGTTTACGAAAACAACAATATTGATTCATTGATCAGTATTTTATCCGAATACGAAGCAAATAGGGAAATGCTTATTCATAAACGTCAAGCCGCATTAAAACTGGGACAGGAAAAATATAACTGGGAAAACGAAAGCCGGGTTTTCTTAAATATCGTCAACAAAACCTTAAATAATTGAAAAAAAAAGCCCTGATCATTTCGCCGTACTTTCCGCCGTCAAACGGGGCGGATATGCAACGCGTGAGGATGAGCCTGCCTTATTTTAATGATTATGGCTGGGAAGTTGAAATAGTAACCGTTGATGAAAGATATTCAGATCTGGCAAAAGATGAGCTTTTAATGCAAAGTGTACCCTCAACCATAAAAATACACAAAGTTGAAGCGCTTAATAAAAGCTGGACAGCAAAAGTAGGTTTAGGTAGTATAGCGCTAAGATCATTATGGTATTACCGCAAAAAGGTAAATGAATTATTAAAAACTGGCAGCTTTGACCTGGTATATTTTTCAACCACACAATTCCCGGTTTGCATTTTAGGAGCATATTGGAAAGCTAAATTTAAAGTTCCATACGTGATTGATATACAAGACCCCTGGCATACCGATTACTACAAAGACAAACCCAGGCACCAGCAACCCAATAAATACTGGCTATCATACCCGCTAAATAAATTTTTAGAGTCAATCGCTATGAAAAAAGTTGATGGCTTAATAAGTGTATCAGATAGCTATGTACATGATCTTAAAAAAAGATATCCTGCACTAAAAAATATACCCGCCGCTACTATAACCTTTGGCGCATTTGAGCCCGATATGAAAATTGCTACGGACAACCAAAGCAAATTCATACAGTTGCTTAACCCGGCCTTTAAAAATATAGTATATATAGGTCGCGGAGGGGCTGATATGCATAAGGCCATAACACCACTTTTTGAAGTTTTAGCTGCCGGTATAAAAAACCATCCAGCAGTATATAACCAGGTGAAAATATATTTTATTGGTACAAGTTATGCCGCCCAGGGGCAAGGTATACCAACAATACTTCCCCTGGCAAAACAATACAATTTGGAGAATAACGTTGTGGAAATAACCGACAGGATAAGCTATTACCATACGCTGTCAACTTTGCTCAAAGCTGATGGATTGTTTATTCCCGGTTCGGATGATCCTGCGTATACCGCGTCAAAAATTTATCCTTATCTGCTTACCAATAAACCCATGCTTACCCTGTTTAACTCGTTAAGCCCGGCAATAAATGTTCTGCAGGAGTATGGTGTTGCGCACAGCTACAGCTATGATAAAACAGAGGATCTTGGATCGAAAATAGATACCTATTTAAAAGAGGTTGTTGATGGTGGCAAGAATACTATAGCTTACCATCCCGATGCGGTAAAAAAATATGATGCTCAAAATATGACGTTACAGCAATGCAACCTATTTAATAGAGTAATTAATGAATAAAATTAAGCGGACATTCGGTTTTATCCTTTCGCACCCTTTAGGCAAAAGGCACCCGTTAAAAAGTTTGTTTCGCTTTATAGTTTGGCAGTTACAAAGTTCGTTATCGCCGTCAAAGTTAATTATCAAGCCATTTGTTGGGCAGGTAAAATTTTATGCAAAAAAAGGTTTGACAGGTATTACCGGTAATATTTATACGGGGTTACATGAATTTGGCGACATGGGTTTCTTAATTCATTTTTTACGTCCGGAGGATATCTTTTTTGATGTCGGAGCTAATGTAGGCTCCTATACGCTGCTGGCATCGGGTGCTTGCAAAGCTAAAAGTATAGCTATTGAACCTGTAAAAACAGCTTTTAATATACTACAGCAAAACATCACTTTAAATAACCTGCAACACAGTGTAAAGTTGTTAAACAGCGGCGCGGGCGCAATTATTGGAGCCCTCGCATTTTCATCAGCCGAGGATACTACAAATCATGTGTTAGCAGATGATGAAATAGCTGATAACATCAGCATTATCCCAATAATAACTATTGATTCTTTATTGACAGATGGTACACCATCGTTAATAAAAATAGATGTAGAGGGATATGAAACAGAAGTGTTAAAGGGCATGGCAACAACATTAAAATCCCCGTCACTTAAAGCTATAATCATTGAATTAAACGGTAGCGGCGAAAGGTATGGATTTGATGAGCAGGCTATTCATCAGTTATTAATAGAGAATAATTTTGAGCCATACAGCTATGATCCGTTTACCCGTTCATTAACTTTACTGGCTGTTCACGGTAATTACAATACCATATATTGCCGCGATATAGATTTTATTAATGATCGTTTAAAAAATGCACCCGGCATAAAATTAATGGGCGAAATTATTTAGGTATGTTAAAACTGGCTATTATTACCACCCATCCTATTCAATATTATGCCCCCATATTTAAGCTGTTGCATGAGCGCCAAAAAATTGAGATCAAGGTTTTTTATACCTGGGGGAAAAGTGCCCAAAACAAATACGACCCTGGTTTTGATAAGCATATAGCCTGGGATATCCCTTTATTAGATGCTTATCCGTTTGATTGGGCAGAAAACAAGGCACGCAATCCGGGTTCGCATCATTTTAATGGCATCATCACTCCAAGGCTAATTAAGGAGGTTAAAAGCTATAACCCCAATGCGGTGTTGGTTATTGGCTGGGCCTATCATAGTCATTTAAAGGTTATACGATATTTTAAAAATAAAGTACCGGTATATTTTAGAGGCGACTCTACCCTGCTGGATGAAAAACATTCATTAAAGTCCGTTTTAAAAAGCTTTTTTTTGAAATGGGTGTATAGCCATATTGACCATGCATTTTACAATGGAATAAACAATAAAGCCTATTTTAAAAAATATGGGTTAAAAGATGCCCAATTGAGCTTTGCCCCACACGCAGTTGACAATGAAAGATTCTCATCGCCAAGAACTGAAGAGGTGGAACAACTGAAACAAAAATTACATATACCACCAACAGCTACGGTTATTCTTTTTGCAGGTAAACTGGAAGAGAAAAAAAATCCGGAATTACTATTAGATGCCTTTTTAAGTGTAAATGATACCAACCTCCATTTGATATTTACGGGAAATGGCCAATTAGAAAGCACTTTAAAAACCAGGGCCAGTGGATATCAAAACATCCATTTTATTGACTTTCAAAACCAAAGTTATATGCCGGTAATATACCAGGCGTGTGATTTGTTTTGCTTGCCATCAAAAGGTCCGGGCGAAAGCTGGGGGTTGGCAGTTAACGAGGCCATGGCTTGCGGAAAAGCGATACTGGTATCAGATAAATGCGGATGTGCTGTTGATTTAGTACAGGATAACAAAAATGGAGCTATATTTAAAAGTGAAAACCTGGGTGATTTGATTATCCATTTAAAACAGTTAACAAAGACCAAAAATACTTTAGCCGCGTACGGAAATTACTCCTCTATTATAATTCAGCCCTGGAGCTTTTTGAATGTAGCAAAGGCAATTGAAAATACACTATTACATGAAGCGGAAAGACCAAATTAAGTTAAACTTTACCCGAAACTGGAGCCTACCCGGAAAGGAGCGACTTGCCAATTGGTTTACGCCATCAATTACACTTAAAACCAACCTCAAAGACGGTATTGTTTGGTTAAATAAAGAAGATATAGCTATTTATACTACTGCCGATAATTATATTGAATGGAGTATTTTAAGTACCGGAACCTATGAGGACGAGATTGGCAAACTCATCAAAATATCCTTAAATGAGGGAGATACTGCAATTGATATTGGGGGCAACATAGGTTTACAAAGTTTGCGCATGTCATTGTGCGTTGGCGCCGCCGGAAAGGTTTTTGCATTTGAGCCGCTTAACTACCTGCAGGAAAAGTTCAAAAAAAATATGGCGTTAAATAAGGCTAACAATGTCACTTTGTTTCCCTTTGCATTATCTGACCAACAAAATGAGCTTGACCTAATCATTAATAAACACCAATGGAACCAGGGAGCATTTAGTTTAAGCAAAAAAGAAACTGGTAATGATAAGCAACGTGTTATTGTAAAGGTTGCTGACGATATGCCTGAAATAGAGTTATTAACTAACGTAGCATTAATAAAAATTGATGTAGAAGGCTTTGAATTTCATGTTTTAAAGGGATTAAAGCAAACTTTGCAAAAACACCAACCACGTATAATTTTTGAATATGATAGTAATTACTGGGGAGATACGGGACAAAGTATGGTTGATTGTTATAAATTTTTACATTCGCTTAATTACTCGCTTTACCAAATTAGTATGGTAGGTTGCGAACTAATAACCGCTCCTGATAATATTGAAAGTGGCAACCTGCTTTGCATTGCTAATTAAACTCTATTAAATTGGTATTAATTAACATTATTATATGAAAGAAAAACCGGTTGGGGTTTACACAATATTATTTTTACCGTGGTTATTAGCTGTGCTATTTAACCCGTATCCGGTTCCCTCCTATTTTATAGCATGGTTAGGCTCATTTTATATTTTCTATATCACCTTAACGGGCAAACTTAAACCATTACCTACCGATAGAAGCATCTCATCACAATTGATGAGGCCCATATTTTTGGCACAGATCATTTTTGCTGGATTTATGTGTCTTACCTCTATATTTTATCTTTTTAACACATTAGGATATGAGGATTTTAAAAAAATAAACGATTACTATTTAGTTGATCAGGAACAGTTAAAATATGTAGCCCAATGCCAGCGTTACTATTGTTTGGCACACGCTTCGTTTGTATCAGGTATATTAGTTTTTATGCGTTACCCCGTAATACAACGGTATAAAGTTGACAAAGAAAAAATACCTAATTTATTGTTTGTATTTGCAATTATAACTCTGCCTGTATCAGTTGTGTTTAAATTTATACCGGGTTTATCGCAGTTTTACTATCAATTAAGTTCATTAAGTTTTATTGCAGGTACCTTAGCTCTGGCATACGCTATTCCGCTTCAAAAAGTCAATAATACAATAATCTGCTTCGTTTTATATTTTTTCAATTTTTACCAGGCACTAATTTCGGGCTTTAAAGAACCCATAATTATTAGCGTTTTGGTATTGGGAGTTTTTTTGTATCCAAATTATAAGCGTGCGGTTACTTTTACTTTTTTACCCTTGTTATTCGCGCTATTTATGTTGTTACCAACCTATAACAGAGTTTTTCGGCAAAACTCATGGTCTGGTGAAACCAGCGACGATGATGCAAGTAAGCTGGCCCTGAAAGCCGTGTTTGAGGGGTCTGACGAAAGCAATTGGGATTTTTTTGTTTACCGGTTAAGTGAAATTGAAATGTTTACCTTATTTGTTAAATCAACCCCTGATAAAATAGGATATTATGGATTAAAGCTACTGAAGCAATCATTTATGGCTATTATTCCACGTGTAGCCTGGCCATCAAAACCCAGTACCGAAGATATGATCATGGAACGGGTTTACGATGCAAATGTTATTTACAGGGGAGCCAAAGTATCTGCTAAACCTGCATTTGTTGTAGATGCCTATTTATCTGGCGGTACATTCGGAATATTTTTAAGCTTATTTATATATGGTGCCACCGCCCAATTAATTTCGCTTAAAGCCGAACAATTATTTGGCGGGTACACGCTGGGAACAGCTTTAATATTTACAGGATTGTTTCAAATATTATGGCGCGGGTTAAGTTTTGAATTTTTGATAAATACTGTTTTTTGGAGCTATATAACCATGCTCCTAATTTCTAGGATATTCAAATTATATAAAATATTACAAGAGGTTTGAGAATTATACAAATTAACGCCTCATACAAACCTGCCTTTATATATGGCGGGCCCACCATGTCTGTATCAATGCTATGCGAGCAATTGGTAAAAAAGCATATTGATGTAATGGTTTTTACCACCACTGCAAATGGGACGGATGAATTGCCGGTAATAGTAAACACTCCGGTAAAAGTTGATGATGTACAGGTAACCTATTTTAAACGATTAACAAAAGATCATACTCATTTTTCGCCTGCGCTTTTATCAAAATTATGGCAGGAAGTTAAAAATTATGATGTAGTACATATACATGCCTGGTGGAATATGGTATCGGTATTATCCTGCCTTATTGCATTAATGCGTGGGGTAACGGTAATAGTTTCGCCCAGGGGTACATTAAGCTCCTACTCATTTTCAAATAAAAACCGGTTTGTTAAAAATCTGATCCATCAATTTTTAGGTAAACCGCTTTTAAATAAATGCTACCTGCATGTAACTTCCAAAAGGGAGAGTGCCGCAATGAGCGATTTAATACAGCCGAAAGGCATTTTTAACATTGCCAATTTTGTTAAACTGGCGGATAAATCAGGCGTTGAAAATATCCCCGGCAATCCAATAAAACTTCTCTTCTTCTCAAGGATAGAAGAAAAAAAAGGGTTAGATATATTGCTGAATGCCTTAGATAAAGTGTCTGTTCCTTATCACTTAACCATAGCCGGTAACGGCAATATGGGGTATATTGATAGTTTAAAACAATACGCTGTGACACAGGGCATTGATAACCATATTACCTGGGCAGGGTTTTATAATGATGATAAGTTTGACCTGCTTAGCGAGCACGACTTATTTATACTACCATCGCACGACGAAAATTTTGCTAATACGGTAATTGAGAGTTTAAGTGTAGGAACAGCCGTATTAATAAGCCAAAATGTGGGTTTGTACGATTATGTACAACAAAAAAGTTTAGGCTGGATATGCGAAACCAATACGACATCCATCAGTAACTATATCAATACCATTAGCCGCAATTATAAGGATGATCTGTTACGCATCAGGAAAGATGCCCCTGCAATAATTTACAATGATTTTAACCCGGATAACCTGATTGAAAAATATTTAGCTATGTATAACCAAATTATGAGCCATGAGTGAATACCAGGATTACGGTTATCATAGTGATGCTATGACCTATAATTTTAACTATATGTTGGGCCCTTTGCTTAGCTTGCTGGATAAAGGTAAAAACACCTGCATATTGGATGTAGGCTGTGGCAATGGTTACCTGGTTAATTATTTAATTTCATTAGGTTATAATGCTTATGGCACGGATGCTTCTGAAAAGGGAATAATCATTGCCAAACAAACTAACCCGGATAGATTTTATGTACAGGACCTATCTACCAATAAATTGCCTGTAGAATTGCAAGACTTAAAGTTTGATACCGTTATAGCAACAGAGGTAATTGAGCACTTATATGACCCGGAAGAATTTATAATATTTTGCAAACAGGTGCTGGGTGATAAAGGTGAAATTATACTATCTACCCCCTATCATGGTTATTTAAAAAACCTGGTGCTTAGTTTATTTAATAAATGGGATACACATTTAGACCCATTTTGGGTTGGCGGGCATATTAAATTATGGTCAAAAGCAACATTAAGCCGGTTAGTTACCAAAAATGGTTTTACACATGTTATTTTTAAAGGATGTGGCCGTATTCCGTATTTTTGGAAATCAATGATCATTAAAGCCGAAATCAATTGAGCGTACAATTTTCATTTATTATATTAACCTATAATGAGGAAATGCATTTGCCAAGGCTGTTGAAGTCTATCAGCGGGCTTAATGCGCCCATATTTATTTTAGACTCCGGTAGTACTGACCGTACAATAGAAATTGGCGAAAACTTTGGTGCTCAATTTTTGCAAAACCCATTTGAAAACCACCCTAAACAGTGGGACTACGCGCTAAAAAACTTCCCCATTCAAACCCCTTGGGTAATAGGCCTGGATGCCGATCAAATTGTAACCGACGAACTCAAAAACAAACTATTAGCTTTTAACGATGCTGATTACAGGAACATTAACGGAATCTACTTCAACCGCAAAAACTTCTTTAAGGGTCGTTGGATAAAATATGGTGGCTATTACCCTTTTTATTTGCTTAAAATGTTTCGTTATGACATTGGCTACTCTGACCTAAACGAAAACATGGACCACCGCTTTATTGTACCCGGAGAAACACTTATTTGGAAAGACGGTATCATCATTGAAGAAAACTTAAAAGAAAACAACATCAGTTTTTGGATAGAAAAACATAACCGCTACAGCGACCTGGTAGCTCACGAAGAAATTGAACGCATGCAGCAAATGCGTTCGCAAAGTGTTAAACCAAAGTTTTGGGGCTCGCCCAACGAACGTAAGGCCTGGTTTAAAAGTATATGGTTCAGGTTGCCACGTTATGTAAGGCCCTTGTTATATTTTAAATATCGTATGATATTTCAGTTGGGTATTTTAGATGGCCTCACGGGTATAATATTTCATTTTTTACAAGGGTTTTGGTTCAGGCTGATCGTAGATATCAAGATAGATGAGATCATCAAACAACAAAAAGATGCCCAAAAGCAAGTATAACCCCATACGCTTCGCGATTGTTTTTGTATTGCTGTTTGTATGCTTTTACTATTTCCATATTTTATTTCTTGGCTTAACCACTCCGGGCAACCATTACAGTGCATTTTTAACCGAACACTTAAATTATATACAGTGGCTACGCGACGTACTTCTGTTTGTAAGCAGGCAAATACTATTGGGTTTAGGCTATACCACCATTACCAACGACATTGACCTGCTGGTAGCAGGCCGTGGCCATATAGCGTTAGAATACTCATGCCTGGGTATGGGCGTGATGAGTTTTTTAGCCGCTTTTGTGATAGCTTATCCAAAGCCTGTAAAAGAAAAGGCAATATTTTTAACCGCCGGTATTTTAGTTATCCAGCTTTTAAACATCATCAGGTTTATAGTATTGGCTTTGTATTGGAAGCCCAGCGAAAACCACCTGCTTGACCATCATACCATTTTTAACGCCATCATATACACAATAATCATGGCGGGTTTGTATTTTTGGATAATGCGCGATCTAAAGCCCAATAAAACCCGATGAAGCAAACCAACCTGGAAAGTTATAATAATTATCCTTACCATTCCGGTGGCACCACCCTGAAAAGGATATTATGGCACTATGTAAACGCGTTTGTTTTCAAATCAAGCTTGTTCCCTTTGTACGGGTTAAAAGTTGCTCTATTACGCTTATTTGGTGCTAAAATTGGCAAACAAGTGGAGTTTAAACCCGGTGTAAATATTAAATACCCGTGGCACCTAACTATAGGCAACGAAGTTTGGATTGGCGAAAATGTGTGGATTGATTGCCTGGTGCCTGTAACTATTGGCAATAACGTATGCCTATCGCAAGGCGCTGTGATACTTACCGGCAGTCATAACTATAAAAAAACCTCGTTTGACTTAATAACCGGAAGCGTTATTTTAGAAGATGGCGCATGGATAGGCGCGGCTGCTATAGTTAATCAAGGCATTACCGTAGGCTCGCACGCGATACTCACTACCGGCTCGGTAGCCACCAAAAACCTGGTGCCTTACAGCGTTTACCAAGGCAATCCTGCTGTAAAAATCAGGGATAGGGTGATTGATTAATTCCGAGAGGATAAGACAAAGCAAAAAGTGAGACGTATTATTAAGTATATTCTCTGGGTAATTGCTATAGTTGTCTTACTTAGACTTTTATTAGCTCTTTGGTATTTAGCAAATGTCTATCTTATTTCTAAATAAATCCATATTAGAAACACCGTTCTACACCAATAAGTACCGCTACTGCTTATTAATCTCGGCCCAAAGCATATCCTTCAGCTCGGTAATGTTTTTTTGAGCTACTGATGATATAAATATCGAAGGGATATCAGCCGGTACTTCCTTTTTCATCTCGGCTATCAGTTCATCATCCAGCATATCTGCTTTGGTAATAGCTAATACACGTGGTTTGTGCATCAGTTCGGGGTTGTATTCGTTTAACTCCTTTAATAAAATCTCAAACTCTTCTTTTATCGTGCGCGATGTATCAGCCGGCACCATAAACAGCAATACCGAGTTACGCTCAATATGCCTTAAAAAGCGTATACCCAAACCTTTACCTTGTGATGCCCCTTCAATAATTCCCGGGATATCGGCCATCACAAATGAGCGACCATTACGGTACGATACGATACCCAGGTTAGGCACTAAGGTAGTAAACGCATAATCTGCTATCTCGGGCTTAGCTGCCGATACTACCGATAATAGTGTTGATTTGCCCGCATTAGGGAAACCCACCAAACCCACATCGGCCAATAATTTTAGCTCCAGCACGTTCCATTCTTCATGGCCCTCTTCGCCGGGTTGTGCAAAACGGGGGGTTTGCATGGTTGGCGTTTTAAAGTGCCAGTTACCCAATCCACCACGTCCGCCGGGAGTTAATATTTTAGTTTCGCCATCGGTGTTTATCTCAAACAGCACCTCACCGGTTTCGGCATTTTTGGCTATAGTACCCAACGGCACTTCCAATATCTCATCGCGGCCGGTTTTGCCGGTACTGGTCGAGCTGCTGCCCGGGTCGCCGTTACCGGCTATGACGTGTTTGCGGAATTTCAAGTGGAGTAGTGTCCACAACTGCGCGTTACCTTTTACAATAACATGCCCGCCACGGCCACCATCACCACCATCAGGGCCACCTGTTGCCGTGTGCTTATCACGATGTAAATGCGCAGAACCTGCACCACCCTTACCAGAGCGACAACAGATCTTTACATAATCAACAAAATTGGAACCCGACATTTGATTTCAGAATTACGATTTACGATTTTAGATTACCTATATCGCAATATTAGAATGTTTCAAGAAAAACTATTAAAACCTGATATAGTTTTAATAACCGGCAACCACATTATCAATAGATTTTGATATCTCTTCTATTGATCCTATACCGTTTATGCTTGTAAATTTATTTTGAGCCTGGTAAAAATCAGCAACAGGTGCAGTTTTATCATTATACTCTTTTATACGCTTGCGGATAACCTCAGGGTTGGCATCATCTGCACGGCCCGAATCTTTTCCACGTAATAATAAACGCTTCTCCAACTCCACATCATCAACCTGCAAAGCTATCATGCCTGAAATGGCCGATTGTTTGCTCTCCAGTAAATTATCTAAAGCCTCCGCTTGTGCTACTGTACGCGGAAAACCATCAAAAATAAAGCCTTTGGCTTCTTTATTGGCATCCAGTTTATTACTTATCATACCTATTACTACGGCATCAGGCACTAATGCACCCTCGTCCATTAGCTTTTTGGCCTCTAAACCCAAGGTGGTACCCTGTGATATTTCACCACGCAATAAATCGCCTGTTGACAAATGGATCAAACCGTATTTTTCAATAAGTTTTTGTGATTGCGTACCCTTACCTGCACCGGGAGGGCCAAATAGCACTAAGTTTAGCATAGCGTTTTCAAATTAAAAGCCTTTCGATATATAGATGTATATACAGAAAGGCTTGAATTAAATTGGTGCACTTGTAGGGATTCGAACCCCAAACCTTCTCATCCGTAGTGAGATGCTCTATCCAATTGAGCTACAAATGCATTTCCCGATATTAAACTAACGCGTTTTTTAACGGACTGCAAAAATAGGATTTCTTTTCAATCTCCCCTAAAAAATTTGAAATTACTTATACAGTTTAGCTTAATTACGTTAAAATGAAGCATATTCAGGGAGTAACTACGGCAGCACCGCAGCATAACCACTAATATTTACCGGTTGCAAATTGGTTCGGTAATACTCATTAATGGCTTTCAAAAATTCATTAGCCGTAGCGGCATTACCCCTGGGCGTAAGGTGCACACCATCTAACGAGAACATCCCCCCCGTAATGTAGGCCCCGCTTAGTTTAACACCATCCTTAATTATAGCCTGCCCTTTTAATGAATTTAAGTAAGTATAAGCATCAAACACCGCCAAACCTTTAGCTTTTGCTATTGCTTTGATAAAGGCATTATAGGCCTGTGTATGATCCTTAACAATCAATACCTCGTTTTGATCCAGCACGTACTTATGCTCAATAGGTGCTAAAGGCGATAAGCCGTAAGGCATAATTCCGGATGCTGTCGCAGTAGGTTTGCCTATCAGGCTTATATCAAAACTCATATTAAACAGATCATTTGCCGTAGCCAAACGTGTAGTATAGGTGGCTGCTACATCAGCAGTACTTTTTGCCGATATATATAACCCGGAAAAATTAGGATTAACCGCCCGTATGAGTTTTGAAATGGAATCGGTAGTTAAAATAGTAAAAAATGGAAGGCTGGTTACATCAGGTATAGTTGCTACCACCCCCTTTTGCTTATTAGCAGTTAATTGGCCTATAAGTTGAGTATAAGTAGTGTTAAAATAACTTTTACTGGTTAGGGTATCACCTGCGCCCCCTGTAGCCGCATATCCTAATACATCATTACCACCAAGCCAACAGGTAAAAAAAGTATGGGCCTTTGCCGTAGCAAAATTAAAATAGGTAGTAGTATTATTGGGCGCATTGCCACTAAGCAAACGTTCAAAAAACCCATTGGTATTACCCAGGTTAGTATTATTTATATCGGCCAGTTTCATGGCGGGTATACCATAGTTATTAATACTCCCCTGGTATTTGGTGTACAGGCTAACATTGCCTTTTAGCGGTACCGATATAGTACCACGTATGGCCCGCTCGGTAGTAACCCGGGTTATTACAGGTATGCCATTATTAAAACTAATAAGCTGTAAATATCCTGACCCATTTTTTTCGGCCTCGCTAAATAAGGGCTGAGCAAAAGTGGTATTCATTTGTTTGGCCATTATAGCCGGAAAAGATACCAGCTGCGCGTCACGGTACAAACCATCATTGGCAGTCCCCGCCGTTTGCGAATCGCCTATAGCTATAAACGTAGAAAAATCAGGCGGGCCGGGTAAATCGGTAACTGCATCAAGCTTACATCCCCCCAATAAAAATACTGTTCCGGCAATAAAAAATCTAAATTTATTCATTTCTTTAGATGTTAATATCTATATGCAAATATACAAAACACAGCATACTATTGCTTAACGCTCATAATAAATACTTTGTGTATCAATAAATACGTAATACGCTAAAAATAAGTTTTAAAAAATGTTGATATAAGTGTTTTAATATTACACCAAAAACTATAACTTTGCGCCCTGAAATAGCGGATAGACAGTAGTGTATCCATTTCAATAATAATCTTTAAAAAATTACCAGGTATATATGCCAAACATTGGAAAAATCTCAAGGATCATCGGTCCAGTAGTTGACGTTAGCTTTGCTGACAATGCCCAGCTTCCTAAAATTTTTAACGCGTTAGAAATTACTAAGGATAATGGCCAGAAAATTATTTTAGAGGTTCAGCAGCACTTAGGTGAAGACCGCGTGCGTGCCGTAGCCATGGACTCGACCGACGGATTATTGCGCGGTATGGATGTAGTTGACTTAGGATCGGCTATTAAAATGCCGGTTGGCGACAACATTAAAGGCCGTGTATTTAACGTAGTGGGCGATGCTATTGACGGTATCCCTAACTTAGATAAAACCAATGGGCGCCCTATCCACAATCTTCCTCCGCGTTTTGAAGATCTTTCAACCGAGGCTGAAGTATTGTTTACAGGTATCAAAGTAATTGACCTATTGGAACCATACTCAAAAGGTGGTAAAATTGGTTTGTTTGGTGGTGCCGGTGTTGGTAAAACTGTATTGATACAGGAATTGATCAATAACATTGCTAAAGCATACGATGGTTTATCAGTATTTGCCGGTGTTGGTGAGCGTACCCGTGAAGGTAACGACTTACTGCGCGAGATGCTGGAATCAGGTATTATAAAATATGGTGATGCATTTATGCATTCAATGGAAGAAGGCGGGTGGGATCTGTCTAAAATAGATAGCGAAGCTTTAAAAGAATCAAAAGCAACCTTCGTTTTCGGACAAATGAACGAGCCTCCGGGCGCACGTGCACGTGTGGCTTTATCAGGTTTAACTATTGCCGAGTATTTCCGTGATGGTGATGCTGATGGTAAAGGCCGTGATATATTATTCTTTATTGATAACATCTTCCGCTTTACACAAGCAGGTTCAGAGGTATCAGCGTTATTGGGCCGTATGCCGTCAGCGGTAGGTTACCAGCCAACTTTGGCTACCGAGATGGGTATGATGCAAGAGCGTATTACTTCAACCAAACGTGGTTCAATTACATCAGTACAAGCGGTATATGTACCTGCGGATGATTTGACCGACCCAGCACCGGCAACAACATTTGCCCACTTAGATGCTACTACCGTACTTTCACGTAAAATTGCCGAGTTAGGTATTTATCCTGCTGTGGATCCATTGGATTCAACTTCAAGAATCTTGAGCCCTGCTGTATTAGGTGATGAGCATTACAACACTGCCCAGCGTGTTAAAGAAATATTACAACGTTACAAAGAGTTACAGGATATCATTGCCATCTTAGGTATGGACGAGTTATCTGAAGAAGATAAATTGGTGGTATCCCGTGCACGCCGTGTACAACGTTTCTTATCACAACCATTCCACGTAGCCGAGCAGTTTACCGGCTTAAAAGGCGTATTGGTTGATATTAAAGAAACCATTAAAGGCTTTAACATGATCATGGATGGCGAAGTTGATGAGTATCCGGAAGCAGCCTTTAATTTAGTAGGTAGCATTGAAGATGCTATTGAAAAAGGTAAAAAACTATTAGAAGAAGCGAATGCTTAAATAGTGAATAGTGATTGGAGATTAGTGAATAGTTGATATTTACTAATCTCTGATCTCTAATCACCAATCACTAACACAAATGACATTAGAAATTCTTACTCCCGATAAAAAAGTATACGAAGGCGAAGCTAGTTCAGTAACGCTGCCGGGTACTATGGGATTTTTTGAGATATTAAATCACCACGCGCCTATTATCTCTACCCTGCAGGACGGTAAACTAACCGTACGCGGCAATGGTAAAGAAGAAGTGTTTTTTATAAACGGCGGTGTGGTTGAAGCCTCAAACAATAAAGTAGTGGTATTGGCCGAAGGCATTACCCAGAAATAATATTTTTTTTATATTTTTTTTTGAGACCCGGGTAGTTTTATCCGGGTCTTTTTTTTGACTCCCCCTACCATACTCCCTACGCGCCATTGCGAGGAACGATCCCCAATTAATTGGGGACTGCATATGCAAATCAATGCAACGAATTTTCTTCATCCATTTAATCAGAACTCCGGTAGTGTTAAAAATTGTTAAAAAATATTTTTATTACTAAATATTCGTAATATTACGAAATATTCGTAAATTTGATTGATTAATCCCTTACACAACATGAGTCACACTATTAAATCATTTTTAAAATTTGCTGCCTGCATAGCATTAATAATATACACAACATCTGCCCGGGCACAGTCCTCTATTATTCAAAGTATATTAGACAAAGTTCAAGGCTTTAATAGCTTGAGCTATAAAAGCCTTTATAAACAAAAAGATGATGTGGGCGATACCCTGGTAAGAAATGCGCAGGATATACTTTTAAAAATACCCGAAGAAAAAACGGTAGGATATTTTTTTAGCACTACAGAAAAACTTAGCACCAATAAGTTTCCATCAACAGATCTTTTTTTTGGCGATAACCTGGTCACCTTAAGTCCTAACGATAGTGTTTACACAACCAGCAAAATGCAAGCAAGGGCATTTAATTTAACCGCAGTTTATAAACTGAAATGGATAAATGATTTTGTAAAAAGCCACCCGGCCAGTTTAACTAAGGTAAAAGATAGCGTGATCAATGCTGTGGCGTATGATCATTTCACCATCATTACAGGCGATACCACCGTAAATAAACAACGCCTGGTTATGCGCTGGCATTTGTTAGCCGACAAAAACACGGGACTACCAAAAGCTGTGATAACTAAAGGTCAACATGCAGGATATGGGAACGGGATAACCAGTGTTTACTCGGCTTATGAGTATTACGATTATAAGATAAATGATCCGGGTATTGATCTGGCTAAATTCTCCATACCTAAAGGTTATCATCCCCCAAAAAAGCAAGCGGCACCACCGGCCTTATTAGCAGCGGGAACCGATGCGCCTGACTGGACCTTATATGACGTTAATGGTAAAAAGACATCATTAAATAATATGAAGGGCAAAATTGTATTGATGGATTTTTACTTTATTGGCTGTGCCCCTTGCATGCAATCGTTAAAACCGTTGAGCAACTTATACAAAAAATATAAAGACAGGCTAATAATTGCAAGCCTTACCCAAAGAGACAGCAAGGAAGATGTAGCCGCATTTGATAAGCTACATAAAATAGCCTATGCCGGTTTTGCAGATGCGGCCGAAGTGGTGAAAGCTTATCATGTAAGTGGATGGCCGACTTTTTATTTCATAGACAAAAACGGAAAAATAGCAAATGTACTGGATGGATTTGATGAGCAAACTGAAATAAAAATGGAGGCTATTATTAAAGCGTTAGTTAAAAAAGGGTAATATTCCTACACTGTCCCACTCTTATACTATGTGACAGCGGGACAAACCCTACATCAACGACCACACATTCAAAAACAATATCAACCCTAATAAAACGGTTACTACTGTATTGATGGTTATCCAGGGTTTTGAAGTGAGGTGTTTGTTTGCCACGGTTACACAAAATAAACCTATAGCTGCTATAACAATGCTAATGAAGCATAGTAATGTGCCATTTGCCAGCGCGGCGGGGAAGTAGCTATAATATTCTTGCTTTACCTCTTCGTAAGGTCTGGTGTAATCTGCAATATAAATCCATAGTCCAGCAACCCAGCCCACTATTAGCAAACATACATAACCTATCAGGCTAAATAGCAATTCCTTCTTCATAATTAATAAGGTTGGTTAGTTAAAGGTAGGATTTTAGTTGACAGGATGGTTATTAGGTTATCATTGTCAAGCTCCCAAAAAAAGTCCACAAAACCCCAACGTATTTATACTGATAAAAATCAGCACCATCTGTACCATCTATGGTATATAAACTAAATAGGAAATAATTTTCTCTATTTATAGTCACTTTGTCTTGTTTGGGAAGCTTAGCGTAATTCTTTAGATTATTTGTTGTTGGGTTAGAAATAATAAGTAGTAATAGAAGACTAATAGCTGTACCGATAACCCAGTAGGAAGTTTTTTTCATGTACTAAAGTTAAAGAATACATACTAATACAAATAATCTACCTTCCAATCGCCTTTATCATTAACCAGGCTAAGCTCAATGCTTATTTTTTCTTCCCCAGCATTGTAGGTTACTGTGTATTTATTGGGCTGTTTGGGGTCTTTGGCAAACGCGAGGGATATGATGGCTTCCCTGTCGCTGCCTGCCGCTTTAATAAAGGGGTCATCTATTGAATCTGGTATTTGCATTAATTGCTCATACCTGGCCAGGCAGCGGGCAGTACAATATCTTTTTCGCATTTGATATTGTTTACTGTAAAATTCAGTCGGTTTGCTGCCATCAATATAGGGTAGCATGTAGTATGTATAAAAAAACTTCAGCATATCTATATCCGGCGGCAGTTTCGGTTCGTCCTGTGCCTTTGCGCCTAAAAACGCGGTTATTAATAAAAATGCTAAAATTGCTTTTTTCATATTAAGCTTAATAAGTGGCTTAAATATATAAATAGTTTAAGGAACAAACTGCCCATGCACCATATCGCAATAATAAAGTGACAAAGGAAATTATACAGCCTTACCCAACTTCTCTTCAATGATTGCGCCCAATATCTTTACTTCATCAATAGTAAGGGCCGAGTGTCCTTCCAGATCGCCAATCCAATGGCCATTTTGCTTTTCTACGTTGCCCTGGTAATCATTATCTACAAAAACGTGGTAATCTTCACCGTCTTTATTAGGGTTGATCATTACCAGTTGACCTAATTTGGTTCTATATTCTAATGCTTCCATAAACAGCGGTAGGCAATTTTTAAGCCATACCCACTAAAGTTTTAAAATAACTGATTTAATGTCGCTGTCACGAAACATATAATTTAAAGGTAAAAACACAATAAACCAATGGGTAAGTATTTGATCACTTGCTCCACAAAACAGGACAATTAACACATCTGCGTTTTTACTAACTTTTTGGCGGCACCTGCCCATTTCGGGCAGAAAAATGATCATTTGCTATGCATGCATAAAATCTGTACCGAATACCGTTTTAAACTTTGGTATAGTTGACTAAAAATTATATTTTGTTTTAAATTATAAATTAAGTATATTGTTTTATTAATTCATATAAAATCAATTTTAAATATTTTTTCTAAAAAAATATTTTATCTATTGCCCATTTTTTCGCCGATAGCTATCTTACAGGTAAATAATCGGGCACGTGCCGGGGTAGTTATCTATACAATAACATTTAATACAATTTAGCACACAGTACACCAATACATATATGAGTTCGTCAGATAAGAGCAACGCCGTAGAGTTGAATAAATACAGTAAAACCTTTACCCAGGACCCAACGCAACCTGCCGCGCAGGCCATGTTGTACGGGATAGGTTTAACTGATGACGATATGCGCAAAGCACAGGTAGGCGTGGCAAGCATGGGCTATGATGGCAATACCTGCAATATGCACCTGAATGATCTGGCTAAAATTGTAAAAAAAGGTATTTGGGATGAGGACCTGGTAGGTTTAATATTCCACACCATTGGTGTAAGCGATGGCATGAGCAACGGTACCGAAGGCATGCGCTACTCGTTAGTAAGCCGCGATGTAATTGCCGATAGTATAGAAGCCGTTACTGGCGCACAATATTATGATGGGTTAATTACCCTGCCGGGCTGCGATAAAAACATGCCGGGATCTATCATGGCTATGGGCAGGTTAAACCGCCCGTCTATCATGGTTTACGGTGGTACTATTAAACCCGGCCATTATAAAGGCGAGGATCTGAACATTGTATCGGCATTTGAGGCTTTAGGCAAAAAAATTGCCGGCACCATTACTCCCGAGGATTTTATGGGCGTAATTAAAAATGCCTGCCCAAGCGCGGGTGCCTGCGGTGGTGTTTACACGGCTAATACCATGGCCGCTGCTATTGAGGCAATGGGCATGAGCTTGCCTTATTCCTCTTCTAATCCCGCGTTAAGCGACGAAAAGAAAGCCGAGTGTTTGGCAGCAGGTAAAGCCATTAAGATATTATTAGAAAAAGATATTAAACCAAGCGATATCATGACCCGCGAAGCATTTGAAAATGCAATGGTGGTAATTATGGTACTGGGCGGAAGCACTAACGCTGTACTGCACATGATAGCTATGGCAAAAAGTGTTGGCGTTAAATTAACGCAGGATGATTTCCAGGCGGTAAGTAACCGCATACCGGTATTGGCAGATATGAAGCCAAGCGGTAAATACATGATGGAAGATCTGCATAATGTTGGCGGTGTACCTGCGGTAATGAAATATTGCCTACAACAAGGCTGGTTACATGGCGATTGCCTTACCGTTACCGGTAAAACCATTGCCGAGAACCTGGCAGATGTACCCGAACTTGATTTTGACAGTCAAAAAATTATATGGCCGGTTGAAGCGCCAGTTAAAGCTACCGGTCACTTACAAATACTGTACGGCAATATTGCCACAGGTGGTAGCGTAGCCAAAATAAGCGGTAAAGAGGGAACTCATTTTGAAGGACCTGCCCGCGTATTTGATGGCGAATTTGAACTGATTGCGGGCATATCAAGCGGCCGAGTCAAAACCGGTGATGTGGTGGTTATCCGCAACGTGGGCCCTAAAGGCGCGCCGGGTATGCCCGAAATGCTTAAACCAACATCAGCCATTTTTGGCGCAGGCTTAGGTAGTTCGGTAGCGTTAATTACCGATGGGCGTTTTAGCGGCGGTACACACGGGTTTGTGGTAGGCCACATCACCCCCGAAGCTTTTGATGGCGGGGCAATAGGCTTGATACAGGATAATGATAAGATCATTATTGATGCTACAACTAACCAGATCAACGTTATACTATCTGACGAAGAAATGGCAGCACGTAAAGCAGCCTGGGTACAACCCAAATTAAAAGTAAGCAAAGGCCTGTTATACAGGTATGCTAAAACTGTTACCTCTGCAGCCGAAGGTTGCGTGACAGACGAGATGTAGCCCCCCTGCCCCCTAAAGGGGGAGTTAGAGGGTCTACTAAATAAAATATTAACAAAAATTCCCCCTTTAGGGGGTTAGGGGGCACTATGGAAGTTGCACAACAGGAAATACTAAAACAAACAGAACCGAAACAAACTACCGAGGTTAGCGGCTCTGTAGCATTATTAGAGGCGTTGATTGCCGAGGGTACCGATACCATTTTTGGTTACCCGGGTGGCGCTATTATGCCTATCTACGATGCATTATATGATTATAATGATAAGCTTGACCATATATTAGTTAGGCATGAGCAAGGCGGTATACACGCAGGTCAGGGCTATGCCCGTACGTCAGGCCGTGTGGGTGTGGTTTTTGCCACCAGCGGTCCGGGTGCTACTAACTTAGTAACCGGCTTGGCTGATGCGCAAATAGACAGTACCCCATTGGTATGTATCACCGGGCAGGTATTCGCGCACCTGTTAGGTACCGATGCTTTCCAGGAAACAGATGTGATCAACATCACCACCCCTGTAACCAAATGGAACTACCAGGTAACTGATGCTAACGAAATTCCGGAAGTTATTGCTAAAGCATTTTACATTGCCAGGAGCGGTCGCCCTGGCCCGGTATTGATCGATATCACCAAAAACGCGCAGATACAGAAATTTAATTATGCGGGCTATACATCCTGTAACCACATCCGTAGCTACAGGCCGAAACCAATTGTTCGCCCGCAATATGTAGAAGAAGCTGCCAAACTGATAAACGAAGCCAAAAAACCATTTATATTATGGGGACAAGGCGTATTATTAGGTAGTGCCGAGCAGGAATTTAAAGCATTTGTCGAGAAAAGCGGCATCCCTGCGGCTTGGACCATATTAGGTGCAGGCGCTATACCAACCGATCATCCGCTTAACGTGGGTATGTTGGGCATGCATGGCAATTACGGCCCTAACGTGTTAACTAATGAGTGCGATGTATTAATTGCCATAGGTATGCGTTTTGACGACCGTGTAACCGGCCGCTTAGATAAATATGCTAAACAGGCTAAGGTTATCCATTTGGATATTGACCCGGCCGAGATAGATAAAAATGTAAAATCAACCGTACCGGTATGGGGCGATTGTAAAGAAACTTTGCCGCTTTTAACTGCAGCTGTTGAGGCTAAACAACATACCGAGTGGGTTAATAAATTCAATGAGTTTACCCGAAAAGAAGTTGAAGCGGTTATTGAGCCTGAATTGAACCCAACATCGGGCGAAATGACCATGGGCGAGGTTATTAAACAATTAAACATACTAACCAATGGCGAGGCGGTAATAGTAACCGACGTAGGCCAGCACCAAATGGTGGCTTGCCGTTACGCACAGTTTAACCAAACACGCAGCAATGTTACCAGCGGTGGTTTAGGTACTATGGGTTTTGCTTTGCCTGCGGCGATAGGCGCTAAATACGGCGCACAGGACCGCACCGTAGTAGCCATTATTGGCGATGGCGGTTTCCAGATGACCTGTCAGGAACTAGGCACCATTATGCAATGCGGTGTAGATGTGAAGATCATTATATTAAACAACCGTTTCCTGGGCATGGTACGCCAATGGCAGGAATTATTTAACGAGCGCAGGTATTCTTTCGTTGATATTCAAAGTCCTGATTTTGTGGCTTTAGCTGCGGCTTACCGTATTCCGGGCAAATCAATAGATCAGCGTGCCGACCTGCAGGGTGCTTTAAAAGAAATGATTGATAGTAAAGGCTCTTTCTTGCTTGAAGTGATGGTAACCAAAGAGAACAATGTGTTCCCGATGGTACCGCAGGGATGTAGTGTAAGTGAGATCAGACTTAAATAAGCGGAAAGGTAAAGCTTAATGCTGAAAAGGTTAATGACCTAATGACAGCGAAGCAAATGACTAAATGACTAAGACAATGAGCGAAGAAATAGAAAAGCAGGAATATAATATTACCATCTATACCGAGAACCAGGTTGGTTTATTAAACCGGATAGCTATTATATTTACCCGCCGTAAAATCAATATAGAGAGCCTGAATACTTCACCTTCAGAAATTGACAGTATTCACCGCTTTAATATAGTTATTATGGAATCGGAAGAGGTGGTACGTAAACTTTGCCGCCAGATAGAAAAACAGGTAGAGGTATTAAAAGTGTACTACCATACCAACGAGGATATCATCTGGCAGGAAATGGCATTATACAAAGTATCAACCGATGTAATTGCCGAAAAGGTAAGCGTTGAGCGTTTATTACGCGAAAACGGTGCCCGCGCGGTAGTGATACGTAAGGACTATACCGTATTTGAAACCACAGGCCATCGTGAAGAAACCGATAACCTGATCAACATACTGCAACCTTACGGCTTGATTGAGTTTGTACGCAGCGCGCGTGTAGCTATTATTAAAGACAGCGAAGGCTTTAACGCTAAATTACGCGAATTTGAAAGGTTAGAACCGGGCGAGGATGTAATGGAAAACGAATATTTAAACAAAGGAAGTAAAGTGTTTACGATGTAAGCACCATTAATAAATAAGTAAATCAAAAACCAACCGATGCGAATCGGTGAAATCAAAACAATAAAAAAACAAAACAATGGCAAAATTAAATTTCGGCGGCACTGAAGAAAATGTAGTAACCCGCGAGGAGTTCCCTTTATCAAAAGCACAGGACATTTTAAAAAATGAAGTTGTTGCTGTAATCGGTTATGGCGTTCAGGGCCCGGGCCAGGCGTTAAACCAAAAAGACAATGGCATTAATGTTATTGTTGGTCAGCGTAAAAATTCAAAAACTTGGGATAAAGCTATCGCTGATGGTTTTGTACCGGGAGAAACTCTATTTGAAATTGAAGAAGCTTTAGAGCGTGGAACAGTTATTTGCTACCTATTAAGTGATGCTGCACAGATAGCTTTATGGCCAACTGTTAAAAAACACTTAACTCCGGGTAAAGCATTATACTTCTCTCATGGTTTCGGTATCACTTTCAAAGAGCAAACCGGCATCATCCCTCCTGCTGATGTTGACGTGTTTTTAGTTGCTCCTAAAGGATCAGGCACTTCGTTACGTCGTATGTTCTTGCAGGGCCGTGGCTTAAACTCAAGCTACGCAATCTTCCAGGATGCTACTGGCCGTGCTTTTGAGCGTGTTATCGCTTTAGGTATTGCTGTTGGTAGCGGTTACTTATTTGAAACTGATTTCAAAAAAGAAGTATATAGCGACTTAACCGGCGAGCGTGGTACTTTAATGGGTTGTATCCAGGGTATTTTTGCTGCACAGTACGAAGTATTACGTGCCAATGGCCACTCTCCATCAGAGTCTTTCAACGAAACTGTTGAAGAGTTAACGCAATCATTAATGCCTTTAGTTGCAGAAAATGGTATGGACTGGATGTATGCAAATTGCTCAACTACTGCACAACGTGGTGCTTTAGATTGGTGGAAACCTTTCCGTGATGCTACTAAACCGGTATTTGAAAAATTATATGATAGCGTTGCTACCGGTAAAGAGTCTCAACGTTCTATCGACTTGAACAGTAAAGAAGATTACCGCGAGAAATTAGATGCTGAATTAGCAGAATTACGCGAGAGCGAATTATGGCAAGCAGGTAAAACCGTACGTAGCTTACGTCCGGAGAACCAGGCTGTAGAAGCATAATTTAATTAGTAGCAGTTTTTAGTAGCAGTTGCAGTTAGACAAAAAATTTGACTGCCACTGCAACTAAGAACTGCCACTTTTATCAAACTTGAAAAGAAATAAAAGATATGTTACACGATCCAAACCGAGTCTACGTTTTTGATACCACGTTACGCGATGGCGAACAGGTACCGGGCTGTCAATTGACTACCCCCGAAAAAATTGAGATAGCCCGTGAACTGGAAGCCTTAGGCGTGGATATCATTGAAGCAGGTTTCCCTATATCAAGCCCAGGCGATTTTCAAAGCGTGGTGGAGATATCAAAAGCGGTTAAAAACCCTACCGTTTGCGCACTTACCCGTGCCAACAAAGGCGATATTGATGCGGCAGTTGAAGCATTAAAATATGCCAAACGCCCCCGCATCCACACTGGTATCGGATCGTCTGACATGCATATCAAACATAAATTTAACAGCACCCGGGAAGAAATATTAGTGCGCGCTGTTGAAGCCGTAAAATATGCCAAAAAATCTGTTGAGGATATTGAGTTTTATGCAGAAGATGCCGGCCGTGCCGACATTGAGTATTTAGCTAAAATGGTAGAGGCAGTTATTGCTGCGGGTGCTACCGTTGTAAATATCCCCGACACTAATGGCTATTGTTTGCCAGATCAATACGGCAGCAAGATCAAATTTTTGAAAGAGAACGTTAAAAATATTGACCAGGCCATCATATCTGTGCATTGCCATAACGACTTAGGTTTAGCTACTGCTAACTCGGTTGCCGGTTTGCAAAATGGTGCACGCCAAATTGAAGGTACCATAAACGGTATTGGCGAACGTGCAGGCAACACCTCTATTGAAGAAGTAGTGATGATTTTAAAAACACACCAGGTATTAGGTTTACATACTAATATCAACACAAAAAACTTTTATGAGCTTAGCCACATGGTAAGTTCGCAAATGCGTATGCCGGTACAACCCAACAAAGCTATTGTAGGCAGCAACGCCTTTGCACACAGCTCGGGCATTCACCAGGACGGATTTTTGAAAATGCGTGAAAATTACGAGATCATTCGCCCTGAGGATGTAGGTTTCCCAAGCGCAACTATTGTGCTTACCGCACGTAGCGGCAGGCATGCATTAAAGTTCCATTTGGAACGTTTAGGTTATAACCTAAGCAAAGAAGAATTAGCCGAAGCTTATCACCGCTTTTTGGTGTTAGCCGATAGCAAATTAGACATACAAGACGAGGATCTTATTTTGTTAATGAACAGCGAGAAAGTTACCGGCTGATCATTCAAATTAAATATATAACAGTAATAATAAAATGAGCAAAACATTATTTGATAAGGTGTGGGACGCACACGTAGTACGTAAGATAGAAGGCGGGCCAGATGTGCTTTTTATAGACCGTCACCTTATCCACGAAGTTACCAGCCCTGTTGCTTTTTTAGGCTTAAAAACCAGGGGAACAACCGTATTATATCCTAACCGTACATTTGCTACGGCCGATCATAATACGCCCACTATTAACCAGGACAAACCGGTTGCTGATCCGCTATCGGCTAACCAGTTACAAATGCTGGAATCAAACTCTGCAGAGTACGGCATTAGCCATTGGGGCTTAGGCCACCAAAAAAATGGTATTGTACACGTAGTAGGTCCGGAGTATGGTATTACCCAACCAGGTGCTACTATTGTTTGCGGCGACTCACATACTTCAACACACGGTGCTTTTGGTGCTATAGCTTTTGGTATAGGTACATCAGAAGTAGAAATGGTTTTGGCTACACAATGTATTATGCAGCCTAAGCCTAAAAAAATGCGCATTAATGTTAATGGCAAATTAGGTGTAGGGGTTACCCCTAAGGATGTTGCCTTGTTCATCATATCTCAATTAACTACATCAGGTGCTACGGGTTATTTTGTAGAGTATGCGGGTGATGTTTTTGAAAACATGACCATGGAAGGTCGCATGACGGTTTGTAACCTAAGTATTGAAATGGGTGCACGCGGCGGTATGATAGCCCCTGACGAAACTACCATCAATTACGTAAAAGGCCGCGAGTTTAGCCCTAAAGGCGAGGCTTGGGATAAAGCATTAGCTTATTACAAAACTTTAAAGACCGACGAAGGTGCAGTGTTTGATAAAGAATTAAGCTTTGATGGTACAACCATTGAGCCAATGATAACTTACGGTACTAACCCGGGTATGGGTATGGGTATATCTCATGATATTCCTGATGCAAGCCAGGTTGAAGGCGGTGTGGCTACTTACGAGAAATCGTTAGGTTACATGGGTTTCCATGAAGGCGAAAGCATGATAGGCAAACCGGTCGACTTTGTATTTGTAGGCAGCTGTACCAATGGACGTATTGAAGATTTCAGGGCGTTTACATCGCTTATAAAAGGCAAACACAAAGCACCTAATGTTACTGCTTGGTTAGTACCGGGATCGCACATTGTGGAGGCTCAAATTAAAGAAGAAGGCTTGTTAGATATTTTAAACGAGGCCGGCTTTGAATTGCGCCAGCCTGGTTGCTCTGCCTGCTTAGCTATGAATGATGATAAAGTACCTCCCGGTAAATACGCGGTAAGTACCTCAAACAGAAACTTTGAAGGACGACAAGGTCCGGGCTCACGTACTATGCTGGCCAGCCCGTTAGTGGCTGCTGCTGCTGCGGTAACCGGCGTAGTAACCGACCCAAGAACATTAATAGAAGAATTGGTATAAATACGGTCCATAGTCCATGGCTGATAGTCCATAGCGAAACTATCTATCGACCATGGACCATCGACCATCGACTTAAAAGAAATGGCTTACGATAAATTTAATATACTTACAAGCACCGCGGTACCACTGCCTATTGAGAATGTGGATACCGACCAATTAATACCTGCCCGCTTTTTAAAAGCTACAGAACGTATTGGTTTTGGTGATAACCTTTTCCGCGATTGGAGATACAACCCGGATAATACCCTTAAACAAGATTTTGTACTAAACAACCCTATTTACAGTGGTAAAATACTGGTAGGTGGCAAAAACTTTGGTTCTGGTTCATCGCGTGAGCATGCTGCCTGGGCGGTTTATGATTATGGTTTCCGTTGCGTGGTATCCAGCTTTTTTGCTGATATTTTCAAAGGAAATTGCTTAAATATAGGTGTATTGCCAGTACAGGTTAGCCCGGAGTTTGCAGATAAAATATTTGCTGCCATACATGCTGACCCTAATACTGAACTGGAAGTAAACCTGCCTGAACAAACCATTACATTATTAGCCACAGGCGATAAAGAAACGTTTGACATTAACTCGTACAAAAAGAATAATATGCTTAACGGCTTTGATGATATTGACTATTTGCAAAGCATTAAAGGCGAAATTCAGGAATTTGCTGAAAAACTGCCGTTTTAAAATATACTATGAATTATAAAGGTGAAAGCGTTTCATAGTATCAAATGAAACGCTTTCACCTTATATAGTTTATAAACCAAGCCAAATCCAATAACATGGAAAAGAGGAAAATAGAGATAATGGATACCACACTTCGCGATGGAGAACAAACATCGGGAGTATCGTTTTCCACCTCCGAAAAATTGACTATTACCCAATTATTATTGGAAGAATTACGTGTAGACAGGGCCGAGATAGCCTCTGCACGTGTATCCGAAGGAGAATTTGAATCGGTAAAGGTCATTTTAAACTGGGCCGCAGAGAATGGCCATGCCCATCAAATTGAGGTATTGTCTTTTGTGGATAATGGCGTATCTATCGACTGGATGGCGAAGGCAGGGGTTAAAGTGCAAAACCTTTTAACCAAAGGCTCATTAAACCACCTTACCCATCAGCTTAAAAAAACGCCAGAACAACATTTTGCCGAGATAAAGCATGTAATCGATCTGGCTAAGACCAATGGCATTGAAACCAATGTTTATTTAGAAGACTGGAGCAATGGTATGCGTAATTCGCCGCAATACGTGTTGCAGTATTTAGATTTTTTGACAAAGCAGCCGGTAAAAAGGATAATGTTACCCGATACTTTAGGCGTATTAACTCCTGAAGAAACCTCTAAGTTTTTAACCATCATTATCCAGAAATACCCCGGTATCCATTTCGACTTCCATGCGCATAATGATTATGACCTGGGAACAGCCAATGTTTTAGAGGCGGTAAACGCCGGTATAAACGGTTTGCATTTAACGGTAAACGGCATGGGCGAAAGAGCGGGTAATGCCGCGTTGGCAAGCGCTGTAGCGGTAATTAATGATTTTGCCAAGGATGTTCAGGTTGATATTAAGGAGTCGTCTATTTATTCGGTAAGTAAGTTGGTTGAAACGTTTTCGGGAGTACGTATACCATCTAACAAACCTATTGTAGGCGATAATGTATTTACCCAAACCGCAGGTATACATGCCGATGGTGACAATAAAAACAACCTGTATTTTAATGACTTATTGCCCGAGCGATTTGGCAGAAAGCGCGAATATGCTTTAGGTAAAACATCAGGCAAAGCCAACATTGAAAAAAATCTGCAGGAACTGGGCCTTAAATTAAATGATGCAGACCTTAAAAAAGTAACCCAGCGTGTTATTGAACTGGGCGACAAAAAGGAAACCGTTACTAAAGAAGATCTCCCTTATATCATATCTGATGTTTTAGATAGCAACTTGTATGAAGAAAAAGTTGTGGTTGAATCGTACGTGTTGATGAACTCAATGGGCTTACGTCCTTCGGCTACCATTTCTGTAAAAATAGACGGTGAAAAATTTGAGGAGAATGCACAAGGTGATGGCCAGTTTGATGCCTTTATGAATGCGCTGACAAAGGTTTATGATAAAAAGAAATTAACCCTACCTAACCTGATTGATTACGCGGTAAGGATAGCGCCGGGTAGCGATTCGGATGCATTATGTGAAGCTATTATTACCTGGGAAACCGCGGAAAGGAAATTTATAACCCGTGGGTTAGATTCGGACCAAACTGTTTGCGCGATAAAGGCTACGCAGAAAATGCTGAATATCATTTAGAGTCAAAAATTAAGAAACAAGACATATAAACACCTTATAAAATTACAATGAAACTTAATATCGCCCTTTTAGCAGGAGACGGAATTGGACCTGAGGTTATTGATCAGGCTGTAAAAGTATCTGAAGCTATAGCTAAAAAATTTGATCATGAAATTGCATGGACATCTGCCTTAACCGGCGCATGTGCCATTGATGCCGTTGGCGAGCCTTATCCTGACGCTACCCACGAGATATGTATGGCTGCTGACGCGGTTTTGTTTGGTGCTATTGGCCATCCAAAATATGATAACGATCCTAAGGCTACTGTACGGCCGGAACAAGGTCTTTTAAAAATGCGTAAAAAATTAGGGCTATTTGCAAACGTTCGCCCTACGTTTACTTTCCCATCGCTAATTGACAACTCTCCCTTAAAAAGAGAGCGCATTGAAGGAACCGACCTGATCATTCTTCGCGAATTAACAGGCGGTATTTATTTTGGCGAACGTGGCCGTAAAGACGATGGAAACACTGCCTTTGATACTTGTACCTACACCCGTGCAGAAGTACAGCGCCTGGCTAAACTTGGTTTTGAAATGGCGATGACACGTGGCAAAAAATTATGCTGTGTAGATAAAGCTAACGTACTGGAAACTTCCCGCCTTTGGAGAGAAACCGTACAGGATATGGAAAAAGATTTCCCTGAAGTTACGGTGAGCTATGAGTTTGTTGATGCGGTTGCCATGCGTTTGGTACAATGGCCAAACAGCTATGATGTGTTAATTACCGAAAACTTATTTGGCGATATTTTAACCGATGAGGCATCAGTAATTTCAGGATCAATGGGATTGATGCCGTCATCATCAATCGGCTTGCATACGTCGTTATTCGAGCCTATACATGGTTCTTACCCACAGGCAGCAGGTAAAGACATTGCTAACCCATTGGCAACTGTTTTATCAGCAGCTATGATGTTTGAGGATGCATTCGGATTAAAAGCCGAAGCTGAAGCCATCAGAGAAGTAGTAAACAAATCATTAGCCGAAGGCATAGTTACTGAAGACCTTGCCGGAAAAAACAAAGCCTACAAAACCAGCGAAGTTGGTGATTGGTTAGCTAAAAACGTTTAATGTTATATTTCAACAAAAAGAGCCGCAAATTGCGGCTCTTTTTGTTTTATTCGGTTGATAAACCAAATGAAGCCCTTTGTTCCGGCGACATAGCCATGAACTTTTTATACTGATCATTCACATACAGTACCAACTCGCCGCCCGAATTTTGCTTTAAAAACTCATAGCTCGGTCTTGACATCCCCATAAAATTATCCAGGTCCCTCCCTTTTAACGGCACAATGCCGCTAACGTACAACTTGGTATAAATACCATCAATATAACGTTCTTTCTCCTCCTGTTCAAAGTATTTTTTTAGCCTGCGCGCATTTCTTGCCTCTTTTGAAAATATGGAACTTAATGAAAGCGGGTATATTTTACTCTTTCTGTATATCTCAGGATATTCTGCCCTGGGATCAAAGGTCGTTTTGGTTGACCGAATATTAACCTCGCCCAATGACATAGGAACTGGTTGCAATTCAATAAATTTTGGTTGAGTATTGATTAAATATAACGTATCCGATATATACCCCGGTGATGAAAAAATTAGCAAGTGGCCGGCAGCTGCCCTTATTGTATAATTTCCCTTTTTATCTGTTACCGTTATTTGCTTATTATTATTGTCTTTGATAAAAACATCAGCCATCTTTTTTCCACTGCCCTTCTCTCTAACACTCCCTTTAATATAATCTTGGGCATGTACGGTAACAGCAACTAATAATAGCAAAGTAACTCCGATATACTTTTTCATGATCCGGCAAATTTCCTGTTAAGATAACTTATTTAAGGTATTAATGGTTTTAGTATAACTTAATTTAACACTTGCTTTAATAAAAAACCCGGCTGTTAACGGGCTTCTGCTTTATTTTTTCCAAACGTTATTGGCAGGATTATAATCGGGCATGTTTTTATCCGGGTCATAAGTAACCGTTTCAATTTGCTCGGTTGATGGATACTTGAATGTCCAGCTTACATTGCGCTCCCATATCTCAACAGGCAACTTAACGCGATCTGTTTTACCGCTACTCAGCTTAACTTCAAGCGTTACAGGCATGGCCATTTTATCCAGGTTATCGATGGTGATCAATGCGCCTTTTGTAGCATCATTATCAATATACTTTACATCACGCACCGCAACATCCAGTCGCCAGTTATTGGCAAACCATCCGCGCCAAAACCACTGCAGGCTTTCGCCCGCAACATTTTCCATGGTGCGGAAAAAATCATCAGGGGTTGGGTGCTTGTAGGCCCAACGATCAATGTAGGTTTTAAAGGCACGGTCAAAACGTTCAGGGCCCAATACCTGTTCGCGCAGCAAAACCAAACCCGCTGCCGGTTTTGAGTATAATAATGTGCCATTATTTTTTTCTTTTAAGTTATCCGGATAACTTAAAACCGGCTCCATGCTTTCAGGAGTATACCTTGCGGATAAAGCTTGCAAATCAGGAGCTTTAGCTGCTTTAAATTCGCCATTATTGAAATTTTCTGTAGACAGGGTGTTGATGAAAGTATTAAAACCTTCGTCCATCCAACCGTATAAACGCTCGTTTGAGCCTACTATCATCGGGAACCAGTTATGGCCAAATTCGTGGTCATGAACAGACCATAATCTTTTATTACCCCGTTTGGCATCGCAAAATACAATACCAGGGTATTCCATGCCTCCTACTATGCCGGCTACCGCGGTAGCGTTGCCATAAGAGTATTCAAACCATTTTTTGGAGTTAAACTCTATAGATTTCTTTACATATTCGGTTGAACGTGCCCAGGCTGTATCAGCAGCACTTTCAATAGGATAAGCTGATATAGCCAACCCCTTTTTACCACTTGGCAAATTCATTTTAGCAGCGTCAATTATAAACGCGGCTGATGATCCCCATGAAGCATCGCGGGCATTGCGTAATTTAAAACGCCAGGTTAATTGAGCCTTGCCTTCCGGGCGTGATGCAGGGTTGGTAACCTCATCTGCCGAACGGATCAACACCGTTTTATTGCTTACAGCTGCTTGTGCCCAGCGCTTTTGCTGTGCAGGGGTGTAAACCTCTAAAGGATTCTGCAGCTCGCCCGAGCATACTACTATGTGGTTTGCCGGGGCAGTAATACTGATATCAAAATCGCCATAATCCAAATAAAACTCACCCGGCCCGGTATATGGAACAGTGTTCCATCCCATTACATCATCAAATACACACATGCGCGGGTACCATTGTGCAACAGTATAAATTTTACCGTTTTTTGTTTGCATGATGCCCATACGATCCGATCCATAATCAGGGGATATAAATGAATACTCTATTTTTAATTTCAATTGTCCACCCCCCGGAGCTATAGTCTTTGGTAAGAACACCTGCATACGGGTATCATTTATTAAAAACTTTACATCGGTAGCTATAGTGCCATTAAGTAATTTAACCGATTTAATTTTATAACCTGCATCAAATACCTGGCCTTTACCTGCATTACGGCTGCCCAATACGGGCACAATAGCTGTACCTCTTGAATCTTGCTTAAATAAGTTTTGATCCAGTTGCATCCAAATAAAACCCAGGGCTTGCGGGCTGTTATTGGTATAGGTTAAAACTTCGGTACCCGTAATTTCATTAGTTTGATCATTCAACTTTGCTGACAGTTGATAGTCGGCACGGTTTTGCCAGTACTTTGGCCCCGGTTCGCCTGAAGCCGCGCGATATTCATTTCCGTTTTTGGTATAAAAAAACGGGGCGAATAATTCGTGATAATCGTATTTGGTTTTTGAAGCGTCCAACTCGGCAGGGATATCCTGAGCGCGCTGTGCATGGGCAATAGTAGTCCCAGCAAATAAGGCCAGTGCTATACCGGCAAATCTGTTAAATCTCATCAGTTAATTGTTAATTGCCGTAAATTTATAAAAAATGCCGGTCAATTAATGGGTTAACCCTTAAAATGCTGCTGATAAGCGGCTTCGTCAAAACCAAAAAACAAAAAATCACCATCCTCAATCACCGGACGTTTGATCATACTTGTTTTTTGCGCTAATAATTGTAAAGCATCAGCTTTGGTTTTGATGCTATCTTTAACAGCCGGATCCAGCTGTTTCCAGGTAAGCCCCTGCTTGTTCATAAACTTTTCGTATCCGGCTTTGCTATTCCATTCTGCCAGCTTTTGGGCAGGTGCACCCAGCTTTTTAAAATCATGAAACTCATAAGCTACGTTGTTAGCCTTGAACCAGTCTAACGCCTTTTTAACTGTATTGCAATTGGGTATGCCGTAAACTTTCATAGGGAGTTATTTATTGTATTTGGTCATAGTCAACTCTGTACCAATGGTGGCAAAGCTTTTGATCATTTCTATTGATCTATCTATCAATGCAGGCAATTCAGGTTTCTCATCCTCATCAAATCCGCTTAATACATAATCAACCTGGCGGCCTTTGGGGTAGTTGTCGCTTACGCCAAAACGCAGGCGTGCATAATTGTTATGACCCAAAGTGGCCTCAATATTTTTTAGTCCATTATGACCCGCTGCACTGCCTTTTGGCTTTAAACGCAGGGTGCCTAATGGTAATGCAATATCGTCTACCAAAACCAACACGTTTTCAATAGGTATTTTCAGTTCCTTCATCCAATGATTAAGCGCCTTGCCACTTAAGTTCATGTAGGTGGTTGGCTTAATTAAATGCAGGGTACGGCTTTTGTGGCTCACTTCGGTATAATAGGCCAGCCGCATATTACTAAACTTTGCCCCTTCCTGCTTAGCTAACTCATCCAATATCATAAAACCAATATTATGCCGGGTATCTGCATACTCGGGACCAATATTACCTAAACCAACTACCAGATATTTCATACCACTGTTGCTTTGAACCGGTTTTGCAGCCGGTGCAGCTTTCTTAAAAAATTTACTAAAATAAGGTCTGATGCTCATTTACCATCGTCTATTGACTCACCCCGACTACGCTACGCTGGTCGACCCTCTCTTCGCCTTTGGCGTAAAGAGGGTTGTTGCGTTAATTAACCCCCTCTTTACCGCTTGCAGTAGAAAGGGTGGTCGAGCGAAGCAAGACCGGCTGAGTGAACGAAGATATTACATTTAAACAAAAATAGCGATGACAATGTCATCGCTATTATAAACTGCTCCATACTCCCTTTTAGGGGGCTGGGGGGCTAATTACTTACCAGCTTTTGCAGCTTCCTGCTCAGCCTGGCGTAACGCACGTGAAGTGGTTACAGATACGATAGTATCTTCGGCAGCATTAGTAATAGTTAAATTAGGTATGTTTATTTCAGATACACGAACCGATTTACCTACTTCTAATTCTGCAATGCTAACTTCAATGTTGTCCAGGTGATCTTTAGGTAATGCTTTAACACGTAATTTACGCAGTTTAAGCACTAATTTACCGCCCACTTTAACGCCCGGAGAAGTACCTGTTAAACGTACAGGGATCTCCATAGTTAACGGTTTAGCAGGATCTAACTGTAAAAAATCTACGTGGATGATCTGCTCAGTTAACGGATGGAACTGAATGTCTTTAATGATAGCTTGTGTTTTAACACCAGCAATGTCAAGGTCGATGAAATGAACATCCGGAGTATAAACTACGGGTCTCAAATCAGCTGCGGACACTGCAAAGTGGGTTTGGGTTGGCCCACCGTAAAGTACTGAAGGTACCAATGATTGGTAACGCAGTTCTTTAGCGTCTCGTTTCCCTACGTTCTCTCTTGGAGAACCGCTAATAGCAATTGATTTCATTGTTTTTATTTATTTGTTTATTGTTAGTTCATGGTTCATCGATCATTTGTTGACCTGCTTACCATAAGTTCTTATTCTAATTAGTTCATAGTTGATAGATCATGGTTCATGGTATACTATGAACTATTAACTATATGCTACCTATCAATCTACCTTAAATAACTGGCTTATTGATCCGTGTTCGTTAACGTTTGTAATTGCCTTTGCAAACAAATCGGCAGTTGATAATACCCTTATTTTATTGCTTTGGCGCTTTAATGGGATAGTATCGGTAACAATTAATTCTGTCAATGCCGATTTTTCAATAGTTTCATAAGCATTACCTGATAATACCGGGTGTGTACATACCGCGCGAACACTGCGTGCACCACGCTCCATAATTAATCCGGCTGCTTTAGCCAATGTACCGGCTGTATCGCATATATCGTCAATCAATACAATGTCCTGATCGGTAACATCACCTATCAATGTCATTGATTCAATTTCATTGGCGCGTTTACGGCGCTTATCGCAAATTACTACCTCGGCATTAAAAAACTTAGCAAAGCTACGTGCCCGGTATGATCCGCCCATATCCGGCGAAGCAATGGTTATTTGCTCCAAACCCAGGCTTTTTATATAGGGTACAAACACAATTGAAGCATCCAGGTGATCTACCGGGATATCAAAAAAACCCTGTATTTGCGCCGCATGTAAATCCATGGTCATAATACGGTCGATACCTGCAGCAACCAATAAATTAGCAACCAACTTCGCCCCAATTGCAACACGCGGTCTGTCTTTTCTGTCCTGGCGGGCCAATCCAAAATAAGGTATAACGGCATTTACATAATGAGCAGATGCACGGCGAGCGGCATCAATCATCATTAACAACTCCATTAAATTATCTGTAGGTTGGTGGGTTGATTGTATTAAAAACACATCGCAGCCACGCACAGTTTCATTAAAATGCGGCTGGTATTCGCCATCGCTAAAACGCGACACCGCCATATCCCCCAATTCCTGGCCATAAGCTTTTGCAATGCTCTCGGCCACCTGTATGGAGCCTGAACCTGCAAATAATTTAACCGTGTTAAACTGTAAGGGCATCTTTTTTTATTTCGAATTTCGGATTTATAACTTTGAATTTATCAATCCTATTAAAAAACAATTTCGGATTTGAACATCGTTCGGAGTAAATCCGAAATCGAAAATTCGAAATCCGAAATTAGAATGTTGCCCGACCAGGATTCGAACCTAGACAAACGGTACCAAAAACCGTCGTACTACCATTATACTATCAGGCAATCTCCTCCTTCAAAACATATGCTCTGAAAAGGAATGCAAATATAAGACGATTTTTTAAACTTTAAAACCCAATTTTAAAAAAGTATATAACTTATTTATCAGGCATAAATTAGTTAAAATGTGTTAAACAAAGGCTATAACATAAAACATCTGCATAGTTTTATTAATTTCGTCGGCAATAACCATAATTTTTCAAAAAATCTTTGAAATGAATTACAATAAAGTAAACAATATTTTTGGCTGGGTAGCATTCCTTATAGCCACCATCACCTATGTTTTAACCTTAGAGCCATCCACCAGTTTTTGGGATTGCGGCGAGTTTATTGCGTGTATATACCGCCTGCAGGTAGCACACCAGCCGGGCGCGCCTTTGTTTACCATGATAGGCAAGGTTGCTTCCTTATTTTCAATGGGCGATTCCACTAAGGTAGCTTACTGGGCAAACATGGCTTCGGCCCTATCAAGCTCGGCAACCATATTGTTTTTATTTTGGACCATTACGGCCCTGGCTAAAAAGTTATTAGTTAAAAAAGCGGAAGACCTAAATACAACCAATACCATATTAATTATTGGTGCGGGTATGGTTGGTGCGCTGGCTTATGCTTTTTCAGATACATTTTGGTTCTCGGCAGTTGAGGCCGAAGTTTACGCACAATCATCATTGTGTACCGCTATTGTATTTTGGGCCGTATTAAAGTGGGATGCCCATGCAAATGAGCCTAATGCTAATAAATGGATAGTATTTATTGCCTACATAATGGGCCTGTCAATAGGTATACACTTATTAAACCTGTTGGTTATACCGGCAATAGCGTTGGTGATTTACTTTAATAAATCAAAAAACATTACTACCAAAGGCACTATCAATGTGTTTTTATTAGGATGCGTTATTGTTGGTGTAGTACTATGGGGTATTATACAATTTACGGTTAAAGGCGCTGCCTTTGCCGACCTGTTTTTTGTAAACACCCTGGGTTTGGGCTTTGGTACCGGCGCTATTGTTTTCTTTGCTTTATTAATCACTGTAGTTGTAGCGGGTATTTATTTTACCACAACCACATCGGTACCGGCCATTATTACAGCGACGGCAAGCTTTGTTTTGTTATTAACGCTTAGCAGCGGTATAATAGGTTTTATTGCCGCTATCGCGATTGTAGCTTTATTGGAGTATGTAGTTAAAATACGCGAAAAACGCTTTGCCTTAAACAGCTTTTTAGTTTGTACCGCCTTTATTTTATTTGGCTACAGCTCATTTGTAATGATCGTGATCAGGGCGAAGGCTGGTACTAACTTAAACAACTCCGATCCGCAGGATGCTTTTGCATTAAACGGCTATTTAAATCGCGACCAGTATGGAGACACCCCATTATTGTACGGCGAATATTTTGATTCGAAACCTATTGATCAAACCGAAGGTGCTAAAATATACCGCCGCGGCGAAAAACAATACGAGGTAGCCGGTACCAAATTAAAAACGATTTATGATCGTAATACCATCTTCCCGCGTATGTTTAGCCAAAAACCGGGACATGATTCTTTTTACAGGAGTTGGACAGATCTGGGCAACGAAAGTCCATCATTTGCTACTAATATGAAATTCTTTTTTAGCTGGCAGGTTAACCAAATGTACACCCGGTACTTTTTATGGAACTTTGTTGGCCGCACCAACGAGTTTGATGGCCAAACCAGCAGTGACGGACCAGATGGTAATTGGACCAGCGGTTTAAACTTTAAAAAAGTATGGCCCGAATCTGTGCTGGAAAGTAAATCCTATAATCGTTTATACTTTTTACCTTTCTTGGTAGGATTATTTGGTGTTATATATCACTTTAAACGTAACCAGCGCGATGCCGGTGTTGTAGGTGTATTGTTCTTCTTTACCGGGTTAGCTATTGTATTATACCTTAACCAGGACCCCCTGCAACCTCGTGAACGTGATTATGCCTATGCCGGTTCGTTTTATGCTTTTGCCATTTGGATTGGTTTGGGTGTATTAGCTATTGCCGATTTTATCAGCAAAAAAGCTAACGGAAAACTGGCAGCTATCGCGTCAACGGCGGTTTGTTTAGTGGCTGTACCTGCATTAATGGCTTGCCAGGAATGGGATGATCACGACCGCTCAGAAAAAATGACCGCGCATGATATGGCCTATAACTACTTAAACTCGTGCGCGCCAAATGCTATATTATTTACCTATGGCGATAATGATACCTACCCGTTGTGGTATATACAGGAGGTAGAAAATGTGCGCCCGGATGTACGTATTGTAAATTTGAGTTTGTTGGGTACCGATTGGTACATCCGCCAGATGAAGAAAAAAATGAACGAGAGCGAGCCTTTGCCTATCACTATGGCTGATGATAAATTTAAATCGGGCGTGCGGGATGTATTGTATTATAACGATGCCAAGATTGATGAATCAATAGAAGTGAAGGAAATATTTGACTTCTTGACTTCAGATAATAAAGATGCCAAGGCCCAAATGGAAAGCGGCGAACTGATCAATTACCTGCCAACCAAAAACTTTAAGATAACTATTAACCCCGATGAGGTTATAAAAAACGGCGCGGTACCTGCATCAAAAAGGGACCAGATAACGCCGGTTATGGAATTTAAATATCCGGGCAACTATGTAGCAAAAGACAATTTGGCCTTGTTAGATATTTTGGCGCACAATAACTGGAAAAGACCGGTGTACTTTACGGTTACCATGCCTAATGAAAATATGATTGGGATGGAGAAATATATGTACAATGAAGGTTTTGCCTTTAGGTTGATGCCTTTAAAACCTGACACTACAACCGCGGTGCTTGAAGCCGACAATACCTTGCAGATGTATAACAACATCATGACTAAGTTTAAATGGGGCAATATGAAAAATGCCAAATATTTGGATCATGAATCAATAACCATGTTTTATCCGCTAATAACACGTATATATTTAAACCTGGTTGAGAACCTGACAAAAGAGGGCCATACTGACCTGGCAAAAAATGCTTTGAAAAAATACATGGAGGTAATGCCGGATCTGGTACCAACATCCGACGCGATCATAAGAAAATACTATTTAAGCGAAGCGGCTTATAAAGTAAACGAAAAAGGCGTAGCCGATAAATTAATTAACCAGGTACATCAATACGTAACCAGTACATTAAATTATAACTATACCTTGTACCAGGATGGCAAAATTGATGTGAAAGATAGTGATGTTCAACTGAGCATGTCGTTATTGAACGGGTTGTTAGCCTTATCGCAAAAAAATAATCCGGCGTTATATAAACAAGTAACGCAGGAACTTAAAAGTTACGAACAAAAATTTAATGTGAGTAGCGGGCAGTAAGTAACACCTACTGTAAACAAAAAAAGCAGCTTTCGTAAGGAAGCTGCTTTTTTATTGATACTTTAAATATTATTATCCTTCGTTAACCACACCCATAGCGCAAAACTTGTCTATACGCTCGGTAACTAACTCGTTAATATCGCGTTCTTTAAGTACCTTCAAATCTTTTAATAACTGCTTCTTTAATATGGTTGCCATAGCAATTGGGTCCTGGTGAGCGCCACCAAGTGGTTCTTTTATTACACCGTCAATCAGCTTATTCTTCAACATCTCTGTCGAGGTCAGTTTCAGCATTTCTGCAGCGCGTTCCTTTTGTTCCCAGGTTTTAAACAATATGGTCGAGCAATTTTCGGGTGATATAACAGAATACCATGAATTATCCAGCATCAGCACCCTATCGCCTATACCAATACCCAATGCACCACCCGATGCACCCTCGCCTATCACCACACAAATTATTGGCACTTTCAGTATGGACATTTCCAGCAAGTTACGGGCAATAGCTTCGCCTTGTCCGCGTTCTTCAGCCTCTAAACCCGGAAATGCTCCCGGGGTATCAATTAAAGTAATAACGGGTTTATTAAATTTCTCGGCCAGTTTCATCAGCCTTAATGCCTTACGGTAACCTTCGGGATTGGCCATACCAAAATTGCGATACTGGCGCTCTTTGGTGTTACGTCCCTTTTGATGGCCGATAAACATCGCTGTTTGTCCGTTGATAGAACCAAACCCACCAATAATGGCTTTATCATCTCCTACTGTCCTGTCGCCGTGCAATTCAATAAAATCATCGCACATCAGCTCCAGGTACTGTAAAGTGTAAGGCCTTTCCGGGTGGCGGGATATCTGCACTTTTTGCCAACCGTTAAGGTTGCCATATATTTCCTGCTTTGCTGCCTCCAGTTTAGCTTCCAGTTCAACAACAGTTGCAGTCATATCCAACTTGTTCTTGTCTTCAACCTGCTTTACTTTTTCTATCTGCTGTATTAACTCAGCTATCGGCTTTTCAAAATCAAAACTAATCTTCATACAATTATGAATAATGAGGGCGCTAAATTAAATAAAACCAACGGCATATTGCTAATTAGGTTTTTGCAAAGCTTCAAACCGCTTAATTTGTTGTGGTGTAAGCTGCTTTTCGGTAGCAAAACAAGCTTGTAAAATGGCATTTTTTAACTCGCCCTGGTATAAACCATAACGGTTGGTAAAAAAAATAAGTTTACCATCATCCATTTTATGGTTACGGAACAGGCTATCCAATGTCCGCTCTGTACTAATTACTGATCCGCCTATTTCCAGCCTTCTGCGATGCATATAGGTATTAGCGGTTTCAATATTTTTAATTTGGATGGGGCTAAGGTCCAGTTCCTTTTTAAACTTCAGCACCTTATCAGGCATCGGGTAATGATTAATTTCGGCCACCATGGCCATGTCACTACCTGCTTCGCCTTTCAGGTAATCATTATATTGCTGGTAAGTAAGCGTCCGCACCGGCGATTTTTTTTCACTATCGGCAAATTGGGCGTTAGCCCTAACAGCAACCAATAAAACTACACCTAAAAATAAGGGTCTGATCATACATTATAAATTTTTCAGTAAGCCACAATTATTGCACCAAAAATTCCATCATCCAAAATCAAAAAAATATATCTTTGCTGCACTATGAGTAAAAATACCGACGAGCTTTTTAAAAATGTTATCGCACACGCCAAAGAATATGGCTTTGTTTTTCCTTCCAGCGAGATTTATGATGGCTTAAGTGCTGTTTATGATTACGGCCAATACGGTGCCGAGCTAAAGAACAACATTAAAACCTATTGGTGGAAGGCCATGGTGCAGATGAATGATAATATTGTAGGTATTGATTCGGCCATATTTATGCACCCCAAAATATGGAAAGCCAGCGGCCATGTTGATGGCTTTAGCGACCCGATGATTGATAACAAAGACTCAAACAAACGCTACCGCGCGGATCAGCTATTGGAAGATAAAATAGCCAAACTTGACGAGGAAGGTAAAACCAACGAGGCCGAAGAACTTCAACTTGAAATGGACAACGCCCTTAAAGCCGAGGACCTACCCCGCCTGCGCGAGTTAATTATAGCGCAAAACATTACATGTCCGCTGTCAAAAACAGCTAACTGGACGGAAGTTAGGCAGTTTAATCTGATGTTTAGCACACAAGTAGGTGCTATTGCTGACGAATCTGACACGATATACCTTCGCCCCGAAACTGCCCAGGGTATATTTGTAAACTATTTGAACGTGCAAAAATCAGGCAGGATGAAAATTCCGTTTGGTATTGCACAAATTGGTAAGGCCTTCCGTAACGAGGTTATTGCCCGCCAGTTTATTATCCGTATGCGCGAGTTTGAGCAGATGGAAATGCAATTTTTTGTACGCCCCGGCACACAAGCCGAGTGGTTTGAAAAATGGAAAGAGACCCGCCTAAAATGGCATTTGGCATTAGGTACCGATGCCGCTAAATACCGCTATCACGAGCATACCAAGTTAGCTCATTATGCCGACGCAGCTTATGATATTGAATTTGAGTTCCCATTTGGCTTTAAAGAGGTGGAAGGTATACATAGCCGCACCGATTTTGATTTGAGCCAGCATCAGCAATTCTCGGGCAAAAAAATGCAATATTTTGACCCCGAACTGGGCCCTGACGGCAAGCCTTATGGTAACTATATCCCTTACGTGATCGAAACTTCAATTGGTTTAGACAGGATGTTTTTACTGACGATGATTAACGCTTTTGAAGAAGAAGATCTGAGCATTGATGAGAAACAAGATAGCCGTACGGTATTACGTATACACCCTTGTTTGGCTCCTGTTAAAGCGGCTATATTCCCGTTGATTAAAAAAGATGGCTTGCCTGAAAAAGCCCGCGAGATAATGGATAAGTTAAAGCTTGACTTTAACCTGCAATACGAAGAGAAAGACGCTATTGGTAAACGTTACCGCCGTCAGGATGCTATTGGTACGCCGTTTTGTATCACGGTTGACCACCAAACCTTAGAAGACAATACCGTAACTATACGCCATCGCGACAGCATGAAACAAGAGCGCGTAGCTGCCGACAAATTAGATAAAATTATTGGCGATTTGGTTAGCTGGAAAAATTTGTTGAGTTAGCCCGAAATACAAATTTAAAGCGAAAGCCTTGCCAGTTTACATGGCAAGGCTTTTTTTATAAGCTTTAGTCTTATAATAGCTGGCATAAGTGATAAGGTTTAGGCTGGCCCGGGAGGGCTATTGTTTCGCCTGTCAAGATAACTAAAACATAAGTTATATCAAAACATTTGCTATAGGTAAAGAAATTTTAGTTTGACATTTAATACATCTTTAAAGCACTAAATTATCTATGCAATATTTTAAAACAATGCGCCTCAATTTTGCTTTGTTTGATAGCATTTATTAATCAGGCAATGGCAATTAAAGAATATCCATTTTATTTAAAAAGCACCGTCATATTATTTGGTTTAATATTGGTAATATATTTATTTGCCCAACTGGCAGACATATTGGTGCCAATAGCATTTGCTGCTTTTTTAGCCACCCTACTAAACCCGTTGAGTAACCGCTTTGAAAAATTTGGGATACCTAAAATTTTTTCTATCCTTTTATCATTGCTTATAGCGGTTATAGGAGTAGCAGGGGTATTGTATTTCCTTTCCACCCAAATTGCTCAGTTTACCGATTCGTTACCCATGCTTAAAGAAAAATTTGGCGTAATAACCGCTGATTTGAAAAGCTGGCTTGCCGCTACATTTAACGTGCCTATAACAAAGCAGGATAAAATGATTAAAGAAGCATTAGATACTGCCCCGGCTATACTAGGTAAAACATTGGGCGGCTTATTAGGTGTACTGTCTATTGTAGTTTTATTACCGGTTTATATTTTTTTAATGATGCTTTATAAAACGCTTATCCTTAATTTTTTCTACGAGGTTTTCTCGGAAGAAAACTCTAAGAAAGTAGGAGAAGTTTTAAAGGAAACCAAAACAGCCATACAGAGCTACATAGTAGGTTTGTTAATAGAAACCATCATTGTGGCCGCCATGAACTCGGCAGCGTTGATGTTATTAGGTGTAAAGTATGGTTTATTAATTGGCGTTTTAGGCGCCATATTAAACCTGATACCTTACCTGGGGGGTATTATTGCTATTGCTTTGCCGGTTATAATGGCTACTATCACTAAAGATGGTTACAGTACACAATTAGGTGTTGTTGGTGCTTATATCGTTATTCAATTTATTGATAATAATATTTTAGTGCCACGCATCGTATCATCAAAAGTGCAGATCAATGCTTTAATTTCCATCGTGGTGGTATTATTGGGTAATGCGCTGTGGGGTGTATCAGGTATGTTTTTATCCATACCGTTCATAGCCGTATTAAAAATAATATTCGACCGTATTGATACCCTTAAACCCTGGGGTAAATTATTGGGCGACAATATACCTACCAAACACAAGGGGCAGCTATGGAGCCGTAGCCGTAAAAAAGCAGTAGGCGTAAATTAATGCCTGAATTTTTTGGTGGCATTATTTAAGGGCAAAAAAATAGAGACACCATATGGTGTCTCTACCTATCCCATCTTAATTTTAATAATTATTACTGATAGTTTACGCCTAAAGTAATAGGCACACTTAATGCTTTTGATATAATACAATTGGCTTTGGCACCTTCGGCAATTTGTTTAAACTGATCTTCAGATACACCATCAATCACCGAACCTTTCAATTCTAAATGAATATTAGTGATGCTTAATGTTGCCATGTCCAGATCTAAAACTGCATCGGTTGTCAAATCGCCTGGGGTAAATCCTGCTTTAGTTAACTCGGCACCAACGGCCATGGTAAAGCAACCTGCGTGTGCGGCGGCAATTAATTCCTCAGGGTTGGTACCCACACCTTCCTGGAAACGTGTTTTAAATGAATACTGGGTATTGTTAAGTGTAGTGCTTTGAGTTGAAATTTCGCCTTTGCCTTCTTGCAGGGTTCCGTTCCAGTGTGCTTTTGCTGTGCGTTTCATAGTTATTTAAGTTTTTTATTATTGTAAAAATAGGGTTTGTTTTTAATTTACCTACAGCTTATTTGCGCCATTTAGCCCGTTCATACTGTACCGGCCATTTAACTTCCTGGTCAAGCTGATGCGCGGCACGCAGCGGAAAATATGGGTCGCGTAAAAATTCGCGCGCCATAATAACCATATCTGCCTGTCCGGTTTGTATAATATCGTCAGCTTGCTTTGGTTCTGTTATTAATCCTACTGCGCCGGTTAGCATGCCTGTTTGGCGTACGGCTTCAGCAAACTCAACCTGGTAACCCGGCTTTAATGGAATCTTAGCTAATACGTTGCCACCAGACGAACAATCAACCAAATCAATTCCTTTATCTTTTAATATTTTTGCCAGCGCTACAGAATCTTCAATTTCCCAGCCACCTTCGGTCCAGTCGGTTGCAGATATACGTACAAACAGTGGATTTTCTACAGGCCAAACCTGCTGTACTATTTCAACAATCTCTAATACCAAACGTATCCTGTTTTCAAACGAGCCCCCATACTCATCTGTACGCTTATTACTTAAAGGCGATAAAAACTGGTGAAGTAAATAACCATGTGCAGCATGTAGTTCAATTACTTTAAAGCCCGCTTTCTTTGCTCTTGAAGCAGCATCTTTAAAATCCGTCTTAACCTTTTCTATGCCTGCTTTATCCAATTCAAGTGGTGTTTCCGGGCTACCTTCAAAAGCTATTGGGCTTGGTGCAAGTGTTTGCCATCCATTTTCAGCGGTTGATGGTATTTGTTTGCCACCATCCCATGGGAGGTCCTGGCTGGCTTTGCGCCCCGCATGTGCCAGCTGGATACCGGCTACAGAGCCATGCTCATGTATAAAATCGGTTATCTCTTTTAGTTTGGGTATATGATCGTCGTTGTAAATCCCTAAATCACCATAACTAATACGGCCTTCCGGGGCTACAGCAGTAGCTTCGGTAATAACTAAACCTGCACCACCTACTGCCCTGCTACCTAAATGCACCAGGTGCCAGTTATTGGCAAACCCATCCCGGCTGGAGTATTCGCACATGGGCGATACCACAATACGGTTTTTAAATTCAATATTTTTTATTTTTAATGGCGAAAACAGATGAGGCATGTTGTTTTTTATTCAAATATTAGAAGTAACATTTGTAATGGTATCACTGGTTTGTAAAATACCGCATACGCCGTATTTTTATTCTTGTTTAAAAACAGCATATTGCGATATCCTATATAAAACATGACATCGTACACTACATTAATTATACTAAGCGGACTGGTAATATTTTCATACCTGTTTGATATTATTGCCGGCAGGACCAAAATACCATCGGTTATTTTATTGATGTTGTTGGGCATAATTATACAACAGGTAATTCAATATTTTAACTTCCCCATTTTTAATTTCGTGTCCATATTACCAACGTTGGGTACGCTTGGTTTAATTTTAATTGTATTTGAGGGCGCACTTGAGTTAAAATATACTGCCGATAAAAATGCAGTAATTATTAAATCTCTTATCTCTGCTTTAACGGTATTACTTGCATCTACAGCAATAATTACCTATATTATTTATTTAATAAGCGGCCAAAGCATTTACTTATGTTTTATAAATGCTATACCATTTTGCGTAGTTAGTTCATCCGTAGCTATACCCGCTGCTGCCAATATCGACAGAAAAAAAAGAGAATTTATTATTTACGAATCATCGTTCTCAGATATACTAACCGTAATTCTGTTTAATTTCATGATTCATAATAAGCATATAGGCTTTGGGTCGTTCACTAATCTGGGTGTGGAGTTAGGTATAATAATGCTACTATCTATCGGATCATGTTTATTGTTACTGTACATTATAGGGCGATTAACCCATCACATTAAATCCTTTTTAATTATCTCCTTACTTATAATGGTTTATTGTTTAGGGCAATTGTTTCATTTATCATCATTAATAATTGTATTGGCACTCGGCCTGTTTCTGAATAATGCCTCCCAAATAAATATCCCTATCTTCCAAAAGGTATTTATCTATCCTAAATTGAATAATGATATTAAACAGTTGTTCCAGCTATCTGCCGAAAGCGCGTTTGTTATGCGTACTTTCTTTTTTATAATTTTTGGTTTAACTATGGATATTAGTCAGTTAAAAAACTGGTCGTTGTTAGCCAATGGGTGTATAATTTTATTGGCTGTTTATTTAGTAAGATTTTTATACATCAAATTTACCAAAACCGACCTGATGCCCGAATTGGTGCTGATACCGCGGGGACTAATAAGTGTTTTACTATATTATAATTTACCTCCCGAAATGCTAATACCCGGGGTTGAAACCGGTTTACTATTTATGGTAGTACTGGGTACCAGTATAATTATGAGTCTGGGGCTATTAATAACCAAAAAACAAGATCCTGAAAGCTATAGCGAATTAGGTGACACCTTAAACCATTAATCTTTATCTTCGCGCTTAACTAATAAAACTTCATCGCCCTCTAATGGCAGGTAACCATATTCATAGCAAAAATGATAGGTTTTGCCATTCTGTGTATCATACTTGTGCGTAAGGTATTTAAAATTGAACCCCTTTGCCCCCATTTTTTCGCGCGTGGTTTTTGTTTTGCCTGATGGATTGAGTTCTTCCATTATCCGGCGATTGCGCTTTAAAATATTATTGATATTACGCACCAAATTATAGCTATTGCTATTGAGTTGATTATTGTAATTGTTGCGGCAAAGGTCATTACAAAACTTTTTATCGGCCCGGCCATGGATGATCTCGCCGCAGTCTAAACAGGTTCTTTCGCTATTCATTTAACTAAGATAGTTATTTATTATTCAATTGCAAACGTTTGCAAACGGATATTGTCGACTATAAACACTTAATAACCGACTAATAGTTGGTGATGGATGCACCTTTGTATTGTTAATCAACACGAATTAAAACATAAAATTAAATAGCATGAACACATTAAGAAACAGCGTACGCTTAGTAGGAAACTTAGGCATGGATCCCGAAGTAAAAACTTTTGACACTAACAAAAAACTGGCCCGTTTATCAATAGCTACCAATGATAGTTATAAGAATGACAAAGGCGAACGTATAACAGATACCCAATGGCATAACCTGGTATTTTGGGGCGTACAGGCTAAACTGGCAGAGGACCTTTTGAAAAAGGGCGACGAAGTAGCCATTGAAGGCAAAATTAGCAACCGCAGTTATGTAGACAAAGATGGTGTGAAACGTTACACTAACGAAATTGTAGTAAATGAATTTTTGAAGATAACCGGCAGAATTAGTAATCAGTAATTTATACCAACCCTACACCTTTACCTAAAACCTAAACCTTATCACTATTTTTATTATTATATTTGTTATGTACTTAGAAGCAAAAGAAACAGCCCGGCTATATACGTTATTATCAGATAAATTAGGTAACGATACAACCGAGGCTATGTTTAAATACATTGATAACAAAACAGAACGATCTGTGGAAGCAACTATCAAAACATTAGCTACAAAAGAAGACTTGGCAAAAGTCAAATACGACTTGAGCAAAGAAATAAGCAATTCCATTAAATGGATGTTTATTTTTTGGGTTGGACAAGTCGGCGCAACCCTCACTATTGCTTTTCTGTTTTTGAATAAATAAACTCCATGCAAAGAAGAAGCCTCCTGAAATTCGGGGAGGCTTTTTCTTTTACGGAGTGGTTACCGCTACCGGCAATATTTTTCCATTAAAAAATTTATGCCCGGTTACGGCAAAGTCGGCAATGTATTTACCCATTTCAAACGCCATTACCGGCGATTCATATCCAGGGAAAGCTTTCTCCAGCATCTCGGTCTGTGCCGAGCCTAACGCCAGGCAATTAACCTTGATACCAAATTCAGCAAACTCCTGTGCTAAACATTCGGTCAATGTGTGTAATGCCGCTTTACTGGCCGAATAGGCTGATAGTCCCGGAAATTTTGCACTACCCTGGAAACCACCCATACTGCCAATGTTTACTATGTGTGAATCCTTTGGCATTAACTTATACAAACTTTGTATAATGCGTACATGGCCTATATAATTGCTTTGCAGCATTTCTACAAAATCGGTTTCTAATAATTCGGTAAACGGCTTGTTAATTAAAACACCGGCATTGTTTATTAAAACGTCCACACGGCCGTCAAAATGGGTAGTTATAAACTGCTGCAGGCCGTCATAATCATCATGCACAATATCAAAAGCTATCGGATATAATACACCATCAGGATTTAACCCTGCAGCTATTTCGGCTAAACGTGTTAAGTTTTCCTGCGACCTGGCCAAAGCAATCACTTTATGGTTGCCGGATAATATTAACTCTAACACCGCCTCAAACCCTACCCCACTGCTTGCGCCTGTTATAATGATGTTCATAATTTCAATAGATATTACTCTGCCAGTTTATCATCACGAAATACATAATAAACACCTAATAGCGCTATTATGGCAGATATTACGTAAAAAGACAAACTTAAAACAACAGCCAATTCACCGTTTGAATGAAATAGCTCTGTTATTACATATTTAAAAATAAACTCCCTAAAGCCAAGTCCCCCTATGCTAAATGGAACTACCGCCGCCATTGATGATGCCAAAAATGCTGACAAATAAGGAGCAAATTTTCCATCATGATTTAAACCAATCATAACCAATAAAATGGTTAAAACTTGAAAACCTTGTACAACAATTGCTTTCGCATGTGCCTCCCAAAAATTATTTGTATAATCTTTAAAAAACTTATGCGCTACAAAATAATATATAGCAGTGCCTGCCAAAAAAACGCTCCATGCTAATACAAGTGGTATTTTTAATTGTGGTAAAAAAACTATCAATACAACGGTGATAAATCCTATAGCCCAAAAACCGCTTAATCTATCAAATAATATCGCCCAAAAAACTTTTTTGGCTGGTTGCTTATATCGTTTATTTAGTAAATAGATTTTATATCCATCACCGCCTATACCACCAGGTAAACATAGATTGTAAAATATGCCCAACATATATAAACGCAAATTAAATTTCCATCCAATATGTAGATCGATTGATTTGAAAAAACTTAATAAGCGGAAAGATGAGATTACAATAGAAATAAAATAAGTAATTAATGCAGCTACCATCCACCACGGATTTGAATGGGCTATTAATATTTTTACTTCATCTAAGTTTATTTTACTTAAAACATATCGCAGCAGTAAAACTGTAACAGTAATTTTTAAAACAAGCTTGGTAAGGCTCCACAACCTGCTTTTAATTGTTTTCCTGGGGATACCGTTATCATCCTGATCTAAGTTTTCGTAGGGAAATGTACCACTCGGATCAAACTCATCAGGTTGTTCATTATTTTTATCTGTCATGCTTTTTTGGCATAAAATTATTGGTAACCCACCAAATCGGCTGCAAATCTAATAAAAAGGTAAGATTAGTTTATTTGCTAAATATGTACAGTTAGTTAAATAATGTTAAACAGTAAATTGTAATAAACCAATAAGGGCTATTCCTTAATAGTTAAAAACTGTATTTTTGCATAAATTTTCAGGTAAATGAGTAAAGCAAAAGTGGGTATAGTGCAAATGAGTTGCACGGCTGATAAGCAGCAAAATTTGCAAAAAGCAATTGTTAAAGTGCGCGAAGCCGCGCAAAAAGGCGCGCAAATTATTTGCTTACAGGAACTTTTTACATCACTATATTTTTGTGATGAAGAAAACTACGACAACTTTAAACTGGCCGAAGCTATACCCGGCCCCTCAACAGACGAGCTATCAAAAGTAGCCGCAGAGTTAAACGTAGTGATCATCGCATCGTTATTTGAAAAACGTGCGCAAGGTGTATATCATAATACTACCGCCGTTTTAGATGCTGACGGCAGTTACTTAGGCAAATACCGCAAAATGCATATACCGGATGATCCGGGTTTTTATGAGAAATTCTACTTTACTCCCGGAGATTTGGGTTATAAGGTTTTTAAAACAAAGTATGCTACTATAGGCATATTAATTTGCTGGGATCAATGGTATCCTGAGGCTGCTCGCATAACCGCATTAATGGGCGCCGAAATTCTATTCTACCCTACCGCTATTGGCTGGGCCACTACGCAGGATGAAGCTACCAATACCGAACAATACAACGCATGGCAAACCATACAACGCTCGCACGCGGTAGCCAATGGCGTGTACGTAGTAAGTGTAAACCGCGTAGGCGAAGAAGCCGGGGTTAAATTTTGGGGCGGATCATTCTTTGCCAATCCATTTGGTGCTGTTATACACCAAACCTCGCATCATGATGAAGAAGTTATTGTACAGGAACTTGATCTGGATAAATCAGACTATTACCGCAGTCACTGGCCGTTTTTACGCGACAGGAGAATCGATTCGTATCAGCCGATTACTAAGCGTTTATTAGATAACGACTAAAGTATGGCGAATTTTAATAACTCCCCTGCATCTCAGGGATTTTTTTTTCCTGCCGAATGGCATCCGCATAAAGCCACCTGGCTAAGCTGGCCGCATAAGGAAGAATCCTGGCCGGGAAAGATAGTTACGGTTTACCCCAAATATTGCGAATTTATAAAGGCGTTGACTGAAGGCGAGATCGTGCGGATTAACGTGAAAGACGAGCAGATGGCGGCTTTTGTCAAACAGCAATTGCAATTGGTGGATGTTGATTTGCATAAGGTTGAATTTTTTGAGTTTGAAACTAATGATGCGTGGTGCCGTGATCATGGCCCGGCTTTTTTGATCAATAACGAAACTCAACAAAAAATAATAGTCGACTGGGGTTATAATGCCTGGGGTGGTAAATACCCTCCTTTTGACCTGGACGATGTAATTCCCACCAAAATTGGTAAACATTACGGTATACCGGTTTTTCATCCGGGTATTGTTATGGAGGGCGGCTCGGTTGATTTTAATGGCAAGGGTACTGTTTTAACTACTACAGCCTGTCTGTTAAATAAAAACCGCAATCCGCATTTAAATCAAAAACAAATAGAAGAATATTTGCACAACTACTACGGCACCGAGCAGGTTTTATGGCTGGGCGATGGCATTGTGGGTGATGATACCGATGGGCACATTGACGACATTACGCGTTTTGTTACTGAAGATACCGTTGTTACCGTTGTTGAGGAAAATAAGAATGACGAAAACTACCACATCCTGCAAGAAAACCTGCAACAGCTAAAAACCATGCGCCTGCTTAATGGCAAACAACTGGATATTATTGAATTGCCTATGCCTGATGCAGTGATACACGAGGACCAGCGCCTGCCGGCATCCTACGCTAATTTCTATATCGGCAACGCGGCAGTGGTGGTGCCTACCTATCGCTGTAAAAATGATGATAAGGCTTTAGAGATATTGCAAGGGTGCTTCCCCGAGCGTAAGGTTGTTGGTATTGATTCGACTGATATTATATGGGGATTGGGCAGTTTTCATTGCCTTAGCCAGCAAGAGCCGGAGGTGTAAACTTTTTCACCGCCAAAATACCGTCGTTTACCGAGTTCTTTAAATTAATCGCCAGTTTTGTTTGGGGTTACCTATATTGTTGCCTTACATTTGGGTATTGATTAAAACTAAGACGATGAGTGACGATATAAAATATACAAACAAACCCCGCAATGGCAAAAGCATAGCCGGGGTAATCATATTAGTAGTGGGTGTTCTGCTACTATTTAAACAATTTAACCTGTTCCTTTTCCCACACTGGTTATTCAGTTTCCCCATGGCCATCATTGCAGTGGGCTTTTTTATAGGGGCTAAAAACAATTTCCGCAACGTAGCCAGCATCATATTAATAATTATTGGTACGGCTTTTTTGTTGGATGATATTATACCTGGTTTTGAGGATCTGGTATGGCCGGTAATAATAATTTGCTTTGGCATATGGCTAATATTAAAGCGTAATAAGAAAAATGCAGGTAAGCTATTTAATAAGGATAAATGGAATGAAAGCGGATTTAACATAAACCCGCAGACACACGACCCTATAGTTGACTATACAGTAAACCCAACGGCTACACCACCTCCTGTTGATCAGGAAGCGCCTAAGTATAACCATAATGTTGAGGACGAGCCATTAGCGCTATCAATTTTTGGTGGTGTTAAAAAAACTATCCTTTCCAAAGATTTTAAAGGCGGCGAAGTGGTAAACGTATTTGGAGGAGTTGAACTTGATTTTACACAAGCAGATATAAGCGGGCCTACAATAATAGATATTACCCAGGTATTTGGAGGCATTAAAATTATAGTGCCTGCAAACTGGAAAGTGGTATCTGACCTGGCTGCTGTTTTTGCAAGTGTTGACGATAAAAGGATCAGAACAACGGCCCCACTTGACAGTAATAAAGTTTTAATACTAAAAGGGATGTCGTTTTTTGCGGGCGTAGATGTACGTAGCTATTAATTAAACATTTAACAGTTATTATAACCAACTCAAATTGGCCATAACCTCATTTACATTTTCAAAATTGCGCTGGGCATTTGTAGCTTGCGGAGTGGTCTGGGCCGCTCTGCAAACCTACATTATCCACAGTTTTGGATTTCCGTGGTACTCTGCCGTGGTTGATGGTGTGGTAAGCTCTATATTATTGGCTGCTGCTTGTTGGTTAATAAATAATAACCTGCGCTACTATCAGCCCGGCAAAGGCAGCTATATTAATATTTTAATATGGTGCGCTGCTTTGGCAGCCATTAGCATGGCTGGTTCGCGCTGGATATTACCTTATTTTCTTTCAGAAACAGGATATACCAGCTTTTTATCTCAATCAATGATCATTAGGTTGTTTACCAACTTTATGGCTATTGGCTGGATGGCCATGATAAGTATGATATTTTATGGGCAACTGGATCAAAAAGAAAATGAACGACGCAAAGGCGAAGCCGAAAAACTGGCCCGCGATGCGGAACTTTATAACCTGCGCCAGCAACTACAGCCGCATTTTTTGTTTAATAGTTTAAACTCCATTAATGCATTGATAGGCTTTAAGCCTGATGAGGCCCGTAAAATGATACACCAGCTATCAGATTTTTTACGCGGTACGTTACGGAAAGAAGATCAGCAGCAGGTTACTTTAAATGAGGAACTGGAACACCTTAACCTGTACCTGGATATTGAGAAAGTACGTTTTGGCCATCGCTTAAAAACAGAAATAAGCTGTGATGGAAATTGTGGCGAAGCAGTTTTACCATCAATGATGTTGCAGCCATTGGTTGAGAATGCCATTAAATTTGGTTTGTATGATACTACCGAAGACGTTGTGGTGAGTATACGTGGCGAAATAGAGGACAATTACCTGCAAATAATGGTACAAAACCCTTATGACCCGCAAACGTCACGCCCACGGCAGGGAACAGGTTTTGGCTTAAGCGGGGTACAGCGCCGCCTTTATTTGCTATTTGCCCGTAATGATTTGATGGAAACTCATGCAAATGATAATATATTTACAACCATAATTAAAATACCGCAGCTATGAAACGAGCATTAATTATTGATGATGAGCCTTTAGCGCGCATGGTTGTACAAGAGTACATTCAGCAATTTAGCGACCGGATAGAAGTTTTGCAGGAATGTAATGACGGTTTTGAAGGTTTAAAGGCTATACAGCAATATCAGCCTGATATTATTTTCCTGGATGTGCAAATGCCAAAAATTAATGGCTTTGAAATGCTTGAACTGGTTGATAATAAACCTGCGGTAATTTTTGCAACGGCATTTGATGAATATGCCATAAAAGCATTTGAGGCCCACGCGGTTGATTACCTGTTAAAACCATTTAGTAAAGAGCGTTTTAATAAAGCTATTGAAAAATATCTGGCGCAAGCGCCTGCCACCTCGGCTACACCAAAAGAAACCGAGCAGTTATTAGAAACAGCCGCCCTATCGCCCGCCCAGCATGAGCGTATTGTAGTTAAAACCGGCACAAAAGTGAAAATTATTCCTGTAGCTGATGTGCAATACCTACAGGCTGATGATGATTACGTAAGTGTATTTACCCAGGAAGGATCGTACCTGAAAAACAAGACCATGAGCTTTTTTGAACAAACGCTTGACCCCCGTCAGTTTGTGCGCGTGCATCGCTCATACATAGTAAGCGTACCCGAAATTACCCGTATTGACCCTTATGAGAAAGACAGCCACTTGGCTATACTTAAATCAGGAGCAAAAATACCGGTAAGCAAAACCGGCTATGTGAAGCTAAAGCAGGTATTGGGCATATAGATATCTCTCCCATCTTAAAAATTAATCAGCAAATATTTGGATAATTAAATAGTCAATCGTAATATTGCGATAGATATGGGCATTACCAAAACGGAAATATTTACTGCCGAGCAAAACCAGCTGGCGCAAATGCTTAAAGCATTGGCCCACCCTGCGCGTATTGCCATTTTGCAGCAAATTATAAAAGCTAACGCCTGTATTTGTGGGGATTTGGTGGATGAACTGGGTTTGGCGCAGGCCACTATATCACAACACTTAAAAGAACTTAAAAATGCCGGATTGATACAAGGCACCATTGAAGGTGTTAGTGTATGCTATTGCATCAACCCTAAAGCATGGCAATTATTAAATAACGAGTTAGGAAACTTCTTCGGATCATATACTGATCCGGGTAAGTGCTGCTAATATTTTTTTAGTTTAAATCATCGTAATATTACGATAAAATTCAAATAACATGGAAACACTTAATTGGAGATCATTTAAAGAAACGCTGGTTAGTAACCCTGAATTAACCCTTCAATTCCAATACGCCGAAGATAAATGGGTTGATGCTTCATACCATATCACCGAAATTAAACAAGCACCTATTACGTCAGTAGATTGCGGCGGTGTTGTAAATAATTGGACAGAGATTATTGTACAGTTGTATGAACCGCAAAACGAGCAGCAAGAACGTGCCATGAAAGTGAACAAAGCTTTGTCCATTATCGACGTTGTAGAAAAGGCTTTGCCGTTAGATGGGGACGCGATGGTAAAAATTGAGTTTGGCAATTCAACTTTTGATACGCGTCAAATGCTGCCCAATTCCATTACAGTTCAGGGTGAAAATTTACTTGTTGACCTGCAACCTGATGCAGTACAGTGTAAAGCCATTGGCAGAGGCGGAAAATGCGGTACTACTGCGGATAAGCCTAAGGTTGAATTAAAAAACCTGGCAGTTGCTGATTCTTGCTGTACACCCGGTGGAGGATGCTGCTAATTGCTAACTTTATATATACTCAGACAATGAAACAAATTTTAGTGCTTTGCACCGGCAATAGTTGCCGCAGCCAGATAGCCGAAGGATATTTACAATATTTTGCAGGTAACCGAGCCGTGGTTTATAGCGCCGGTATTGAAACCCATGGCGTTAACCCAAAAGCTATACAGGTAATGGCGGAGGATGGCGTAAACATCAGCCATCATACATCAAACAATGTGGATGAATACATCAACATCCCTTTTGACTATGTAATAACGGTTTGCGATAATGCTAAGGAAAATTGCCCCTACTTCCCTACTACGGCGCAACGCTTTCATTTTAATTTCCCTGATCCGGCTAAAGCCACAGGTACGCCTGAGGAGATCATGAACGAGTTTAGGCGGGTGCGTGACATGATAAAAGACTACTCGAAAGACTTTATAGAAAAGAATATATAAAATGACGGCCAATAACTGCGCACCTGCACAACGCAAAAAGCTTTCCTTTTTAGATAGCTACCTTACCTTATGGATATTTTTGGCGATGGCCGTTGGAATAGGCATTGGGTATTTTATCCCCTCGTCTGCGGGTTTAATTAATTCATACTCCAGCGGTACTACCAATATTCCTTTGGCTATTGGATTAATACTAATGATGTACCCGCCATTGGCTAAAGTGAGGTACGAAAAAATGGGCGAAGTATTTAAAGATGTAAAAGTGCTTACCGCGTCATTAGTGCTTAACTGGATCATAGGCCCCATCATTATGTTCGTATTGGCTCTTCTATTTTTACAGGACCATCCTGCTTATATGGTTGGGCTGATATTGATAGGACTAGCGCGATGTATTGCCATGGTAGTAGTATGGAATGAACTTGCCGAAGGTAACCGCGAATATGCCGCCGGGTTAATAGCCTTAAACAGCATTTTCCAGGTACTGCTATACAGTGTTTATGCTTATGTGTTTATTACGGTGCTGCCTCCGCTATTTGGGTTTGAGGGATTGGCGGTAAATATCACCATTGGCGAAATTGCGCAAAGTGTAGGTATTTACCTGGGTATTCCTTTTGCGGCGGGTATTATCAGCAGGTACGCTTTGATTAGCCTTAAGGGCGAAGAGTGGTTTCAGCAAAAATACGTGCCGTTTATATCGCCCATTACCTTAATAGCTTTACTATTTACCATTGTGGTAATGTTTAGCCTGAAGGGAAACATGATAGTGAGTATACCTTTTGATGTATTACTGATAGCTATTCCATTGATTATTTATTTTACTGTGATGTTTTTGCTAAGCTTTTTTATTGGCAAATGGTTTGGTGCCGATTATAGTCGCAGTACCTCCATAGCCTTTACAGCAACAGGCAATAACTTTGAACTGGCGATAGCCGTGGCTATTGGTGTATTTGGCATTAACAGCGGCGAGGCCTTTGTAGGGGTAATAGGGCCGTTGGTTGAAGTGCCTGCTTTGATAGCATTGGTTAACGTAGCTTTTTGGTTTAGGGATAGGTTGAAGTGGATATAGATTAGACGTGAGATGTGAGACATGAGATGTGAGATAGTTTTATTTTATCTCATGTCTCACGTCTAAAATCTCATATCTCAATTACATTCCTAATTCATCCGCACTTGGGCCGTAACTTCCGGGAATAGGGATATTCAACAAGCGTAAATATACCCCCAACTGCGCACGGTGGTGTGTAGTTTGGCTTATAGATACGCGCACGGTATCGTACTTATTTTGGTTTAACAAAATTTGGTCGCCATTGCGTAATACCCATGGCTGCTGCAATGTCTCCTCGTTGGTAGCTTTCAAATCGGCATGGCCCTGGGCATAACATTTTTCAAAGTAAGCTACCAGTTCAGTTGTATTAGCAATATCTACTGGATTATACGGGTTTGCTGCAAAATCAAGCTCCTCGGTGGTAAGGCCTATACTTATCCATGATGGTAGTTCAGCAATATGCGTTGCCAGTTGTTTTAGGCTCATACTTTTTGGATGCGGTTTCCAATCATATTTATCGTTTGGCACGATGCTTAAAAATTTGCGGGTAGTTTGAGCTTCCTGCTCAGTTTCTCTTAATAAAATTTCAATTATCGACATAACGTTGTGGTTTTAAATGTTTGTTGATACAAAGAAACCACGGGGTGGTGACAACCCTATGTCAGCAGGTTTTTAATAATTTGAAATTATATTTGTAAGGTTTTGTCATTGTAGGTTACAAGGCCTAAAGTTTTTTGAGCTTCTTTAACATTTTGGGGCGAAAGCGGAAAATAACCCAAAGGCTGCACGGCCTTTTGTCCGTTACTGATCATATAATGCAATAGTTTTACTAATTGTTTGGCCCGGTCAATACCGCGGCTAGCATAACTTTGTTCTTTATATACTACTGCCCAGGTTAAACCCTGTATAGGATAATTAGCATCGCCTGCTTTTATGTAATTGCCTGCTTTACTTTGTATAGCTGCATAAGGCAATTGGTACTGTTTAGCATAAGCCAAACCTACAAACGCGATAGTACCGGGAGTTAACTTAACCCAACCGGCATTACCCTGGTTGGTTTTACTGGTTAGTTTGGCTTTGATGCTGCCGGTTTTCCAGGTTGGGCTTACGCTACTTAAATAGCTGTTAAAAATGTATGCTGTACCGCTGCCTTCAGCCCTGTCAACAATTTGAATAGGCATTGATGGCAGCTTAACATCTGGATTTAACGCGATTAGTTTAGCGTCGTTCCACCTGGTTATTTTTTTTAAAAATATGTCGGCTAAAACGGTATTACTTAGTTTTAATGTAGCCTTTACACCCGGCAAATTATAAGCAATAGCAACGGGGCATTTAGCAATGGGAATATATAAAACAGAACTGGAGTTGGCGCCTGGGATATCGGACACGCCAAAATCAATGGTGTTACTTTTTAACTGTGCTAAACCCTCTGCCGAACCAATAGACTGATAATTAACATTAACATGATTGGTGCGGCTATAATCCTCAATAATTTTGGTAATAAAGGGATAAGCCAATGTACTGCCTGTACCCACTAAAGAATTATCCTGCGCCTTGGCAACAAATGCAGATATAACAAACAGAATGATGGTTAACCTTTTAATGCAGTACATATATGGAGGTTATTTGTATGATAACGGTTAACCCGCCTGTTTAGCGCTTGGAGCTTCTTTTAATTCTTTGATCTCCAACTCAAAAGCACGCATACGGGCATGTAAAATATCCAGTTCGGTACGCATCATTTGAATTTCGGTGATCAGCTTAGCGGTTTCAGGTTTGTTAATTTTCTTATCACCCGTACCCAGTATCAACCACTCGGGCGAGTATTTGAGCTGAAAACACAACTTACGAATAAGGTAATAACTTACCTCCTGTTTGCGGTTAATAACCTTACTGATAAATCCCTGGTCTACACCAATAGCGCCCGCTAAGGCCAATTGACCACCATGTTCTTTAACAATAACCTTTAAACGTTTTACAAGTGCTTCGTCAGACATTTGGATACAATAATAAACAAACTACGCACAAAACAAATAGAATATTAATGATTATGCTTTTTGTGTATATCCTTAACCAGGCAAAGTTTTTTAATATCAGCAATCTTAATAACAAACGGCGCGTATTTAAGCCTGTCGCCAACCATTTCGGTAGTATTATCAGAGTGGGCAATAACCTCATCAGGATTATCACTGGCCAACAACCTTTTATACATCCGGTAATCGCCCCATTCAATATAGTAAACTTCGCCGGGTAGTATTTTTTTATCATTAATAACCTTTAAAGCCACCCAGCAGCCATTTTCTAAATAGGGGTACATGGAGTGTCCCCAAACAGGCAAAGCAAAATCGCAATCTTCAATACCCGGAAAATTCATGCGGCCTACCGCCTGCATATCATTAATATCATTATAAACCTCAACGCCCGATGCTGTAGCCGGAATTTCATACATAGGTATACCCTCGCCAACCTTTGAAATAATTTCAGTTGTATCATAAGGTTTTAAAGCAGGTTCATCAATAAACTGGCGGTAATGCTCTTTAAACAGTTTAAATTTTTCAGGATCGATGTTTTGGCGACTCTTAATAATTTCGGTAATAGAGCTGGCCGAATTAAAGCCTAAAACTTCGGCTAACTGGGCGTTGCCGGTAAAGGCACGGCCCTTCAATTGGTTATATAATATGATAAACGCCAACGTCTCTGGACGAATGGTTTTTATTTTGCCGGGATTTACAGGTGTTTCCATAAAGTTATTAACATTTTACAGAATTATCTTGACTTAAATAAAGATATTTCTTTATATTTGTTCTGTTCTTTATACGAAACTACTATAAAAATATTAAAAACCAAATTATTTTTAATAAAGAATTACAGAAGTATACAGAACAATGTCTACAGAAAAATATTGATTACCTAAATCCAACAATATGTATATAGTCTATTCTGCCTTAAATAAGGATATTGACAAGAGCCGCCAAAGCACCGATGATTCCACAACCCAACTACGGTACCTGGCTTACAAGCAAGCCTGTAAAAAACACCAGGCTTATATTGCCCAGATACAAAAGTACATACCGGGCTGGTACCCTAAATTTGATCACAACACTAAATACTAAGCATATGATAAAGATCGCACAAAAACTAAAAGACAAACTATGGTGGATGATCATTTCGGTAGACTATGATTACAGCCGCATCAGCGTAGCCGACCACGAAATGAACGATGGCACCCTAACCCTATGGCTGGAAGACAAGCAGGACTTTAAGAACTCGTTGGAAGAATGCCTGCAGCTGGACATCCCGGCAAAACAGTTTGCAAAAATTATAAGGAACGAAAAGCTGAACAGTTATGAAGGCACCAAGATCCATCCTAAAAAAGGCTTTATCTACAAAACACAAATAGAGATAAACGAGCCCATAAGATGGTACCGTGAAGATGCATCATTAATTGAGCAGCAGTGGGCCCGTGAAGCAGTAGTAAAAACCATACTGACCCAACTGGTGGAAAATGAGGTTGCAGAAACTATTGACTGGTAATAATTATGCCAAATAGCATTTAAATCATAACCAGAGAATAACGCAAAAAAAAGCCGGATAAACCGGCTTACAAATAACAAGAATAATATAATGTTAGTTACGTCTAAAACCGCCTTTGTTACCGCCGCCATTAAAACCAGGACCTTTATCCTCGGCTACGTTAACCGTTATACGGCGGCCATAATAGCTTGCGCCATTCATACACCTGATTGCTTCTTTGGCTTCATCTTCATTAACCATTTCAACAAACCCAAAACCTTTACTCTCTTTTGTTTCACGATCTTTAATGATCCTGAGTGATTTTACGGGCCCAAAATCACCAAAAACAGCTGTTAATTCGGCCTCATCTACTTCTAAAGGAAGCCCTGCAATAAATACCTTCATCAAATCTTTAAAATTTGCACAAAGGTACGCAAAAAAGCCGCCATATTGGCTATCGGCAGCAAAAGAAGTGGGTAATAAACCCGTTATTTGACTTAGCAATTACTATTCAATAACTTACTATAAATTTTAGCAAAAAGTTGCAATTACGAATAATTATGACGATATTTGAATATAAATTATGCCATTCGGCATACATAACACAATCATGAAAAATGCCTTACCAAAATTTTCATCAGCTGATGAATTGGATAAACTTGTGGACGCTTTTTTTAAACAACTTGAAGTTAAAAAACGCCCGGCACAGAAGACAGGCACCATTAAAACTGCTGAGTCAAAACCTGCAACCCTTACCGGTTTAGCCCTGCACCTGGGTTTTCACAGTCGCGAGCAATTTGAGCGATATGAAAGCAAAGGCAAGTTTGCCGCAAACCTAAAAAGGGCCCGGCTGCGTATTGAAGCGATATATGAAAAGAAACTACATCAGAGTACGTTTGGCGGGGCAGTTTTTGCTTTAAAGAATTTGGGGTGGGCGGATAAGTCCGACACCAAACACACTACACCAATTATAAAAACTTTAAAAGTTACAATAGTTGAAAGTGGCCCCTCGCCTGCCAATGATGAAAAAGAGGTTACTCTTTAATACTCTAACTATGACCAATAATTGTGAAGCTACCATATTGTTTAAGCGTAACTACGCCTCAACCGCGCATATAGTTATTAACCAGGGCGGCACCAGTTCGGGCAAAACTTATGCTATTGAACAGGTATTGTTTTGCCTGGCTTGCCAAAAAGAAAAACAGGTAATAACCATAGTTGGGCAGGATATACCCAACTTAAGGGCGGGTGCGCTGCGCGATGCGCTGGCCATTTACAACAGTTCGATACAATTGCAGGCGGCAGTTAAAAGCTTTAATAAAAGCGACAGGATATTTGAGTTCCATAACGGCACTTTGATAGAATTTAAAAGCTACAGCGATGAACAAGATGCGAAGTCCGGCAAAAGAGACTATCTTTTTATAAATGAGGCCAACGGCATTACATGGAATGTCTATGCAGAATTGGCGCTGCGTACCAAGGAAAAGATATTCATCGACTACAACCCTAATACAGAATTCTGGGTTCATGAAAAGCTTATTGGAAAGCTTAACATGGAACTGATCATTTCCGACCATAGGCACAACCCGTTTGCAGATGAAAACATACGAACCAAAGTTGAAGCACTGAAGAACGATGATTATGAACTTTGGAAGGTATACGCCCGCGGTTTAACGGGCAAATTAACCGGAACGATATTTAACAACTGGAACCTCTGCAATGAAATTCCGACTGATGCACGCCTGATAGCCATTGGTTTAGATTTTGGTTTTACTAATGATGAAACCGGTTGCCTGGAAGTATATAAACAGGACGGCGAATTGTGGATTAACGAATTAATTTACGAAACGGGCTTAACCAACGCGGATATAAGCAAGCGGTTAACCGGCCTTAACGTGAGCAAGAAGACGAATATCATAGCAGATTCTGCAGAGCCAAAATCCATAGAAGAGCTTAGAAGAAAAGGCTGGAATATTACCGGGGCCAATAAAGGTGCGGATAGTGTAAAACACTCAATAGATATACTTAAACGCTATAAAATTAACATTACCCGTAACAGCATTAACCTGCGTAAAGAGATGGGCATATACAAATGGAAAACGGATAGATCAGGCAAAGCATTGAACGAACCTGTTGATAGCTGGAACCATTTGATCGATCCCTTACGCTACGTAGCGTTGAATAAGCTAAAAACCAACAGATCAAAAATCATTAAATCGCGCCTGCCCTACCAGCAAAAAAATATAATAATACCAAACTCCAATTTATTCAAATGATCGAGAAAAAATTAAAAACAACCGAAGGCCGGCTTTTGGTTAAAATGCCTACCCTGCTTAATGAGCTTACTTTAGGGCAACTGATGGATATGCAGGAAAAGCCATACCTGACCGACCTGGAAGCTATAAGCATATTATCAGGCATTCCTGTTAGTGAGCTGAATACCGTTTGCGATGTTACCGAGTTTCAAATTTTCAGCGAGTACATCCTACTGCTATCCCAGCAAATTGCACTTTTGTATAATCGTGATGATATCCCTCAAAAAGTGACTTTCTATTTAGAGAGGCCGGTAACGGTTAATGTCATCAATAACCTGTCGGTTGAACCTGCGGGGGCATTTATGGCGGCAAGGGAAATTATTGCCGAAGAGATAAAAGAACATATTGAAAAACATGGCGAAGATGATTGGCAGGAAACATTTAAACCCTCACTAAAGGCCTGCTGCCAGGTATTGGGGCAGTATTTCTTCTGCAGAGTTACGGGCAAAAAATACAATGAGTACCAGGTAGAGGAGTTTTATGCCGAAGTGAAAAAACTAAAAGTGACGGAGGCACTGCCCATAGCCCGCCATTTTTTTTCATGCTATCCGCACTTATCGAGGCGGAAAACAAATTACTTTCAGCGCCTGCTTCAGCTTTGGAGAATAAGGCAGGAATACAGGCGTTTGAACGATTTAAATATATTAATACCGTCAATGCTTTAGCCGGTGGCGATGTAACCAAATGGGAAGAAATACTAAACCTTCCGTACGATAGGGTACTTACCAAACTCCTGCTTAATAAAACCGAAGCCGAGTATCAAAAACGATATTCCGATCTGCTTCAGGCTCAACGATAAAAATTAAAACCTATGCCCATACGCAACCAAATTGAAGCCGTTGTGCAAACCCTAACGGGTACACCCACATTTATATACGGCACTACTAACGAATTAAATTTACTGGCTGATGATGCTGTTTTCCCCTGCGTGTTTATGCAGCCACTGCAGGCCATAACCGTAGCACCGCATGTTAATGGCTCGGTAGATAATGCCTTTACGGTGATACTGGAGTTTTTATTCAAAACAGATTTTGACCAGTACACAGCAGACAATGAAACCTATATAACCCAGGCATTGCATTTAGCTAATGAGTTTATGGTGAAAGCCGCCAAATACCGCGAAGGAGATGGCCGTTATTTTAAAATTAAACCCGGCGGAAACGCCAAGTGCGTACCTGTTTACAACAAGTATGATGTAAACACCACGGGTGTAAGTTTAACACTCAATCTATCCACCATCTACTTTGAAAACTTCGGCTAAGTCAATCATCAATTAAAAAAAACTTAAATAATGGCACTAATAGGCTCAATATACCCTGCAAACATATATACCGAGTATCCCGAGCCGGGAGTTGAAGCGGTTTATGCAGATATGCACTTATCAATTCTGGATTCAACAACCGGGCAGCCCGCCAATGGCAATAATGCCATTGTTGACTATCAGCAAAACGTATCGGGCACCATAACCAATTTACAACAGGCAGTTCCAGGCCAATCTATGCTGATATACAGTGGGCTGATCAGTAGAAGAAGAACATATGAAATGGGTAATACCGAGGTTGAGTATTATGTAACCTTCACGGTAACCAACGTGGGCGACCCAAACCCATCGGCACCTGTAAACATTTGCAATTTAACTATAAACCGTATAAATATTGATGCGCCCGAATCAGCTCCGGGAGCAAATGATGCACAGATAACTGTCGTTGCCAGTTCAAGTTATCCTATTCAATATAGTTTGAATAATGTTACCTTTCAATCTTCACAAACTTTTTCAGCTTTATCAGGCGGATTGAAAACCGTTTATGTAATTGATGATAATCCGACAGGGTGCGCCGCAAACATGCCCGTTACCATACCGGTAATATCAAGAACATTAATTAGTGACCCTACAGTAGCTATTGGCAATAACAAAAGCCGTTGGAACGCCGCCTTTAACCCTATTGTATTTACCTATCAGCGTAAAGATTTTGCGGTGACCGCAGTAACATTGGATAGCGCTACCAACAATGCAAAAGTTGCGGTAGACACTTCATTTACCGACAGCATAAAAGATAAAACTGTGTACATTAATGCAGCGCCTTATAAAGGGGCGTATACAGTTAAAAGTTATACAGGCAATACACTGGTGATTGATACGCCATACGTCAGCGACGCCAGCGGATACATCAACATCAACCAGCTAAAACAATACTATAAAGTACTTACCCGCATTACTTACCAGGACCCTATTACCGGACAGCAAAACAACATTACATCAACCAATAGGCCCGATAATACGGGTTTGGTAAAAGCCGATCTATCCAACTTCTTACAAAGCCTTTTGCGCGCCAAGGATGATAGCAACTACACCCAAATAAATTACAGGGATACCAACCTGAGCGCCAGCTATCAAATTGAATATGCCGAAGCCTGGAGCAATGGCACAACCGACCACCAAACGGATTGGGTAACCATTGCCGAGCCATATTACATCGTTTATGCAGCCAAACAATTAGGCGATAAACACGGAGGAAATTTAGCCGCTTACGTACCTTTTAAAACGATAGCTAATGGCACCCCCTTAGCAAAATGGATAACTGATTTTGCCGAGCCTGTATACTCCAACGATTACCCGTTTGACCTGAGTTTTATTTATGGAGAGGATCTGGCGGGATTGGAATTGTATGCCAAAATTAGTCTACTGGATATTAATAAAGATTCCGTTGGAGGGCTATCCCCGGTTTACTTGATAAATGAAGATGGTTCATTTTTATTGAACCAGGATAGTTCAAAACTCATTATTGAGGATGCGCCATCAGTAAACACAGCTTTGGCACAGCGTATTGGCTTAAATCGCTTTTTGATAGATCATAATTTTGATGACGATGTATATTACTTTACCACCGGCATTTATTGCCAATATGGCGGCGAGCCATCCACCTTTAATTATTCCATAACGCAAACAGGTAGCCCTTATGTTGATTCAAATCTGCAGATAAAAAACAATGGCGTAACGGTTAAAGATATTTATGTTGACGAAACCGGCACACTAAACATGCCTGCGGGCAATAACTTTTTGGTAGAAGCTTATTGCTATGACGCATCACCAGCCGCAGACCCTAAACTTACATTGATCATCAAAAAAAATGATAGCGTAGTATTTAGCAAAACTGTACCGGCTACACCGGGCGAAAGCTTAATATATACCGGCACTGTTGATGTTGGTGCTGTGTATGATATTAATGTAGTAGCAGCGGATGGCCTGGAAAACGAGGCCTACGTAAATATCGCCGATACAACTATAGTTGACATTACTGAAGTACAAGTTATAGCCGACCAAATAGTACGGGTTGATAAAAATTTAGATCATAACTCGGTTTACCTGCGGTGGATAGGCTTAACCGGCTCATGGAATTATTATCGCTTTACTTACAATCAGGATGTTTCTTTAGATGTACAAAACGCTACCATTATTAAAAACTATGTATTTGATTGGGAAAACCAGGATAGCATTGAAGAAGTGATCAGTAAAAGTGCCGGTCAAAAAATGAGGGTAATGGCCGAGGACCTTTCTGTAGCCGATATTAAAGGATTACAATCCATCAAATATTCACCTAAAGTACAAATGCTGGTGAACAAAAACCCAGTTAAGTGGCAAACGGTGGTACTTAATACCGCCACCTTTGCCGAGTATGAAACCCTGAATGGATACGCACCATTTAGCATCACCTTTAACCTGCCTGCAATAAATATTCAAACACAGTAATGGACCAGCTACAATTATACATTAACGACCAATTGGTTGATTTAAGTGAGGACAGCCCAATTGCCTTATCCTTCCAGATAAATAACCTAGCCGATGTACGCAATCAGCAGGGCCATACTTCCAACCAGTTTAAAATACCACTAACTCAGCGTAACAGGCAAATATTGGGTTTCCCGGATAATGTGGCCTTTGCGTCAACCCTGCCTTATACCAAATACGACGCGAAAGTTATACAAGATGGTTTAGAGATAATTCCCTATGGCATAGCCGAGCTAAACAGCGTTGATAACGATAGTGCCAGCCTAACTATCCTATCGGGCAATGTGGATTTTTTTGACCTGATTGACGGCAAGATATACGACATGGGCGATAAAAACAGTCCATGGGGTAAAGACATGGTTTGGCAGCCTTTTGAGCATAAATGGGACCTGAACAATGTCGCCCATTCGCAAACCAAAACAGATGGCTGGATATGGCCCATAGTTGATTATGGTTTAATTGATAATACCGACAATGCGGCCATTATTGATGTGAGGTATATGCGTCCGGGCTTTTTTATTAAAACAGCTATTGACTTGTTATTAAAATCAACCGGGTATAAGGGCACCGGGTCGTTATTTGCTGACCCACTTTATCCATTGTTGATATGCCAGTTCAGCAACAGCACATTTGAGCACGGCACTGAACATCAAAACAGGCCCAACTACAAAAGCCTTACTGCACAGCTTGGGCAAAATACCACACGAGATTATCCTTATGAAAATGTCAATTTAACCGGCGCTATCAGCTTTAGCACATTTGATGATCCTGACAATACCAGGCACGGGCAATCGGATATTTACTACGCCGATGAAATAGTAAATGTTAGCGCGGCATTTGCATACAACCTACATTTTATCTCCAGGGATCCCAGCCGAAATCCGGGTAGGTCAACCAAAGTGACCATCCAAATACGCTTATTTAACACCAGCGGAAATTATGTGGGTATAATAGCCCAGCAAACCTACGATTATGCGGCACGCGGTGATGGTAATGCCATTATTGCTCCAAAGCAAAACATTAGCGCGGATATTACCCTGCAACCGGGCGAAAGCTTAAAAGTATATTATCAATTTGAGGGTAGGCCGGGCGGTTTTTTAACTTTGGAAAAAGGTGCCACATTTTCAGTGATCAACAAAATGACTGATATGCAGTTTGGCCAAAAGGTACAATGCGAGCGCATATTTCCGGACATATCACAAAAGGACCTTTTAAAAGACACCTTACAGCGCTTCGGTATAATTTGCCAGACGGATAATACAGGCAAAACTATTTCCTTCAACTCGTTTAGGGATATCGTAAATAATATCCCTATAGCCAAAAACTGGACCAGCAAATGTGTTGACCAGGGCAAGCAAATTACCTTTCAGTTAGGCAATTATGCACAGGTAAATTACATGCAGTATAAAACTGATGAGAATGTGTTGCCGCCGAAATTTGGCTGGTCGCAACTCAACATTAAGGACCAAACACTGCCCGCCAGCAGCACTTTGTTTGAAAGTATTTTTAGCCCTACGCATAACCGCCCCTTTTACAACCGTAGCATTGCGCAAATTAAAATGGTGGATAACACGGATGGTGGTACAGATTTTAACATAAGCGTTGAGCCCAGGATATTGATTGACCAAAAGTTAGATCTGCGGCCATTGAATAAGACCATCACTTTTACCGATGGCACAAACAATGTGGTAGTAAATGACATCGTCAGTACCCCTTATTTTTATAAAGAGGATGCGCCCGATTTGCCCAATGGTTATGGCAAAGGCAGTTTGCTTTTTGATGACCTGCGAAAAAAGTACTACCCGGAGCTGGAAGAAATACTAACCGAAACCAAAAAAGTAATACGTTATATTTTACTTAACCCGCGCGATATTTTGGAGCTTGACTTGTTGATACCCATTTACCTGGAGCAGGATAGCGCCTACTATTACATTAATAAAATTGATAGCTGGCGCAAGGGCCAGCCTACCAAAGTGGAATTGGTAAAATTGGGCTAGTGACAACTACTTTTGCCCCTTTTTCTTTATATCAGTTATTAATATATCAAGGTTCCAACTCTCGTCAAAAAGTGAAGTAAAATCTATTTTTCCATCCTTGATATGTGTTAACGAACCTGAAACTATCACTGTATCACCGTAAGTTAATGTTTTTATGATTGCGAGTTGCTTTTTTAAAAAATCGTCAGTGGGATTTTTAGGTAATGTATAAGTATAATCGGTTCTGTCCTCATACGCAATAGTATCTCCAGGATTATCAACTTTTGCCGAGGTTATTAATTTTAAATTATATAATGGAGTATTATATTTATCAAAAGTTACTTCTGCAACAGATGAGGTGGAGCTTATATTATCGTTTACCTCATCCACCATCATTTCCCATGACTGGATTTTTTTTAAACTATCTACAGCATATTTGTTAAAAGCGGCCTTAACACTATCCCTAACGGTAGCGTTATTTGTAAACAAATGGGTTTCTCTATCTGCTTTTACTTTGTTTAAAAAATAGATCTGGTCTTTAGGGCGGGTGTCTTTAACGGTTGCCTCATTTGAGGTTTGCCCCGGATTTTGGCAGCTATAAATAACACTGCAAAATAAGCATGCGAATAATAAATAGTTAGATTTCATTATGATAAAGTTTAAGTTTTTAAAAAATAAAAATGCTAATATTTTTCGCAAATTCAAAAAAATTAAAACCAGGTATCCTTTTTTTCTTTGATCTCAATTTTAATTTCTTTTTCCCGTTTTACATAAATACCTTCTTCGTAGTAGTAAAGAGTTATAGAAACCCAGTCAGTCTTACTTGGTGTACGGGTTATCGTAAGGATATTTTCTCGTAAAATATCGTTCTCATTCACAAAAACTACCAAGTCTACATCACTTGAAAAAGTTTCACTTTTTAAGATCATCATAGGTCTAAAAATTTAATAATTAATCAATAATAAATATACAAAATGGCAGACAATAATAAAATTTCTATAGATATAGAAATAAATGCTAGTGGACAGCAGCAGCTTAACCAATATAAAAATGCTTTTGATGGATTGCGTACGTCAATAAACAACTTGTCCAACCCGATATCAAAACTGGATGGTGATATAGTAAAACTAACTGAGTCATTAAAAAAAACCAGTGAACAAAATCAAAATGTTGAATCAACAATTAAAAGAGTAAAAGAGGGAATTTTTGAGTCTATTGACATATTTGACAAACTAAAAGAAGGTATTAATAAACTTAAAATTAGCTTTGGTGCATTAGAAGCAACATTCACAGCAGGATTATCCATTTTGATTGCCTTTGCACCTGAAATTATTAAATGGGTAGGCGAAGTTATAAAGGGTGATAAACATGTATCTACATTTAATCAAACTTTACGTGACCATAAAATTGTAATGGAGGCCGTAAATGGCGCACGATTGAAAGGTACGCAAGATGCACAGCAAGAACTGACCCATTTAAAGCTGCTCTATGACGCATCGCAGAATCATAACTTAAAACTTGCTGATAGGAAAAAAATAGTAACCGAATTACAAAATCAGTATCCTGATTATTTTGGAAAGCAAACCAAAGAAGCCATTCTAAATGGGAAAGCTACCAGTAGCTATGATAAGCTTACCGAATCAATATTAGCGACATCAAGGGCTAGGGCCGCTGAAAATGTGATGGTGAAAAACCAGGAACAAAAATTAGGCAATGAGGATAAGTCTGCAAAATTAACGGGCACACTCAAATACTATGAAAAGCAATTAGCTGCTGCTAAAAAAGAATATGATAAAGTAGCTAAGCAAGCTCCTACACCTGCGGCTTTAATTTCGGGAGTAAATGTACAGGAAGATTATGCCGAACGAAGATTGCAAAATATACAGCAAAAGGTAAATACAACTAAAAACCTACTTAAAAATTTAAGCAATGACTCGTTACAGTTAGACAAGCAAAATAAAGCTCTGGCTGATTCAATTACTAAAGATTTACAGAAAAGTGGAGCAGGAACATTAGGTGTCTCCAATGGTGGTTATGTTGGCAAACCCAAAAAACAAACTATACCAGATGGCAAACCTCGTGGTGGTGTAGATTTGGAAGAAGCTAAGGCACCCGATTTAAATATTAATATTGATACCAATAGAACCGAAGAACAAAAGCAACAGGACCTTATTGCATTAAAGGCTTTGGATCCCAGGAATGATCCGGCGGTTAAAAAGACCCAAGCCACGCAAGAAGAAATTGACAAAATTGAGGAGTTTTACGCCAAACGGAAGGCCGACCGGGAAGATGCTTTAGCTAATGCCAAAATCCACGCCGGCGACAGGTTTATTGATGCGGCTTTAAAAAACAGCAAGAAAGATTCAGCCATTTATAAAGCGGCTTTTTTAGCTAAAAAAGCAACCTCCATTGCCGATACCATTATCAGCACCAAACGCGCGGTAATGGAATCATTTAAAGCCTATGCAGGTATCCCGTTTGTGGGCCAGGCTTTGGGTATTATTCAAGCGGTTTTTATGGCGGGGCAGGGTGCTATGTCTATAGCCGAAATTGCCAAGCAAAAACCGGGCTTTGCGCGGGGTGGCCAGTTCCGATCTGATGGGCGGGGTTCACTCCTATCAGGTTATAGCCGTATGGATGATACCAATGCTTACCTGCGCTCGGGCGAAGCCGTTGTAGTGTCTGAAGCTATGCGCAATCCCTGGGCACGTAACCTGGTAAGTGCTATTAATGTGGCTTATGGTGGCCGCGATTTTTCGGTAACCAATCCCGGCCGGGGCTACGCTATTGGCGGTATATTTACTGATGGCGGTAACTCCAATAGGTACTACAATCAACCCATGAATGACCAAAAGGACCTGGCCAATACCATTGCTTACCAGATGATCAATAACTTCCCCCCTGTTTATGTGGATGTGAAGGATATTAATACCCAACAAAATATTATGGCGCAGACGATTAATCGGGTGAATTTGTAGTATAGAGATCAGTGATTGGAGATCAGTGATTAGTTATTCTCAGCATGACAACATACTTAGTTATATATTTTTAAACTATGAACATAAATATTGTAAACGCACTTTTTGACGAGGGCATATTTTCTGAATTGTATAAAGCGGGTTTTATAAATACTAAGCTGTTTATCTACCGCGAGATATACTTGTGGGTGCAGGCGCAAATGCAAACTCGCGGCCTTAATAAAAGGCAGGCAGTATTGGAGGCCGAAGTAAAGTTTGAAAAGGACCAACGTACCATTTGGCGGGCATTAAACAGTTTTAGTGATGCTGACACAGTTGAGTCAGCAACTGTTAAAACAATTATTCCGACCTTTGATATATGCCAATCAGCATAAAAAACATTATTGACAATACTGTGTCACCAAAAGGCTGGTAAATCGTTCAGATATTTGTATAGATAACAGATGCTCTGCGTTCCTTTGTGCTTTCTCTGTGTCTCTGTGTTAAAGTTTAAACGCAGAGGGCACTAAGGAGGCACAAAGAACACAAAGCACAAAATCATTACTGACAAACTACTGTCACCACCACTTCAGGAAATTGTCCCGATATTTGTATAACCCCGGCTGATAAGCCAACACCATTTAACCTTATTAATTCTCCCGGTTGCCCAATACTCCTTGGCTTACTCCGGTCAATATTAAAACTATGAGCTACAAGATCTATTTATATGATACTGATACCGAATGTATAGGTTCGGGCACATTATCCTCATCCTACATACAATGGCAACTGGAAGCAGCAAACGGGCAGGATGTAGAGGTACACATAAGCTCGGCAGGCGGCAGCGCGTTTGATGCAATTGCTATTTATGATCTGCTAAAAAAATATCCCGGTAAAGTTACTACCTACATTGACGCCTTAGCGGCTTCGGCAGCATCCATAGTGGCTATGGGCGGGCAAAGTATAGTCATGTCAAAATACGCCTTGCTGATGATTCATAAACCGATGGTTGGCAGCGGCGGAAACTCGGACGAGTTATTAAAAGATGTACAGATGTTGAATGTGGTACAATCTCGCCTGGCTCAGATATACATGGATAAAACCGGTTTAAGCCCGGTAAATATTAATAGCCTTATCAATGCTGTAACCTGGCTCACTGCCGAGCAGGCGCTCGACCTGGGTTTCATTGATGAGATAGAAGATTATACGGCTACCATCAGCAATAGCGCGGTAATTAAACGCTATACCAATACCGCACCGGCATTATACCAAAAATGTATTAACAAAATCTTAAACATAAACAGCAATATGAACATCGAAAACAAAGACCTCATTGAAAAAACCACGTCGGTATTAGATAAGATCATGAACTTTTTTAAAAAAGTGGTAAACAAACAAACCATTACCGACAAAGGCACCCTGCACCACGCCGGCGAAATAGAAGAAGGCGCCGAAGTATACCATGATGAAGATATGTCCACCTCTGCAGTGACAGATAGTTATATTACTGCTGATGGTAAAAAGCTGGATATAAAAAGCGGACAGGTTCAAAAAGTTACCCCATCAGAAGCCGAAGATGACGAAGAAGAAATACCGGAAAGCAAGTTTAAAGTTGCCAATAAATCAACCGCTGTACAAAACAAGTTACAGGAAGTAAAAGCCAAACTACACGCGCAAAATGCTTTATTAAACGAGGCCAGGGCCGCATTAGAAGAAGCTAACCAACGCTTAAAGCAATCAAGGGAAGAAGTTAAGAACGAGATCAAATCAACCTTTACTCCCGAAGGATCAAAACGGAGCAACAAAGCCAAAACAGAACCGACGCCGTTCTTTGCGCCACAAACCACATTGGCACAAAACGCCGTAAAGAAAGCGGTTGGCAAATAGGGAAAAGTAATAGGCAGAGCTCCTTAACCCCTTTATTCACCACTCACAATTCACCACTCACTAATCACTAATTCACTAATTAAAATAAATGGCTCAATTTACATTTACAAACAATACCTATGCAGGCGAAGCGCTGGCTGGGTTTATGGCCAGCACCCTGCTGGAGGCCGACTCGGTTAAACGAGGGTTGCTCACCGTTATTAACGACGTAAAATCGCGCAAGGTAATACTTGATGTTGATGATGACGTTGTATTGCAGGACCCATCAGGCACCTTTGCCGATCAGGGTACTACTGCCTCACAAAACGAAAGCTACCTTGACCCGGTTGTGTATGAGTTTATGAAACAGGAACAATGGGATAAACTGGTACAATCATGGGAAGCGCAAAGCTTAAAACCCGGCGCATTTATGGACTATGAAGGCACGGTTGACTTATCAGACTTTATGGTTCAACGCTACCTAACCAAAATACAAATAGCCAACGAGCGCTTGTACTGGTTGGGAAAAGCGTCTACTAAAGAAGCTGCATTTACAGCCGCTTTCCCGGGTTTACTACCAACTATCTCTGCCGCATCAGGCGTTTATAAAGTTGGCTTAGGCAAGCCCGCTACTTCAATGGCTGCAACTGCTATCAGCGTAGCAGGGGTGGTAACGGTAAGCAGCACCACTACCCTATCAGACGGCGATGTGGTAACTGTTACAGCTGTAACCGGCACAAGTAAAGACACTACAAATGGTGGTGCGGGTATAGATGTACAAGGCCAATCCTACTTTATACAAGTATTAAGCTCAACCACTTTTAAACTGGTTCGTAACTACAATGAGATCAATACCCGCAAGGCTGCAACTTTTTCAGGCACATCATCTGCCGCAACTGTTAGCTATATTAACGCAAGTAATGTATTAGATGTGCTAACCAGCGTTTATGCGCAATTGGACCCCGCAGACCGCAGCCAGGAAGATTTTAACCTGCAGATACCTTTCCACGTGGGTTATGCCTACGCACAAGCCCAGGCAAACAAAGCGGTAAATGTGTTAAATGCCTTTACCGACAGTAAAAAGATGGATTACCTTGGCCTACCGTTACAATTAATGAACCATTGGCAAGCCAATACAATTTTAGGCGCACGTTCATCAAACTTATTCCTGGGAGTAGATCTGTTAGGCGATGCATCCGAACTATCTACTGTTTACTTGAAGCCTTACACCAACGACAACGTAGTGCGTATGAAAGCGCGCATGAAGGCGGCCGTAAACTTCAAATTTGCTAACGAGATATTCTACTTATCAGCCTAATTATCCACTTAAACTAACTTAATTAAATATGTCAATTTACAATAAAATTAATGCGGGCTTTGCCATAGGCACAGACGAGCCAATTTCATCAGGAATTGAAGATGTGATATACGCTTTTAACGAAGACGATATTACCCTAACCTATGACCCAACCAATCCATTGATCGTGACCGACCTAACCGCGGTAGGCAGTGCGAAGGTTTATAAATTTACCGGTACTAATAACAGTTTCAATACTATCTCCAAACTGGCAAAAACAGCGGTAGGCCCACGTTATACCGAAGAGATAGATTTTAATGTTGCCGGTATATCCTCAGATATAAAAGAGCAACTAATGGCTATGGGTTACGGCCGCGTAAAAGCAATAGCGGTAAACAACTATAAATCGGGCGATTCTGCAGTAGAATTATTCGGAGCTGTAAACGGCCTGATATTAACCGAAGCTGAACGAAATGCAGCGGACGAAGCTATGGATGGCGGTTATAAATTAAAACTATCTAACCCGGAAAAATTAAAAGAACCGTATCCGCCACGTGCAGTATCTATTCCGCCGGTAAGCGGAAGCGCTACTTATGCAAGCACTATAGCAGCATTGGAGGCTTTGGTTGTCTAATACACCACGCGGTAGTGAGCAATTGCTCACTACTTATCTATCCCGTTTAACATGAAACAATATATTTTAAAACCAGGCAAGCATCAGTTTGCTCCGGGATCGCCAGCTATTCATGACAACGATAATTTAAGCGACGAGGAAGCTAAATGGTACCTGGAAAAGTTTCCGCATATCGAATCGCTTTTTGAAAAACTGCCAACAAAGGACAAACTGATCAAAGCGAAAAGGAAACGAATAGCCACCAAAAAAACACATTCAGCACCGCACGAATAGCCAGCCCGTTACACACTAACTATTATAAATGAAAACCTATTTACCTCAAATTGAACCACGAATTTTGGTTAGGCCCAATCAAACCTATGGCATACTTAATTATGATGTGGACAATGCCTACCCGCAACGTATGCTTGAACTTGTAGCAAGTTCGCCTACTGCAAAAGATTGCTGGAATAAAAGGGCAAAATTCATTAGCGGCAATGGCTTTGAAGAGAAAGAATTAGGTAAAACTATTATTAATAATAAGGGCTTAACACTGGCTAAATTGTTAAAAGCAATAGCAACTGATAAAGCGTTGTTTACAGGATTTGGTATCCATGTAAATTACAATGCAAACTTCAAAATATCATCAGTAAACTATGTAAAGTTTGAAGATATCAGAATGGGTGATATCGATTGTGCTGATACCAAAAACAAGTATGCTATTTATTCGGACTGGGGACGAAAGACCTGGAAGAATATTATGCGCAGTAAGATCGTCTTCCTGGATAAATATGATCCCGATCCTGCAACCATTGAACAACAAGTAATTGATTCCGGTGGTTGGGATAATTATAAAGGGCAGCTTTATTATTTTAACCCTGATGTAGATGATTATCCGTTAATTGAGGCCGATTCAGTTTGGGAAGATTTTGAAACAGAGGCGGGTATTAAAATTTTCAATAACCGTGAAGTAACTACCGGCTTTCTACCCTCAACCATGTTGTTTATGCAATCAAGGCGTGAAGAAGCTGACAATAACGGGCCGGGTAATGAACTAAATTTGAATAGTCCATCACAATTAGAGAAAGACCTTGGTGTTTTCCAGGGAACAAAAAGCGCACAAAAAATTATTGTTATAGAGTATGAAGACGAAAACTCAAAGCCTGAATTTCAACCCTACGCCATACAAAACAATGATAAGTTATTCGAGAGTACTGAAAAATCAGTTGAAGCGCGGATCATCAAAGGATTTTCTGTTCCAAAAGAGTTGATCAATTCTGAAAAATCATCCGGCTTAAGTAATGGTGGTGAGAAAAAAGAGGCTATACGCGAGTTTAATGATCATACGGCCAATGACAGAATAGAGTTATCGGAGACATTTTCAGATCTATTCAACAACTTTTACACCAACATCAATCCTTCCGGTAATTGGAATATTGTACCAATACCAGCAAATATTGCTGAAAACAATATCGGTATAACAGCAGGGTCAAGTATAAACCAATTATTATTGGCTGATATTCCAACCGATAACAAAGTATCCATACTGGTTTATGCTTATGGCTTTAAACAAGCCGAGGCAGAAGCAATGTGTGCTTTATCCGCATAAAACTCAAAGTATACTATCCATTCACTTTTAACCTATTGCTATGAGTCAAATTTATTTAATTGATCAAACTACTTTTCAGAGATATGAAGACATATCTATCAATATAAAACCAGAGCGCTTAAAAGTATTTATAAAAAAAGCACAAGACCTGGATCTGAAACCATTTTTGGGTCATGCTTTATACTACGACTTTATTAAACATATAAATGAAGATAGCACTATAGATATTGATGCCCCTCAACATTACAAAGACTTACTAAATGGAAGCGAGTATTTAGACCGATCAGGACATATCGTTTTATATGAAGGCCTTGCTCCAACTCTCGCTTATTTCACCTTCGCCCGCTTTATTGAAAACGATGCTATACATTACACGGCCAGCGGTCCGGTGATAAAACACCTTGATAATGGTGCTCCTATATCTACCCAAGAAATTGTAAAACTTGTACAACAACAAAGAAGCGTAGCTAATGCACATGCAAATGAAATAGAAAGATTTTTGTGGGATAACCAGGCTGATTTTTCATTATGGCAAGCTAGTAGCAAAAACAGGAGTTCAAGGCAGGCTGGTCCGCGCATCCGTAGTGTAGATAAAACCGATTTCAATTCTCCATCTACAAATGATTTTTACAACAATGGTGCTTTACCATTAAACATATTCTTAAACTAATGAGCGATAAAAAAATAACCGAATTACCTTTAGCATCGGCTGTAAACGCAAGTGATGTTTCGGTATTGGTAAACAATGGCACCGATTACCAGTTTGCCTTTTCAAGTCTGCTGCAGCTTATTGGGTCGAGTTTAACAGTTGGTGCGAATATTTCTTTTGGAACCACACTTCCGCAAAATACAGCAGGTAAAAATGGAGATGTATTTATTAATACGTCCACAGCCACATTTGCACAAAAAATTTCGGGAGCATGGACTGTGGTTTATACTTTACCTGTATCAGGCGGCACTACTGACGGAACTGTTTTATATGGCATTGGCGTTCCGAGCCCTTTAACAGGCAATAACAACGATACTTACATAAACACCGGCACGGGGGTATTTTATAAAAAAAGTTCAGGTACTTGGAGCCAGGTATTTTCAATGCAAACAGGTCCTGCCGGTGCACCGGGTAGTCCCGGGGCAAATGGCACCAATGGAACAAATGGCTTTAGCATTTTAAGCGGGACAACTAATCCTTCAAATATTGGCACAGGCGTAAATGGCGACTTTTATATAAACACTACAACTTATATTTTATTTGGGCCTAAGTCTGCAGGAGTGTGGGGCTCTGGAGTTTCATTAATTGGCAATGGTGTTCCGATAGGCGGAACTACCAGCCAAGTCATGTCAAAAGTAAGTGATGATGATTTTGATATTGAGTGGACGGACAAATTTGCGGGATTAAACGAAGATATTATTACAGATGCTTTAGGATATACACCTGAAGATGCAAACAATAAAGGCAGCGCAAACGGCTATGCCAGCCTTGATGGATCCGGGAAAGTACCGTCATCTCAACTACCCTCGTATGTAGATGATGTAATTGAAGTTGTAAACCTCTCTTCATTACCCGCAAGCGGAGAAACCGGAAAAATCTACATAACATTAGATACAAATTTTGAATACAGATGGAGTGGCTCAACTTATATTAGATTGGTTGCTTCACCTGGAAGTACTGATGCGTTGACAGAAGGGACAACTAATTTATACTTTACTGTTGACCGTGCCAGAAACACGAATTCGGCAACATCACCAATTTTTTACAACACAAATACAGGGGTTATAAGTTCACAAGCGGCGACCTCTGTCCAAAATGGATATTTATCATCGGCTGATTGGACAAATTTTAACAATAAACAAACTGCTTTATTAGGCACTGGTTTAGTAAAGTCCACAGCCGGGGTAATAAGTTACGATACCAATAATTATAATTCAGGTTCAGGAACAGCTGGCTACATAACCAAATATTCTGCAGCAAATACCCAAACACAAACCGCAGCACCGATATATGAGACACAGGGCAGAATTGGCATTGGTCATATCACACCTGCAAGCGGAACACTTGTTCATATAAGCAGTGGTTCGGCCATGCCATTACGCATAAGTACAACAGCTGCCGATGTTGCTCAATTTATAGCTAATAACAACTACGGAGGTTTTAGAGTTGCTACAGTTGGTTCCGGCGGGCCGGGTGCGGGTGTTCCTTACATAGCTCTTGCAACAGGAGCAGCGGCAGATGGCAGTTCACTAGGTACTCAAAGAGCTTATTTTGCCTACAATCAAAACGTGGCTAATACCGCATCCTTAGGATATGGCTCAGGTACGGATGCTATCGTATGGATCACCTCAGGTACAGGCGTAGGAAATGTGTTGATAGGAAGCGCAATAAATAATACAGCATCTAATAAGCTACAGGTAACAGGCAGCGTAGGTATAACATCGTTAACGGCTTCTCAGCCAGTGTTTACAGATGCTAATAAAACTTTGGTATCAATGGCTGTTATACCTGCAGCAAATGGTGGTGCTGGAAATATCAACGGTTTGCTTAAAGCAAATGGCTCGGGAATGGTAAGTCAAGCACTTGTGGGGGTGGATTATTTAGAGCCATCTGCCCTTTCGGGATATTTACCTTTAACGGCAGGAAGTGGTAATCCACTAACAGACACATTATTTGGAACAAACATTAACTTAGCAGGAGGAATCGATGCATCCTCGGGTCAGATATCAGCATTCCGTGTTGTTTCCAGTTACTTTATACCTACAGGTAATATAGGAAGTGCGGGTGGTACATATATTGGTGGTCATACCAATGGTAATGCTATAACTATTTCAGCTGGTAACGAATATGAAGCGGTTGGAACAATATATCTAAGTGCTGTAGGTGGATTTTTAGAAGCACAATCTACTATGTCTTTATCCTCAGATAAAGGGGTTGTTATAGGTGGTGCGGATATAACCACCAACGCAGATAGAATAAGCCCCATGTTAACCTTTGCTCAAAGTGAAGATGTAGAAGATGAAGAATGGCACTTTAGTAATAACTGGAGATTTAGGAATGATCAGCCTAACTATGGATATTTTTCATTACAGATGGCTAACTATGGTAGTACTGTTTTTGGTGATATACTAACATTTACTCCATATGGGCATCGTGCTAAATTTATCAATCAGGTAGAAGCTAAAGTATTTATACCTACAGGGGATTATGGTGCTGCTGGAGGTAAATATATTGGTGGTAGTGATTCTACTATTGATATACTTGTTCCCGGTAACACAGAGAATGGCTCTATAAACTTGTACTCTTATGATATGGGTGGAAGTTCTTCAGGTTCAATATCTATAAGAAGTGGTTATGAGACACAAGGTGCGTACTTAGGCATACACCCTCTTTACTTTAGTCGTGATAGCGGAATAGGTAAAGAAGATAGTAGGATGTGGAGGATTCTTATTGACCCTGCAAATGAGTATGGTTCATTTGCTTTACAACAAGCGACAAGTCAAGCCTTACCTCCTACCTTTGCTGACGTGCTAAAGTTTGACAAAAACAAAAATGCCGCTTTTTCTGGTAATATAACAGCATCTACATCATTTATAGCTAAATCACCCGATGGAACAATTTACAAATTAACCCCTCCTAATGGTGGCGGCGCAGCAACATGGGTGGCTGTATAAAAAATAAATAACATAAAAAATATGAAAAAAGTAAAACTATCACTTAACATTATTCAACTACAAACAATTAGCCATTGTGGGTCAATTTTGCGGGCTTGTTCAGGTATTCAGCCATTTCAATTGGCTAACAATATCAATAGATGTAAAGTCGCAGCTGATACTGCAATAGAAGAATATAAATCAGAATTTGAATTAATTGAAGAACGAAAAACTGAAGCACCAGATCAGTCTGAAAAAGATATGATGGAGTTGTTTAATAAACAGTTTGAAATTGAAATACCTGAATTATCAGAGAACAGCTTTTTAGAGTTAGACATAACAGGTGATAAGGAAGTACCCCAACAAAGCGGTGACATCAAAAAATTCAGTTATCGTGATGCTTACTTTAACCTTTTAGGGTTAATAATAAACTAACTTATGCAGTTACAAACTTACACCATAAATACTATTGTAACTATTCTTTGCTCTGTAAGCTTTGGTTCTATTGTGACAGTCATAATCAATAGAAAAAAAATAACAGCAGAAACACAGCTTTTTAATACAGAGATATACAGTACAATGCTCGGAGACCTTCGCGCGCAAATCAATATGCAGGGAGATCAGCTAAAAAATCAGGCCGAACAGATTCTAAATCTTCAAAAAAAAGAAAGTGAATATGTAAAAATCATCAAAAACAACCAGGTACGTGAGCGGGAATATATCATTAAAATAAAATCATTAGAGAAAGCATTAAAAGAAACTGAGGATATGTTAAAGGAACTTCAGATCAAATTCCAAATTCAATAAAATGAATAAATTAAAAAAATGGATTATTAAAAAGAGAGAATACTTATTTATCGTTGTTGCGATATTACTCTTCCTTGGATCGGCACCAATTTTCCGCATGATTGATCCAACAGCCGGCGTTTACGACATAGGTGTTTTACAAAACAACATAACAGCAATAATAAGCCTGTTAGTGTTTCAATTTATCGCCTGGAATATCTTATGTTTTATTTGGCCATCAATCAGAATTTATTTCGAAGAAAACTTTACAGCCGACTTTAACAAACTTTTACCATGGCAAAAAATACTTACTTCCTTGCTACTTTATTGCTTCTTAATTTTTTGTCAAGTGCTGCTCAGCAAAACAATATCCGGTTAAAAGTTCAAATTACTTACATATCCCAAATTGGAGTAAGAGAATTGACCGGAAATAATGATGGCAAGTCAGTAGAAGCTTATCTGAAATATTGTAACCTTTCAAAGGGTACCCCCTGGTGTGCAGCATTTGTATGTTGGGCATTAGGTCAAAATAAAATTCAAAATCCACGTAGTGGATATTGTCCTGACCTTTTCTTTCAAAAAAACACTGTTTGGAAACGCGATCGAAAAGCTAATCAGACCCCATTATCCTCAGACATCTTTGGTTTATTCTTTCCCGAAAAAAACAGGATTGCTCACGTTGGGTTCATTGAAAATTGGACAACGAAAACTGTTACAACCGTAGAAGGGAATACGAACAAAGCTGGTAGCAGAGAAGGCGACGGAGTATACAGAAAAATCAGATTAACAAGGCAAATTTATGCAGTAACAAGATTTATAAAATGAAGAATTACCTATTACCAATTATATTAGTTGCATTATTCACGAGTTGCCATTTAAAAAAGAAAACCTCTAAAATTAATACAATAGATCGACAAACAGTTTTGAATACTACAGAGGGTGTTAGAACCCAAACAAATTTAAAAGTCATTCGAATAGACAGTTCAAAAATTGTCAAATCAAGTATTGACAATTTGGATTACTCAGAATCGGTTAATATGGAGTTTGATTTAATACCAACCAAAGAAAAATCAATATTAATACCGTATAAAAACAATGTTACCCTTTTTGAACAGATTCTAGATAAATCACAAAAAGTAAAAATCCATATCAATCGCATACAACAGAAGTCTAACAGCCAACTGCTAGCCCGACAAAATAATATCAAATCAAAAATAGATTCAGGTGCTAGTTATGACGGAATTTATAAGCAAACACAAAAAATAAATATAAAAGAAAAAAACAGGTTAAGTTCTGAAAGTAAAACTTCCACACCTTTAACATGGTGGATAATTGCTACTGTCTATATCCTAATAACAGTTTATATTTTAAAAAAGTTCAATATTTTTACACTAATAGCAAGTTTTTTTAAACTTTAGTTCATTTAAAAGGTGTGCCCGGAACGAGATTCGAACTCGTACATCCTTACGAATGCCACCCCCTCAAGATGGTGCGTCTACCAATTTCGCCACCCGGGCTATTAATTTAAAAGGTGAGTGCAAGCCAAAGGCTTATACCCACCTCTATCAACGATGTGCCCGAAGAGAGACTCGAACTCTCAAGAGACAATTCTCAACGGCTTCTGAGACCGCAACGTTTACCAATTTCGCCATCCGGGCAGTTAATATATTGACATATAATGGTAAAGCAAATATAATTTTTTCAGTTAATATAGCTTTATTCCTCTAACAAGATTACAAATTTTTATTCTATCGAATGTTTAGTAAACTGGCAATGAAGCTATTATTGTCAAGTATTAAATTAATTGAAATAACCCTTGCAGGCATACGTGAATAGTCCTATATTTGCACCACTTTAAACGGAAACGAATAAAGGATGATTCCGTAGCTCAGCTGGTAGAGCATAACACTTTTAATGTTGGGGTCCTGGGTTCGAATCCCAGCGGGATCACAAAAAAGCCTCTCTATATTATTAGAGGGGCTTTTTCGATTTATATTGTCAAATTTGTGGTCGGTTGCTAATTATATTTTCAAAGGATATCTTTACTCAATTGAAAAGTTATCATGACAAAGTCCGAAAATAGCTCTAATAAAGAAACCTATATATTACACTGAGGCATCTTTTAAAAGATTAGCTTTAAGATATGAACCGTATGTGGAGTCCTATGATCATTTCTAACGGTATATAGTTAAAAAAACAGATGGTGACGAAACACAATAACCGTTCTCATTTGGAAATATTACCCTTTGCGGATCAGGTTATTAGTTTCAATCCATACGAGGCACGAAAAAGGTTCAAGCAAATGAACTTACAACAGGTCAGAATTAGCATTAAAAGATTGGTTGATATTGAACGCTTAAATGCTGGGGCAAAAAATAAACCTGCTGTATACATTATCAATAATCGAGGAAGAGACATATTAGATAGATGCTATCAAGTATGGCATAATATTATTTTATAAACTGACTATTTAAAATTCCTTCCCCTTATGAAATATATTTCTTGTATCGGGTATGAGCGAAGTAGATTCATCCGTGCGGGCCAAGGTGTAGTTATTTTTTAAAAAAAGCTGGTATCAACAATCTTACCGTCTTCCATCACAATTGTACGATCTGCCCGTTTGGCAAAATCAGGGTCATGGGTAACTACTAATATGGTTTGGTTATTTTGGCTGGAAATTTCTTTAAATATATCAAATACAACATCGCTGTTTCTTTTGTCCAGGTTGCCGGTTGGCTCATCGCCCATAATAATAAGCGGATCGTTTATTAATGCACGGGCAATAGCTACCCTTTGCTTTTGCCCCCCACTAAGCTGCGAACTTCTTTTCAAAGCCTGGTCTGCAATACCCAGCGTGTGCAAGTGCGCAAGTGCCCTATGCTCAATTTCATCTTCAGCATATTTACCCAGTTTTAATGCCGGCAGCATTACGTTTTTTAATACATTAAACTCATCTATAAGGTAATGAAACTGAAACACAAAGCCTATTTTTTCATTTCGCACTGCAGCCAGATCGGCGTTGTTTAAGCCATGGAGCGGTTTACCATCCAGCCAAAGCTGCCCGTCATAATCGGTATCCATTGTTGACAGCACGTACAAAAGTGTTGATTTACCACAGCCCGATTTGCCTGTAACCGAAACAAAGCTACCCTTATCTATGCTAAAATTAATATCGCTTAACACCCGGAAACGTACCGGATCAAAAAAATATTTGTTAATAGCTTTTGCTTCAAGAACTTTTGTGCCCATTTTATTTCCCCCTTATTATAACAACCGGATCAATACCTGCCGCCTTACGTGCAGGAAACAACCCTGCAAAATAGGTTGTAGTAAGCGCGAAACTTATCCCTATTAAATAATACAGCGCCTCAAAATTAACCGGGTATGTTTTAAGTGTTGGCAAAGCGGTAGTTTCAAATGGTATATGGCTTATTATTACTGATAAAGTATACCCGAGTATTAAACCCACCACGCCTCCGATTACCCCTAATAACATGGATAACTGAATAAATATTCGTTTAACATCTTTGCCAGAAAAACCTACGGCTTTAAGTATAGCAATAGCATCCATTTTTTCGTAAATAAGCATGTTTAAAATATTGTAGATGCCAAAACCGGCAACAATCAATAAGGTAACACTAACGCTGTAGGCAATGGTATTTCTTACGGTAGTGCCCGTTTCAAACTCCGCATTAGCGTTTTGTATATCAATTGCATCCACATCAAATAACCGGGCGTATTCTTTTGCTACTGACGGTGCAATTTCGATGTCCTTTAATTTTATCTGTACATCTGTTACGTAGTTGGTTGGCTTACCCAACAGTTTTTGGGTAGTAGCAACCGATGTGTAACTTTGTACATCATCAACCTGTGCCAAACCGTATTGAATAATCCCGACAATTTTAAGCATGGTCCTGTCACCATCTGCAGTGGTAACCTGTACCACATCGGCAACATCAAGTAATAGCTTATCGGCAAGGCCCTTGCCAATTACCACGCTGTTGCTAACAATGCCCAGGTCCTCTATTTTTCCCTTTATCATATTACCCCCCATCGGAAACAACTTTTCTCCCTCTTTAACTTCAATGCCATCAACAATACCGGATAGCTGGATGGTACCGCTATTAAAAAAAACCGGTGTGCTTACTTTTGGTACCGCGCCTATTATTCTGTCGTCCTTCCTGAGCATCTGTAGTATCCGGTTCACATTGTATATCTCTTTTCCGTTATCCTTTGGTTTTATCGATAGTATAAAATTTTTAAAGGTCGAAAACTGTCCCTCTAAATTAACAGGCTGCTGCTTTGACGGGCCAATGGCTTTGTACAACCTTATGTGCGGGGTATGATTAATAACCAAGCCATCCAGCATTTTATTTAAGCCCGTCATAAAACTTATCAGGGCTATAAACATGGCTATTCCAAAAGTTACGCCGGCCGCGGCCACAATTGATTGCTTTAAGCGAGCTTTAATAAGTGTTATGGATATATCTAACAACAGGCCAGGTTTCATTCGGTTGGTTTGTATATAGTTTGTGACGCCCTTAATCCGCTTAATATTTCAATATTATGATAGTCCTGCACACCGGTAGTAACCCTACTTTTTACACCATCTGATAACCATACCTGACCTTTATTATCCAAGTAATTACGCGGTATGAGTATGACCTTCTTTTTAACTATTACGATGATATTAACCTCGGCTGATAAATTTGGGTAAAGAGGCTTGGGGGGATGTAAAAAAGTTGCTTCAACTTTAAATGTCCGTGAACGTTGATCCATAATAGGATAAATTTTACTTACCCTCCCTTCAAATACTCTACCTTTATAACTATCCATTGTTATTTCAACAGGCTGATTTAATCTTACCTGTGTTATATCATTTTCATCAACTTCCATCTCTACATAATAAAGATCAGGTTTGCCAATAGTGGCCAACGCGGTTTGCGGTGTTATCAGTTCACCTTTGTTTTTTGCTACATCAAACACCTGCCCGTCAATCTCACTTTTCACTATATAATCCGTTTGCCTTTTTTGATTAACGCGGTAATTTATTTTTGAAATCTCCATTTCATTATTAAGCTGAGCTTTTAACAACCTTAAATTTTTAACTGCCGACTCATAATTTATTTTAGACGTATTAAAATTTAATAGGCGTTGGTCAAACTCAGCCCTGGTACCGATGTTTTGATCCCAAAGGTTTCTTTGCCTGTAAAAAAACGAAGAATCAAGATTATACTTGTCTTTAGCCATTTGTACCTGAGATAATGCTGCCTGAAGTTTGTCAGAGCCTGCCTGCGCATTTAATTGATTATAATTTAATACCTGACGCGAGGTTTCTGTATTTAGACTTGCCTCACGGTTATCGAGTATAAACATCGGGGCGCCTTTTTTTATTAGGTCGCCGGGGTGTACTACAATCTGATTTATAATACCAGGAACGGTTGAGTAAACCACATATTGATTTTGCGCTTTAACTACTGCCGAAGCATATAAAGACACGGTTATATTGCTAATCACAGGTTTAGTATGCTCCTGTTTGTTTGAGCAGGAGGCAATCAAAAATGATATGATCATTAGATAACCGGCTTTCTTTATGAAGTGTAATTTCATTTAAGGTTTATAATGATAGAGTATTAGCGTTATTGTAATAATTACTTAGTCTGTTTTTTCGCATCAGGATAACGGCCAGCACAATTACCCATAGCAAGAAAACACCTATGTTTATACGTTCCCAAACCCCGATCCATGGAGTAGGTTTATTAGATGCAACCCCTGGTGCATCTATAAAGGTGAGAGCCCCAAATATTAAAAGGGCAATAAAAGTTACAATAGAATATAGGCGAAACCACCTACCAAATGCCATAGCAGCAAAACCCAATGCCAATAAATAAATAACCTCAGTAACTACACCCAAACCAATATGAACCGTATCAGAAAGTGTTGCCCCACCTACCGCCAATTCTTTACGAAGGTGCATTGGGGCAAAAGGCCAAATAATTCCGAGAGTTGCGTAAACTATCATTAAACCACCCGCAATATGGAGGTTAGGGTTTGAGCCTGACGACTTCCACACGCCCCAGGCAAAAAGTATAATCATAACGGTATAAGGAAAGCATAACCATATCCAAAGACTTCTGGTTGGCGCATCAATTGCCGAAAGTTCACTTACGGTTTGGGACGCAGAATTATAGGCAGGCCATTGCAGCGGAACAAAAATATTCAATAAAACATACCATAACGACGATACTATGCCACATATTAACATAGTTCTTATAACAATTAATTGTTTTGCTGACAGCATAAATTTAATTTTTGAAGTAGTTTTAATAAGCAGTCCAGCCACCATCGGCTACCATTACAGCGCCGTTAATAAATCCTGATGGTTCATTTGCAAGATATAACGAAAGTTCGGCTATGGCTTCGGGCTGTGCACTCTGTGGCATATTACCAGCGCCGGCAATCATACGATCATAGCCAAATGGATTTGGTTCCATCCCATGTATAATGTTTGTATTCACCCCGCCAGGCGCTATTGCATTACAACGGATACCTTTATTGGCATATTGATACCCAATGCTTTTTGTTAACCCGATAAGCCCATGTTTAGATGCTGTATAGGCAGCACCCGCGCGTCCGCCAAACAAGCCGCTGATAGATGATATATTAATAATTCGACCTTCGCCTTTTTTAAGGAATAACCTGATAGCACCGCGACAGGTATAAAATGGCCCATCTAAATTGACACCTATTATGTGTTTCCACAGATCATCACTAACCATGTCTGCGGGTGTAAAACTATCCATAACCCCGGCATTGTTTATTAGTATGTCAAGGGTGCCAAACGTTTTTATTGTATAAGCTAATAGAAGGTCAACGTCGGCAGCTCGTGATATATCTGCTGCAAATATTGATGCTTTACCTCCGGCCCCGCTAATTTCTTTTTCTACTGCTTCCAGATTTGGCTGATTGATATCGGCCAACACAACTTTTGCACCCTGTTTAGCAAAAAGGAGGGCAATTGCTTTTCCTATACCCGAACCGGCGCCAGTTATCAGTGTAACTTTGTCATTTAATGCTTTCATATTCACTCAATTTTAAAAACTTATCATCTTTTAAAACTATATTATTATATATTCTATCTGCATCTTGCTTTGAACACAAATGCGTACCGTAATTAATAGTAATCGCTGATCAACATTCAACGCCATATTTTACTGCATCAGCAATATTTTTACTACATTTTTATAATTTCGATTATTAAAATCAAACTTAGTGTACAACAGCAACTTACCCGGTGATGAATAACACCGCATAATATGACCTTGGTTACTTTTTACTTTTTTAGTGGTATTACATTTGATGTGTATCTATAGTAACTCCATATTATGAAAGCCAATCAACACTTATCAACCATCGCCAGCCAATTAATGGCCGATAAAAAAGGTCTTTTGGCTATGGATGAAAGCACTGCAACCTGTAATAAGCGTTTTAAAGCAGAAGGCATCCCGGAAACAGAAGAATACCGCAGAAGATATCGTGAATTAATAGTTACAACCCCGGGATTAGAGGAATATATTAGCGGGGCCATACTTTTTGATGAAACCATTAAACAGCGTACAGCAGGTGGTGATCTGTTTATAGATGTACTTATAGACAAGGGTATTATACCAGGTATTAAGGTTGATACCGGCACGGTGCCAATGGCCGGATTTGCCGGAGAGAAAATAACCGAGGGGCTTGACGGTTTACGTGAACGTTTAGAAATATATGAAAAGTTGGGAGCACGCTTTGCAAAGTGGAGAGCTGTTATTAACATAGCCCCAAATATCCCAACAACAACTTGTATTAAAACCAACGCAGATATATTAGCACGGTATGCAGCTCTTTGTCAGGAAGCAGGTTTGGTGCCAGTGGTAGAACCTGAAGTACTTATGGATGGCAACCATTCAATGAAAAAATGTGCGGAGATAACTACCGAAGCCTTACATGCTGTATTTAATTCTTTGCATCAGCACAGGGTTGCTTTTGAGGGAATTATACTTAAACCAAATATGGTATTACCGGGTATCAATAATCCAATACAAAATACTACAGAAGAAATAGCTCGGGCAACAATTGCGTGTATGCTTAATTGTGTTCCAGCAAGTGTACCCGGAATAGCCTTTTTATCAGGTGGACAATCTGCTTTATTGGCTACTGAAAGATTAAATACCATGCACCAATTATTTGATGCACGGTTGCCTTGGGCATTAACATTTTCTTTTTCAAGGGCGCTACAGCAACCTGCACTGGAAATATGGAAAGGCGACGATACAAACAAAATCACGGCTCAACAATCACTACTACATCGTGCCGCCTGCAATCATGCAGCATGCGGCGGAACTTATGCTCCCGAAATGGAAAAGTCTTTGTGATACCACCTTAAAGGTGAGCACTGATATAGTAATTGCTGATGCAAGTCATTTTTTCGCTTAAACCAAAAGGTATTTTTGAATATAAAAGAGAAGTTATGTTGGGTGAATTAAATGAAGCACAAATTGAAAGCTTATTAAAGCATCAAGTAATAGGTAGATTAGCTTGCCATGCCGATGGTATTACCTATATAGTACCCATAAATTATGTTTATGACGGTAAATACATTTATAGCCATGCTACTGAGGGGCAGAAAATAGACATGATGCGTAAAAACCCGGAAGTATGCTTTGAAGTAGATGAGATACAAGATGTATTTAAATGGAAAAGCGCTATTGTTTGGGGCCGGTTTGAAGAATTAACTGACGTGGATGAAAAGCAACAGGCTATGCAGGGCATTATTCATCGTATTATGCCTTTAGCAAATAACCCTACCGATCATCCATCTCACGGAATTACAGCAAATGAGAGTGATATTGGCATCTCTGTTGAACTTATTGTGTATAAAATAGCTGTAACTAAAAAAACCGGACGGTTTGAAAATAGGTAACTTTATTAAATATTATTAATGTAAGTGAACAAACTACCTGTAACTGTTAAACGATCAATTGAATTACTTGGGATATTTTTACTTGGGACAATAATTGTTATTGGTAACATGGTAATTATGCCTTTGCTAATGGCATTTTTCTTCAGCATTATGTTAATGCCTGTGTTCCGTTTTTTTAGAAAGTTAAACATACCCGAATCTATATCCATATTTTTACCGATTCTGTTATTTACAATAATTGTAGTATTACTTATTTGGCTATTTTCCAACCAAGTGTCGGCCCTGATAGCTGACTTTGCAGAAATTAAGCGAATTGTTGGTTTGCACCTCGAAAACTTAAGCAGTTGGATCAGTAATTCATTTGGGTTTTCGCCGGCCGAACAAATAAAGTTCATTCATGTTCAAAGCAATAAATTGCTTAACGCTATAGGAGGCATTTTTCAAGGTGTGGTTGGCTCACTGTCGGACGCTGTTGTGTTTTTGGGGCTGTTGCCAATTTACATTTACCTGGTTATGCTATACAGAAACCTGTTTTTAAAGTTTGTTTTGATGTGGTTTAAAACTGATGAACACCCAAATGTTGAGCATAATATACGGCAGACAGAAAAAATGGTAAAAAGCTACCTGATAGGCCTGCTGATCCAAATTACCTATATCACCGTTTTATTAGGCGGTTCATTAATGCTATTGGGAATAAAAAATGCTTTGCTTATTGGTATTATTTTCGCCTTTTTAAACTTGATACCCTATTTGGGAGCATTAATAGGTAATATATTAGGGGTGTTGTTAACCTTATCATCGTCAGAAAACCTGGCTGATATCCTGATCGTATTAGTTGCAATTACGGTTGTTCAGTTTTTAGATAATAATATATTAATGCCGCGCATAGTTGGTTCACAAGTTAAGATCAACCCGCTTGCAGCAATAGTTGGTATTATTACGGCGGGATACATGGCAGGCCTTTCGGGTATGTTTCTTGCCCTGCCCGTACTATCCATACTAAAAATTATTTTTGATAGCTCGCTAAATTATAAAAAATGGGGGTTATTACTTGGCGATGAACGGCCTTTAAATAGCCCAATAACAGTTAAGGATTAACTACCTGACCTTTCTTTAACACTTTATACGCCTGTATAATACAAAGCGGTAATAAACTTGCTATTATGGCAGTAACCCATAGTTTAACAGGTAATGGCGTTAGGCCTAATACCATCCGCATTTTCGGCACAGAAAAAACAACGAATATTGCTCCGGCACAAATAACCAATGCCAGCCATACAAATTTATTGCGGGTAATTTCATTTACCAATATCCCACTGCGCAAAGATGCCATATTAAATACGTGAAATAGTTGTGCAAAAGTGAGGGTAACAAACGCCACACTATTTATTGAGCGTGCATCACTGAGGTTAAGGTAATTGCAATAGATAACTGCAGCAGTTACGCACAGCGTTATGAGTGCCGCATACAGGGCAATAACCAACCAGTTGTTATTGGTAATTATTGGCTTTTTAGGCTCGCGCGGGGGCGTGTGCATTACTGTTTTATCGCCGGTACCCAACCCAAGCGCCAGCGCCGGGAATATATCAGTTACCATATTTAAAAAAAGTATTTGCAGAGGCAATAAAGTGGCTGCAGGCGCAATAATACCTAACAGCGTTACTATAAATATCTCGCTCAAATTGCAAGACACCAGGTAAATCACAAATTTTTGGATATTTTTAAATATCTCCCGGCCGTGGGCTACCGCGTCGGCTATTGATGTAAAGGAATCGTCTTTTAATATAATGCTGGCTGTTTCTTTAGCTACCTGTGTGCCCCGTATTCCCATCGCGATGCTTACGTCGGCCTTTTTCAATGCAGGCGCGTCATTTACCCCATCGCCCGTCATAGCCACAATATTGCCAGCCTCCTGGTATATACCTGCAATATCCAATTTCTGTTTAGGTGTTATGCGTGCAAATACAGCCGTGTTTAAAATTCTCTCCTTCCATTGGGCTGTTAGTGTCTCTATTGTCGAGAGTTCTTTACCAGTTATCACTGCTTTCTCGGTCTCATCTACCAAACCCACTTTTTTGGCAATATTAAGCGCCGTTTGCGGATGATCGCCGGTAATCATTACTACTTTTATACCTGCGTTTCTGCACGAAAATATCGCACCTTTAATGTCCATCCTGGGCGGATCAATAAAACCAACTATACCGGTATAGATCAATTCGTCCAGATAGTTTTCATCATTTAGTTGAACTCCTTCTTTATAAGCAAAACCTAACACACGCAATCCGTTGGCAGCCATTTTTTCTGATTTTTTCAGGATAGCCTCCCTACCCTCTTGGTTTAACGCCTCAATAATCGGCCCTAATTGCATTTTAGTACATCGCTTAAGCAAATGTTCGACCGATCCTTTTGCGGCCGCAAAAAAGCCTGATGGCGTTTTATGCAACGTCCCCATCATCATAATATCGGAGTTAAACGGTAGTTCGGCTATGCGCAAGTATTGCTTATTTAAACTACCGGTATTTAACCCGGTCGAGTTAGCCAAATTAACAAGTGCAATTTCTACTGGGTCGCCAGTATCTTTACTAGCGTTATTACATAAGGCACCCGTTAATACTAACTTTTCAAAATTTTCGTTGCTTGCTTTAATAGGCCCGTGCGGAAATTTTAAAGCATTATTTTCTGTATGTACTTTGATACTTTCGGCAGGGAAACCAAGCGTGTCGGCGTATATTTTATTTTCAGTGAGCGTGCCGGTTTTATCTGTTAAAATAACCCCGGTGCTTCCTAATGTTTCTACTGCAGATAGTTTTTTAACAATAGCATTTCTCCTCCCCATTAATAACATCCCGTATGATAATGCCACAGTTGCTACTATAGGTAACCCTTCGGGAATAGCAGCAACCGCCAAAGCAATAGAAGTTTCAATAATAAGCAATGCTGTTTTACCTTGTATAATGCTGGTTATTGAAAATATGGCAGTCATAGCGAGGGTTATCCATATCAGTTTTTTGCTTAGCCCGCTTAGCTTTTTATCTAACGGTGTGGCAGTTTCGACCGAGCTATCTACCAATGAAGTTATTACACCTAATTGTGTATGATTGGCAATACCCGTTATAACTGCCTTTCCGTTACCATTAATAACTGATGTACCCTTAAATACCATGTTCCGTTGGTCGCTAACGGGGGTATCATGCGCAACATTCTCTAAAAGTTTGTCTGCAGGAAATGATTCGCCGGTGAGTGAAGATTCGTCGCATTGTAATTGATGTGCTTCTATTAAACGCCCATCAGCAGGGATAATATCGCCGGCCTCAAAAGGGACCACGTCACCGGGTGTTAATTGTTCGGCCGGGATAGCTATTGCTGATCCATCCCTTATTACCTTAGCCAAAATCACATCCATTTTTTGCAACGCAACCATGGAACTACGAGCCTGCATTTCCATTAAAAAACCAATTAGCGCGTTGATTAATATAACGGCTGCAATTGCAACTGCATCTAAAAAATCTTTAAAAAATATGGAGACAATTACTCCTACTGCTAACAAAAAAACAATGGGACTTTTAAATTGCTGCAACAAAATAACCCACGCACTTTTTTGCTGCTGGGCTTCATAACTATTAAGTCCCCATGTTTTGGTACGCTTTTTTGCTTCTGCTTGGCTTAGCCCGACATTTTTATCCGTTTGAGTTATTGCTATAACTTCTTCTGTTGTTAAGGTGTAGGGAGCGTTAAACGGATATTTAATTGCCATTATTAATTATTTAATTACACCCCTTAAAATTACCAATAACCAACCGGCTTATAGGCTAACTATTATTTATTATGCGCAATAAACAAAGGCATGTCAATCTCTTTCATTAACAGATCGGCCATGCTGGTTTTAAACCATCTGGAAACCTGGCCGCGTTTGTACGCGCCTGATACTACTAAAACATTTTTATTAATGTTTTTAAGATAGGTTATGATCTCTTCTTCAGGGTCGCCTTTTAGTAGGGTGTAACTTGCATCCGGGTAATGACAGGTAATAAATTCTTTTATCAATTCTCCGTCCGGCAACTCTTGCGTATCTTTTGGATCAGTAACTGATATCACCTCAGTTTCCTTACTTTTTAACCATGGCATCATATAATTAAACATCTTGATAGCATAAACTGATGAAGGCCTACCATCATATAAAAGCACTACTTTTTCTATTTCTTTATACTCACGGGGAACTATTAAAACCGGGCTTTGCATTTCAGCTAAAAAATCACGAATAAATTGTGTAGGATTTTCCTCTGAAAAATGGCTTAGCGTTTCATCAGCGCCAATTAATACCAAGTCACTGTAAATACTTTCCTTAAGCAATTCCTGCAAGGCAAAGCTTTTGTCATGATGGGTAATGTAGTCGATATCGGCATTTTTACAGGCTTGTTCAAAAATAGCCGTTGATTCCCGCCTTGTAGCCTCATCTTTTTCAAGCAAGTGTCTCATTTTTACTTCCGAAATACCCTGGGCCCCAACCATATCAAATAGCTTATAACCATGATATAAAAAAGATTCCAAAAAAACACCTGACAATAACGCCTTACTACTTTCGGCAACTTTAATTGCATAAGCCAAAGTACCTTCTGAGAATTTTAAGCCATCAAAGGCCGCACTTATTTTTTTCATGAGATGATTATATTATAATTTGTGCAGTTATTAATAATTACATCAAAACAACTACATTTTAAATCTTATTTCAATGCTCACTATCAACATTTCAATTGATAGTAGTCACATTATTGAAGTTGAAGGCTTGATCTCTTTTTCACTTTATTATCTCATACCAAATTACCGATATAAACCCAGGGCTCAAACTTATGAGCAATTGAAAAAAAATTAATGTTTCAAATTCAAAAAACTCGGTGTCGTAAATATTAAAATAGCATCAGGAATAATTTAATCCAATATTAACCCTGATGCTATTTGCTATGCTAATTTTGAAGGTATTATTAATAGTGGTGTTTTTTGATGAGTTAAGGCATCTTTGGTTTTGCTCGCTTCGAGAATTCGGCTTAAAAACGAATCTTTATAATGAACCAGAGCAAGAACATCAGCTTTGGTTTCGTGACAAAGACGATTGAGCCTGTTTATTACATCTTTCCCTCTGATAGTTTTATGAGTGATGTTAGCGTCTCTTAAACTGTTAATCATCGATGCAAATACCACTTCCTGCCCAAAATCTTTTAAATCATCTTCATTGTTAAGGCTTACATGAACAACTTCTATCTCAAAGTGGAATATGTTCTGTAATTCTTCCAGATAATCAAGTGCTTTTATATCTTCTTCGTTAAAGTCAGTAGCAAAAACAACTTTTTTTATCCCTTTAAGGTCTGATTGAGGAGGAATGACAAGAACGGGGCGGGTAGTATGGTTTATAACCGAATTGGTATCGCTTCCTATCAAAATATGTTCTATAGTTCCGCCAGACCTGGCTCCCATTACTACCAACTCAATGTCTTTATGTTTTATGATATCCTCAACATCTTTTCCTAAATTACCTTCCCCGTTTGCGCAAGTAATTTTAGGTTTAAACTGTCCTTCAGCTAACTCATCATAACCGGCTTCCAGGTATTCTGCCAGTTTTTTAAGTTGATCTTTGCTCTCTTCGCTATACCACATAATACCTTCTGTAACTATAGGTCCACCGGCATAATAAGGTGTTGCCGGGGCCATAACAAATGAGTTAAATAATAAAATGTTGGCATGAAGATTTTCGCTCAGTGCCATGGCTGATTTTGCGGCGTGTTTTGCATTTTCAGAAAAATCAGTCAATACAAGTATGGTTTTCATTATCGTAAAGTTTAAGTGTAATATTATACTATAACTAATTGATCGTCTACCGTGGTTACTCCGGGCGAGCCCCACACCGCATTTTCAACGGCACATCTTTCTACCCACGATTTAGCGGTACCATTTAGTATAACTTTATTGCCAATGGTTTCTACTTTAATTTTGGCAGCTTCAAAATCGGCTCTTCTTTCAAGAGCCTTGCGTATATTATCTTTTACTATCGTGGTGTTAATTAGGGGTTTAACCGTAATAAAATTGTTAATCCACTTTACCCCTTTCAGATGCCTGATAGAATTAATTGCAGATTCTTTTTGATAGTTCCAATCTACTTCACCTTCTACAGTAACAGACCCGTCAGTTACTTTAATCTTAATTCTTTCATCTGGAATAGATGTGTGAGATTTAAGTGTGCGCACAATACTCTCGGCTATTTCGCTATCGGTTAATTTGTCACTTTTTGCAAGTCTTACTTCCAATTCTTCTGCAACTGCCTTTACGCCTTTAACCCGCCAGGTTGCTTTTTCAGCAGCAAACTTTTTACCATAATTACTTACATACCCGCTTAAAGTAACAACACCATTATGCACTGTTACTCCAATTTCTGCTGCGTTAAGAATGGGCTCCCACTGAAGCTCATCAATAACGTCTTGTTGAATTTTTGAATCTGTTTTCATAAGAATTTATTTTGATTGTTAATACTCAAAATTGGACTTACCTGCTTGATAAATAAATGATTGCCATCACTTATAATATTGATTGTCAATATAAAAAATGTGACCATCGTCATTGATTACACACAACAGAAGGTGAATATTTGCTATGCCAACAGCAAGACTTACCTGATTACTTTATAAGCATGTATAATAATATTCAGTTATTGAAATCTATTTTCGAAAATGTGATTGATGGCATATTGGTTATCGACCAAAAAGGCAATATCTTGTTGGTAAATCCTTCGGCATGTGCGTTATTTGGGTATACTAAAGATGAATTACATGGCAAAAATATTAGTTTGCTGATGCCACCACCTGAAAATAAAAACCATGATAAATACCTAAAAAAATACAAGCTGACCGGGCAAGCACACATTATAGGTATAGGGCGCGAAGTAAACGGACTTACCAAATCCGGCAACATTTTTCCGGCACGGTTGGCTGTAAGCGAAACCGTTTGCGATGATGAACCTGTTTATATCGGCATTATACATGATCTGAGTAAAGAAAAAGATGCCGAGGAGAGATTAAAACAGCATAACAATAACCTGGAAAATATAGTTGAGGAACGAACAAACTTTTTAAAAAACATTGTTAACACGCTGGAGCAGGCGAAAGAAGAAGTAAATACGTCGCTTGCAAAAGAACAGGAGATCAATAAACTCAAAACACGGTTTGTTTCAATGGCCTCGCACGAATTTCGTACGCCTTTGAGCAGTATCCTTTTATCGGCGTCATTAATAGAGTATTATTTTGACCGGCTGGAAAAGAGCAAGATTTTTTTTCACCTCGATAAGATAAAAACCGGTGTAAATAACCTGACTACTATTATAAACGATTTTTTATCGGTTGAGAAAATAGAATCAGGCAAGGTTAACGCTGTATTTAGTGAGTTTGATCTTGTTACGTTTTGCGAGGACATTGCTGAAGGCATGAAGATGCAGTTAAAGCATGGGCAACATCTTAGCTACATACACAAAGGAAATGCTTATAAGATAAAATCGGATAATAATTTACTGCAACATTGCCTGCTTAATCTTTTATCAAATTCAATTAAATACTCCGGTGATAACGGGATTATTGAAATGATATCTGATATTAATGGAAACATGTTCAATATTCTGATAAAAGACAATGGAATAGGTATTCCTGATCAAGACCAGGAACATTTATTTGAAGCATTTTTTAGAGCAGGGAATGCTAATGATATCCAGGGAACAGGCTTAGGGTTAAATATAGTAAAGCGTTATACCAATTTGATGAATGGCACAATAGACTTTAAAAGTAGTACCAAATCAGGCACTACTTTTACATTAACCTTTCCGGTAGGTTCTTAGCCGCATTTGAATAATCAATTCTTAGTGTGTTTGTGAAAAGCAGGCGTGTTGCACCCTGCTTAGATATTAGGGAGTATTGCGGCTGTATCTTTTTATGAGCCTTTAATAAAATTTCAGGGTGTGATATACATCACTATTCCAATTGATTAGCGTCATGGCAACACTAAATTTATGATCGCAGATTTGTCATATATATCTTTTATTAAATCATTAAACACAAATCATTATGTCAACTTTAGTAAAATCAAATGGCTTTCCGTCATTAAGGTCAATGATGGAAGATTTCTGGAACACAGAACGTTTTTTTGACAAAACACTTTTTAGCACCGAAACACTACCGGCAGTTAACATCCGTGAAACTAAAAACCTGTATAAGGTGGATGTATCAGCTCCGGGCTTTAAAAAGGATGAGTTTAAGATCACTACAGAAGATGGGCTGCTTACCATAAGTGCCGAAACCAGTGCAGAGAAAAATGAGGAAAAAGAAAACTATACAAGGAAGGAATTTTCAAGTTCTTCTTTCACCCGCACATTTAACCTGCCGGATAACGTTGTGGAAGATAACATTACCGCTAATTACCAGGACGGGTTACTTAAGATAGAGCTTAAAAAAGCTGATAAAAAAACAGCGACAAAAAAAGAAGTGAAAGTAAACTAAGCTAAGCAAGCCACCTGTACACCTGGTACAGGTGGCATTATTATTTTAATAAATCAAGGAAATGGAAAAGTTCATAAAAAAATTCAGCGAAATAAGTATAAATGATATAGCTGAAGTAGGCGGTAAAAATGCATCATTAGGCGAAATGTATAATCATTTAACCAATAAGGGATTGCTAATACCTGATGGCTTTTCCATTACTTCTACTGCATATAAATATTTTATCAGCTTTAATAAGCTTGAAGATAAATTGCAAAACTTGATGGACGGATTGGACAGAAAAGATTTTTCCAACCTTACTAAAACAGGCACAATGGCACGTGCACATATAATGAATGGTTTAATGCCTGCCGATTTAAAGATGGCCGTAATTGATGCTTACGATTATCTTTTTGATAATATGGAACAGGAAGTTGCAGTGCGTAGCAGCGCCACTGCCGAGGACCTGCCGGAAGCCAGCTTTGCCGGGCAGCACGAATCGTATCTGAACATACAGGGGCACCACGCTTTAATAAATGCTGTAATAAAGTGCTTTGCCTCGTTGTATACAGACCGCGCTATAAAATATCGCGAGGATAAGGGATTTGACCATAGTAAAGTATTCCTTTCTGTAGGGGTTCAGCAAATGATACGTTCAGACATCGGGTGTTCCGGCATTGGTTTTACTATTGAACCGGAATCAGGGTTTAAAGATGTGATACATCTTGCCGGAACCTGGGGCCTTGGTGAAAATATCGTTCAGGGTGCAGTTACTCCTGACGAGTATTTGGTTTTTAAACCATCACTAAAAAAGAATTTAAAAGCAATTATTCAAAAAAACCTGGGCAGCAAAAGTATAATGATGGTGTATGCCGACTCGGACGATTATGTAAACGCAACCATCAATAAAGATACCCCTTGGGAGATGCGGGAAAGGTTTGTTTTGAGTGATGTTGAAATTGAACAATTAGCAAAATGGGCGCTTATAATTGAAGATCATTACCAAAAACCGATGGACTTTGAGTGGGCGAAAGATGGCATTAACCACCAATTATATATCATACAGGCGCGGCCCGAAACCGTGCATAGCCAGGCAAAAACCTTACAGGTTAAAACCTGCAAGATAATTGAAAAAGGAGAAGAGCTGACAATCGGCGAAGCTGTGGGCAACATGATAACCAGCGGCGTTGCCAAAATATTATCCTCTCCCCAAGAAGCCCATAAATTAAATGCAGGCGACATATTGGTCACAGATGCTACCAGCCCCGATTGGGATCCAATTTTGAAAAAGGTAGCAGGTATTGTTACCAATAAAGGTGGCAGAACAAGCCATGCCGCGATTATTGCCCGCGAACTGGGAGTGGTTGCCATAGTTGGGACAGAAAACGCCACCTCTGTTATAAAAGAAGGTGAACAAATTACATTGAGCTGTGCCGAGAGTAAAATAGGATATGTGTACCGGGGCAAATTAAACTGGAAAGAAACAACTACCAAAATCAGCAATGTGCGTTTGCCCAAAACAATTAAGGCCCAATTGATAATTGGCGAGCCCGAAAAAGCTTTTCAGTTATCATTTTTCCCAAATGATGGAGTTGGTTTAATGCGTCTGGAATTTATTATCAATAACTATGTACAGATACACCCTATGGCATTGGTAAAATTTGACCAGGTTACCGACGAAATTGACCGTGTAAAAATTGAAAATCTAACCCATAACTACCCGGATAAAAAACAATACTTTATAGACAAGCTATCGCAGGGCGTTGCGACCATTGCCGCAGCTTTTTACCCCAAAGAGGTTATCGTGAGGATGAGCGATTTTAAAACAAATGAATATGCGGGGTTAATAGGCGGTAAATACTTTGAGCCCGAAGAAGAGAACCCGATGATAGGTTTCAGGGGTGCATCAAGGTATTACAACAAGCGCTATCAGGAAGGCTTTAAATTGGAATGTGAGGCTATGAAAGTGGTACGAAATGAAATGGGATTAACAAATGTGAAATTAATGATTCCATTTTGCCGGACCGTTACCGAAGGTAAAAAAGTGGTAAGCCTGATGGAAGAATACGGACTTAAACGTGGCACAAATGGGTTACAAATTTTTGTTATGGCCGAAATACCAAGCAACGTATTATTAGCCGAGCAATTTGCAGAAATATTCGACGGCTTTTCTATAGGTTCAAATGACCTTACTCAATTAACCCTGGGTATTGACCGTGATTCTGCAATGATAGCCGATTTGTTTGATGAGCAAAATGCTGCAAGCAAACAATTAATTGTTACCATGATCAATAAAGCCAACCAACTTCATAAAAAAGTTGGCTTATGCGGACAGGCACCAAGCGACTCAAAAGAGTTTACCCGAATATTGGTTGAGGCTGGTATTGATAGTATTTCATTTAACCCCGACGCACTGATAAAGGGTATTGAAAATATTAACGAAGCGCTACTAAAGCCGGCAGTAATACCTTCGCAAAAGCACAATGACACTTTACTAAAATTATTATAATGGAAACTTCAGCCGGCAATGTTGTTCGTAATATTATTAACCATTGGTGGTTGATATTGATAGCCGGTATATTGCTAACTGGTATAGGTATTTGGATCATTATATCCCCGTTTCAATCTTTCTTATCCCTTTGCCTGGCAGTTGCAATAGGTATGATAGCATCTGGCTGCTTTGAAATTCTTTTCTCTATTAAAAATCATAAATTGATCAAAGGATGGGGGTGGCTTTTTGGAGCCGGTATCATTGACCTGATCATTGGGTGTTACCTGTTTAATTATCCCTTGATTACCATGGTATTATTACCCTTAGTTGTAAGTGTCTGGATTGCTTTCCGGGGAATGATAGCCCTGGGCAACGCGCTGCAAATTCGGTCTTACGGATCCAAAAGTTGGAGATGGCTGGCATTAACTGCTGTAACTATTATTCTAATTGCCCTACTAATATTACTTTACCCTATATATGGAATTAAAGCATTAATATTTTGGACAGGTATAGCATTTATTTTATCGGGGCTGTTTCGCATTTACCTGTCATTTAAGTTCAAAAAAATAAAGGAGTTGAGAGAGCTATAAAGATCACATTAACTTATATTTTACCAGCACCCGGCTAACGCAATCTAATAATTCCTTTCCATCAAACGGTTTAATGAGGTACTCGCAATAACCAATTTGCTTTGCTCTATCTTTATCGGCATTTTCTGCATTCGCTGTCGAAAAAATAAAAGGGATGTTTTGGATATTCATGTCCTGCAGCAAAGTTTTAAAAACGGTATACCCGTCAGTTCCTCGCATAACAATATCACAAATGATCAAATCCGGGCGATGGCTTTTAGCAAGGCAGATCCCATCAGTTCCATTATCCACACTGATCACTTTGTAACCCTCCAGTTCAAGCAATTCAGCGGTGTTGTCACTGATATCTTTATTATCCTCAATATGCAATATAGTGACCATAGGCCTATTGTGATAAAATTAAGATAGGTGAATACAGGAAATCCCGTATAAGTATAAAATATTAATTAATAATATTCGCAATAGTTGTATACGATTTGATTTAAAATTAGTTACAACAGCTATCTGATTAATGCAGATGATATTTGTCACAATACTTGATGAGTTGCATCATTAAAATAAAAAAAGTGTCGCCCTATCTTTATTAAAATTCTTTGTTAGCTATGGCATTACTTCCAGACACAATTAATTTTTTTGATGAAACGGGCAATATAGCAAGGTTTACCGGGCGTTTTTTTTCGATGGGTATTAAACCCCGATTCGAGTTCAAAGAATTATTAAACCAATGCTATACAATTGGCTATAAGTCTCTGCCATTAATAGCCCTAACCGGCTTTATTATGGGATTAGTTTTAACTATGCAGTTGCGTCCCCCTTTGGTGGATTATGGAGTGGAATCGCAACTACCAGTTATGGTAGGAATAGCGATAGTTAGAGAGATTGGCCCGGTAATTACGGCTTTAATTTTTGCAGGGAAGATAGCCAGTAGCATTGGTGCAGAATTAGGCTCAATGAAAGTAACCGAACAAATTGATGCTATGGAGGTGAGCGGCACCAATCCATTTAAATACCTGGTAGCTACACGCGTGTTGGCAACTACTTTAATGCTGCCGGTTTTAACTGTAATGGGTGATGCAGTATCATTATTTGGAGCTTATATAGGCGTAAATATTCGGGCGGTTACCAGTTTCAACTTATTCTTTACACAAGTATTTCACGGTCTCAATTTCGATGATGTCATACCTGCTATTGTAAAAACATTTTTCTTTGGCTTTGCAATTGGTATAATTGGCTGCTATAAAGGATATAACTCCAGTAAAGGCACCCGTGGAGTGGGTAATTCTGCAAACTCTGCTGTGGTTTTGTCTTCTGTACTCATTTTCATTATTGATTTGCTGGCAGTTCAAATAACAGATCTATTTGGCCTTAATTAATATGAAAACAAAAGAAATCATTACCGATGCGAAACATGAAACCAATAATGCACCGGTTATTATAATTGACCACGTATTTAAAAAATTTGGTAAAAATGTGGTGCTAAATGATTTCAGTCTCACCATCCGGAAAGAAGAAAATGTAGTAGTATTAGGAAAGTCAGGTTCGGGTAAATCAGTGTTGATAAAATGTATTATAGGCTTATTAAAACCTGATAGTGGGAATATACTCGTATTTGGCGATAACATTCCTGATTTAAGTTATGAGGCTCTTGATAAGATGCGTACAAAAATAGGATTCTTATTTCAGGGTAATGCACTTTATGACTCTATGACGGTAAGGGAAAATCTTGAATTTTCGTTACGCAGGCACCGTATGGATTTGTCGCAAAAGGAAGTAGATAATTTAGTAATTGAAGCCCTTGAAAATGTTGGTTTGACACATACCATTGAAATGATGCCTGCAGAGTTATCGGGCGGAATGCTCAAACGTGTGGCCCTGGCGCGCACAATGATTCTTAAACCTGAGATCATTTTATATGATGAGCCCACTACAGGGCTTGACCCGGTTACAGCCAGGGAAATAGATAATTTAATATTAAAACTACAGCAAAAGTATCATACATCTTCCATCATAATTACACATGATATGAATTGCGTTAAAAACACTGCCGATAGGGTGGCATTACTGCTTGATGGCAAATGTTACGCAGAAGGCACTTACCAGGAGTTTGAGCATTCAACAGATAAAAACATCAGGCAATTTTTTGAATAACATTATGGCAAATCAAGAAAAAAATAATATTAAACTAGGAGTTTTTGTATTAACAGGTTTGTTTGTACTTATATTATCCTTTTATATGATGGGTAAAAACCACAACCTGTTTGGAAGCAACTTTGTGATCAAAGCACACTTCGCTAACTTAAACGGATTGGTAGAAGGTAACAATGTGTTGTTTTCGGGGATACAGGCGGGCACTGTAAAAGACATCAAATTAATCAATGATACAACTATTGAGGTGACCTTATTAATTAATAATAAAGTTCGTTCCTACATCCATAAAAATGCCATCACATCTATCGGTACCGAAGGCCTTATGGGCAATAAAATTGTAAATATTTTGCCCATGAAGGGTGCCAGCTCAAAAGTAGAAGAAGGTGATCTACTGGCCAGTCAAAAAATGATCAATACGGATGAAATGCTTCAAACTTTATCTAAAACCAATGATAATATAGCCTCTATATCTGAAGCTTTAAAAGTCACCGTTTTACAAATTAATAATAGCGCTATGATGGAAATGTTAAATGATAAAGGCATAAGCACGAGTTTGAAATCATCATTAACCAACATCAATAAAACAACTGCGAATGCTAAGCAAATAACCAATAGTCTAAATACTATAGTAGCACAAATAAAGGAAGGCAAAGGCGGTGCAGGTATTTTATTGACAGATACCGCCTTTGCCGGTAATTTAAAAAGTGCAATGGCTAAAATTAAATCGGCCAGCGACAACGCTAATAACCTCACCATTCAATTAAATAGCATAGCAGCTAATATGAAACAAGATTTAACCCATAGCAAAGGGCCATTAAATACGATATTAAGAGACTCGGCCGCAGCCAAAAATATTACCCTGACGTTGGAAAATATACAAAAAGGAACCGATGGCTTCAATCAAAATATGGAGGCGCTAAAGCATAATTTTTTATTTAGGGGGTACTTTAAAAAATTAGAAAAACAGCAGGAAAAAGAGAAAGCACAAAAAAAATAATTATGCCAACCATAGGACTGGTACTTTCGGGCGGCGGAGCCAGGGCGATAGCGCATCTGGGTGTGTTGCAGGGGCTGGATGAATTAGGCATCAAACCTAATGTGATATCGGGAGTAAGTGCCGGTGCAATTATTGGCGCTTTATATGCAGCCGGATATTCTCCAAAGCAAATATTAGATCTAATTAAAGAACACTCTTCGGCCAGCCTTGCTAAAATGGTTTTATTCTCCGGTGGATTGTTCACTGCCCCAGGGTTAAAACTCATATTAAAGTCTACTATTTCAAAAGATAAATTTGAGAGCCTTAATCTTAAATTGTTTGTTACTGCTACTGACATTTGCAGTGGAACCGCTGTAACATTTTCTAAAGGACCATTATACGATGTGTTAATCGGATCTTCATCTATTCCGTTAATATTTGCGCCCAAAAAGCATGGTAAATTATATCTTGTAGATGGTGGAGTACTTAATAACCTTCCGGTAAAATGTATCAGGGATAAATGTGATATTATTATTGGGGCAAATGTAAATAAGGTTGATAACCAGTTTAAACAGTTAGACAGGTTAAACGTGCTCGACAGGTGCTTTCACCTGGCTATTTCAGATCAAGTAACACTGAATGCAGCATTGTGTGATATATTTATTGAAGCACCATTGCGCAACTACAATATGTTTGACTTGAAACATGCTGATAAGATATTCAAAACGGGATATCGTGCACTAATGGAAAAGCAAGCACAGGTTGTTAGCCTGTGCTTATCTAAATAATAATAAAAAAATCACATCCATTTTGCAGCAAAGCGGTTAAACTCATGCCTCATTTCGTTGAATAATTTTTCTTCAGTTATATATTGTTCATTTACATTATCGTATTCAACGGCTGTATCTTCGCTTACAAAAACACGCGTTTTGTGTAACTGCGATTCAATGCTTTTAAGGTCACTTTTGATACGATGTTTTATTTCGTCTAAATAATTGCTATGTATTAAAAATTGGTTTTGGAAGTGTTCAACCTGTTGAGATACTTCTTTGCTGGTATTGTCTGCAGCAATTTCTTCCAAACGGCCTTGCATAATACTTAACTCCTGTTTGTAAAATTCAATTCCCCTTAAATAATCGTTATTAAGGTTTGCAATGTGGCTGATATTAATCTGTTCCATGATATATGTGTGATTTACTGTTTGATTGTTTTATTTGATGCTAAGTAGATGCTGTACTTCAACAGAAATAAGGCTGTCTCGTGATTGCGCACACGTTACCTGGTTTTCGGCAACTATGAAAAACCAACATATAATAGCCGTTCGGTAACGTAAAATCCAGCTTCATATTAATAAATTTTATAGCATAAAATTGGTATTTACTTACCTTATAAAAAATGACAGTCGTCATGTTGCGTGTTGATGTAAAACACCTTACCTGCAATATTCAGCCCGTTCAATATTTCTTGCTTTAAATTGATAGCCAGCCAGGTACAACTGACTAACCTCACCAATCTGTATGACCCAAATCATATTTTAATAAGACATTATTGATAAACTTTACCCTAAACAATTGCAGGTGCACTATGAAAACAATCCTTATCATTGATGATGGTACTTCAGCAGTAACTGTTGCTACCAAATTGGCTATGCACATAGCAGGCATGATTCAGGCAGAATTAACGATTGCTCAAACCTTCCATAAAAGTAAAGCGTCTACTCCTAAGGTTTTGGCGGGAAACTACCATTTTGATACCGGTAATGACTATATCGGAACACAAAATTTGCGGAAAGAAATCAAGACAGTTCAAATGCCCGGGGCCAACCCTGCTGATCTGGCTAAACTGGCCTTACAGATGGACTGTTGGCTGGTGATAAAAGGTTGTAGCGAAATAGGTGCCGGATATAAAGCTCCGGACATGCAGAGTTTGCTTAATCAACTCCGTTGCCCGCTATTGTTAGTGCCCGAAAGGTGGGCAGGTCACCAAATACACCGTATCACCTATATAGCCGATTTACGCTACTGCCGGCTAAATATAATGCGTTATCTAACAACAATGGCTAAGTCATTGCACGCAGGGCTGTCGCTTGCACACATAAGTGCTAAAGACTTACCTCCAATTGATGAAAAATATAGTCGCGAATTATTTGCTGAGATCGCGTACAACTCACAAAGTTGCTTTGCGACTTTTAACAATATCCGGGAAGTCGATATTCACCGCGCTGTGGACATTATAATTAATCACCTTCATAATGACCTGATTGTTTTGATCAATCATCGCTTTCATTTCAGGGAAATTATTGGGGATAGATTAACAGATCGGTTGCCTAAACAAATCAATATACCGGTACTGCTTTTTCCTATTTGACATTAAATAATGCAAACAATATCCAAAACGCCGCAGCCTTTCTGTAACACAGATGTCGCTACGGCGCTTAGTCGCTTAAAGGTAACAAGTGCCGGCTTATCTAACAGGGAGGCAGCAAACCGGCTTAAACAATATGGGCCTAACAAGCTAAAAGCGAATTCGGGAGAACGGACGTTTTTACTCTTACTATCACAATTCAAAAGTCCCATAACATTATTACTAATTATCGCAGCATTTATTGCGGTGGGCTTAAGAGATAAAGCTGATTCCGTAATTATACTTGCAATAGTACTAATTAGCGGTGTGTTGGGCTTTTGGCAAGAAAAAGGTGCCGCAAATGCTGTAAGTAAATTAATGAAAATGGTACAGCTCAACTGTATTGTTATCAGAGACGGCCAAATGCTTAATGTACCCTCAGTAACGATAGTTCCTGGGGACATCATTAAATTGGCTGCCGGGGATATGATACCTGGAGACAGCTTGCTACTTACTACAGAAGAGTTGTTTGTTGACGAAGCTGCATTTACAGGTGAAACGTTTCCGGTAGAAAAAAAATGCGGGGTGGTGCCAATCAATACTCCATTGGCCAAAAAGTTCAACACTTTATTCATGGGCAGTCATGTCATAAGCGGCACGGCCTCAGCATTAATTACTAATACAGGCATGACAACCGAATTTGGCAAAATATCTGCCAGCCTTCAAGGCAAAATACCGGAAACAGATTTCGAGAGAGGCGTTCGTAAATTTGGCTACCTTTTGATGGAGATAACGCTATTGCTTGTACTGGTTATCTTCGCATTGAACGTATGGCTCCAAAAGCCCGTACTCGATTCGTTTTTATTCTCTTTAGCGATTGCAGTAGGTTTAACTCCACAACTTTTACCGGCCATAGTAAGCGTTAACCTGGCTGCGGGTGCACAAAAAATGGCCAGAAAAAAAGTGATAGTTAAGCGGCTATCGGCTATTGAAAATTTTGGTAGTATGGACATGTTGTGTACCGATAAAACGGGGACAATTACTGCCGGCAAAGTCACGCTAAAGGATACCATTGGCTACTCAGGTCAACACAGTGACAGAGTACTTTATTATGCATGGCTAAATGCAGTGCTTCAACAAGGATTTCATAATCCAATTGATGAGGCTATTTGCACCGCATACGGAACACAAACTGCTCCGCAGCCGCTTGTTGCTGAAATCCCTTACGATTTTTTAAGGAAAATGCTTACTGTACAGGTAAAGGAAAATAAGCGAAACCTGGCGATAACAAAAGGCGCATTAAAATCTGTTTTAGAAAAATGTTCGCACCTGGAAATAGAGGGTAAAATAATTGCTGTCACGCCCGAACATCAAAACACTCTATTAAAAAAATACCAGCAATTAAGCGGCGACGGTTATCGGGTCTTAGGTTTGGCTTACAAAATCCTGTCCGATGACTGTAAAATAACCCGCCGAGATGAGGAAGACATGATATTCATGGGTTTTATAACACTATTTGATCCGCTTAAACCCGATAGCATTTCTACAATAACTCAATTGAACAATTTAAATGTTCAACTAAAGATAATAACAGGCGATAATGAGTTAATTGGTAAGCACCTTGCGTTACAATTAAACATACCCGATGCCAAAATCTTAACAGGCGGCAAAATAAGGCAAATGAACAATACCGCTTTGGCTCACGCTGCGCCGCTTACACATATATTTGCCGAGGTAGAACCTAACCAAAAGGAAAGAATTGTTACAATTTTAAAAAAAGCCGGGTACGTTGTAGGGTTTATGGGCGATGGCATTAACGATGCCCCGGCCTTGCATGCTGCCGATGTAGGCATATCAATAAACACTGCGGTTGATGTTGCTAAAGAAGCAGCTGATATTGTATTGCTTAAACCTGGCCTGCACGTTTTAATTGATGGTATAATGGAAGGACGAAAAACGTTTGCGAATACTATGAAATATATTTTCATGGCTACCAGCGCAAATTTCGGTAATATGTTCAGCATGGCAGGAGCTTCGCTGTTTTTACCGTTCCTGCCTTTACTGCCAAAACAAGTTTTACTTAATAACCTGTTAACCGATTTCCCTGAAATGGCAATTGCCGGGGATAAAGTAGATGAACACCAGCTAACATCGCCGCAACGCTGGGATATGAGCTTTATCCGTAAATTCATGATTACTTTTGGGTTATTAAGCTCTGTTTTTGACTATATTACTTTTGGCTGCCTGATATTAATATTTCATACTAACGAGCAGATGTTCCAAACCGGCTGGTTCACTGAGTCGGTTATCTCGGCAGTAGTTATTGTGTTAGTTGTGCGTACACGCAAGGCATTTTTTCAAAGCATGCCCGGCAATTTATTGATATTAGCCAGTCTGATGATCATTATCGTGGTAGGCATTATTCCGTTATCGCCGCTATCAGCCTGGTTTAATTTTATACGCCTTCCTTTGGCAGTTTACGGTTTTACCATCTTCTTGGTAATAGCGTATATGATAACCGCTGAGCTTGTTAAATATCTGTTTTACCGCAAACTATCAAAACATTTAATCAAAAAACATACACTGGATAGCTAATTGCAGATTATTAGTAGTGCGCGATAAATATTGAGATCTATTGTCTCCATTAAATTATTGGCCATACTGCTGTTAAACAACCGGGAAACAGCCCCACGACTATAGGCACCCATTATCACAAGAGTACCAGGGGACAGGGTTTTCAGATAATTTGTCAATGCCTTTTCCGGACTGCCGGTTAGCTGAGTTATTATTGGTTTATCATAGATGCAGTTCGCGTATTCGACGATCAAATTTCCATTTGGATTATTACTCAAATATTCTCTGAACTTTCTTTATAGACCCTTGCAGGTCGATAGCCCTACCTAGTACACCCTTAAATAAATCACCCTCAACTTTTAACCTATCAATTGAATTATGAATAGTAAAATGCTTCATTGTAAGCCCTGGCTTTACCTCATCCCAATGCAAGGGCATGGAAACGGTTGCACCAATTTTTGGCCTTAATGAATACGGTCCGGCAATGGTAGCACCCGGGCGGTTCTGTAAAAAGTCTAAATACATTTTGCCTTTTCTATTGGCAATCATGCGCTCCAAACTGGTATAATCGGGTATTTGCTTATGTACAATGTTTACTATAATACGTGCAAACATTTGCGATTGATCGTAAGTATATTTAGCACCCAAGGGGATATAAATATGCATACCAGTTGATCCCGAAGTTTTGCAAAAGCAGGGCGCATCAATGGCATCCAACACTTTCTTCACCTCCTGTGCAGCTTCAATAACCTGATCAAAAGTGTTTTTATCAGGATCAAGGTCTATCACGCAATAATCCGGGTTATCCGGCGATTGTATGCGGCTAAACCATGGGTTCATTTCAATACACCCTAGTGATGCCATCCATAATAAAACAGCTTCGTCTGATCCTACCAAATATTCTTTGTGCTCGCCATCACTTGTCGTATACGGGAATGTTTTGGTTATCCAATCGGGCGCTTTACCTTTTATATCTTTTTGATAAAAACTTGGTCCATGTATCCCATTAGGGAAACGGTTTAACGACATGGGCCTGTCTTTTAAATAAGGTAAAATATATTCGGCCACCTGGTAATAGTAATTAAACATATCCCGCTTAGTGATCCCATCTTCGGGCCAGTAAACTTTGCTTAAGTGAGTAAATTTTAGATCATGCCCGCAAATTTTGCGCACCTGGGTTTCATCCTTAGGATTAAGTAATGTTTTACGCTCTTTATCTTTTGGAGGTTTAATAGCTTTGCTATGATGGCTTTCTGGTTTCTTATCCGCCAGCTCTACTACCTCATCCGTTTCTGTTGGTGTTTCTAACACCACATCTTTAGCCTTTTTATCGGTACGCATTCCTTTAAACGATGCTTGTCTGAACACACCATCACCGGTAATTTCGGCAAAAGCTACCTCCCCCACTAATTCGGGTTTTAACCATGTTGGTTTAGCGCCTAAACGTTGTGGACGAAAACGCGACGGTTTGTCTACATCAGGTTCAACATCAAAAGGGCTTTTATCAGTTATTAACGGCTTAAATTGCGCCATCATTTCCTTTTGCAGTTTTTCATTGAAACCAGTGCCTACCTTACCCACATAGCGAAGTACACCGTTATCATAAACCCCTAAAATTAAAGCACTAAATAGTTTGCTTGTTCCCGCGTTACGGGTAAAGCCGGTAATAACTACTTCTTGCCGCCTTTGCACCTTAATTTTCAGCCATTCGCGCGACCGAAGATCTGATGTGTAAACACTGCTGGCTTTTTTGGCGATAATGCCTTCCAGCCCTATTTTTTCGGCAGCATTAAAAAATTCTATACCACTGGCTTCAAAAACTTTGCTTATCCGTATACTATCATCGTTAGTTGGCAATACCTCTTTTAAAATGGTAAGCCTATCTTTTAAAGGCAAGTTCATCAGGTTTTTGCCTTCGTACCAAAGTATATCAAAAACATAATATACCAGGTTGCCATCAGCCTCGCTTCGCCAGTTTTGCAGGGCACCAAAATCTGATATCCCTTTATCGTTCAGCACCAATATTTCGCCATCTACTACGGCATTAATGCCCCAGCTTTTTAAAACCTTATTTATCGGATAAAATTTATCAAATGGCAAGTTATTACGTGATATCAATTGCACATCACCTTTATTAATTATCCCTACTGCGCGGTAGCCATCCCATTTTACTTCATATAGCCAATTCGGATCGTCAAAAGGTTCGTCAACCAAAGTAGCCTTCATGGGTTTTATGCTTTTAGGAATAGCCGATTTAGGTGCCGATTTTATAAGCGCCAAAGCATCGGTCCCACTCGTATCCACCAATGGAACATGGGTGTCGTCACCCACCATTTCCTCAGCCGGCTTCGCCAGAGTTTTTTTTTTACTTTTTGATTTGGGCTTTCCTTTTTCTACATCTTCTTCATGGCCGTTTTGCCAAACCTTTTCACTGGTTTTCTCCATCTGCTCAATGGTTTTGCCTGATAGGACAGATGTATCCAATTTGGTTATATCCTTTTTAGAAGCGTAGTCATCATCATGTTTGATCAATAGCCAGGCATTGTCGCCCATTCCATGGGTTTTAACCAAAGCAAACTCACCATTTAACTTCTCGCCATGCAGCTTTATTTTTACCGAACCTGATTTAAGCTGTTCAAGCAAATGTTTTTCCTGTGCTTTCTTCCCTTTTATTTCTTCAATAGGTTCATAAGTACCTTCATCCCAAACTATAACTGTACCACCACCATACTCGCCTTCGGGAATTATCCCTTCAAAGTTGCGGTAATCAAACGGATGATCTTCTACCATCATCGCCAGTCGTTTGGTTTTCGGATCGGTTGAAGGGCCCTTAGGTACGGCCCAACTTTTAAGCACGCCTTCCATCTCCAGCCTAAAGTCATAATGTAAACGCGAGGCATCATGTTTTTGAATAACAAACATCAGCTTGTTTTTATCCTTGCTCCTGCCGGCTTTTGGTTCGGCAGTTTTAGTGAAATCCCGCTTTTTTACATATTCCTTTAAGCTCATGATTTTCGCATTACGTGTTCTTTTACATTGATTGATGAGTTACCTACTTCTTCTACCGCTTTCTGCAATTCTTCGGCAGAAATCCTAAATTTTGTTGACCAGTATTCAATTTCATACTTATCATGCATATTGATAGTATACTTGTCGTGCTTCTCCAGTTTACCTTTTTCGTTCGCCATAGTAATTAATTAGGGTATTAATTACCTGCTTAACAGTATAATAGCTTAATAGTTTTACCACCTCGAGGCGACATATAATTCCACAAAAAAAGAGTTCAATAAATTAAACTCTTTTACAACATAGGTAGATGTTGTTTATAATTTATTTTTACGCAGCTTGCTTGCTGTAATTATTTTTTTGGTTTTGAATAGCTTTAAAGTTTTTCAGATCGTCCTGCAACATAGCCTTCAGTTTCATATCAAAGGCTTTTAATATAACGGTTGTTTTGGTTGATGTTTTCATAATGCTATTTATTGATCTACACTGATAGTATAAATATTGTGCCATTACTTTTTCAACTATAATCCCGGTGACTGAGTGGTTGACCTTTTTATGGATTGTATGCTTTTCAACTCAAACGGTGTTTAGCAAAAGCATCAAATCAATGTAAATGCAATATTATGCAAAGCCAAACAGAGTGTGTGTTATTTTGTTTAACCACTAAAGGCTAAATGATGAAAGCAGAAGAGATTATTATACCCGGAATTGCAGGCACAACCTTCATGACCTTATTTAGTAAGGCTATGGGTGAAATTGCAAATGAAAACTTTAGCGAGCCTGACCTGCTGAGCAAGCTTTACCATCGTTTAGCCCCGGCCGAGCCTAAACCGGTAGCGAAACTGGCAGGTTGGCTGGGCCACTATGCAATTGGCTTAATGTTCTCTACAGTTTACAATACACTTTGGGGCAAAAAACTGGTAAAGGCATCGGGCAAAAATAGTATATGGCTGGGAGCGGCAAGCGGCGCACTCGCCGTTGGTGTTTGGAAATCAGCGTTTACCATGCACCCCATCCCTCCGGGTATAAATTTTAAAAAATACTACACCCAACTATTATTCGCACACATAGTGTTCGCTATGTTTGCAACATTTGCCTATCAACAAATTAAAAAGAGGGAGTTAGAACAGCAGCAGCGTACAGAAGATCAAAAATATTTATCTAACGTTAAGCCATAAGTTAGCAAAAGGTTTTCGCGGCTGGTAATGTTCATCCGGTTATAATTAAAGGCTGTGGTTAGGCTTATCCATTTACGCAGCTTTAACGAAACAGAGGTGTTTGATTTAATGATATAATCATTCGCGTTTGAGAGTGAATTTTGTAAAAAATTACTTCCATCAATAATTACCACATCATTAAACGAAAAACGGAAGGACAACCTAAAAGAGTTTCTAAAAGTATTATAATCCAAATTGGTTAACAAGTTACTCTTATCATATAATATACCCTCGCTTAAATTCAGGTAGCTGGTTTTGTCATCAAAAAAACTATAAGCTACGCCCAATCCACCTAAAAACTGATTATTAATTTTTAACGAATAGCTGGTGTTATAATTCAACAACCCCCAGTAATACAATTTGTGTACGTCTTTATACAAATCAAACGTTAATGATGATGAAAAATCTCTATTGGTTAATGTGTTATTTTGATTACCATAAACAAAGCTATTAGCAGTACTAAGAACGATGTCTTTTCTTTTAATACCGAAATTTAAGCCATTATTTAATAGGAATGAGCGGCCATCGTTTGTTTTATTAATTGAACCAGTGGTAGTTATATTTAAACGGTAAAACGTACTATCATTATACTGTGCAAAAACGGTTACAGTACAAAACAAGAAAAAGGATATAGCTAATAATTTTTTCATGTGGCTAAACTATGTATTTTTTATAAAACATGCCCGCTTAACCACGCAAAACTTAGCCGTTTACAACCTCGCCGCCATTAACGTGAATGATTTGTCCGGTAATGTAAGATGCATCATCAGACGCCAAAAAAACATAAGCCGGGCCCAGTTCAGATGGTTGGCCCGCACGTTCCATAGGTGTGTCTTTTCCAAATTCTTTTATCTTTTCTTCATCAAATGATGCCACTATCAGTGGGGTCCAAACCGGCCCCGGGGCAACTGCATTAACCCTGATTTTCCTGGCGGCCAGGTTGGTTGCTAATGACCGTGTGAAAGATGTAATAGCGCCTTTTGTTGATGAATAATCTATCAAATGTGGCGATGAGCGATAAGCCGTAACCGATGTTGTATTTATAATGCTATCCCCCTCCTGCATAACCTGTAAAGCTTCATTTGCAAAATGGAAGTAAGCATAGATGTTGGTCCTGAAAGTATCATCCATTTGCTTTTCGTCTATTTTTTTGGGATCGTTTTGTGGTAGCTGTATGGCAGCATTGTTTACCAGGATGTTTAGTTTCCCTAATTGCTTTACAGTTTTAGCAACGGAATTTTTGCAAAACTTACTGCTTTTTACATCGCCTTTTAACAATAAGCACCTGCGGCCGGTAGCTTCAACCAGTTTTTGGGTTTCCAGGGCATCAACATCTTCATTTAGATATACAATAGCCACATCTGCACCCTCCCTGGCAAAATGCACACTAACCGCGCGACCAATACCGCTATCGCCGCCTGTAACCAGGGCTACCTTGCCTGCCAGTTTACCCGCCGCTTTATAAGTTGGTTTTATATATTGTGGCACCGGATCCATTTTCGCTTCTATCCCCGGTTGCTTATTTTGCTTTTTAGGTGTTTTTTTAGTTTCGCTTTTCATGGTAGATAATTTTGATATATAAAGCAAAAACCTAACCAATTACAACCTACAGGTGTTCCATTTTTGTAATTGGAACAGTTTGGAAAACTCCATCTGATTCCTTGCAATGACAACGCAGTGCCACCATATTAAAGCGGGATACTCCGTAAATTTGTAAGTACCGGTAAAAAATTATCAGCCGAGAGGCTATAAAATGTTCTTTGAAAACAAAATAGATCAGATTTAAAAACATTTCTCTTTTCGCCTGTTTTAGAAACATGGCACTATCAGACGAATCTTTCCGCGAAGCGTATAAACCGTTGCATATACCGGCACATTATGATATTAATGATCCTGAACAGGATCGGGTACTTTTTGCACTTGCTCAAATTGGTATAGGTACCGTTAATGATGTGGCTACCGAAATGGCACAACTGGAAGAGGGTGTGGATGTAGATAGTTTTATAGTATTAGCCGGCGATGTATTAACCCATTTGTATGAATTGGGCTTGTTAAAGGGCAGCGAAATAAATGGAGAGATGCAGTACAACCTGAGCAAAATAACCCATGCCAATGAAGGTGCTGTTGATCCTGACCTGTTGGCACCCGGATTAGATTAGTCCTTATTTTCCATCTGTTTTTCTTCTAATTCGGCTTCTATTCTTTCCTTTTTAAGATCGATACGAATTATTGCAAACAGGCTCATGTATACGTTAGCTATCCATACTAAAGCAAAACCTGCTATTAAATAGCCACGCCAGTCTTCATATAATAATTGAAAATTGGTAATGAGTAAAATTAATACAGTAACATAATGGCTAAAGCAGTATTCGCAGGTAAACAGGTAAAAAAACTTGCGGGTAATAATGGTTCTACCTTTTTTACTTCTATCTATGCAATACTCTCTTGGTTCTCTAAAAACCTCTTCGTGCGTTACCGTCCAGGCAATGCATGCTATAGGTATGGCTAATATAAATAAACGTAATGCTTCTGCTAATAACTCTGTGATATTCATAAAAATATAAATCGCTGCTTAATCAACACCGTAATATTCATATTGTGTTAATTTTTTGGTTGGGCAACTATATCGTATAATAAGTAGTTTTACTTTGTACTTTTGTTATCCCCTGTCAAACCATTTATAATCCTACTTCATGAAAAAAATTATTTGTTTAGTTTTTACTATTGCATTTTTAACTCACGCTTACGCTCAAAGCGTAAAGTTGATTTTTGACAGATCATCGCTGCAGGCACGTTACGCTGCTGATAGGTTGGGCAAAGCTTTATCTAAAAAGGGCTATTCAATAAAAGCCAATTCAGCAACTTATACCATAAATATTAAGCAGGATGCCAAACTGGAAAAGGAAGCCTACAATATTCAGCCACGGGGTAATGTAATTACTGTTAATGGCGGCGATGGCACAGGTATGATCTACGGCAGTTTATCCATTGCCGAGGACCTGGATAACAACATCAGCCTAAAAAATATAAAAGCCAGGAGCGAAAAGGCGCATTACCTGTTACGCGCCGTTAAATATGACTTGCCGTGGGATACCTACCGCCACCAACTGGCGCTTGACCAACATTATGAAACCTGTCGCGACCTGAATTACTGGAAGGCGTTTTTAGATATGATGGTAGATAACCGTTTGAACGCGCTAAGTGTATGGAACCTGCACCCGTTTAATTACATGATCAAAGCCAAAAATTTCCCGGAGGCTACTCAATTTAATGACAAAGAATTAAAAGAATGGCAAACGCTGTTTCATGGTATATTTGGTATGGCAAAAGAGAGAGGGATTGATACCTACTTAATTCCGTTTAACATATTTGTGAGCCCTGCCTTTGCTAAGGCGCATAATACCAAGCCACTTAACCTGGACCATGATTTCTTCTTAGATGGCAATACATCAGAAATTGTAAAACGCTATACCCGCGAAAGCATTACCCAAACCTTGCAGGAATACCCTGAACTGACCGGCTTAGGTTACACTTTAGGCGAAGGTATGGGTGGCATGACATCGCAAGGCCGCGAAGACTGGATGCGTGAAGTTTATATGGAAGGTATGCGCCTATCGGGTCGCAAGGTAAAGTTGGTGCACCGTATTCCTTTTTCAAGCACTACAGGTTCGTTGGGTGTTACGAGTATAGAAACTGAAAAATTAACCCGTAAAGCCATTGAAATGGACGCCGCCGAGCCTTTTATTATTAAACCTGTTTTTGCCGATTTGAAATATAATTGGTCGCACTCTACATCTACCCCAAAACTCATCAAAGTGCATGGTGGCAAGTTGTACGACACTTACTTTAACCCGTTACCAAAAGATTATAAAGTAACCTGGACAGCACGTAATGAAGACTTTTTTTGCCTTCGTTGGGGAGTACCGGGTTTTGTGCGCGAACATATCGCCCTAAACAGCCATCCTTATAATGGCGGCTATTTCATCGGGTCAGAAACTTATATACCTGCTAAGGATTACTTTACTAACCCCAACATCAAAGTAGATTGGAAATATGCGTTTGAGCGCCAATGGCTTTATTATAAAATATGGGGAAGGTTGTTATATAACCCGGAAACGCCCGATGCTATATTCCAGGATGAATTTACCCGCAGGTATGGTACAGAAGGCAAAAACCTGTTAGCAGCATCATCATTGGCCGGTAAAACACCAATGGCTATCACCTCCTACTATGATTTTACCTTTGATTTAACCATTTATACCGAGGGCATGATGGCGCAAATGGGTAGAGATAAAACGTTAAAATATATTTCGGTTGATGAACAAATTAAACGCCCGGTGCTTGACAGTAACGCACATGTATCAATTGCTGATTATGTAAAAGGAGGCAATTTTGGTGATAAGATAACGCCTTTTAAACTGGCTGATCAATTAGAAGCCGATTGTAATAAAGCATTGGATTTGGTTAAAAATATCAACACCACAAAAAACACCGCGTTAATGTATGAGGTGGCCGATATTAAAACATGGTCATACCTGGGTTTAAGTTTGGCCGAGAAAATACGTGGTGGTGTGGCGCTACAAACTTACCGCACCAAAGGCGGCGAAGACAACAAGCAAAATGCGGTAACGCATTTACAAAAAGCATTGGGCTATTGGGAACAAGTTGCAGCCATAACGCGCCCTATTTATTTAGATATGCCGTTGGTACACATGACGGACCAGGACGGCAAGCACTGGAAAGATAATTATAATCAAAAATTCCACTGGGCTAATATTACGCCACAGGTAGCGGCAGATGTTGAGGTAGCCAGGAATGCAAAAGCGATGTCAATTAAATAATATCCACCATGTCATTTCGAACGTAGTGAGAAATCTATACATTGATTTGCACGTGCATAGATTTCTCTCTCGTTCCTCGTTCGAAATGACAATTATTTTTAAAATATATGTCCCCAACCCTACCGTCAGCATCATTAACCCAGGTATTAATTTGCCTGCTTATTGGCATTGCGCTAATTGTATTGCTCACCTCCAAATACCGGGTACATGCTTTTTTCGCGCTGATATTATCCTGCTTTGTAGTGGGCCTGGGCGTGCAAATGCCGGTTGATGTAGTGATCACTACCATTAAAGATGGCTTTGGCAATATTATGAAATCGCTGGGGCTCATAATCGTCTTGGGTACTACGCTGGGTGTTTTATTAGAATACACAGGCGCCACACAGGTAATGGCCACCTACATTATGCGCAAGGTTGGCGAAAAACGGTCGGCGCTTGCCATGGCATTAACCGGGTTCGTTGTAGGCTTACCCATTTTTTGCGATTCGGGCTATATTGTTTTAAGCGGGTTAAATAAGTCATTAGCCAAACGTACCCATACGCCTATGGCTATTATGGCGGTGTCTTTAGCAACAGGATTATACTCGGTGCATTGCTTAATTCCGCCTCACCCGGGCGCGGCGGCCGCAGCAGGATTGATAGGCGTTGACTTTGGCAGGCTGATATTGATAGGTATCATAATAGCCATCCCCGCCGCGGCAGTTGGTTATTTATGGGCCAACTACATGGGCAAAAAATTGCCTGATACGGTTGAGCATGAAGACGAAGTATTAGTAGAAAACGCGCAGTTACCATCCGTTATCAAATCTTTTTTACCGGTTATTGTACCCATCTTATTAATATCCTTAAAATCATTTATAGCGGTTGACCCTGCATTGAATAGCCAATGGCTAACCCTATTCCTATCCCTGGGCGACCCGGTGTTGGCGTTAGCTATTGGTGTATTATTAGCCTTTAACTGTAAAAAATCGTGGAATAAAGAAAGCATAAGCAAGCTATTACATGATGGCGTGGAAAAAGCGGGCGGCATATTAATTATTATTGGCGCGGGCGGTGCGTTTGGGGCCATACTGGCCGCTACTAAACTAGGCGACCACCTGAGCCAGGCTTTGGCTTTGGGCAGCATGGGCTTATTCTTCCCGTTCCTGCTCACCTTTGTTTTAAAAACCGCGCAAGGATCTTCAACGGTGGCTATCATTACAGCGGCATCTATTGTTGTACCACTATTGCCTGCTTTGGGTTTAGATACACCTAATGGGCATTTACTTTGCGTGTTAGCTATGGGCGCAGGCTCCATGATGATATCGCATGCTAATGATGCCTATTTTTGGGTTATCGCCAAATTTTCGGGTTTGGAATTAAAGACGATGTTAAAAGTGTACTCGGTAGCTACTTTGTTAATGGGGTTAACCACGTTGGCGATGGTATATATTTTATCTTATATATTAGTGTAATGCATATCCTAATTGCTCCCAATGCTTTTAAAAACAGTTTAACCGCGCAAGCTGCTGCCAAAGCCTTGCAACGGGGCTTGCTTGAAAGCAAATTGCATTGCACTACCGAATGCTTCCCTATTGCCGATGGCGGCGATGGCACAGGCGATTTGATACTGGATAAACTTAACGGCAGTTTGGTAAATGTAACGGTTAACGATCCTTTAGGCCGACCAATAAACGGTTCATTTGGCTTCATAGAGGATGGCAAAACCGCAGTTATTGAAATGGCCAATGCATCGGGCCTACGGTTATTAAAACCCGGGGAATTAAATCCCATGCAAGCCAGCAGCTATGGCACCGGGCAAATGATTTTAAGCGCGTTAGGTAAAGGTGTTGATAAGATCATCCTGGCGATGGGCGGCTCGGCTACGGTTGACGGTGGTTGCGGCATATTAAGTGCTTTAGGTGTACAGTTTTGGGATATAGATGGAAACGCATTGCAACCCAATCCTGCCAGCTTGATATATCTGGCAACAATTGATACTTCCGGGTTGGATGTACGCATCTTAAATACCGAGATTGTAGTTATTTGCGATGTAGATAACCGCCTGTTGGGCGACAAAGGCGCGGCTGCGGTGTTTGGCCCGCAAAAGGGGGCTTCGCCTGAAGATGTTAAGCAACTGGAGCAGGTGTTAACCAGTTTCAGCGAGACTGCCTTAGAGCAATTCGGCAAAAACATGGCCGAATTGAAATACGGCGGTGCGGCGGGTGGTTCGACTGCAGGTATACACGCTTTTTTAAATGCACAACTGGTAAACGGCATCGACTACTTTTTAAAGCTGACCGATTTTGAGGCTTCCCTGCAAAAAGCCGATGTGGTTATTACGGGCGAGGGCAGTATTGACGAGCAAACCCTGCAAGGCAAGGGCCCGTTTGGTGTAGCTAAATTAGCCAAAGCGCACAATATCCCGGTGATAGGTGTGGCGGGTAAAATACCTCAACAGGATAGTGCGCAATTGAGTGAGTATTTTAGACAATTGATCAATATTAACCCTGAACCTGTTGATTTGCAAACCGCTATAAAAAATACAGAACAAAACTTGGTGCGAACTGGCAAAGACATTGGTGAATTTTTGGCAAATAAAAAGCCGCTTAGTTTCTAAGCGGCTTTTTTTTATTGTCATCTCGAACGATAGTGAGAGATCCATGCACGCGTTAGTAGCATGTGTATAGATTTCTCGCTACGCTCGAAATGACATTTAGGAAATAGTATTACTTCACAAATGGATCAATTAACCCAATGCTGCCATCAGCTTTATGATCCAACTCCGTCACTTTAACGTTTCTTAAATGGTTTTCGCCTGATATTTGGGTATCATGATAAAACAGGTACCATTTGCCTTTAAACTCCACTATAGAGTGGTGAGTGGTCCAGCCTTGCACCGGTTTCAAAAAGATACCCTGGTAAACAAATTTACCCATTGGTTTATCGCCAATAGCATAAGCCAGGAAGTGCGTATCGCCGGTTGAATAGGTAAAATAGTATTTACCATTGAATTTGTGCATATAAGCACCTTCAAAAAATCTTCTGTCGTGGTCCTTGCCCAACAGTTGTTTACCGTCTTTATCTACAATAACTACATCTTCAGCTTTGCCGTCAAGGGTTAGCATATCTTTACTTAACTTAGCCACTTTAGCGCTCAATGCAGGCTCTTCGTCTTTTTTCAGGTCGGTTGTTGAGCCGTTAGCATCATATTTACCGGTGGCCCATTTTTGCAACTGTCCGCCCCAAATACCACCAAAGTACATATAGCTGGTACCATCATCATCAGTAAATACAGCAGGGTCAATACTATAAGCACCTTCAATAGGTTTAGGCTCGGCCTTAAACGGACCAACAGGGCTTTTTGAAGTAGCTACACCAATACGGAAAGCACCTTGCTTATCGCGCACCGGGAAGTATAGGTAATAAGTGCCGTTTTTAAACGCCGCGTCAGGAGCCCACATTTGTTTGCTGGCCCAGGGTACATCTTTCACATCCAAAGCAACACCATTATCGGTTACTTTACCGCCAATGCTATCCATTGACAGTACGTGGTAATCGGCCATGGCATACTGGTCGCCATTATCATTATTAGGTATGCCGGCATCAATATCATGCGATGGATAAATATAAATTTTACCATTAAATACATGCGCAGATGGGTCGGCAGTAAAAATCTCCTTTATTAAAGGTTCATTTAAAAATTTTGGTGCCGTTGTTGTATCTGCTGTGGATGATGCATCGGTTGCAGCCTTTTGCTCGCATCCTGCCGCGCTTATTAGCACAGCTAATAAAGCTACCGCCGGTAGTTTTGATTTGAAATGATTATACATGTCTTCTTTTTATAATTGGTTGATAAAATAAAGATAGATTATTTAAACGATATCTTAAATAATACCCTCATCAGCGAAGCTATAAAAACCTTCGTTGGTAATAATTAAATGGTCAAGCACTTTGATATCCAGCAATCTGCCGGCGGCAGTTATTTTTTTTGTGAGATCAATATCCAGCTGGCTGGGTTTTAAATTGCCCGATGGATGATTATGCGTCATCATAATAGACGCGGCAGAATGTTGTAAAGCGATATTGAATATAATTTTGGGGTCGGCAACTGTACCTGTCAACCCACCTTTACTAATTAGTTCCTTAGCTATTAATTTCCCCGATTGATTGAGCAACAGTATCCAAAACTCCTCGTGGTTAAGGTCCATCAAATGGCGGCGCATAATTTTGTAGGCATCGCCACTGGTGCTGATGCTATCCTGCACCTTCACTTCGGTTTCATTTCGCCTGCGGCCAATCTCCAACGCGGCAATAATAGATATGGCCTTAGCTTCCCCAATGCCTTTAAACCGCGAAAGTTCACTTATAGATGCTTTGCCAAGCTTATTTAGGTCATTATCGTAATGGTGGAGGATACGCTTACTTAACTCAACAGCCGATTCGGTACGGCTCCCCGACCCGATCAATATAGCAATCAACTCGGCATCACTTAACGATCGGCGGCCCTGCGTGCTTAGCTTTTCGCGCGGGCGGTCCTCTTCGGCCCAGGATTTTATACTGATCTTATTGTCGTAGTTTTTTTCCACGAGGTTAAAGTAGAAAAAATAACTTTGATTTTGAAGAGATTGGAAATTTAGGATATCGCTTGCCCATTACTCACCCCGACATCGCTAAGACGCTCGTCGACCCTCTCTTTGCCTTTGGCAGAAAGAGGGTTGGCCTGTGGACCCTCTTTACCGCTTGCGGAAGAGAGGGTGGTCTAGCGAAGCGTAGACCGGGTGAGTCGATGGCGAAAATTCAAACAACAAAAAAAGCGATGAGTAAACTCATCGCTTTCCAAATATTTTGAAAAACCTAATTGATTAACTTAAAGCGTTAACAAATTTAGTCAGCTTCGATTTATTGTTTGAAGCTTTGTTTTTGTGAATTACATTCTTTTTAGCTAAACGGTCAAGCATAGAGATCACTTTAGATAATAAAGGAGCCGCATCAGCTTTGCTGGTGGTGCTTCTCAATCTCTTGATAGCGTTTCTTGTAGTTTTAGCCTGGTAACGGTTACGTAAGCGCTTCGCAGCGTTAGACCTGATCCTTTTTAATGATGATTTATGATTTGCCATTTTAGCTTATATTCTTATTCTTATTTAAGGACTGCAAATATATGACGAATTATTATAAAATCAAATGCCTTTTTTAAAATAGTTTTTAGGATTAAAAATCCTAAATTTTTATATTGTAACCTGTTACTACCCAATCACAATTTTATGAAGGTCAAAAGTTCAATACTACTTATCACTTCAATCAGTTTAATATGCTTTATAACTGTAAGCTCGTTTACAAAAAATGGCTTACAACAACCCGGGCTAAAACAACAACTTATTGGCGAGTGGAGAAATATCGCTCTGCGAATAAAAAGGAACATCAACGACAAAGTTAAACCTGCAGTTGTAGAGGCCGACTCCACCAATTGGGAAACCAAGTTGGGCATTAAACCTATCCGTACCCATTTTAAAAACGATGGCAGTTATTATTCAGAGTATTTCAATCTTAAAGATAGCCTTATCAGGCGGACTTCAGGTACCTGGTCTATAAAAAACGATTCGCTTACTATGGTACAATTACTCCCTGATAAGAGTAATACCAAATTACATGTAAGCATCAATAATAACGTAGCCACCTTCACCGGTATTATTGATTTTGATGGCAATGGTAAACTGGATGATGATTATTTTGGTAAGCAAAAAAAGTTTAGCGCAAAACCTTAACGCCGATGAACCGTATTGCTGGTTTTATAGCCGGATTGTTTCTTATCGTTTTATCCTCATCCTGGGGTTTCTTTGCGCATTATAAAATAAACCGGTTGGCCGTGTTTATCTTGCCCAAAAGCATGGCGGGGTTTTATAAAGCCAATATTCAATTTATTACCGAGCATGCCGTTAGTGCTGATAAAAAGCGTTATGTAGATACCACCGAAGCACCACGCCATTATTTAAACGCCGACCATTATGGCAAAAAACCTTTTATCAAAATACCACAACGCTGGGCCGATGCAGTAGTTAAATACAGCGAAGACAGTTTAAACAAACAAGGCACCGTACCATGGACCATACAGCGCACCTATTATCGCCTGGTTAATGCTTTTAAGGCGCATGATACCTTGGCCATACTAACCGCATCGGCCAACCTGGGGCATTATATTGCTGATGCGCATGTGCCGTTGCACCTCACCCAGAATTATGATGGGCAGCTAAGCAATCAAACGGGTATACATGCTTTATTTGAAACCCGGATACCTGAACTTTTTGGTAACAGCTATAGCTACTATATTGGCAAAGCCCGGTATATAGAAAACCCTTTGGCCGAGGCTTTTAAAATTTGCCGCACATCCTACAGCGAGGTAGATTCTGTTTTGCGGATGGAGCGTTTACTCAACAAAAGCTTTCCTGCAAATAAAAAGATAGTACACGTAAAACGCGGCAACAGGTGGATTACTGATTACTCGGTTGAGTACAGCCGCGCCTATCAAAAACTATTAAAGGGTATGGTGCAACGGCGGATGCGATCAGCAATATTGGAAATTGGCAGTTATTGGTACTCGGCCTGGGTAGATGCCGGGCAACCCGATCTGAATAAACTAATCAAACAACCTTTAACTGCAACGGCCCTCCAAAAAATAAAAAAAGAAGAGGCTGATTTTAGATCGCGAAAATAATCATTTACTTGTCCGGCTTTTTATGGCTGCAACAACAGGCGGGATAAGGGATATCACAATAATACCAAGACCTATTAATGATATGTTATTCTTAAAAAACGGAACATTACCTAATGCAAATCCGGCATATAAAAATAGCACAATCCATAATACTGCACCCACAATATTAAATAAGCTAAACCTGGCAAACGGCATACGCCCTACTCCCGCCACAAATGGTGCAATGGTGCGTATAATAGGCATAAAGCGGCTAAATATTACAGCCTTGCCACCGTGTTTATCAAAAAAGGCTTTGGTTTTATTATAATATTCCAGCTTTAAAACCCGGTTACCGGGCTTAAATACCTGGTGCCCCAAGTAGTTACCCAAGGTATAATTAACTGTATTACCGGCAAATGCCGCTACAATTAATAATACGGCCAAAACGCCAATACTTAAACCGGTGCCCCCTGCTGCTATTAAAGCTCCTGCAGCAAACAGCAACGAGTCGCCGGGTAAAAAGGGGGTTACTACAAAACCTGTTTCGGCAAATATGATCAGGAACAATATCCAATAAGTTGCCGTATTATAATCTCTGATGATCTCTGCAAGGTGTTTATCAATATGCAGAATAAAGTCGATACCCAGTTTTACTATTTCCAATGGTTGTTGATTTTTGTGCGAAATTAGTGATTAAGGATCAAAGATCAGTTTATTGAAGATTAAAGATTAGTGAAGGTTGCATTGACAAAACTAATCGTCAATCTTTAATCTTTTACAACTATCTGTTATTTAATACCCCCATACCAAATGCAGCCGTATCCGTACGGCCTACTATTCCGCGGCAGTATAATGTATATAGTTTGCCATCAAGTACGGTCACGTTAGGCAACTCGGATAAAATGGTTGTAGTTGATGTTTGGTTATATATCTTAAAATTATACATACCGGCCGGCATCTCTATAAATTTTGATACATGCTTATATTTTTGGTTAGTAAAAATAGGGGTGCCATTTGCGGTAATATTAAATATACTGCTATCCGCGGTAGCATTTACAAACCTTACCTTGCCTCGCCCACTGGATGGCGCAGCCGAAGTATCGCTGATAAATATATGGCTAATGCTATTAGTTGCTTTAAAACCTGTGATAAACAGGGTGTACTTTACATTGCTTTTTAAAGTGGTGTCAATAGAAATTTCATTAACAGAACTGTTGTTATTGCCTATTACCACCCGCCGTATTTGAAAAAGTGTATCCAAAGGCCCTAATGAAAAATACCCTGATGGTGTTGGATACCTGTATTGAGCATTTCTTTTTTGCAAGTTAACGTATAGGTTTACCGGAAGCAGATCGGTGCTTAAGTTTAATACCTGTAATTGCGTATTAGTAGTTGGTGTAACCGTAGTTTCCGTTTTTCCGCACGAAGCAATAAAAGGTATTACCAGTGTAATTACCATGGCTATAAAAAGTAAACTTAAAGGAGCATTGCTTTTGTTCATTATTATTTGATGATCATCCTGGCCGTGAGCTTATCCGTGCCTGTACCTGCTAACGTACCGGTAGTAAATATAGTATAAATTGTACCCGCTGTTAAGGTTATAGTTTGATCAATGAGGGGTGTTGTTGACCCGGCTTGGTAAATTTTTAAACTATTTGCCCCACTGGTAATACCAATAAATTCAGTAGATGTTCCAAAAGCTTTGTTAGGATAATTGGTTGTGCCAATGGTAACATCTAAATTAGTTGTACCGGGCAATGTATTTACAAACCTAACAGTTGCCTGGGTTCCTGGAACTGATGGCACACTATCCTTCAACGCAAATACTTTATCAGGCGTATCACCGGCAACAAATAACGAATAAGTTTTAGCCGAATCCAGTTTTAAAGCCAGATCACTTATCAAATAGCCGGGATTATCAGGACCGGCTTTTTTAACTTGATATTGTTGTGTACCAGCGGTTACCGAAAAATAACCCGATTGACCCCCTGTACCTATGCTGCCCAAATTATTTAACCTTGTACCATTTTGATATACATTAATGGGGTAATTATTGGCATTAACCGCATTTAAATCAGCTCGCGGCAATACAACTACTATATCGCCATCCTTTTTACAGGATGATAAACCTATGCCGGTTAAAATTACCAGCACTAATATTTTAATACATGTAGCTATATTTTTCACTGTTTTATAAACGTTAGCAAAGCTATAATTGTTACATCAATTTTTATAACAAAAAAGTCCGGTTGTTTAAGCCGGACTAATGTTTGGATCTATAATTTAAGTATAAAACTTAAGCGTAACTATTTAGCATCACCGGCATAACCAGCATCAGCACATCTTCATTTTCGTCGCCTCCCTGCGGCAGTAATAAACCTGCGCGGTTAGGGGTCGACATTTCCAAAGATACTTCTTCGCAATTCAAATTCTTCAACATTTCTATTAAAAATCTTGCATTGAAGCCAATTTCAATATCCTCGCCCTCATATTGGCAGGTTAAACGCTCATGGGCCTCGTTAGCAAAATCAATATCTTCTGATGATATGTGCAACTCGCTGCCGCTTATTTTTAACCTTACCTGGTGTGTTGTTTTGTTAGCATATATAGCAACACGGCTTAATGAGCCTAAAAATGTCAATCTATCTATACTTAATTTATTAGGATTATTTTGAGGTATTACCGCCTCGTAATCAGGGTAACGTTCGTCAATTAAACGGCAAACCAGGTTAATATTATTAAACTTAAAAAATGCGCTGGTACTGTTATATTCTACAGATACATTTACATCATCAGCAGGCAAAGCGGCTTTAAGTAATGTTAATGCTTTTTTAGGCAATATGAATGAGGTTGTGCTTTCTGCTTTGGCATCCAGGCGGCGGTAACGTACCAACTTGTGTGCATCAGTAGCTACAAATGTTAGGTACTGGCTTGATAACTGGCAGTAAACACCTGTCATGGCCGGACGCAATTCATCATTACTTACCGCGAATATAGTTTTGTTAATAGCCTCGGCTAAAACCGATGCAGGTAAGTTTACTGACGATGCGTTTTCAACTACCGGAATTTTAGGAAAGTCTTCTCCATTTTCGCCGCTTAGTTTATATTTTCCGTCGCCTGCGTTTATTTCAATAGCAAAAGTTTGGTCATCAACAGAAAAAGCCACCGGCTGCTCTGGCAATGATTTTAACGTATCTAATAAAATGCGTGATGGTATAGCTATACGGCCATTTTCCTTTGCTTCTACATTTAAAGAAGTGGTCATGCTGGTTTGCAGATCGGTAGCCGATATGGTTAAGTTTCCATCCTTAATTTCGAACAAAAAGTTTTCCAGTATTGGCAGTACGGTACTGCTGCTTAATGCACCGCTTACAGACTGTAATTGCTTAAGTAATGTTGATGTGGAAACAATAAATCTCATGTGTAATTTAATATTTAGCTACCAAATGTATAAATTTTAACGAGCATACTTTCGCTTGCGCGCATAATGTTGAAAAATAGCAAATATTAACACCAAAAACAAAGGAAAAACGGTATTAATTACCTGCCAAAATAATTTTTCGTTGCGCACCCTTGCCTTATCTAGTAACCTTAGCTTAATTTCCTTAGTGCGCAGTTCAATTAAGCCCGAATCATCGGTTAAATAATCAGCCATATTGAGTAATAAATTTTTATTACCATAGGTTTCCTGCGTGTAACGGTCATATCCGAGCGGATATGGTGAACCATCGGCACCTACCTGGTTTTTAAATATATCACCATCGCTGATTACGATCATTTTTGTTGGCACACTCTCTTCAACCTGTTCAATTTTATCGGTAATACTTGCAGGTATAGGCCTGTTTTTAAAGTCCGATTTAAACCTGCCCTCTAACAATACCCCAATAGTTTTAGGTTGGCTTTGAAACTCTTTAGGATCAGGTGCCTGTTCAACTGATTGCAAAGAAACCATGTAAGGCGCAGCTACAGTTTTATTGTAAGGCGATGATGTAAGCAGTGTAGTAGCTGTTATTTTTTTGGCACCCAGCACATCAATTGTACTGGCAAACTGGCTGTAAACACCATCCAGGTTTTTTACTATAGGCTGCTTTTGGGTGGGCAGTGTTATCAGTACCGGGTAAAATAACCAGGGCACCAACTGTATTTGTGGCTGGCCGCCAATATTACCCGTATTCATGGGTATTTGCGCGCAGTTAATATCGGCTATCAGGTCGTAATTGATCCTTACGCCATACCCAAATAATTGATCGTCTAAATTTAATTGCTTGTTAAAAGCCAATTGCTCGCCACCATGCCCGCGCAGGCTATCCAGTTCGGCACTTACCTGGTCAATGGCCCATATTAGCCTGCCACCACGCATTATATATTGGTCCAACTTAAATTTTTCGTCCTCTGCAAATGGTTTATCCGGCTTGGCTATCACCAATAATTTGATTTTGGCCAAACTATCAAACGGAATACTTTTCAAGTCAACCCTGCCTACAATAAAACCATCTGATAAACTTCTAATGGCACCACTTAATTGCACATCGTTCAATTCATTATGACCGGTTGTAAAGCCTATAGCGGCTACACCATTACCGGTTGCCTTTTTGATGGCAGAGGTGAACGCATATTCCAAATTTTGAATAGAGTTGTTCAATTGTTCATCGGCAGTTAAAGTCATTTGAGTTTGCGCATTTAGCAGTTTAACTAATACCACATGCCCATTTGATGATACGGCGGCCCAAGGGAAAATAACTTTTTGCGATAAGCCATTTTCTGTTTGCACACTCAGGTTGGTAGGCTCCAACCCTTTTGATTGAAGGTCTTGAATGACCTGGTCTTGCTCGCTTGCCGCCAATCCTTCTAATGGGTCAATAAAGTCCACTTCAATTTTACCATGACTATATGAACGCAGGTCGCTTAACATATCCCCGGTAGCACGTTGCAAACGTTTCATCCCACCCGTTAAATCGCCCTGCAAATAAACGGTAATTTTTACCTGTTGAGGTAAACTATCCATCACGTTACGGCTTATTGGCGAAATAGTATATCGCTTCTCGGCAGTAAAGTCAAAGCGGGTAAAGGTGAGGGCTGATATAACAGCAATTAATATTAATGCACCTATTATTTTAAATAAGGTTAAGTTTTTTAGGCTTTTTTGACGCTGTTGTAATAATACAAACAAGGTTAGATTAATAAACAACCCGGTTAATATGATGAAGTAAGCCAAATCGCGGGTATCTAAAACTCCACGACTGATAGATTGATAATGCTCATTAATGCCCAGGTATTGCAGGTTGAGGTACTGCAAGGATAATATATTGCTTATAGAATCAAATCCACTGTAAAAGAAAAAGCAAAGGAATACTGCTATGATGAAGGCAACTATCTGGTTGTTGCTTATCGCTGAGGCAAATAACCCAATAGCCGTAAATGCCGATCCTAATAAAAATAAACCGATATACGAGCCTACTACTCCGCCGGTATCAATGTTACCTTGTGGCGCACTTAAAGTATAAACGGAGTAATAATAAATAAGCGTGGGTATTAATGCAAAAAGTACAATGATAACCGCGGCTAAATACTTACCTATAATAATTTGACAATCGGTGAGCGGGCGGGTTAATAAAAGTTCAAATGTACCCTCCTTACGTTCTTCGGCTAATGAGCGCATGGTAATGGCCGGTATAAGTAACATAAACAAGTACGGGGCAGTACCAAAAAAGTTCTCTAAAGTATCATAGCCATACTCCAGTATGCTGGAGTCAGGAAAAACCCAAAGCAATAAACCAAGCACCAATAAAAAAACACCAATGGTAACGTAAGCTACCAATGAACTGAGATAGGAATTAATTTCTTTTTTGAGGATGCTGTACACGGCAAAGTGTTAAACGCCGAAATTACAACATTATTTGTTAAAGCAAAAAAGCCCCCGAATAGAATCGAGGGCCTTTTCAATATGCGTAATAGTACGCTAAGTTTTAATTAGAAGCTAAAACCTAAACGAGCGCCAATTTGGCCAGTTGTACCGTTTTTAGACCAAGCTTCGTAACGAACACCTAAGTCAATAACATCGCTAAATTTGTAGCCAATGCCAGGTGAGTAAGCAAATGCAGTACCACCACCACTTTTAGTTGAGAAAGCAGCACCTAATTGAGCTTCACCATAAAAAGCATCACCAAAAAATTGTTTGATACCAGCTTTTACCGGAATAAAACCAGCGGCAGCAACTTTACCAAAAGGAGCAGCAAGAGTTTTACCCTGGAATGAGGTATAACCAGCTGTTAAAGTAAAGTTAGTACCTGTTGCAATTGGAGCTTCATACTTTAATGAACCACCGATAGCAACATTGTAAAAATTAGAAGTGTTACCTACAGGAAGGCCGGCTTCTAAACCAATGCTGAATTTGCTACCACCTTGAGCAAAACTGCTAACTGCGGCACCTACAACTAAAATTGCGGCTAATAAAACTTTTTTCATAAATGTAAAAAATTAAAGGTTAATAAATAAATTGTGAATTTGTTAAAACAAAGGTATAAATATTATTTAAATCATACTATTTGCTAGTTAATTTAATAAATACCGTTTCTAACGCGTTATTATTATTCTCCTTTTTTAGATTTTGCAAGGTATTATTTGCCACAATTTGGCCTTTATTGATGATAATTACCTGGTTACAAACGGCCTCAACCTCCTGCATAATATGGGTTGACAGGATAATAGTTTTTGTTTTACCCAGATCGGTAATTAATTGGCGAATGCCTATGAGTTGGTTTGGGTCAAGGCCCGAAGTAGGTTCGTCTAATATCAGCACTTCCGGGTCATGCAAAATGGCTTGAGCAAGGCCAACTCGCTGGCGATAACCTTTACTTAGCTGCCCTATTTTTTTATGTTGCTCTGGACCGAGCCCGGTTTGTTCAATAATATCGGCTATGCGTTTATTTGGCGAATGCATTTTATGAATTCCTGCCACGAATCCTAATGATTCCTTTACATACATATCCGTATAAAGCGGGTTACTTTCGGGCAGGTAACCAATATGCCTGCGCACCTCTAACGATTGGTTAGTTACGTCAAATCCGCAAACGGTGGCTTTACCACTGGTTTGCGGGATAAAACCGGTTAGTATTTTCATGGTGGTAGATTTACCGGCACCATTTGGCCCTAAAAAACCCAGCACACCCGGCCCGGCACTAAATGAAATATCATTAACTGCCTTTTGCTCGCCATAAACTTTGGTTAAGGATTCAACAAGAATACTCATGCATCAAATGTAGAAAATTGGTGGGAAATAAGAATACTAAAACAACGCGTCATTGCGAGGAACGATCCCCAATTAATTGGGGACTGCACTTGCAAATCAAAAAGATAATTGCTTTTACGTTTCGCTAAACTGCCGTTTGATTGTACTCTGTAGAGATTGCCACGCTATCGCTCGCAATGACGCGCGGGTGTTTTGGATATTATTCCTCTCCTTTCTCTTTAACGATCACAAAAACATCCTCATTATCTTTTTTCATGAGGTATTTTTCGCGGGCAAATTTTTCCAGCTTTTGGGGGTTGGAGGTTAGCTCGTCCAGGTCCTTGCTTACTTTTTCGGTTTCCTTGGTGTAAAAGTCGCGCTCCTCTTTAAGCGTGTTTACCTGCTGGCGATATTCATATTGTGATACCAGGTCATTCTTATCAAAAAACAGCATCCATACTATAAAGGCTACTGTAACTATAAAAAACTTGTTTTTACAAAGATCTATAAAGCGCCTGATTGCCATCGTTGAATTTTTAAGCTAATTTATTACAAAGATACATTGGGTGCAAATAGGGTTATTAACTTATTAACAAATATTTGATTGTCATTTCGAGCATAGCGAGAAATCTATACACTTACTATTTGCCCGTGTATAGATTTTTTCGCTACGCTCAAGAGATAGTCCTCCTCGTTCCTTGTCGAAATGACAAAGGTTAATATTATCGTCTCGGCCTGCCACCGCTTAAATTTTCCCCGGCCGGCCTTGGTCGGTTGCCCGGCTTTTTACGATCGCCGCTGCCAAAGCCGCGACCACGTTTAGGTGCGCCTGTGCGGCCGCCACCACCGCCGCCTTTACCTTTTTTAGAAGCACCTTCGGCATGTTTGGCAACAATACTCTGCGGGCTCATAGGGTATGGGTGAGCTTCATTAACAGGAATTTCTTTAGCTATCAGCTTATGGATATCTTTTAAAAATTCAATCTCTTCCTGGTCGCAAAAAGTTAAGGCTATACCGCTTGCTCCTGCCCTGCCTGTACGACCGATACGGTGTACATAGGTTTCAGGAATATTAGGTATCTCGTAATTTATTACGTGGGTTAATTCATCAATATCAATACCGCGCGCGGCAATATCTGTTGCTATTAACACACGTGTGGTACGGTCCTTAAAATTCTTCAAAGCCCTTTGACGCGCGTTTTGCGATTTATTACCGTGTATAGCCTCGGCAGTGATACCAATTTTTACCAGGTCCTTAACCACTTTATCCGCGCCGTGCTTAGTACGGGTAAATACTAAGGCGGTCTTGATTTCTTTGTCTTTTAATATGTGAGCTAATAACGAGCGTTTATCGTTTTTCTCAACATAATATAATTCCTGCTGTATGGTATCTGCAGTTGATGATACCGGGGTAACTTCAATCCTCTCAGGATTGTTTAATATACTGTCTGCCAGTTGCTGTATCTCTTTAGGCATAGTAGCCGAAAAGAAAAGCGTTTGTCTTTTTTGAGGCACTTTAGCAATGATCTTTTTAACATCATGCACAAAGCCCATGTCCAGCATACGGTCGGCTTCATCCAGCACCAGGAATTTGATATGGTCCAGGCTAATGTAGCGTTGCTGTATAAGGTCTAATAAACGGCCCGGTGTAGCTACTAAAATATCCACCCCACGGCGTAATGCCTCGGTTTGGCCGTGTTGCGATACCCCACCAAATATGACCAAATGTTTTATGCCGGTATGTTTACCATAAGCGGCAATGCTTTCGTTTATCTGTATAGCCAGTTCGCGTGTTGGGGTAAGTATTAACGCTTTGATGGTTTTTTGTTCTTTATGCTGTAACCTATCCTGGTATAATAACTGTAAAATAGGTATGGTAAAAGCAGCTGTTTTACCTGTACCTGTTTGCGCGCAACCTAAAAGGTCGCGGCGTTGTAATAAAATAGGTATGGCTTGCTCCTGTATAGGCGTAGGTGTAGTGTAACCCTCCGTTTTTAAAGCCCGGAGAATTGGCTCAATTAAATTTAAATCTTGAAATAACATGTATTGTTCTTAATATTTTATGTGCTAACGCGATTGCATAAGCGGATCTGAAGAGTCGTGTCTGGATAAATCAAAACCGTAAGCTAACGGGTATTATTTGGCAAAGATACGGTTTTTATTATCGTAATTGTCTGAACCATGATTTTTAGGATTTTAAGATTACATGATTTCACCCATCATGCCATTAATCCTATCACCTTAAATCCGACAAATCAAGATTTAGACAAAAACAAAAAAAGCCACGATAATTCGGGGCTTTCTAAGTCTTAAACTATTTATCGTTAACTCTTAAAAATTAAACTCATCCTAATATAGGATGTTGCACATCATCCAAAGTGCGGTCAACTTCATCTTTTCGATGAAGTGTAAAAGAGAGTGCTTTTTTTACAAACTCATTTAGTGTAATATTATGAGCCGCAGCAAATAACGCCGCTTCTTTGTGCAAGGATGAAGGAACTCGAACATTGAATGTTCCTTTATATGTTCTTTCCGGTTCTTTACCTATTTCTAAGCAGGTTTCTAAATAATCTTCAACGGCCTCTTCAAAGGCTATTTTTAATTCTTTAACCGAAGCCCCTTCAAAGCTTATCAAATCATTAATACCTAATATTTTTCCAAAAAAGACTTCATCGGTTGCACTAAAGTGTACCGAAGCGTAGTAGTTTTTATATTGTAAGATGTCATTCATCTTTTATATATCCTTTTTCTTTTAAATGTGAGATTACCTCGCGTATAGCATAGCTTTTAACAATGTTGGCCGGATGGGGTTTGTGAAGTGTGATTATATTTTTGTTAGAATCTACAAACTTTCTTCTTGATCCACCGGTTTTTCCACCTGTTAGTTCTTCGTAGCCAAAAAATGCTACAGCTTTACATAATTCGTCCCACGTAAAGTCCTTGGGTATTGTCAACAATCGACTGATTAATTTTTCTTGTCGTGACATTGATTTTGTCTAAAAATGTTTCCATCATATTTTCAAATTTAACTTCCTAATCGTTCTGTGTAAACTGGCAAATAATTACCTTTTATTTGTTAGTGTAAATATACTACTTTATTTGTAACTGAAAAATAGTTACAAATAAAATTACATAACAAAAAAGCCCCGATAAATCGGGGCTTCCATATAAATAGCTTTTCTGCTTTCGCCTTTCAGCTTTAACCTTATCCTTTAGGATAATATTTAAAATCCTTACCTATAAATTTAGCGTTAACGCCTAATTCTTCTTCTATACGTAATAACTGGTTGTATTTAGCTATCCTGTCAGATCGTGAAGCCGAACCGGTTTTAATTTGACCGCAATTTAATGCTACAGCCAGATCAGCAATGGTAGCATCTTCAGTCTCGCCGCTACGGTGGCTCATTACTGAGGTAAAGCCATTGGTTTGTGCCAGGCTAACCGCGTTAATAGTTTCGGTTAATGAACCTATCTGGTTAACTTTTACCAATATAGAGTTTGCTATATCTTCAGTAACACCGCGTTGTAAACGGGTTACGTTAGTTACAAATAAGTCATCACCTACTAACTGCACTTTACTGCCTATACGGTCGGTTAATAATTTCCAGCCATCCCAATCATCCTCGGCCATACCATCTTCAATAGAGATGATAGGGTATTTTTCAGATAATTGCGCTAAATATTCTGCTTGTTCTGCACTGGTACGGATAGCACCTTTGCTGCCTTCAAACTTAGTATAGTCGTATTTGCCGTCCTTGTAAAACTCAGATGCTGCACAGTCAAAAGCCAGGCAAATTTGTTCGCCAGCTTTGTAACCTGCCTGCGCAATAGCTTTTAGTATGGTTTCAACGCCATCTTCGGTACCTTCAAAAGTTGGTGCGAAACCACCTTCGTCGCCTACCGCCGTTGAAAGACCACGGTCATGTAATATCTTTTTCAGGTTATGGAATACTTCTGTTCCCCAACGTAATGCTTCAGAGAAGGTAGAAGCGCCAACCGGCATGATCATAAACTCCTGGAACGCTATAGGCGCGTCGGAGTGTGAACCACCGTTAACAATATTCATCATCGGTATAGGTAAAGTGTTGGCGTTAACACCGCCAATGTAACGGTATAAAGGCTGGCCACTCTCCTGTGCTGCAGCTTTAGCAGCTGCTAGTGATACACCTAAAATAGCATTAGCACCTAACTTAGCTTTGTTGGGTGTGCCATCCAGATCGATCATTATTTTATCAATAGTGTTTTGTGCAAACACGTCAACACCCTGTAATTCTTTAGCTATAATATCATTTACGTTGGCAACGGCTTTTAAAACACCTTTACCCATGTAAACTGACTTGTCATTATCACGCAACTCAACAGCCTCATGCGCACCGGTTGATGCTCCTGACGGAACAGCGGCACGGCCCAAATAGCCATTTTCGGTTAATACATCTACTTCAATTGTAGGGTTTCCGCGCGAATCCAATATCTGGCGGGCATGTACATCAATTATTATACTCATAATAGTGGTTTGTAAAATTTAAACTCTGCTTAGTGTAAATTTTACACCAGCAATAAAACAAATATACAACTTCCATTAAATTTAGTGCAATTAACTTTAAGATTAACATTTATTTAATACGGACGTTTGCTAACTAAAAGATTGCGTATTAACAAATTGTTAGTCGTGTACGCCCGGTATACGCTCTTTAGGCTTGGTGTTTTTACGGTTGATACGGTAATTAAATATGAGCGCTAAGTTGTTTTTTGCCCCAGCCGAGGATAGATTATAATTATACTGATTGATCCATCCTACCTGTAAACTTACCGCTTTGTCAAACTGGTAACCTAATCCTGCCGAGAAACGATTGCGCTCAAAATGTGGTGGCTTATTATTCAGAAAAACCTCGTCAAATACAGCTATAAAAAAAGTTTTAGCTTCTATTTTAGGATGATTTAATGGAACAGCCAGGTTTAACCTGTACCTAAAGCGGTTTCGGAATATACCATTTTGCCAGCGTTGCTCAGCACGGTAGCGATGCTCTATCTTTACCCTGTCCAGGTATTGATTTACTGACATTTGTTCCCATATCCTAAATTCGGTGATCTGGGCCTGGTTAAATGCAGCTTCATCATCCGTATAATAGCGGCCCGTACCTAATAAGGCGGTATAATTTTTAGCTATATCATAGCTAATACCACCCTTAGTTTCGTAATAATAAAATTGATTAAAAAACTCGTTCGAGCGGGCCTGCAATTCAATATATCCGCCCCAGCGGTGGGTACTGTCGCCGGGTAAGGTTATAGTGTTTATACTGAATACACCGGTTTTGTTGTTTTGGGCTTTTGCCATAAAAGCTGCCGAAAACAAAAAGAAAAATAGCAATGCTTTACCTGCCTTATATTTCATCATTATTAAATTAATGTAAATTATAAGTGCAAAAGTATTTTCTTAATATTACCTCAATGTTAAGTTTTAGTGTATTAATGTTATCTTAATGTTAACACTATTCCCATTTAAACGTTTTAACCGCTACAGTATATATAACTATACCCCATATACCCAGTATTAATAACTGGTGGCCCACGTCAAATAAGCCCGCGCCTTCAAACGCCACTTTACGCAATGCATCATTTAAATAGGTTAATGGCAAAGCACGGCTAATGGGCTGTAGCCAGGTAGGGAAAGCATTTATAGAAAAGAATGTACCCGATAATAAAAATTGCGGTAACGTAATAATATTAGCTATTGGTGGCACCGTGCTTTCGTTTTTGGCTATGCCCGATACTACAAACCCAAAACCCATAAATACTATTATACCGATGGTAGAGAGTATGAGCATATTTACAACCGTAATAAACCCATGTATCAACGTAAAGCCAAAGGCAAAGTGCCCTATAGTGATAATAAATATAGCACCTATCAATGCAAAGGTTATGCGTGCCAATGCCTCGCCTAAAACAATGCTGTAACGCTTAACAGGAGTAGCAAAAAAACGTTTAATTACCAACGTAATACGCAAGCTTAAAAACACAAACGCGGTACCAAATACACCTGTACTTAATAACGAGAAGCCTAACTGTCCCGGTAAAATAAAATCAATGGTTTTATATAGGCGGCCTTGTACGGTAGTTTCTTTTACCTCTGCCAAAATAGGTGGTGCGGCATCAGGTCGCTCATTCATTTTACTGAGGATATTGCTCAAGATGGTTTTAAAGATATTTCCCTTCTCCTGCGATGCCTTAGTGTATTTTACATTAACCGTATATGGTGGGGCAGATTGATTCTTCCGCACATCAATAATAACGTCGATACTGCCTTTCTCTAACTCCTTCGCCATTTCCTCGTCGCTTTGGCTTTCTATCAGATGCACCACATTAACGTTTTTAAGTGCCTGGTAAACCGGGCTGGTGGTATCATTGCCTTTGGCCATGCCCACATCAACAGAAATACCGCCACCGCCAATAAACCCAAACACCAATATAAATATCAGCGGAAACAATAAGCTAAATACCACCGCCGATGGGCTGCGTAATATAGAGCGTAAACTTGCTTTGGCTATGGCCAGGGTTGCACGGAGGTTATTGTATTTTTTGGTCATTTTGTTTATTGGTCATTTGTCATTGGGTCATTAAATCATTATAGCGCATTTCAAAACTCCCCCTTCAGGGGGTTGGGGGGCTACCCCTCGCGCCATTCTTTGCCGGTCATGCTTATAAATACATCTTCCAGGTTGGCGCGTTTCACTTCCTTTTTACGCTCAAAGCCCGATGCTACCAGTTCATCAATAAAATGGTCGGGCGTATCAATACCCATAATGCGGCCCCCGTCAACAAAGGCTACCCTATCGCAAAGCTCTTCAGCCTCGTCCATGTAGTGGGTAGTAATAACTACTGTTGTGCCGTTATCACGTATCTCGCGTATCAGGTCCCAAAGGTTACGGCGCGCCTGTGGATCAAGCCCGGTTGTGGGTTCATCCAAAAAAACAATGCGCGGGTTATTTATTAAAGTGGTGGCAATAGAAAAGCGTTGCTTTTGCCCGCCGGATAGTTCTTTATACTTGGCTTTAGCTTTATCGGTAAGTGCTACTTTTTCCAGCATTTCCATCGGACTTTTATCGATACCGTAAAGGCCACAGAATAGTTCTATAAGTTCAGATAAATTGAGGTTGGGGTAATAACCTGCTGCCTGTAATTGCACACCAATACGCTGTTTAATATTATCCGCATCGGTTTCAATATCAAAGCCATCAACCGTTACGTGGCCGGATGTTTTTTCGCGCAGCGTTTCAATAATTTCCAATGTGGTGGTTTTACCGGCTCCGTTTGGTCCCAGCAGGCCGAATATCTCGCCCTCATAAACTTCAAAACTAATGTCTTTTACCGCGTTAAAATTTCCATAGTTTTTTACCAGGTTTTTTACGGTGATAATAGGTTGCCTTGCCATAGTACAAAAATGGTTGATAGATATGGATTTATCACTATCATTTTTTACGAAATGATAGTTTTTTTACCAACTTAACTTACCAGGTGACCAATCAATTGTATGGCTACCAAAGCCTGGGTAACCAACTTAGCCAGTATAGTTAATATAGGAATAGATAAAAGCGTTGCCATTGTGTGATGATTATGCATCAAAAATGGCTTTAAAGCAGACACCCGTCCACAGCTTTTAGGTAAACAGCGGTAAATTGTCGGTGAAATAAATAGATGTGGCGATAAATGTCGCTGTCAAATAAAAAGGCGAGAAATCTCGCCTTTTTTATTATTTCATCAAATTAACAAAATCATCAAACAAATATCGGCTATCATGCGGGCCCGGAGATGATTCAGGGTGATACTGTACCGAGAAAGCTTTTTTGCCTTTTACACGGATACCTTCAATAGACTGATCATTCAAATTAACGTGGGTGATCTCTACCTTGTCAGATGCGCGTACAGCCTCGGGCACTACACCAAAACCATGATTTTGAGAAGTAACCTCACAATGGTTAATGATTATATTTTTTACCGGGTGGTTCAATCCGCGGTGGCCATTAAACATTTTTTTGGTTGGGATGCCATTGGCCAAAGCCAATAACTGGTGACCTAAGCATATGCCAAACATCGGTTTATCCGCGGCTAAAATATCCTTAACGGTATCAACCGCGTAAGGCATAGCAGCCGGGTCGCCGGGGCCGTTTGATATAAAGTAACCGTTTGGTGCAAAATCCTTCTCCATATCGGCAAAGCTGGTTTTTGCTGGGTAAACTTTAGCATATATTTCACGACTATCAAAGTTGCGCAGTATATTTTTCTTTACACCTAAGTCTAACACCGCTACACGGTAAGGCGCGCTTTCGTTACCTATGGTATAAGTTTCTTTGGTTGATACTTTTGATGACAACTCTAAACCATCCATTGATGGCACTTTATCCAGTTGCGTTTTTAATTCGGCAATGTCTAATATCTCTGATGATATAATAGCATTCATTGCGCCTTTATCCCGTATATGACGAACCAACTCGCGGGTATCCACATCAGATATACCTACTATGTTTTGTTCCTGGAAATAATCTTGTATAGATTCATCAGCCTGCTTGCGGCTGTACTGAATATTATAGTTTTTACAAACCAGCCCGGCAATTTGTATCTGTGCCGATTCTTCTTCATCCTTAGTAATACCGTAGTTACCTATATGTGCATTGGTAGCTACCATTATCTGCCCAAAGTATGATGGGTCGGTAAAAATTTCCTGGTAGCCGGTCATGCCGGTATTAAAACATATTTCGCCGGCGGTGGTTCCTATCTTTCCGGCAGCTTTACCATGAAAAACAGTTCCGTCAGCAAGTAATAATACAGCCGGTAATTGGGTGAAATAGGTCATTATTTAAAAAATTTGAATAGTTTAAAAAACGGTTTGAAATACCGAACAAGAATGATGAGAAATGAAGTTTAAATACCTCTGAATTCACGATGCAAAAGTAGAGATTTATTTCGAATTTCGAATGTACAATTTCGGATTTTTTCTCTTCGCTATCAACTCACCCGGTCTTTGCTTCGCTCGACCACCCTCTCTTCCGCAAGCGGGAAAGAGGGAAAGACTAAAAACCCTCTTTCCGCCAAAGGCGAAGAGAGGGTCGACAAGCGGCTTAGCGATGTCGGGGGTGAGTCAGCTTGCCGCTAACTATTAAATTCGAAATCCCACTTCCGAAATCCGAAATAAAAAAACTTAACTTTGACCCGTAGAAAATTACCGATCATGTCAGTAAATAAAGAAATAAAAAGAGTAACCACGCATAAGTTGCAGGAGATGAAAACCCGCGGCGAAAAAATTGCCATGCTTACGGCGTACGATTACTCAATGGCTGCCATTGTTGACAATGCGGGCACTGATGTTATATTAGTAGGCGACTCTGCCTCAAACGTAATGGCCGGGCATGAAACTACATTGCCCATAACGTTAGATCAGATGATCTACCACGCATCATCGGTGGTGCGTGCGGCTAAACGTGCGTTGGTAGTGGTTGATCTGCCTTTCGGATCATACCAGGGAAATTCAAAGGAGGCTTTAAACTCGGCTATCCGCATCATGAAAGAATCAGGCGCGCACGCCATAAAAATGGAAGGCGGCGTTGAAATTGCCGAATCGGTAAGTCGTATTTTAACAGCAGGTATCCCGGTGATGGGGCATTTAGGCTTAACGCCACAATCTATTTATAAATTTGGCACTTATACCGTAAGGGCAAAAGAGGAAGCCGAAGCAGAAAAATTAAGATCAGATGCTTTAAAACTGGAAGAACTGGGTTGCTTTGGTATTGTGCTGGAGAAAATACCGGCGCAACTGGCTAAAGAAGTCACCGAAAGTCTGCACATACCAACAATAGGTATCGGCGCGGGTCAAAACTGCGATGGCCAGGTTTTGGTTATACATGATATGCTGGGCATAAACGAAGGTTTTAAACCCCGCTTTTTGCGCCAGTATGCCAACTTATACGAGGTAATGAACAACGGCATTAAAAACTACGTTGCCGATGTAAAATCAAAAAGCTTCCCTGACGAGAAAGAGCAATATTAATTAGTCCATGGCTAATGGTCGATAGACCATAGCAAAAATTACTATGGACCATCGACTATGGACTATCAACCCACCAATGGCAAAACCAGAATTTAAATACACCCCCTACGATATCACCGATAAGGATGTGCTTTATGAGGATAACCACCTGATAGCGGTAAATAAACGTGCGGGAGATATTGTACAAGTTGATGAAACCGGCGATGAACCGCTTGACGAAAAGGTAAAAAAATACATCGCCAAAAAATACAACAAACCTAACGGTGCTTTTTTAGGTGTAGTGCATCGGTTGGATAGGCCGGTTAGTGGGGTAATTTTATTTGCCAAAACCAGCAAAGCTTTGGAGCGGATTAACCTGATGTTTAAAAGCCGCGAAATGCATAAAACCTATTATGCCGTAGTGCGGAAAAGACCCAATCCCGAAGCGGGTAATTTAATACATTGGCTGGTTAAAAACCCGCAGAAAAACGTAACCAAAGCCCATGATAAAGAGGTACAAGGCAGCCAGCGATCTGAATTAAATTATAAATTGGTAGGCGAGCTAAACGGTTACTATTTAATTGAAGTTGACCCTATAACCGGTCGCCCGCATCAGATAAGGGTACAGTTAGCCAGTTTAGATTGCCCCATTGTGGGTGATAATAAATACGGTTATCCGCGCGGCAGTTTGCGCAAAAGCATTTGCCTGCATGCCCGCAGGTTGCAGTTTATCCATCCCATAAAAAAAGAACCTATACTCATTACCGCACCGTTACCCCAGGATGGCTTTTGGGAAAAGTTTGAGGGGATGATGGAGTAATCAAAACTCCAACGGACCTAATATCCTAATGTCTCTTAATATTAAACTTTGACGACGCCTCAAATACTTAGTTGGCTTAGTTGGCGACCATTTTAGGGGTAAAGGAAATATAGAAGCTATAGCTGCAGCTTCGCGGCGGGTTAATTGCGATGCATCTTTACCATAATAATATTGGGAGGCTGCTTGAATGCCGTACACACCATCGCCCATTTCAATTACATTTAGATACACCTCCATAATGCGCTTTTTACTCCAAAACACTTCTATCAATGCAGTAAAATAAGCTTCAAAAGCCTTACGGATATAGGATCGGCCCGGCCATAAAAAAACATTTTTAGCCGTTTGCTGCGATATGGTACTGCCACCAACCAACTTTTTGCCTTTTTGATTTTTATCAATGGCTTTTCCCATGGCTTCAAAATCAAACCCGTGGTGGATTAAAAACTTCTGGTCCTCTGCGGCTACGGCGGCGCGTTTCATGGCATCGGCAATTTCGTCAAAGTCGCGCCATTCCTTATCTATCTTCCAGTCCTTACCATCAGCTTTGCGTTCAAAGCCTCGGGTTATCATTAACCAGGTGACGGGTGGATTAACAAATTTATAAAGCAATACCCAAAAAACGGTAACGCCCACAAAGAAGATAACAAACAGCTTAATAAAACGCAGGACGAGTTTCCAGAGGCCTTTCATGCAACGAAAATATTGTTTTATTTCGAATGTCGGATTTATTTACAAAAAGAGCGCTGTCACCCTGAGTTTATCGAAGGGTGTGCGGGCGGGCCTAAACACTCATGCTTCGACGGGCTCAGCATGACATCCATGTAAAACAAAAGAGGTGTTCCGCATCAGCGAAACACCTCTTTATATCTTATAAATTCGAAATCGAAAATTCGAAATTCGAAATTATTCAGCTACTACTTCAAATGGAACGTTTACCTTAACCTCTTTGTGTAGGTTAACAATTGCGGTGTACTCACCAACAAATTTAGGCTCCTGGTCAAAAGTAATACGACGACGGTCTACGTCAAAACCTTCTTTCTTCAATGCATCAGCAACTTGTATAGTGTTGATAGCACCAAATATTTTTCCTGTTTCGCCGGCTTTAGCGCCAATAGAAAGTTTAACACCTTCTAAACGGGCAGCAATAGCATCAGCGTCTTTGCGTATTTTTTCTTGTTTAAATTGAGCTTGCTTTAAGTTTTCAGCTAAAACTTTACGTGCAGACTCAGTAGCTAATATGGCGTATCCTTTAGGAAAAAGGAAATTACGGCCATAACCTGGTTTAACGGTTACGATATCGTCTTTATCACCCAGGTTTTTGATGTCTTGTTTTAAAATAACTTCCATGGTTTCTTTTCCTCCTGCTTATTTTAATGAATCTGTAACATAAGGTAATAAACCGATATGGCGCGCACGCTTAACAGCCTGTGCCACTTTACGCTGGAATTTTAATGAAGTTCCGGTTAAACGGCGAGGTAATACTTTACCCTGATCGTTAATGAACTTTAATAAAAAGTTAGCGTCTTTGTAATCGATATATTTAATACCGTTCTTTTTAAAACGGCAATATTTTTTACGGTTATCCTCCACCTTTGGAGCGGTAACGTATTTAATTTGATCTGCCATTAGTTCGCTGCTCCTTCCACTTTAGCTACTTTCGGTTTGTTGAAAGCACCTGTGCGTTTTTTGTCATTGTAAGCTACAGCGTGTTTGTCTAACGCTATAGTCAGGAAACGAAGTACGCGTTCATCACGCCTCAATTCAATCTCCAATTTGTTAATTAATTCACCTGGAGCCTTAAATTCAGTTAAGTGATAGTACCCTGTAGTCTTTTTTTGAATAGGGTACGCTAGTTTTCTCAAACCCCAATTATCCTCCTGGACAATTTCGGCTCCGCCATCAGTTAAGGTTTTGCTGTATTTGGCAATTGCCTCTTTAGCAGTCTCTTCTGATAACAACGGGGTTAGAACGATAACGATTTCGTACTGTTGCATTTGTTATACTTTGATTTTTAATTATTTATCCCGCACTAAACGGGCTGCAAATGTAGTAAGAATATTTAAGTTATCAAATACTTAATTGACTTCAATTTTATAGTAAACTGCATCCGTACATCTTGTATAATTTCAGTCGTTATGTTCTATCCTAAAAATATTACAAATAATTCATGCTTAATGCAGCCATTTAGTTGATTTTAATTTGACATTAAGGCCATTAATTTTAGCTTTGCGCTACAAAAAGTAAAAAACCAATGAGTGTATTAGTAAATAAAGATTCTAAAGTTATAGTTCAGGGTTTTACAGGTAACGAGGGTACCTACCATGCCGAGCAAATGATTGCTTACGGTACGCAGGTTGTTGGTGGTGTTACCCCGGGCAAAGGCGGTCAAAAACATTTGGACAGGCCGGTATTTAATACCGTTGCCGATGCGGTTAAACAAACCGGTGCTAACGTATCTATCATATTTGTACCGCCTGCATTTGCAGCCGACGCGATTATGGAAGCAGCCGAAGCCGGAATTAAAGTAATTGTATGCATTACCGAAGGTATCCCAACTAAGGATATGATTGCGGTTAAAGAATATTTAACTGATAAAGATTCTCGCCTGATCGGCCCTAACTGCCCTGGTATTATTACTGCCGATGAAAGCAAAATTGGTATCATGCCGGGATTTATCTTCAAAAAAGGTAACGTTGGCGTGGTTTCAAAATCAGGTACGTTAACTTATGAGGCGGTTGACCAGGTGGTTAAAGCCGGTTTAGGTATTACTACTGCTATTGGTATTGGTGGCGACCCTATTATAGGCACCCCTACTAAAGAAGCTGTTGAATTATTAATGAACGATCCGGATACTCATGGTATTATTATGATAGGCGAAATTGGCGGAGGCATGGAAGCTGAAGCTGCACGCTGGATAAAAGAGCATGGCACTAAACCTGTTGTAGGTTTCATAGCCGGTCAAACAGCGCCTCCGGGACGCCGTATGGGCCACGCCGGTGCAATTGTTGGCGGTGCCGATGATACTGCTGCTGCTAAAATGAAAATTATGGCCGAGTGCGGTATCCGTGTTGTAGAATCGCCTGCCGAAATTGGCGCTGCAATGGCTGAGGAGTTGGCTAAGTTAGCGTAAGGCTGAAAGGTTTTTATGCCTTAATATATAAAGAGAATCCCGGTTAGTCATAACCGGGATTTTTTTGTTTATAATAACTAAGATCACAAGCTTTGAGATTTAGAAATTTTTTAATAATTTAAACTGTTCTAAACTTATATATTTCTTATGTTGACGATTTTTATTCAAGCTATCATCCCAATACTTTCAGGCATTATCGCGTATGTGACTTGGTTATATCAGAAAGAAAAAGAAAAAAGAATTAACGTTCAAAATCAACTTTCTGAGAAAAAATATCTAGTCTATAATGAAATATTTAACTTGTTTTTCGAAATATTTCAAAACACTCTCAACAAAAAAGAACATTCAGCTCAAGAGTTAGAAGAACGAATGTTATCGATTGTAAAAGGACTTACGATTTATGCCTCGGATGCTGTTTTAAAGAAATTTAGTTCATGGAAGGCAAATAGTAAAACGGAAACAACTCCCGAGCAGGTAAAGTTGTCTTTTAAACAATTTTTAGACGTTCTAATAGAAATTAGAAAAGACATGGGCAATTATAAGTCGAAAATGAATTATGACGATATTTTGGGCATGATAATTTTAAATTACAACACGGAAAAAGCAAATCTTGGCTTTTGAGTTTTTCAAACCAATCATCCTCTGTTAATTTGTGCGCCGTTAGGTCAAGCCTCTGTAAACATCCACCCAAAAACAAAACCAAATAACATTTTGTCGTATATTGTATAAGTGATGAGGCGAAAATCATTTGCTAATTCACTCCATCACTAATTCACTCATTAAAAATGGAATACAATAAATTAACTCCCGACGAAGAATATATCATATTACATAAAGGTACCGAGCGCCCGTTTACCGGCGAGTTATTAAATAATAAAGCCGAGGGCTTATATGTATGCAAACGCTGCGACCAGCCGCTGTATACATCTGATACCAAATTTGAATCGCATTGCGGGTGGCCAAGTTTTGATGATGAGATACCGGGTGCGGTAAAACGCGTTCCGGATGCGGATGGGCGACGTGTAGAAATTGTTTGCAGCAACTGCGGCGGGCACCTGGGCCACGTGTTCGAGGGCGAGTATCTAACCCCAAAAAATACCCGCCATTGTGTTAATTCATTGTCTATGAAGTTTGTGCCAAATCATGGTTAACAAAGGTTAACACATTTTGAAATATTTTTTAGTTAACTATTTGACTATTAAATAGTTAAAAATATTTGGCCCAAAAAAGTGTAAACCATGATTTTAGCAGGGTTAATTTGTGCCAGAAGCGTCATAATTTTTTCATTTCATAACTGAAAACATAGTTATAAAATAAAAAACTAACATTACAAAATGCTCATTGCCAACGCGGTAATGAGCATTGTATTTTCACCTCCCGCAATTTTGTTTATAACTTATAGGGGATGTGTAAAACTATCACTAACACCCAAAACCCTTCCCGCTTATCTTTGGATTATAAGTTCTTTAAAAGCTACCGGGTTATCGGCAAACCTTGCCGGTAAAAAAGGAAAAACATCTGCCAGGGCAGATGGCTGACGTACAAATAAAATTGTTTAGCAACGATTAGTGAGGTTGATTTTTGAGTAGTTAAAGTGGTAATAAGTATCACATTTAACATTAACTGCTCTCGGCATTGCTGTCTGCTATTGGTTCGTCTTCCTTTTAACCCGCGTAACCGCAAAAGGATTTTTTTAATATTAATAAAACAGTAAACTCAATGGCACAGGAAACCGAATTATTGCTCAGAGAAAACAAAGACCGCTTTGTGATCCTTCCTATTAAGTATCCCGAAATTTGGGAGATGTATAAAAAATGCGAGGCCAGTTTCTGGACCGCAGAGGAGATCGATCTTTCGGACGACCAGAAACATTGGGACAATATGAATGATGGCGAGCGCCATTTCATATCGCACATCCTGGCATTTTTTGCTGCCAGCGATGGTATTGTGAATGAGAACCTGGCCGTAAACTTCATGAGCGAAGTACAGTTACCAGAGGCACGCTGCTTCTACGGTTTCCAGATCATGATGGAGAATATCCACTCTGAAACTTACGCTTTATTGATAGACACTTATATTAAAGATCCGGCAGAAAAAGACAAGCTGTTTCACGCTATTGATACCGTGCCTTGTGTAGGTAAAAAAGCGGAGTGGGCACTACGCTGGATAAACAACGGAACTTTTGCCGAGCGCTTAATTGCTTTCGCGGCGGTTGAAGGTATATTCTTCTCCGGAAGCTTCTGCTCTATCTTCTGGCTGAAGAAACGCGGTTTAATGCCGGGCTTAACTTTCAGTAACGAGTTAATATCCCGTGACGAAGGGATGCACTGCGAGTTTGCCTGCTTGCTGTACCGTATGCTGGAAAACAAACTAAGCAAAGAAGCCGCCACCGCTATTATTACTGACGCTGTTGAAATAGAAAAAGAATTTATTAGCGATGCTTTACCTGTTAGCTTAATTGGAATGAATGCTAAGCTAATGGGCCAATATATTGAGTTTGTTGCCGACAGATGGTTAGGCGAATTAGGCTACCCTAAAGTTTACGGTGCAAGCAATCCGTTTGACTTTATGGAGATGATATCCCTGCAAGGCAAAACCAACTTTTTTGAAAAACGCGTAGGCGATTATCAAAAAAGCGGGGTATTAAATAACAGTGGCGGCGATAGTAAAGCATTCTCATTAGACGAAGATTTTTAAACCAAACCCCAACCAAGACCAGTTAATAAATATATAAAGCCAACATTTAAAATTCCCAAGTTATGTACGTAGTAAAAAGAGACGGAAAAAAAGAATCAGTAAAATTTGACAAGATCACCGCACGTATTGAAAAACTGTGCTATGGTTTAAACCCTGCATTGGTTGACCCGGTTGATGTAGCTAAAAAGGTAATTGAAGGTTTATTTGATGGGGTAACCACCTCAGAACTGGATAACCTGGCTGCCGAAACTGCGGCATCATTAACTACCAAGCACCCGGACTACGCTTTACTGGCTTCGCGTATTGCCGTTTCTAACTTACATAAAAATACTATCAAGTCGTTTTCAGAAACGATGAGGTTGTTGTATAACTACGTTGACCCTAAAAATGGTAAAAACGCGTCGTTGTTGGCTGATGATGTTTGGGAAGTGATCGAGAAAAATGCGGAAGAACTGGATAGCAGCATTATTTACGACCGTGATTTTGGGTTTGACTACTTTGGCTTTAAAACTCTTGAAAAATCATACCTGTTAAAACTGGAAGGACAGATAGTTGAGCGCCCGCAGCATTTATTTATGCGTGTGTCTATCGGTATACACAAAGAGGATATTGAAAGCGCCATCAAAACTTATAACCTGATGAGCGAGCGTTGGTTTACCCACGCAACCCCTACCCTGTTTAACGCGGGTACACCAAAACCACAAATGTCGTCATGCTTTTTATTAACCATGAAAGATGATAGCATTGATGGTATATATGATACTTTAAAACAAACCGCTAAAATTTCGCAAAGCGCAGGTGGTATTGGCTTAAGCATCCACAATGTAAGGGCCACAGGCTCATACATCAGTGGCACCAACGGTACCAGTAACGGTATTATCCCAATGCTGCGTGTATTTAATGATACTGCCCGTTATGTTGACCAGGGCGGCGGTAAACGTAAAGGTGCGTTTGCTATTTACTTAGAGCCTTGGCACGCGGATATATTTGAATTTTTAGATCTGCGTAAAAACCACGGTAAAGAAGAAATGCGTGCCCGCGATCTGTTCTACGCGCTTTGGGTATCTGACTTATTTATGCAGCGTGTAGAAGCTAATGAGGACTGGAGCTTATTCTGCCCGCATGAAGCACCGGGATTGGCCGAGTGCTGGGGTAAAGAATTTGAGGAACTTTACACCAAGTATGAGCGCGAGGGCCGTGCACGTAAAACTGTAAAAGCACAGGAATTATGGTTTGCGGTATTGGATGCCCAGGTTGAAACCGGAACGCCATACTTGTTATATAAAGATGCAGCCAACGGTAAATCAAACCAGCAAAACTTAGGTACCATTAAAAGCTCAAACTTATGTACCGAGATATTAGAATATACTTCTGCTGACGAGATAGCGGTATGTAACTTAGCTTCATTAGCGTTACCACGTTATGTACGTGACGGTGCTTTTGACCACGAGAAACTATATGAAGTGACTTACCAGGCTACTTTAAACCTGAATAAGATCATTGACAACAACTACTACCCGGTTAAAGAGGCCGAATACTCAAACTTGCGTCACCGCCCTATTGGTTTAGGTGTACAAGGATTGGCTGATGCTTTCATATTACTGCGTATGCCGTTTGAAAGCCCTGAAGCTAAACAATTGAACAAAGAGATATTCGAGACCATCTACTTTGCAGCTATGACCGCTTCAAAAGATCTGGCTATAAAAGACGGTGCTTACACTACCTTTAAAGGTTCGCCGCTATCAGAAGGCAAGTTCCAGTTTGACCTGTGGAACGAAAAACCTGCCAGCACCCGTTGGGATTGGGAAAACCTTCGCCTGGATGTAATGAACCATGGTGTACGCAACTCTTTATTAGTAGCGCCAATGCCTACGGCTTCAACATCGCAAATATTAGGTAACAACGAGTGCTTTGAGCCATATACCTCAAACATCTACACCCGCCGTGTATTAAGCGGAGAGTTTGTTATTGTAAACAAACATTTGCTGCGCGATTTAGTGAACCGTGGTTTATGGGATAACACCATGAAGAATAAGATCATCACTGCAAATGGTTCAATACAGGATATTGCCGAAATTCCACAAGAATTGAAGGACCTGTACAAAACTGTATGGGAGATCAAAATGCGTGATATTATTGATATGGCTGCCGACCGTGGTGCTTATATCTGCCAGTCGCAATCATTAAACTTGTTCATCAACTCGCCAAATGCTTCAAAACTTACTTCAATGCACTTCTACGCGTGGAAGAAAGGCTTAAAAACAGGTATGTACTACCTGCGTACACAAGCAGCATCGCAAGCGGTTAAATTTACGGTGGAGAACCAGGGCGGTAAAAACATGGATCCGGTTATACCTGCAGTAGTTGACCAGGTAGCTGACGAAATACCTGCCGGTCCAACCTGCTCAATGGAAGAAGGCTGCGTGACTTGTTCGGCGTAGTATCTCTATCAAAAGATAGGTCAAAGAATAGGCTGGAAGCGAAAGCTAACCAGCCTATTTATTTTTAAATAGTTATGGACGAACAGACAGATTTAAAAAAGAAAGTAGAAAATTGGATTAAATCCGAAGGATTAGCTTTAGAATATTTTACCGCTATAACCTTTATGGAAGAAGAGTTTAGGACTTTTCAAAGTGATTTTGTAGATGATAATGGAACTCCAAGAGAGATAGATGTTATGGCCTTTAGTGATTATTCAATTGGTAATACATTACTTAGGTTAAGTTGCGTCTTAGAATGCAAATGGAGTAAGGATAAGCCATGGATAATCTTCACATCTGAGAATGCCGTTATTGCTCCAAGCGCCTGCATAGCACAGTCGTTAGGAAATGAAGTTGGATCAGCATTGCTATGGCAATTAGCTGGCCAAGATTCATTATATGAAACAGAATTATTTAGTCAAAAAGTTCGGGGTTTTTCAGGTAGACAAGCCTTTGCTAAGGATTCTGATTTGTTTTATAATACTATACAAGCGGTTATTAATAAAACTGTCTTGCACTTAAATAAATATAATAGACAAACCTCGAACCCGTTGGACTTTATCGTTATAGGTTTTCCTATTATAGTTGTCGACGCACCTCTATATGAATCTTATTTTGAAGATAATGAATTGAAAATCAAAGAAGTGGAGTGTTCTTCTATAAATTGGCGAGGTTCAAGCAAATGGAAATTAAATTCTTCGGTTAAAATTGTCACTAAAAACTATCTGCCCACTTGGGTAAAAAATCTAAAAAGGGAATTTAATTCTCTTAGTGAAGTTGCAAACTCAGATATTAGTAATTTAGAAGAGGTATTTCAGAAGAGAGATATTAAGTTGCTAAATCCCAAGAGTTGTTCAAGAGGAATAGTTGGATTGCCCGACTTTCTAAGAAAAATTAAAGAGTCAGAAATAGGATTGTGGTAGCAACCAAACATGAAATAATATCCTGCGACCGTTGCGGTAAACGCATGGAGTGTAAGGCCAACTCTTATACCAAGTGCCAGTGCAGTGTAGTGCAGTTAACTATAAACGAGGTGCAATACATCAGCGAGAATTACGAAGGCTGTATGTGTGCGGGTTGCCTGGTGGAGTTACAGGTGGAGTATAGGGAAATGATGGGAATAGCTGTGTAATATCTATTTTGCAAAAAGTCAAATATTAATTATCTTTGATTATGACCACAATAACTATAAAACTACCAGGAAAAGCTAAAGATAAATTGTCGGCTCTTGTTAAAGAATTAGGTGGTGAAATCATCTCTGTTTCTTCCAATAAAAAGCCTGCAAAGAGTTCACTTTTAAACGAAATAAAAACAGGCTTAAAAGAGGTGAAAAAAATTCGGGACGGCAAGTCACAATCATTTAGTATGTCAGATCTTCTTGATGGCAAATAGTGTACGTTTAACTTCTTTTTTCTTAAGAAAAGCCAAACGACTTATAAAAAAATACCACTCACTTTCGGATAGTTTGAAACAACTTGAACAGGATCTTTTAAAAAATCCTAAAATTGGTGCAAGCTATGGTTCAAATATCTACAAAGTAAGGTTAGCTGATACATCTAAAGGAAAAGGAAAAAGCGGTGGGTTTAGGGTTATAACTTATATAATTGAAGAAACAACAGAATCGACCTATATTTATTTAATTACAATTTTTGATAAATCAGAAGAATCTTCGATTGATAAAGATGATATCAAAGAAATATTAAGGTCAGAAGGTTTATCATAATGTCGAGTTTTTCTTTAAAATCCTCCTGCCATTTTGATGATTACTATTCCGTTCTAATAGAAGATGACGGCCGTGTGGCCTATGCCTATTTAATGGAGGGCGAGGATCGCATTGGCGATGTATGGCTGTATAACCAACAGGAAGCACCCAAAGACAGCAACTGGGATAAGCAGCAATTGCCCTACCTTAATCCCGAAGAATACTTAAATAAAGAAGCGAGGGTAACACCCATAAAAGATAAAAACGAAGTTTATTTTGAATGGAACGAATCCTTAAGTGATGGCTCAATAGAAGTAAGTATTTATATCCGGGATAAATTCATCGCGCAGATCATCACCGGTTCAAAGCCGGGCTGGTCCACTTTGGTGGTAAAGGATGGTCCGCTGGCGCAGGTTTATTAGTCAAATTTAGCTTAACTTTATTCCGTGGATCAAACCGAATACATACTGGTCATCAAAGGCAAACCCGAGGGGCCATTTACTTTGGCGCAGCTACAAGAAATGGGCATTAAAGCCGATGATTTTGTGAAGACCACCAATATGGACGATTACAAACAGGCCCATGAAGTTGCCGAGCTGCGCGAGATATTGGGCTTTAAAAAACAGGTACTGCTGCAATACTACGGCAGTTTTGACCAACGGTTGCTGGCCTCGGCTATAGATGCCTTTATAGTTTCGGGAGTTTGTATTTTGGTGGTTTTTGTAGCCTCGTTGTTTATATCCAGTAATATTTTCAACCTGGCACTGCTTTTTGGTTTACTGCTGATCATACCACTTGTAAACCTGGTGTACCACATCATTATGGAAAGCTCGCCCAAACAAGGCACCTATGGCAAGCAGCTATTGGGCCTTAAAGTGTGCGACCTGCAAGGAGAACCTTTAACCACCAGCCACGCCGCCGGCAGAAACCTGGCTAAGATATTATCTAACCTTACCTTATACCTGGGCTACCTGTACAGTTTTTTTAACGAAAAAAAACAATGCCTGCACGATGTGGTAGCGGGTACATTGGTGGTGAAGGATAGGTTGTAGATTTATCGACTGTCATTTCGACGGCAGGAGAAATCTATACACAAGTCGGCGTAGCATATGCATAGATTTCTCTCTACGTTCGAAATGACAAGTGGTTTATAAGTGTTCCATTTGCGTAATTGGAACACTTTGGAACACTGACAATGTTGTGTCAGCATATTTGTAGTTGCCGTACGGTAAATTTGTATAGTTCGCTATAACTCACCCGGTCGTCACTACGCTGGACCACCCTCTCTTCGGCAAGCCGTAAAGAGGGAAATCAAAAAACGAAAATCCCCAACCCTCTTTCCGCCAAAGGCGAAGAGAGGGTCGACGAGCGAAGCAAAGTCGGGGTGAGTCGGCTAACAAAGTAACAAGTAACCAACAATTTGTATATTAGTATACCCAAACCAATTGCATGAAGGCATTTTCAATTCCGTTATTAAGTTTAATACTGTTATTTGCTTATTGCAGTAACCCATCTAAACAAACTGTTGCCGTTACTGACACATCAAAGAAAATTATTGATACCAACCACATAATAGATGTGTCGATGATCCAACTGATTGCAAATCCTAAAAAATACGAAGGATATACAGTAAGAGTTCATGGATATTTACATCTTGAGTTTGAAGGGAATGGACTTTATTTTCATAAAGAGGATTACGAACGTTCAATTGAAAAAAATGCATTATGGGTATCTGTATACCCAGATGAAGGAATTGGGCTCGAAGCAATAAAGTGTAATAATCACCATGTACTAATTGAAGGTACTTTTAGTACAAAGCAAGGACATATGAGCATGTATAGTGGTTCTCTTGAAAATATTAAAAGAGTTGAAATATGGGAAAATATGAATATTCCTCCCAAACCCAAAAAAGACCAAGTTAATTTCCCAGCATCAACTAACTAATTCATCCCCATTAAAACTCATCAGCCGTTGAGCGGCTTTCGGCAAAGGGCGGGGTTAAAACAAAAGAGGCCGCTTCCACACCCGGAAACAGCCTTTTTATATATCTGTAGGAATAGATTACCTAATATCGCTTTGTACTTTTTGGGCAGTACTTTTACCGGGCAGATAGATCTGGAAACCTAATGACAAGGTTAAACCACTTTGAACGGTTGTATTACCAAATCCGGCAGTGCCATTATATTTTAATAATGCCTCTAAGCCAATATTTTGGGTTACAAAATAGGCAAAACCTGGTCCAAACCCAAAGCCGATCCCGTTAGTGTTTCCACCCCCATTACTTACATTAATGCCTGCAAATCCAAAGTTGGCCTCGCCAAAAAAGCGTCCGTGTTTTAACACTTCCACATCCTTTTCCAAATAATAACGCCCAAATGCGCCTATACCGTATTGGGTTGTAGTACTTGAGTTTTTAGCTGTTTGAATACCAAAATTAACATAACCACCCAATGCTACATTATCCTGAATAAACCAGGCTGCCTTAGGTGTAATATTAAACCTGAAAGCATTTGAATTATCCAGCCCCAAATATAAGTCGGATAAGTTGGCCCCTATTAAAACGTTGCCTTTTTGTATTTGCGCGTTAGCTGTAAAAATTGTTGCTGAAATAGCCACAAGTGTGATGATAATTCTTTTCATTTCTTGTTGGTTAAAATTTAGGTTAACAGTTCAAATATACTAATTATATCAAAACTCATCAGCCGTTGAGCGGCTTTCGGCAAAGGGCGAGTTGTAAAATTGAATGGTGTTAGCGTGCATATCAACCGCATATGTCCACTCGGATGTTTCGCCTTGTTTTTCGGTAATTAAATCCTCGCAACCAAAAGTAAAGTTAATATCCAGCACAATGCGGAAGCTGCCTTTGTGGGTTTGGGCATTATACTGCACCCGGTCAAATCCAATAGCCGTAACCTCCGGCGAACCACCTTGTTTAAATTCGCGCTGCAGCTCATAGGCCAGTTGTTGGTAGTGGTTACTGCCGGGTGCAAAAAAATTATGGAAAAGAGCCATTATATCCACGCTGCCACGGCTAAATGTTGCCAGGTCATGTATAGCAAGGCTATAGGTTAAAGCTTCTTTGATCATCTATTTACAAAGTTACTTTTGTTTTCGTAAAAAAACGTTACCATAATTGGTATTAATGGTAATAGCCGGGCCACCACCATTTAAACTGCCCGAAAAGTTGCTTAATGGCGACTTTTTGCTAACCATATTGAGGTTAGAATATACCTCGCCTTTTTTAGTGTTTATATCAACACTTGCTTTAGCTTTTTCGGGTATTGAAATATCTATATCGGCAGTTTGTGTTGTAATATTAAGTAATAGTTTAGCATTTACAGTAGCATTTGGCCATTTCATGTTGGTGATAATAATTTTTGAACCAACTCTGGTATTTGAAGTAATGGTAACCGGTCCTGTTACATTGTTAAGTTCGGTCACCAGGGCATGGCCGCCGATCTCCAGTTCGCCTGTCAGGTTCTTTAAAGTGATCTTACTGATCTCTGTTTGTATAAACCCCGCTGCGAGTTTAAGATGAATGTTCCTGGGCACTTTTATTAATAATGCTTTATTATCCTCTCGCAACCATATAAAAACTTGTTTCGGATCTGCCGGCTGCGCAGGCGTCGCGTAACTGTAGCTTCTATTAAGCGCATACTTAGCTATTGAACTGATATTGGCCAATCCACGGGCCTCTTGCGGCTCAGGTATTAAAGGACGGGTAGCTAACGAGTCAATGGTTAACTCATCCCCATCATATCCTTCTATAGATATAGATGAACCCGTAATATTTAGCTCAACAGATGGAGCGGATTGCCCCTTAAAAGAACGCTTTACAGGCAATTTTTCTTGTGCAAAGCCTGCTTTAAACAGTGCCACGAATAGCATCAACAGTATGTATGGTTTCATAATTGATAAAGTTTAATTACTTCTGTTTCCGGATGTAAGTATTTCCCCTGTTATGATTGGTATTGTATAAAAATATCCCTACTCCACCACCATTTACGTTGGTGATACCCCCCCCTTTTAAAGCACCATTAAAATTAGATAAACTTGCTACATTCAGATCCGAATAGATCTCGCTGTTAACCGGGCCGGGGAAAGAGGTTATGGTGGCTTTCAGATCTTCGGGAATTGTGATATCAATATCCCCGGTAGAGCCGAACGCGTAGGAATATGGGCCAGGGGAATCTTGCTTCCATGCAATATTGGAGATGATAAGCTTTTCACACTGTCCCTTAACCCCAAATAAGCCTGAAACATTGCTTATTTTAATGGTTCTGACAATAGCATTAACGTCAAATGGGCCAAGCAAATTTTTAATGGATAAGTAAGCACCAAAACGCATGTTTTCTGCATCAATATCAACGTGGATAAGGTTATTAGGAATTTTAATACGCAGTCGCTCGCATTCAGTAGGCGCAGTTATCTGGTAGGTACTACTGCCTGCTAATACATTACAAGCGATCTCCTTAATTGCTGACTGACCGCTATTTAAATTGATTCGTTTTAATCCATTGGCTTCCGCGGGAATAACTTTTTTGAATTGATGGGTAATATCTTCAATGATCAAACTATCGCCGTCATATCCCTCCACTTCAGCAGATACATCCACTACATACACCATGATACGCCTATTTTTGTCTAACAACATCTTTACGCTTTTTAAGGGCTTTACAGATGCAACAGATTGTGAGTTTTGCGCATACCCTGTGGATATACATAACCCAGCTATAGCTATTAAAATCAATTTTTTCATTTGCTAATATTTAATTCGGGAAGTTTTCTATACCACCCTTAATTTTATTTTGAACAATAACATTATCCAACAGGGCCATCATTTGCGGTGGTGCCAATTGTGATTTTGCACTAACCAACACATCCATCAATGAGTTTTGAACCATCATATCACCCTGGTGGTTTAACCCGCTTACTAAAACCTGCTGCACATCCTGATCGCCTATTAAGGGGCGCAGTGAGTTGATGACCATTAACCTTACATTGGTGTTAGGGTCATCCTGCAGTGCAAGTTCCAGTAATTTCAGGTCGCCGGCGCTTAAATTTTTTTGTGCCGATAGCTTCACCACCGCATCTATCCGCTCAGACGCAAAAACCGATCGTAACTGTTGTGCAAGTTTGGTATTGGTTACATCGGTATTAATTTCCTTTTGTTGTTTTACGGCTTTAGGTGCAGGGCTACTCATAACTGCTACAGGCTCGGGTTTTGACGGTGGTGTGTTTATTACCGGCTGTTTTACTAATAACGTTTTGTACTTAACAACCTCTGTTGGCGTGGCGGTATATCTGCCAATAATAAACATGGCTATGCAAGCGGCAATAGCTGCCGCGGTTTTTATCCATAAAGTGTTTATTTGAATAACCCGCGCACCTTTAGGTTCATTTACCTGTACGTTTTGCAGCATGGCGTAAAATTGCTTATCCATGGCTGGCGATGGGTGTTCTTCCAAACCATCAACCCCCTGCAATGCAGCCATCATCTCATCCGCTTCCTGCTTTAGCTTTGCATCTTGCTCAAATAATTTTTCCAGTTGCTGCCTGTTTTCCGGCGATATATCGCCATTGGCATAATCGGCCAGCAACCGTTCAATTTCTTCCCTTTTCATGGTCAACTTATTTTAAAATAAACTTCGCGTAAACTTTTAATGGCTCTAAAGGCCCTTGTTTTTATCACCCCCACACTACAATTATTGATCTCGGCTATCTCTTCATACTTTAAACCACCAAACCTGCTCATTATTAATACTTCCCGGTAAATTTCGGGCAGCAGTTTTAATGCATGATGCAAGGTTTGGTGGTCGTCATCAAATTGTATATAGGTTTCGGTTATAGGATAATTATTCATGATATCTTCCTGCTTTTCCTGCCGCCGGAAATCATGATGCTGTATATTCCAGGCTATGCTGTATAGCCACACTTTAAAATTGCCGTCGTCTTTATAGGTATGCCGGTATTTTATTAATTGGTAAAAAGCCTGCTGAACCCCATCCTCGCCTTTATCCTTATCATTATTGTTTTTAAACAGGAAAAAGTTATACAGCGCTTTTTTATAGCGCTCATACAAAATGGCTGCTTTGTCCAGTTCCCCGTTTTTAACACATAGCATCAACAACTCGTCGGTCATTCTTGTAATAAGGCGCTTATATTAAATAATAGTTCAAAATACAGAAAAGGTTACATGGGGGTATAAAATAAGTTTTAGCAATTACTTTCCTATCCGCAGAACTATGATCTATGAACCATCAACTATCAACTTTTTCGCACTTTCCAACTAAATAAGTATCTTCACCGCCCGAAACGGATTTTTAAAAGTTTATGAAATTATTAGAAGGAAAAACCGCGTTAATAACCGGCGCGTCAAAAGGAATAGGCCGTACTATAGCCGAGAAATTTGCCGAGCATGGCGCAAACGTGGCGTTCACCTATTTATCGTCTGTTGAAAAAGGACAGGCCCTGGAGCAGGAACTGCAAAGCTTTGGCACCCAGGTAAAAGGCTACCGCAGTGATGCTTCAAAATTTGACGAAGCCGATAAACTGATCAATGATATCATTGCCGATTTTGGCACTTTACATATTGTAGTGAACAACGCGGGCATCACCAAAGATGGCCTGCTAATGCGCATGACCGAGGAGCAATGGGATGACGTTTTAACCGTTAACCTAAAATCTATATTCAACGTTACCAAAGCAGCATCAAAATTTATGATGAAAAACCGCGAGGGCGTGTTTATTAACATGAGCTCTGTCGTTGGGGTTGATGGTAATGCCGGGCAGGCTAATTACGCGGCTTCAAAAGCGGGCATCATCGGTTTTAGTAAATCAATGGCTAAGGAGCTGGGTTCGCGCAATATCCGCACCAATGTGATCGCTCCGGGCTTTATCCGCACCGAAATGACCGACGTACTGGACCCTAAAGTGGTTGAAGGCTGGACAGCGGGCATACCACTTAAACGTGCCGGCGAAACAACTGATGTGGCCAATGCCTGCGTTTTCCTGGCATCAGATATGGCTACCTATATTACCGGGCAGGTTATCCCGGTTGACGGGGGAATGCTTTAATAGATTTCGGAATTCGGATTTACAATTTCGGATTTTTCCAACCCTCTTTACCGCTTGCGGAAGAGAGGGTCGACGAGCGGCTTAGCGATGTCGGGGTGAGTGAGATTAGTTGCCTTAATATATAAAGCATATCTAAACAGATATGCTTTTTTGTTGGAGAGTATTTTCAAATTCTGCAAACATATTGGCGTACATTTTGCTTATAATGGCTAAACGTTTATGCCGATGCAAAACTATCCGTTACCAGACGATTTGATACTATTGGCCAAAGCTGTTGACTCGGCCATTAACAGCGTTATCATAACTGATCAGCGACTGCCGGATCAGCCCATTATTTTTTGCAATACCGCCTTTGAAAAACTAACCGGGTATTCAAGGGAAGAGATATTAGGGCACAATTGCAGGTTTTTGCAGGGTAACGACAGGGACCAGGAAGCTATTAAAGATGTCCGTGAATGTATTGCGGCGGGCGGTACCTGTACCGTTGCTTTAAGAAATTACCGCAAGGATGGCACACCATTTTGGAACGAGCTGGCGCTATCACCTGTTCATGACGATGACGGTGCAGTGAGCCACTTTGTAGGTATACAAAAAGACATTACCGACCGTATGTCAGGTCGTAACACCGAGTTTGACCGATTGAACCTGATCAACCACGAACTAAAAACACCTTTAACCACCATTAAAAGTACCTTGCAGATATTAAAACAGCGGGGCTTAACCGTTGATGAAGTATTTTTAAAGAAAAGCCTGGAAGCATCATTACGCGCGGTTGAGCGGTTAGAGTATATCAGCAAGAAGTTATTGAGTTAGCGCTCAATTAAAGGTGCTCACAAACATATTACAATTCAAATCCGCAACATTCATAATATTTTTGCATTTTGCAGATACGTACAACTTAAAACGTACTACGTAAAACCTAACAAATGCTACTATTTTCAATAACCTGGGGTGCAGTTTCGGGATGGTGGACACCTGCCTGCCTGCTATTGGGCCTATTATATGCCTGGTTAATGTACCGTCATCCGGTAAACCTGGGCGAAAAAGTACGTTACGCGCTATTTGCAGCGCGCGCGTTGGTGGTATTCCTGATAGCTTTTTTGCTGATATCTCCGTTGATACAATCGGTTAATTACCAACCCGAAAAGCCGTTGGTATTGGTGGCGCAGGATAATTCGCAATCTATCAACACTTTTAAAACCAAAGATTTTAACGCGCAGCAGTTTATTACCGATTTAGGTAAGCTAAAAAACAAACTGGGCGAGGAATACGAGGTACGTGAATTTAATTTTACGCGCGATGTTAATAGTGGTTTATCTAATACTTTTAACGGCAAACAAACCGATATATCTGCCGCTTTACGCGGGTTGAACGACCGCTTTGTTAACCAAAACATTGGCGCGGTTATTTTAGCTACCGATGGTTCCTACAACCAGGGCAGCGATCCGCAGTATGAGGCGCGTGGATTTAAATCAAACATTTATACCATTGCCCTGGGCGATACCATTGCCCGCCGTGATCTGTTGGTGGGTAATGTAAACTACAATAAAACCGCCTTTTTAGATAATGATTTTATTATAGAGGTTTTAGCCGAGGCTTACCAAAGCAAGGGCGAGAACATGTCTGTTACCGTTACACAGGATGGCCGCCAGGTTTTTAACCAGATCATTGCTGTAACATCTAATGATTTTAAGAGGACCATCCCGGTTAAGTTAACTGCCGACAGGAAAGGCGTACGTAAGTTTAATATCCGCATTGCCCCGATTAAAAACGAGCTATCTACCCAAAATAACGAGGAAACTATTTATATAGAGGTACTGGATGCCCGCCAAAAAATTATTGTACTGTTTGATAACCCCCACCCTGATATTACCGTAATTAAGCAGGCTATTGAAGCCAATAAAAACTACGAGGTAAAGTCAAGTTTGGTAGCTGACCTTGCAGGAGTAAAACTAACCGATTACAGCCTGGCCATTTTACACCAGCTAACACCCAACAGCTTTAGTTTATTACGCGATTTTTTAAAAGGCAAAACGCCTGTATGGTATATGCTGGGCGGGCAAAGTGACGCGGGTAGTTTTAATACCCAGCAAAAAATCATCCGCCTTAATGTGTTAGGCAACGTAAGCATGCAGGAAGTATTTGCCATGCCGGTAGCAGATTTTGCGTCATTTACCTTCTCTGATTCTACGGTAAATAAAATAGCGCAGTTTCCGCCGTTAATGGCACCTTATGGCAGTTATGGCGTATCGGGCAGTGTATTATTTAAACAAAAAATAGGTTCGGTACCTACCACCTATCCCCTGCTGGCTTTTGGTACCGATAATGGTAAACGTGTAGCAGCATCTGTTGGCGAGGGTTTTTGGAAGTGGAACTTAGCCGAATTTAAAACCTATGGCAATCACCACGCTTTGGAGGAATTGTTTAGCCAAAGTGTACAATACCTTACGGCTAATGCCAATCAGCAAAAATTCAGAGTTTATCCTTCTAAAAATGTGTTTGACGAGGGCGAGAATGTATTATTAAACGGCGAGTTATACAATGACGCTTTGGAACCTGTAAACACACCTGATGTACGCATCGACCTTAAAAACACCCAGGGCAAAAACTTCAACTTCCTGTTCACCAAAAACGGAACGGGTTACCAGTTGAATGCAGGTGCATTACCTGTGGGTGAATATACTTACGCGGCCAGCACCAAACTGGGTGACCGCTTATACAATGCCGCCGGACAGTTAACCATTAAACCGCTAAACCTGGAACTTCGCCAAAGCGCGGCTAACCACCAGTTGCTGCGGGATATGGCCAAACAAAGCGGAGGTAAAATGTTGTACCCATCGCAAGTTGATGAACTGGCCGACCTGATCCTGAAAAACGAAAATATTAAAACCCTGGTTTACGAGAATAAGCATTACAACGACATTATTGATGTAAAATGGATATTCTTCCTGCTGCTGTTGCTATTAAGTGGCGAGTGGTTTATGCGCAAGCGCGAAGGGGAGATATAAAGATTTCGGAAGTCGGATTTTCGATTCGGATTTTTTTGTTGTTGTCATTTCGAGCGGAGCGAGAAATCTATACACGCGCAGGTAATGAATATGTATAGATTTCTCCTAACGTCGAAATGACATGTGGGTTATTCTATGTAACTCTCCAATATCTTAAATCCCGAAGTGGTTTCCAATTCTATTTGATCTACGGTTTTTGGCAGCAGGATGCTCTCGCCCATTTTTACCGGGTAGCTTTCGTCATTGTACTTAACCGTATAAGCACCCGCCAAACAAACATGTATCACAAACGAATCGAGGTTTGAATAATCTTTGGTAGTGCTCTCCGTAAAATCCAAAACATTGGTAGTAAAATACGGGCATTTTACCAGCTTAACGGTTTCATTTTTCTGTGGCTGGTAACGAGTTTTGTATTCAGGATAGTGCTTATAGTCGATAGCGGCTAAGGCTTCCTCAACATGTAACTCGCGCTTATTTCCTTTATCATCTACCCTATCAAAATCATAAATACGGTAGGTGATGTCAGATGTTTGTTGTATTTCGGCCAATAATAAACCCTTGCCTATGGTATGTACGCGTCCGGCAGGTAAAAAGAAAACATCACCTGCTTTAGCATCTTCCTTGTTTAATATCTCCATCAGGTGGCCGCTGTTAAAGTATTCTAAATAAGTTTTCTCGTCCAATTCGCGGTTAAAACCGGCTATGAGGGTCGATCCCGGGTCGGCTTCAATAATATACCACATCTCGGTTTTACCAAAGGAGTTATGGCGCTTTTTGGCCAGTTCATCATTAGGGTGTACTTGTATGGATAAGTCATCGTTAGCATCAATAAACTTTACCAATAAGGGGAAGGTATTGCCAAAATGTTTATACACTTTATCTCCTACCAGATCCGCACCATATTGCTCTAACAGATCGGCCAATGATTCACCTTGCAAAGCACCGTTAGCAACTATAGATACATCAGATTTCACGCCTGATATTTCCCAGGTTTCGCCGCAGTTAGGCAGGTCGCCAAAATCTTTATGCAGGTAGCTTTTTATTTTTTGGCCACCCCAAATTTTGTCTTTATAAATGGTTTTGAATTTTAACGGGTATAATGGTGTAGACATGGTGTAACTTATTATTGAATTAAAAGTAATGAATAAACCTAAACTTCAAGATTTGGTTTCTATTTTAATAAAAAAGCCCGCTCTTTAATAGAACGGGCTTATATACATAGATCTAATTACTTACCTAATTTCTTTTTCAGGTTTTCGTTTATCGCTTCCAAAAATTCTTCGGTATATAAATAATCTGTACCGTGCTCCACTTTTGGTTTAATGGTAATGGCCAGATCCTTGGTCATTTTACCGCTTTCCACAGTTTCAATACAAACGGCTTCTAAAGCTTTACAAAAGTCTATCAACTCCTGGTTGTTATCTAACAAGCCGCGGAACTCTAATCCCCTGGTCCATGCAAAAATAGACGCGATAGGGTTAGTAGAAGTTGGACGGCCTGCCTGGTGCTCGCGGTAATGGCGCGTAACCGTACCATGCGCGGCTTCGGCTTCCATCACAGTACCATCAGGCGTAACTAAGGTTGAGGTCATTAACCCTAATGAGCCAAAGCCTTGTGCTACGGTGTCTGATTGTACGTCGCCATCATAGTTTTTACAGGCCCAAACAAAGTTACCGTTCCATTTAAGGGCCGAGGCGACCATGTCGTCAATTAAACGGTGCTCATAAGTGATACCGGCGGCGGCGAATTTGGCTTTGTATTCGTTTTGGTATATCTCTTCAAAAATATCTTTAAAACGGCCATCATATTTTTTAAGGATGGTGTTTTTAGTGGATAAATATAAAGGCCAGCCTTTCATTAAGGCCTGGTTAAAGCAGGAGTGTGCAAAACCCCGGATAGATTCGTCGGTATTATACATAGCCAATGCTACGCCATCGCCTTTAAAATTAAATACTTCAAATGATTGCTCGGGGCTGCCATCTTCGGGTGTGAATTTTATGGTTAGTTTACCCTTACCTTTGGTTACAAAATCAGTAGCACGGTACTGGTCGCCAAATGCATGGCGGCCTATGCATATAGGGGCTGTCCAGTTGGGTACTAAACGCGGTACGTTTGCCATCACAATAGGCTCGCGAAACACCGTACCATCCAATATATTACGGATAGTTCCGTTTGGCGATTTCCACATTTGCTTTAACCCAAACTCCTCTACACGTTGCTCATCAGGTGTGATAGTGGCACATTTAATACCTACACCATATTGTTTAATAGCATTGGCAGCATCAACAGTTACCTGGTCGTTAGTTTCGTCGCGGTACTCTAAACCCAGGTCGTAATATTTAATGTCCAGGTCAAGGTAAGGGGTTATTAATTTATCTTTAATGAATTTCCAGATGATCCGGGTCATTTCATCACCATCCAGTTCAACTACCGGATTTAATACTTTAATTTTTGACATAGTGGATGCTTACTTTTATTTTTAATGGCCTCAAAGATATGAAATTACCCTTTACCAATAATTATATGTAAATGTAAAATGTGGTTAATTTTCAATAAATTCGCCATCACATTGTTTTATCAAACAATACTTTTAATTTTAGTTAATGAAAAAATATTTACTGTCCTTAGTAGTTACCGTAATAATGTTTGCCGGATGCAAATTGGATGAGGCCGGTTTTCCAAAAAAAGGTGAAAGTTTGATTTTAGGTAAATGGTACAACAAGAGCACAACTACCTTTACCCCTGCCCAAAATGGCGCCCCCGCAAATACATATACTTATGCAGATTTTACTGCGAATGACTACATAAGTTTTACAAGCAACAATGCAACAATGTCTGAAAGTTTTACTAACAGTGTTACCACTTTTAAATATTTGGTATTAGGGTCTACATTAACTTTAACCTCTAATGATAACCCACCTGAAATAGAAACACAAACTATTACCAAACTTACAACAGATAGCTTAGTATTGGTGAGTAATGGAACTGCAGATGCCGGGGGACCTGTTACCACATTTACTGTAACTGATAGATATGCACGCAAATAATATGAAAAACCATATAAAAAAATTCTTTTTAATGTGCCTGATATGTTTAGGCACTACTGCAGCAAAAGCACAATTGGGCTATGAATATGGTGAGTATGACCTGGGGTTTGCAGGCGGCTTAAATACCGTATTTGGCGATGCTGAAACTAAAACCTACACTAAAACAGGGCATATAAATTTTACTTATAACCCAAGCCCGTTTATAAATTATGTTTTAGAAGCCCAAACCGGCGATTTAAAAGGCGGGGATGCCATGACAACTAACACCGGCAGACAGTTTACCAATAATTATGTAGCTGTTTTTTTAAGAGGACAAGTACAGGCTGGCGAGTTTATGGATTATTCCAAAAGCCGCATTAAAAACGCTTTAAAAAACTTATATGTATCAACCGGTGTAGGTTATATGGTGAATAAAATGACCTATATTAACCGCGAATCTGTACTAATACCGGGTTATACCACCGCTGGGTTGGACAACAGCAATAGCATTATTATACCTGCACGTATTGGCTATGAGTTTAAAATATTTAATAGCTACAACCAACCGCTGGTTAAAATTGATTTGGGTTATCAAATGAATTTTTCTATGGATGATAACCTGGACGGGTTTACTGCAGGGGTGCAAAAAGATAAATTCTCGCAGATAACTTTAGGTGTTAAATTTTCTATCGGCAGCATCAACTCGTACAAAAAACAAATACATTATTAATATTTTTTATTTAACGGCCCAAATTGAATCTTTGGCAGGATTTTTACAGTATAAATAATAAAAAACCTATTGCCATGAATAAAGATAATTTAAACTCACCTTTCAATAACGATAGTTCTGATAGGGACAGGACGCTTAAAGACAATTTAGGCGAAACCATAGACAAAGAGCAATTGAAATTTAATGCCGACGAGAATAGCTTTGAATATGATGTAAAAAGCGACGATCCGGATTATGACCACCCCGACCCTTATAAAACATCTGTAAAAAACGGCGAAGATATGAACTCTACTTACGATGAGGCTAATCCTTATGATGCTGTTGATGAATATATCCCCAATGAAAGTTTAGAAGACGATGTTGACCTGTTAGGTATGCATGTTGACAATGGCGAAAGCGTTGAGGTTGACCCTATAGATGAGGTTTTAGGACGCACCCCCGAAGACAACCGCGATGATCTGGATGAAGAAGGGTATCCTAAGAATGATCAGTAGGTAAGCCCCCTCTAATCTCCCCCGGTTGGGGAGACTTATATAATTCGCACATCAAGCCCTCCCTACCGGGGAGGGTTGGGTGGGGCCGCCTAATCAAAATCCAGGTTAAAGCGTTTTTTAAGTTCTAATAGCTGCGGGTTTTTGGCGGCCATGTGGTTAAATTTTTCCTGGCTGGTATAGGGGCGTTTTACTACCGTACTTTCTTCAATACGAGTGATCACATCAATATCAAAGTTTTTTAGGGTGCTGCGCAGATAGTTTAGCAATACCGGCTTTTCGTTCTTGAAATCGTTTTCCTGCACCTTGTTCTCTACAACAATTTCAAACAGGTTAGGGCCCACCATTTTAGGCGCCTCAGAAATAAAAATGGTAAACAAGCTCATTTTTCCCTGGGCCTTAACGTTTGTCGCGTGTGTGTTCCATAATTTCAGGAAATCATCATAAGTAAAATCTTCTTTGGCATCCCCTTTAAGGTAAGGATCATCTTCTTCTAATACTTCCTCAGGCGTTTTACCCACATCTCTTAACGAAGGTATTTTTACCGATGCAGACGCGCTGGCATTAGGAATAAATACTTTAGGTTTTTCTGTTTCAAAAGGTTTCTCAACCGGCAAAGGTTCTTTGATCGCCTCAACCGGCTCTTCCTTTTTAGTAGTAGTATAGGTTGCAGGTGTTTCGCTTACAACCGATAAATTATCGGCAGTTGCTGCTTCCTTAACCGGCGTTACTACTGGGGTATCAGGTTTTTTTTTTAATTGCCCGTCTGTAGCAGGCATTGTGGTTAGCGGTGTGGTTGCTAAATTAAATGCAGATAGTAAATGGCACATTTTGAGCAGTGCAAGCTCCACCTGTAAACGCTGATTTTTACTTAGCTTGTAATTCAGGTCGCATTGATTGGCAATATTCATGGCCGAAAGTAAAAACGACACATTTGCCGCCTGCGATTGCTGTAAATATTTGGCCCTTATACCTTCGCTTACCTCCAGTAATTTTAAGGTAGCCGCATCCTTACCCACCAACAAGTTCCTGAAATGTTCTGAAAGTCCTGAAATGAAATGGGCACCATCAAAACCCTTGTTTAATATCTCGTCAAAAAGCAATAGTGTTTTGGCGGTATCTTCCTGAAGTAAACTATCGGTTATGTTAAAATAGTAATCATAATCCAGTATGTTCAGGTTATCAATAACCGAGCGGTAAGTAACCGCACCGTCAGAAAAACTGACGATTTGGTCAAACATGGATAACGCATCACGCAAACCGCCGTCTGCTTTTTGGGCAATGATGTGCAGGCCGTCAGGCTCGTAGCTGATGCTTTCCTTTCCGGCTATATCCGCCAGGTGCTGCGCCATATCTTCAACCTTAATGCGGTTAAAATCAAATATCTGGCAGCGCGAAAGTATGGTAGGTAGTATTTTATGCTTCTCGGTAGTGGCCAATATAAAAATGGCATAGTGCGGTGGTTCTTCCAGCGTTTTTAAAAACGCGTTAAAAGCCGCTTGCGACAGCATGTGCACCTCATCAATAATATAAACTTTGTAGCGTGCACCCTGTGGTGGTATGCGCACCTGTTCAATCAGGCTGCGGATATCATCAACCGAGTTGTTGGATGCGGCATCCAGCTCATGAATATTAAAGGAGTTACCGTTTTGAAAAGATTGACACGAATTACAAACACCGCAAGCCTCGCCGTTAGGTTGCAGATCGGTACAGTTTATGGTTTTGGCCAATATACGCGCGCAGGTAGTTTTACCCACTCCCCGCGGACCACAGAACAAAAATGCTTGTGCCAGCTGGTTGTTTTTAATAGCGTTTTTTAGCGTATTGGTTATATGTTGCTGACCAACAACGGTATCAAAAGTAGCCGGACGGTATTTGCGTGCCGAAACAATAAAATTATCCACAGCTACTAAGGTAGTAAGAAAATGGCGATGTTAAAATATGCAGGTAATTTAAAAATTAAACTTTTTAACAAAATGCAACGTATAAATGCAAATTAAACTAAGCGATAATAAATTTCTTAATTCTTTATTTTATAGATATTTTTATCCGCTTTTTTATGAGGCAGGCACAAACACCCATCCTCAACCTTTTAAATTAATTATATTTGGTTATCACTGTAGTATACTAACTATAGTGACTTAGATAGCAGCTGCCAAGTGTGACAAATACCCGGATACAAATGCTTAAAATAACTATAAGGCATTTATTTATATTTACTATATTCACCGTGTTTGCTGCTACACGGTTGTTTGCGCAAACTATAACTGTTGGTTTTAATGGTGCTTTAGATCCCGGTCCATATGCACCGGGCTCAAACATAGCAATACCTTTTTATGTTGATCAAGCAGGGGTTTGTATTAATCAAAATAACAGATACGAACTTTACATGTCTGATGCATTGGGATCATTTGCAGGCTCAACAACTCCGGTGGCAACCACCGCTGCCAATACATTTTATTCAACTTATATAAATTATACCCTTCCTGTCAGCACTACGCCTGGTTCGTATAAATTTATGGTAAAAGCAACCAGTCCCGCTGTAAGCAGTCCGGCTTCAAATGCTGTAATTGTTGCCGCAGGCACACCTGTAGCGGCAGGAGCAAATGCAGATGCTTCAATAAATGCAGAAAAATTTGGCCAGAGTAGTGGTCCCCGGTCCACTTATACATTTTTTGATGCAAGTACACCAACTGCAACAACATCAACAATTAGTATCTTTAATGAAACCACGCAAACTTTTAACGTACAGGATCAAAGTATAAAGACGGACTATACTTTTAACGCTACATCAACCAACTTTACAGTTATTGCTAAAGCCACTAACGGGGTAGTTGTTAGCACAAGAGCCTATGAATTAATTAATAATGTTGTAAATTCATCTATCGCTGTACAAGGTAACGGCACGATATGTTTAAATAATGGTGTAGCCCCCCTCACTTATAGCGTATCTATTGCCGGCAACAATCGTATTCAATTAAATTACCCCGGAAACCTTTATCGCTTTTCGTGGGGAGATAATGGTACTGATGAACTTACACTTTGTCAGATATTAGCGGCTAACGGCGATGTAACACATCAGTTCACACGCGCTTCGTGTAATAATCCAATTGCAGGCCATAACAATAGTTTCCAGGTAGATATTACTATCAGAAGTACTATTGGTACTGCAATAGGTGGAACAGTAACCAGTTATGCCGTAATTTTACAAACACCTGTTAATTTAATAACCAGCGCGTCAAATGTGGTGTGTTTAAACCCCGTAACAAATACCACAGGCCTGATAACCTTCCTTAATGGTTCAGTAGCAAGTGCCGATCCGCTTAATACATCAACACCTACATGTGCGCCTAATCCTAATGCAAGATACATTTGGTTGGTTGATGGCCAAATAAAAGCTACTAACTATACCGTAGGCCAAGATTTTCAATGGGCTTTTACAACCAGTGGCGCACATACGGTTACTTTGCGCGAACAAGTAGGTAACGGTGGTGCTTGCCAGGCTATTGATTATACTTACAATATCTGTGTGCAAAAACCTGCAGTGGCCGACTTTACTATACCCGCAGGACCTATTTGCAGATCAACTATTGTTACGCCCACTAATACTTCTGTATTAGATGCTGTCAACTGCGCTCCAAGCACCTATAATTGGACTGTCAATTCGCCAAATTATGTATTAAGGGGAGGAACTACATTAAATAGCCCACAACCACAATTTGAATTTACGCAGGCTGGATTTTACACGCTAAGTTTAAATATTACCACTCAGGCACCTGGGGGTTGTACATCAAATACAGTAACCAAAACCATAATTGTTGATGCAACTCCCACCGCTACTCTACAAGGAGATTTAAGCCTTTGCGCTGCACAAACCATAAATTTTAATAGTACCAGAGTAACATTTACTGGTACAACCGCACAGTCATACGCTGCAAATCCTACTACAACCTATACGTGGACTGTAACCGGACCAGGCAACCCAAGTTATAGTTTTGCACCGGGTAGTGATCTTCATAGCCAATATCCGCAGATCATATTTAATGATTATGCCACATACACCATAACGGTAACACACACCAATAGTTGTGGCACTGCAACCGATTCGCAAGATATCACGTTCCAACCCGCACCCAGTGTTAATGCAGGTAATGATCAAACCATTTGCCAGGCACCCGGCGTTGTAGTAAATCTAAGCGGTACTATAACTGGCACTTATGATACATCGGTTTGGACGGTTGTGGCAGGTAGTAATGGCGCTTCACTTACAACCCCTAACAACTCGTTAACGGCAAGTTACACGCCCAACGCTGCCGATTACACGCGCGGCTTTGTAACCTTTAGATTAACAGCTACCACAAACGCATTACCCCCACCATGTAATAATGTAACCGATGAGGTTATTATTACATTGGTACAAACTACTGTAGTAACCAGCCCTAATAGCAAAAGTATTTGCTCAAACGATAATGTTGCCTATGATATAATGTCAAATAATATCGGCACAACCTACATATGGACATCTAACGTCACAGTTGGATCGGTTACTATTACTCCAAACAGTACTGCCAGTAGAATTAACGACAGACTAGTAAATGACAATCCGAATGTGGCAGCTGAAGTAACTTATACTATTACTCCTACTACCAATGGCTGTGCAGGTACACCCTTTACTTTTACTGTTACTATACCGGCTGTACCAGTTGTTACTGCTACAGCAGCAAACGCTGCAATTTGCAGCGATAACCCGGCGGGTATAACTATGGCATCCAATCAAACAGGCACACAATATAGATGGACTGCGAATGCTCCGGCAGGTATAAGCAGCCCTACAAATCTTAATCAAACTGCATTAACCACTACAGCAGCTATTACAAATACACTTATTAATAGTACAACTGCTGTTATAACAGTTACCTACACTATTACGCCCTATAATACCGCTGGTTGCGCGGGCACACCGGTAACGGTTTCTGTTGATGTAAGTCCAAGGCCAACTCCTGCCAATGCGGGGACAGATCAGGAACTATGTGGAGCCACAAGTTATGTATTACAGGGCAATGCACCAGCCCCTACAGAAACCGGAAGATGGACCATTGTATCGGGTAGTGGAATTACTTTTGCTAATGACACTGATCCACATACAACTATTAACGGATTAACAGAAGGCTCTACTTATGTTTTAAAATGGACCATTACTACCGCTAATGGCTGTACATCTGAAAAAACGGTAACTATTCGTGTTTTAGCACCTACTGTAGCAGGTAATACAAGCCCTAATACTACCGTTTGCCGCGGCGAAAACGGGACGGTAACGCTTACGGGCTATCGTGGTAGCATATTATACTGGGAACGATCAGAAAATAGCGGTGCTAACTGGGTAATAGTAAATAATACCAATCCAACTTTACCTTATACCAATATACAGGTTACTACGCAGTTTAGGGCTTATGTAAAAAACGGAAATTGTGGTGTTTTGATATCACCATTAACTGTAGTTAATGTAACCATACCGCCACCACAGGCTGACGCGGGCCCCAATCAAATTTTATGTAATCAGCCAACAGTCAATCTGGTGGCCAATAACCCGGGTACGTTTGCAGGTACGTGGACACAAGTTTCTGGACCTACCGCTAACATCACAAGCCCTAATAATTATCAAACAACTGTAACCGGCTTAACCGGTGCCAATGAGTATGTTTTCAGGTGGACAATAAAGGCAAACGCCCCCTGTGTGGATACCTATGATGAGGTAACTATTACCAACAGACCAGACGTTGTTGCCAGCTTTACAGCTGATACTAAAGTTGGTTGTGGCGATTTGAAAGTAAGCTTTACCAATACCTCAAACAACCAAACCGGAGCCAACTTTATATGGAACTTTGGCGATGGGCAAACCTCAATTAATGCCAGTCCGCAGCACACCTTTGCCCAGCGTACCGACGGTAAGGATACTACGTATTACATATCATTGGCTGTACAGGGTAACTGCGTACAACGCCCTGCAATTGTTGATTCAATATTAGTGCGCCCGGCCGTACCATTGGCACGTATATTACCCGAATCAACAGCAGGTTGCGGCAACTATGCCATTGATATACGTAACACCACACCGGGCAACAATACCTTGTATGAGTTTTACCTATACGATGGCACTACGCTGGTACAAAAAATAACCAAAACCGATAAAATAAATGCGGTGTTTGACCCGATATCAACAACGGCGCGTAAAGTTTTTACCGTATATATGGTGGCTACAGGCTATTGTAATAATACCGGCGAAACTACACATATACCTGTTAGTATTTCGCCATCAAATGTGGTAGCACAAATGGTAATTCAGGGTGGTATAAATGCGGGCTGCGCGCCATTAAATACCACACTTGTTAATAATTCATTTGGGGGAGATAATTTTTACTATAGCATTTATGATGCTAACAATAATTTAGTTGACAGGCCTGTGGCAGGATCGACAGCGCTGCCGTACAGATTTACTACACCGGGTACATACTATATTACCATTACCGCTATAAGCATTTGTGGTATGAATGAAAGCCCGCGTACCAGGATTGACGTATACGCCACCCCGACTCCAAATTTTGTAGCTGATATTACCACAGGTTGTAAAGATGCATTGATCACATTTACCAACAATACGGTAAGTAATGCCCCCAATACCCCGGTTACATCATTGCTTTATGATTGGGATTTTGGTGATGGCTCACCACACTCGGCTTTATTTGCACCTACCCATGGTTATCATTTTACCGGCACACCCTATACCGTAACATTAAGGGCCACTAACACCACATCGGGCTGTACTGAAATATTTGTACGTACAGCTTACATCAACCTATACGGCCCGCCAAAAACAGCCTTTGATATAAGTCCCGATAGCGTTACTACCATACCCAATTATACGTTTTCATTTATTGACCGAACGCCTGCCGATGCAGTTTCATGGCAATGGACGTTTGGCGATGGGCAAACATCAACCAGGCGAAACCCAACAGTTACTTATCCTGATACCGGGGTGTACCGGGTAACACTTACCACCGCTACTGCAAACGGCTGCGATAGTACCATAACCAGGACAGTACGAATAGGCGGTGTACCGGGGCAACTGTTTTTACCAAACGCCTTTATGCCCGAAAGTGCCACCACCGAGTTGAGGACGTTTATGGCAAAAGGATCGGGTATAAAAACATGGCATTTACAAATATTTAACAATTATGGCCAGTTAGTTTGGCAAACCACTAAACTTAGCCCCAAAGGCGAACCCGAAGAGGGCTGGGATGGAACATTTAAGGGAGTGCCATTACCACAGGGAGTATACCAATGGCAGGCGAGTGCTACATTTATTAACGGGACCGAATGGAAGGGAAATTCCTATAAAGACGAGTTACCTAAACGCGTGGGATCAGTGCATTTAATTAAATAAGTAATGAAGATAGTCAAAAACCTGTTATTACTTATCCCCGCTATATTGCTCCCGTGCTTAAATGTATTAGGCCAGGACCATATTTATACCAAGTTTTTTGAATCTCCTTTATACCTTAACCCGGCACTTACAGGCCAATTTGAAGGCGACCTGCGGATGAATTTAATACACCGCAGTCAATGGACATCATTACCCGGAAACTTAAATTATACCACCGCGGCTATTGATTATAATATGCCGCAGTTTGGCGGCGGCGTGGGCTTAATGTTTAACCGCAGCAGCGAGGGTACCGCGTTTTTAAATAAAAATGCCATTGCGGCTACTTATGCCTATAGTGTTGGCTCCGAAGAATTTATATTATCATTTGGGTTACAGGTTGGCATTACCAACCGCAGTATTAACCGCGACAAGTTGGTTTTTTATGACCAGATAGACCCCCGCATTGGCTACATACCCGGCACTCCGTCGGCAGCCGAACCTTTGTTATTTGACAATAAATTTTACTTTGACTCGGGTGCGGGCCTTAACCTGGTTATTGGCGAATTTAATATTGGCGGAGCCGTACAACATATTAACAGGCCTAACCAATCGTTTACCGGAGCACCGGCAAAGCTGGATATGCGTGGTGTGGCCCATGTCAGTTATCGCTGGGATTTAACCGAGGGCCAAAACCTATATGATGACGAAAAAATGTATGTCATCCCATCGGTAGTATATAACCGGCAGTCCTCTGCCCAAACACTAAACGCCGGAGTACAGTTTAAACGCGGCATGCTTAACGCCGGGGTATGGTACCATAGCGGCGGGCAGATAGGTCCTAGTTCGGTTGGCTTTTCATTAATATTTGATCTGGGTATCAATGGCAGCAGTACCGAAAGAATGCGCTTAGGTATAAGCCATGATATGCCTGTATCGGGCCTTAATTATAGCAACACAAGCGGTATTACCGAAGCAAACATCGGCTATCAAACTCCATTACCGTCTCGCGACGCTTATTACAGGTTTGAAGGTTTGCGCAGATGTTATGATTTTTATTAATTAATGAGGTATTACAGTTGCTAATTTATGGCGCCGTAATCCCAATGGCCATTTACACGTATGTATCCTTTAGCTGTTTTACGCCAAAAGCCATCTACCCATGTAGAAGTTTCTGTAGGAGGATAAGCCCAATGCCCCTGTACATATATATACTTTTTTTTACCAGCCATCCATTCGTCCGTAACCCATACATAATGTTTTGAAAGCTTTTTTGGTAGCTTATATTTTGGCACTACCGGTATTTTGCTGACATAAACTTGTGCTTTGCAATCTGCAATAACAAATAGCGATACTGCAAATAATAAAATTAAAAATTTGCTGCCCTTTTTCATTGAAGTTGTTGGTTTATAAATTCGGGGAACAAATTTAATACCCGTGAAAAAAAATTCAAAAAATTTAACAAAAATTAACAGTTAAAGAGCCTATAATTATCATCAACTATTATCAATTACTATCTTCGCTCTATGTCATCCGCTGAAGCTAAAAAACAAATACAAAACTTAACCGCCGAGTTAAAACAGCATAGTTATAATTACTATGTGCTGGCCATGCCTACCATATCTGACTTTGAGTTTGACCAAAAATTGGAACAACTAAACCAACTGGAAAAGCAATTCCCTGAGTTTGCTGACCCTGATTCGCCAACGCAGGTTGTAGGGGGTGACATTACCAAGGAGTTTGTTACGGTTAAGCATAAGTGGCCCATGCTATCATTAGGTAACACCTACAATGAGCAGGAATTAATTGATTTTGACCAACGCGTGCGCAAAGCCATTGGTGATAATTTTGAGTATGTGTGCGAGTTGAAGTTTGATGGCCTATCCATGAGTTTAACTTATGAAAACGGCAAACTGCTTCGTGCCGTTACCCGTGGCGATGGGGTACAGGGCGATGAGGTAACTACCAATATACGTACTATAAACACCATTCCTAAGCGATTAGCCGAAGGCAATTACCCCGACCACTTTGAGATACGCGGCGAGGTTTTTATGCACCTAAAAGCTTTTGAAAGGCTAAATAACGAGCGCATTGAAAATGGGGAACAGCCTTATGCCAATCCCCGCAACTTTGCATCAGGCACGGTAAAAATGCAGGACTCGGCCGAGGTAGCTAGGCGACCATTAGATTGTTTTTTGTACGGGTTATATACCGATAAGCAATTATTTAAAACCCATTGGGAAAGCCTTCAGGCTGTTAAACAATGGGGCTTTCATGTAAATGATGAAAGCAGGCTATGCCATAACATTAATGACATACTGGATTTTATAAACGAGTGGGATAAAAAACGCTTTGACCTAAGTTATGATATTGATGGGATTGTTATTAAAGTAAACAACTATAATCAACAGCAGGAACTGGGTTATACGGCTAAATCGCCACGTTGGGCCATATCGTATAAATTTAAAGCCGCCCAGGTACAAACGGAATTACTTGCTGTAACCTACCAGGTAGGCCGAACCGGCGCGGTTACCCCGGTTGCTAATTTAAAACCGGTATTATTGGCCGGCACTACGGTAAAACGCGCTACCCTGCACAATGCCGACGAGATTGAAAAACGACTACAACTACACGAGGGAGACTGGGTTTTTGTTGAAAAGGGCGGCGAGATCATCCCTAAAATTATAAGTGTAAATATGGATAAGCGCCAGCCCGGGGCTAAAGCCATAAAATACATAACCCATTGCCCGGCATGTAATACCTTATTGGTTCGCCAGGAAGGAGAAGCAGCTTATTACTGCCCTAATGATGAAGGTTGTCCGCCGCAAATAGTGGGTAAAATGCAGCATTTCATCAGCCGTAAAGCCATGAATATTGATGGCCTTGGCGATGAAACTATTGATACACTCTATCAGCGTGGATTTATAACACGCATAAGCGATATATATGAATTGCACAACCATAGCGAAGAGTTAAAGCAGATGGGCCGTTTTGGCGAAAAATCAATTAACAACATGCTGGAGGGTATTGAAAAATCCAAACAAATGCCTTTTGAAAAAGTATTGTTTGGTTTAGGCATACGCTATATTGGCGAAACCGTGGCGAAAAAACTGGTTAATCATTTTAAAAATATAGATAGTTTGATCGCTGCTTCGTTAGAAGAATTGGTGGCTGCTGAAGAAATTGGCGAACGCATTGCTCAAAGCTTAATTGAATATTTTAGCGACACCCAACACCTTGACGAAATTGAAAAGCTAAAAGCTCATGGATTACAATTTGTTGCCGAAGAAAAAGTGGTTACCCTGGCCAGTGAAAAACTAAGCGGCAAAACTTTTATTATATCGGGCACTTTTGAACGGTCGAGGGATGAGTTAAAGGATATTATTGAACAAAACGGCGGTAAAATATTAAGCAGCATATCGGCTAAGTTGAATTATTTGGTAGCCGGTGATAATATGGGTCCGTCAAAACTGGAAAAAGCAACCAAGCTAAATATCCCTATTATCAGCGATGAGGAGTTAATGGGGATGATAGAATAAGTTCACCGATATGTCATTTCGAACGAGGTACGAGGAGAACTACCTCTTGAGCGTAGCGATAAAATCTATACACCCGTTCATGTTGTAAGTGTATCGATTTCTCACTATGTTCGAAATGACAGTTAGATAATGTTTAACAATAATTAACAAATTAGTTTAGCATCATTAAACAAATTACCGCATATTAGTAATATACTAAACCAGGTAAATGAAACTAACCCTAACCTTATTACTATTTTTGCTAACAGGAATTACCGCGTCCGCGCAATTATTTGTAAGTGGCAAAGTAACCGATGAGCAATCAAACCCCATTCCTTTTGCAACTGTACATATACAAAACACCACCATTGGCACATCTGCCAATAGTGAGGGCGAATACAATTTGCAACTAAAAGCCGGACAGTATACTATTGTTTATAAAGCTGTAGGTTATAAGCCAGTTACACGCGAGGTGGATTTTAGAGCCAGCCAAACCATAAACATCAATTTAACTACCGAAATTTATGAGTTACAAGATGTTAATATTACCGGTAGCGGCGAAGACCCGGCGTATGCTATCATCCGCAAAGCGATAAAAAAAAGAAAGGGCTATTTAAACGAAGTTAAAGCCTATACCTGCGAGGTATATATAAAAGGACTACAAAAATTACTGGGCGCCCCAAAAAGTTTTTTAGGGCGCGATATCAATCAAATAGGAAGAGAAATCGGATTAGACTCGAACCGTAAGGGTATTATTTACTTATCAGAGTCTGAATTTAAATACAGCTATTTACACCCGGGACAGGTGCACGAAGAGATGATATCATCAAAAGTATCAGGGCAAAATCGTGCCTTTAGCTATAACCGGGCATCAGACCTAAAGGTTGACTTTTATGAAAACTTCCAAAATTGGGAAGGTTTGAGCAACCGCCCGCTGATATCGCCGGTGGCTGAGAATGCACTGTTTTACTATAACTATAAATTACTTGGTGCCACCGAAGAAAATGGCCAAACTATCAACAAGATACAAATAATCCCTAAACGCGGTTACGACCCCTGCTTTGAAGGTATTATTTATATTTTGGAGGATAGCTGGCGGCTATATGAATTAAATTTACTGATCACCAAAAAAGCAAATATCAATTTTGTTGACACGGTGAAAATAAGCCAGCAATTTTTCCCGGTTGAAAAAACGTGGATGCCATCTGCAGTAAATTTTGAATTTACCGGTGGTTTATTGGGCTTTAAATTTGGCGGTTATTATATATCTATATACAAAAACTATGACCTTAACCCATCGTTTAAAAAGAAAGATTTTGCCGAGGTATTGCGCATTACCGCGGGGGTAAATAAAAAGGATTCGCTCTACTGGGAAAAAGAACGCCCTATTCCACTTACTGAAGAAGAGGAGAACGATTATATCAAAAAAGATAAAATAGCCCAACGGCGCGAGTCAAAGGAATATATGGACTCGGTTGACAGGGTGCGGAATAAAGTAAGTGCAGGAGGTTTTTTATTGAATGGAATAAGCATCCGTAACCGTTATACCAAGCAAACCTATCGTTTTGATGCTTTGTTAGGTTCATTGTTATACAATACGGTTGAGGGCGTGGCTATTAATTACGGCGCCTCATACACTAAACAATTTGATACTGTAAATAACCGCTATTTTCGTTTAGGCGCAAAAGTGCGCTACGGCTTTTCTAATCATTTATTGAATGGTAGTATTAATGCAACCGTCCCCGTTAAAGGCTTCACCTTAAGTACCAATGTTGGTTCGGATGTGGTAGATCTGAATCGTACCGAACCTATTACACCGTTTATAAATTCGGTTTATAGTTTGTTGAGACGACAGAATTTTCAAAAACTATATCAAAAGCAATTTGCTAATATTCATTTAAATGGCCGTATAAGTGGTGGTTGGCGCGCAAGCGCAACATTAGAGTGGGCCAACCGTAAATGGCTGCCCAATACAGCATTTAACAGTATCTTCCATCCGGCAGGTAAGGAATTTACATCAAACAACCCGTTTATTCCAACAGCTGATGTTCCGTTGTTTAATGAGAATAAAGCACTTACACTTACCCTGCGTACCAGCTATGATTTTAGTAATAAATACGAGACTTATCCGGCAGGTAAACGCTACCTGGCATCCAAATACCCAACAATAGGTTTTACTTATACCAAGGGCATTAAAAACGCCTTAGGATCAACCGTTGATTATGACCTGGTGAGTGTTGATGTTTCAAAAAACAACATCAAATTAGGTATGTATGGGCGTACGTCGTTTTATATAGCGGCAGGTAAATTTGTTAATGCAAACAACCTGTCATTCCCTGATTATAAACAATTTGCAGGTAACCAAACCTTGTTTTACCAGGCAGGTGTATCGCGCTTTTTATTATTAGATTATTACCTGTACAGTACCAATAAGCAATACCTGGAGGCGCATGTAGAGCAAAATTTTTCGGGCTTTATTTTAAACAAGGTACCGCTTATACGTCAATTAAAACTGCAGGAAATTGTAAATGTAAATTACCTGACCACCCCCGACCTGAAAAACTACACCGAACTGGGTATAGGCGTTCAATATCTTAATTTCAGGATAGTTTACGGGCAATCATTTAACAGCGGCAGCAATAATAACTCGGCATTGCGGTTACGGTTGGGGCTTTAATTAGGTTGATAGTTCATAGATCATGGTTCATAGTGAAGGCGAACAAACCATCAACTATGAACCATGAACTATAATACCTATTTACTATATTTGCAACCTTAATTGCGAACATGAACAAATTTTACGGAACAGGGATAGCTTTGGTGACCCCTTTTCAGGCAGATGGACAAGTGGATTATGACGGGTTAAAAAACCTGATCAACTATGTAATTGATGGTGGCGTAGAGTACCTGGTAATATTAGGCACCACCGGCGAAAGCGTTACGTTAACCAGCGACGAAAAAAAGAAAGTTTGGGCATTCGCTGCGGAAGCTAACAATGGCCGCGTACCGCTTATGGCCGGTATTGGCGGCAACAACACAGCCGAAGTAATTGAGGAGTTAAAACAATTTAATACAACAGGGTATAGCGCCATCCTATCGGCAAGCCCTAATTATAATAAACCTACGCAAGAAGGTATTTACCAGCATTATAAAGCTATTGTGCAAAACTCGCCCTTGCCGGTGATGTTATATAATGTACCGGGCCGTACAGGTAGCAATGTTAGTGCCGATACTACTATCAGGCTGGCTAATGATTTTAAAAATATTATTGGCATTAAAGAAGCATCAGGCAACTTTGACCAGTTTAACCAGATAGCCCGCGATAAACCGGAGGACTTTCTGCTCATATCAGGAGATGATGCGGTAGCTTTGCCTATGATGGCCATTGGTGGTGTAGGTGTAATATCAGTAATTGGTAATGCTTTGCCACGCCAGTTATCAAATATGATACGCCTTGCGCTTAAAGGTGATTTTAAAGCTGCTCAAAAAGGCCATTATGCCCTGGTTGAATTTACCCGCTTAATGTTTGTTGAAGGCAACCCGGCGGGTGTTAAAACCGCGCTTAAACAATTAGGTGTATGTGGCGATACTTTACGTTTGCCGTTAGTACAGGTAAGTGATCACACTGCGCAAAAGATCATCAGCGAGACTCAAAAAATTACCGCGTAAAAAAACCCTGCTGCGTGCAGCCGGGTTTAAACTAAAAGTTTTAATTTCTTTGCTTACTTAGCTGCTTTGTTTTTAGCTTCCTGTACTTCTAAACGGATAGCTTGAGCTAAGTTTTTAAGGTCTTGCATACCTTTACGCACGCGGGTACCGGCTGCACTGTTACCCTTGTTGTAAAATTTATCGGCATCAGCTTCGAGCGAGTCGATCAATTTTTTTACTTCAGTAAATTTTTTCATTTAATTACTCCTTTAGTGTTTTGAGGTTTATAGTTTACTTAAGCTAATCTAAAAAATGTTTTTTATTAAAAAAAGCCATCGACCTATTAAAATAAGATTAGCGACTTATTTTTTTCCACATAAAACGCTGTTTATCTTTTAATAAAGCATTTATTATTAGCTTATTAAAATATGAGCCAACAAAAAAGCCTTTCGCTTTTTACGAAAGGCTTTAGTAAATATGTAAGGCCTGCTATTGGGTAATAGCTGCTGCTTTCTCTTTATAATATCCTGCCTTTAGCTTCTCGCCCATTTCGGTATATGCATCTAACGTACGTTGTACGTCGGCTAACGAATGCGCAGCGGTTGGTATTAAACGCAGTAATATTAATCCCTTAGGGATAACCGGGTAAATTACAATTGAACAGAAAATGCCATAGTTTTCGCGCAGATCGCGGGTAAGTGTGGTGGCTTCGTATAGGTCGCCTTTTAAAAATACAGGTGTTACCATGGTATTGGTATTGCCTATATCAAAACCACGCTCTTTTAAACCTTTTTGCAAGGCATTAACTACCGTCCATAGTTTCTCGCGTAATTGTGGTTGCGATTTTAATAGTTCAAAACGCTTTTTTAAACCCATTACCATTGGCATAGGTAATGATTTGGCAAATATCTGCGAGCGCATATTATAGCGCAGGTAATCAATAACCTGTTTATCGCCAGATACAAAAGCGCCTATACCTGCCATTGATTTGGCAAAAGTAGCAAAGTATACATCAACACCATCAATACAATCCTGCTCCTCGTGCGTACCGGCCCCTGTTTTACCCATGGTACCAAAACCATGTGCATCATCAACCAATAAGCGGAAATCATATTTGCCTTTTAGCGCAATGATATCTTTCAAATTACCCTGCACGCCCGACATACCAAAAACACCTTCGGTTATCAATAATATACCACCACCGGTTTGCTCCGCCAATTTGGTGGCACGTTCCAATTGCTTCTCGCAGCTTTCCATATCGTTATGCTGGTAAACAAAACGCTTACCCATGTGCATACGCAACCCATCAATTATGCAGGCATGCGACTCGGCATCATACACTATAACGTCATTACGGCTCACCAGCGAGTCGATAATCGACACCATGCCCTGGTAACCATAATTTAATAAAAACGCGTCCTGCTTGCCTGTAAATGCGGCCAGGTCCTGCTCTAAACTTTCATGGTGAACCGAGTTACCCGACATCATCCTTGCACCCATAGGGTAAGCCATACCGTAATCGGCAGCGCCTTTTGCATCGGCCTCCCTAACTTCGGGATGATTAGCTAAACCCAGGTAATTATTCAGGCTCCAAACCAAATGCTCTTTGCCGTTAAACATCATGTGCGCGCCTATTTCGCCCTCTAAACGTGGGAATGAAAAATATCCGTGCGACCATTTTTGGTGCTGGCCCAGCGGCCCGCCCATGCTTTTTGTTATCTTATCAAATAAATCCAATGTACTGTTTGCTTTAAATTACAAATATAGCTATAAAGACGCAAGAGCCAAGAATCAAGAAACAAGATTAGCATCCTGGTCCTGATTTTTGACTCTTGCGGTGTATTTTATAGATAGCCTTAACAAACTGTCTTGGCTCCTGATTCTTAATTCTTGACTCTAATATTAATCTACATTATCATGCAGAAACGAGTTGTTGTTACGTATCTCAATTTTACCTTCATCATCAGGTAATAATGAAAATCTTGATACCTGGCTCTCGTCGCTTGCAGGAGTTTGCTGTAAAGCTATTTCCTTGCGTTTGTAGGCCGGTACGTTTTCTAATTCCTGTATATTACCTGTACGCAATTTCATGCTCAGGTCTTTCAGGCGCATAATACGCTCGCGCGATTTGCGTAACTGCTCCTCAATTGATTCGTCAGTTTTATTTTCGTCGGCATTAGGAGCAACTTCCGGCTCTGCTTCTGCCATTATGGTTTCTTCGGGAGTTGGTGCTTCAAAGGTTACAATTGTTTCACCCTGCTCCATAAACACTTCCGGGTCGGCCAGTTTGAAGGTCATTTCAGGCATCTGAACTTTTTGTTCAACCTGCTCTTCCTCATCATCATGGTCGTCATCCATGTTAAATATTACCGCGTTAGCTTCCGGCGTATTACCAAACAGATCAAAAAGATCAACCTGGGTTTGCTTTTGCTCCTCTTTGGTTTGTTTCATGTAAGGCTCGGCAGGTGCATCAGCAGCTACCGGGGTAATAAATTCATTTACCGGGCGTACCAACGGTTCATCAGGCACCAGCATAGATACAATTTTTTTGGTGTTTTGCTCCTGCTCGCGCTCATCCTTAGTTTGGAAACCTGTTGCGATGATAGTTACCGATAGTTTTTCGCCAAGGCTTTCGTCTTTACAGTTACCCCAGATCAAATCAGCAGCTAAACCGGCTTCTTCCTGTATATAATCAGTAATAATGCTCACTTCATCCATGGTCACCTCTTTTTCGCCAGAGCTGATGTTTAACAGGATGTAACGTGCACCTTCAATCTCGTTATCTTTTAATAATGGCGATGACAAAGCACCTTCAACCGCTTTTAAAGCGCGATTCTCGCCTTCGGCGGCCGAGCTACCCATGATGGATACGCCACTGTCTTTCATTACGGTGCGCACATCTTTAAAGTCAACGTTGATATAACCGGGTAAGGTAATGATCTCGGCAATACCTTTGGCGGCAGTAGTTAAAATATCATCTGCCTGTGCAAATGCCGATCCTAATGTCAAGTTACCAAATATCTGGCGCAGCCTGTCATTTGATATCACTAGGAAAGAGTCTACATATTTCTTTAACTCTTCCATTCCTTCTTCGGCCTGCATTTTACGGCGCTTGCCTTCAAAACTGAAAGGGGTGGTTATGATACCTACGGTTAATATATCCATCTCTCGGGCTGCTTTGGCAATGATAGGGCTTGCGCCTGTACCGGTACCACCACCCATACCTGCTGTAATAAACAACATTTTGGTATTGGCACCAAGCATTTGCTTAATGTCGTCAATATTTTCTATAGCTGAATTTTTTCCAACTTCGGGTATCGATCCGGCACCCATACCTTCGGTAAGGCTGGCACCTAATTGTACCTTATTGGGGATAGGACTTAGTTCCAATGCCTGGGCATCAGTATTACAAATTATAAAGTCTACCCCTGTAATACCTTGCTTGTACATGTGGTTTACCGCGTTACCACCGCCGCCGCCAACACCAATAACTTTGATGATAGACGACTTTTCTTTTAACATCTCAAATTGCATAATCCTATTTTTCAGTTATATGTAGATTTGACGAATACTTATATTTCACCATTGTAATATTATGACTTTTTCAACAAGATTTTTCCACATTTGGCTGTATTGTGGAAAAATTGAAACGTTGTGAATAATTACCGGCCCCCTCTAAATCTCCCCCGGTAGGGGAGACTTTTTTAAAGCCCTCCCTTCCGGGGAGGGTTTGGGTGGGGCCGCCGCCTATTTTAAAAAGTCTTCGTCTTTAATATCGTCTTTAATAAATTTCTTACCGCTCTCCAGTATTTTACCAAAAAGGCCAAACTTTTTATCATCGGCATATTTGGTTTTTTCGGCTTTTACGGCTGCGGTTACCGGTATCTCGGTCATGCCTTCGTACTCCATTTTTTGTATACCTTTTATCAACAAGCCAATACCTGTAGCAAAAGTTGGGCTTTGCATTTCTTCGTACACATTTTTAGGCAACACCTCGTTTTTTGCCAAATGCTCGTTAGGATAACCTACGCGGCAATCTAACCCGGTAACAAACTCTACCAATTGTGGCAAATGCTTTAACTGCGCACCACCACCGGTTATTACTATACCGGCAATTAGCTTTTTCTCATAGCCCGATGATTTGATCTCATAATACACATGCTCTACGATCTCTTCCATACGGGCCTGGATAACAAATGCCAGGTTTTTTACGGATATCTCTTTAGGTTCGCGGCCGCGTAAACCGGGAACACATACAATCTCATTCTCTTTGTTTTCTTCAGCTAACGCCGATCCGAAACGCACCTTTAACTGCTCGGCAATGTTGCGCATTACTGAGCAACCCTCACGGATATCTTCTGTAACGCTATTACCACCAAAAGGAATAACCGCGGTATGGCGTATAATTCCTTCGTGGAATATGGCCACATCGGTAGTACCGCCACCAATATCAACCAATACAACACCTGCTTCTTTTTCTTCGTCGCTTAATACCGACTCGGACGATGCCAATGGCTCCAATATCAACTCCTGGCTCTCTAAATTTGCTTTGTTAACACATTTTACTATGTTTTTAATAGCAGTTACCTGGCCCGATATGATATGGAAATTGGCTTCCAAACGTACACCTGCCATACCGATAGGATCTTTGATGCCCGGCTCGCTATCGATAGTAAATTCCTGCGGCAATACGTGGATGATCTCCTCGCCCGGAGGCATTACCAGGTTGTACATATCCTCAACCAGTTTATCAATATCCTTGCGGGATATTTCTGATTGCAGGTCGCGGCGGGTTATCAGGCCACGGTGCTGCAAGCTTTTAATGTGCTGCCCAGCAATACCTACATTTACTACCCTGATCTCGACATTGGATTGCGCGCCCGCAATTTCAACCGCAGCGGTAATACCCTGTACGGTTTTGTCGATGTTTGATACCATACCACGGGTTACTCCCGCAGACTCGGCCTTGCCAATTCCTAATACCTCAATTTTACCGTTTTTGCTACGACGGCCAACAATTGCGCATATTTTAGTGGTGCCTATGTCCAATCCCACTACAATTGGCGAACTTTTTTCTTGTGTTGAACTCTTGTCCATATTAGTGTTTAATTAGAGATGTGTCTTTACTTAATTGTACCGAATCTGCAACAGGTATATTTACCTTTGTTGAATCCGCTTTTCCATTTTTTACTCCTATAATTTGGTTGGAGTATTTGATATTTATCTGCTTGTAGGCATCCCACCCAACCTGTGGCAATGCCTGTTTATAAAATACCAACAGGTTATAAAACTTGGTTTCCAATGAATCGGCATTGCCTAACAATATTCGTTGGTTACCCACCCTTGGTATCAATTCAATTTCATGGTCGGCAGTTACATAAACCTGTGCTATCTGCGCGTTCCATAAAGCATCCCGGCGTATAAAATTGATCGTCTTAAAAACATCCTTGGCTAATGACGTTCTTAATGTATCTACCGTACCGCCAAAAGGCTCGTCTATATATCCATTTGCAGCCAGCACATTTGCCGTAAAATTGCCCGACAATGGCAATTTAAAGCCGTTTTCATCTACATAAAAATCCTGGTCAAATTGGTTCATTATACGCATTATTGGCTGGCGCTGTATTACCTCTATCCATATAATACCATCCATATCGGCATATACCTTAGCGTATGCTACAAACGGATTTGCTTTTAACCTACCCTCCAATTCATGTATGTTTATTTTATCCAGCTTACGGCCCACCAGCATATTACTGCTTAGTTTTAAAATATTTTCCACCTCCTGCTTATCTATAAAATACTGGTTACCGGGTATATATACTTTTACATCCTTGCAAACTACTTCGGCTTTTTTAATTTCGATAAAACTCATTAGCGTAACCAATCCACCCAGGCTTATCAGCCAGGCAAATCCAATTAATATATGCCGCCAAATAGGTTTCTTAAACATTGCTTAATACTGTTTTTAAAGGTTGAACCAATGTATCAATATCGCCCGCGCCTACGGTTAAAAGCAGTTCTGGTTGTTCATTTTTCACCAATTCAATAGCTTCCTGTTTTCCTATCATTCTTTTGTTAGCCAGTTTCATTTTGGCCAATACCATTTCAGAGTTTACGCCTTCAATAGGCATCTCCCTTGCCGGGTAAATATCCAGCATCAACAGCTCATCGCTCATATCCAAAACCTCGGCAAAGCCATCGGCAAAATCGCGCGTGCGGGTAAATAAATGCGGCTGAAATATGGTAGTCAGTTTTTTATTTGGATATAGCTTCTTTACGGACGATATGCACGCCCGCAACTCTTCGGGGTGATGCGCATAATCATCAATATAAATATGCTCATCATTTTTTACGATATATTCAAAACGACGCTTTACGCCTTTAAATGACCCCAAGGCACTTTTTATAGCGTCAGCATTTACACCTAAACGTAGGGTAGCTTCAATTGCAGCAACCGCGTTATCAATATTATGTATACCCGCTATACCCATTTTAATATTGGATATGGTAGTTTGGTTGTTGGCAAAATCAAAATAAAAGTCACCATTTTCTACACGGATGTTTGATGCGTTAACGTCAGCGCCACCATCAATGGCATAGGTTGTACCACCATCTAAAGGCAAGCCTTTATGGTTTATTAAAGTACCGCCCGCTTTTATCTGCCCGGCAAATAATTGGAACGATTCGGTCAACTGCGCGTGATCGCCATAAATATCCAGATGGTCGGCATCCATTGAGGTCACAATAGCCGTATCCGGATATAAGGTTAAAAACGAACGGTCATATTCATCCGCTTCTACTACTACAATATCATTATCGCCAAACAGCACATTGGTATTGTAATTAGAGGCAATACCACCTAAAAATGCCGAGCAATCCTTACCGGAGTCTTTTAATATATGCGCTACCATGCAGCTGGTAGTAGTTTTACCATGTGTACCCGCCACAGCAACCGTAAACTTACTTTTGCTGATGATGCCTAATACCTGCGAGCGTTTGTACAGCGTAAATCCTTTTTGCTGGAAGAAATTTAATATTTCGGAATCCTTTGGGATAGCGGGTGTATAAATGATTAACGTATCCGGCTCATTATCCCTAAAGCTTTTAGGTACCAATTCGCTGCTATCTTCAAAAACCAATTGTATACCCTCATTCCTTAACTCGTCGGTTAAATCTGTTGGGGTTTTATCATATCCACATACAATGCAGCCTAAATGAGCAAAATAGCGGGCAAGGCCGCTCATGCCAATCCCCCCTATCCCTATCAGGTAAACCCGTTGTATGTTGTTTAATTCCATTTTCTTTTTAAAAAAGGCCCTCTCTTTTTGGAAAAGAGGGCCCGGGATTTAATTGTTATTTGTTATTTGGATAACCTCTTGCGCAATAACTTCATCGGCATTTGGCAAAGCCAGTTTGCTGATATTATCGCTTAATTTTTTTTGTGTTACTTTATCTTTTAATAATTCAATTGCTTTATCAATCAGTTTAGCCTCCGCATCTCTATCTGCTACAAATATGGCAGCCTGCTCCTGCACTAATGCCAGCGCGTTTTTGGTTTGATGATCCTCGGCCACATTTGGCGATGGCACCAGTATAACCGGTTTTTTAATTACACATAGCTCGGCAATAGTACCCGCGCCGGCTCGTGATATAATAATATCCGCGGCTGCATATGCCAGGTCCATACGGTTTACAAACTCCATCACTTTAATATCTAAATGATGATCGCCCAACTGCTCCTTTATACCCTGGTAATAAAACTTGCCTGTTTGCCATATAATTTGCACATCGGCCTCTATCAGTTTATCTAAGCCGCCCATTACGCTATTATTTAAAGTACGCGCGCCCAGGCTGCCGCCGGTAACCAGTATAGTTTTCTTTTTAGGGTCGAGGTTAAACAGCTCCAAAGCCTGGATATGTTTACCTGCAATATCTACCGATTCCTTACGGATAGGATTACCGGTTTTAATGATCTTGTCCGCAGGAAAAAACTGTTCCATACCATCAAAAGCCACACATATTTTTTTTGCCTTGCCACCCAACCATTTATTGGTAATACCCGCGTACGAGTTTTGCTCCTGTATCAAATATGGTATGCCGCGTAATTGTGCAGCGTACAATAACGGTCCCGACGCATATCCCCCTACGCCAACAGCAGCATCAGGCTTAAAATCTTTTAATATCTTTTTAGACTTGTATACACTGTTAAACAGTTTTACAGGGAACATTAAATTTTTCCAGATAGATTTACGTTGTATGCCCTGTATATCTAAACCAATAATTTTATAACCCGCAGCCGGAACCTTTTCCATTTCCATACGGCCAAGTGCGCCAACAAATAATATCTCGGTAGCAGGATCAAGCTTTTTTAAAGCATTGGCAATAGCAATAGCCGGGAAGATATGTCCTCCTGTACCGCCACCGCTAATTATGATCCTTTTACCTGATTTCACTGATCTATTATTTGATTACACTGATTACTATTTTAAACTAATCTCTATTTTCTAATCTCTAATTACTGCGGCTACGCCGCTACTTCTCTTATCTCGCCAACTACCACTTTCTTGGGTTCATCAATATCCCTGCTTACTGATAGTATGATACCAAACGCTATACTGGTAAACAATATGGATGTACCGCCCATACTTATAAATGGTAGCGGCACCCCGGTTACCGGGCCTAGACCTACTGCTACCGCCATATTGGCAAACGCCTGTATGGTTAAGCTGAAACTTAACCCCGCGGCCAGCAGCGCACCAAACGCTTTTGGCGCTTTGGTTACAATTTTTATACATCGGTATAACAGGAACAGGTAAATGCCTATTAATATTACACCTCCTAACATGCCGTACTCTTCAACTATAATAGCGTATATCTCATCAGAGTATGCCTCGGGTAATGAATTTACCTCGCTGCTTTTACCCGGACCTTTGCCAAACCACCCCCCACTTGCAATAGCTATTTTAGCATGATCAGACTGGAAAGTTTTAGCGGGATCTGCCTGCTCAGGATCCATGAACGTTTTTATACGCGATAATCGGGTATCGTTCCTGTCACCAACTCCGGTAACAACCATTAACACTAACAATACCAGGCCGGCAAGACAAGTGACTGCTATTTGCTTAATACTTATACGGCCCATGATCAGCAACAAAATACTTACACCAAATAACATCAACGCGGTTGATAAGTTGGCCGGAGCAATAAGCACAAATACCAAACACACTGAACTAATTATGGGAATGAATGAGTTTTTTACATCTTTTATATTTTCCTGCTTACGCGATAACGTCCTGGCCAGGTAAGTAATTAATGCCAGCTTGGCCATATCTGATGTTTGGAAACTAAGGCCTGTACCCGGTATAGCTATCCACCTGCTGGCTCCATTAATATGTGAACCAAAAAATAAAGTATATAGCAGCAGTGGTATAGTAATGATCATTAATAATTTGGAGATACCTGAATAATACCTATAATCCAGTTTATGCGAAATATACATCAGCACAATACCGGCAATGATCATGGCCAAATGTTTCATTAAAATAGACTCGGCACCCACACCTCGTTTATAAGCCAGGGTACCAATAGCGCTATAAACGGCCAGCAATGAAATAAGCGACAGCAATATGACTATTAGCCATATCCAGCGATCTCCTTTTAAATTACTTAGTATCTGGTTCATTTTATAATTCTTTTACTGCTGCCTTAAATTGATCGCCCCTGTCTTCATAGTTTTTGAACAGATCAAAACTTGCACAGGCGGGCGATAGCAATACCGTATCGCCTTTTTCAGACAAGTGGTAAGCAACCTGTGCCGCTTCCTGTGCCGAAAATGTGTTGACAATTACATCAACATCATCTTCAAATGCTTCGTGGATGCGCTTGTTATCCTTGCCCAAACAAACTATAGCTTTTACCTTTTGTTTAACCAGATCTTTCAACATGGTGTAGTCATTTCCCTTGTCTACACCACCCAAAATCAACACTACATCATTGGTCATGCTTTCCAGTGCATACCAGGTTGAATTAACGTTGGTAGCCTTCGAGTCGTTAATAAACGTTATGCCCGATATTTTGCCAACAAACTCCAGCCTGTGCTCGATGTTTTTAAAAGAGCCCATGCTTTCGCGGATGGTATCATTGCGTAATTCGAGCACTTTTGCTACAATACCCGATGCCATCGAGTTGTAAATGTTGTGCTTGCCTTGCAGGGCCAATTCTGTAATTGACATTGTGAAATGTTGTTGGTGTACGTTGATGACAATATTGTCGTTTTGGAGATAAGCCCCCGGTTCAATCTTTTTTTCAATAGAAAATGGCAACTGTATAGCGTTAATGAGTTGCCCTGCCATTCCCTTTATAGTTTCCGGGTCGTCTGCACAGTAAATAAATACATCCTGCCCGGTTTGATTTTGCGTAACCCTGAATTTTGATGCCGCGTAGTTTTCCAGTTTATAGTCGTACCTGTCCAAATGGTCAGGCGTAATATTTAATAGCACGGCAATATCTACTTTAAATTTGTACATATCATCCAGCATAAAACTGCTTAGCTCCAGTACATAGCAGTCAAACTTTTCGGTAGCTACCTGGTAGGCAAAGCTTTTGCCAATGTTACCTGCCAGGCCCACATTTAAACCAGCATTTTTTAATATATGGTAGGTTAAACTGGTGGTAGTAGTTTTGCCGTTTGATCCGGTTATGCCTATAATCTTCGCGTCAGTATATCTGCCCGCAAATTCAATCTCAGAAAGAATAGATATGCCGTTTTCTTTAATTTTTTTGATGATAGGTGCCTTATCAGGAATGCCGGGACTTTTAATTACTTCCGCAGCTTTTAATATTTCGGCTTCGGTATGCCGGCTTTCTTCAAAGCGGATATTCCAACCTTGCAGTTGTTGTTTATAATTATCAGAAATAGCTCCAAAATCAGATACAAAAACATCATACCCCTGCTGTTGGGCAAGGTATGCCGCACCCACGCCGCTTTCGCCGGCACCAAGGATCACGATTTTGTTTTTGTTACTCATTTTACTTATCTCAGTTTTAATGTTATTACAGTTATAATGGCCAGTATTATACCGATGATCCAGAAACGTGTTACTATTTTAGCTTCGTGAAATCCCTTCTTCTGGTAATGGTGATGCAATGGTGCCATTAAAAACACCCTGCGGCCATCGCCAAAACGCTTCTTAGTGACCTTAAACCATGATACCTGTATCATAACCGACAAAGTCTCTATCAGGAATACGCCGCACAATACCGGCAGCAATAATTCTTTGCGTATCAAAATGGCAAATACAGCTATGATACCACCTATGGTAAGGCTTCCGGTATCGCCCATAAATACCTGCGCCGGAAAAGCGTTGTACCATAAAAAGCCTACGCAAGCACCCACAAACGCTCCGGCAAAAATTACCAGCTCGCCCGAGTTAGGGATGTACATGATATTCAGGTAATCAGAAAATACTACGCTACCTGATACGTAGGCCAGTATAGCCAATGTGAATCCGATTATGGCGGACGTACCTGTAGCCAATCCATCAATACCATCCGTCAGATTAGCACCATTGGACACTGCCGTAATGATGAAAATAGTGAACAGCATGAATACCATCAGCGTATAACGCTCATAACCCTCTCCTAAAAACTTAACCACCTTACCATAATCAAATTCGTGATTTTTATAAAACGGTACCGTTGTTTTGGTTGATTGCACATCCTGTGTAAAAATGGTCTTGTTGTTTTTAATATGTTTGCTAATTGGTGCATCATACTCCACCGGCAATGTCACCTCCTGGCGTATGACAATACTCTGATTGCTATACATGGTAAATCCAATTATCAAAGCCAAACCAACTTGCCCGGTAATTTTAAACCTGCCTGCTAAGCCTTCCTTATTCTTTTTAAATACTTTAATGTAATCATCCAAAAACCCTATAGTACCTAACCAAACTGTTGTTACCAGCATTAAAATGATGTATATGTTATCCAGTTTAGCAAACAATAGTGTTGGCACCAATACCCCCAGAATGATGATAATACCCCCCATGGTTGGTGTACCTGCTTTTTGCATCTGGCCCTCTAAACCCAAATTCCGCACGGTTTCGCCTACCTGCTTAAAGCGTAAATAATCTATCAGCCGGCGACCATAAACTGTTGTTACCAACAATGAGGTGATAACCGCCATAGCCATGCGGAACGTGATGTATTGAAACACCCCGGTTCCAGGGATATGGTATTCTTTGTACAAGTAAGTAAACAGGTAGTATAACATCTATCCCATCAATTTAAATTGGTTCAGTAACTCTTCTTTATCATCAAAGTGATTTTTCACACCTTTAATTTCCTGGTACTTTTCATGTCCCTTACCGGCTAATAATATGATATCACCCGGTTGTGCCAGCATACAAGCGGTTTTTATAGCTTCACGACGGTCGGCAATACTCACCGTGCGTCTTTTAAAAGCCATATCCACGCCCTGTTCCATATCTTTTATAATAGCTTCCGGATCTTCTGAGCGTGGGTTATCCGCAGTTAGTATTACCTTGTCGCTCCACTCGCAGGCCACTTTAGCCATCACGGGGCGCTTGGTTTTATCCCTGTCGCCGCCGCAGCCTATTACAGTTATTACTTTTTCGTTGCCTTTACGGATATCATGAATGGTGCTTAACACATTCTGTACCGCGTCGGGGGTGTGGGCATAATCAACTATGCCGATTACTTTATCCGGACCAACTACATAATCAAACCTTCCTTCGGCACCTGATAATTTGCTTAATGAGGTTAATACCTTTGACCTATCCTGGTCCAACAGCATCGCGGCAGCAAATACAGCCAGCAGATTGTAGGCATTAAAGCTGCCTACCATTTTAAACCAAACTTCTTCATTATCAATATTCAGCAATAAGCCGCCGAACTGATTTTCTAAAATTTTGGCTTTATAATCGGCCATGGTCTTTAGGCCATAGCTTTTGCGGTGCGCTTTGGTGTTTTGCAACATGATGTTGCCATTACGGTCATCATTATTAGTTAGGGCGAAAGCGTTTTTAGACAAGCCATCAAAAAATGCCCGTTTAGCTTTCAGGTAATTATCAAAGGTTTTATGATAGTCTAAATGGTCGTGCGTTAAGTTGGTAAATATGCCGCCTGCAAAGCTTAACCCGCTTATACGGTGTTGCGCTACCGCGTGCGAGCTTACTTCCATAAAGCAATAATCGCAGCCCTGGGCAACCATCTCATCTAGTAGCCTGTTCAGTTCTACCTGGTCGGGTGTAGTATGGGTAGATGGGATAATTTTCCCGTTGATCTGATTTTCGACGGTTGATAGCAATCCGCATTTATTACCCAGATCGCGGAAAAGTTGGTATAATAAAGTAGCTACCGTAGTTTTGCCATTGGTACCGGTAACTCCAACCAGTTTTAATTTTTTTGATGGATTATCATAGAAATTAGCAGATACAATACCCAATGCCTCTGCCGAATTAGCTACCATTAAAAAGTTAACCTCACCTGCAGTGTGGCCTGGTAATTCTTCGCATATAACAGCAGCAGCACCATCTTTAATGGCTTGCTCGATATAGTCATGGCCATCAACAACGGTACCACGCACAGCAACAAATAAGCAACCCGGCACTACGTTACGCGAATCAAACACAACGGCGCTGATGGCTACATCAGCACTGCCCTGCAGTTCGGTAAAAGGAAGCCCTTGTAATATGTCGCTTAAGTTCCTCATTCTAATGTTATCGCTATTCTTGATCCTTTTGGTATCCTACTTCCACCGGTTACCGATTGATTTTTAACCATTCCACTACCACGCACCGTAACTTTATACCCCGCATTGCCCAATAGATACAGAGCATCGCTTAATCCCATGCCGGTTACAGTTGGCACGGTGCCGCTTTTGTATTCCACATCGGCATAGCTAATGCCGTTACTGGTGTCTACCGTGTTATTGGCAGCATCTGCATAAAGTGGTTTAACCCCCAGCATAGCATATACTTGCTTTAAGGCTTTGGTATTACCGGCTTTCACTTTAGGTGGATTGGTATTACCCACCAAATGCTCCTGCGGTTTTTGATTGATACGCAGATCACTTGAGTAAACCCTGTCGGCAATTGCCCTAAAAACAGGCCCGGCTACCCATGCTGCCAGGTGCAAGCCTTTACGCGGGTTACTGATCACTACAATCATAGAATACTTAGGGTTATTTGCCGGGAAATAACCACAAAATGATGCCTGGTGTGCGTTTTTTTCGCCGTAACCTAATGAACCATTGGCTATTTGCGCAGTGCCTGTTTTACCGGCAACGCTATATAGTTTATTTTTAATATGCGTTTTACCTGTACCTTCTTCAATAACGCCTTCCAATAACCCTTTTACCTTGGCTAACGCTTCGGGCGAACATACCTGTGGATTAAGCACTTTTGCATGGAAGCGCTCTATCGTGTTACCCATCTGCCTGATCTCGCGTACAAAAATTGGCGAGATCATTTTACCATTATTAGCTACCGAGTTATAAAAGGTTAACATTTGTAATGGCGACAATTTAGATTCATAGCCGTATGCTATTTGCGCTAAACTTTGCAAATTGTTCCAGTATTTTGATTTTGGCGTTTTAATTAAAGGGATACCCTCGCCCTCAATTTGCAAGCCGTTTGGCTCATTTAAATGCCACGAGTATAACTTATCTGTAAACGCTGATGGATTATTACCATATGCAGCCGTAATTAGTTTAGCTGCACCAATATTTGACGATTTTTCAAAAGCACGACGGGCACTTATTATACCTCCTTCATCATCAGCATCCTTAATTTTTAACACAACGCGGCCGTTTTTTGGGTTACGTATCTCGTAAGGACCGCCATGCATTACATCCACCAAGGTGCCGGTATCAATTTTTTTATCATCCAACAAAGCCATATACGATGCCAGTTTAAATGTAGAACCAGGCTCGGCCTCATAAGCAATGGCGTAATTGAACTTTTCCTGGTAATCGCCATCTTTAGTGCGGGTGTAATTGGCAATGGCCCTTATCTCCCCGGTAGCTACTTCCATTAATACTACCGTACCAAAATCGGCTTGTACACTATCCAATTGTTTTTTTAATGCTTTCTGGGCAATGTCCTGAAAGTTTACATTAATGGTCGAAATAATATCGGCACCATCCTTAGCGGGAATTTCTTCTTCACCATTATTTACAGGCATGTACACCCCACCGGCAATACGTTGCATTAAACGCTTGCCCGTTTCGCCATTGATATAATCGGCATAAGCACCCTCTAAACCAACCGAGTTTTTAACATTCTCGTTTTTATAGCCTATGGTACGGGCAGCCAATGAGCGGAAAGGCAGGATGCGTTTGTTTTGCTGTAATGCAATTAATCCGCCTCTATTCTTACCCATTTTAAAAATCGGGAACTTGCGTATTTTCTTTAATTCCTGGTGAGTAACGTGGCGTCGTATCAATTGATAGCGATTACTATCCGCACGGGCCTCGCGCAGCATCCTTGAATATTGGGTGAAAGTTTTATCCGGGTAAAGTTGTGCCAGTTTAGTAGCCAGCGAGTCTACCTTTTCATAAAAAACCTTGTCTTTAGCAATACCACCCGCCAACATATCCATGCGCAACTCATATTCAGGAACCGATGTAGCCAATAAACTTCCATCAACCGAATAAATATTGCCTCGCGATGCCTCTATATTTTCATATTTGGTAGATCGCGCGAATGCCATTGCTTTCCATTTTTCGCCCTGTACACGCTGCACCCGGTATAATTGTATCACAACCGCAGCAGCAAAAAGCAGTATTAAGCCAAAAGCTATATAAACCCTTAATAGTATATTGGTTCTAATTCCCATTGGTCACCTCCTTTACTATTAATTTTTGCGCGGGCTGTATAGATTCGCGAACGCCCAAAGTATCGGCACGCTTGGCAACTTCGGTTAACGTACTTTTATAGGCAAGGTCGGCCTTGGTTACTTTATAATCCCAGCTTAACTCTTTTACCTCTTTGGTTAATTTATCAATATCACGTATATTTTTTTCGGCGAAGTGCCTGTTGCCAATATATATCATACCAATAAAGGCTACATATAAAACAAAGGGCAAAGCACGGGTAGCTTCATCAGTAGTGATGAATCCTTTACTTAAAAACTGGGTTAAAAAATTATCGGGGATTTCCTTTTTTACGGGTTTCTCCTCAACAATTAATTCCTTCTCAGCTTCCTCTTCCTGAATTTCTGTACGTAAACGATTGGTCATTTTTTTACAGCTATCCTTAATTTGGCACTACGTGCACGGTTATTTTCTTTTATCTCTTGCTCTGATGCCGTTATCGCTCCGCGACTTACCGCATCAAATGGTTTTTGATCGTTCCCGAAAAAATCCTTCTCAACCTCGCCACTAAATTTGCCTTTGGCGATGAAGTTTTTTACCAGCCTATCCTCTAACGAATGATAAGACATCACTACCAGGCGACCACCCGATACCAACACCTCTGCCGATTGAGTTAAAAACTCCTTCAGTGCCTCTAACTCCTGATTAACCTCAATACGCAACGCCTGAAAAACCTGCGCCAGATATTTATTTTCCTTCCCTTTAGGGATACGGTTGGCGATAGCATTCTTTAAATCGGCAACGGTATTAATTGGCGCGTTAAGCCTTGAAGTAGCTATAGTATTAGCTAATGATTTGGCATTTTGTATCTCGCCATAGATGCCAAAAATGCGATGCAAGTCAGCCTCGCTATAAGTATTGATCACCGTTTTGGCGGTTAGGTCAGAAGACTGATTCATGCGCATATCCAGTTCCGCATCAAAACGAATAGAGAAGCCACGCTCGGCCTGATCGAATTGGTATGACGAAACACCCAGATCGGCCAATATGCCATCTACCGGGATAACACCATGCAGGCGGCTAAAATTTTTAAGGTAGCGGAAGTTTTGATCAACAAAAATAAAACGATCATCATTGATCATGTTTTGCTGCGCGTCGGCATCCTGGTCAAAAGCCACCAAAGTACCACCATCGCCCAAGTGCTTTAATATCTCGCGCGAGTGGCCGCCACCGCCAAAAGTTACATCTATATAAGTACCATCCTTGCGGATGTTTAAGGCTTCAATACACTCCTGCAGCATAACGGGGTTATGATAATTACTCATCATTCCTCCTTCCTGCATTACCCATTACCTCCTCGGCAAGGTTAGCAAAATTCTCAGGCTCGTTATCCATTTGCGCATCATACGCATCCTGCGCCCAAACTTCAATTTTGTTAAACTGGCAAGCCAACACCACATCGGCGCTAATGCCCGCATATTCTAACAAAGCCTTTGGCAATAGCACACGCCCGGCAGAATCGAGCGATAATTCAGAAGCGCCACGGGTGAAATAACGGATAAACTCGCGGGTCTTTTTCTCGTATTGGTTGAGTTTGCTTAGGTCGTCAACTATTTTATTCCACTCTTTTCGGGTGTAGATAACCAGGTGCTTCTCGAAACCACGATTGATCACAAGGCCCTCATTAACAGCTTCGGGAAGCTGTTTTTTGAGGCCCACAGGGATCATCATGCGTCCTTTGGCATCCAGTTTACAATCAAATTCACCTAAAAAATTGGACATAGTTACACTTCGGCAATTATTGTAACGTAAAAGTAAATTTGTTTTACCACTTTTTAACACTTTTTACCACCAAAAGTTTTCAACATATTTAAAGTGTGTAGTTTACTACCACTTTGGATAAAAATAGGGTTAGGGTTTATAAACCTACAAAGGAAGATTAGACGCTAGAATAAGGGTAAGATATTGGAGTTTTGAAAGCGCGCGTTTTTAGGCTAAATAAAACCAAAATAATTTATGTGATAATTTCTTAGAAAAACTCATCCTTAACATTTTTTAGCTATAAAATATGTTAAAACGAGGACTTTTGCACTGTAAAAAAATAACACTTTTTTCACTTGTTTTATTGGATAACTTTGCTTAGAATATAGTTAGAGGTTGAAGAAACAATAAAAAAAGCCGTTACCGGCTTTAAAAAATATGACTCGATAGTAGTAAATTTTAGCAGAGATACCTGTTGAGTCAAAAAGAGAGAACTAGTGGTGAATGATTTTGGAAAACTTGAAAGGCCCAAACTTTTAAGTAAAAATTTAGTAGCCTATAGGGTATGCCTCCCAAAAGCATACCTTCTCTTTTTTTATTTTATGACAAATATAGTTATTCTATATAACATCCAAATGAAGGCTTATTAGTAGTTGATCACCTGCTCCTCTAACTGTGCAGGCACATCGCGCCACTCATACTTTTGGGTGCGCAATTGTGGCTCAAATCCTGCTTCTTTGATAGATTCTTGTATGCCTTTAGCGGTAAAACGGTGCGGTGCACCTGCGGCAGATACCACATTTTCTTCTATCATGATAGAGCCAAAATCATTAGCACCTGCGTGTAGGCATAATTGAGCTACCTGTTTACCTACCGTAAGCCATGAGGCTTGTATGTTTTTAATATTAGGTAGCATAATTCGGCTTAATGCTATCATGCGGATATATTCGTCGCCGGTAACGTTGTTGGTGATGCCGCGCACTTTACGCAACAACGTACCATCATCTTGGAACGGCCATGGGATAAAGGCTACAAAACCATAAGCGCCTTCAGGTTTTTCGGATTGCACCTCGCGTATCCATACCAAATGTTCAAAGCGTTCTTCCAACGTTTCTACGTGGCCAAACATCATGGTGGCTGATGTTGGCAGGTTCAATTGATGCGCCGCACGCATTACATCCAGCCACTCTTTACCACCGCATTTACCTTTTGATATCAGGCGGCGCACACGGTCGTTCAGTATCTCGGCACCTGCGCCGGGTAATGAATCCAACCCTGCGGCTTTCATGGCCCTTAGTACCTCAATATGGCTCATGCCTTCCAGTTTGGCTACGTGCGCAATCTCCGGCGGACCTAATGAGTGAAGTTTTAGGGTTGGATATAATTCTTTAAGCTGTTTAAACAGGTCGGTATAAAACTGTAAACCTAGGTCAGGGTGGTGGCCGCCCTGTAGTAATAGCTGGTCGCCGCCAAAGCGGAAGGTTTCTTCTATCTTGGTTTTATAGGTTTCAATATCGGTTATATAGCTATCCTCGTGCCCGGGGCGACGGAAGAAATTGCAAAACTTACAGTTAGCTATACAAACGTTGGTGGTGTTTACATTACGGTCTATCTGCCAGGTTACTTTGCCATGCGGCACTTGCTTTTTGCGCAGCTCATTGGCTACATACATCAGCTCGGGTGTGGATGCATGTTCATACAAAAACATTCCCTCTTCAATGCTCAAAAACTCAAACCGCGAAGCGCGCTGTAACAGATCGGCTGTATTCATGTACAAATATACGTAGTGGGAGGTTAAAGGTGAAAGGATAAAGGCGAAAGGTAGTATTTTGATTTAAAGATTACATGGATTATGAAAATCATAAAATGAAAATTTAAAGTGGGTTTACACAACTTAACACTTTTTTGAATTTTAAATTTTTAATTAATTGATAATCAGGATTTTAAATATTTTTGATATAAAAATGTGTTAACCATGATTTTGGAGTAAAAATTATGATTTTGATAATTCAGGGGTTACATGATTTGTAATTGCCCAATGACTATTGATCAATGACCATTGACTACTCAACCACCCTTCCCTTCTCCAACTTCAAAACTTGGGTTACACTATCCGGTATCTCATGCTGGTAATGGGTTACATATATCAGGGTAACTTTGCTCATGCTGCAAATGGTATCAACCAGGTTTTTAAAGTGTTGTTGCTGATGGGTGTCCATGCCCTGGCAGGGTTCGTCAAATATCAGCAGGTCGGGGTTTTTGATGAGGGCACGGGCCAGCAGACATAACCGCTGCGCGCTGGCGGGGACGTTTTTTAATAAAGTGCGGGCGTATTTATCTATCTCTAAAGCTTTCATCCAGCGGAGGGCAGTTTCTGCTTTTGCAGGGCTGCTTTTTCGGAACAAACCCAGCGTATCATAATAACCCGATTCAATGACCTGCAAACAACTATTATCCGTTGGGAAATATTGATGCAACTCGGGCGATACAAAGCCTATCTTTTTTTTAATATCCCAAATGCTTTCGCCCGTGCCGCGCTTCTTGTCAAACAGTATAATATCATTAGCATAGGCCTGCGGGTTATCACCATTAATTAAACTCAACAGGGTTGATTTGCCTGCACCGTTATGGCCCAGTAATGCCCACCTGTCGCCGGGCTTTACATCCCAGTTGATGTTATCTAATATGACGATATCGCCATATTGTACATGTACCTTTTGCATGGTAATGATCTGGTGGTATGGGGTAATAGCCTGGTCGGCTAACAATGACTTTAACTCATCTTTATCTATTTGATCATCATCCTTACCAATAACTAAACTGGGTTTGTATTCATCTTTAGTTAATGTCTGCGCTATCCCACCATTTTTTAATAGGGCAATATGGGTTATTCCCTCCGGAACTTCGTAGGGCGATGTAGCCATAACGATGGTAATGCCTGATGCTATGATCTCTTTGATAATACCATTAAACTCCTGCCGGGTTTGCACATCCAGCCCGGTAAGCGGATTGTCTAACAATAACAGCTGTGGATTTTTAAGTAATGCTGCAGCTATTAGTAAGCGTTTGGTTTCGCCGTTGGATAGTTTGATGAGTTGCTTACTCAGCAGGTGCTTTAAATTTAAAAGGGCAACGGTTTTATCATACGTCCAATAAACGTTAGCCGGGTGGTTAACGCCTGACAAATATTGCTCAACCGTCAGCGAATCTTCCGAATCGAACGAGTTAAAGCGTTGCTGGTAATAAAAATCGGTAGTATTGGATAAGTTCCTGAAATGGTGCCGCGGCTCAACCAGGGCTATTTGCTTTTTGTAGGATACCCCCTTAATTTCAGGGAAATTATAAGCTACCTCGCCATTAGTTACATTTAGGTTACCCGCAATAGTATGCAACAACGCGCTTTTGCCCGATCCGCTCTCGCCTATCAATGCCCAATTCTCGCCTTTATTTACCGCAAAATCCAAATTGGTGAAAATGGTGTGGTTTATTGAGCGTACGGTAATGTGGTGTAAACTAATTAAAGGCTGCCCCATAGGTTGTGTATGTATTGCTGTACAATTATAGCAATCTGTTAAACAATAAAACCATTACTTAAAGGTGATTTTTTGCGAAATGCAATAAGGCTTAGTTTTTGTATAAAAAATATAAACAACTAAAACCATGAAAAAATTAAACGTATTATTTTTCGTTGCGGCCATAACGGCTCTAAGCGGATGCTCGGTTATCGGCGACATATTTAAAGCAGGCGCGTATTTTGGGATATTTGCAGTAGTATTCTTTGTGATTCTTATTGTATGGCTGATATCCAAATTCAGAGGAAAGTAAAACTGTTAATTTTATGTTAAAATTATTAACAATTAAAAAATTGGCACAGTTGTTACTGTATACCTGGTAAAAACTATTTAGCCATGGAAAATAACAATAATGATTTAATTGAAACTTTGAACGACCTGGTTCAAATTAATAATGACAGAACCAAAGGATTTGAAAATGCTTTAAAGCAATTGCAGGAAGAAGGTGTGCAGGAAGAAGCCACAGCGGCCGGCCTTAAAACTTTATTTTTAAGTTATATAGATCAAAGCCGCCGGTTTAAAATGGAGTTGGCTAAAGAGGTTGAAGTATTGGGCAGCGATATAGAAACCGATACCAGCACAAGTGGCAAAATTCACCGTGCCTGGATAGACCTGAAAACTACTTTTACCGGCCATAGCACCCATAGTATTTTAGAAGAATGCGAATTTGGTGAGGACGCCATTTTAAAGGCGTATGACGCTGCCTTGGAAGAAAACATACCGGCTTATATAAGGGATATGTTAAACGACCATTTAGCCGAGTTAACCGAAGCGCATGATGAAATAAAAGCATTGCGCGACAGCACAGAAGCCAATTAAAATTGATTTTTAAACAAGAAAGCCTCCCGATACCGGGAGGCTTTCTTGTTTAAGTTAACTGATGTTGGCTTTATATTCGTTTAAATATTGCTGCAATTCACTGATGTTACGGTTATAAAATTTTACCCGTTTATACACGTAAAAAGCAAACATTAAAACCGCTGCACCTAAAGCCAGCATAATATCGGTATGGAAAATATCACCAAAGGCACCATTGCCCAAATACTGGGATGTAATACGGGCAACAATAAACAGGATAACAAATAAGGCTATTATAAAGACTACTTCCTGCTTTAAGGATTTTTTAAGGCCATTAATATTTTGAGACAAGGTTACTTGCAGGTTGCTATTAACCGTATTAACCGGCACTGACCTGTACTTTATCCAATAAAAGATTAAAACAACCAGGCCCAAACTTATTAAGGTAATTATTGACAATAAACCTGCGTTGGTTATTCTGAAAACAGGCCCGCCATCGCCCAATAAAAAGTGCATAAAGGGCTGTAACAGGGCATTTGCTAATAACCCTATCGAAAGCATGATAACTATCCGTTTATACTTAAATTTCATACCTGACAGGGCAAGATTGGTTTTCTCTTTCAGGATCATTTGTAGCTGTTCCATAGTTTGTTTATTATGTTCTAAATTTTGTGTCGACTCCTTTTGCCAGTTAATTTTTAAATCATCCAGTTCCATATCAGGCTCCCATCCTTTCTTTTAGTTTAGTTTTTATACGGTTTAGTTTAACACCCACATTAGTTTCTGTCAGGTCCATAATTTCAGCTATCTCCTTATAGCTTTTCTCATCCAGGTACAGCATTATTAAAGCCTTATCTATCCTGTCCAAACCATCAATAGCGGCTTGCAGCTCGTTATCAAATAAAATATCTAAGCGTTGCGGCCCAACATCGGGCATGCTATGTTGTGCCGATGTTAACGTTTGAAGGACCGGGCTGCGGTTGCTTTTCCTTAACCGGGCTATGGCCGTGTTTAGGCATATCCGGTACATCCAGGTGGTCAGTTTAGAAGCGCCTTTAAACGTAGGCCATGCCTGCCATAATTGCAGCAGCATATCCTGGAAAAGATCATTTACATCATCGTTATCCGTACAATACATACGGCATATTTTAAACAATATGCCCTGATGCTCATTAACCGATTTTAAAAATTCTTTTTCCAAGTACTAACAATTTAACAATAAGTAGCGGGTGGGCTAAATTTCTTACAAAGGTTAACCAAAATATTTCTTTTGCATCGGTAGCAATAATGCGATTAAAACAAAAAAACGCCGTATTTCTATGAAATAACGGCGCTAAACAAACAATCAATTATTGAAAAGAACTGTATATACTATTTTGTAACGATCAAAGCATCAATGCCCACTACACCACCTCCACGATTGATTATGGTAATGGTATGATTTGCTGCAGCCAGTTTACCTGATTGATATACTACCTGTTGATTTTCCTTTCCTGTTATTTTTGACAGGTCAACAATTTTGGCAGACTTTCCATCTATCAGCACTTCAAATTTTCCGGCACCGCTTTGATTTGGGGACACTACAGCAACACCTGTTCCTGCAAATGAAAAGCTCCATTTTGCACCAACAACGTCGCTGGTAGTTAAATCGTTGTTAAAATCACCCTTGTTCAAATTACTTTGCCTAAACCAGCCGCTTGCCATCTTTACGCCGGGGTCGTCATCATTTATCCAGGTTTTATCGTGGGTAATTCTGATAACTTTATATTTTGATGCCAGGGTGGCGTCTTCAATTCCCGCAAACGAACCAGCCGGGTTTGATGGCGTTATAGTTAACCCCTGCTCATTTTGTACAAATGGCAAGGTAATGGGCTGACCGGCAGTTATCAATTCAACTTTGGTAACTTTTCCAATAGTTGCTCCATTGGTAGCCAAAGCTTTTAATTTGATGGGGGCATCTTTCCAGTTAGAGAATGCAGCATACAACTTACCCTTGTTGCGGGTATAATATACGGAGGTATCACCATGTACTTCAAAAGGGCGCGAGCCATATATAGCTTCACCATTAACTTTTAACCATGCGCCTATATCCTTAGCGGATTGTATCACATTGGCATCCAGGTCGCCGCGGTTATGTTGGGTAAGATTAAGTAACAGCGTACCATTACGGCAAACGTTTTCTAAAAGTATCTTCACAATTTCGGCCGCGCTTAGGTACTTTTGCCCGGTTTGGTAATGCCACTCTGAAATGGACTCTTCTGTTTGGAACGGATAGGCCATAATTTCGCGCTCGATGATCTTTTCAGAACTTTTTACCAGCGAATGTTCTACGTAAGGCAATAGCTCCTTGCTGTTCTGAAAGCTATTATATCTGCCCCCTATTCCCTTTAAATTTACCACAGCCTCCATTTTGCCATTGTTCCATTTAAGAGATTTGTTGTAGTAATTGGCTATTAATTGTGGTGCTAAAAATCCTAAACCCATGTGTACGCCCAAATCAACCTGCGAGTCGCCGCCATGTTCATCAAAATAGATCACATCCGGATGATATTTGGTAATGGCATCATCAATGCGCCACATAAACTGGTTAGCAAAAGGCGAACGTAAAGGGTCATCTTTTGACGTATGTGCTGGCCCGTACAGATCAACCGGATCATAGCCGTTCCACCATTTGCCTTTGCCATCTGCAATAGTATTCAAACCGTCATAAGGCACCCCTTTTAGGTCACCGTTTTTATCGCTTAGGTATCTAACCGGCATAAATTGGCCCCATGTACGCGGGGGTGTATTGTGAAAACCGATACCAAACCGTAACCCGTGTTTACGGGTAACCTTTTCCCAAATCCCTACTATATCTTTTTTAGGGCCAATGTTTACCGAATTCCAGGGTTGGTATTTAGAGTCCCAATTATCAAAATTATCATGGTGCACACCCATTGCCATAAAGTATCGGGCGCCCATATCTACATATAAATTCATTAAAGCCTCAGGGTCCCACTTATCAATTACCCATTTATTGGTGATGTCTTTATAACCAAATACAGACGGATGCCCGTAAGTTTTAACATGGAACTTATAAACAGGCGAATTTTCCTGGTACATCTTGCGCGCATACCAATCGCCCTGTTCAGGTTCTGACTGTGGGTCCCAGTGCGCCCACGCGCCAAACTTAGCTTCACGCCACCAGTCGGGAGCCATATAGTTTTCACTTATTTCTTTCCAACTCGGTTTATAAGGGCCGGTGGCAATAGGTAACTCAGGTAAGTTCCATATATCAGGTGGTAGTTTTAAATCTGTGCCGATTGCAACCTGGTCTATATTAATTGCCATATCATTAGCAGCCAAAGTTACAGCCACCGTTGCACCTGCCGGGATTTTAACGCTAACAACCGCGTTTAAAAACGAATTGGTAAGGCTTCCTGATGAGTGCGTATTGATCTTTTGTTTAAGTTGTCCGTTAACCGCAACATCCAGCACACCTACCCCTACAGACGAATAATGCAGGGCCAATTGTTGTGCTGCCTTCACATTTTTAAAGGTGATGCCATCCCCGGCTTTGGCTAAACCCATTACATAACCACCGGAAGCTGCACTAACCGCTGTTTTAGCCGCAGCTGATACAGGGCCGGTGGCTTCTGCCTCTAATACTTTGGTAGTGGGATTAGCAACAAGGCGCTTAGGTGCGGTTTGTGCAAGCACTATAAAGTTACAAGGCATAGCGGCCACAACCAGGGCTACAAGCAATTTAAACTTCATATATATCTTATTTATAAAAGGTTGGTCAATTATATATAAAGATATTTTTAATTAACTATAAATTTTATTCCTGTTATTATGAATAATATTCAAATACATCTAATAGATTTTAGTTATTGGATATAGAATTAAATGATTTGCTATTAGCTTATTAATGCTATAAGTTTGTATAGATGGCAATCAATTCAGCCAATATCTGCACCAAATAAACTTACAACTATGGAAAATGATTCAAACGACATCAGTAAATGTCCATTTCATAATGGCAGTATGAAAAATAATGTTGGCGGTGGTGGCACCCGTAATCATAATTGGTGGCCCAACCAACTCAAATTAAATATTTTACGCCAAAATTCTCCGGCTTCAAACCCCATGGATAAAGGCTTTAACTACGCCGAAGCTTTTAAAAGCCTTGACCTGGAAGCATTAAAAAAAGACCTTCATGCCTTGATGACTGATTCGCAGGATTGGTGGCCTGCAGATTTTGGGCATTATGGCGGTTTATTTATACGTATGGCCTGGCATAGTGCCGGTACTTACCGCGTAGGCGATGGTCGTGGCGGAGGCGGTGCGGGCTTACAACGCTTTGCACCACTAAACAGCTGGCCCGACAATGTTAGCCTGGATAAAGCACGCAGGCTGCTTTGGCCCATCAAACAAAAATATGGCAATAAAATTTCATGGGCCGATTTGATGATACTTACCGGTAACATAGCACTGGAATCAATGGGCTTTAAAACGTTTGGCTTTGCCGGCGGGCGGGCAGATGTTTGGGAGGCTGATGAATCTGTATACTGGGGTTCAGAAACTACCTGGCTGGGCGGCGATCTGCGCTATGCGCACGGCTCACCGGGTGTTGAAGGCCATGGCGTGTTGGTATCTGACGATGATGCCGATGGCGATATACATACCCGTAACCTGGAGAAACCACTGGCGGCTGTACAAATGGGCCTGATTTACGTTAACCCCGAGGGACCAGATGGCAACCCTGACCCTATTATGGCAGCTAAAGATATACGCGACACCTTTGGCCGTATGGCCATGAACGATGAAGAAACTGTTGCCCTAATAGCCGGCGGACATACTTTTGGTAAAACACATGGTGCCGCCCCGGCAGATAATGTTGGAAAAGAACCCGAAGCTGTTGACCTGGAAATGCAAGGCTTAGGATGGAAAAATAATTATGGATCAGGCAAAGGACCGGATACCATCACCAGCGGACTGGAGGTAACCTGGACCAAAACCCCAACTCAATGGAGCAATAACTTTTTTGAAAACCTGTTTGAGTTTGAATGGCAGTTATCTAAAAGCCCGGCGGGTGCACATCAATGGGTAGCCAAAAATGCCGAGGCTATTATCCCGGATGCTTATGACAGTAACAAAAAGCACCTGCCAACTATGCTTACTACCGATCTGGCGTTAAGGTTTGACCCGGCTTATGAGAAAATATCCAGGCACTTTTTAGAAAATCCTGATGCCTTTGCTGATGCGTTTGCACGTGCATGGTATAAATTAACGCACCGCGATATGGGGCCAAAGGCACGCTATCTTGGCCCTGATGTACCGCAGGAAGAATTGCTTTGGCAAGACCCTATCCCGGCGGTAGATCACAAGCTGATAGATGACAACGATATTGCTTCCTTAAAATCTAAAATATCAGGCTCCGGTTTAAGTGTGTCTGAATTGGTTTCAACCGCCTGGGCCTCTGCTTCTACCTTCCGCGGAACAGATAAACGTGGCGGTGCCAATGGTGCACGTATACGCCTTGCCCCGCAACGTTACTGGCAGGTAAATAACCCGGTACAATTACAAAAAGTATTGGGCATACTTGAAGATATCCAAATCGATTTTAACGCTGCCCGGCAAGACGGTAAAAAAATATCCCTGGCAGATATGATCGTGTTGGCGGGTTGTGCCGGGGTTGAAAAAGCTGCTGCTGCTGCCGGTCATTCTACAGTTGTTCCGTTTACCCCGGGCCGAATGGATGCCTCGCAAGAACAAACCGATGTAGAATCATTTGGTTACCTGGAGCCTGCTGCCGATGGTTTCCGCAACTACCGCAAAACCAAATTTTCTGTATCAACCGAGGAATTGCTGATAGACAAAGCGCATTTGCTTAACCTTACCGCGCCTGAGCTAACGGTATTGGTAGGCGGCATGCGTGTGCTGGGCACCAATTTTGACGGATCAAAACATGGTGTGTTTACATTTCGGCCGGGTATGCTTACTAACGATTTTTTTGTAAACCTGTTAGATATGAATACGGCCTGGAAAGCTACTTCACCGGATAAAGAAATTTATGAAGGCAGCAACCGTGCTACCGGACAGGTTAAATGGACAGGCACCCGTGCCGACCTGGTATTTGGCTCAAACTCGGAACTACGTGCCGTAGCCGAAGTGTATGCCAGTGCCGATGCCGGTGATAAATTTGTGCGCGACTTTGTTGCCGCATGGACCAAAGTGATGAATGCCGACCGATTTGACCTGGTTTAAGTTATACTGCATTTAAAACAAAAAACCGCCTCATAAAAATATGAGGCGGTTTTTTTATACTGTTTAAGAACTATTACAAATACGATTGCAATAACCTTGATTTTGAGTTTTGACGTAAACGCATCAGCGCTTTGTCTTTTATCTGTCTTACACGTTCGCGGGTCAGGCTAAATTTCTCGCCAATTTCCTCTAATGAATGTGAAGCAACGCTGTTTAATCCGAAGAATAAAACAATAACCTGTCTCTCGCGCTCGGCTAAAATACCTAATGAGCGTTTGATCTCCTGCGTTAATGAATCTATCATCAATTCGCTGTCAGTTTCGGCGTCTCCGCTCATTAAAACATCCAGCAAAGTGTTTTCTTCACCGGCTACAAATGGCGCGTCAACAGATACGTGGCGGCCCGAGTTTGATAGTGCATCAGCAATTTTTTCGGAAGTAGTTTCCAGGTCTTCAGCTAATTCTTCGGGCGTAGGTGCACGTTCAAACTGCTGCTCCAACTTTGATGCCGATTTACGTATTTTACTTAATGAGCCTACCTGGTTAAGCGGCAACCTTACTATACGCGATTGCTCGGCAACGGCTGATAATATAGATTGGCGTATCCACCAAACGGCATACGAAATAAATTTAAATCCCTTAGTTTCGTCAAATCGCCTTGCGGCTTTAATTAAACCTAAGTTACCTTCGTTTATTAAGTCTCCTAATGTAAGTCCTTGATTTTGATATTGTTTAGCTACCGAAACTACGAAACGTAAATTTGTTTTGGTTAAACGCTCCAGGGCGGCCTGGTCTCCTTCGCGGATCTTTTGAGCAAGTATTACTTCCTCCTGTGCAGTGATCAGATCTACCTTGGCTATCTCACTTAAATACTTATCAAGCGATTGCGATTCGCGATTGGTGATCGACTGGGTTATTTTAAGTTGTCTCATCTATGTGGCTGCAAAGGTACTCAATTATATGTAGTTATAAGGTAAAGTATTCGCCTAAATGAGTAACAACTCTGTAATAATCATTATTTATTACACTAAAATGTTGCTTAGCTACATTTTAGCTACAAAACCACCACCCGATCTTAATTTTATGGTCAACACATCTTTACCTGATACCGTTTGCTCTTTTCGGTCAATAGCGGTATTAGTGGCAGCATCATATATCAGGGTAGCCTGTTTCTTTTTCTTCAGGAAATCAAGCGGTATCTTAACTTCTCTTTCGGTATCACCATTCATTACCCCTATCCACCAGGTATCGCCTTTACGGCGTGCAAATGCAACAACCTGGCCCATCTCGGTACATGATAGCACCTTGGTTTCGTCCCATGTGGTAGGTATCTGCTGAAACAGGTCAAGCATAGGGCTCTCTACATAAAAGCTATATTGGTCTGTAAAGTGAGTAACAGGTGATAAGTACACAATAGCCTGCGCAAATTCATGCGGCCAGGTAAATTTAACTGTCGCCAATTCTTTAGGGTTTAATATAACCGGTGTATAATCAGCAGCTCCTGCCAAATAGCGGGTAAATGGTATGGTCACCTCATGCTCTGCCGTCATTACACGGCGATAGCGGGTCATTTGGTATTCATTGCCACGTACTGCTTCCCGGGTAATGTCATTTGGGTAGGTGCGACGCAAACCCGTAGGTTTAACACTGCCATGAAAATTTACCAATAATTTAAGGTCGGCACATTCCTGCATGGTTTCCATATACCATTGCATGATCTCGGCAGTGGCATCGGGTATAAAATCAATTTTAATACCATCTGCACCTAATGCTTTCACCTTATCAAGGTATGCTTTTCTTTCAGGCGCTTTACGGAACTCTTTTGAATCGACCCATATAATAGATTTTACGCCTACACTTTTGCCATAATCTACCACCTCTTTTAACAATTGCCATTGGTCCTTACCCGGTTGTTTCCAGTTGCGCCATCCGTCATCAACCAAATAATACTCCCACTTTAACTTAACGGCTGCATCATACCAGTTTTTTTGGTCCTCATATTTTGGCGAGCCTACGCTCCACCATTGCCATAAGCTTTTGCCCGGTTTTACCCATGAAAAGTCAGACCCCGCGGCAGGCGCCGGGCATAAATTCATCACCAGATCTGAATTTACCAGGTCATTTAAGTTTTTGGCTATGATCATAGTACGCCAGGGCGAAACATCTTTTCCTTTATACTTACCAATAAGCACGCGCTTATCCGTGCCGGTGTATGGTTTTACATCCCACCCTGTTTTTGCAAAGGGGTAATACACATTAAAAGTATTGCCGGTACGCATCAATGCCATATCCGAAAAACTTTCGCAATCGGCCTCGGTAATTGAAACGTAGTTGCCATTGGTTTCATAAGTAACCGGGGCCATAATAGTTTTACCCTCCGGCATTTTGTCTATAGCCGTTAAATGATTATACGCCTCATAACTTTGGCTATAATCGGCCCAGGCAATTTTGGTAATATTATCAGGCAGCACCCACGAGGTACTTTCTTTATCAATATGTTTAGGATCAGCCGGAAGTGAATAACGAATAGCCACGCCATCATTATACGCCCTCACAAACAAGCTATATTGTTTACCTGAGGCCGTAACCGGAATTTCCAACTCATTGGCACGGTTACTTACTTTGGTATGGTTACCTAAAACGGTATAGCTTTCGTTTACTTTGCCCGATACCGGTTTACCGGTAATTTTAGCGTTGGCACCCAAATCTACCCCATCAATAGTTAAACCTAATGCGGATTGCTTGATGATATCTGCACCACCAGCTTTAACCAGGTACATCAATTTATTATCTGTTGATGATATGGTTATTATTAAACGACTATCCGGGCTTTTTAAGGCTATGGTTTGGCTTTGTGCGGAAACATTTTTAACACTAAAAAGCAGAACTGCTGCTAATAGAAGCTGGTTAAATACTTTCATTATATGTATTGGTTGTTTTTGGTATATTTTTTAAATGTAGTAAAAAACCTTAGCCGATAGCTGATCGATACAAAAAATGTTCGCTTTATTTCCTAAATATTTCGATATTGGTAACAACCAATCAATTAAACCAAATAACAGAATCAATCATTATGAAGCAATTTAACAGGGGCATTTTAACCCTATTTTCATTAGCGTTTATGCTAAGCATGGGCATCAAAGCAGTTGCCCAGCCCGGTTCTCCACCACCCTTTGAAACGCACGAAGCAGATAAAAACAACATGGTTACCCTGCGCATAAGCGCGCCAAACGCCAAGGATGTTAAAGTAACTACGCAAATGGTAAAAGGCAACCAGGCACTTACCAAAGGAGCCAATGGTGTTTGGTCAGTTACTTTTGGGCCGGTTAAGCCTGATATGTATCCGTATGCTTTTATTGTAGATGGCGTACAAGTGGCCGATCCTGCCAACTCTATGATATTTCCTAACGAGGGTTTTCAAAACAGCATTATGGAAGTACCGGGCCCTACCCCGCTGGTACATGCTATAAAAAATGTACCGCACGGCACGGTTTCTTACCGATACTATACTTCTAAAGAATTGGGCACACGCCCGGTTGTAGTTTACACGCCGCCGGGTTATGAGCAAAATCCTAACAAAAAGTACCCGGTATTATATTTATTGCATGGCACTACCGATACCGAGGAAACCTGGACCAAAGTGGGCCGCGCCAACTTTATTTTAGATAACCTGATTGCCGATGGCAAAGCTACCCCGATGATCATTGTAATGCCTTATGGCCGTGCTTACCCGGTTATCAGCAAATCATCAGGCAGCTTGCGCAATAAGGAAAACCTGGCAGAGTTTAAAAAAGACTTTATGGGTAACCTGATGCCGTTTGTTGAGAAAAACTACCGTACCATAAATCAACCTGCCGGCCGCGCTATTGCGGGCTTTTCGGGCGGTGGGGGTACATCGTTATATTTTGGCTTAAACAATCCAAACCTGTTTAGCTGGGTATGCGGCTTTGCACCGGGAATGCTTAAAAATGAGTTTGAAACCAATAACGAAGTAATATTTAAAGACCCCGCAGCAGCCAATAAAAACTTAAAACTGTTTTGGATGGCCGTAGGTAAAGAGGATAGCCTAAACGGAGTTATAAAAGACTACATGAAAGTTTTAGACGAGAAAAAAATAAAATATGAGTTCATGGAATCAGAAGGTGCCCATACCTGGATGAACTGTAAATTGTATTTGAGCACTATTGGACAAAAGTTGTTTAAGTAGGCTGAGTGTAAATAAACAAAAAAACCTCTTAGTAAATACTAAGAGGTTTTTTTGTTATATGATATGTAAAAACGCTAAGCAGATAGCGAATTTGCACCGTCAGGGTTATTCATAGTGTGATACATTGGCGCAACCTGGTGGTTATTTACTATGTCAGCCAATTTCTCGCCGGTCAAAGTTTTTTCGATAAACCTGGTTACATATTTATTGTTTTCTGCCCGTGCTATATCGCTTGGGTTACAGGTAGCAGATAGTATAAATAACTCAGTGGCCGGGTTAACATTATCCAATTTGATATACTCCTTGATAAACTCAAATCCATCCATCTTTGGCATTCTTATATCGATAAAAATGATATCGGGCTTAATGGCGCCATTTCCGATGTATTTTAAAGCATCCAGAGAAGATTCCAATGTTATAACCTGATCTGCAAAGTGATAATGCCTTATCAAAATGGTGTTAATATAATTATCCAGCGGATTATCATCAATTAACAGGCAGGTATGGAAAGGCGCTTTCAAATTAAAGTTGTTTATCGTATTGAAGAGTTATACGACACTTTAATTTAATAAGTTTCACAAATTGCGATGCACTTTGCAGATAGAAAAATCACGACAGGTGTTACCTACGCATGCACTGAAAAATTCACTAAACTCACCACCTTTCAAACAGCCATTTAAATGGTTTAAATTTATTTTGCGGCCTTAAGCCATACTTTTTAATGCTCTTTTCAAGAATAAGTTGTACCGCTTCATCAATATCATCGGTCACTAAAAAAAGTTTATCGTCAGTTTCTCCAATGGTGTTGTTTTTTCGCATTACCTCTATATGCTCAATTAGTTCCCGGTGATATTCTTTACCAAATATGATGATGGGAAAATCGTTGATCTTACGGGTTTGTATCAGCGTTAACGCCTCAAAATATTCATCCAAGGTGCCAAAGCCCCCGGGCATTACCACAAATGCAAATGAGTACTTTACCAGTAACACCTTCCGAATAAAAAAATACTTCATATACACCCATTTATCCAGGTATGGGTTGGGTTGCTGCTCTACAGGCAACTTAATATTACAACCTACTGACCGGCCTCCAACATCTTTAGCGCCCCTGTTGGCAGCTTCCATTAAGCCGGGGCCACCGCCTGTTAGTATGGTAAAACCCAGTTTGGCAAAGGCCGCTCCTGCTTTGCGTGTCAACAAATAGTATGGATGATCTTCTTTATACCGTGCGGACCCAAATACCGTAATACAGGGGCCAATAAAATGCAAGCCTCTTAACCCGTTAAACAGATCCATTATAGTTTGCCAGGCAAATTTAAATTCTTTTAGTCGTGATTGAGGTCCGTGTAAAAATTGTATCTCGGATGGTGTAGTCATATTAGCCATATATATGAGGTAAAGGTATAGCAACCAATTTATACAAAAGTGACGATAGTCATTAACATACATGATTTGATTACCAAAAGCAGGAGTAGTTTTTAAAAAAACTATGCTTTGTATCAACTACATTGTTGATATTTGTGACAACAACACCTACGCCAATGATGGAAACTGCCGCCCTGTTAAAAGCTATTATAGATAATGCCATTGATGGTATCATTACCATTGACGACAGGGGCAAAATAGAATCAATTAATCCTGCAGCTTGTAAACTATTTCAATATACCCCCGAAGAGGTTATAGGCAATAACGTATCCATGTTAATGCCGCCGCCTGACAGGGAACAGCACGATGAATACATTCATAGGTACCAGCGCACAGGGGTACCGCATATTATTGGTATTGGCCGTGAAGTAACCGGTTTACGAAAAGACGGCTCCCGATTCCCTTTTCGATTAGGAGTAAGTGAAGTACAGTATTCGGGCCGTAAAATATACACCGGTTTTATACATGACCTGAGCCGCGAAAAAGAGGCCGAAGAAGCACTTAAAGAGTACGCAGCCCACCTGGAAGAATTGGTAGATGAACGTACACAATCATTAAAAAGCACCGTTGACGCTTTACAGTTAGCTAAAGAGGAAGTAAGCCAATCACTTGAAAAAGAAAAAGAACTGGGCCAGTTAAAAAGCAGGTTTGTATCCATGGCCTCGCATGAGTTTAGGACGCCGTTAAGCGCCATACAACTATCTGCATCATTGGTTGATAAATATGCTTTACCTTATGATAATGATAACATCAGGAAACATGTAGCCAAAATTAAGAATGCGGTAGGCAATTTAACCACTATACTAAACGACTTCTTATCGCTTGAAAAATTGGAGGCGGGTAAGGTGGAGCCTGTTTTTCACCAATTTGACCTTGTAAAACTATCAGAGGAGATCACTGAAGAAATGCAGATGATAGCCAAACAAAATCAAAATATCATTTACCAGCACACCGGCACTAATAACATTATAACGCTTGACCAAAACCTGTTAAAAAACTGTGTTATCAACCTAATTGCCAACGCCATCAAATACTCGGGCGAAAATACCTTTATTGAGTTTAATACCGAGATAAATGAGCATACCTGCACCGTTATGGTAAAAGATAACGGTATAGGCATTCCTGAATTAGAACAAAAGCATTTATTTGAAGCGTTTTTCCGTGCAAATAATACCGGTACAATTCCGGGAACGGGCCTGGGTTTAAATATAGTTGCCCGTTATACCGATTTGATGAACGGCAAAATAGATTTTAAAAGCAATGTTAACCAGGGTACATTATTTACTATTACATTTCCGATAAAATGAACAAGAAAGTACTAATTATTGAAGACAACGATGACATTAGGGACAATGTTGTTGAAATACTGGGATTGGCGGGCTACCAGGTTTTTGAAGCCAACAATGGCAAGGTTGGTGTTGATTTGGCCACTACACACAATCCCGATATTATTTTATGTGATATTATGATGCCCGAGTTGGATGGTTATGGCGTATTGTACCTGTTAAATAAAAACCCTAAAACTGCTGCTACACCTTTTATATTTTTAACAGCCAAGGCCGAGCGTATTGACTTACGTAAGGGTATGGAAATGGGTGCCGACGATTACCTGACCAAACCGTTTGATGATATGGAACTTTTAAATGCCATTGAAAGCAGGTTAAAGAAAAAAGAGCTTCAGGAAAACTTTTACAGCAAATCATTAGAAAGGTTAACCGGTTTAATATCAAAAAATGATGGCCTGGCCGAGCTGCAAAAAATTATACAGGAACGTAAAAGCCGCCAGTTTAAAAAGAACCAGGTAATATATTATGAGGGCGATAAAGGCAATAACTTATACCTGCTGGTAAACGGATCGGTTAAAACTATAAAACTGGCGGACGATGGGCGGGAGTTAATGACAGGGATGTATACCGCGGATAATTACCTGGGCGTGCATGCCATACTTTCAAACGAGGTATATACTGATACGGCTACCGCTTTAGAAGACACTTCGCTATGCCTTATCCCTAAAGAACAAATAGAAACTTTATTAAATCAGCATCCCGAAATTTCGCGCGAGTTTATTAAAATACTGGCCAATGATATACGCGAAAAGGAAGAGCAATTATTACAGCTGGCCTATAACTCGGTAAGGAAGCGTATGGCCGAAGCGCTGTTGCGCTTACAACGCCAGCAAACCGATGATAACGATAGTTTTAAAATAAGTCGCGAGGATCTGGCTGCTATGGCAGGAATGGCTACCGAAACGGTTAGCCGTACGCTATCAGATTTTAAAGACGAAAACCTGATTGAAAAAAAAGGCAGTATCATTACTATTTTAGACCTGCCACGCCTATCTAAAATGAAAAACTGACGAAAGTCATTATTCTTGCTGACGCTGCTCATCTGCTGAGTATATCATTAGCTATAGTTTTGTTAAATAAATTATGACTAATGAAAGTAGTTGCTTATAGTATAAAGCCTTTTGAAAAGGAGTTTTTGGCGAAGGCTAATCAAAAAAAGCATGATATAACGCTTATATCAAATGCTTTGAACCAGCACACGGTTATTTATGCTGAAGGCAAAGACGCGGTTATTGTTTTTACCAATGATGATGTATCAGCAAAGGTTATTGAAAAATTAGCCGCGTTAGGTATTAAATACATCGCTACCCGCTCAACCGGGGTTGACCATATTGACAAAGAAGCAGCAGCCAAATACGGTATAAAAATAGCCAACGTGCCTTCCTATTCGCCCCAAGCCATTGCCGAGCATAGTGTTGCTATGGCACTTGCCCTAAACCGGCAAATTGTAAAAGCAGATAGGCATAGCCATGTTTTTGATTTTAGAAACGATGAGCTGATAGGTTTTAACTTTTTTGGTAAAACCGTTGGCATTATAGGCTTAGGTAATACCGGCCTTGCTGCCGCTAAAATATATAACGGTTTAGGTTGTAATGTGATAGGATATGACATTTGCTTCCCTAAAGATGCAAAGCATATACGATCTGTATCGCTTGACGAGTTACTTTCATCAGCGGATGTGATATCATTACATCTGCCATTAAACGAATCTACCAGGCATTTGATCAATAAAAACACACTTACTCAGATGAAAACCGGTGTTATGCTGATCAATACTTCAAGAGGAGCTATAATAGATACAAAAGCAGTATTAGAGGCTTTAAATAAAGGAAAAATAGGCTACCTGGGTTTAGATGTATATGAGTTTGAAAAAGGGCTGTTTTTTGAGGACCATGAAAACGATGCCGACAAAGACCGTTTACTGCAGGTTTTAATGCAGCAACCCAATGTATTAATAACCCCGCACCAGGCGTATTTAACTAAAGAGGCTTTGCAGGAAATTGCCAATCAAACCATAAAAAATATCGACTTATGGCAGCAGAATAAATGTGTAGGTGATGCCTGTGTTTGCGCAAAAAACTGCAAAGCGGAAGCCATTCCTGTAGAAAGTTCAAAATAGTTTGCATGAACAGTCAAGATAACCAACTGCACGCTAAATACAACGTGCCTGTGCCCCGCTATACCAGCTATCCGACGATGCCCTATTGGGATACGGATAAGTTTAATGCAACATCATGGCAGCACCTGGTTAAATGGGCCTATACCGAAAGTGAAAAGGATGGCATTAGCCTTTACGTCCATTTACCATTTTGCGAGGACCTTTGTACCTATTGCGGGTGCAATACCCGTATCACCAAAAACCATAGTGTTGAGGTGCCCTACATAAATGCTGTGCTAAAAGAATGGCAAATGTATAAGCAGTTAATAGTAGGCCAGCCTGTTATCAGGGAAATTCATTTGGGCGGAGGTACACCCACTTTTTTTAGTGCCCAAAATCTGCGAACATTAATAACCGGCTTATTGGATGGAGTTAAAGTTCATCCCAAAGCCGAGTTTGGGTTTGAAGGACACCCGGCAAATACAACACCCGAACATTTACAAACTTTATATGACCTTGGTTTTAGACGGATAAGTTTAGGTATACAGGACTTTGACCCTAAAGTGCAACTGATCATCAACCGTAAACAAAGCTTTGAACAGGTGAGATCTGTTACCGAACAAGCACGTCAAATTGGTTATACATCTATAAACTACGACCTGATATACGGCCTCCCGTTGCAAACTTTTGAGGGGCTTGCCGATACTTTAAATAAGGTAAGTTTATTAAAGCCCGATCGTATTGCTTTTTACAGTTATGCGCACGTACCCTGGGTAAAGCCCGGGCAAAGGCGTTTTACCGAACTTGACCTACCGGACGAAAAAGCTAAAACCAAGTTATATGATATTGGCCGCGATCTGTTAAAAAGCTACGGCTATAAGGAAGTTGGTATGGATCATTTTGCCCTGCCGGATGATGAACTGTTTAAGGCACAAAATGCCGGTAAACTACATCGTAACTTTATGGGTTATACCACTTTTCAAACCCAGTTACTTATCGGGCTGGGTGTATCATCCATTAGCGATGCCACGTACGCGTTTGCACAAAACGTAAAAACAGTTGAAGAGTATTTAAAATTAATTAAGGAAAACCAACTCCCTGTATTTAAAGGGCATATATTAACCGGCGATGACCTGGTAATACGTAAGCATATATTAAACATCATGTGTAAGGGTGCAACCACCTGGAACCACCATACCGAACCATGTGCCGCCGTTATGGATGGTATTGAACGCCTGCAGCCATTGGCTGATGATGGCCTGATAGACATTAACTCCTTAGGGTTAAAAGTAACCGCTTTAGGCCAGCGTTACCTGCGCAATATTTGCATGGCAATTGATGCCAGGTTATGGGCCAACAAACCCGAAAGCCAGCTATTTAGTATGGCGGTATAATTCCATTTAAAAATCCATGAACATAAAAAAGCTGTTAGCGCAAATGCAACTAACAGCTAGTTATTAATCAGGGTTAATATTTTTATAGTATGTATATGGCCAGCATTAGCAAGTGCACCAATATGCTTGTAGCAAGTAACCCCATGATCAACCGTATGCCTGCGCCACCCATGCCACTTATTATATTAGCGAAAAACAACCCAAGTGTTATAAATAGTGTATAAACCGGCGCACCGTAATAAAAACTTAATGCTGCAGGTATGGGTAAAAAGAATACGCCCTGCACTATTAGCGATATCATGAACCATTGTGTTTTTACCTTAGCTTGGCTGTCAGTAAAAGCTACCAATTTGCTCCAAATGTTATCGGTTGATTTTTGAGTTTCTGATTGCCCTTCCCATTGGTTGCGGGCGGTTAATGTTGTTGCCATGATTGATAAATTTTATATAACAAAAATGGCAGTTATTATGGTGCTGCACCATGACCGTGATTTCAAAAAAATGTGATCTAAAGCATTTTTTACGGCTACTTATCTGAAGATTTCAGATGCCTGTAATATTGCTTTAGCTTTATCCTAAATACATCATACATTAAGGTATAACATAATACCGCAACGGGTATAAAAAACGCGTAAAAACGATACAGCCTGAATAAATAAGCACCGCATAACGCGCCAAATAAAAAGGACAATATAATAGTCGAATGAAGCTTTATGCGGGTTGATAATGCCGGACGATCTTCGCGTTTTTTTTGGATATACTGTGCCAGCTCAATACCCAGATCGGTAAACGTACCGGTAAGGTGGGTAGTACGTACAACTGAACCTGACACCATGGATACGAGCGAGTTTTGCAGGCCCATGGCGAAGAGTAAACTACCTGCAAAAACTTCACGTGCTACCAAACTATTATCATATTTATAACCCAGCAGCGCAACACTAAGCAATATGATGATCTCGATCAAAATAGGAATTACATAGGAGTATTGCTGGTTTTTTCCTACACGGGATATAATGAGGCTGGATATAAATGCGCCCGCCAAAAAAAGAAACATCCAAAGTGCAATAACACGTGCAGTTTGCCATTGCTGCAGGGCAATACCTTCGGCAAATAAGGCGGCGTGCCCGGTTACATTAGTAGTTAAAACGGCAAAAGCTAAAAATCCGGCAGCATTTACAAACCCGGCTGTTATACCCAGTAACGAGGCTAATTTTACATTATGCAAGTAGGTTCTTTTAGCACCCAGATGTCTTAACATAATTTGGTATTAAATTGAGTAATGCAGATATGACAAATATCGGCATTATTGCTCACGATTGCTAACGGCAAATGGCACTATCTGCTGATGGCTTTGCCGGGCTTAAATAAGGGATATTTAAACTTAAACCACGTAGTATAAACCAGCAGCCCAAACATACCATAACATAGGGTATGGCCTTGTTTATTCGCCGGCGCATGGCATAACCCATAAAACCTGATCCTATAGTGGCCAGCAGCATTAAAGGTAAGGTACCCAGCCCGAACCAAAACATATACTGCGCCGCCGTTAATGATGATGTTGTATTAAGCGCGCCTACCATGGCCAGGTACACAAAACCGCAAGGCAATAACCCGTTAAGCATACCAATAAATAAATGCCCGGCGCGTTGCTTTAAAGCGTAGGTTAGTAGTTGGTTAAACAATGCCACCGGTTTTGAAAAAAATCGGGTGCGCGGCAAATACACTTTAAATATGCGGGACAAGCCTGCCATAATAATTAATACACCGCTTAATAAACTAACCCCCTGCTGCAAGCCATATACCCACAATTGTTTACCTATAAGGCCAATAAGTAAGCCCAGTAAGGTATAGGTTATGATGCGGCCAAAGTTGTATAGCAGTTTCTCAAAAGCAATTAGCCACCCACTGTTTTGATATGAGGGAATAGCCAATGCCAATGGCCCGCACATGCCCACACAATGCACACTGCCAAACAGGCCAATAAAAAATGCTATCTGGTAATCGCTCATTTGTCAAGATATACTTCTTTCTGGTACAGGTAGTCTTTGTTATTGCTGGTCCATTCAAACCTTAATTGCCAGTTACCTTTGGGCATACCTGCAGTTAGTATTTGCACGGGCTGGCCATTTTTATTATTGATAGGAATAACCTTATCAACTACGCTGCTTGATGGCCTGGTTACTTTAACCTGCCCTAAAATTGTTTGCGGAAAGCTAACTTCTATACAGCAGCTGTCGGTTACAATGGTGGGCTGAGCTTTATCATTAACAACCTGCTGTAACCTTTTATAATCCACGTTATAATTTAGTCCCTTTTCATAATATTTTTCGTCAAAATCATCAGCCGGTACGGTAAACATATACGCGCACATAGCTATTATAAATAGCATGAATAATATCATACCTCCAATAATTCCTTTTCCCCAGTTCATATCTATTTAATTTATTGGCCCTACAAAATTTGTACTTACGGTTTGCACCACTTGTTTATCACTTATTAGCTGTAACCTGATAGCTGTTTTAGGCTGCAATATTTTTGATGCGGGCACCATCACAAAAAATATGGTTTTTACTTCGCTGCCTTTATTAATAATTCCGGGTGCCTGTATATATTTTATTTTTATCTCCGGGTCTTCGGCCTGTATGGTTATCGTTTTATTAAGGTTTGATTTATTGATCACCTCGGCATTGTAAATATTGCTGATATAGCCACCCGGTTGTTCCTGGTAAAGCATGCCCGCCCCGCGCATCACCGTCATATCCATATCGCTGCGGCTGAAGATAAAATAGCACAGTACGCTCATCATTATAGTGATCACCGCGCTGTAGCCCTTCATCCTGCCATTAAAGGTTAACTTTTTATTATTGCGGATGCCATTTTCTGAGTAAAAACCTATCAACCTTTTCGGCCTATGTATCTTATCCATCACCTCGTCGCATACATCAATACAGGCGGTGCAGTTTATACACTCCATTTGCGTGCCTTTACGTATATCAATACCTGTAGGGCATACAGATACACATAAGCCACAATCAATACAATCACCTTTTAAATTGAGCAGGTCATCCTCATTTCTGGAAAGCTTGGCGCGTGGTTCGCCGCGTACATCGTTATAAGCAACTACCAGTGTATTCTTATCCAGCATTACTTCCTGCAGGCGGCCATACGGGCAAATTACCGTACAAACCAACTCGCGCACCTGGCTATATACCAGGTAAAAAACTATGGTAAACAAGATAATACTGGCAAACCCTACTATATGCAGGGTAATAGGTTCGGTAACTATTTTAAGCAGGTTTTCGCTGCCTATGATGTAAGCCAGGAAAGTATTAGCGATTAAAAACGAGATAGCAAAAAACAGGATATGTTTCACTATTTTTTTAAATCGCTTTTCATTAGTCCACGGCCCGGCATCCAGTTTTTTACGTTTATTGGCATCGCCCTCTATCCATTCCTCAACCTTACGGAAAACCATTTCCATAAATATGGTTTGCGGGCAAATCCAGCCACAAAATATGCGGCCAAACGCAATGGTAAATAGCACCACGCACACGATAAATACTAAGGATGCCAGCACGAACAGGAAAATATCCTGCGGCCAAAAAACCTGCCCCAGTATTACAAAGTGGCGCTCAATAACATTTAACAGTAATAATGGCTGTCCATTAATACGTATAAAAGGCCCGGCAAAAAAGAATATCAAATAGGCATAACTTATCCAGGAGCGCCATTTGTAATACATTCCTTTACGTATAAGCGGGTATATCCACTTACGTTTATTGTTTTCCTGTCCCGCCAATAATCCGTCCATGTTTATCTTTTAATTTGAAGCTAATTTTTCTTCTTCTTCCTTTTCACCCTGCGGTTCTTTACCGTTAGGTGGGTTAGTATCATGTATTGACATGATGTAGTTGGCCACATCTGATATTTGTTTAGGCGATAACTGCTTTTCCCAATTTGGCATACCTTTGGCAGCTACACCATATTTAATGGTTTTAAACACCGCTTTGATGTTGCCGCCATGCAGCCAATAATCATCCGTTAGGTTTGGCCCTACTACACCTTGTCCTTTATCGCCATGGCAGGCGGCACAATTTTGTTTAAATATGGCTTCTCCCGCTTTAATTGCTTCCGGCTCGTTAACCAGCTTTACTGTATTTTCATCAATCAGGTTGGCCGCTTTGCTTAGGTATTCCTTTTTAACAATTTCGGCCTGTGCTACTTCGGTTTTATATTCATCATATTGTAATTGGCCAATACCAAATACATGGTATATTAATAAGTAAGCTACAGCAAAAACTATTGTACTGTAAAACAACACCATAAACCATGCGGGGGTAGGGTTATCCAACTCCTGTATGCCATCATACTCGTGCTCAATCAGCATATCTTTTTCTTCGGCCAAGGGGCGTAAGGAAAGTACTTTATTCCAAAATTCCTTTTTGGGTTTCTCTGCCTTCAATGCCTTATCCGGGGTCATTTCAACGACAACCTCTGCATCAGTATATCCGTTTGATTTTAGTATGATCCTGGTTAATATTTTAAAGGTGCGCAACAGCACCAGCATTACAACCAGTAGCAGTAGCAAGGCAAACACAATAACGCCAAAGCCAATATAGTTCTGTGTGTCGGCAGATAATAGGCTATCATCAGCCGCGTGTGCAGGTGTTATTATAAATATTAACGCCAATGAAATTAGGTTGATCAGATGCCTCATGGTAGTAAATTATTAGCTGTATCAGTTTGTCCGTCATTTAATGGCAGGTTGCTCATCTCATCTACGTATGGTTTACGCAACCGCATTAACATAATGGTAACTACAATAAAAAATATTAAAAATATGCCCAGTGATGATATCAGGTAAACCTGGTTTCCTGCTATGTCTGCTGTAAATTGTTTAAACATGATGATACTTATTAATTGGCGTTTTTATTTGCTTTGATATCAACCCCCATGCGTTGCAGGTAGGCAATAATGGCAATGATCTCTTTATCGCTTTTTACCTTGATATGGTTGGTTGCCAGATCATCAGCTATGCCCTGTGCTTGCTTGTTCAACTCCCGGTTAGCTATTTTTTCATAACCCGGGGCATACGGAACCCCTAAAGTGCGCATGGCATTAATTTTAGCAGCGGTGGTTGTGGTATCTAACGTTTGGGTAAGCAACCAGCCATACTCGGGCATGATACTACCCGGCGACATTAGCCGTGGATCCATCAAGTGGTTATAATGCCATGCATTGCCGTATTTGCCCCCCTCACGTGCCAAATCAGGCCCGGTCCTTTTTGATCCCCAAAGAAAAGGGTGATCATATACAAACTCTCCGGCTTTACTGTATTCGCCATATCGCTCAGTTTCTGATCGGAATGGCCTTACTGTTTGCGAGTGACAGTTTACACAGCCTTCGCGTATATACAGGTCGCGCCCTTGTAACTCCAAAGGAGAATAAGGCTTTACACTGGCTATAGTAGGTATGTTTGATGAGATGGTTAGGGTAGGCATCAGTTCAATAACACTGCCTACTAATATTACAACCAATGCCAATACCATAAACTGTATGGGCCTGCGCTCCAATCTGCGGTGCCAGGCAACCTCTTTTGTTATAGTATGTGCGGGTTCAAGCGGCATGGCCTGTGCTGCTTCATCAGCAACTAAGGTGCCTTGTTTTGCTGTACGGAACAGGTTATAGGCCATCACAATTACACCTGACAGGTATAATGTACCGCCAATTGACCGCATTACGTGCATAGGGAGAATACGCAAAGTAGTTTCTAAAAAGTTAGGATACTTTAACATACCCTCGGCAGTAAACTCTTTTAACATTAAGCCCTGCGTAAAGCCGGCCCAATACATAGGGATGGCGTAAAACAATATACCCAGTGTACCTACCCAAAAATGGAACGAAGCCATTTTTTTGGAGTACAGTTCTGTTTTATAAATACGCGGTATCAGCCAATATAAAATAGCGAAGGTTAAAAACCCGTTCCAGCCTAACGCGCCAACGTGTACGTGTGCTACTATCCAATCGCTAAAGTGGGCTATGCTGTTTATTTGTTTTAATGATAGCATAGGCCCTTCAAAAGTGGCCATACCGTAGGCGGTTAAACCAACCACCATAAATTTCAGGATAACATCCTCACGTACCTTATCCCAGGCACCACGCAGGGTTAATAAACCATTGATCATACCGCCCCAGCTTGGTGCTATCAGCATAATAGAAAATGCCACACCTAATGATTGTGCCCAACCAGGCAGCGGGGTATATAGTAAATGGTGAGGCCCTGCCCATATATAAATAAATATCAACGACCAAAAGTGCAGTATACTTAATTTATAAGAGTAAATAGGGCGGTTAGCCATTTTAGGCAGGAAGTAATACATCATACCCAAATATGGCGTGGTTAGGAAAAAGGCTACCGCGTTGTGCCCATACCACCATTGTACCAGTGCATCCTGCACACCTGCATAAAGCATATAGCTTTTAAACATTGATATTGGCAACTCAAACGAGTTAACAATGTGCAATACCGCTATAGTTACAAATGTGGCTATGTAAAACCAAATAGCCACATACAAATGCCTTTCGCGGCGTTTAATGATGGTACCAAACATGTTGATACCAAACACCACCCAGATAAGGGTTATGGCAATATCAATGGGCCATTCCAGCTCGGCATATTCATGCGAGGTGGTTAATCCTAATGGGAGGGTTATTACCGCCGAAACGATGATCAACTGCCATCCCCAAAAATGAATTTTGCTTAATGCATCGCTAAACATACGTGCCTTAAGCAGGCGCTGAAGCGAATAATATACACCCATAAATATGGCGTTGCCTACAAAGGCAAATATTACCGCGTTGGTATGCAATGGGCGTATACGCCCAAAAGTGGTGTATTGATTGCCCATATTCATTTCGGGCTTAAACAATTGTAGGGCCGCAATAAGGCCAACTAACATTCCAATTATTCCCCAAACAACGGTTGCTATACCAAAGTTGCGGACGATCTTGTTGTCATAGTAAAATTTTTCGGGCTGCATATGATGATTTTTATTGCTGCAAAACTATTGCTAATAGATGCTTGACAGGATGATGACAATTAGTGAATTATGTGACGCTGGTCACTTTTAGGATATTTTTTTCTCTTCCTCATCATCCACAAGTATACGGATAGAGGGTGTGTATAGATCGTCGTTCTGGCCATCGCCTTGTGCCCAAAAAAAAGCAGCTAAAAAACCCAGGGCAAGCACCACACTACAGCCAAACAGGAAGTAAATAATACTCATATCAACCTCCTCCTTTTTGCTGTAAAGTGTGTGGCCAAACTGGTGAACGATATGATGGTAGCGGTACTTAAGGGCATTAAAATAGCCGCGGTTAATGGCGATAAATTACCCGTTACCGCGTAGCTTAAGCCCACCAGGTTATACGTAAGCGATATTAAAAACGAGAGATGGATAATAACTACCGTATCTTTTGAAAACCTTAAAAAAGAGGGAAGCTTATCAAACGACCTTCCATCCAAAATGGCATCGCTGCCGGGCGAAAAGTTATTTACGTTATCGGTAATGGCTATACCCAGGTCACTTTGTTTCAAAGCGCCCGAATCATTTAGGCCATCACCGATCATCATTACTTTGGCACCACGTTGTTGCAATGATTGTATAAAATCAAGTTTGGATTGCGGCGATTGGTCAAACTGCATATTTCTTTCTGAAAAGAATTGTTTCAGCTCAGCCTTCTCATAGTCCTGGTCGCCTGATAGCAAAAACTGGTCATAGTTTTCTTTTAATGCCGATATGCTTTTCAATCCCTCGCGGTACTGGTGCGAAAACGAAAAATAGCCCAGGTATTTATCTTCAATAACGATATGAACTTTGGTATTAGGCGAAGCCGGTTCGGTACAGCTTAGCACAAATTTGGCGCTGCCTAAGCGCAGTAAATGCCCGTTAACAAACGCTTGTATTCCTTTACCGGCAACTTCGCTATACTCACTTACGGCAAGGGGCTCCATGCTACCCAGGTATTGGCATATCATGCGGCTAAGGGGATGTGTGGAATTAGTGCAAACACTGTAAACTAACTGTTTTTGTTTTTCAGATAGTTTGGCTTCCTGCTTAATGTTATGAATAGTGCCGGTTGTAATGGTACCGGTTTTATCCATCACAATAGTATCAATATCGGCCAGTTGCTCTACAACTGCTATGCTTTTTAAATAAAAACGATTGCGGTCAAAAATGCTTAAGGCCGCGGCCATGGTAAAGGGGGTGCTTAATGCCAGCGCGCAGGGGCAAGCCACAATCAGCACCGCCGTAAATGCGGCTAATCCCCGTTTAAAATCAGTAGGCAACCAAAAAATTAAGGATGCAAAGGCGATGGCTAATAATACAATAGTAAAATACTTGCTTACCTTTTCATTAAAAGTTTGCATCCGCTTATCTTGCTTGCGGGTAAACACCTCGTTGTTCCATAACTGGGTAAGGTAGCTTTGCGATACCGGTTTTACTACCTCCATCTCAATAGCCTCGCCGGTTTGGCGCCCGCCCGCATATATGATCTCGCCAAGGGTTTTATTTACCGGTACAGCTTCGCCTGTTACAAAGCTAAAATCTACCAATGCTTCCCCTTTTAACAAAATAGCATCAGCCGGAATGATCTCGTTATTACGTATCACTATACGGTGGCCAATATTCAATTTTGCAAGCGGAATGGGTTTTTCTCTTCCTTCATCAACAATATGTACCGCAACCGGGAAAAACGAACGGTAATCCCGCTCAAATGATAAATGATGATAGGTTTTTTTCTGAACAAACTTACCCACCAATAAAAAGAATACCAGGCCGCAAAGCGTATCTGCAAAACCTGCACCCGTATTAGTAAGTATCTCGGTAACGGTACGTATAAATAATACCGCTATACCTAAAGCGAGCGGAAAATCAATATTTAAAACACCATTACGCACATTTTGCCAGGCCGAAACAAAATACCCCCTGCCACTATATAATACAATAGGTAACGAAAACAAGATATTTGCCCAGCCAAAGAAGTTTTTAAACGAATCTTCAAAAACTGATAAACCAAAATACTCCGGAAAGCTTAGCAGCATTACGTTGCCAAAGCAAAACCCGGCAACTGCAATTTTTGATACCAGGTTATCTTTATCAACCGCGTTTTGTTTTTTAACCACATCCTGCAGGTTTATCAATGGCTCGTAGCCAATATCAAATAAAAGCTCAACCACTTGCTGCAGGCTAATTTTTTCATGGTCAAAGCGTATGTTAAGCTGCTTCTTTAAAAAATCTACCCGGCAATAATGAATAGCAGGATTAATTTTGTTTAACTTCTCTAACAACCACAAACATGAACTGCAATGTATATGCGGAATGTAAAAGGTTACTATGGTAATATATTTATCCTTATAGTCTATTAATTCATCAATTATGGTGGGCTCGCTTAGGTAGTCAAAGCGCTTGTCCGTACGTAACCGTGTTACGCCGGGGTGCTCATTATAGCTATAATAATTGCATAGATCGCCTGCTGATAAAACTTCATAAACGCTTTTGCATCCGTGGCAGCAAAAGCTTTTATCATCAACAACATACTCTACCGTCGTGCAGTCATCCCCGCAATGGTAGCAAGTAGTTTTTTCAAGAGTTTGGCTTTTGATCATACAAAAATTAGTTTGTGCCAAAGTTGCCTGCTTGCTAAATATAAAAGCGTGATAAACGGGTGGTAAAAATGTGACCTTCGTCAATTTTTGTGTTTGGGATGATAGTTAGTTTTGGCCATGAAACTTAAGCATTCATTATAATTACTATGAGCCATACATTTCACATCCCGGTGTTAGGATTAGGTTATTCTGTTGACACTCCACTTAAAGTAGCGCAATATGGCATATCATCAGCCATATCAATTGTTGATGACGAGTTGGTTGAACGCATGCGCGAATACCACGCAGAAAAGCTAAAGCATAAACCCTATACCCCCATCCCTAAATCATCGCCCGATAGCAGGGCAAAACGCATTACCGCTTATTTGAACCTGGTTAATGACCTGGTCAATGATCAGTTCGAACAGTTAAAAAATCAACCTTTTGAACCGGGAAATGATCTATGCCGATACTTTGAATTGCTGCCCGAAACATCGCAGCTAAGGCAGGGCTATGAATTGATGATGGAATATCCCGAAGGCGAGCGCAAAACTATTTTTCAAAACATACTGCGCAGTTATATGGTAAAGGGCAATATTGATGTGAATATCATGGCAAAGGTTGATAAAATGAACTTTACTGCTGATGGCGAATATATGGGCGATGAAAATACCGACGCGTTAGCCTCTCTGCGTGGATTTGCCCAAAGCAACCTGCAATCATCGGTAGTTTTATCTGCCGGCATGAACCCGCGGTTATATAGCTATATTGAAAATTTCAGCGATTTCTTCCCTAACGAGGATGGCGAAATACGCAAGAAGATCGTATTAAAAGTGAGTGATTTCCGGTCGGCTTTTATCCAGGCCAAATTTTTAGCCAAAAAGGGCTTATGGGTATCTGAGTTCAGGGTTGAATCGGGCTTAAACTGTGGCGGCCATGCTTTTGCCACCGAAGGCTTTTTATTAGGGCCGATATTGGAAGAGTTTAAAGAAAAACGAAGCCTGATGCAAGACGAGTTATACCAACTTTACAGCGCTGCATTAACGGCTAAAAACATTGCACTTGCTACAACCCCACCCCAGCGCTACAGCGTACAGGGCGGTATTGGCACCAGCGAAGAAAATGAGTTTTTAATTAAGCATTATCAGCTGGACGGAACGGGTTGGGGCAGCCCCTTTTTACTGGTGCCCGAAGTAACCAATGTGGATGAAAATACGTTAAGCCTGTTAACCCATGCAAACGAAGATGATTATTACATAAGCGATGCATCGCCGTTGGGCATATTGTTTAATAATTTTAAACCCAGCAGTTCCAATACGCAACGTGTAGAACGTTTAGCAAAAGGCCGCCCCGGCAGCCCTTGTACCAAAAAATACCTGTGTACCAATACCGAGTTTACCGAACAGCCCATTTGTACGGCATCAAGGGAATATCAGCATTTAAAAATACAGCAACTACAGGCTTTGCCCTTACCCCAAGAGGAGTACCAGCAACAATATAATGAAGTGGTAGAAAAAGTATGCTTGTGCGAAGGTTTATGCTCTTCTACCTATCTAAAAAACCATATTAATAAACCAAAAGAAAACACCGCGGTGGCTATATGCCCGGGTCCCAACCTGGCCTATTTTAATGGTGTTTATTCGTTAGAGGATATGGTTAAACATATTTATGGCAAATTGGATCTACTGGGGAATATTAAAAGGCCGCATGTGTTTATTAAAGAATTAAACCTGTATATAGATTATTTGCAAACCGACCTGCAGGCACATATTAAAACCATAAGCGACAAAAAAAGCAAACAGTTAAATAAATTTAAACTGCAGTTGCAGGATGGTATAAACTATTACAAGACGCTGTTTTCGCAATTACCCGGACAGACAACTGATCTTATCCAAGCTGCATACCAGGAGCTATCCATATCAGAAAACAAACTGAATGCAATGCTTATTGGTGATTAGATTTAGTCACCACAAAAAACAACAATGGCCCGGTAAATTACCGGGCCATTGTTGTTTTATACTAAAGCGTTGTTTATACTAAAGCATTGTATTTATCATCAATGGTATAAACCACATTAGCAGGAATAACTAAAAGGGGTATTTGAATATGCTTTGCCATTTTTTGCGTATGGCTGGCACTTATAAGGCCTGATAAAAAATCTTTAGGGCGGTGCAGCATGGCCAGCATATCTATTTGCCCGTGCTGGCACAACCAATCAAGGCCGTATTCGGCATTAGGTTGCTTTTCTATCCTGTAGTAAATATTATGGTAATTAGCTTTGTTAGATAATTCAACCAAGAACTCATCCAGCCATTTTTTAAATGAGGCTGAAGGCTTCTCCTCATCCTGGATATGAATGATCAATATTTCTGCATTTAACCCTTTGGCAAAATCTACCAAATTATAAATAGCTGCCAGGTCCTCTTTTTTGTTGGTAAAATCAGAAGCATAGGCTATTTTTTTAACAGGCTTTTGTTTAGCCGTGTGCGGAACTAATAATAAGGGCCTGGTTGTATTATCAATCATGTTGCGGGCGTGGTTACCCAATAATAAGGTACTTAAGCCACTGCTGCCGTGTGTACCCATTACTACCATATCAATATGGTTACCATCAACAATATCATTAACTCTGTCGGTTAATAGCCCGTCTTCGTTCATGATATGAACAATAGGTTCAAATTCTTCACTATGATTTCTAAGTAAGTGGTTCTTAAGCTTTTTAAGCTCATCCATACTACTCTCTTCCAACGTATCGGCATCGTCCATTGGCCATACCAGCATGGTACTATGGGGTGTTTCGGCCGGTATAGTAAATACATTACACAAAATCACGTTTGCTTTGATCTGCTTTGCCAGGTAGTAGCCATATTCAGCAGCATGTTTTGCATGGGCCGAGAAGTCTGTTAAAAAAAGTAATTTTTTCATGATCTGATATTTACACTACAAAAGTGGATAATACCATTTGGGTAAATAATGATCTTAATCACCCGTTAATGTGATTTTACTACCTGATGGCAACTATAACGGCTATTAGCTTTGTGAAGCAATTAAATGGTTATGAAGTACTTAAGATTTAATTTTTGTCACCCCGTAAAAGTACACGCCAACATGGTGCAACTGTTATTGCCCAAACCCGAATGTCATAGCTTCACCATTGACAGTAATGATAATCACCTGGTTGAAATACCGCTAACCGGCTACAGTGAAGGTAAATGGAAAGTTATGCTCGACTGGGAATATGATGGCCAGGTGTTTACCCATCAAAAAGAATTTGAGATCAAAAAACAAGGAGACGAAGTATAATATGGGGTTATTTAAATTTTTGTCAATCCAAAAAATATTTCAACAAGCCATTGCTCGTGAAAAACTAAAATATGTTACTGACAAACCACATAAACAAATTAGTGTTGAAGCTTTACCTACTGTCCTAAAAAATTATTTAAAGCATTGTGGATACGTTGCCGATAACAGGTCAAATTATTGCCATATCAAATGGAAATACGCCTATTTGAAAATGGCCCCTGGCAAAAAATGGTCATTACTGAAATGCAACCAGGTAAACTTTTTTCCCGATCCGGCAAGGATAGTTTTGTTTCAAACCAAACTGTTTGGCCTGTTTCCTTTTGGAGCGATAGATAGGTTTCAGGAGGGGAAAGGCAATATGTTGATTAAGCTATTAAACTATTTTACCGTTGCCAATAACCGTGGGCAAGAAATGGATATTGCCGAATTAGTAACCATCCTGGCAGAAGCCATATTAATACCGGCTTACTTTTTACAGCCATATATACAATGGGAAGAAATTGATCCATATACGGTTAAAGGCACTATATCTCACGGTAATACTTCGGCAAGCGGTATTTTTTACTTTAATGAGCATCATGAATTTTTACGCTTCGAAACCGAAGACAGGTATTATGACAATAAGGGCAAATTTGAAAAATACAAATGGACCACATACGCCTGGAACTACAAAAAACTAAATGGAGTTAGCCATCCACTAAACTTTATGGCGGTATGGAATATGCCAACTATGGATTATACTTATTTTAAAGGCAGGATAGATAAAATCACTTACGCTTAGCCCGAATAGCTGTCGGCACAAAAATCGCTTCCCAAAAACACTTCATACACTATAGGTAAAAGGATGCTAACTTGCCTCTGCAACTAATAGCTCCGTATTTTCTAATTCCTCATCGATATCATCAGAAGTTACTTTTATTGAAGCCCTCCCTTTAGCCTCAGCAAAGGCATTAGTGACTAGAAAATATAACATGCTAAATGCAAGCGATAATACTACACTAAGCAATACAGCTACTTTGGCGATGTTTTGAAAAGCGGGATCTTTAAAAGCCAGCATTGAGGTGAAAATAGACATGGTAAATCCTATTCCGGCCAAAATCCCCATACCAAATATTTGGTTCCAGTCTACTTTTTTAGGAAGGCTTGCCACTTTGAATAAAACGAGTAAACGGCTAACCAGAAAAATACCAACAGGCTTGCCTATAACCAGCCCGGCCATTATACCAAGGCTTAATGTACTGTTTAATGCACTCGTAGAGCCGCCGGGTAACGAAACAGCCGTATTAGCCAATGCAAATAATGGAAGTACTAAAAAATTCACATATCCGTGTATTGCCTTTTCAATGCGAGGCAAATCTTTAATAGGTGTTGCAAATGCAACCAGCACACCTGTTATACTTGCTTCGATACCTGAATTAAGGATACAAAACCATAAAACTAACGACAACAAAATTTGTATAGGGCCAAATTTTACTTTGTATTTGCCACAGCCTAACAGAGCAAGATATATGATAGCGCTGATAGCTAAATAAACAAAATTGATATGCCCGCCATAAAACACCGCAATAACCAATATTGCGCCAAGATCATCAATAATGGCTAAGGCCATCAGTAATATTTTAACATTCACAGGCACCCTGCTGCCTAATAAAGAAGCAATGCCTATTGAAAAAGCAATATCAGTAGCTGTAGGTATCCCCCAACCACTTATATATTGTGTGTGTAAGTTAAAAGCAACAAAAATAAGAGCCGGAACAATCATGCCACCCATTGCGGCTCCAAAGGGTAGTACCGCTTTTTTAAATGTAGATAATTGCCCACTTACCATTTCGCGCTTTATCTCCATACCTGCCATCAGGAAAAAAAAGGACATCAGGAAGTCATTAATAAAGCTATGCGCATTTTCAGGTAAATGAACAGGTAGAGAGTCTGGAAGCCAGGAGTGTGCCCAAATTTGGCTGTAAGGAATTTTAAAATGAGGCGAATTGGCCAGGTATAACGATATTAAAGTATTGATGATAAGCATAAGGCCGGTAAACCTTGCATCATTTATCAGTATTTTAAGCGGATTAATTGCCTTTTTAAATATTTCTCCCATGTTCTCTGCTCTTTATATACAAAACCGGTAAATAACAAGGTCGCCTCAATTAAAAAGAGGCGACCTTGGGAACTTAATAATTATTCTGTTTTAGTGGTGTCTTCTATAATGAAACCACCGTAAGCAATGTTACCATGCTCTCCTAAATCCAAACCTTCAATTTGCTCAGCATCGCTAACACGTAAGCCGAAGATCTTTTTGATAAGGAAGAATATAGCAAGCATCGCAACAAAGCCAAATACAAATACAGCAAATACACCTATTGCCTGTACGCCTAATTGTGAGAAACCGCCGCCAAAGAACAAGCCGTCTTTGATTGCTGTTTCTTCTGTCCAATAGGCTGCGTCAATTGCATGCTGACCGAATAAGCCAACTGCCAATGTACCCCATGCACCGCATACACCGTGTACACTTACTGCACCAACCGGATCATCAATTTTTAAAGTACGCTCAAAAAACAGGCAGCTAAAGAATACCAGGATACCTGCAATAAGGCCAATTATAACCGCACTTGTAGTGCTTACCGAAGCACAAGGAGCGGTAATAGCTACTAAACCGGCCAATACACCATTTAAGGTCATTGGGCCATCAGGTTTTTTAAATACGATCCATGATGTTAATAAAGCACCAACAGCACCGGCAGCACCACCTAAGGTAGTTGTTACCGCAACGTGCGATATACCGGCAATTGCGGTAAGGGTTGACCCAGGGTTAAAACCGTACCAGCCAAACCAAAGAATAAATACACCAAGCGCTGCCATAGGGAAGTTGTGCATTTTTATTTCATTCACACTGCCATCTTTATTGTATTTACCTAAACGCGGACCAACAATAATAGCACCTGCTAATGCAGCCCAGCCACCCAATGAGTGTACAACTGTAGAGCCGGCAAAATCGCGCATACCCATATCGCTTAACCAGCCGCCACCCCATATCCAGTGACCGCTTATAGGGTAAATAACTGCCGAAATAACACATGAATAAATAATGTAAGACGACAATTTAGTACGCTCGGCCATTGCACCAGATACAATAGTAGCAGCAGTAGCCGCAAAAACCACCTGGAACAACCATGCTGCGCTGGTAGCATAACCACCACCATCTGTAGGTGCGTTTGCCGCACTTAAGAACGACATTGAACTGTCAAACCCAAAGTAGTTAGCATCGCCACTTGAATACATGATGGCATAGCCAATACCCCAGAATAATAAAGCGCCGAAACAAAAATCAAGTAGATTTTTCATCATAATGTTTACGGCATTTTTTGACCGGGTCATACCCGACTCAACTAAGGCAAAACCTGCCTGCATAAAAAATACAAGAAAAGCACAAAGGCAAAGCCACATAATATTGGCTACACTTTGTGGCAATGCCGGCTCCGGCCCGGCCGCGGCCTGAGCCAAAACCTCAAAAGGATTAAATAGCAGGCCTACTGCGGCTGCCAAAACGCCGATCACTCTGAAATGGAGAAGTTTTTTTGGTACTTTTTTTAAAATCATGACATTTAGTTTAAGAATTATTAATAAATATGGTTGTTTTTTCGATAATCAATAATATAAATTAGTTTATTAACGTTTTTTCATTAAAAAATCTAAACAAATTCATTTTATAAAACAATTTTACATTTTTTTTTCAATAAAAAACAAAAATTATTAAAAATAAATATCATTTATACTGAATTTTAACATAAAAAAGCATTATTTGTTAAAATAAAAACATTTAAAAAGTATATTTTAATAAAAATTATTAATTTTAGTCAAATTGTTGAATAGAATTTGGTTTTCCTGGTACGATTTCCAAACTATAATAATACAATTTCAAAAAGCCCACCAATATGGTGGGCTTTTATAGTATCTTACCGATAAGAATTTTTAAGAGAGGCGAATATTACATTGATGTACCAAATAGGTAAATTCAATACAGAAAAACATAGGTTACTTTAGTCCATCCTGTGCTACTAAATGCCGGTATATTACCTAATTAATTGATAGATAGGATGTTTGGTAATAATGATTATATTTGTTAACCCAATCAACTAAACAAGTATTAAACCCATCTCATGAAAAAAAACTATTTAGCCGGCCTTGCCCTCGCGGCAGCATTAACAATGCTATTTACCGGATGTAAAAAAGATTCATCCCTAACCACAACTGATACGCAAATGTCTTTTGCTATGCAGTCTGACAATCCATTAACAACATTGGCTTCTTCAGGCAACGCAGGTAGCGGATTAACTATTTTTGCGGCAACATCTACAGCATCGGTTTCCTGGACAACAGCAACCGCTAACATTAATAAATTCAAGTTGAATGCAAAAAAAGGCGGGGTGGCATTTGAGGTCGTTTCAAGCGGCCTGGTAAATGTTGACCTATTCGCAACCTTACCCTCTACCATTAACACTACAATAGCTAATGGCGTTTATACTAACGTGGAACTGCATGTTGTTTTGGCTAAGTCGACTACAACAACATTACCATTTGTGTTAAAAGGAGTATATACAACCAAAGCCGGTAATACTGTACCTGTTGAATTTGATTTTAACGACGATGTTGAGATTGTAGCTACAGCTAATGATCTGACCATTGATGGAAAAACCAATTTACTGGCAAAAGTAAGTTTGCATTTGAACAAACTATTGGCTAATGTTACTGCACAAGAAATTGACCAAACCACAAGGACGGTAGTCAATGGCGTTAGCACTATTCTGATAACCAGCACTATCAATCCAACGGTTTATAATAAAATTAAAACTGATTTAACACTGAGCGGTGGTTCAACAATTACAACTACCGTTAAATAGTATAAACACTATAGCATTGGTTAACAAGTTTCATTGTTAACCACAAAAAAAACCTCTTAGTAAATACTAAGAGGTTTTTTTGGTATCAGCCAGGATCGAATCTCTGGGGGCTTTTTATGCCATTTGCAGACTCAAGCAATGGAAATAAAATTTTACCTAAACAAAAGCCTCTGCCCCCAACGAGGTAAAAAAAGATCTTAATATGACTGAGAAGTTCTTTTGTTTTTGACAAGCATAAATAAATATAACAAATTATACTTTGAAATACAAAGTACTTTTAGTTATATTTGTTTGTAAATCTTTTAAAATAGCAAATATGAATCATCAACTCACAGAAATGTATTTCAAAACGAAAAAGATCTCGTTAATTATACTCGGTGCAACCGCTCTTGCTTTTAGCAGAATATTATTCTTTTTATTTGATGACCCCGAAGGTCCAAATCTTCTTATAGTTAGCATTTTCGCATTAGCAATTTATTTGTTTTCTGTTGGCATTTATTTGTTTGCCCCTTCTCAAATAAAAAGTGTTAAGCGGATTTCAGCGGTAATTGTTATTCAAATATTAACAATTACTATGCTATACCTTTTTATGAAGTGATAGGATTTAATGTAGATTAGAGACATAAAAAAAGCCCTTAGTAATACTAAGGGCTTTTTTGTGGTATCAGCTGGGATCGAACCAGCGACACAAGGATTTTCAGTCCTTTGCTCTACCGACTGAGCTATGATACCGACCTTTTGAGGAGTGCAAATGTAGCTTTTTTTTTATTTCGGGGCATTTTTTTTTTGAAAAAAATGCAATTTAATTTGACCGATTTTTAATTTACTCTTTAAATCAGCCAATTAAGTATTCAACTAATATTTATTCTGCTTTTAGCTAATCACAACAATTCGGTTAACTTTGAATGGTACTTTGCACGTTTAATGATAGCACAAATCATCTTTATTATTCTGCTGGCTGCTGCCACTTACCTGTTTGCCAAAAACGTGGGCAAAGTAAGGCGAAATATTTTATTAGGCAGAGACACTAACCGATCCGACCAACCTGCCCGTCGCTGGAAAGTAATGGCAAAAGTAGCTTTGGGGCAAACCAAAATGACCAAACGCCCGGTTGCCGCTATACTACACTTTTTCATTTACGTGGGCTTTGTGATCATTAACCTGGAGGTGCTGGAGATCATGATCGACGGCATTTTCGGCTCGCACCGCATATTTGCAAATCCTTTAGGTGGTTTATATAGCTTTTTAATTGGCGGGTTTGAGGTACTGGCTATTTTGGTATTAGTAGCTTGCGTAGTTTTTTTAGCGCGACGGAACATCCTCAAATTAAAACGCTTTAGCGGTGTGGAAATGACCGAATGGCCAAAAAGCGACGCTAACTATATTTTATTGGTAGAGATATGCCTGATGACGGCTTTTTTAACCATGAACGCGGCTGATTATAAACTACAACTATTGCAGTTTGGGCATTATATTAAGGCGGGCAGTTTCCCGGTTAGTTCGTTTATAGCCCCCCTATTATCCAATAACGCCGATACACTGGTTATAACCGAGCGGGTATGCTGGTGGATACATATTGTAGGCATACTGGCGTTTTTAAATTACTTACCCTACTCCAAGCATTTTCATATCCTGCTGGCTTTTCCCAATACCTATTATTCTAAATTGGAACCACAAGGCGAGTTTACCAATATGGCATCGGTAACTAATGAAGTTAAGGCAATGTTGGATCCATCATTCATACCTGAAACCACTGGCGAGATTGCCCGCTTTGGCGCTAAAGATGTAACCGACCTGACCTGGAAAAACCTGATGGATGCTTATACCTGTACCGAGTGCGGCCGGTGTACTTCGGTTTGCCCGGCAAATATTACCGGCAAGCTTTTATCGCCACGCAAAATAATGATGGATACCCGCGATAGGATAACCGAAGTAGGTAATAATATAGACAAGCACGGCAAGGACCATAACGATGGCAAAGCATTATTAGATAACTACATTACCCGGGAAGAATTATGGGCCTGTACCACCTGTAATGCTTGCGTAGAGGCCTGCCCGGTAAACATCAATCCATTAGAGATCATAACCGAAATGCGCCGCTATATTGTGATGGAAGAATCGCAGGCACCGGTCAGCCTGAATAATATGTTTGGCAACGTAGAAAATAACGGCGCACCATGGAAATACAGCAATGCGGACAGGTTAAATTGGGTAGACAATAAATCATAGTAAATTAAAAACAATGTCAAAAGACATAACAACAGAAAGCAAATACAATATTTTTATTGAAAAGATAGCAGCATCAAAATTAGTTTGGGGGCTGCAAAATAAAAACGGCTGGGCCAATTCATACTCAAACGATAGTGAAGAAGTTGATGTAATTCCGTTTTGGGAAGACCGTTTTTATGCTAAAAGCTGTGCGGTTGACGGTTGGAAGGGTTATGCTGCGGCATCAATACCATTATCAGATTTTTTAGAGAATTGGTGCGTAGGCATGATCGAGGAAAACATATTGGCAGGCATCAATTGGGATCCCAAAATGAATGGCAATGAAGTTGCTGCCTCAAAATTGGCAATAGATATTTTGGATAGGCTAAAAGCTATTGATTCGGCCATTGAGTTTTTTGAATATGATAGTATTGAAGAATTAACAGCAAAAATTAAAGAATGATTTTGAGTTTGCCTTAATAAAAATTTAATGGAAAATCAGAATAAATCCGAAATCGATCCCGATAGCTATCGGGACGAATCCGAAATACTTCAGGTACCCACCATGGCCCAAATGGCCTCACAAGGCAAACAACCAGAGATATTGTTTTGGGTAGGTTGCGCAGGCAGTTTTGACCAACGGGCACAAAAAATAACCCGCGACATCTGCAAGATATTACAACATGTCGGCATCAGCTTTGCAGTTTTGGGTACGGAAGAAAGCTGCACCGGCGACCCAGCCAAACGTGCGGGTAACGAGTTTTTGTTTCAGATGCAGGCTATGGTGAATATTGGGGTGCTAAATGGTTATGAGATCAAAAAAATAGTAACCGGTTGCCCGCATTGCTTTAACACTATAAAAAATGAGTACCCTGGCCTGGGCGGCAATTACGACGTAATACACCACACCCAACTGATACAACAATTAATTGACGACGGCAAGCTAAAAGCCGAAGGCGGCGAAAGCTTTAAAGGCAAACGCATTACCTACCATGATCCCTGCTATTTGGGCCGTGGCAATAACGTTTATGAAGCACCGCGCAAAGTGTTAGAGGTCTTAGATACCGAGCTGGTTGAACTGAAACGCTGCAAAAGCAACGGCCTATGCTGTGGCGCGGGCGGCGCACAAATGTTTAAAGAGCCTGAACCCGGTACAAAAGACATCTATATTGAACGTGTTGAAGAAATTGCAGCGAGCAAAGCCAATATAGTTGCCGCGGGCTGCCCTTTTTGTATGACCATGCTAACCGATGGCGTAAAACATACGGAGCAGAAAATTGAAGTATTGGATATTGCCGAGATAACTGTACGGGCAAACGGTTTATAAACCCTTTTTGGATTTAAAATATTCTATTACGTTGTGCAGGCTATCCAGGCGCTCGGCTCCCATATTTTTTACAGGAATGCTCAATATATTCGCCATTGAATCTACATTGCCTTTACGGTCGTTATACGTTTGTACAATAATATCGTCATCAATAGTTTTAAATTGCAAGGTGCCGCTGGCTGCATCGCCCAAATAGCTCATATCATTCAAACGGTATAAATGGAAAGAAAAATATTCCTGCTTATTATTTTGGTAAGTTTTACGCAAGCGGATGAAGGCGTCATTGGTTAACAGCAGTTCAAACTTTTTTATTTTATCGCCAACGGATGCATCAAATGACTGGGCAAAACATTTATTGGTCCACTCCACCATATCCTGCTCATCAATAGCAGTTACAAAACCAAAATTGGCCAAACCGGCTATAATTAGCACCAATACAACAGTTATTTTTTTGATTCGGGGTAAAATTGATCTGTACATGACAACAAAACTTACACCGAAGTTAATAAATTGATAGCTTTGTGTATGCAATTTTCTGAAAATTCAAGAGTGTGGATATACCAGTCGGACAGAAAGCTAACCGACACCGAGGTGCAGCAGGTACAGCAACACCTAAATACCTTTACTACCCAATGGACCGCCCATAACAACCAGCTTAAGGCAAAAGCCGAAGTACGCTACAACCGTTTCCTGATATTAATTGTTGACGAGAGCCAGGCAGGTGCCAGCGGATGCTCAATTGATAAATCGGTTCATTTTATGAAGCAATTGGAAGAAGATTTTAATATTAATCTGTTTGACCGTTTTAACCTGGCGTACCGTGATGGTGAAGAAGTACTTTCATTACCACGGCAACAATTTGAAGAACTGCTGAAACAGGGTAAACTCCATAAAGAATCCATCGTTTACAACAACCTGGTACAAAACCTGGCAGAACTAAACACCAAATGGGAAGTACCTTTTAAAGATAGCTGGCATATTCAATTGTTTAGGGATCTGGTTTAAACTTTGATAAAACCAATGACTTAATTGACAACTAAATGTTCATTATCGATCTGACCTATATCGTCCCCTTAGAAGAACTGGACCAGCACATGGCCGACCATGTGAAATACCTGCGCAAGTATTATAAAAAAAACATATTTGTAGCATCGGGCCGTAAAGTGCCGCGCACCGGCGGTATAATTTTAGCTCTGGCAGAATCAAAAGAAGCAGTAGAAAAGATCATCAAAGAAGACCCTTTCTACCAACATGAACTGGCCAAGTTTACTATCACTGAATTTTTAACATCACAATATCACCCCGAACTAAAAGAGTTTTTTAGTAAACCCTAGTTATTGCATGATTGGTTGGTTTTAACCAGCTTACGGATATCAAATCCCTTGTCGGCTACCTGTACCAATAACATACGATAAGTTTGTTCATCCATAACTGGTTTGCGAGATAATATCCATAAATAATCGCGATTTGGGTGCCCCACTACTGCGTATGAATAATCAGGTGCCAACGCTATGATCCAATATTTTCCGCTAAAGGGCCAAAAAAATTGCACACTTAATTTGGCATTGGTTTTTTTATCTTTTACTACCGCCTTACCTATGGCTTTTTTTATTTTACCTTCTTTAATACAGGTATTGGTTACTTCAATATTACCGTCGGGCCTTAAACCGTATACGGCAGAGGTACAGCTACAGCCTTTTTGAAAGCTTTGCGGAAAGGCAGCTATCTCATACCATTTACCCAGATATTTTTCCAGATCAACATGGTCTACCGTTTCTAATGGTTTATCTTTTGCATTTAATGTAAGGGCAGCGATACCGGCAATACCCAATAATGCCGCCGAGGCTAAAACTTGCTTCTTCATATATAAATATAACCATTTAAGCCTGTAAAAGTTTAGACCCATCACATCAATACGCTTAAACAATATTAAAATCAAGGTGTTAAAATATCATGACTGATATTGCCAAAAGATTTCCTGAAAATCCTCTTTTATCCCCTAAAGATATTACACCCAGCATGGACGGTATTCACGTAGCGTGTCTGTTAAACCCTGGCGTATTCAGGTTTGACGATAAAATATGGCTTTTAGTACGTGTAGCCGAGCGCCCGCAGCAAAATGAGGTAGTAGTGTCCTTCCCTATATTAACAGCAACCGGCGAGACAGAGATCATGGAGATTGAACTTAGCGATCCTGAACTGATTGCTACAGATGCACGCGTGGTAAGATATAAAGGGGTTGATTACCTGACCACACTATCGCATTTACGTTTATTTTGCAGCACTGATGGGATAAATTTTGAAGAGCCGAAAGATTATCCTAAACTATTTGGACAAGGCATACTACAAACTTTTGGTATTGAGGATTGCCGTGTTACCTGGCTTGAAAATAAATATTGGTTAACCTTCACCGCAGTATCCGATAGCGGAGTTGGCGTAGGTATGCGCACTACTACCGATTGGAAAACATTTGAGTCGCTCGGCATGATATTGCCACCCCATAATAAAGACTGCGCCCTGTTTGAAGAAAAAATAAACGGTCTTTACTATATGTTGCACCGCCCCAGCAGTGTTGATATTGGCGGTAATTACATCTGGCTGGCGCAATCGCCTGATGGTAAACATTGGGGTAACCATAAATGTATTATAAAAACCAGGCCGGGCAACTGGGACAGTGCACGTGTTGGTGCCGGTGCGGCCCCCATAAAAACAGAAAAAGGCTGGCTGGAAATTTATCATGGCGCCACTGCCGAGCATCGGTATTGCTTAGGGGCTTTTTTGATGGATTTGGATGATCCCTCAATAGTTATTGCCCGCACGCTTGACCCAATTATGGAACCTTTAGAGCCTTATGAAGTAAGCGGTTTTTTTGGACATGTAGTATTTACTAACGGGCATATTGTTGAGGATGATGGCGATACCATTACCTTTTACTATGGCGCGGCAGACGAGTTTGTTTGCGGTGCCAAATTTTCTTTGAAACAAATTTTTACCGCCTTAGGCGTATAGCAGCAGATACATTTTAGATAAGAGACTAGTTATTTAATAATTTCTAAAACTATACTAACATGACCGGAATATCACCATGGGCCGCAGCCACCAGCAATACATTTGCAGGTAGCGATCTTGATTACATTCACACTAAAAAATGCGGCAATTTTACCTTAAACATTTATGCCGATCACAATTCATTATGGTTATTGGCACTTTGGCCCAAAGGGGGCAAAGTAGCTTTTAGAATGGCCTATTCCCCTGATGCAGAAATACAACTAAAAAAAATCAAAGAAAAAGATAACGAAGTTGATGTTTTATTAAACTCCGTAATTGGCACTTATAAGGTAAAAATAACTTTCCCATTAGGCAATGATGCTGTACTGCGTTACACCACTACTTTAAACCCCGCTACTGATCTATTGATCCCGTTTTGGCCGCGCGATATCATCATCCCCGGTAAAGACGGGAAACCAGATAATACTGCAGGCAATATTAGGGCAAGCCAGGTAGGTACGCGTTCGGGTTTGGTGTATTTTAATATGACCCGCCCTAAAGCAGGTTCGGTTATGTACCTGCAAAACCTTAGTGCATTAAATGCTTATTTTGAGCAAACCGAAACATCAGGTGCAGAAACGGTACGCGGCGAATGGCCCGAATTGGGTTTTGCCTTACCCCCTTGCATTAAAAAGCCATTGGTGGCAGGTAGAAAAGTAATCATTGCTGATGCTTTTATACACTTTAGCCAGGAAGTACCAAATGATGAAGCAGCAATGGTTAGACAGTACTTAGACATGATGGCAAATATTTATTTGCAGCTGCCATTACAAGAAACTTTTTATCATGACTGGCCGAAAACATTAGATGCCGGGTTAAAAGACCTTATTGATAGCCCGGGATGTTGGTCGCAAGTTGATGGCCACCAATATTTTAACGCCTATGTGTCTGATTACGAAACCCCACCTGAAATCATGGTACAACTTGCTGTACTGTTACCCTTACTTGATTATGTAGAATGGAGTAAAGTCGACTTAGAAGTAATGCGGAAGATAAAAGAGGGACTGCCATCATTTTATAATAAAGATTTGGGCGTTATTATGCGTTGGCATCCAAAAGCAGAAGCTCAATTAAAAGGAGAAGAAGAACAGAAAAAACCAATGGTGATGGATTCATGGTATCTGCATCATCCCTTGCTTAATTTGTCAAGATTGGCTCTAAAGGGCGATAAGGTAGCCCACCAACTTTTTGTAGATTCATTAGATTATACTATCAAAGTGGCGCACCATTTTAAATATACATGGCCGGTATTTTATCATATGGAAACGTTGGAGATTATTAAAAAAGAAACTGAGCCGGGTAAGGGGGGCGAAAAAGATGTAGCCGGGATTTATGCCCATGTAATGCTGCAAGCTTATGAACTTACCGGCGAAAAACGTTATTTAAATGAAGCCGAAAAGGCAGCTAAAACTTTAAAAGGTTTAGGATTTGATTTGTTTTACCAAGCTAATAATACCGCTTTTGCTGCTGGCGCCTTATTACGTTTGTATAAGATCACTAAAAAGCAACTTTATATTGAGCTAAGTTATTTATGCCTGGCAAATGTTTTTAAAAATGCACAGCTTTGGGATTGCAACTACGGATATGGAAAAAATTTTCCTTCATTTTTTGCTGTCTTCCCGTTAAGCAATGCACCATATACAGCGGCATATGAGGAGCAGGAGGTATTTTGTGCTTTGCATGACTATGTGCAGCATGCTAAAGATATAGATATATTACCATCAGTTAATTTACTGGTTGCTGAATATATACGATATCTTGTTTTTAGAGGCATATATTATTATCCGCCAATGCTACCGAAAGATATGTTAGCTGAAAAACCTAAAATTGGCGAACTGGATGCTAACTTATGGATAGCATTGGAAGATATGCAGGATGGCTGGGAAAAATGCGGGCAGGTGGGTCAGGAAGTGTACGGCGCAGGCAATGCATTTGGAATTTTGCCCCGTCATTACCGGCAAATACCCGACGAAAATTTTATGGTGTTTATAGACTATCCCACCATCAATTATAAATATAAAAAAGGGGCAGGAATCTCTTTTATTGTAAAGGGTGACCCAAGGTTAACTTGTCGTATGGTTATAATGAATAGGGACAAGAAAAACCTGCCAAGGTTCATTGTAACTGCAATAGATCAAAAGTATGAAATAAAAGGAGTTAAAACCAAAGACGGTAGTATCGAATATCCCATAACGGGTGCTCAAAATATACATATCGTTTGGTAAGTTAAAAACACTATTTGTCATAAAAAATCCGGCTTTAAGCCGGATTTTTTATTGTCTGTAACCCAATTAACCCCTCAAAATAATTGGAGGCATTTACCTATAAAACAAATAATTAATTAATTATAATGAAAATATTCTCAACAATTATAGCAAAAAAGAGTAAAACCGCTTCCTATTTAGCATTGTATTACCTATCTTTAATGACCTTAATTAACTTACCTAATGTTAATTTATACTTATTTAACATTATCCGAATGATAAAATAACATAATAGTTATTAAAATGGCGCAATTAATTAAAACTTAATTTTTAGTGATCAAAAAAACTTCTCCTAAATCTATTTTTGATAAAAGTTTCGATGAAAAGCTTTTTCGCCTGCTTGTGGCCCAGGTTAAAGACAATGCTATATTTATGATAGACCCTAATGGGTACATTTTAAGCTGGAACCAGGGTGCCGAGCATATTATAGGTTATACCGAAGACGAAATTATAGGCAAGCATATCTCTGGTTTTTATACCCCCGAGGATATACAAAAAAATGAACCGCGTAAAAATTTAAACGATGCACTAAAAAACGGGATTAGCGAAGTTGAAGGCTGGCGGATGCGAAAAGATGGATCGGTGTTTTGGGCCAATGTTGTTTTAACTACTTTATACAATGACGAAGGGATCTTAACCGGCTTTGCAACAGTAACAAGAGATATTACAGAAGAGAAAAAGATCAGTGATCGTAAAACCAGGTTAAATGCCCAGCTTGAACAACAAGTAATAGAAAATACAGAAAAAATTGTAGCTAACGAGCAGCGTTTTAGGCAGCTAATTGAAAATAGTTATGATGGCATATCATTAATGGATGAAAACCTGAAAGTGATCTTCAGGAGTAAATCATCCCAACGAATAAATGGCTGGACGAACTTAGAAAGAGATTCCCTAAGTATTATTGATCTCGCTCACCCCGAGGACAAAGAATTACTAAAAAACACCGTTAAAGAAATACTTAATAACCCAGGCGTGCCGGTTATTATAACCTACCGCAGCAGGCATAAACAAGGGCACTATATATGGATAGAATGTGTTTACACCAATATGCTTAATGATGTAAATATTAATGCTATTGTATCTAATTTCAGAGATATTGGTGAAAAAAAAGCCGCTGATGAAGAGATCAAAAAGAAAACAGCACAAGTAGAAAATATACTGGAGAGTATAAACGAAGGCTTTATTGCTTTAGATAAAAACCTATGTTATACCTATGCCAATAAAAAGGTTGGTGAAATGGTCAATCGTGATCCGGATTCGCTACTTGGACAATATATATGGAGCATATTTCCTGAAGCAATTAACACCCCTACCTTTAAGGCCTATGATAAGGCGCTAAAAGAACGTAAATATGTTCATTTTGAGGATTATTATGAACCGTTAGATCTATGGCATGAAAACGATATCTATCCGTCAGAAAACGGTATATCTGTTTTTACCCGTGATATTACCGAGCGTAAAAAGGCCGAGGCGGAGATACAAAAAAACCATATCAAATTATTAGAAGCATCGGCTACACAAGCGGCAATATTAGATGCCCTGCCCCCTAATATTGTTTTGGTAAATGAAAAAGGTAAGATCATAGCGGTAAATGAGTCGTGGAAAAAATTTACGCTGGCTAATAATTTAGGCGTACCTCAATTTGGAATTGGCTACAACTATTTAGCCATAGCCGAAACAGCCACAGGGGTTAATAAAACCACAAACAATAAAATAGCTCGGGGTTTAAAAGATGTTATTGTTGGCAACAAAAAAGAATTTAAGTTGGAGTATGTCACCAATAAATCAAATAAAAGGGCGTGGTACCAGGTTATAATTGCTCCGTTGACAGATCATACGCAAAAAGGGGCGGTAATCTTACATATCGATATCACCGATAGAAAATTGGCCGAAGAAGCGCTGATACAATCAGAAGCTAACCTTCGGTCGGTATTTGAAAATACCGATTTGATCATTGTATTGTTTGACAATGATTTGAATATAGTTTCATTTAATACCAATGCAAAAGAAAAAGGGAGGATAAACTTTGGTAAAAAATTAAAAATTGGCGAGTCCGCTTATAAATACTTTCCTAAAGAGCGCAAAGCGCTAATTCAACAAATTGTACATAGGGTTAACACCCTTCATGAAACTGTTTGTTACGAAACAACCTATGTTATTAATAATAGCCTTATATGGTATGAAGTTAAATGGATATGTGTAGTTAATAAGGATAACGAGAGCCTGGGTGTGATTTTAACTTTAGATGATATTACCGGGAAGAAGCATGCTGAACTGGAACGTGATAAAATGACTGCCGATCTGGTACAACGCAATAAGGACCTGGAACAGTTTACCTATATCGTATCTCATAATTTAAGGGCTCCGGTTGCCAACATACGGGGACTTTCAAATTTATTGAATGGTTTTGGCGCAGGCGATGAAGCAGATGCTGCGGCAGCATTACAGGCACTATCCTATTCGGTAAATAATTTAGATAAGGTAATTATTGACTTGAACAACATTTTACAGATAGGTAAGCAGGTTAACGAGCAAATTGAAACCATATCCTTGCCTGATTTGGTTGAAGAAATAAAATCAGGTATACATGAAATGATACGTAAAAATAAGGCACATATAACCTATGATTTTGATGCAGTGGATGAGCTATATACTTTAAAGGGTTACCTATATAGTATATTTCAAAATTTAGTAATAAACAGTATAAAATTCAAACGGCCCGGTGTTCCCCCACAAATTGAAATAAGCAGCAACATGGTGGGCAAAAGCATCCTTTTATACTTTAAAGATAACGGCAGAGGCATTGATCTGGCTAAAAACACCCCACACCTTTTTGGCTTATATAAAAGGTTCGACACTGACGTTGAAGGTAAAGGCATGGGCCTGTTTATGGTAAAGCTGCAAACCGAAAGCCTGGGGGGTACGGTAAATGTAAATAGTGAGGTAAATAACGGAACAGAGTTTATACTGGAATTTCCGTTAAAGCTTAAAAAGAATAAAATAATACCCGATGCTAAGCTTTAAATAATACCGTATAAAGCACCACCTGTTTCGCCCATTTTATCTACCAACTTTTCAACTTCCGGGTCTTTTTCCAAAACAGGTGCGTGGTGTGATTTTATACGAGCATCAATAATAAGCGGGCCGTGGCAGCCCCAATGCTTATGCTCGGTAAATTCATTTATGCCATAAATATCATGCGATGGGTTGCTGCGGGTAAAAGTTACCCAAACAAAATTATTAATGTTTTGCGCGGTAAACCCGGCATTGTCGCACAACACCATTAATGGTAAGCCCCCTAACTCTACCTCTGCTAATTCCTCCTGCAAAATATCCAGCATTAGCGGCATATCACTGGTGCGTATGTTGGCAGGAACTTCAACCGCTAATACCCCCGGCATTACCATTTTAAAATTTACAAATGGCCTTGGCAGGTTAAATCCTGATGGCAATTCGGTCCATAATTCGCGCTTAATATCTCCGGCAATGGTAACTGCCAATTTGCTTCCGGCGTTTAACCCATCGCCGCTATAATCTAAAGTATCAATAGTGGTTTTGGTATAAAAATGCAGATCGCGGGTTAGGTCTATCCTTTGCAGGATATGCTTTAAAAAGCCCTCAATATCGTTTACGCTTAAATCAGGATCATCCTCTTGTGCGGCAATAAATAAATACTTGGCCAGGCTCAATTGGTTTTTGCCTAATATATGGTTGGCTATGGTTAATATTTCCTGCGGTTTACGCTCTTTTATATACGGGGTATAACGTTCGCTTCCAATAGCAAATAATAAAGGGTGTACTCCTGCGGCATCAACCGCGTTTACTGCCTTTAGCCCCGGTATCTCCTGCGGTAAAGCAGAGCCTGTTATTTCATGTATCAAGGCTCCAAAACTGGTATCTTCCTGCGGTGGGCGGCCCACTACGGTAAACGACCAAACCGCATCCTTACGATGATATACGTTATGCACTTTTAATAGCGGGAAAGGATGTTTTAAGCTATAATAGCCTAAATGATCACCAAACGGGCCTTCGGGTTTATTATCATGCGGCATAACAGTTCCGGTTATCACAAAATCAGCATCGGCAGATATACAAAAACCTTCATCATCATAAAAATATCTAAACCTACGGTTACCCAATGCCCCGGCAAAAGTCATCTCTGACAAACCCTCAGGCAGGGGCATTACCGCGGCCACCGGGTGCGACGGCGGGCCGCCTACAAAAATGCTCACCTTTAATGGTTGCCCCTTAGCGTTTGCTTTGGTTTGGTGTACACCTATGCCACGGTGCAATTGATAATGCAGGCCTATTTCCTCGTTCAAAACATAATCGTTGCCGGCCAGTTGTATGCGGTACATGCCCAGGTTGGCATTCATAATACCGGGTTTGTCGCTATCCTCGGTATAAACCTGTGGCATGGTAACAAACGGGCCACCATCATTGGGCCAGTTTACTATTTGGGGGATATCGCTAATGTGACAGCGCTTAAAATTAGAAATACTACCACTTTTCATAGGCAGGGCCGATAAAGCGGTGAGTGCAACATTAGCGTATTTAAAAGGCTGTTTGATGGCTTTCAGCGGATCGCTTTTTATATCAACCAGGGTTTTAACTTTATCCAGTGTGTCTCTGAAAATAAATTTAGAACGCTCCAGTGTACCAAACAGGTTTGATACCGCCGGGAATTTACTGCCCTTTACATTTTCAAACAATATAGCCGGGCCGCCATGCTCAAATACACGCAAATGTATGGCCGCCATTTGTAAATGAGGGTCAACTTCCTCTTTTATACGTATTAGGTGACCGTGTTTTTCAAGGTCGGCTATGCAGGCTTGTAAATTGGGGTATCCCATATATGCTTATTAACAGGGCAAATGTACAAATTGAAAAAGTGTATTAACTTTAAAATATGAAACCACTTTTTGTTTTAGCGGGTACGTTTATATTAAGCTGTCTTTTGTTTTACACCATAACACACGATATTCATTTATTTTTAAGTGGGCGAATTGCCATGTGTATAATGCTGATATTTACATCAATTGCTCATTTTGTTTTTTATAAGGGGATGATGATGATGTTACCACAGTTTATTCCTTTTAAAAAAATCGTAGTTTACTTAACCGGAATTATGGAAATACTGGCCGGAATATTTTTACTTATACCTGCAACCCAATATATTGCAGCAATTTCACTTTTTGGTTTTTTCATCTTACTATTACCAGCTAATATTATAGCCGCCTATAAAAAGGTCGACCTGGAAAAAGCCGACTACCGTGGCAATGGGTTAAGTTATTTATGGTTTAGGGTACCTTTGCAGGCTTTGTTTATTGCATGGGTATGGTATTTTGCAATTTTGAATTAAAAACAAAACTAATTTGCAACAGATTAAGTATAAAGTGGGTATGAGAAGACATAACGTAACATCTTCGGTTTTTAAAAGCGTAGGTTATTATATGGATGAAAAAATTTTGGAGGTTGAATTCAGGGAGACCGGTGAGGTTTGGCAATACCATAATTTTCCTAGAATGGCTTATCGAAAATTTGTTAACTCCGATTCGTTAGGACATTTTTTTACCACCCTCATAAAAAATAAATACGAAGAGGTTCAAATAAAATAACATCTTCAACGTTCCATTTTAACCTTATTATTGGTAACAATCAACCGTATTTTTCTTAATTTCGGTTTTTTAATATGTATTTGATATTTACTAAAATGAATAAGATTACTTTATTAATAATAGCGGTACTATTCACCTGCAAAACTTTTGCGCAGGCGGCCGAGCCCGCAAAGTATAAAACTGCTGCCAATCAATTTAAAGACTTATATAATGAAAATAAAATAGACGATATTTTTGGCTTGTTTAGCGCCGAAATGAAAACTGCTTTACCTCTTGAAAGATTTAAGGCTACAACAGTACAATTGAAATCGCAATTGGGCAACTTGTTGTATGCAGATTTTGTGAGTTATGATGAACCACTGGCCGTTTATAAAGCCAGGTTTCAAAACAGCACTTTTTTATTAAACATATCATTAAACAATAACAATCAGTTTACCGGCTTGGTTTTAAGCCCCTATCAGGACCCAATGGCACGTGTAGCCATTACCGACCCTAACATAATTGAAACACCGGTATCTGTTAAAATATTATCAGGATCCATTTCTGGCACTTTAGCTATGCCAAAAAATGCTACAGGGAAAATTCCGGTAGTGATAATTATACCCGGCTCGGGGCCTCTTGACCGTGATGGCAACAGTGAAAAAACCGGCATTGCTACTAACACCTACAAACTTATTGCTGAAGGATTAGGCAAAAACGGTATTGCATCGATACGTTACGATAAACGCGGTGTGGGCGAAAGCATAAGTACCGAAAAAGAGGAGAACATGCACTTTGATGATGGGATTGATGATGCCTATACGCTGATAAACTTATTGAGTGAAGACAAACGTTTCTCGAAAATAATTTTAGCAGGGCATAGTGAAGGCTCATTAATTGGCATATTGGCAGGAACTAATGAAAATGTAAAGGGCCTGATATCAATAGCCGGTGCCGGTGTACGTGCCGATCAAATATTGCTTGAACAAATGAAGTCGCAACCTGAATATTTTGAAAGAGGGGTTAAAAAAATGTTAGATAGTTTGCGCAGGGGTAAAATTGATAAAAATATTGACCCTGGTTTATATTCTATTGCCCGCCCAAGTGTTCAGCCCTATTTGATGACCTGGTTTAGGTTTGAACCTGAAAAAGAAATAAAAAAATTAAAAATTCCTGTGTTAATTATACATGGCACAACCGACTTACAAGTAAATGTATCCAACGCCGAAAAATTAAGAAAATCAAAAACCACTACTGTTTTATTAATAAATGGAATGAATCATGTGCTTAAAGAGGCCCCTATTGACCGGGAGAAAAATTTGGCTACCTATAAACAGCCCGATTTACCGCTTAAACCCGAATTGGTAACAGCCATGGTTGATTTTATAAATACCCTGAAATGATGTGCATTTATGCGGATGTGAAAATTTGCAAATGACGTATTTAAAGTAATTTATTTAGCTTTATCATAACCAATATAAAACTTATTGTTATGAAAGCATCTGAATTTAACCGCCGCAAATTTATTAAAGAGGCAGCTACTGCAACTGCTGGTTTAGCCTTTTTATCAGGCTTATCTACTGATGCGCTTGCCGCCTATGAAGATGGCCCAAACAAGATCAATTTTATTGAATCAGAAAAAACTATTATAACGCCTGCCGAAACCCGGATAAAATTTGGCGTAATTGGTATTAACCATTCGCATATCAATAGCATGGTTGATGCGGTAACCCGTGGCGGTGGCGAGTTTGTATCTTTTTATGCCAAAGAACCTGATTTAGCTGCTTCTTTTTCGCGCAGGTACCCTAAAGCGAAATTAGTAGCTAATGAAAACGCGGTTTTAGAGGACCCATCTATACAACTGATCATGAGCTCGATCATACCTGATGAGCGTGCACCATTAGGCGTAAAAGTAATGCGCCATGGCAAAGATTACCTGGTAGATAAACCGGGCATTATTACACTTGACCAGTTGGCCGAAGTACGCAAAGTGCAAAAAGAAACCAGGCGTATATATTCCATTATGTACAGCGAACGGTTTGAAAATAAAGGCACAGTTAAAGCCGGCGAATTAGTACAATCTGGCGCTATTGGGAAAGTAATACAAACTATCGGCCTTGGCCCGCATCAAATAAACCCAAGAACACGCCCCGACTGGTTTTGGGACAAAAAACGTTACGGTGGTATTATATGCGATATTGGTTCGCACCAGTTTGACCAGTTTTTATACTTTACCGGCAGCACTTCGGCCAACGTGTTATTTTCTGAAGTAGGCAATGTAAATCATCCGCAATACCCATTATTTGAAGATTTTGGAGACGTAGTAGTACGTGGCAATGGTGGTATGGGCTACGTACGTAATGATTGGTTTACCCCTGATGGGTTAGGTTCATGGGGCGATGGCCGTTTAACTATATTAGGTACCGAAGGCTTTATTGAAGTGCGCAAAAATATTGATATTGGCCTGCCACAAAAAGGGGGCAACCATGTTTATATGGCCAATAAAAAAGAAACAGTAGTATTTGATGCCAGCAATTTAGAATTGCCTTTTGGTAAGCTATTTGTTGACGACCTGGTTAACCGTACCGAAACAGCCATGACCCAGGCTCACTGCTTTTTAGCCACCGAGCTGGCTTTAAAAGCACAAAAAAACGCGCAAAATATCCCCCTTAAATACACGTAACAGGAAGTTTAATAGAATTAAAGCTAAACCTTATCCGTATATTTTTTTACTATTTCAATAATTTCAGTCAAATTAAATGGTTTGCGCAGGTAATCATCGGCCATGCCGGCTTGGGCAATTTCCTGAATATTACTTACTGCCGAAATGATGACAATAGGTATATGGCTTGTAGCAGGGTTTGATTTGAGTTGTTTACTTATTTGCTGACCATTGGCATCACTTTTCCACTCGGTAAGCCAATTATCTAATAATATCAGATCGGGCCTTATGGTATCTAAAGATTTTAAAATTTTAGCTTCTTCTGAAGATACAACCTCATACCCCTGCTCTTCTAACACATAAACAAGGGTATCCCTAATATCCTTGTCATCTTCAATAACTAATATCTTTTTGGCCATAATTGGTAGCATATATTACTTATAACAAATCATAGGTACTATTTTGTTTTACCTATGGCCGCTTTTTATGTCTAATTCCGCAACTTTACAGTTAACAGACGTTTTATTGAGGGAACACAAGGTTATAACAGATTCGGCAACGAGGCTCGTAACTTTCTTTTTCGCCTAATAAGATGCGATTTTTGCCAGGCACTAATCGGTAGGAATATAAAGCAGGATTGCCACACCTGACACATACCGCATGTACTTTGGTAACTGATTCGGCAATGGCCATTAACGCAGGCATGGGTCCAAATGGCCTACCCTTAAAATCCATATCCAGGCCGGCAATGATAACTCTTACACCTTTATTGGCTAACGCAGTACAAACCTCGGGCAGCTTATCATCAAAAAACTGGGCCTCATCAATACCTATTACCTGGGCATGCCCGGCTAATAACAATATATCTGCTGATTTTTTTACGGGAGTAGAAATAATAGAGTTGGAGTTATGCGATACCACATCAGTTTCATCATAACGGGTATCTTGCTTTGGCTTAAATACCTTGTAACTTAGCTTAGCTATCCGTACCCGGTTGATGCGCCTTAACAGTTCTTCGGTTTTGCCCGAAAACATAGAACCGCATACCACCTCAATACTCCCGCCACTTTCATTCTTCCGTTTAAATATATCCTCGGTGATCTGCATCCTAAATTTTTACCAACCTCTAATATCAGCATTTTAATGCTTATTTTTGAAAAGCATTTTTATACAGTACCAACTATGATGAAACAACAGGAAGTATTTAACAAAATAGGCGGGATCATAAAGGAAATTAACGATCAGTATCAATACCTTGAGACTATAAAGGGCCAGTTAAATGATCTTGAACTGGAACTATTTGTTGCCAATACCCATTTTTTGACCGATCATGCTGAGGTGCTGCGTAAAATAAATGCACAAAACACTCCGGCTAAACTCGTCGAAGAAAAACCCGTTGAAGAAAAACCGACCCCCGAAATACCGCCCAGCCATGAAGAAGTATTTTTTGAGCCTGTGATACAAACGGGTAATTCAATACCAAGAGACGAGCCTAAGCCTGAAATAATAAGACACGAATTGGAGGTTGAGGAAAGTTGGGAAGATGATGAATTAATTGAAGAAGAACATATAGATACAGCGCCGGAAGATATTGCAGACACCAATGCAGCGGAAACCGCTGAGATTCCTGAAGTTGTACCGCCCGAACCTGTTGAAGAGCCTAAAATAGACACACCTGTTACACTGGCTAAAGCCGAAGTTGACGAAGTGTATACTATCAATCAAAAAATATCGGCACAAATGGGCAAAACCGAGCCTGCCCTACTGCCAATTACTGATTTAAAATCGGCTATAACTTTAAACGATAAACTGTTGTTTGTAAAAGATCTGTTTAACGGGTACAGTTTGGCTTATAGCGAAGCTATTGAAATACTAAACCGCTTTACAGGTTTAGAAGAGGCTGACACCTTTTTGAAAAAGAATTACGCCACCAAAAACAATTGGGAAAGCAAGCCACAAACTACCGATAAATTTTACGAATTGTTAAAGAGAAGATACTTGTAAATTAAGCGTAGATCATCCCCATCCGGTTACTATCCAGTTTGATCATAATAAACAACAGGATAGTAAAACTCCACAAAGATGACCCTCCGTAGCTTACAAAAGGCAATGGAATGCCTATTACCGGTACTAAACCTATGGTCATACCTATATTTATCATTACGTGGAAAAAGATGATAGAGGCCACCCCATAACCATATATTCTTGAAAATGGCGATCGTTGCCGCTCGGCGATTACGATCAATCGTAACATCAAAAATAAATAAAGGCTTAAAACCACTACCGACCCTGCAAACCCCCACTCTTCGCCCACGGTACAAAAAATAAAATCGGTGCTTTGCTCAGGCACAAATGAGTATTTGGTTTGTGTGCCATGCATATAACCCTTACCCCACATTTTACCCGAACCTATGGCTATCATGGATTGACGCAGGTTATACCCCTTGCCCCTATAATCTTTGGTTATGCCCAATATAATATCAATACGTGATTTTTGGTGCGGTTGCAGAACTTTATTGTATAGAAACTGCACACTAAAAACAAATGCGATAGAAGCTGCCAGACCAATTAACATAGTAATGATTATTCGTTTGCTTTTTTTAAACAAATAAATAACCAGGGCAGTAAAAGCTACTAAACCACCTATTATATACAACGTATCATACAATATAGCAGTTACAAATAAAAATATGGCCAGCGCTGTCCCAATTAAAAACAATGAGGATAACCCCTCGCGGTACAATACAAAAATTAACGCGCAAAACACCAGTGCAGAGCCCGCATCATGCTGTAAAAGTATTAACCCCAATGGCAGGCCAATTATACCCCCAGCAATTAAAAACGACTTAATATCTGTAACCTTTACATTAGCCGCGCTTAAGTATCTGGCCAATAGCAGGCAGGTAGCAAATTTGGCAAACTCAGATGGTTGCAGCCTAAACCCGCCGCCTACTGGTATCCATGATTGATTACCGCCCACATTACGCCCTATTAGCAGTACCAGTATTAATAATACGATAGTAATAACATAAATAGCAGGCGACAGCGCGGTTAAAAACCGGCTTTCGAGCAATAAAATAACTATAGCAATTATTATGGATGATATAATAAATATGAATTGCTTACCGTAATTAGCATCAAGGTCGAGCAGGCTTTTGTTATTAGGATCATAAACTGCCGAATGAATATTTAACAAACCAATGGTACATAGTGCCAGGTAAATTAATATGGATACCCAATCAACATTATAAAAAAAACTGCGCTGCTGGCTACTCATCATCTTTAAATTTAGTGAGCATTGCGGTTAATTTTATAGGGACAGGTTTTTTCCGTACCGGGGCCGAAGCAGTTTTTAATTTAGGTGCGGCACTTACTTTAACCACATCCTTTTTTAAACTATCAACAGATATTTTTTTAGCAGGCGATTTTTGCTTTAATTCAGGTAACAAATTGGCTTCCATGTAATAATTGGGCTCAATACCTGAAGGCCTGTTGGTTATACTATCCTTTAAATATTTCTCAACCATAAAGCTGGCAATAGGCGCCGCCCACCTGGCACCCTGGCCGGCATTTTCAATCACAACGGCTATGGCAATTTTAGGATTGTCGCGCGGTGCAAAGGCAACAAATACAGAATGGTCCTTGCCACGATTGTTTTGTACAGTACCTGTTTTTCCGCACATCACTATGCCGGGTATTCTTGACCCTGCGGCAGTACCTTGTTCGACCACGGATTGCATGCCATCAATAACAGGTTCAAAAAATTGCGGATCTATGCCAACAGAATTTTTCACCAGGTATTCCTGTTTTATTATCTGCTTATCGCCTATTGCTTTAATCAAATGGGGCTTGTAATAAAAACCACGATTAGCAATTGTAGCTTCAATGTTGGCCAATTGTAAAGGGGTAGCATCTAACTCTCCTTGCCCTATGCCCAATGAAATAACTGTGCTTGACCGCCAGCCACCTTTCCGGTACTTCTTGTCGTACAACGACGCTTCTGGCAAGTAACCCCGCCCTTCAGCTGGCAGATCAAGGTCAAGTCTTGAACCTAAGCCAAATTTAGCGACATTGTTTCGCCACACGGTGAAGCTGGCATCGGTTTGTTTTGGACCGTTACGATTGATCAGTTTTTCAAATACCATATCAAAATACCCATTACATGAATGGGCCACTGCACTGCTCAAATTAACCGCTCCATGCTGCTCACCATTAAAGCACCTAATTTTGCGATTACCAGCCTGATAATAGCCCGGACAAAAATAAATAGTTGAAGGTGTAATTATACCTTCCTGCAAAGCGATCAAGGCACTAAGCGGTTTAAATGACGAGCCGGGTTGATAGTTAGCCTGTATAGGCCTTATTAAAAATGGTTTATAAGGATCATTGTACAGGGCACCATAATTTTTATTACGTTCGCGCGCCATTAAGTTGGGGTCGAAAGTTGGACTGCTTACAAAGGCAAGTATCTCTCCTGTTGACGGTTCGATAGCCACTATACTGCCCACCTTATTACTCATTAATTTTTCACCCAATTTTTGCAATTCGGCATCTAACGACGAAGTAAGGCGTTCGCCGGGTACAGGAACGGTATCCCGGGCACCATTATCAAATGAACCCTGTGGCACGCCCCTTGAGTTAACCAACACGTTTTTTACACCCCGCTGTCCACGTAATACATCTTCGTATGCACTTTCAACACCAGTAATGCCAATGTAATCTCCGCGGCGGTAATATCCTCCCGACTCGTCAATTCTCTTATCATTCACCTCGCCGATATACCCCAAGAACTGAGCAGCGGTAGAGTCGGGATAGGTACGTATAGGATGGGGTTGAACAATAAAGCCGGGAAATTCTGACATGCGTTCCTGTAAAGAAGCATATAACCTTGGCGATAATTGCTTTTCAAAATCCGATTCCAAATTGGGGGAATGACGTCTGGCCTTTTCTAATCTTTTATCAAATTCCTCTTTAGTAATATCTATAAGCCTGCAAAATTCAAGGGTATCAAAAGGCTTTACTTCTTTAGGAATAACTGATATGTCATAAACCAGTTCGTTAGTAACCAGTGTTCTTCCTTTCCTATCCAATATTACCCCACGTGCTGGGTATTGTATAAAACGTTTTATAACATTTCCGTTGGCTATAGTCAAATACCGGTCGTCAACTATCTGGATATAATATAACCTGGCCAGTAAAATTAATACTACCGTTATAAATATACCCGCAATGATGTATCGCCTCTCGAAAAAATTGTTCATTTACGCTCTTTGCTCCTGTAAAATAGCAGTCCGGTTATCAACATCAAAAATACAGTAAATATCGAGCTAAAAACAACCCTGCTCAACGTATATTGTATTTCATCTAAACGGAAAACCTCCAGGTTAAAGAGAAAGAAATGGTGGAATAAAGTTAACACCAATGCATAGGTAAAAAACCATCTGAAACCCATTATGCTTAGGGTTGGTTCAGGCTCATTATCAAAGCCGTCCTTTTGTACGGTAATACTAATAAACAGCACTCGTACCAGTGCCAATATAACACAAGTAGCCGCGTGCAAACCCGGCGTATTATAAAAAGCATCAATGGTTAATCCCAATATAAATGCCAGCGGGAACAATAAAATATTGGGTGTTTCAAAAGGCAGCAAGAGGATAAACAAGATATATAAATAAGGCGTAGACAAATCATACAGGGTTATATTTTTCAATAAAAAAACCTGTATAAAAACCAACAGCACAAATCTTATAATATTTATAATAATAGCCCTACTCATCTTTCTTTCCCTGGGCCTCCAACTCCAATTGCTCTAATGCCAGTTTATTGTAAATAACATTTACATACTGTAATTTGCTAAAATCAACCGCTAATGTTACATCCATATTTAAAAAGAAACCACCGCCCTTTTTTGAGTGCAGGTTACTTATTCTGCCTATCGCTTGTCCTGCCGGAAATAATGACGCCTCTGACGTAACCACCAAATCGCCTAATTTGGGTTGGGCACTGTTTGACACATCATATAATAGGCCGGTATGTGGATCGAGATCATCTCCCCATTTAAATGAGCCCTGGTCTTTAGTTCGTGCAATCATAGCACTGATAATGGTTTCTTTATGTAATAACGATTGTACTAAAGAAAAATGCTCGCTTACCACAAGCACTTTACCCACCACTCCCGTTCTGGATATAACGCCCATGCCCTTTTTAATACCGGCTTTGCTGCCCATATTAATGGTTAAGTAATTATTACGCATATTAACCGAATTGCTGATAACCTTAGCGGGTATGTAAGTATATTGCTGTTTATAGGTAGAATCAATTACCGGGATTTTAGTTACCGTATCAACTAAAAACGATGATTTAAGCTGGGTTCTTAAACGGGCATTTTCCACCACAAGGCTATCGTTAACCTGGCGTAATGATAAATAACTGTCTAACTCACTAACCTGTGCATACAAGGTAGCAGATACCTGGTTGGTACTGTTAATAAAAGTAGCTTTTTGAAAAGAGTTGTATTTAATGTAAATAACCAGCGCGCTGATCTCAAATATCAGGAACAAAAAAAATGCGTTGTACTTAGTGATAAATATCAGGAGGTTACGCATTGATAGTGATTAGTTAATTGGAGATTAGAGATTAGTTACTTGCCTGCTGTCTAAAATAATTTATATATCCGTTTATTAACTTCATACATTCTTCGGATTGAATTTTGAATTTCTCAAAAATTTCCCCGCTAATATATTTTTCGTCTAAAGCTATAATAAGATGATCAATTGTTTCAGCAGCTGAACCTCTGGCATTGATCAAAAATTTTGAAGAATCGGCATAATGATATCTTCCATGTCCTTCAGCTATATTATTTCCAATAGATCTTGACGAACGAATTACTTGATCTGCTAATCTATATTTTTCTTCATTAGGGAAACTCTTAACTAACTCAAAAATCTCATTTCTTAGAATTCGAGATTTTTTCCATGCATCAAGTTCAGTAAAACCCTTCATGACTTATTGCTTTGTTCAACTAATCACTAATTAACAAATCACTAATCTCTAACCTATTGCATTAAAAATTTAAAATTACCAATATTTTTAAGTGCTGTACCTGTACCACGCACTACGGCACGTAGCGGGTCTTCTGCAACGTGAACCGGTAGCTTGGTTTTAGCTGCTACTCTTTTATCCAGTCCGCGTAATAACGCGCCGCCACCGGTTAAATATATACCTGTTTGATAAATATCAGCCGAAAGCTCCGGCGGAGTTATCTCCAGGGCTTTTAATATCGCTTCTTCAATTTTTGATATGGATTTATCCAGGCAGTGTGCTATCTCGGTATAAGATACCATAATTTGTTTAGGTACGCCTGTCATTAGGTCACGACCCTGTACTGCAAAATCAGCAGGTGGATCAACCAGTTCAGGCAATGCGGCACCAACTTCAATTTTTATCTTTTCTGCCGTACGGTCGCCTATCATAATGTTATGTTGGCGGCGGATGTACTGAACAATATCAGAGTCAAAGTTATCTCCCGCTACGCGGATAGACTGATCGCAAACAATACCTGATAGGGCAATAACGGCTATCTCGGTAGTACCACCACCAATATCGATGATCATGTTACCCATTGGTTCCTCCACATCAATACCAATACCTACGGCGGCAGCCATTGGCTCATGTATCAGGTAAACCTCTTTAGCTCCGGCAATCTCGGCTGAGTCGCGCACGGCACGTTTCTCTACCTCGGTAATACCAGATGGTATACAAATAACCATACGTAATGACGGAAAAAACCATCCCTTACCCTGGTTGATCATTTTGATCATACCGCGTATCATGTGCTCGGCAGCGTTAAAGTCGGCAATTACACCATCCTTTAGCGGGCGTACGGTACGTATATTATCGTGGGTTTTGCCTTCCATTTGCATGGCTTGCTTACCAATGGCAATAACCTTATTGGTTACCCGGTCAAAAGCTACTATTGACGGTTCGTCAACAACAACTTTGTCATTATGTATAATGAGGGTATTTGCGGTTCCCAGGTCAATGGCAATTTCTTGCGTAAAAAAATTAAATAAGCCCATTTGTAGTTTGCTTCTAGAATATTTGCAAAGTTTATAAATATAACTTTAAAAACATTAAATAATTGCTATTTAAACAGTTAAAATATTCTGGTATTTATATTATTATTAATGTTTAAAATGACGTACCCCGGTTGTAACCATTGATATGTTTTTTTCATTACACATGGCAACAGAATCCTGATCTTTTATAGACCCTCCAGGTTGTAAAACGGCCAGTACTCCGGCTTCGGCAGCAAGTTCAACACAATCATTAAAAGGGAAAAATGCATCTGATGCCATTACCGCACCATTTAGGTCAAAACCAAAGCTATTTGCTTTAATAACCGCTTGCTTTAAAGCATCAACCCTTGAAGTTTGGCCCACACCGCTGGACAACAACTGGCTGTTCTTAGCAAATACTATAGTGTTTGATTTGGTGTGCTTTACAATTTTGTTGGCAAAATATAAGTCGCGCAATTCTTGCTCTGTAGGTTGCCTGTTAGTAACGGTAGTCATTAATTCAGGACCTTCAACCACTAAGTCTTTATCCTGTTCAATAACACCATTCAGCAAAGTTTTAAATTGCTTAGCCGGCAGTTCAACCGGTTGGCGCACCAATATGATGCGGTTCTTTTTCTCCTGTAATATTTGTACAGCTTCGTTGGTATAAGCAGGTGCAATTAATACTTCGTAAAATATCTTGCTTATTTCGGTAGCTGTTTCGGCGTTAATCTCGTCATTGGCAATTATTACACCACCAAAGGCTGATACCGGGTCGCAAGCTAAAGCATCTATCCAGGCTTCTTTAATAAAAGAACGGCTGGCTACACCACAAGCATTGGTATGCTTTAAAATGGCTATGGTTGGCTCGGTAAACTCGTCAATTAAAGCAACGGCAGCATCAACATCTACCAGGTTATTGTATGATAATTCTTTACCATGCAATTTGGTAAACATCGCATCCAGGTTACCATAGAATGTACCTTGCTGATGAGGGTTTTCGCCATAACGTAAGCTGTAGCTGGTTTGAATGCTTTGCTTAAACACAGGCATTGGTTCCTGTGAGTTAAAATATTGGAATATAGCGGTATCGTAATTTGAGCTGATATTAAACGCTTTTTGTGCAAAACGTTTACGCTGATCAATAGTAGTTTCGCCGTTTTGCGCTTTTAAAATCTCACCAAGTTCTATGTAGTCATTTTTTGAGGCAAGTATTACTACGTCTTTGTAGTTTTTTGCCGCTGCGCGGATAAGCGATATTCCGCCAATGTCAATCTTCTCAATTACATCATCATGCCCTGCACCTGATTCAACCGTTTCTTCAAAAGGATAAAGATCAACTATCACCAAATCAATTTCCGGTATCTCGTACTGCTCTAATTGTTGCTTATCTGCAGGTAAACTACGGCGTGATAATATACCGCCAAACACTTTTGGATGCAAAGTTTTAACACGGCCGCCTAAAATAGATGGGTACGAAGTTAAATCTTCAACTGCTATTACATCAACACCAAGATCGCGGATAAAAGTTTCGGTACCACCGGTAGAGTAAATTTTTACACCTAAACGGTTCAATTCGTGAATAATAGGCTCCAGGTTATCTTTGTAATAAACTGAAATAAGGGCATTTTTAATTTTTACTGACTGACTCATTTACTGGGAGAATTTTGAGCCGCAAAGGTAGTGATTAGAGATTAGAGGTTGGAGGTTAGAGGTTGGTTTTTTTCATTTTTTTTGATCTTGGGCTTTAATGCTTTAAAAAACTGAAAATAACTGGTATACCTTTCTTTTTTATACTTGCTTTTTTAGATAAGCAATATATCCATTTATCATTCTCATACATTCTTCACAATCTTTTCTAAGAGACTCCAAAGTTTGATCATCAATAAAGTTATTATCAAATGCCACAATAAGATGATCTATGGTTTCGGCGGCAGACCCACGCGCATTAATTAGAAATTTGGAAGCATCAAGATAATGAAATCTACCATGACCTTCTGCAATATTATTACCTATTGACCTTGAAGAACGTATTATTTGATCTGTTAACCGATATTTTTCTTCGGCAGGGAAGGGTTTAACTAGTTCGGATATATTATTCCTGAGCAACCTGGCTTTTTTCCAAACTTCAAGATCAGTAAATGCTCCCATAATTATTATGATAATTGTATAAACAACTAATCTCTAACCTCCAACCTCTAATCTCCGAGCTTAGCTTTTCATTTTTTTCAGCAGGTTCTCAATAACCTTAGGGAAGTATTGATGCTCCAACTGCTGGCCCTTAAACTTTACCATTTCCAGGTTATCGCCGGGTTCAATTTTAAATTTTGATTGGTGGATGATCTCACCCTCGTCAAACTGCTCGCTGGCAAAATGGATGGTAATGCCCGATTCTTCTTCGTTAGCAGCCAATATGGCTTTGTGCACATGGTCGCCATACATGCCTTTACCACCATACTTAGGCAATAATGCCGGGTGCAGGTTAATTATTTTATTAGGGAAAGCTTGCAGCAACTCAGGCGGAACCAGCCATAAAAATCCGGCAAGTACAATAAGGTCAACCTGTAAGTTTTTTAACATCCTTATTACATCGTCTGTTTCATAAAACTCCTGGCGAGTAAATATATGCGATGGTATTTCAAAATTATCGGCACGCTGCAATACATAGGCCGATGGATTATTAGTTAATATCAATACAACTTCGGCTTCGGTGTGGCGTTTAAAATGCTCCATTATTTTTTGAGCATTTGATCCGGAACCTGAAGCAAAAATGGCTATTCGTTTTTTCATTAAATAGTATGTTTCTACTAAGGTATTTTCAAATATAAAATATTAGGCCCTAATTACTACTAATTTGTGGTTTTTTGCCGTACAAAGCCATACCGCCTTATTTTTCGCGGCACCGTGGTAGAATAATTTGAAACCGGGCCGGTTTCAACAACCATAGAGTATAGCCCCAAATTAATAATACGCGAAGTGGCAAAAGGTTTTGAATTACCTACAGCAGTAGTATCCTGGCTGGTCATATCAACATATAAAATAAGCTTATCGGGCGATAGCGACCACTTACCTGAAGCATTTTGCTGCAAACATTCAAAATTAGTATAGGTACAACTATTGTCTGTTTTGAATGAAAATATCTGAGTTAATGAACAATTAGTGTTTAATGTTTCGGTTGATGTTATGGCCTCGCCTAAATACGTGGTTTGTGTTACCGATGCCAATTGCCAGGGGCTTGAAGTTAAAGCAGATTCAATGGTACCCTGCGCAATCTTTTTGCACGAGTTTACAACCAGTGCCAGGCAAATCAATCCCAATAAAAAAAACCGCGTTATATTTTTCATTAGTGTTCACAAAAATAAAGATTGCCAAGTAAAGCAACTAATTATAAACACTTTTAAATGATTATTATTTTATTATCCTTGTTATTAAATCTTCAAAACATGGTTTACATAGGTTAACACATTTTTGCCTGTTTTACACCTTAAAACAGTGATTATAAGTTAATTATAAAAAAACAACACAAAAATATGTTAACCATGTTTTTTAATGTCATTTCGAACATAGTGAGAAATCTATACACAAGCAGGTAGCGTACTTTGCATGTGTATAGATTTCTCCCTCGGTTCCTCGGTTCAAAAGACAATGGAGGAGATTATTTAGGCTTACTCAATAAATTGACAAACAACCTATACGCTCCCGGTACACCGGCCGGCAGTTCCCTAAAGAAAGCCAGTGAAGTATAAATAAACCTACCCTTACCATAATCGCCTACTATTAATGAGCCATTGTTAGGGGTCTCGCCGGGATCATTCATTTGCAACGGTGTTTTATATTGAGGATCAATATTGCCTACAAAATACAGCCCGCGTTCCTGTATCCAGCCATCAAAATCGGCCTGGGTTATTTTATTAGGGTAGTTTAATACCGGGTTTTGCGGGTCTAAAAATGTTACTGCCGCAAATTCATCAGTAACCCTTTGGTTTAACGGGCGGAAAGGATAAGGGCCAATTTGTGGTACCACTAAACGATTATTATTGTTGTATTGCACTACCAGGTTGCCGCCATTTTTTACATAGTCCATTAACTTAGGCTGCTCAACCGCCAAACGACTATTAACGTTATAGGCACGTACCCCCGTAATAATTGCATCGTAAACTGACAGGTCTCCGTTTACGATATCATTTTCGGTTAACTGGTGTACCTCATAACCCACCTGGGTTAAGGCTTCGGGTACAAAATCGCCCGCGCCTGCTATGTAGCCAATTTTTTTACCGGCAGTTTTCAAGTCTACATAAACTAACTTAGCTTGTGATGGCGGGAACAAGGTAATAGCAGGCACGTGCTCATAACGTATACGCTGTACACCCATAGAATAATTTTTACCACCCACGGCCACCACTGCCTCTAAAACACCAGTACGTGGCTGTGTATTGGTAGGTGTTAGTTGGAAAGTGGCCACCCACTCATCCCCACGGCTTTTGCCTGTGAAGTCAATTTTTTCGGGAGTGATTTTCCATCCCGCCACCGGTTTAATGCTAACGCTGCCATCTGCTTTTGTAAAAGCTTCCAATTTTACCTGTACAGTTTGTGCCTGTTGGTTGCTAAAAATATATCCTTTATTGGCAATATCAGCCGCCACCGGCGGACCAATCTCTAAAGGCTGGTAAACCTCGCCCCTAACCTGGTCAACGTATTTATAATACAAACGCCTGTCAAACGAGATAGGTTTACCCGCAATAGTAAACTCGTATGTTATAACCGGCAGATCAGGATTTTCGGGGTTACCTACCTTTGTCGGGTCATTAATAGTATAGGTGCCAATAGGGTGCGGCGACTCCAGCCAATAGGGTTGGGTATATTTATCAGCTACTGCTGTAGTGTTAAAGGTTTGAACTGCATTTGCAGGAATAACTTTACCGCCCTCAAAACGCTGTATGGCATGATGGTCATCAATACTATTTAATTTTATCTGGTCATTAAACCGGTTTATCACCTGCGAGCGTACTTCTATCGGATCGCCTATGGCATATGTCGGCTGTGCCGCATAACTCTCAAACCATAATCCCGCGCAGGCGGCAATCAAATCTTTTAATTGCTTACTTTTTTGTTCGCGCCAGTAAGTGTCAGATACTTTCTCTACATCACTTAATAACTGCACTAATGCAGGTACCGATTTGCTGGGATCATCGGCATCGTAGTTCTTTTTTATAGCAGCCAGTTTATCAGCAATCGCCGCTCCCCCGTTAACTCTTGTCCAGGTGGTGTTTACACCGTCCATTAAGTCGGTAGTTGCGGGATCGCCAAAAATATTATTGAAACTTTCAAAACTTTCGCCTCGTTGCCTGGCCGTACCAAAGCCCTGTGTTTTATGGTTCGAACGGCTATCGGCAGCTACCTCGCCATAACCTTTACCAATCAACGGATTGTATACACCCACATTTATTCTCAACTGTCCATTGCCCCCACCACCCGGGCCGCCGCCATTTAATAGTATGCGTTTAGCTTGCCATACCTGTACATATTTTAGTTGCTCGGGATATTTGGTTGGGTCGGCAGCTAATGAGAAAGCCTCACGCGCCAAAATGCCTGACGAAGTATGGTGCCCATGCCCACCGCTACCGTCTACATTAAAACGGCATATAATTACATCCGGCCTGAATTTACGGATGGCCCATACCACATCGCCTAATACCTTCTCTCTATCCCATATCTTCAAAGTTTCTTCCGGCCCTTTTGAAAAGCCGAAGTCATTGGCACGGGTAAAAAACTGCTCGGCACCATCTACGCGGCGTGCGGCCAAAAGCTCCTGCGTGCGTATCAATCCTAACAATTCGCTTTGCTCATTACCTATCAGGTTTTGCCCGCCATCGCCACGCGTTAAAGCTAAATAAGCGGTACGGTAATGCTTTTCCTGTGCCAGGTAAGCCAGCAACCTTGTATTTTCATCATCAGGGTGCGCGGCAACATACAGCACACTGCCTAATACATTTAAATTTTGAAAGTTTTGCTCAATGGCTATCCTGTCTGAAGGAGGTGCCGATTGTGAAAAAGCCGTTGCAACAGCAAATAGTAACAGAACATTTAATGCGATACGCTTCATAGCGGGTAATTAGGATGGTTTAATAATCAATAATAAAACAAATTATTTAAAAATCAATGTAACTATTATAGCTACATTATAAATAATCAATCGTTTGATTAATTTTTTATATCTGTAAATCAGATAGTTATAATATATCGATATAAAATCTCTTTTATTAATCAATCGTTTGATTAATTTTGCGCAACGAAATAGATATGGACAAAGATAAAATAGACAAAAAAGACTACATACTGGATGTTGCCGAGCGCATATTTTCAGAGAAAGGTTTTGACGGGGCATCTACCCGCCTAATATCCGGCGAGGCCGGTGTTAATATGGCTATGCTGAACTACTACTTCGGCTCAAAAGAAGGCTTGTTCCTGGCCATATTTGAGCGTAAGATATCCGGCTTTCAAAATATCATGCAAAACCTGGGCAATGATAGCAGCCTAAGTGCCTGGCAAAAAATGGAAAAATATGTGGAGATGTATGGCGAAAAGGTAGTGAACAGCAATTGCTTCCAGAAATTGATCTATCGCGAATTAAGTATGAACCGGGGTAACGACCTGTCAGATAAGCTACGTGCCATGCTGATGAAAAACGTAGCCGAACTGGATAAAATACTGCGCGAAGGCATAGCTAACGGGGAGTTTAAGAAAGATATAGATATCCCTATGGTTGTAGCCACCCTATACGGCACTAAAAACTATATGCTTAATACCCCCCTTATATCATCATCACTATTAGGATATGATATCCAGGATGAAAAGATGATTGAGACCAGGCTTAAGCCGCAATTAAAAAGCTACATGAAAAACCTGCTAAAATGCTACCTGCTAACAAACAATGAACAGAATAATTAATATGAACACCACAAGTTACCCGTTAAAAAAAGCGTTGCTATTTGCATTGCTTTTAACCGTAACTGCCTTTACTACAATTAGTGCACAGGACAGAACTATTACTATTAATGAAGCCATACAATTGGGTTTAGAAAACAGTAAGATCTTAAAACTATCGCAATCAAAAATAGACCAGGCCGTTGCAGAATATAACCAGGCAAAGGACCATAACCTGCCTACAGGTGGCGTAAGCTTTGCCTATAACCGTGCGCAAATTCCTGCCAACAAATTGAATTTTGGTACCGAGACTATAATGTTGCCTACCAGCGCAAACGCTTATTTAGGTATTGCATCATTAAGCGAAACCATTTTTGGGGCGCATAAATACAAATACGCGTTAGAATCGACCAATTTGCTTACGCAGATAGCCCGGCTGGATGCTGTAAAAGACAGGACACAAATAACTTATGATATTATAAGCGCTTATTATAATCTGTATAAAGTATTGCAAAGTCAAAAAATAGTTGATCAAAACCTGGTTACGCTTGATGCGCAAATACACCAGGCGCAGCGCTTTTTTGAGCAGGGAATAGTTACTAAAAATGACGTATTGCGTTTCCAGCTGCAGCGCTCAAATGTTGAGTTAACCGGCATCGATCTGGAAAGCAACCGTAAGATCATTAACTATAACCTGAATATCCTGTTAGGCTTGCCTGAAACTACCCGCTTAAACATAAACCGGATAGAGGAAGGTGATAAGGAACTGGCTACATTAGAAAATTATATTGAATCGGCCCTATCAAGCCGCCAGGAAATTGCACAATTGGACCTGCGCAGTAAAGTGGCTGAAACAAATATTAAAGATATAGAGGCCAATACCAAGCCTACCCTGGCAGCTTCGGCAGGTGCTTACTATATAGATGCATCAGCTAACCCCTTACCAAAAAGCGGCAACTTTATAACGCCTATTACAGTGGGGCTAACCGCTTCATGGAACTTTAGCTCGTTATGGCATAATAAAAACAAAATAGCCGCAGCCAAAATCCAGCAAAACGAGGTAAGCATTAATAAAGATATTACTATTGATCGTGTTAAAAATGAGGTTAATCAAAACTACCAAAATTACCTTACCGCATTAAACAAGATCAAATTACTGCAGGTATCCATTGAGCAGGCTGGCGAAAACAACAATATACTGGGCTCGAAATATAAAAGCAATATTGCTTCGGCTACTGATAAGGCCGATGCCGAAACCCTGTTATACCAGGCGCAAATCAATTTAGAATTAGCTAAAGCAGATGCTGGTTTAGCTTACTATACCTTACTTAAATCAACCGGAAAACTTAATAAATAATTATTACACATAATGGCAACAGAAGCTACAACTCAAGCAACAAAAAAACCCAACAGGGTTATCCCAATCATATTAGGCATTATACTTTTAGGTGGTGCCATCTTCGGGGTAAAACAATATATATACTACGGCAAACATGTTGATACCGAAGACGCACAAATTGACGGCGACATAAGCCCGGTAGTAACTCGCGTTGGCGGATACGTGGACAGTATATTTTTTGAAGAAAATACGCACGTGAGCCAGGGACAGGTGCTGGTTAAAATTGACGACCGCGACTTTAAGATAAAATTAGAACAGGCGCGCGCGGCACAAGTAGGAGCAAGTGCTGGTGTAGATGTGGGCCAATCACAGATATATACTACAGCTACCAATTCGGCGGTTGCTAAGGCACAGGTGGAGTCGGCACAGGCACGTTTGGATAAAGTAAATAAAGATTATGACCGTTATGCCAACCTGATCAAAGATGGGGCTATAACACAGCAACAATTTGACCAGGCCAAATCTGATCTGGAAGTTGCACAAGCCAACCTTCGCGCAGCAAAAGACCAATACAAAGCCGCGGTTGAACAGGTTAGCACTACCCGCAGCCAGTTAGCCGTTACCAATACCGGTGTAGACCAAAAGCAGGTGGATGTTGATTTTGCCAAACTGCAACTAAGCTATACCAATGTTAAAGCACCGGCAAGCGGAATTGCCTCTAAAAAGAATGTCCAATTGGGCCAACTGGTACAACCGGGACAAACCTTATTTGCGATAGTTAACGATAATAGTTTATTTATAACTGCCAACTTTAAAGAGACACAACTGGATAAAATACGCAACGGCCAAAAGGTTAATATAGATGTTGATGCCTATCCTGAAATGGAATTGAAAGGTTCAGTATACAACTTCTCGCCTGCAACAGGTGCTAAGTTTTCGCTCCTGCCGCCGGATAACGCCACCGGTAACTATGTAAAAGTGGTACAACGCGTACCTGTAAAGATCAAAATAGAAGGCAGTAAAGAGGACATGGCCAAGCTGCGTCCGGGAATGAGTGTTAGTGTATCTGTTGTAGTAAAAGACTAAATAAACATGGCTGAAAAAGGCTTTAAAAAATGGATAATTACTATTACGGTTATTACAGCTGCTTTACTGGAACTGATAGATACTACCATAGTAAACGTATCCCTGCCGGATATACAAGGTAACCTGGGTGCAACGTTAGAAGACATTGCCTGGGTAGTTACCGGTTATGCGGTGGCAAACGTAATTATATTACCTATGTCCGGGTGGCTGGGAAGCCGCTTTGGACGGAAGAACTATTTTCTCGCGTCTATTATCTTATTTACCATCGCGTCATTTTTATGCGGTAATGCTACCAGCCTGGAGGAGTTAACTCTGTTCAGGATATTGCAGGGACTAGCAGGCGGTGGATTGATATCAACCGGGCAAGCCATATTATTAGAAACCTGGCCCCGCGAAGAAGTGGGTACCGCCACTGCCCTATTTGGTTTAGGCGCGGTAGTGGGTCCAACAATTGGTCCTACTATTGGTGGTTACATAACCGACCATGCTTCATGGCGATGGATATTTTATGTTAATATTCCGATGGGTGCTATTTCCGCATTCCTGGCTTATACTTATATAAAAGAAACCCCCAAAGACGGCAAAGGTAAACCTATTGATTGGTGGGGAATTGCATTATTGGCTGTTGCGGTTGGCAGTTTACAAACTATACTGGAAAAAGGCGAATCGAAAGATTGGTTTGCTACCAATTATATAATAGTATTAACTGCCACGGCAGTAATAGGTACCTTATTATTTATATGGCGCGAATTGAGTACCGACCACCCGATAGTAAACTTTGCCATATTACGGCACCGCAGTTTTGCCATTGGCATGTTTACCTCATTTGTATTAGGATTTGGTTTATACGGTTCAGTATTTGTGTTCCCCATATTCTGCCAAAACCTGCTTGGCTTTACGGCACAGCAAACGGGTGAGATATTGTTTCCGGGCGGATTATGTACCATTGTAATGATGCCCTTTATTGGCAAGATGCTGAACAAAGGTGTACCTGCACAATTGATGGCCACCGGTGGGTTGGTACTGTTCTTTGTGTTTACTACCATGTTAAGTAATTCGACTTTGAATTCGGGCACGGGCGATTTCTTTTGGCCGTTGGCGATACGTGGTGTGGGTATGGCATTGCTATTTATTCCGTTAACCACCTTAGCCATTGCCGATTTAAAGGGGCCCGAAATTGGCCAGGGAACCGGATTAAATAACATGATGCGCCAGTTAGGCGGGGCATTTGGTATTGCCACCTTAACTACGCTAATTCACCTGCGTCAGGGTTTTCACCGTAGCAACTTGATCGAGCATATTAACCCGTATAATCCTGCGTATGTGGATCGATTTAATATGTTAGTGAATGGCTTTGTAGCCAAGGGCAAATCAACGCTGGATGCGACACAAATGGCTTACAAGGCTATAGAGGGGGCGGTAATTAAACAAACCTATTTGTTAACTTATACAGATGCTTATTATATAACAGGTATAGTTATGCTGCTTTCCATACCATTACTATACTTACAGCCTTTCAAGAAAAACGCAAAAGCACCAACAGACGTACATTAAAAAATAAAAGCCGTTCCCCTATGAAAAAGAACGGCTTTATCCAAAAAAATAACAATTAAATTTTATTCCCCCCACGGTATCATATATATGTGTTCGGAATGGTTTAAATCTTAGCCATAAAATTAGAATTTTAATTTTAAAATAACAATTTTGTTTCTTTTAATTCATCTAAATTTCATTTATCGTAAAACAACCGGCAAAAGCCTGTTTATATTTGGGCGATGACAGCTATACAAACCTTACAAACCTGGTGGCAGCAGCAATCATTGCTTGAAGTAGCCGGTGTTATAAGCGGTTTGTTATGTGTGTACCTGGCAGCTAAAAACATTATCTGGAACTGGCCCCTGGCTATTATCAGCGTAGTTATTTACATCTTTATTTTTTACGATAGCCACCTGTTTGCCGATATGGGCCTGCAGGTTTACTTTTTAGCGGTTAATATTTACGGCTGGTATTTTTGGAGCAGAAAATCATCGGCTGCAGCAAAAACCCCGGTTGCCTCAATTACACCACCCGAAGTTTTATTATCAGCAATAGCTATAGTGATCTTCACTATTTTATTAGGATGGTTATTGTTTAATCATACCACAGCTTCCTATCCATATCTGGATAGCTTTTGCACCGCCTGCAGCATAGTAGCCCAATTTTTTATGGCCCGCAAGATTTTGCAAAACTGGTTGCTATGGGTATTTGTTGATATGATATATGTAGGTATTTACCTGTTTAAAGGGCTACATTTAACCGCCGTGATGTATGCCATTTATATTGTTATAGCTTTGATAGGCTATTTGGATTGGAAAAAGGAATATCAAAAACAAGTTAATTAATTTCGAATTTCGGATGTTCAATTTCGAATTTAAATAGTTGATAATATTACAAATGAAAAAATCCGAAATCGAAATCCCGATAGCTATCGGGACGAAATCCGAAATCATTAAAATAGCTATTGTTGGTCCTGAATCAACCGGCAAATCAACCATGTCTGCTTATTTAGCGGAGCATTACCATACGGTTTGGGTGCCCGAATATGCACGTGGTTATTGCGAAAACCTAACTGAGCCCCCTACCTGGCAGGACGAGATCAATATGTTTGAGGGACAGGTAATGCTGGAAAAAGAATATCTGCCCAAAGCCAATAAGCTGCTCATTTGCGATACCACCTTCATCACCGTAAAAATTTGGAGCGACCATATTTTTGGTAAAGCACCGCAACAGGTATTGGATGCTTTGCCACTATATCATTATGATATGTATTTGTTGTTAGATATCGACCTGCCCTGGCAGGATGACCCATTGCGCGACTTCCCCGACCTGCGCGAGCATTTTATGGAAGTTTGGCATAAAGAGTTAAATGACCTTAATGCCGACTACGTAGTTATATCAGGCACCGGGCCGGATAGATATGAGCGCGCCGTTGAGGTTATTGATAGATTTCTTTTAACGCAGCTGTAACGTCCGGGTATTTAAATTTAAAGCCTGCATCCTCAATTTTTTGTGCCGATACTTTAGTACTGCCCAATACTACGATGCTCATTTCGCCAAACAACAGTTTCAACGCAAACGTCGGAACATTAGGTAACCATAACGGCCTGCTTAATTGTTTAGCTACCGCTTTTGTCAATTGCTTGTTAGTAACCGGATTGGGAGCGACCATATTATAGGCGCCTTTTAAATCCGGGTGCTCAATACCGTACAGGTACATAGCTACCACATCTTGGTGGTGTATCCAGGGTATCCATTGTTTACCGTTACCGAGCGGAGAGCCCGCAGCAAATTTTATAGGGAATGCTAATTGTGGTAATGCCCCTCCATCTTTATCCAACACTACCCCGGTACGGAATTTTACTATGCGCAAACCTAATTGTTCGCCCTCATCAACCGCTTGTTCCCATTCAATACAGCAGGTGCCTAAAAAGTCATGTGCGGGTGTGCTGTCTTCATACATTAATTCATCGCCACGGTCACTATAGTAACCTGTAGCTGATGCAGAAATAACACTATTAACCTGGTGAGGCTTACTTTTTAAAAGCCCGTATATCAACCCGATTGATTTGGTACGACTTTCCACTATTTCTTTTTTCCTTTCTTCTGTCCAGCGTCCATCAGCAATGCCCGACCCTGCTAAATGAATTATAGTATCAACTCCATCTACGCAATTCTCATCAATGGTGCCTTTATGGATATCCCATAAATAGGTTTTCACCCTGTCGTCGTCGCCTTGCTTACGGCTTAGGTGACTTACCGTGTACCCTTTTTCAAAAAGCGCATTAGTTAACTTTTTACCTAATAAGCCTGTACCGCCGGTTAATAAAATATGTTTACTCATGCATAAAGGTAACAAGAATTTGGGGTGGGTGTTTGAGCCCCCTCTAAATCTCCCCCGGTTGGGGAGACTTTTAATGCCCTCCCTTCCGGGGAGGGTTGGGTGGGGCCACTACCCCAATATCTCCTTAATATCATCTGCCGATAGCGATTTGATAAAGCTCTCTTCAGTAGTAATCAATGAGCGGGCCACGCTTAGTTTGCGTTGCTGCAGGGCCAGTATTTTTTCTTCAACGGTATCTTTGGTGATGAATTTATAGATGAATACATTTTTGGTTTGGCCGATGCGGTGCGTACGGTCAATTGCCTGCTGCTCCACCGCCGGGTTCCACCATGGGTCGAGGATGAATACATAATCTGCTTCGGTAAGGTTCAACCCTACGCCACCTGCTTTTAACGATATCAGGAACACCCTTTTACTTTTATCCTCTTGAAATTGTGCAACCACATCACCCCGGTTTTGGGTGCTGCCATCCAGGTAAACATAAGGTATACCCTGTTGATCAAAATGATTGCGGTAAATGCTTAGCTGTTTTACAAATTGGGAGAATATCAGCACCTTGTGCCCGCCATCTAAAACGGTGTTTAGCGTATGCGTCACATTCTCAAACTTACCCGAATCGCCCTCATATTCCTGGTCTATCATATAAGGGTGGTTGGCTATTTGGCGCAGTTTAGTTAAGCCTTGTAAAACCTGTATTTGTGTTTTGGCAAATGTACCGTCCTCCAGGCTTTTTAATAACTCGTTACGGTATTCTGATTTTACTTCTTCATATACAGCCGCCTGCTCTTCGCTCATCTTACAATAAAACAAGTTTTCGGTTTTTGGCGGTAATTCGGTGGCTACCTGCTCTTTGGTACGGCGCAGCACAAACGGTTTTATCAAAGCCTGTAGTTTGCGTGCTTTATCCTCATCCTTTTTCTTTTCAATAGGCGTTACAAACTCGTTTTGAAAATACTGCTGGCTACCTAATAAACCCGGATTAATGAACGACATCTGTGTCCACAGGTCATTAACGGAATTCTCTACCGGCGTTCCGCTTAATATCAATTTATAGCGAGATTTGAGTTGCTTAACTGAATGGTAGGATTTAGATGAAGGGTTTTTAATGTTCTGGCTCTCATCTAAAATCACATACTCAAAAAAGTACTTCTCCAGCAGGTCAATATCAATACGGCTGATGCCGTAGGTGGTTATTACCACATCATACTTGGCAAATGTCTCCACCGATTTATGGCGGAACGTGCCCGTATGCACCATTAGTTTTAGCTTTGGCGTAAACTTTTTGGCCTCGTTGAGCCAGTTATATATCAGCGAGGTTGGCATAATAACCAACGAGGTGCTTTTACCGCTCCGTAAGGAGTCCTTCGGACCTGCGGCTTCAGTATCCTCCTTGTGTTTTTGTAGCAGCGCCAATGTTTGTATGGTTTTACCCAAACCCATATCATCAGCCAGGCAACCGCCAAAATGGTACTCCTTTAAAAAATGGAACCAATTATAACCCGCCTGTTGGTAATGCCTTAAACTGCCAGCAAAGTTTTGTGGCATGGGTATTTCTTCCAGTTGCTCAAAGTCGGTTAGTTTTTGCAGTTTGCGGGTCATGGTAACTGCGGCCAGTTCACCATCGGCCAGGTCATTTACCAAACCTATATGGTGACGACGTAATTTAAGCCCATCGCCTGCCTCGCTAAAATGAAGCAGGTTGCCATATTGCGAGAACCATTTTTCGGGTATCACCGCTATCTCGCCGGATGGCAGTGTAAACTCCTTTTTATGGTTAAGGATATGGTTTTTTAACTGAATAAACGGGATACTATACGGCCCGAAATAAACTACCGCATGAATATCAAACCAATCGTTATCTTCTTTTACTTCCAGGTCTATTTTACTGGTGCCAAATACGTAGCGTTTTTGTCCCTCGGGTTGTTCAATCTCGAAGCCCTCGGATATTAATTGGTCATGATGCTGATTTAACCATTCAAATACCGAGAAAGATTGATCGGCATCATCATCTTTATGATCTACCTCCAAATTTTGGAAAAGCGATGAGGTGATCTTCAATCCCAGGCTTTCTAATAACTGCAATTTGTTCTTCTCCCAGGTTACGGAGCGTTTAATGCGGTGAAAGGTATAATCATCTCCTTTACGCTCCATACGCACCGAGATAGGTTTACCATCCCCGTAAGGGAAAATATAGCCTGCATACTTAAAGTAGAGTTGTAATTGCGAGGTGCCGCCATCCACATAAATAGGTTTTAATACCGGGATGGCTTCATGCTTTTCGGTATCAATGGTAAAGCCCTCGGCATATACATTATGCTTTTCTATAAGTGGTGCTACAAACTTTTCAAAGTAGGGTTGCTCTGATGCCCGCGGAACGGCGATAAATCGTTTATTTAAAAATGGCAATAGCTTTTTGCCTTCTATCTCTTTATCAAAATAATATAGGGTATCATCCAACAACATCCAGGCAGGGTGGTTGCAAATGATCTCGGCGTTTTTAAACATAAACTCGATGCGCATCCCCTGGTACTTGATGGTTGGGAAGTAACGTATCTCCTCCTCATTTCGCCTAAAGTGGAACAGTACCGACGCAGCTTCTTCAGCTATATGCAATTTACGCTCGGCGGGGTAACCCTCCTTACTCATCAGGTACACCTTTTTGTTGCTTAATAAGTTCAAAGCTTCTGCCATGCGCTTTTCCAATTTGGGGCGGATGGTTTCAAAAAGAGTTTCGTTAAATATTTTAGAAAAAAACTCAGACGGGCGGATGGGCTTTTTATAATAACGTTTGATCACGTTACCCTGCTCTATCTCTTCCAGTATTTTGATCAGTTTCAGGTCCGTTTCGTCAAGGCAATGGCCAAACTCGCTGGCCGTATTACTAAATAAGCGTTGGTGTGTTAATGAAAATTCGCCGTTTGGGTTAAGCTGTACAATATGTGGTTCAATAACGTACGACAGGTACTCGTGCCGGGCAATGGCATATATAATTTGGCAAGGTTTAGTACTGTCTACGCGTAACATGTTCTCTTAGGTAAAAAATTTAAGAGAAGCTACATCAACAAAAAATTCAAACGTAGTTAGAATTTACAGGAAGAAAAAATGTTTTAAGGGAAAGTTATTAACAGATCGCTGGTCATTAGGTCATTGAGTCATCAGGTCATTGAACAAATGCCAATGACTTAATGACTTAATGACTCAATGATTTCAATATCCCCCTCAAAAACCTGCACTGCCGGGCCCTCTAAAAAGATATCACTAAATAACTTTCCATCATAGTTAAAATGGATATTCAGATCGCCGCCTAAAACTTTTATAGGGGTAGCAATATGGCCGGTTTGGTTATGGTGCTGTGCCATGGCTAAGGCTACGGCTGTAACGCCTGTACCGCAGGCGTAAGTTTCATCTTCAACGCCGCGCTCAAAGGTGCGTACAAAGTAGCCGTTATCAGTAGGCTCCACAAAGTTTACGTTGATGCCGTTGGCACGGTAAGTAGCATTATTGCGGATGGTATGGCCCTCCTGGTAAACATTTTTATGCTGCAGGTCGTCCACCAATTTTACATAATGTGGTGAGCCGGTATTTAAAACATAAGCCTCGGCATCTTTCTTAATGGTATCTACATCAATCATTTGCAGGCTCACCCAATCGCCGCTATCTGAAATTTTGGCATAATGCGGACCATCAACTGCCAGAAAATTTGTCTCATTTTTTATAACACCCAAAAATTTGGCAAAGGCTACAATGCAGCGCCCGCCATTGCCGCACATGCTGCTGGGCTGGCCATCGGCATTATAATACACCATTTCAAAATCATAGCCTTCGTGGTTTTGCAGAAACATCATACCGTCGCCCCCAATGCCAAAACGACGGTTGCATAAATAAGCAATCAACTTTGTATTTTGATGATTTACAGCATTTTGTCTGTTATCCACCAAAATAAAATCGTTCCCCGCGCCCTGGTATTTATAAAAATGTAATTTCACCGTATAATAAATTAATTATTAGCAACTTAGCATTAAAGTACTGCCGGCAACAATTTTTGAAGGCAGTGGAGCATAAATTTAACATTTTTTAACATTCAAATTAATACCTTATTCTTGTTTATGACGTCTATATGGTATTAAATTTGAATTGTTAAAATTAACGTTATAAAATTAAAAGGACAGATATATGAAAAAGATTGGTTTAACATTATTAACAGCTTTTGTTGGTGGTGCTATGGCGTTAGGTACCTACAAGGTATTTGAAAGCAAGTATGCCGACAATATGAGCTTTGAGGATAAGCAAAAAGTTTATTTTGCAAACAACCCCATGGCATCAAATATTACTTCGTCGGCAGGCGAAGTTGATTTTACACAAGCTGCAGCGGCAGTAACACCTGCGGTAGTTTATATCCGCACAACTTACACTAATACACAAAGCGATGAAGAGCAGGATCAAATGTCTCAATTGTTTGGCGATTTCTTTGGTCAGCGTATACCACGCAGCAATACACCTCAACGGGCTTCAGGTTCGGGTGTAATTATATCTGCAGATGGTTATATAGTAACCAATAACCACGTAGTAAGTAAAGCAGATAAAATTGAAGTTACGATGAATGACCACCGTACTTTTAATGCAAAAGTTATAGGTACCGACCCTAATACTGATCTGGCTTTAATTAAAGTAAAAGCTACTAACTTACCTATTGTAAAATTAGGCAACTCTGACGATGCCAGAGTAGGCGAATGGGTATTAGCCGTGGGTAATCCATTTAATTTAGCCTCTACCGTAACAGCAGGTATTGTGAGCGCCAAAGGCCGTGGTATTGGTATTATTGGCACTGATAATGATGAACAGCAAATGAGCCCGTTTGGCGGCATGAGAAGGCAACAATCATCTTCTGCACCTAAAGGCGCGCCTATCGAATCATTTATTCAAACTGATGCTGCCATTAACCCTGGCAACAGCGGTGGCGCTTTGGTTAATACCAAAGGCGAACTGATTGGTATTAACTCGGCTATTGCTTCACATACCGGATCATATGAAGGTTATGGTTTTGCGGTACCTATTAACCTGGCTAAAAAAGTATTAAATGATATTAAAGAGTTTGGTACCGTAAAACGTGGCTTTATAGGTGTTAGCTTCAGAGAATTGAACGGCGATGCTGCTAAAGACCTGAATATTGATAGAAACGTAGGTTTATATATTGCAGATGTATACGCAGGTACAGGTGCCGAGCAGGCAGGTTTGAAGAAAGGTGATATCATTACTAAAGTTGAAGGTAATACCGTATATGAGTCATCAGACCTGCAAGAGCGTGTGGGCCGTTTACAACCAGGCGATAAAATACATTTAACCGTATTACGCGATGGTGCCGAGAAAAACTTTAGCGTAACACTAAAAGCTGATAGTGGCGTGCCTACTAACCGTACAGCCGCAGTGTCAAGATCAGCTGCTGAATTATATAATAAATTAGGTGCAAGTTTTGCACCATTAACCCAGACACAAAAATCCAGGTTACGTGTAAGAGGTGGTGTTGTAGTATCACAAGTACGTCCGGGTGGTATATTTGATGAACTTTATATTGAAAGAGGAACAATCATCACCAGCATTAACAGGCAACCCATTAATAGCACAGCTGATATTGATAAGGCTATAACCAACTTAAAAAATGGCAAATCCTTAACAATTAGTGGCTATGACCCTGATGGAGAGAAATTTAACAGTACCTATAATTTAGAATAATTTATAGTATATAGTTAACAAAGCCCGGCCGAAAGCCGGGCTTTTTGTTTGTGATCATTTTTAATTACCCATTATGGTAATTTGATACCTTTGCGCCATGATTGATGTTATATTAAAAAAGGGAAAAGAAAAAGCAGTTTTGCATCGCCACCCCTGGGTGTTTTCGGGTGCTATTGACCCTATTAAAGGCAAAGCAGCCAATGGTGATATTGTGCGCCTGTTAAACGCCAAAGGCGATTTTATGGCTTACGGCTTTTTTAATGATCAATCAAGAGTTGCTTTACGTTTATTGGAGTGGGACGAAGCGGTTACTATTGATGATGATTGGTTCCGTAATAAAGTGAGGGTGGCAGTGGGTAGTCGCAACGATATTTTAAGCAGCGGCCAAACCAATACCTGCCGTTTAATTTTTAGCGAAGCTGATTACCTGCCGGGATTGATAGTGGATAAATATGCCGATCATTTAGCGGTACAGGTGCTTACATCAGGCATTCAAAATGTAATAGCTGTTATTATTGACGAGTTAAAACAATTACTTAACCCAATAAGTATTTTTGATAAAAGCGATGCCGCGTCGCGCCAGCATGAGGGATTAGAGACCTCAAATATTTCATTAACAGGACAGGCCCCACCTGATGCTGTTGAGGTATTGGAGAATGGCATTATATATAATGTAAACATCGCCGAGGGCCAAAAATCAGGCTTCTACTGCGATCAGCGCGATAACCGCCGCATTGTTGCATCTTATAGCAAAGGCAAAAAAGTGTTGGATTGCTTTAGCTACACCGGTGGTTTTACACTAAACAGTTTGCACAATGGCGCATCTTCTGTTACCAGTGTTGATAGCTCGGCATTGGCTATTGAAACTTTAAAAGAGAATATTTTATTGAATAAACTGGATGCTAACAAGCACAAGGCCATTCAATCAGACGTAAATAAACAGTTAAGGGTATTTAAGGAAGATGGAGAAAAATTTGATGTCATCATATTAGACCCACCTAAATACGCACCATCACGATCTGCGTTAGACAGGGCATCACGTGCTTATAAGGACCTTAATCGTTTAGCCATGCTGTTATTAAATGACGGCGGTTTATTAGCTACCTATTCCTGCTCGGGTGCCATGGATATGGAAACTTTTAAACAGGTTTTGGCCTGGGCCGCGTTAGATGCCGGTAAGCAAGTGCAATTTATTTATCAGTTTTGCCAGCCCGAAGACCATCCGGTACGTTCATCTTTCCCGGAAGGCGAGTATTTGAAGGGGTTGTTGTGCAGGGTTTATTAGAGATAAGAATCAGGAGTTAAGAGTCAAGACCTCACTTCTATTCTTGACTCCTGGTTCTTGATTCCTGCTTCACTAACTATTCAAATTTAACGCTTGAATAACTCGAATTAATATTGATCACTCTTGCAATATTACCTTTGCCTACGTGTCCTTTAAAGGTTTTGGTAGGATTAAAGCCTTTTTTTTCTTCATTTTCGGTTTTTAATATATTAACCAGGTGGTTTCCATAATTAAAACTTCCGTAATGTACGGTCACATCAAAATCGGCATCTTCATTACTTAGGCCAAGTTTTATATTTGAGTACTTCGCGTCAACCATTAAGTTTCGCATATTTTCGTCCAGATTGCTTATTTGGATACCCGATCCATACTTTACATTAATAATGCCCGAAGTAGAAATAGTGCCAATTTTTGCAGAACTATATTTTACATCGGCATTTAATTTATCAACAGATCCCAGTACCAGGCTACCATACGATATATCCAGATCGGTTGCCTTCAAACTACCTATACGCGCATCGCCATAACTTACTTTTATCTGGTTGGCGGGGTTGGATAAAGACTTGGCCTGCAAATTCCCATAAGCACAATTAATTACCAGTTTACCGTTTAGCTCGGGCAACTCAACATTGCCATATTTGTTAGTGATGTTTAAAGCGTTTTGTGCAGGCATATATATCACATAATTGATCTCAATTTTGCGGGATGAGTTTTTGCTGCCAAATAAACCAGGCTGACTTTCTTTATCAATATTGGTTTTAAAAAATACGGTTTGGCCCTGCCTGCTGTCGTTTATTGATATCCTGTCTATAAACTTCCGGGTATCATCGGCTTTATTTGCAGTAACCTGTATTTGTACATCTACTTTAAACTCATTTTTACTCCAGGTGTTTACGGTAACTTTACCATAACGGTTATCAATATCTAATCGGGTACCCGCGTCTATCGCGTAACTTTTACTGTAGGTTTTAACTTGTTTATCAGCATCATTATCATCCTGCAACGGCATGTTTTGCTTACTTGCCGATGAACTTAGGTAACATGCTGAATTATCAGGCGCAACCGGATCAATACCCAGCATATCAATATCCTTACTGCTTAAATGCAAATGTTTATTTTTAGCATCAAGCAATAAATAATTACCACATTCAGACTTTACCAATTTAACGTCGGTCGGGTCCAGTATAGCAGAGGCCACATATTTTGTATCGATGCTTTTTGCAAGACTAATGCCTGGCGCAATAAATAACAATATTGCCAGGCTAAGATTATATATTTTTGCTCTCATTTTGCTTCTTAATTTGATTGTATTGCTCAATTACATTTAATTGCTGATTAAGTACTTCGGTTTGTATCTCTAAATTCCTGATCATGGCACGTAATACTAATTCAGGATTAGGGCTGGTTACTAAATCGCTCCTTAACTTTTTGTAAACCGAATCCATTTTAGCAGTTTCGGCAGCAAATTCTTTATATAACTCGGGGTCTGATTTTGATATAGTTTTTAATTCGGTGCGTTTATCGGCAATTAATGCTACATAACGCGTTTGCTGTTGGGCGTAAACAGGGTTAATACTGGCATAATTAACTTCCTTTTTACTATTACCGCGCAAATATATAGCAAAGCTAACGCCCATTATCACAATTACCGTTGCAGCAACACGCAGCACAAAGCCTAATGAAAATGATCTTTCATTTTTTTTTTGATGCTCAAACTGTAGGGGTAATTCCCTTTCAATCCGGCTCCATAAATCGGGTGATGGCACTATGTCATTAAATTCTTCCCGGTTTGCTTTTACAAACTCTTCTAATCGCATATTCATTTATTATTATTATTTAAAAGCGCTTGCAACTTTCGTTTAGCGCGTAAAAATTGTGTTCGTGATGTATTCTCAGCAATGTTTAGTATCTGGCCTATTTCTTCATGATCATACCCTTCTAACAAGTATAATGATAATACCACCCGGTAACCTTCGGGTAATTTATTCATAGCTTGTTTTACTACAGCTACCTGGTATTGTATGTCATCGTCATTATCTACTACCTCGTCGGCTATGCCATCCAATTCATTTTCGCCTAATTCTATCCACTCAACTTTTCTTTTCCTTAATAAATTAACAGACCGGTGTACCACAATTTGCTTTAGCCAAAGGCCAAACGTAGTCTCTTGTCTAAAATCTTTTATTTTATTAAAAGCATCCAAAAACGACTCCTGTAATACATCTTCCGCATCGGCGATATTGCCCACGATGCGAAAGGCAACGTTTAACATCGCTTTAGAATACAATCGATACAATTCATAGCAGGCTTTTTTGCTGCCTTGCTTACATTCAACAACCAGGTTGTAATGCTTGTCGATAAATACGGCGTCCAAATTTTTCAGCTTTCAAGTTATATGACGCAGAAAGTTAGTAAACGTTGCACCAAAACACATTTATTTACGTATGTTATTTTCAATTACTAAATACTTTGACCTTTTTTGGATATTAGAATAAATGAAAGAGCCCATAAATATTTTCTGGTTTAGGCGCGATTTGCGATTGGATGACAATGCAGGGCTATATCATGCTTTAAAAAGCAACTATCCTGTATTATGTATATTTATTTTTGACCGTGCAATTTTAGATGAGTTGGAAGATAAGCACGATGCCCGTGTTACTTTCATTTATCAAACTATTGAAGCATTGAGGAGCGAGTTGCAGCAAAACGGAAGCAGTGTGTTGGTGGTATATGATGAGGCCGTTAATGGCTGGAAAGGCATAATTAAAAATTATAACATAAAAACGGTTTATACTAACCATGATTATGAGCCTTATGCCAAACTGCGCGATAACAAAATAGGCGGATTGTTAAACCGGCACAACATCAGCTTTAAAACTTATAAGGACCAGGTAATATTTGAAAAAGATGAAGTAACCAAAGATGATGGCAAATGCTATACAGTTTTTACCCCATATAAACGTAAGTGGCTTGAAAAGCTTGATCCCTTTTATTTAAAGTCCTACCCAACCAAAAAATATTTAAAAAACTTATATCAAATCCAGCAGTTGCCAATCCCTACTTTAAAGGAGATGGGTTTTGAAAAGAGCAATTTGGACATACCACCTAAAAGCTATAAAAGTGTAATTGATGACTATGCCGATAAACGCAATTATCCGGCTAAAAAAGGCACATCACATATTGGCATACATTTACGCTTTGGCACGGTTAGCATAAGGCAATTGGCTACTGACGCCAATAATGCCCAAGACAAAACATGGCTGAGCGAGCTTATTTGGCGCGAATTTTATATGATGATATTATATCATTTCCCCGCAACTATGAACCATGCTTTTAAACCCGAGTATGACCGAATACAATGGATAAATGATGAACAGCAATTTAAAGCCTGGTGCGAGGGCAATACCGGTTATCCATTAGTTGATGCAGGCATGCGCGAGTTAAATGCAACCGGCTTTATGCACAACCGGGTGCGTATGTTAACCGCAAGTTTTCTTTCAAAACACTTATTGATAGACTGGCGCTGGGGCGAACATTATTTTGCGCAAAAATTGTTGGATTATGAGATGGCCAGCAATGTAGGTGGCTGGCAATGGGCGGCAGGTTCGGGGACGGATGCGGCTCCCTACTTTCGCATTTTTAGTCCTGACGCCCAACTTAAAAAGTTTGATCCCGAATTTAAATACATCAAAAAATGGGTCCCGGAATATGCCGACTTCAGCAAATATCCAAAACCCATTGTTGATCATGCATTAGCGCGTGAACGATGCCTGAAAGTATTTAAAACCGCGTTGAGTAAATAGTTTATGGGGTTGTACTAACTATCACCATATCAAAACGTATACAGCTATTCGGAACTATAGTGCCTTTATCGGCTGTGGCGTATCCAAGCCGCGAAGGCATAATAAATGAAACGTTTGAACCCGTAGTGCAATAATTTTTTGCGCCTTGCTGCACACCTGCAATCATATCCGGAATTTCAAATGAAACACCTGTAGCATTATCAGCAGTTGTATACGAGTCAAACACAGTTCCGTTCAATAACGATCCTACATAGTTAATGTTTACAATAGTATTATCTGTTATGGGGGTGGTTCCTGTACCTGCTTTATTTATTTTATAATATAAACCCGACGGCACTTTTTGGTAACCCGTAAGATTATTAGCGGTTATATATTTAGCTATTACATCATCGTCATAAGTGTTTTGATCATTAATGGCATGTATATAATAATCTAAACATTGGTTACCCGCTATTCTATTATTAACCGTACTGCTACTGCCTGATCCGGCTCCTTTTACTCCATAAGCCAGGCGCGAAGGAATTAACAGGCGCATACTACCGCCCTTTTTTAAAACATTTTTCACCATTAACTGCAATCCTAAAGGCAATCCTGTTTTTGTTATGTGCCCTACATAACTACTGTAATGGTTTAAAATGGTATCAACAGAATTGTACAATCCGTCAAATGATCTTATGGTATAAACTAATGATATACTATCTGTGTACTCATAGCCTACACCATTGCCGGGCAAAATAGTTTTATAATAAATGCCTGTGGTATCGCCGCCCGAAAGATCGCGCTGCATACCGGTTAGTCCATTTGTACTTATATAGTTTTCAATTTGTTGCTGATCATATTGTTTAATGTCTATATCAACCTGCGTTTTACGGCAAGACATTAAGCCAATTGTAGAAAGTAATAAAAGAGAAAAAATTGTTTGTTTCATTTTTAATTGTTTGTTTGTGCTATGGCACCATCTTATTAAGGCTTTCGGCCTTAGTATTTCTTTTTTTAATTTATTATATCGAATAACTCTATATCAAAATCTAACACTGCACTTCCGGGCAACCCATCGGTTAAACCGTAAGATTTGCCAACTTCAGGTTGCGGATAAGGGCCGTAAGCATAACGTGATGGTATTAATAAACGTACTATACCACCTTTTTTTATTTGAGGTATACCTAATCGCCAACCCTTTATCACCGTACTTAATACAAATGATGGATGAATATTATCCGTACTTATAAATACCTGCCCCGTTGTTAACAGTCGGCCTTTATACCCAACTGTTACCTGCGTTGAATTTGTAAACAGGGCCGTTCCGCTGCCTGGCTGTATTACAATATAATACACCCCGGTAGTATCAATACGCTGTGCATTTAAACCAGGGTTTGCTGCCAAATAATCGCTTATTATTTTATCATCAATAATAGCCTGGGCCCTTTCAGCTTCTACACCGGTAGTCGTATCCTTTTTACAAGCGGATATTATACAACAACAAAATAACAATATGTATAGTGCCCTGCTCATTTGTTTCCAAAAGGCAAATTTATTCTTTTATATGTCAAAAACAGCAGGTTAACATATTTTAACATTTAATAAGCTATATACTAATGAGAAATAACCCAACAATTAATTATTGGGTTTAAAATTAACCGTTAACTGGTTTATCTTTTTAAGCAGGTTGATCAGATATTCCTTGTCCGCTTCTTTAATATGATCGTTCAGATAGTTGTTAAACTCCTTCACCACGGCCCGGGCCATTTGCCGCTTTTCTTTACCCAGGGGTGTTAAATAAATTTTTACCGATCTTTTATCACCCTGGTTCAGTTCCCGGTATATTAAGCCTGTTTTTTCTAATTGGCTAAGCATACGCGACAGGCTGGTTGATTTTAAGCCAAGCAATGCTGCCGCCTGCGAAACTGTTGTACCCTCCTGCTCATCAATGTTGATGAGCAGATAGCCTATGGATTGGGTTATGCCAAACTCGGTAACCAATTGATTATAACGGTTAGCGATAGTTTGCCATACAATTTTTAAAAAATAATCTATAGTTTCCTGGTGTTTTACATGGCCGCGCATAGCATCAAACGTAATAAACACTTATTGATTACACAAATATGATTTATCTCATACTTTTGATAGCATAAACAAACGTGTTGTATTACTGCTGTATTTATTTTCATAGTTGCAGACAAAAACCCCAAAAAAACCGTTATTAATAGCATGAAAAACTTTACATACCTAACCATTTTTGTTGCTTTTATCTTTGCATCTAAAACAACAACTGCACAAACACACCCATCAATTAATACAACAAACTCCTATCAAATTGCCGTGGGGCTAAAATTTGGAGGCTATGAAAACGGTATATCAGGCAAATACTTCTTCCAGGAAAATACTGCTCTTGAAGCAATTATTGGTTTCCGCAATAACCATGGGGTGGTATTAACCGGCTTATATGAAATACACCAGGAAGCATTTAATGTACCTGCCTTGAAATTTTATTATGGCTTTGGCGCGCATATTGGCGGCGTTGGCAGCGGCACATACCGCAGATTTAATGGAGATACCCAGGTGTACACTAAAAACCAAATATTGCTGGGTGCCGATGGCGTTATCGGCCTTGAATATAAAATACCCAACGCCCCCATCGCCGTTAGTTTAGATTTGAATCCGCGTATTGAATTGGCAACAGGCCCTTTTATGGATATTGCACCGGGTTTAGGTATTAAGTATACTTTTTGATAACGGCTCGCTTTTTGCTATATAAGCATATAACAAACGGCATTTTGTTGTGTTGTATTAGGTATGCTATAATTAGTATAGTGCTAAAGTATGGGCAATTATTTCTACACAAAGAGTAATTTTAACCTAATTTTATGCAACAACTATATAACTGCCTGTTACGTATATAGATTGATTATATTTATAGCGTATTAATTTTTTAATTAAACACATATTACCTTGAAATATCTTTTACAATTAATATTTTCCATTACTTTATTATTAGGCGGTTTACTGGGCAGTGAAAACTCATTTGCGCAAACCGTAACTTTTAATTCGCAAACTACCAACCTTTATTCGGGTACCATAACCGGTTATTCCAGTAATAATGTAGCTGTATACGGATTTAGCCTAACAGTAACCGGTGCACCCGAAACCATTGGAACAGTTAATATAAAAAATGCCGCAAATAATGTAGATCTTTCGACCATCTTTAATAACGGCAGGCTGTATAGTACATCCACATCGGGCTATAACGCGGGCAATCCGGGTACCGCGGTAGGCACGGTAACTTTTAGTGCCGGCCTGGTAACCATTAGCAGCATGAACGAAAGTATTGCCGCGGGCGAAACAAGATACTATTACCTGGTAGTTGATTGTATTTCAACAACAAATACCCAATTTCAACCCGCTGTACAGTATGGGCAATCGCCGGTTGGAATAATTAGCAGCGGTGGCACCAACTATAACAATAACAATAATGGCTATGAAAATTATTACCAGGTTGCTGCCGGAACACCACCGCCAATTGTTTTAAATAATTTAACAACCGGACTTGAACTTACCAGTTCAACACTAATTCCAGGGCAAACAGGTGTAGCTGTTTTTGGTTTTAGCGTACAGACAAACGGCGTAAACCGAACTTTTAACAAGTTTAATATAAATAGTAATTCTACTGTACTTTCGTCCTACATAGCCAGTGCTACTTTATACCGAAGCACTAATAACTCATACACAGCAGGTGCCGAAACCCAAATAGCAACAACAAATACCATTGGTACACAATACATTAATTTTACTTTCAGCGACCAAACCATAAATAGTGGTAGCACCAGGTATTATTTTGTTGTAATTACGTTAAAAAGCAGTTTCCCTGATGCTGATAATATACAGTTTAATTTTACCGACGGGCAATCAACACCTGCTCTACAACGTACCACCCCTAATCAGGATTATAATGATTTTAATGTACTGGGCAATACTTATAGTTTAAACGCATCGCGCTTAACAGTTACTTCACAGCAAACAGGCGTTTCGGGTAGTACCATTACAGCCAATCAAACTGATGTAGCCTTATTTGGCTTCGGTATACAATCAACTAACGCTATCACTATTAGTGAAATTAATATCAATAGTAGTAATGCTAACGCCGAAGATTATTTTGGTAATGGTAAATTGTATTATAGCACCAATAATTCTTACACCGCCGGTGCCGAAACCCTTGCGGGTACGGTAGTATTTAATGGCAGCTATGCTACTGTCACCTTAACCGCGCAAAATACATTTACAGCCAATCAAACGCGGTATTATTTTTTAGTGGCTGATAATGTTGGCGGGGCCGCGTCAGCTACCATCGCGTTTAATTTTATAAGCGGGCAGGCAGAGGACGCTATTGTTCAAAGTGCCCCCTTTGCTTCATCATACAATACCTTTGCTATATCAGGTAATACGTTTAATTTACCCGCTCCTACTATTTTTGTAACAGGTGCCAATAATGTATCTAACGGTATTACCCAGGGTATTTTAGCATTTGGGCAAACCAATATTGTATTATTCGGGTTTGGGGTAGAAGGCTTTGGGTCTACACAAACCTTTACACAATTTAATATAAAAACCTCGGGACAGGAGAACCAATATTTTTCAAATGGCCGCCTTTACCGCTCAACTACCAATGTATTTCCGGGCGGATCACCTTTATATAGTGGCTCGGCGGTTAGTATTGGTGGGGGCGGATATGTAGTGTGTACCGTAAATGAAACCCTTACACCGGGTACCACCTATTATTACTGGCTTGTTGCCGACTATACGGTTAATACCGGGCCCCCAAACGCAGCATATACCTTTGGTTTCCAAAGCGGGCAGGGACAATTGGCGTTTACGCCCACGCCTTATTCAACTGCCTATAATACTTATAATGTTACAGGGCAGGCATTTAATATAGCTACTACTTTAGATTGGGTTGGCGGCAACAGCAGCAGCTTTACCGACGCTAATAATTTTAAAACATTAAATAATAGTAATGGCACCGTGCCTATTAGTACAACTGTAGTACGTATTGGCGGCAGGGCCTACACTAATGCTCCTGTAATAGCTGCAAATACAACCATAGGTGGGATAACATTTGGGACTGTGGTAGCGTCGCCTGCGTTAACAGTAAATTCAGGCTTTACTTTAACTCTAAATAATGCTTTAAACGTTCTTTCAGATGCTAATGGCACCATTGCTGGTCCCGGAGCAGTGACCTTAGCGGCGACAGCTATTTCAAACGTTAACGATAATGCAATATTAAACGTTAACGGTGCAGGTACACTGAATAACGGCGGCACTTTTACTATGGCTTCCACATCTATATTAAATGTTACCGGTAATGCAACAGTTGCTAATACAGGTACATTTACTTTACAATCTGATGGCAACGGATCTGCCACGATTGGCCCCGTTACAGGTACCATTACAGGTAATTATAATGTTGAGCGTTACATAACCGGCGGCCAATCCTGGAGCAGAGGCTATCGCTTATTATCATCGCCGGTATCTGTAGCAAGTAATAACTTGATATGGCCTAATTTAACCTTTATACACGCCAAAACCTATACCACTGGGACGGGTGGTGCTACCAACGGCTTTGATGCAGTGGGTAATCCAAATATGTATTTATATCGGGAAAATAAAGCACCCGATTTTTCAACCTTTATCTCGGGTAATAGCCGTGGTATAGCTAAGATAAATAACACGCCTGCATACAATTTTAATGTTGATGGCGATGGTACCGGTTTTAACATTCGTGCCGGTAATGGCCTGCTGCTATTTTTTAGGGGCGACAGGACCACAACTACCGACCCAACTAATACTTCAACCATTGCCCAGCCAACAACCTTTACCCAAACCGGTTATTTAAACCAGGGGAATGTTGTAGTACGTAATTGGTTTACGCCAGGTTCAATCAATTTGTCATACACAACAGCAACACCTACCAGCGTACGAGGTTTTAACCTGGTTGGTAACCCGTATGCCAGCGCCATCAACTGGAATGCTATCACCGGCACTTCCATAAGTAATACTATTTGGATATATAATCCCAAACTAAAAGTTTATGCCACTTATATTAAAAATGGGGTAGGTACTAATTTAAATGGCAGTCCGGGTAATATTATTCCAAGCGGACAAGGTTTTTATGTTAGGGCTACAGCTACCAATGCGGCTTTAACTTTTACCGAAGCGCATAAAGTAAATACACAAACACCGCAAAGTGGTTTATTATTAGCAACTGCTGCCCCGACTGATTTGAAATATATGCGTTTGAAAATATTTAAAGACAGTTTAAATCAAGATGAATCAGTAATATTATTTAATGATACTGCCTCTGTAAATTTTTCAGCAAATGAAGATGCGGAATATTTATCGGGCGTTAGTCAAACTAATCTCTCTACACAATCAGCTGATAAGGCTGCCCTGGCTATTAACCAGCTCCCTTTCCCGGTTAAAAGCCAAATTGTTCCTTTAAACGTTACCGTTCCGGCTGATGGCAGCTACAAATTGGAAGTGCCCGAAGTTCAAAACATACCACAGTTATATGAAGTTTGGTTATTAGACGCTTTCCGTAAGGATTCGCTAAACATTAAAAGTACTAATCCTACCTATAGTTTTAATGCAGTTTTAAATGACACCACCACCTTTAAAAACCGGTTTAGTGTGGTAATTAGGATAGATGGCAAATACGCCTATCAGCTGTTAGATTTTTCTGCCGTGAAACAGGTAACATCGGTTAAGGTTGCCTGGGTAGCTGCTAACGAATCAAACAATACTTTCTTTACTGTTGAGCGAAGTACTGATGGGATTAATTATACCACCATAGGTACTTTACGATCTAACAGCCAAAGTAATTATGAGTTTATTGATAATACACCTGTTTTAAATAGTAAAAGCTTTTACCGCTTAAGACAGGAAGATTTTAGGGGTACAATAACCTACTCTACAGCTATACCAATTAATTTTTTAAGCGGAAGCAATGTTACAGAAGCACTTATAAGCTTATACCCAAATCCATCAAGCACTACCATTAATATAACTATTGACAAGGTAGACCCTGATGTAACGCCACAATACACCATTACTATTACAGGAAGTTCGGGCACAACGCTTAATAAAGTATCTATTTCGCAAAACAGCTGGCAAGGCGATATTAGTAAATTATCGCCGGGCACTTATTATGTGCAGGTTATTAATGAATCAAACAAAAAAGTAATAGGCAAAACCAGGTTTATTAAATTATAAATAATTTTTTCACTTATTTAGTATCTTAGTGCATCTAATGCTCTAAGATATATATACGGGTTGCGCATTAACATCTTCCTATAATATTTCCTTCAAATTATGTGATAGCTTATCAACTAATATATCACAAAGCTAATTTGTTGAATATTAATTAATAACACCCTTTAACTGAGGTAATTTTTACACGCTTTTGTGCTGTAATAGTTATTAATTGTATTTTTGAATTATATATTTTATAGTGAAGAGACCCTTTAGATATTGCGTATTTACAGCTATAGCAATTTTATTAGTTGGCGGCAATTTATTTGCACAGGCACCCGATATTAGTTACACTACACCGCAAACTTTTTATACAGGTGTAAATATAGGTAGTAGTTTAGCGCCTGTAAACACAGGCGGTGCAATGTCTGGTAGTGTTGATTACGAGGTTTCAACCTTTGCGGGGAGTGGTACTGCAGGTTCAACCAATGCAACCGGTACTGCTGCAAAATTTAACAAACCACAGGGCATGACTTTTGACGCTGCGGGCAATATGTATGTTGCCGATGCAACAAATAACGCTATACGTAAAATAACCCCTGCCGGTGTGGTAACCACCTTAGCTACCGGGTTGACCGGTGCTGCAGACGTAACCATTGATGCTACCGATACTTATTTATATGTAGCTTGTTTTGGTGATCACCGTATTAGAAAAGTGAAGGTTAGTGATGGTACAGTTACCATATTTGCAGGTAGCGGTTCTGCCGGTACAACAAATAATACAGGTACATCAGCAAAGTTTAATGGGCCATCAGGCATCGTTTATAATAATGTAGACGGAAATTTATACGTATGTGATTATAATAGCGACCGGGTAAGAAAAGTAACTATGGGTGCCGTAGTAACTACTTTTACTACATCCGGCATGAATGGCCCCAGTGGAATAGTGGCAGATGCGACAGGCAATTTATATGTGGCTAACACACTTAACAATAATATAAGAAAAGTAACCCTTAGCCCTGTAGCAGCAAGCACATTTGCAGGTGGTTCAAGTTCAACACCAGGTTCAACTGATGCCAACGGTACTACCGCAAGATTTAATGGCCCAAGGGGTATTGCCATTGATGCCGCCGGAAATTTATACGTTGATGACAGTGGCAACTTTACCATACGTAAAATAACATCTACGGCAGACGTAACTACTGTTGTGGGTACAGGGTCATCAGGCTCCGCAGACGGTATAGGTACAGCTGCGTCTATCGATGGGCGTGGGCTAGCTGTCGCATCAACAGGAAATATTTTTTTAGCAGATTATAATAACAACAAAATAAGGCAAATTATAATTACCGGCTATACCATAACACCAACTACATTACCTGACGGCTTAAGTTTTGATAGCGCGACAGGTATTATTAGCGGCACCCCTACTGTTGAATGGCCCGCAACTAATTATACCATTACAGCACGGAATACCGCAGGTAGTTCATCGACTGTAGTTAATATTACAGTAACCCTAATACCACCGGATATTAGTTATGATACACCGCAGGCATTTGCAGTAAATGTAAATGTGGGTACAGTTGCGCCTGTAAATAATGGCGGCCCTGTACCCGCAACTACATACGCTACAGTTTCGCACTTTGCAGGCAGTACATCAAGTGCAACCGGTACTACAAACGGTACAGGCAGCGCAGCAAGGTTTAATAAACCACAGGGCATAACATTTGATGCTGCAGGAAATATGTATGTGGCAGATGCTACCAATAACTCCATTCGTAAAATTACACAGGCAGGTGTGGTCACTACACTTGCTACAGGTTTATCATCGCCCGCAGATGTAACTATAGATGCTACCGGAACTTACTTATATGTAGCTAATTTTGGCGATCACCGTATTATGCGGGTAACCATTAGCGGTGGTACGGTTACTGCTTTAGCAGGTACGGCAGGTAGCGCTAATACTACAAACGGTACAGGTACCGCGGCCAGGTTTAATGGCCCAACGGGCATAATATATAATAAGGCCGATGGCTATTTGTATGTGAGTGATTATAATACCAATCGCATCAGGAAGGTAAGTACAGCCGGCGTGGTAACAACATTAGTTTCATCGGGATTAAATGGTCCGTCAGGTATTGTGGCCGATGCAGCAGGCGTTTTATATGTGGCAAACACAGGCAGCCATAACATTAAAAAAATAACATTGGCAGGTGTGGTAACTACATTTGCCGGCACTACAGGTTCAACATCGGGCTCGACAGACGGAACAGGTACTGCAGCAAGGTTTAATGGCCCAAGAAGTATTACTATTGACGCATCAGGTAACTTTTATGTTGATGATAGCGGAAATTTTAAAATAAGAATGATAACTCCTGCTGCGGCAGTAAATACTATTATAGGCACAGGGTCGGCGGGCGCTACAGACGGTGTTGGTACGGCGGCATCAATTGACGGCCGTGGATTGGCTGTAGACCCATTAACCGGAAATCTGTTTTTAGCAGACTATAACAATAACCGTATCAGAAAAATTATTGGTACAGGCTATTTTATTGACGCGGCATTACCAACCGGTTTAAGCTTTAACAGCACAACCGGCGAGATAACGGGCACACCCACTACAACATCAACAGCAAAAGATTATACGGTATTTGGTTTTAACAATTTGGGAGGGTCATCAACCACAATTAATATTAGTGTGGGGAATGTTTTTAATTGGCGTGGCCAAACCTCTAATGATTGGTCAATAGGCAGCAACTGGGCGGGAAGCAATGTACCTGGGAGTACAGATAGGGCACAAATTGGTGTAATTACAACTGATTTTACTAACCTTCCTATCATACCTAACGGTACTACAATTGATGTAGGCTCTATAGTTTTAGGTAACAGGGGCGGATCGGCGGCGGTTATAACTGTGGACGGAACAGGTGTTTTAAATGTGTCTGGTGATATAACCGATCAAAGTGATGCTGAATCAAACCTTGGCCGTGTGGCTACTTTAACGGGTACAGGTACCATAAATGCCACTAACCTTAACGTTATTGCCAACAAAAGTATAACTGGTGTTATATATACAGAAACGATGGCCTCATCTGTAGCTAATCTTAATTTAAGTGGTAGCATATCATTAACGTCAAAATATTTTTCAAGTTCAAAAATAGCTAAAGCGGCTTTAAATATTACGGGCGGGACAATAACAGCCGGTGGTATAACTACAACCAACGACGCTAATGTTGAAAGTACATCAACAGTAACAATAGATAACGGGGCTACTTTAAATTTCACCGGTACTGAAGCTTTATCAAGCCTTTCATCATCAGGTGTAAACACATTAACACTAAATACAAACTCAACCTTAGGCTATACGGGCAGCAATGACCAGTTTATATATACAGATAATGCAATTGATGGTTTGTCTTCATCGGGCATAAGTTATCAAAATATTGCCTTTGGTGGTACCGGTATAAAAACCGCGTTGTTAGGTAATTTAAATGTGGCGGGCAACTTTACCAATACCCTTGCCAACGATGCGAGCAATTATGTAGATGTATCTGCAGTACCTGTATTATTTACCGGCACTACGCAAACTTTAGCCGGCGGCGGGGGTAATGGAACAACGCTGTATAATACAACGTTTAGCGGAGGCGGTACCAAGACCATAACCTCGGGCATGATCAATATAGCCAGTACCGGTACTTTAAACTTTAGTGGCAGCAGCACGCTGGCCGCAGGTGGCTTCTTAACTTTAAAATCAGATGCAAATGGCTCGGCAACTGTACCTGCTATTCCGTCAGGATCAAGCGTTACCGGCAATGTTAATGTTGAACGCTATATATCAGGCGGGCAGTCATATAGCCGGGGTTACCGGTTATTGTCATCTCCTGTATCAGTATCAAGCAGTAATTTAATATGGCCCAATTTAACTTTCATCCATAATAAAACTTATACAACCGGCACCGGTGGCGCAACCAATGGTTTTGATGCGGTAGGTAATCCAAATATGTATTTATATCGCGAAAATAAGGCTCCTGATTTTTCAAGTTTTATTTCGGGCAATAGCAGGGGCGTGGCTAAAATAAATAATGCTTTGGCTTACAATTTTAATATTGATGGTGATGCCGGCACTTTTAATATACGTGCAGGTAATGGCTTATTGCTGTTTTTTAGGGGTGATAGGGCTACTACTACCAGCCCAACCAATACTTCATCAATTGCTACCACTACTACCTTTACACAAACCGGATATTTAAACCAGGGCGACATTACCGTAAAAAATTGGTTTACCCCCGGCTCCTCCAACTTGTCATATACAGCAGGTACGCCGGTTAGTGTACGCGGTTTTAACCTGGTGGGTAACCCTTATGCCAGTTCAATTGACTGGGATAACGCTGTTAACGGTGGAACTGATATAACTAATACCGTTTGGATATATAACCCAACTTTAAAAACCTATGCCACCTATATTGCGGGCACCAGTGGTATAGGTACCAATTTTAATGGTGCTGATGCTAATATTATACCAAGCGGACAAGGTTTTTATGTAAAGGCTACCAGTACTTTAGCCGCTTTAACCTTTACCGAGGCTCATAAAGTAAGTACTCAAGTGCCTGCGGCCAGTTTATTGCTGGCTGCCGCGCCTGTACCCCCAGCAGCAGATCCACAATATCTGCGTTTACAATTGGTGCAAGACAATTTAAATAAAGATGAAGCCCTGTTGTTTTTTAAAGATAGTACATCGGCTGATTTTGTGGTAAACGAGGATGCCGAATATTTAAGAGGTAATAACCAAGTAGTTATTTCAACCCAGGCCGCTAATAATTTTGCATTGGCCATTAACCAATTACCATTGCCTGCAAAAGGTCAAACTCAAAATATTCCAATAAATGTGATAGTTCCAGCTAATGGATCGTATCAAATTTCGGCTTCTGAAATTAAAAATATACCTGTTTTATACGACATCTGGTTAATGGATGCCTACATGCAAGACTCGGTAGATTTGAGGGCTAATACAACTTATAATTTTAACGCTGTTACAACCGATACTACCACCTTTAAACATAGGTTTAGTGTGGTTATCAGGCAAGACCCCGGTGCTGTTTACAATTTGTTGAGCTTTAAAGCCATAAAAGTATCAAATGCTGTTCAGGTAGACTGGATAACGGAAAACGAGTCAACCGTTACTAAATTTACTATTGAAAGGAGTGTTGATAACGGCGTAATTTATTTCCCCATTGGCAATTTAACCTCTACCGGTGTTGGCAATTATACGTTTATTGATCAATCGCCGGTATTAAACGCAAGGAATATTTATCGCTTAAAACAGGAAGATGTTAATGGAAACATTACCTATTCTAAAGGTATCTCAATCAATTTTTCGTTAGGCAGTAATAATACCGCCAATGCTCCTATAAAACTATATCCCAATCCATCAAGTTCAATAATTAACGTAATTATCCCGCAAATTTCACCAACCGCCAGTACAATCCCTTTGTACACTATTACTATTGTTGGTAACGCGGGCAGGGTATATAAAAGTGTATCTATTTCACAATCAAGCTGGCAGGGTGATATCAGCGAATTATTACAGGGTATATACTATATCCAGGTGACTGATGGATACAATAAAAAATTAGTTGGAAGTACCCGGTTTATTAAATTATAACTTTTTATAAGTAATTTAATGGCATTAAAGTTGTATTCTTACCTACAATTACGCATCTCCCTATTGTATTAATTATAAAAACCTTTGGTTTGTTATACACGTAATAAGCCAATATGGTTAAAATATTGCTTATTAATTAACAACACCCCAATATTGAGGCAATATTTCTACACTTTTTGGTTGTGAATATTATTAATTAATATTTTTGTATTATATTATCCTTATTTTGAAGATACTGATCAAACCCCTATTAATTGCCGTTGCATTAATTACATTAATTTACGGCAAGCTATTAGCACAGCCTAATATTAGCTATGCCAATTCACCGGCTAACATACGAACCACCATTGCAATAAACACAGCGCCCAACCCTTCCCTTAATGTAACTAATTCTGGCGGGGCTGTTGTTACAACTTTAGGTTATAGCAGTACAGCATCACAACCTTTAACAGGCGGCTCATTTAACAACCCGTACCGCGGGGCTGTTGATGCGGCAGGTAATATCTATATATGTAATTTTAACAACAATACCATTTCAAAGTTTACGTCAGCCGGTGCAGTAATATCTAATAATTATACCAGCGGCGGCACGCTGGCGGGCCCGTCAAAAATAGCTTTCGACTCATCGGGTAATATGTGGGTTTTAAATGCTAACGCTACATTACTCAAGTATGATTCAGGCGGTACATTTGTATCCACCACAACACTTACGGTGGGTGGCACCACCAAAGGAATGTGCATTGATGCATCAGATAATATGTATATCACCAGCTATGGTACAACAGATTATATAGTTAAGGTAACATCGGCACTGGTACAAAGCACTTTAGTAACCGGTGGTAATTTAAATGACCCGGTTGGCATTGATAATAGTGGCGTAAATTTATATATATTAAACAGGGCCGGTTCAAATGTTACTATATATAATACTTCAGGTTCGGTAGTAAGGGCAAGCCATATACAAACTTTAGGCACAACGCCCGAAGGTTTGTTTGTTGATGATATTAATGGCTACACCTACGTAACCAACAACACAGCCGGCACTATAGGTATTTACACACTTGGTACAGGCAGCAATATTTCGGCTGCAGCCAGCATAACCAGCGTAAGCAATTGCAGGGGCCTTTTTGGTGATGGAAAAGGCAATATTTATGCCCCTAATTATACCGGCAATGTGGTAAATATGTACAGGCCCACCGGCAGGTATTTCAGAAACAAGGCGTTACCTACTGGTTTAAGCATGAGCAATACTACCGGGGCCGTTACGGGCACCGCAACTGTATCTACTGCCGTTACCGATTACACTATAAGTGCTTATAATGCCACAGGCGGCAGTACCACTATACTAACCTTTAATACTTTTGCACTAAAAGCCTGGGATGGCTCAAGCAGCACTGCATGGGCAACATCAGCTAACTGGACACCATCCGGTGTACCGGGAACATTTGACCAGATAAGTATTGGTGGCTCGGCTACTACATACAGTGCCAATTTACCCCTTATTACCACCACTATAAATGTATGGTCAGTAATAATGGGAACGTTTGATACTTCATCCCCAACCTCTCCAATTATTACGGTAAATGACGGTGGTGTTTTAAATGTAACCGAAGATATTACCTATCAAAGCGATGCCAACTCCGTAACAAACAATGCTTTTGTAGGCTTACTCCGAACAACTTCAGGATCGGGCACCATTAATGCCAGAAATTTAAAAGTTATAGCTAACACTACCGGCCTGGGCTCAACATACACTTCAAAGTTAAGCTCATCGGTAACCAATTTAAATCTAAGCGGAGATATTTCGCTTACAAGTACTTATGCCAGTTCCCTCGCTAACAATGCCACGTTTACCATTACTGACGGCACCGTTACTGCAACTGATCTGTTAACCAGCAATGGTGCCAATGCGGCAAGCACATCTACCCTCGCCATGACCGGGGGTACTTTAAATTTTACTGATCCTACCGCTTTAGCCGGGTTATCAGGAAGCGGTACTAATACTATATCGCTTTCTGCAGGCTCAACTATTGGCTATACGGCTAATGGCGCGCAAACTATTTATACAAATACCGCTATTACGGGTTTGCCAAGCGGCATAAGTTACCAAAATGTTGATTTTAGCGGCTCGGGTATAAAAACAGCGTCATCAGGTACCTTAAATGTAGCCGGCGATTTTACCAATAGTTTGGCTAATGATGTGAGTAATTACCTTGCCCTTACAGGATCGACTGTACAGTTTAACAGGGCGGGTGCCCAATCTTTAGTGTTGGGTGGCGGTAATGGTGTTAGTTTTAATAACTTAACTTTTAGCGGGTCGGGTATAAAAACTGTCACATCAGGTAACTTTAATGTAGCTGGTACATTTACCAATTCCCTGGCTAATGATGCCAGCAATTATCTGGACTTTACCGCAGCCACCGTTCAGTTTAATGGTGGCACACAAAGCTTAGTACTGGGCGGTGGTAATGGGGTTGATTTTAATAACGTAACTTTTACGGGTGCAAGTACCAGCACAAAAACCATAACCAGTGGTAAATTTAATGTGTTGCCAACCGGCGTATTAACCATTGCCGGCACAAATACTACATTAGCAGCCGGAAGCGGATTGCTTACTTTAGAGTCGGACGCTAATGGCTCGGCTACTGTAGCGGCTATACCATCAGGGGGTAGTATAACCGGAACGGTTAATGTGGAAAGGTATATATCAGGCGATCAGTCTTACAGTCGCGGATACAGGTTAATATCTTCGCCTGTATCAGCTGCAAGCAACAATTTGGTATGGCCAAACTTAACCTACATAAATAGCCAAATGTACACTACAGGTACCACAGGTACTGGTGGCGGTTTTGATGCTGTAGGTACCGGACCTACCATGTATTTATACCGCGAAAATATGGCGCCTAATTACACAAGTTTTATTTCGGGCAATAACAGGGCTATTAACAAAATAAATAACGGTACAGCCTATAATTTTAATGTGGATGGGGACGCAGGTACTTTTACCATTCCGGCCGGCAATGGGTTATTATTATTTTTTAGGGGCGACAGGGCCACTACTGTAAATCCAACCAATACTTCAACAATAGCAAAACCTACCACTTTTACAGCTACCGGTTATCTAAACCAGGGCAGCATTACTGTTAAGCATTGGACCACGGGTACAAACGGCTTATTATATACGGCTGGCTCACCAACCAGTGTGCGCGGCTTTAATCTTTTAGGTAACCCATATGCCAGTTCAATTGACTGGGATTTGATGACCGGAACAACTAATGTTGGTACTACTATTTGGGTGTATAACCCAACGTTAAAAGTATTTAGTACTTACATTAGAGGTAATGGAGGTGTGGGAACTAATACCAATGGGGGTAGCGTTGCCGACATTATACCAAGCGGACAGGGGTTTTATGTTAAAACTACAGCAGCATCGCCATCCGTAACTTTTTTAGAATCGCATAAAGTTAATACACAGGTAGCGGCTGCTAATATTATGCTGGCAGCTGCCCCACCAACTACCGATTTGAAATACATACGCGTAAAACTTACCCAGGATGCTGATAACAAGGACGATGCTTTAATATTTTTTAAACCGGGAACAAGTTCTGACTATACAGTAGATGAAGATGCCGATTATTTAAGAGGGAATAATGTAGTTGCTATTTCAACCAGGGTTAATAACCGGGAAGCTTTAGCTATTAATCAAATGCCGTTGCCTGCTTATAAAGAAAACATCAACCTAAACGTTATTGTACCGGTTAATGGTACCTACCAAATTAGCGTTCCGGAAACTAATGATATGCCACCTCAATTTGATATATGGATAAAGGACTGGCTTAAAAAAGATTCGGTAAATATTAAAACCACCCCTATTTATTCTTTTGATGCAATAGCAACTGATAGTACTACCTTTAAAAGAAGGTTTAGCATTGTTATTACTACCGACCCGGGAAGTGCCTATTATCTAACAGACTTTAAAGGTCAAAGAAACGGTGGCGCGGTAACTTTAACATGGAAAACCGGAAATGAAGGCAATACTACTCAATTTACTATACAACGTAGTAATGATGATGGGCTAACTTATACTGATTTGGGTAGTTTTAAATCTAATAGTTCGGGCTCATATAGCTTTATTGATAATTCGCCGCTGTTTTTTGCAGAAAACTTGTATCGCTTAAAACAAGTGGATATATCAGGAACTATTGCTTACTCAGGAACTGTTCCTATTAGTTATTCTGTATATAATGCTGTTACTAATAATTCGATAAAAACATACCCCAACCCTGCGACATCAGTTATTAAGCTTAAAGTAACCGAGAGAAGAGATAAAAACAGTACTGCTAAAAACTATTCGGACTATACCGTAACTATAGCTGATAGCCGGGGTACTGCTATCAAAACTGTTAATACATCGCAACCAGATATATGGGAAAGCGATATCAGTAATTTTTTTCCCGGAGTTTATTTAATAAAGGTTTACAATAATAATACTAAAACTATCGTTGGGAATAGTAAATTTGTAAAGTTATAATGATTAAGATTTTTTGGCATGAAGCATAATAAGGCATTAAGTTTATTATTCACTTTTCTTTTAATAAGCATAAGCATTACTGCCTTTGGACAGGATTGTGGAGATGGGCCCGGTTTACCTGGGGTAGATGTTGATGCTGCTACAAATCAATGCCCGCTTGATACCTGGGTGATATTATTGGTTGGGGCGGCACTTATATTTACCACTTTTCAATTCTATCGTAAACAACAATTAGAAAAAGCGATTTAAGTATTTTTATAAGCATAAAAAAAGGACCAGCTATTTTTTAGTTGGTCCTTTTTTCAAATATTATGATGATCGTAAATTAGTTGGCCTTATCCTTCTATCGCCGCTGCCACCTGCCGGTGGTGCTGATGATGGTGCTAAACTTAGTTGTTTTAAAACGCCATCCACAACTTTAGGCAAATCGTCAATATCCTTTTGCGGGTCGCGGTGTACTTCGCCAACACCAAAACCACGCCAAACTACCTGCCTTGAACGGCGGTCTATCAGGTCAATAACAATAGTTCCTTCCTTATAATGCTCTTTACCTAAATTAACATCGGCATAAGCAAAAGGGGCACCATATGCATAGTAATATGGTCGATAGCCTAAGCCCCATCCGCCAAAGCCACCCCAACCAAAGCCCATACCCCATCCGGGATAACCATAACCACCCCAGCCCCAATTACTGGCGTAAACCTGACGGGTACCACGGCCAACCTGCCTTGAATAGCTGATGATGAGATCAGGATTGTCTTGTTGTAAGCGCAAACCTTTCTCAACCAATGCGGCAGTAGCCGCGTCTTTTATTTTAGCATCGGCAATAAAATTATTGCTGTTATTAGCATTATTAGCACTTCCGCCCGAGGGCATCCATGCAAATGTGCGGTAATTACTTAAATTGGTTCTGTTAAGTCCTGCCTCATAATAATTATAGGTTGTGCAGGATGATAAGCCGGATATGATCAAAACCATCATACCCCAATAAATTATTTTTTTCATAGCTTTCCCTTCAATATACTGTTAGACCATTACCTTATAAAAGGTTTAACACTCAATTAAGTTTTTACCCAAAAAAAATGCGTCTAAATTTACATAAAGACGCACATTTTAAAGTTTTATTATGATGGTATAAAAAACTATAGCAGATCAAAGCCTATATCTTTCCTAAAATACATACCATCATAGTAAATGCGGCTGGCATCGGCAGTGGCTTGCTGCAAGGCGTCGAACATATTATCCTGTAAAGAAGTTACTGCTAATACTCTACCACCGGTAGTTATAACCTCACCATTATGCAATGATGTACCGGCATGAAAAACCTGCGAATCGCGCACATTTTCAATACCGGTAATCGTTTTATTTTTTAAATATTCACCCGGGTATCCGCCTGCAACCATTACTACAGTAGCTGCTACTTTATCAGATAAGATTAACTCTTTCTCATTCAAATTGCCTTCGGCTACGCCTAATAGCAGATCAACAAAGTCTGATTGGATCCTTGGCAGTACACTCTCCGTTTCAGGGTCGCCCATGCGGCAGTTGTATTCTATCATGTAAGGGTCGCCACCGCAGTTCATCAATCCAATAAAAATAAAACCTTTATAGGGTATGCCTTCCTGTTTTAAACCCTCAATAGTTGGGATGATAATACGTTGCTCCACCTTATCCAAAAACTCGGCATTAGCAAACGGCACCGGCGAAACAGAACCCATACCACCCGTATTTAACCCGGTATCGCCCTCGCCTATGCGTTTGTAATCTTTTGCTGATGGTAATATTTTATAATTGTTGCCATCGGTCAACACAAAAACCGAAAGTTCAATACCCTGTAAAAATTGCTCAACTACAACTTTCGAGCTGGCATCGCCAAACTTAGCTTCGGTAAGCATTTCAATTAATTCCTGCTGGGCCTCCTGTACGGTTGTACATATCAGCACCCCTTTACCGGCAGCCAAACCATCGGCCTTTAATACTATGGGTAAACCAATGGTAGCCAGGTATTCAAACCCTTCCTGCAAATTATCGCGGGTAAATGTTTGTGATTTGGCAGCAGGAATATTGTGCCTGTTCATAAACTGTTTAGAGAAATCCTTGCTACCCTCTAACTGGGCTCCCTCCTGCTGTGGCCCAATAACCGGGATATGCTTCAATTGCGCATCTGCCAGGAAAAAATCATGTACACCACGTACCAACGGTTCCTCGGGGCCAACAAGCACCATGTTAATGCCATTAGCTAAAACAGCATCCTTTATCCCGCCAAAATCATTTACGCCAATATTTAGGTTGGTACCATATTGACCCGTACTCGCATTACCGGGTGCTATAAACAACTGCTGGCATTTGGGGCTTTGAGATAATTTCCAGGCGAAGGCACTTTCCCTTCCGCCCGAACCAAGGATCAGGATATTCATGCGGCAAAGATAGTCAGCCCCCTCTAAACGGCAAAGCCTTCATGAACACTATTAAAAAAGAATTATTAGTGAATAATCTCTCCCCGTTGGGGACTTTTTATAAAAGTATTTATAAACAGTATTTTTACAACATGTCAAGATTAGATAAATACCGCAAACTACCTGTTTTTAAAAAAGCTGAAGAACTATTGGAAATTGCCGAAGTTATAGCAGAAACTCTTAAAAATGACACCAAAAGTGAACACTTTGCTGGGGAAATAGTTGGAAATGCTATGCTTATACAAGTAAAAATTGCAGGTGCAGAAGGTAGTGGTTTGTACTCTTTAAAAATGCAAAACGCGGTTTTAATAAAATTTGCAGTACATGATATGTTTAATGCTGTTGCTGCATCTGCAATGATGGAAATGCACGATGAAGATTATGTTGATCTAATGCGTGAAAAAGTTGAAGAATTTAGGATAGAATTTGTAACGTGGATAAGAAATTTTGATAAAACACTTGATATACCTGATAATTGGGCCATACGCTTCGATACCAGCACACCCGAGCAAGAAAAACTAGAAGAATTAATGTTTGATGAGGATAAATTTCTGGATGATATTGATGACGATGACTTAGATGATGATGAAACTGAAAAGAATTAATCTACTAATCTTTAATTAACTAATCACTAATCTTTGCCTTTCCCTATAAAACCGTACCTTTGCCTGCCATAATGACCTCAAAACTGCGCTGGCGCAATTGTTGAGATTGTCGGGTTATATCAATTATAATATGTTAGAATTTATTAGTAAGCTTTTTGGAAGCAAATCAGATAGAGATGTTAAGGGCATAATGCCTTTAGTTGAAAAAATTAAAGAGGAATATGCCAAATTGGATCAAATTACCAATGATGAGCTTAGGGCCAAAACCATAGATTTTAAAGAAACCATTAAACAAGGTTTAGCCGATATTGACAGCCAGATACAGGCTATTAAGGATCAAACCGATAATCCCGATTTAGAGGTTAGCGAAAAAGTAGACCTATACACCCAACTGGATAAACTGGAGAAGGACCGCAATAAAGAGCTGGAAGATATACTATTACGTATTTTACCGGAGGCTTTTGCCGTGGTAAAAGAAACTGCCCGCAGGTTTACCGAGAATCCTACCATTGAGGTTACGGCTACGGAGTTTGACCGTAACCTGGCCGCGCGCAAAGGTAATGTGGTAATAAAAGGCGACAAGGCTATACACCATAACAAATGGCTGGCAGCAGATAATGAGGTTACCTGGAACATGGTACACTATGATGTACAGCTAATTGGCGGTATTGTATTGCACCAGGGTAAAATAGCTGAAATGGCAACAGGTGAGGGTAAAACTTTGGTAGCTACCCTACCTGCTTATTTAAATGCAATTGCCGGACAAGGCGTACATATTGTTACTGTGAATGATTACCTGGCACGACGTGACTCGGAGTGGATGGGGCCTTTGTATGAGTTTCATGGCTTGTCGGTAGATTGTATTGATGTACATCAGCCGAATTCAGAAGAACGCCGCCAGGCATATTTAGCTGATATTACTTTTGGCACCAATAATGAGTTTGGTTTTGACTACCTGCGTGACAATATGACACGCAGCCCTGAAGAATTGGTACAACGTAAATTGCATTATGCCATGGTGGATGAGGTTGACTCGGTTTTAATTGATGATGCCCGTACACCTTTAATTATATCAGGCCCAATACCACGCGGCGACGAGCATGAGTTTTATGATCTGAAACCCCGTATTGAGCGTTTGGTTAACGCACAGAAAAATTATGTTAACGGCGTTTTAAATGAGGCCAAAAAAGCTATCGCCGAAGGCAAAACAGGTGTAGACGAAGGCGGGTTAGCTTTATTACGTGCTTACCGTGGTTTACCAAAAAGCAAAGCCTTAATTAAATACTTAAGTGAAGGCTCAAACAAAAATGTACTGTTAAAAACAGAGAACTACTATATGCAGGACCAGGGCAAAGAAATGCCTAAGGTTGATGCGGAGCTGTTTTTTGTGATTGATGAAAAACAAAACCAGGTTGAACTGGCCGAAAAAGGTATCGAGCTGATTACCGCTGCCGGTGAGGACCCTCACTTTTTTGTGATGCCGGATGTAGGTACCGAGATTGCTAATATTGAAAAATCGGACCTGCCTGCAGAAGATAAAATTGCCCGTAAGGACGAATTGATGCGCGATTTTTCTATTAAATCAGATCGTATACATTCGGTTAACCAGCTATTAAAAGCTTATACCCTATTTGAAAAAGATACTGAGTACATTTTAGATGACGGAAAAGTAAAAATTGTTGATGAGCAAACCGGCCGTGTATTGGATGGCCGCCGTTATTCTGACGGATTGCACCAGGCAATTGAGGCTAAAGAGAATGTAAAAATTGAAGATGCATCGCAAACATTTGCTACCATAACCCTGCAAAACTACTTTAGGATGTACCATAAACTTTGTGGTATGACGGGTACTGCGGTTACAGAAGCGGGTGAGTTTTGGCAAATATATAAACTGGATGTGGTAGAAATACCAACCAACACGCCAACCAAGCGTAGCGATATGCAGGACCTGGTATACCGTACCATCCGCGAAAAATATAACGCCGTTGCCGATGAGATAGTAAAACTAACGCAAGCAGGCCGCCCGGTATTGGTGGGTACTACTTCGGTTGAGATATCAGAGTTATTGAGCCGTATGCTTAAACTGCGTGGCATTAAACACAACGTATTGAATGCCAAAATGCACCAAAAAGAGGCTGATGTAGTAGCCGAAGCCGGTAAAGCCGGTACCGTAACTATTGCTACCAACATGGCTGGTCGTGGTACGGATATTAAACTGGGCGAGGGCGTTAAAGAAGCAGGTGGTTTAGCCATTGTAGGTACCGAGCGCCATGAGTCGCGCCGTGTTGACCGCCAGTTGCGTGGTCGTGCCGGTAGGCAGGGCGACCCGGGGTCTTCACAATTCTTTGTATCGTTAGAGGATAATCTGATGCGTTTATTCGGATCAGAGCGTATATCAAACCTGATGGTAAAAATGGGTATTGAAGAAGGCGAGGTGATACAGCACTCTATGATATCAAACTCAATTGAGCGTGCGCAGAAAAAAGTTGAAGAGAATAACTTTGGTATACGTAAACGTTTGCTGGAGTATGATGATGTGATGAACTCGCAGCGTACCGTTATTTACACCAAGCGTAAAAACGCTTTATTTGGCGACAGGCTGGATGTTGATTTAAATAACACGTTTTTTGATGTAGTAGAGGATATCGCTACAGAATATAAAGAACAAAACAGCTTTGAAGGTTTCCGTTTAGAGATCATCCGTATATTCTCAGTAGATGTAGAAATTACTGACGATGAGTTTGCTAACTTATCTATAGATAAATTGGTTGACAAAACTTTTGCGGAGGTAACTGATTTTTACAAACGTAAATCAAATGCTATTGCAGAGCAGGCTTATCCTGTTTTAAAAGATGTTTTTGATACCCGTGGTAATTTGGTAGAGAACATAATTGTTCCGTTTACTGATGGTATACACGGCTTACAAATAGCTGTGCCGCTTAAAAAATCAATTGAGAACAAGGGTTTAGAGGTTGTAAAATCGTTTGAAAAAAATGTTACCCTATCGCTTATTGACGATGCCTGGAAAGAGCATTTACGCGAAATGGACGAGTTGAAAAACTCCGTACAAAACGCAGTATACGAACAAAAGGACCCGTTATTGGTTTATAAGTTTGAGGCATTCAATTTATTCCGCCAGTTATTGGCCAGTGTGAATAAAGAGTTGGTGAGTTTCTTATTCAGAGGCGGTATTGCTACACAGCAGGCACCTGAAGATATACAGGAAGCAAGGCCAATGCCTAAAACGGATCATAGGAAGATACGCACCTCAAAACCTGAGTTAGTACACGAAGGTGGCAATTACAGCGATATGCCTGATGACATACGCGAATTGCAAAAAGCTACCCCTGTTAGGGTGGAGCAAAAGATAGGACGTAATGACCCCTGCCCTTGCGGTAGCGGTAAAAAATATAAAAACTGCCATGGTGCAGGCCAGGCATAAATAATTTGTCATTCTGATAATGACGAATGACAATTAATAGGAATACCATGAAAAACACATCTGTTTATAAGGCGATATTTAGCTGCATAGCCGGATGTGTTTTTTTTATGCCGATATTTACCTTTGGGCAGGAACGAGGTAAGGTTGAGGTAATTAAAGATTCGCGGATTGATACGTTAATAGCAAAGCGGTTCAGTTTAAAAAGTCCCGCTGCAAGTAAGGTTATCCCGTATTCGTCGCGCGGTTTTAGGGTGCAAATATATAGTGGCTCAAACCGTAAAGCGGCTTATGAAGCGCAGGCAAAGTTTCAGAGCAAGTACCCGGAACAGCGTACCTATATTAGTTATACCGAGCCTTATTTTAAGGTAAAGGCAGGTGATTACCGCACCCGTTTAGAAGCTGAAAAAATAATGCAGCAACTAAAAGGTAACTTTACCAGTTTATTTATCATATCCGAAAAAATAAATCCGTCAAAAGCAGATACATCCAATGATTAAACAGCAGATACAGGAGTTAGCAAAAAACATTTTTAATGATGTAGTGGCCAATCGCCGCCATCTGCATAGCCATCCTGAACTTTCATTCCATGAGGTAGAAACCTCGGCATTTGTTGCCGGTAAACTGGATGAATTGGGTATCGAATATGTTAAGATGGCCGATACCGGTTTAGTTGGGTTAATTAAAGGTGATAAACCATCAACCAACGTGGTTGCCTTGCGCGCGGATATGGATGCGTTGCCTATTACCGAGGCTAATGATGTGCCTTATAAATCGCAAAATAACGGTGTAATGCACGCCTGTGGCCATGATGTTCATACCTCATCATTACTAGGCGTGGCTAAAATATTAACCTCGTTAAAAAGCCAATTTGGCGGTACAATCAAACTCATATTCCAACCCGCTGAAGAAAAATTACCCGGTGGTGCCAGCATCATGATCAAAGAGGGTGTTTTGGAAAATCCCAAACCGCAAGCCGTAATAGGGCAGCACGTAATGCCTTTAATTGAAGCGGGTAAAGTAGGTTTCCGTTCGGGCCAGTACATGGCATCAACGGATGAATTATATGTAACCGTTATCGGTAAAGGCGGCCATGCTGCACAACCCCAACAAAACGTCGACCCCGTAATTATCACCGCCCATATATTAACCGCTTTACAGCAGATTGTAAGCCGTTTTTCGGACCCTAAAACATCATGCGTGTTATCATTTGGTAAGGTAACTGCTAACGGTGCTACCAATGTTATACCTAACGAGGTGAAACTGGAAGGCACCTTTAGGGCACTGGATGAAAAATGGCGCGCTGAGGCCCACGAAAAAATGATAAAAATGGCCAAAGGTATTGCCGAAAGCATGGGTGCCACCTGCGATTTTAATATCGTAAAAGGTTATCCGTTTTTGACTAACGAGCCTAAGCTAACTGCAGCCGCGCGTGGTTTTGCGGAGGATTATTTAGGTGCCGAGAATGTATTGGACCTGGATATTTGGATGGCCGGCGAGGATTTTGCTTACTATACCCAAGTTGCCGATGCCTGCTTTTATCGTTTAGGTACGCGTAACGAAGCACGGGGTATCACCTCATCGGTACATACCCCAACTTTTGACATTGAAGAAACCGCTTTAGAAACAAGTGTGGGACTAATGGCTTATATTGCTATTAAACAATTGGGTAATTAAATAAACACGCTATGCTAAACGACCAAAATATTATTGTTCCTAAATATTACGAACAGCTTAAAAGTGAAAGTGAAAAGTTGGGTTTTAATATGCCTTCTGACCTGCAGACAGGCTCATTGCTGAGGGCGTTAGCCGCATCAAAACCCGGTGGCCGTTTTTTAGACCTGGGTACAGGTACCGGGCTTTCATTAGCCTGGCTGGCCGAGGGTGCGGACAGCAAATCATCCCTATATACGGTTGATAATAGCGCGCATTGGCAAAAAGTGGCCAAAGCTATTTTTGCTGCCGACGAAAGAATAAATTTTTATACCGAAGATGGTAACAACTGGCTGGTAAATTATAAGGGAGAACAATTTGACCTGATATTTGCCGATGCCTGGCCGGGAAAATTTGGCAATTTAAACACAGCTTTAAAATTAGTTAAACCGGGTGGCTTTTACTTAATTGACGATTTGCTGCCCCAACCCAACTGGCCCGAAGGGCACCAGCAAAATGTTGATCGTTTGGTAAATGACCTGCAAAACCGTACAGACTTTGTTTATACCCCTTTCAACTGGTCTACCGGGCTAATGTTGTTTACCCGAATAAAATAATGTTTAAAAAAATCTTTTTCTTCCTGGCTATAACTCTTGTAAGCACCTATAGTTACGCCCAACGTTTTAACCCGGATACAGTAATGACTGTTGTAATTGATTCGGCAGTAAACATTAAATCGCATAAGCTAACCGCGCAGGATTTTATAGACGCGGTACTGGCCGATACGGGTTTTTACAAAGCTTTTCGTAATATGAAACGCTACGCCTTTGTTGCCGACAACCACATTTATACTTACGATAAAAAGAATAAGGTTGATGGCGAGATCTACAGGCGTATTAAACACACTGTAGTAAATGGCAAACCTAAAAACGAGTATTTAATTAAACAGGATAAAGGCAACATCTACAAAAAAAATGGCAAGTACCAGTTGTATACCGCCGAGATGTTTGATTACATTTTTACCAATGCCTATAATTCGGAGTTTAGTGCTAACGATGGTTTTTTTAAAGGTGATGGCAAGAACCAATCGTACAAACAAAAGCTAAAAACACTCATTTTTTCGCCGGGACGTAAAGTAACAGGCATACCATTTTTAAGCGGCAAAACCGAAATTTTTGGCCGTAATATGCGCCAGTTTTACCAGTATGAGTTTACTCGTGGTAAGTACCTTGATTCGATTCCCGTATACCGATTTAAAGTCATTAAAAAACCAAGCACAGCCGAGGGCGATGTGATGATACGCGAACTCACCACCATATTTGATATGCGCGACTTTAAAATACTGGGCCGTTACGTAGATATGAAATACAGCAACCTGCTGTTTGATTTTGATGTAAAGATGAATATTGAACTCATCCCATTTAACGGCGAACTACTACCTGCCAAAGTAAGCTACCAGGGCAACTGGGATGTACCGTTTCATAAGGAGGAGCGCGCCAGCTTTTTGATACAGCAGAGGGATTATAGTATAAGATAATTTCACCGATTACTTCGGATTACACCGATAATCAGTGAAATCAATCAAAATCTGTGGAATCTCACTAAAACTCCGCGTTCTTAGGGAACCTTGGGAAAGGTATCACATCCCTAATGTTACCCATACCGGTAACAAACAGCACCAAACGCTCAAAGCCTAAACCAAAACCGGCATGCGGGCAGGCACCAAAGCGGCGGGTATCTAAATACCACCATAGCTCGTCTTTTGGTATGCCCAAATCGTCCATACGTTGCTCCAGTTTATCTAAACGCTCCTCGCGTTGCGATCCGCCTACTATCTCGCCAATACCCGGGAAAAGAATGTCCATTGCGGCAACGGTTTTACCGTCATCGTTTTGGCGCATGTAGAATGATTTGATCTCCATTGGGTAATCCGTCAGGATAACCGGTTTTTTAAAATGTTTCTCCACCAAATAACGCTCGTGCTCTGATTGCAGGTCGGTACCCCAGCCTTCAACCGGGTATTGAAACTTCTTCTTTTTATTCGGAGTTGATTCTTTTAAAATGTCTATCGCCTCGGTATAAGTCAATCGCTCAAAATCATTAGCTAAACAAAACTGCAGCTTTTCTATCAGCGTCATTTCTGAGCGCTCTTGCTGTGGTTTTTGTTTTTCCTCTTCTGCCAAACGCTGACTTAAAAACTCCAGGTCCTCGGCATTTTTATCTAAGGCATATTTGATAACATATTTCAGTAAAGCCTCGGCAGTATCCATGTTATCGGTAATATCCGCAAAGGCCATCTCCGGCTCTATCATCCAAAACTCGGCCAGGTGGCGGGTAGTATTTGAGTTTTCGGCACGAAATGTCGGGCCAAAAGTATAGATATCGCTTAAAGCCATTGCACCCAACTCCCCTTCCAGTTGGCCGGAAACGGTTAGGTTAGTGGCGCGACCAAAAAAGTCCTGTTTAAAATCAACTTCGCCGTTTTCTCCTTTTGGTGGATTTCCCAGATCGAAATTGGTTACATGGAAAGTCTCTCCCGCGCCTTCCGCGTCGCTGGCGGTAATAATAGGCGTATGCAGGTAAACAAATCCTTTGTCCTGAAAAAACTGGTGTATAGCAAATGACAGGGTGTTACGCACCCTGAAAATGGCTCCAAAAGTGTTGGTCCGGAAACGCAGGTGAGCTATCTCGCGTAAAAACTCCAGGCTATGCTTTTTAGGCTGTAATGGATATTTCTCCGGATCACTATCGCCTAAAATTTCAATTTCCTTAGCTTTAACTTCAACAGTTTGTCCCTTGCCTAACGAGGCAACCAGCAAACCTTTAACGCTTAAAGCGGCACCGGTGGTAATACGTTTTAATAAGGCGGCATCGGTATTTTCAAAATCAACCACCACCTGTATATTGCTATTGGTTGAGCCATCATTCAAAGCGATAAACTGGTTATTACGGAAGGTACGCACCCACCCTTTTACAGTTACATCAATATCGGTTTGTTTACTTTCTAATAACGCTTTGATCTTTATTCGCTGGCTCATTGTTGTATAGTATATTTTAACGAGGGGCTAAATTACGATTATTTGATTTATGTTGATGGGTTAATTCCTTAAAAAAGGCTGTCATGTTGAGGCTCTCGAAGCATGCGTGCGAGGCCTTTGCGCTCACCCTTCGACGAAGCTCAGGATGACACCCGGTTATACCAACACTAATAAGTAAATTTGCACACTATGAATCCCAAACTTAGCCTGGCTTTCGGCATTATCTGCATTTCCTTCTCGCCCATATTTGTAAAGCTGGCTGATGCATCGCCTATAGTATGCGGATTTTACCGTCTGTTTTTCGCGTTTATATTTTTAGCGCCTTATTGTTTGTATAAAAATAATTTGAAAATGGACCGTAAGGACATCCTGCTTTCGTGTTTAGGGGGTATAATATTTGCTGCGGATATCGCATTATGGAACCAATCCCTTAAAATGATTACCGCAACGGTATCAACCCTATTAGCTAACCTTGCCCCGGTTTGGGTGGGATTGATCAGCTATTTTATTTTGCGGAAAAAATCCGGCAGGCTATTTTGGATAGGCACATGGGTAGCCATTGCAGGCATGGTAATATTGGTTGGCTTAAACAATTTGCTCCAACTCAAATTAAATATCGGCATAGTATACGCTATTGTTGCGAGTATGCTGTATGCTACGTATATGCTGGTAACCAAAGACATTTTAAGGCGTGTAGGTACCCTTCCGTTTATGTTTTACAGTATGCTGGCATCCTGCATTTTTTTACTGTCATTATGTTTGCTATTGGGCAATGAACTGTTTGATTTTAACGTAAAAACCTGGGGCAGTTTGATAGGCATGGGGTTAATTTGCCAGCTAACCGGGTGGATAACTATCAACCATGCTATACACCGCCTGGAATCTACCACCATATCTATCACCTTATTGAGCCAAACCGTAGTAGCAGGCCTGTTGGCCGCGCTGATATTAAACGAAACCCTGGAGCTAAAAGAGCTAATAGGGAGTGTAATTGTACTATGCGGCATAGCAATTACATTTTTAAAGCCGAGGCCAATAAATATTTTGTAAATTAACCTTCCCAAATTAAAGGCGATGTGTAATTGCCTACATTTGCATTTTTAATAGTAAACATGATCACCAAAGCCACAGTCGACCGTATTATGGAAGCCACAGATATTGTGGAGGTGATTGGCGAATTTGTACAATTAAAAAAACGGGGGGCCAACTTTGTGGGCCTCTCCCCTTTTGCTAACGAGCGTACCCCATCATTCACCGTATCGCCGGCTAAAGGTATTTTCAAAGACTTTTCATCGGGTAAAGGTGGTAGCGCTGTTACCTTTTTAATGGAACTGGAAAAGTTTACCTACCCCGAAGCCTTGAAATGGCTGGCCAAAAAATACGGTATTGAGGTAGAGGAAACGGTAGAAGCAGCCGAAAACAAGGAAGAAGAACATCGCCGCGAAAGCCTGATGATTGTTACCGGGTATGCCGCTAAATTTTTTCATGAAAGCCTGTTAAATACTGATGAGGGCAAAGCCATAGGACTAAGCTATTTTAAAGAACGTGGTTTTACTAACGAAACCATTAAAAAATTTGAGTTAGGCTACTCGCCCGACCAATGGGAGGCTTTTACAGGTGATGCCATTAAACAAGGCTACCAGGAAGAATTTTTAGTGGAAAGCGGCTTATCCGTAAAGCGCGACAACGGCAGTTTATATGACCGCTACCGCGGCAGGGTAATGTTCCCAATCCATAGCTTTACCGGGCGCATCATTGCCTTTGGTGGCCGTACCCTAAAAAGCGACAAGAACGTACCCAAATATGTAAACTCGCCCGAGTCGGAGATATACCATAAGTCCAATGTGCTTTATGGCTTGTATTTTGCCAAAAAAGCAATACGCGAGGAAGATAACTGCTATTTGGTTGAAGGTTATGCCGATGTGCTATCCGTACACCAGGCAGGTATAGAAAATGTAGTAGCGTCGTCGGGCACGTCATTAACTGTTGAGCAGATCAGGCTGATCAGCCGCTTCACCAAAAACATCACCATTTTATATGATGGCGACGCGGCAGGTATCAAAGCATCGCTGCGCGGGTTGGACATGATATTGGAGGAAGGGCTCAACGTAAAAGTGGTGCTTTTCCCTGATGGTGATGACCCGGATTCGTACGTACGTAAAGTAGGCACCGCTGCTTTTAAATCGCATATCGAGAAAAATAAAAAGGATTTTATTCTTTATAAAACTGATATGCTGCTGGGCGAGGCAGGCAATGATCCCATAAAAAAATCAGAGGTTATCCGCGAGATAGTAGAAAGCATCGCCAAAATTCCTGACTCTATTAAGGCATCAGTTTTCATCAAAGAGTGCAGCCACATCTTACAAATAGATGAACGCTCTCTGATATCGGAACTGAATAAAATGCGGCTGGCCAAAGCTAAAAAGGATGGACAGCAGCAACCGATGCGTACACCTGAGCCTGTTGACGAAACGTTGTTAGATGAGCCGCAGGAGAAGCATGCCGATACTGATTCCCAGGAAAAAGAGATAGTGCGTCTGCTATTACTATACGGCAATAAAATGATCGACTGGGATGGCATTGCCAATACCTATATCGGCCCGTTTATGATAGCGGAGTTGGGTGATGTGGACTTTGATCACCCGGCGAGTAAGTCATTTATCGACATTTACAGCAAAGAAGTAGAGAACGGGGTATTGCCGGAAGAGCAACATTTTATTCATCACCCCGATAAAGATATTGTTGATCTGGTAGTGACACTCATCGCCACAAAATATACCTTGAGCGATAACTGGTATGAGATGCATAAAATTTTAGTGCCCGACGAGCAGGCCAATATGAAGGCTACTATTTTGGGTGCTATATTCCACCTTAAAAAACAAAAAGTGGGTAAGATATTGGAGAACCTGCGCAAGGAACTTCAAACCACCGAAGGCGAGGCCGACCAGGAAATATTGCTAAACCAATATATGCGGATGAAAAAGGTGGAGAAAACCATATCTGATTACTTAGGCTCGGTAATATTAAAGTAATGGCACTACACCTTGACCTGGGCCGCAAAGGCGAAAGTTTGGCCAAAGCATTGTTAGAAAATGCAGGTTATGAAATACTGGATGAGAACTGGACCCACGGTAAAGCCGAAATTGACCTGATTGCCTATAAGGATAGTGTTATTATATTTACCGAAGTAAAAACGCGTACCGGCAATGCCTTTGGCGAGCCTGAAGATTTTGTGGACGCGCGCAAACAAAAGCTACTGGTACAAGCCGCGGATGAATATATTTACCTGATGGATCACCAGGGCGAGGTACGGTTTGATATCATCGCCATATTATTTGACAAACAAACTAATTATACAATAAAGCATATTGAAGATGCGTTTTGGCCATCGGCAACCTAATACAAAATGAAGAATAAACTACACCTACTTTTAGCGGCAGCGATACTTATCATTACCGCCTGCGATAAAAAAGAAACCAGTACAGAAACTAATTTAAGTTTAAGCCCTGAAGCAGGCACGTCTTATAAAGCCGGTGATGAGGTAACCGTTAAATTGACTTTTCCTGCGGATAGCAGGCCCGATTCAATTGTTTACTTATTAGATACGACTAAACTGGCCACAAAAACTGATTCATCAGCTATAAGCATTAAAACAGATACCTTGCCGTTAGGCATTAAAGTAGTAACTGCAAAGTTTTTTAAAGGCGGGCAGGCTCAAGATGCATCTACCAATTTTGTTTTATTAGCATCAAAAGCACCTGAGCAATATACTTACGAGGTAGAGAAAGTGTTCCCTCATGATACCAGTGCTTATACCGAAGGTTTATTGTACCAGGATGGCTATTTATATGAAAGTACAGGTCTTGAAGGCGAATCAGATCTACGCAAGGTAGAACTAAATACAGGGAAAGTTGTAAAAAGAGCAATTATAGATGATCTTTATTTTGGTGAAGGTAGCGCGATAGTGGGCGACAAAATTGTAGTTCTAACCTATCGTAGCAAGATTGGCTTTGTTTATGATAAAAACACCTTTAAACTACTTAAAACATTTAACAACAATGTTGGCGTTGAGGGCTGGGGCATGGCCTATGATGGCAAAAAACTATATATGGATGATAGTACCAACCGCATTTGGTTTTTAGATAAATACAATTATAATCAAACCGGATATATTGAGGTGTATGATGACAAAGGACCTATACAACAGGTTAATGAATTGGAATATATCAACGGTAAACTATACGCCAATATTTATGAGTCTGATAATATCATTGTGATTGACCCAAAAACCGGGGCCGTGCTCCAAACTATTGACATGAGTAGTTTATGGCCATTAAACCAAAGGCCCGCCGGTTATGATAATGCACAAAATGTATTAAACGGCATTGCCTGGGATGCCAAGGGCAAACGCCTGTTTGTTACCGGCAAAAAATGGCCGCATTTGTACCAGATAAAACTTAAAAAGAAATAGTTATTTAAGAACTCAGCACCTGCCAACCATATTTAAACATAAATTCGTCTGCTTCTTCGGCAAATGTTTTTTTAGCGTGGTGTTGTTCTTGATGTTTTATGTAATTGGTTACAGCTTCCAACTGCGATTCGCTAACTGAAACAGCAAAGTAATCATCCTGCCAGCTAAATTTACCTTCTACAAGGTTGTTTTTGTTTATCCAAAATGATGATTCGCCTTTGATGAGTTGACTGATTTTGGCAATGCTCTGATCTTTTCCTAATGATATTAGACAATGCAGATGATCAGTATATCCATTTATGGCTTGAAGAAATATTCCTTTCTCCGGGCAATTTTCGCTGATGTGTTTATAAACATCATATCTGAATTCTTTTTTTAATAATGGTTCGCGATTTTTAGTGGCAAAAACTAAATGAACCCAGATCTTTACAAATGACATCGTGATAGTTTTGGCTAAAGCCAATATAGTAATTATTTATTATCCGTCCCTTAAAAGGGACGGCAATGAATTTTATTGCAGGTCAATTCATTGCCGTTGGCTTCAGCCAACGGATAACAATAGCAAACAGATCCGGCTTTAGCCAAAATAAAAAAAAGCATCCGATATACATTAAAAGGGACAGCGATGAATTTTATTGCAAGTCAATTCATTGCCGTTGGCTTCTGCCAACGGATAACAATAGCAAATAGATCCGGCTTTAGCCAAAATAAAAAAAAGCATCCGATATACATTAAAAGGGACGGCGATGAATTTTATTGCAAGTCAATTCATTGCCGTTGGCTTCAGCCAACGGATAACAATAGCAAACAGATCCGGCTTTAGCCAAAATAAAAAAAGCGCCCGATACATTCAGACGCTTTATTATATGATATCTAAAGATACTACCTCCAGGCCTTATACTGATTGATTAATCCATTGGTTGATGAATCATGTGAAGTTACCTCGTCGTTTGTACGAAGCTCAGGTAATATTTTGCCTGCTAATTGCTTGCCAAGTTCAACTCCCCATTGGTCAAAGCTGTAAATGTTCCAGATTATACCCTGTACAAATATTTTATGCTCATACATGGCTATTAATGAGCCTAAGCTGCGTGGTGTTATTTTTTTAACCAGGATAGAGTTAGTAGGGCGATTACCGCCAAACTCTTTAAATGGTGCTAAAGTTTCAATTTCAACTGCCGATTTGCCCGCTGCTTTTAATTCCGCTACTACCTCATCGCGGCTTTTACCATTCATCAAGGCTTCGGTTTGCGCGAAGAAATTAGATAGCAACATGGTATGATGTTCGCCCAACGGATTATGTGATTGTGCAGGCGCTATAAAATCGCAAGGGATCAATTTTGTTCCCTGGTGTATTAACTGATAAAAAGCATGTTGGCCATTAGTACCCGGCTCGCCCCAAATAATAGGGCCTGTTGAGTAATCAACCGGCTTGCCATTACGGTCGACACTTTTACCATTACTTTCCATATCGCCCTGTTGAAAATAAGCAGCAAAGCGGTGCATGTATTGGTCGTATGGTAAAATGGCCTGGGTTTCGGCTTCAAAAAAGTTATTGTACCAAATGCCTAATAAGGCTAATATAGTTGGCAGGTTTTGATCAGGCTCTGCATCCCTAAAGTGGTTATCCATAGCATGGGCACCTTGCAATAGTTCAACAAAACTTTCGTGGCCTATGCTTAATGATATTGACAAACCAATTGCGCTCCATAAAGAATAACGGCCGCCAACCCAATCCCAAAACTCAAACATATTTTTGGTATCGATACCAAATTTTGATACGCCATCCGCATTGGTTGATAAAGCGGCGAAGTGCTTGGCTACATCCATATCCTTGCCGCCGCTTTCAATAAACCAATCGCGGGCACTATGCGCGTTGGCCATAGTTTCTTGTGTAGTAAATGTTTTTGACGCTATCAGGAATAAAGTAGTTTCTGCATTTAATCCTTTTAAGGTTTCGGCAATGTGGGTACCATCAACGTTGGATACAAAATGCAGGTTCAAATGATTTTTGTAAGCTTTCAATCCCTCGGTAACCATTACCGGTCCAAGGTCCGATCCGCCAATGCCAATATTCACCACATCAGTAATAGCTTTGCCGGTATAACCCTTCCAGGTACCTGAAACAACCGCGTCACTAAACTCTTTCATGTGCTGTAACACATTATTTACATCGGGCATTACATCCTTTCCATCAACATAAATTGGTGTATTGCTTTGGTTACGCAAAGCGATATGTAATACCTGCCTGCCTTCTGTAGCATTAATGATATCGCCACTATACATGGCCTTAATTGCATCATTTAGCCTACATTCTTTGGCCAACTGTAGTAATAAAGCTATAGTTTGGTCGATTATGCGGTTTTTTGAATAGTCAAGCAGTATATCTTCAAACCGAACTGAAAATTTATTAAAACGCTCATTATCAGCATCAAAAAACCCTTTAAGACTCTCGCTAACCACATCAATATAATGGTCGGTTAAATATTTATAAGCCTGGGTGGTGGTAAAATCAATATTTGGCAGCATAGTTGATGTTTTTTTCTCAAAAATAGGATTTAATATTTAGCCCCGTATTAAATTTTATAATACCGACAATTAGCCGATTTCACAAAATGATATTCGCTTTTTCATCAAATTGTCAGTTTATCAAAGATTTTAAATAATTTTTTGCAGAATTTAAATTTTTATTCAATATATTTGTACTGTTGATAAGGAAATGGATTTTTTATCATCAAATTAATAATATAAACATTAAAAACAGTTGTATTATGTTCGAGAAACTTTTTATGCTTGTCAAAACTAACGCCGGGATGGCGGTAATAGACAACCCAGTGATTCCGGTAAAATTTCATGACGCGGTAATCAATGAAGCTTCGAGTTCGATCATTGAGGTTTTGAAAGGCCAGATGGAGAACGGAAAGTTAAAGGACCTGGTAAAGTATTTCCAGTTTCAGGATATGTATACGGCTAACAATCCATTGATCAATAGTACCGTTAATAAGTTTGCCAACAAACTAAATAACTATTATGATGTTGAGCCCGCAGCTGCTTTAACTACAGCCAAAGCACTTATCAAACCGGTTATGAAAGAATTAATGCAACAATCAGGCGAAAAAAACAATGATTTTGCTTTGAACAAATTGCTGGGAAGTTTAAGCGGTAATAACGCTACCGGTATGGATGCCATACTAAGCCAACTGGCTATAGCTTAATTATATTCCGGTTTTACCGGATAAAAGGTCCCGATAAATATCGGGACCTTTTTTTATTTACCCTGATACAAATTTTTATATTTGCCTTATGACTAAAGAACAGGTCCAGGATTTAAGGGATAGAGTAACTTCCCTGAGGAGGCATCTTTGACATCGATAAAAAACTCGATGCGCTGCAAATAGAACAAGACATCACTATTGGCCCCAACTTTTGGGACCACCCTAAAGAAGCCGAAAAGGTACTGGCTTCTATCAAAACCAAAAAGATCTGGACAGACGCTTTTCAAAAAGTAGTTTCAACTGTAGAAGATACCGGCGTATTATTTGATTTTTTTAAAAGCGGCGATGCTACCGAAGCGGAAATGCTGGAGCAATATAACACTGCCGTAAAAGCAGTAGAAGAGCTGGAGTTTAAAAATATGCTATCGGCCGAAGAGGATCAGTTTAACGCCGTACTGCAAATTACGGCGGGTGCCGGTGGTACCGAAAGCTGCGACTGGGCGGGTATGCTGATGCGTATGTACATTATGTGGGGCGAGAAAAACGGCTATAAAGTAACCGAGCAGGATTTCCAGGAAGGTGAATCGGCGGGGGTGAAAACCGTTACGCTGCAATTAGAGGGCGATTTTGCCTATGGTTATTTAAAGGGCGAAAATGGTGTACACCGTTTGGTGCGTATCTCGCCGTTTGACTCAAACGCCAAGCGCCATACTTCCTTTGCGTCGGTTTATGTTTATCCTTTGGTTGATGATACTATCGAGATCGAGGTTAACCCTGCAGATATTGAGTTTGAAACCTTCCGCGCGGGCGGTGCAGGCGGACAGAACGTAAACAAGGTAGAAACCGCTGTACGTTTATATCACAAACCATCAGGCATTATTATCAAGAACCAGGAATCACGCTCGCAACTGCAAAATAAGGATAACGCAATACGCTTATTAAAATCTCAACTATATGAGATAGAGATGCGTAAGCGGCAGGAAGCCAGCAACAAAATTGAGGGCAATAAGAAAAAGATAGAATGGGGATCGCAAATACGTAATTACGTATTACATCCGTATAAACTGGTTAAGGACCTGCGTACAGACCATGAAACATCAAACGCACAGGCGGTTTTAGATGGCGAACTGGACGAGTTTTTAAAAGCTTACTTAATGGAATTTGGCGGGCCGAAGGGGTAGTCTTCGACAAGCTCAGACTGACATCTTGCAGACGTACAGAGTTTTAAAAAACTTTGTACATCTCTCTTCTACATCAATTATTTTTTTCATATTGTACTAACCAATTACTAACCCAATGAAAAAGATAAGCTTATACCTGGTGGCGTGTTTATTATTGTCACTATCAACCTTTGCGCAAGAAGCAGCCCCAATTGATCTGTATACCGGTGCTGTCCCTAACTCCAAACCTGCCCCGGCAGATTTTGTGGAACCGGCTAATAAAGCAGTTAGTACCGGCAAGGTAACCGTACCTACCATAACCCCATTCTTCCCTGAAAAAGGTAAAGCCAATGGCGCAGCTGTTATTATATGCCCGGGCGGTGGTTATAGCGGCCTGGCTATTAAATCAGAAGGCTATGATGTGGCCCGCGAGTTTGCAAAAATTGGTGTTACCGCTTTTGTATTAAAATACCGCCTGCCAAACGATCTGATCATGGTTGATAAAACTATTGGTCCGTTACAGGATGCAGAACAGGCTATGTTCATAGTCCGCACACGTGCTGCCGAGTGGGGACTTAATCCCAATAAAATTGGCATCATGGGCTTTTCGGCTGGTGGGCATTTGGCATCAACCTTTGCTACGCATTTTACGCAAGTGGTGATTGATAATAAGGCTAATATAAGCCTTCGTCCTGACTTTGCCATACTCATGTACCCGGTAATAACCTTTGGCGACAAAACACACCGGGGTTCAAAAAATAATTTGGTGGGTGCTAATGCTTCGCAAAATGTAGTGGACCTATATAGTAACGAAAAACAAGTTACACCTAATACGCCTATGACATTTATTGTACATGCTGCGGATGATAACGTAGTACCTATAGAAAATACCTTAATGTTTTATGATGCGTTGCTAAAAAATAAAGTTAAAGGCGAAATGCATGTATTTGCCACAGGCGGCCACGGGTTTGGGTTAAACAACCGCCAAAGCAAAGCCCATTGGTTTGATTGGTGCACCAGCTGGATGGATACTAACGGGTTATTGACAAGTGTGACTAAGTAAATACGGGGTAAATTAACTGCAAAGATCACAGAGTAGACACAGATCGAAGCAAAGACAGCCTCGGTGAACTTTGTGCCTACTCCGTGTTCTTTGTGTTATAAACTAACTAAAGAAAAAGCCAAAACATATTATCTTTATTTTGTTTAACTAACAAACCCTAACATCATGCTGATCAAAAAAATACTTATCGGGATTGACAATAGTTCTTTCGCTGAACATGCCGCCAAATACGCGTTTGACATGGCCCGTACCTTTAAAGCTAAGGTTGGTTTGGTACATATAGTTGAGCCAAATTTTATGCCACCCTCCGCCGGGATGGATCCATTGTCGGGTTCACTGCCTAACGCGATAGGTGAGGCAGAGATCATGAATGTTCAAAATGATATGTCAGAAAACCTGTTAGAAAAAATTGAAAAGAAATTTGGCAAAGACTTACAGGTTACCCATTTTAATGAGTTTGGCGATACCGCTGATGGAATTATAGATTGCAGTAAAGATTTTGGTGCAGACCTGATAGTTGTAGGCACCCATAGCCGCAGCGGGATAGACCGCCTGTTAATGGGCAGCGTAGCCGAGCATGTGGTGCGTCATTCAGAAATCCCGGTATTGGTGGTGCCGATGAAGGAAGATCATAGTTAATAGTTCATGGTTCATAGCCTATTACTATGAACTATGATCCATTAACCATATGCTAATACAGCAACCTAAACTTTATTGTATGCTCAATAGCTTTCAGTTCGTTTAGCACTTCGGTATCGTAACCTGCATCAACGTCGGTAATAACATAACCTATTTGTTCGTTGGTCACCAAAAACTCGCCTACTATATTAATGTTATGGCGGGCAAATACCTCGTTTATTTTAGCCAATATACCCGGTACGTTTTCGTGGATGTGTATCAAACGGTGAGCTTTATTGTTACGCGGTGGCTGCAGATCAGGGAAATTACAACTGGTATGCGTTCTGCCCTCGTTCATAAATCCCATCACCCTTTTTGGGATAAAGTCATCATTACGCGGATTATGTTTAGGGTCATCAAAAATAATTATACCCAACTTGCAAGCTGCTTCGGCTACTTTACGACTTATCTTACCAAAACAACCAATGGCTTTTAACCTACCCGCTTTTTGCAGTTGCTCAACGGTTGGTTGATTATTTTCATCACAAAATAAAATACCGGCTTCCTGCAAATATTCGTCCTCCACACTTTCGCGCTCGCGTATATTATAACCCTCCTTACGCATTTGTGCTAAAGCATCGGCCTCAATATTACCTACTACCAAACATTTAATGCGATTTTTAGGGTATGATATAGCGCGGGGTAATTTATTGATGTATAAAAACTCGTCAAAGCTTGGGGTAATATGGTCGGCTTTCTCGGCTACCGATTTACGCTCAATGTTCTCGGTAAAGGCGAAAAACTTCTTGATCATGCCTGATTCCTTTAACTGGAAATCAGAATAACCATCACCAATGCCATAAATATCGCCCTGCAGATTTAATTCTTTTAACAATTTAACCTTACCACCTTCCTGCGATAGTGGATTCTCGCGGTCATAGCCTATAATGTTACCCTCGTCATCAAACACAAAGGTATTAGCGTATATATTTTCTTTTTTGATATGATACTCGGTTACTACCGGGGTGATAAACTCTTTAAACCCGCCGGAAACAATTAAAACTTCATTCTGGTGGTTTTTAAAGAAGACGGTGTTACGAGAAAACGAGGTAGATACTTTTTTCCTTAAATGGGATATCAGCTGCTTTAAATGGTCTCGATTGGCGTTCAGTAACTTTACACGCGCTTCCAGGCTTTGGGTGAATGATAACCGGCCTTCCATGGAGGCGTTGGTCAAGTCATCTATTTGTTTATATATATCTTCCCTATCCGGGCGATCTTTTAATGATATACGTGCAAGCTCATCTAAAGCTTCCACTTGTGTAAAGGTACTATCAAAATCTATAATGAAGTATTGCTGCGTCGTGGACGGGTCACTCATGGCTTTTATATTGCGATGGTGCAAAAGTGCAACTTTTGAATGGATTTTTAAACAGAATAATAGCGCAAAATAACAGTGTTTTGTAAATTTTTATTTGCCCAATGCCGCGCAGATCTCAACAATTGTTTTGCTTACCGGCTTAAAATCAATGCCTATGGCCTTTTTAATTTTTGTATTATCAAAGTTTTTGTTGAGCGTAGCCGATCTGGCTGCTATCTTATCTAACATGGGCGGTTTACCGGTAATGGCTGATAATACAGCAGCAAAACGCCAGGCAACTTCCATCATCCACGGCTTGGCTAATATAGTTGGGGGCTGTACACCAAAACCCTGGGCTATCTCGGCAGTTAGTTGTTGGTAGTTCCTGTTTTCGGCACTGATGATATATCGCTCGGCAGTAATATCGGTATTCATCAGGGCTATCATACATTTGGCTACATCCTGCACATCCACAAAACCAGCGCTGCCGGTAGTATAAACTTTAAGTCCTTTACGTACAGTTTCAAAAAGCTGCCCGCTGCCCAATACGCCGGCGTTTGGCCCTATAATTAATGAGGGATTTACAATCACCGCATCCAAACCTTCAGCTATACCGCGCCAAACCTCCATCTCACTCTCCAATTTTGAAAGTGCGTAGCCATCATTTTCTGCAGATGAATCCAGGTGATCATTTTCGGTAATCAATTCGCCGGGCTTTGCCGTACCAATAGCGGCTATGGAACTTACATGAACTAACCTTATCCCCTTCTCCACACATAAATTAACCAGGTTGGCGGTGCCGGTAACGTTGGTGCGTATCATAGGCTCTTTATCCGCCTGCTTTAATGACACCCATGCCGCGCTATGATAAACCTGCGTTATCCCCTGCAAAGCATCTTCCAAAGCAAATATATCCATTAGGTCGGCATCCACCCATTCTATCAAATTAGCATGAGGTTTTAATATTTGAGGGATTTTAGACGACACCCGTTTAGTGCAACGTATACTTTGGCCCGATTGAACCAATTGCAAAGCTACCTCCGAACCTAAAAAACCTGTTGCGCCTGTTACGAGTATGTGCATATGATATAGATGTGCAGATATGCAAATGTGCAGATGTGCAGAAGCTTTTCCTAATCTATTATATATTTTTTATTATTCCTATCCGTAGGTTAACCCCTCCCTGCACCCAATGTCATTAAGTTAAGGAACTCCGGAGGAGTTAAAGGTCGGTAGAAAAGGGTATAAAGTGGATAATCGTGCCGTAGGTACGATACTAAAGTTGCATACCTACGGCATGCGGTCACTTTTAACATCTTTTTACTACCGACCTATTGCGTCTACGACGCATTTGATTTTAATAGATCGCTTAAATTAATGACAATGCCCTGCATCCGCCTTCAGGCGGAAGGGAATCGCACATCCATTTTATTTCAATAACACAAAAAATTTGCACATCTGCATATCCGCACATCTGCACATCCAAAAAATACGCATATTTGTACATACGCATTCACATATATGTCCTTATCCGATTTCTTTACACCGCTTGACCTTGATAAGATCACCCCTAAAAACGGATATTATACCAGTCATTTAGGTAGTAAGATCAATTACTACGTGGATAAATTTCCCGATTTAGACGAGCCCGCAGACATTGCTTTGATTGGCGTTTTGGAAGACCGTAACTCGATAAATAATTCGGGCTGTGCATTGGGTCCCGATTATGTGCGCGAACATTTATACCTTTTAAACGAAGGCAGTTATAAAACCAAAATTGTCGACCTGGGTAATATTAAGCAGGGCGAAAAAGTTACCGATACCTACTACGCGCTTAAAACGGTAGTAAACGAGTTGATAAAAAAGAATATCATCCCGGTTATCATTGGAGGCGGGCAGGATCTGACCTATGCGCAATACCTGGGTTATGAGGATTTGGAAAAAAGGGTTGACCTGGTAGTGGTAGATTCACATTTTGATTTGGATGATGACCGTAATTGCGAAACCATTGAAACCACATCGCATTCATACCTCAATAAAATATTTTTGCATGAGCCTAATTACCTGTTCAACTATAGCAATTTGGGCTACCAAACCTTTTTTGCCAGCCAGGATAGCCTGCGGGTAATGGATAAGCTATACTTTGATGTACATCGCCTGGGCGAGATTAGCGGCAAGGTTGAAGTTGCCGAGCCTATCATCCGCAACGCGGGGATGATCAGCTTTGATATCAGTGCCATACGCTCGTCAGACGCTATGGGTAATGCCAATGCTACCCCCAACGGCTTATATGGCGAGGAAGCTTGCCAGGTATGCCGCTATGCCGGTTTTAACGATAAACTAACCAGCATAGGTTTTTATGAGTTTAACCCGGCTTATGATAACAACGGGCAAACCGCCATGCTGTTATCCCAAATGATATGGTATTTTATTGATGGCGTTTATAACCGTAAAAAAGATTTCCCGCTTCAGCCCAAATCACAATATCTTATATACAAAACCAGCTTAAAGCATGATGAGCATGAGCTGGTGTTTGTAAAAAGCAAAAAAAGCGACCGCTGGTGGATGCAGGTACCTTATCCTACGGGCGGCTCACGTAACGAGCGTTTTCATTTAGTGCCTTGCCGTTACGAAGACTACCAAACCGCGGTTGCCGGCGATTTGCCCGACCTTTGGTGGCGCACCTATCAAAAATTAAATTAACATACCTTTTTTAAATTTTATCCGTTTAAAGCGGTATAACCATTTTTAATGAAGAGATTATTTTTTCTGTTTGCCATTTTATCGCCACTATTTGCCGGTGCCCAGGTGGGCGGTACATTTACCATTAAAGGCAAGGCAGGTAATTTGAATGCCCCGGCACAGGTTTATTTATTATACCAGTTAGGTGCCAATAAAATTGCCGACTCATCTGCCGTGGTTAATGGCGATTTTAGTTTTACCGGCAATACTTTATTTCCGGTAAATGCTTTTTTAGTAATGGATCATAAAGGTGTAGGCATGTCGAAATTAGAGGAGGCTACTGCCGATGTATTTACTTTCTTTTTAGATAAAGGGGAGATTACCATAACTACTCCCGATTCTATAGCAAAGGCTAAAATTACCGGTTCATTGATTAATGAGGAGAATACTAAATTACTTGGCCAAATTAAAGCCATTGAGGCCGAAGCACAAAAGCTGAATGCCGAAATACAAGCGGCACCGGCAGCTAAACAAAATAGCAATGAATACCAAACAGAAATGCAGGCAAAATTTAAGGTATTGCAAAATGAACACCAGTCGGCTTTACAAACCTTTATTGTAATGCACCCGAATAGTTATTTAAGCATAATAGCCTTAAATACGTTAGATAGCAAAACCGACCCGTTTGAGTCAGATAATTTATATAACGTATTATCGGCTGACCTTAAAGCTACGGAAGCTGCCAAAGTGCTTAAAGCATCAATAGACCGCGCTAAATTAAGTGCCGTAGGTGCTATGGCACCCGACTTTACCCAAAATGATACCCGCGGATTACCCGTTAAATTATCAATGTTTAAGGGTAAGTATTTATTAATAGATTTTTGGGCATCATGGTGCGGGCCTTGCCGCCAGGCCAGTCCAACAATGGTGCGTTTATTTAATAAATATAAAACCCGCAATTTTAATATCCTTGGTGTATCATTAGACAGGCCCGGCGCTAAAGCCGATTGGTTAGCGGCTATAAAAAATGACGGCCTGGTTTGGACGCAAGTATCTGATCTGAAGTTTTGGGAAAACAGCGCGGCGCAGCTTTACTCGGTAACGGCTATTCCGTCTAATTTTTTGTTGGATCCGGAAGGGAAGATCATAGCCAGAGACTTGCGTGGAGTTGATTTAGAGAATAAGTTGGCAGAGGTGTTGGGGAAATAAAAACCCCCTCTAAATCTCCTCCGGCACGGGAGACTTTAAACAGCATTTAAAGCCCTCCCTCCGGGGAGGGTTGGGTGGGGCTACTGCAAATACTTACCCACAATAGGCATCCTGCGGCCCATGCCAAATGCTTTTGGCGATACCCTTAATATGGGTGGCGTTTGATAGCGTTTATGTTCGGCAATGTTTACCAGCCTTATCACTTTGCGTACGATAGCCTCGTCAAAACCCATTTTAATGATCTCTGCCGATGCTCGTCGGTGCTCCACGTATTCTTTCAATATCCTGTCTAAAATATCGTACTCGGGTAATGAATCGGTGTCCTTTTGCCCCGGCCTTAATTCGGCAGATGGTGGTTTGGTAATGGAATTGATAGGGATGACCTCCGCATCACGATTAATATATCGCGCCAGCTCAAAAACTTGTGTTTTGTATACATCACCAATTACAGATATACCCCCGCACATATCGCCATATAAAGTACCATAACCCACCGCGGCCTCACTTTTGTTAGAGGTATTGAGCAGGATATAACCAAACTTATTACACATAGCCATTAATACCACTGCCCTGCTGCGCGATTGGATGTTTTCTTCGGCAATGTTAAATGGCAGGTTATTAAACTGCGGATGCAAGGCTGTTTCAAAAGCATCGGTAATATTTTTAATAGGCACTATCTCATGCTTACAGCCTAAATTGTTCACTAAATCTTCAGCATCTTTCAGGGAGTGGTCGCTTGAAAATTTAGAGGGTAGCAATACCGCCATCACATTCTCGGCACCCAACGCCTCGGCAGCTAAGGCACAAACTACTGCAGAGTCAATCCCACCCGATAAGCCTAAAATAGCCTGCTTAAACCCTGATTTATAAAAATAATCTTGAATACCCAGTATTAATGCCTGGTGTATCTGGGCAATTTCGCTTGTATCTTCCTTGCGTATAGTCGCCGGATGATCAAACGTTATTTTGCTGTTATCATCTAAAGTATAATACGCCAGGCTTTCTTCAAAGTATGGTAACTCGTCAACCAATTTACCCGTATTATCAAACACTAATGATCCGCCATCAAATATCAGCTCGGTTTGCGCACCAATGGTGTTTACATAAAACAGTGGCAGATTGTAACGGCTGGCGTTATCCTTTAAAATATCTATACGCTCATCATCATGTGTATAGGAAAACGGCGAGGCAGCTATATTGATCATCATATCCGGCCCCTGTTGAATAAGGGTATCCATTGGCCGGGTAATATATAGCGGATTTTCTATGGTGTTCCACAGGTCCTCGCATATGGTAAGGGCTATTTTATGGCCTTTAAATTCAATACAATTAAATTCGGTTGATGGTTCAAAATAACGGTACTCGTCAAACACATCATAGTTAGGTAAAAGGGCTTTATTTACGACCGCTTTTACTTTACCGTTTTCAATAAAATAAGCAGAGTTGTTAAGGTCCTTTCCTTCGGGCTTATTATTGGGGGTAGGCAGGCCTATAATGCAAGCAATATCATTACAGGCGGCGGCAATAGTATTGGCGGAATCCAGGCATTGGCTTATAAATTCATTAAACTCCAAAAAGTCGCGGGCAGGATAGCCGGAAACACATAGTTCAGAAAACACCACCAGGTCGGCACCGTTATCGCGCGCCTTTTGTATGTGTTGAATGATCTTGGCCGTGTTCGACTCGAAATTACCTATATGATAGTTAAGTTGGGCTAACGCTATTTTCATGTATTAATGATAACTAATTACAAGCACTGATGTTTATGGGTAAATGCAAATTATAACTAATTTAGCCCAAAGTATAAAAAATGAGCCCTATACATCGCATACCTCAACAAATTTATTTAATTTTTTTTGCAGCCCTCATTATTTCGGCCTGTAACAGCAATAAAAAAGTGGATGTAAGCCATATTGATCTTGACGTTAAAATTGATCGGTTTGACCATGATTTTGATGCTATGCGTACCCAACCTATGGCGCAACAAGCTGTTTACCTGTACAAAAAATACGGCATATTTTACCAGGACTATATAGAGCGCATATTGGGTGCCGGTAGCATCAGAGACACCGCTTACTTTGCCACGTTAAGACAAATTTTTGCAAGCCAGGCTTACCTGGATTTAAAGCACGATGTAGATGAGGTATATCCCGGCAATATGGCCCAACAAAATGAAGAATTGACTGATGCCTTTAGGCGCATCAAATATTATTATCCGCAAAAAAATCTGCCTAAGGTGTATGCTTATTTTTCGGGTTTCCAGGCGCAAACTTCGTTGGGCGACGGGTACATGGGCATTGGGCTGGACCTTTTTTTAGGCAATTCCAGGTTTTACCCGGCATTGGTAGAGAGTTTCCCCCGATATATATCCCGCAGGTTTAACCCGGCCAATATAGCGCCGCGTGTGGTAGAGGGAATAGCCCGTGAGGAAATGTTCCCCGAAAATGATAATGACCGCTCCCTGCTGGCTAAAATGGTTTATAATGGCAAGATATTATACTTTATGGATCAAACCCTGCCCGATGTTGCCGACAGCATTAAAATTGGCTATACCACCGAACAGTTAAAATGGTGCGAGGATAACCGATCAAACATATGGGCTTATTTTTTGGAGGAGAACTTATTGTACGAAACTGATTTCCAAAAAATACAAACTTATTTAAACGAGGCCCCATTTACACCCGGCGTTGGCGAAAAAAATAACTCATCACCAAAACTGGGCGTTTGGACGGGCTGGCAAATAGTACGTGAGTATATGACCAAACATCCGGAAGTTACCTTACCGCAATTAATGGCTATGACGGATGCGCAGAAAATATTGAATGATTCGAAGTATAGGCCGAAATAGTGATTAGAGATTTGTGACTGGAGATTAGTTACCCACCATACAACTAATCTCTAATCACCAGTCTCCAATCACTAAAATATTTTTCAATAAAAAAGGCCCCTTCAGGAGCCTTTTTTATTGAAAAATATTTTGACTACTTCATTATAGCAAATACCGCTTTTAAAGAGATTATAACTCCAATTATCAAAATGATATTTGATATAGCCGATGCGTATGGAAATTCGGCAAAGCGAAGGTAAACACCTACTAAACCGATAACGATAGCTATGGTTAATAATATATAATGACGTTCTGCATTTGCTTCTTTTACTGAGCTCATAATGGGTATTTTTTATGTGGACACAAAAATATAAATGTTTAGCGAAAAACTAATAAGTTTTTTGTTTTAAATACTATTTAGTGCCGTATGGCGCTTTTTGCGGTAATAACCTATTACCTGCCATAATATCACTCCGGCAAGTAAAAACACCCAAACATTTGCCAGTACCAATATAGCTTCCTTAAATATATACCAGCCGTTACTTAATGCCAGCCCTACCCTTTTAAAGAAGGGTAAGTTATAACTTGACGGATCATCATTGGCAATAATCTCTTTAAAGATGGTATTGCTTTGATAGAAGCTTAAATTAACTACGCTGTATTTAACCGCGTCATCAATTTGGCGGTTATATATTTGCTCATCCACCAAATCATCCCGCAGGTTTAAAACAGCTGATGGGTCCTTTATTACTATTTTACCTTTCTTCTGCTGGTCTACCATATCCTTGCGGCTATTTAGCTTCATCTTTGCTGATAGATAATCTAAAGATTTATCCTCAATGTCCATACTTCGGTTACTTACATATACACCTAATTTTGCCACGCTATCCAGGTATTCATCCAGTTTTACTGATGGCACTTTTACCGTCATTTGTGCTGAAGTGTAAAAAGCCGATATTCGCATTACCGAATCTTCGCTAACGCGCTTATCGCTGGTGCTATTAATATTTGAATTAACAGAATGACTCATTACCATCCCTTTATATTGATTGGTCAGCGACGTTATCCTTTCGCTGCTTTGTTGAACATTCTTTACTTTAAAATTAATCCCGGCAGTTTTTACCAGTTTGGGTCCGGTAAGGTTAACATCCGCCGTAGCTACTGTGTCAGCCACGCCATCCATAGATTCGTAGTTACCTGAGCCTTTACATGCAGCCAGTAATGCACCGGCTAGCATCATCATCAAAATTTTTGCTTTCATGATTATTGGGTTTAAATTGGTTTTTAATTGATACCCAATAGATGTGAATGGTAACCCTTGTAACGGAATATGTTACATGGCTTAACTCACCACGTCATTGCGAGCGTAGCGTGGACAACCGAGCAACGCGAGTTCATTGATTCCATTAAAAACAAACAACTTATCAATAATCTCTACATACGACATTCAAAAGATGATCCCTTTTCATTGATTTGCGAGTGCAGAGATTGCCACGCTACGCTCGCAATGACGCTTGGGGAAGAGTGAAAGCGTAAAACAACAAGGGCCTCCCTTACGGGAAGCCCTTTATTGTACTTGTTAAATATGAGTTCTTAGTTGCTTGATAATGCTGCGGCACCACTTACAATCTCGGTAAGCTCGGTAGTAATGGCTGCCTGGCGTGCCTGGTTATATGAAAGTTTTAATTGTTTCAATAAATCACCGGCATTTTCAGTTGCTTTATCCATAGCGGTCATACGTGCGCCATGCTCAGATGCATTTGAATCCAGCACCGCTTTGTAAACCTGGGTCTTGATGTTTTTAGGGATCAACTGCTCTATTATCTCTTCTTGCGAAGGTTCCAGTATATAATCAACCTGGTTAGTTTTAACTTCGGCTTTAGCTTCCGCTTTTGGCACAGGCAATAATTGCTCGGCCACTAAAAACTGTACAGCCGCATTTTTAAATTGGTTGTACACCAATTCCACACGGTCATAATCGCCTTTTAAAAAGCCTTGCATAACGTTTTCGGTTATTAAAGACACGTTAGCAAAGTTCAGGCTGTTATATACATCATTATTGTTGCCAATAACATTGTATTTACGGCGCTGATAGTACTCCTGTGTTTTTTTACCGATGCTTACGATAGATACATTGCCCGCTTTTAACTGCTCGCTGTATTTTTCGGCAATTAATGTATTAGCCGTTTTAATTACGTTGGCGTTAAATGCACCAGCCAAACCGCGGTTTGATGAAACGGTAATGATCAATACCTTATTAGGCTCGCGCTGTTGTAAAAATGGCGATGAACCATCCTCTAAGCTTGCAGATAAGTTTGCTAACAACTCTTTTAGCTTATTGGCATACGGGCGCAATTGTACAATAGCGTTGGTAGCACGTTTTAGCTTAGCCGCCGAAACCATTTTCATGGCCTTGGTGATCTGCTGCGTTGACGTTACCGACCCTATCCTGTTTCTTACTTCTTTTAAATTAGCCATTCTTTTGGTGAGTGGTTAATGGTGAGTAGTAAGCGGCAATTGTGAGTTAACTACTCACTTTTCACCATTCACTACTCACCACTAAATTAATTATATCTTCCAGACAATTCTTTAGCCACTGTTTCCAGTACGCCTGTTACCTGGTCATCCAGTTTACCTGCTTTTAAAGCGGCAAGCACTTCCGGATGGCGTTGTTCTAACTGTGTAGTGTATTCGCTTTCAAACTCGCGGATCTTGTTTACAGGTACATTACGCATTAGGTTTTTAGTACCTAAGTAAATAATAGCTACTTGTTTTTCAACAGTTACCGGCGAGTATTGACCTTGTTTCAATATCTCCACGTTACGTGCACCTTTGTCCAGTACAGTTTTGGTAGAAGCATCTAAGTCAGATCCGAATTTAGAGAAAGCCTCTAACTCGCGGTATTGAGCCTGATCCAATTTTAACGTACCCGCTACTTTTTTCATTGATTTGATCTGCGCGTTACCACCCACACGTGATACCGAGATACCTACGTTAATAGCCGGACGAACACCCGCGTTAAATAAGTTTGACTCTAAGAATATCTGGCCATCAGTAATTGAAATTACGTTGGTTGGGATATAAGCAGATACGTCACCAGCTTGTGTCTCGATAATTGGCAATGCAGTTAATGAACCGCCACCTTTTACAATACCACGGATAGACTCAGGCAAATCATTCATAGCTTGCGCGATGGAATCATTGGCGTTGATCTTAGCGGCACGCTCCAGTAAACGGCTATGCAGGTAAAACACGTCACCCGGATAAGCCTCACGGCCCGGTGGACGACGTAGTAATAAAGATACCTCACGATAAGCAACCGCTTGTTTTGACAAGTCATCATAGATGATCAAGGCAGGGCGGCCAGTATCGCGGAAATATTCGCCAATTGCAGCACCTGCAAATGGAGAGAAGAACTGCATGGTAGCAGAGTCTGCCGCAGATGCAGATACGATGATAGAGTAAGGCATAGCACCATTCTCTTCAAGCGTACGTACAATGTTTGCAACAGTTGAAGCTTTTTGGCCACAAGCTACATATATACAGATAACCGGTTTGCCGGCATCATAAAATTCTTTTTGGTTGATGATGGTATCGATACAAACCGCAGTTTTACCTGTTTGACGGTCGCCAATAACCAACTCACGCTGGCCACGGCCGATAGGGATCATCGCGTCGATAGCTTTGATACCGGTTTGTAAAGGCTCGGTAACCGGCTGGCGATAGATAACGCCCGGTGCTTTACGCTCCAAAGGCATTTCATAAGTTTGGCCAACAATTGGTCCTTTACCGTCAATTGGGTTACCTAAGGTATCCACAACACGGCCAAGCATGCCTTCGCCTACTTTTATGGAAGCAATTTTGTTGGTACGTTTTACCGTATCACCTTCTTTTACTTCGTCAGATTGACCTAACAATACCACACCCACATTGTCTTCTTCCAGGTTTAGTACAATTCCTTGTAATCCACCATCAAATTCAACCAGCTCGCCTGATTGTACTTTTGTCAATCCGTAAACACGTGCAATACCGTCACCTACTTGTAATACGGTACCTACTTCTTCTAATTCAGATTCTGACTTGAAACCCGCCAATTGCTGACGCAAAATTGCCGATACTTCATCTGGTCTTACCTCTACCATAGTTTAATTTTTTATTTGGGTTGTTTTTTAATAATTTATTTAACTATGCCGGTGGCAAAGTCCTTTTTTAATTTTTTTAAGCTGGCAGCAATACTGGTATCAACCTGTCTGTCGCCAACTGTTAATACAAAACCACCAATTAATGATGGGTCTGTTTTAGTATCTAATATTACCTCGCCACCTACTGCTGCTTTTACTTCATCCAGCAATTTGCTTTTGTTGGCTGCAGATAAAGCGGTAGCCGATACTACGGTAGCTTTGGTTATATGTTTTATAATATTATACTGGTTATTAAACTCCTGCGCGGTAGCATATAAAACTTCGCCGCGGCCCTTGTTTACCATGATGTTAAAAAAGCTAATAGATAACTTGTCTACCTTGCCCGAAAACAGATCCGAAAGGATGGCTACTTTTTTGGCTTGTGATATAATAGGGTTACCTAAAACCGCTTTTAGTTGCGGATTTGCTTTTAAGGTATGCAAGAAAAAGTTCATATCATTATTGATAGCCTCCAGATTGTTTTGCTCTTGAGACAGATCGATTAATGATTTTGCGTACCTGGACGCTACTGTTAATTCTGACATTCTTTTTTTATTTCGGATATCGGATGTTCGATTTCGGATTTGGTGACTTCAAAATAAATTCGAAATCGAACATCCGAAATTCGAAATTCTTATAACTTAACTTCTTTTAACAATTCGCTAACCAATTCGTCTTGCTTTTGGCTGTCTTCAAATTGTTTGCGTAATACTTTCTCGGCAATCTCTAACGATAAAGCAGCCACCTGGTTTTTTACATCCGCCATAGCAATAGCTTTTTGGTTGTTAATTTCAATACGGGCCAACTCAATCATACGGGCGCCTTCAGTTTGGGCAGCTTCCTTAGCTTCGCCAATGATCTGGTCCTTTACTTTTTTAGCTTCGCTTAATATCACATCGCGCTCTGCACGGGCTTGCTTTAATAAAGCTTCATTCTCGTTAGTTAAACGAGACATTTCATCTTTAGCCGCTTCGGCTTTTAACAAAGCATCTTCAATAAACGTTTCACGCTCATTAATGGCACCTAAAATTGGTTTCCAGGCAAATTTGCCCAACAAAAACAACAAGATCAAAAACGATACTGTTGTCCAAAAAACCAATCCTATTTCCGGGGTAACTAATTCCATAATATATCTATTATAATGTTATTTCAGATTTTAAAAATAGTTAAAAAAACATGCCCGGGGCCAATCGCTCCGGGCCGTTCTTTTTTCCTCTTTTAGTTAAGCATAGCAATAACCACCGCGAAAAGCGCAACACCTTCAATAAGTGCAGCAGCGATGATCATGTTAGTTTGGATTTTAGAGGCAGCCTCAGGCTGACGTGCAATACCTTCAACGGCTTTACCGCCAATTTGTCCGATACCGATACCGGCACCAATTACAGCTAAACCTGCGCCAATTACAGAAATACTTCCAATCATGTGTTTGTTATTTAAACGTGTATATTAATAGATAATTAATTCAAATTGATTAATGGTGATGCTCTTCAACAGCCATACCTATAAATAAAGCGGTAAGCAAGGTAAAGATATACGCCTGTAAAAATGCAACCAGCAGCTCAATGCAATCCATAAATACAACGAACAATACTGATGCAGGTGAAACCCATAAGGTTTTAAAAATAAATATTAATGATATTAAGCTTAGTACGATAATGTGGCCCGCGGTAATATTAGCAAACAAACGTATCATTAACGCGAATGGCTTTGATATGATACCAATGATCTCAACAGGTACCATGATAGGATATAACCACCATGGGATATCAGGCATTAAGATGTGTTTCCAGTAATATTTGTTACCGCTAACGTTTACTACTATTAAGGTAATGGTTGATAGCACCAGCGTTACCGCTATATTACCGGTAAGGTTATAACCACCCGGAAAGAAAGGAACCAAGCCCAATAAATTATTTACCAGTATAAAGAAAAACATGGTTAATAATAATGGGATATACTTACCGTATTTAACGCCGATGTTGGGGATAGCAATATCGTCACGCACAAACATGACCAATGGCTCCATTACTGATTGTAATCCTTTAGGGCCCTTACCTACGCGTTTCCTGTAAGCAGACGCAACACTTAAAAACACGAGTAATAATACCGCGATAGCCAACCACATACTGGCAACGTTACGGGTAATGGAAAAATCTAATATTTTAGCGGATTCATCAACCAGGCCTGCTTCGGTAACAGCATGTATTTTATTACCTTCTAATTTATAGTTATAATACTCGCCTTTATATACAGGTTCATGACCCTCTTCATGAGCTTCCAAATGAGCCGATGAAAAAACCTCTAAACCTTTAGGCGTATATAGTATAACCGGCAACGGAATATGAGTATGGCCAAATACATGCATTGAATGCGAATCGGCTACGTGCTCTAATATCACCTTCTTTGGATCGAACTTTTCTGACTCAGCTTCTTTATGGTCTTCCTGTGCAAAGGCGGGTGCAAAAAATGCGCCTACCATCAAAAAAACGCCTAAAATGAAGAATTTCTTAAAATTTTTTGAGTTCAAAATCGAGATATTATACATTAAAATGAAGTTTTCTACTTTAAATTTTGGTTGCGCAAGTTACGCAACAAAGTATATATTTCAAAGACCGTATTTAATAAATATATATAAAAAAAATCGGCCACAAAAACATACTTATTTACCTTGTTTTTTAACAGGAAAACCAGCGCAAAAACCAGGCAGGCCAGTATTTTAAAAGTAGTTGCCGCCAAAAAAAACTGGGCACCGCGCTCGCCATTAATTTGCTGGCCCAGCATCACTGTAATTACAACGATCAGCGTTAGCCCGGAAAGAAAAAAGAAGATGAGCCAAAAATGTGGTACTAATAGGTCGGTATGGCCGTTTTTACTTAGCCAAAGTGGTGGTGCTGCTAATACAGCAAGAAATAATATATAGGAAAATACGTTTTTAAAGATGTTCAACTTTTTACAGATCTGATAACAATATACAATGAAATAAACACACCTATTAACGCCAATGTCGCGGCCACCCATTTGGTAGTATGGCCCGCCGACTCATCAATTTTGTACCCGGCGTAGGCCAAACCACCGATGATAGCGATCATTTGGAAAGCTAAGCCGGAAAATTTAGCATAATTGTTCATTGGCCGGTTATTGCCGGGGTCACTATTAGGTTCATTTTTAGACATCTGCAAATTTATTAAACCTATTGGCATAATCTTTATTAAATTAGCATTGCTTTTTATATATACATTAACCTTGAGGCGCTCCTTTACATCTCCCATTAAAACAGGCTTAAAATTTTTAGTACCAGTTATGGTATTGATCATAGCCGGATGTTCGCTTGAAAAAAAGAGTGGGTTTAACCGGGTAATGCAAAACTTAACCGCGCACTACAATATACTATTTAATGCTAATGAAATACTGCGCCAAAAGCAGGCTGATTATGCCCTATCATTTGTAGATGCATACGGCAACCTATTAAGCGTTTACCAGGATACCATAGCACAAAGTGAAACGGCCGATAAGGACCTGGATGCCGCTATACAACGGGCTAACCTGATCATTAACGAAAAAGAACAAAGCAAATATTTAGGCGATGCCTACCTGGTGTTGGGTAAAGCCAATTATTTAGGTGCTAATTATTTTAACGCCGCCGAATATTTTAGTTATGTAACCAAATCATTCACCGACAAGAAAAACACGGACCTTGTGCAAGAGGCAAGGGTTTGGAAAGCACGCAGTTTGATTTATTTGAACAATCTGCCCGAAGCAAAGGTGACATTAGATTCTGCTTTTAAAAATATCAACCCTAAAAAGAATATAACGGCTGACGTATATGCCACTATGCTGGCTTATGATATTGCCACGCAGGACTACGCCGATGGCGAAGAAATGGCTAAAAAGGCGATTGAGTATAGCAACAATAAAGCACAAAAGCTGCGCTGGACATTTATTTTAGCACAATTGCAGGAACTAAACGGCCATAACGAGGCGGCGGTAAATAATTACACCAGTATTGTTAAAAGTAACGCCGCTTTTGAGATGGCTTTTAATGCCGACCTGAACCGGATACGCATTACCGATGAACGAAACGGCATTCGTATGAGCCGGATTGAACGCTTGCTATCCCTATTAAAAAATCAAAATAACCGTGAGTTTACCGACCAGATATATTACCAGATAGGTGAGATATATTTAGCCAATAACGATATTGATAACGCCGTAAAAAATTACAATTTATCATTAAGGGCGCAAAGTAACAATCAAAACCAGCGTGGGCTGGCTTATTTGCGTATGGCCGATATCAACTTTAAAAACAAAGCTGATTATGTGAGCGCTAAAAAGTATTACGATAGTACACTAACTAACTTGTCGCCTAATTATCCGGGCTATTTGGCCATACAAAAAAAGAGCAGCAACCTGCAGGTATTGGCCGACAGGCTGCATATCATCTCGCGCGAGGACACCTTGCAAATGCTGGCCAGGATGGATGAGAAAGCCCGGCTGGAGATGATCGACTCGATGGTGACGCTGCAAACTTTACAACGGCAGCTGGCCGCTACTACTACGGCATTGCCTAATGTAAGCACCGCCAGCGTGGGGGCAACAGCAAGCGTGCCCAATGGCAATAATTTTTACTTTTATAATGCCAGCGCGGTAAGCCAGGGGTTTAACGAGTTTAAACGCAGGTGGGGGAACCGTAAACTGGAAGATAACTGGCGAAGAAGCAACCGCCCTAATGCTGATATTACCAGTACCACCGTACCGGGGAACAATGCCAGCGGCGACCCTGATGCACCAATTATTAATATCCCCAAAGGGGCTAATGATGTTACCGCGAGTACCTATCGTCAATCGTTATTGCAAAATCTGCCGGTTACACCACAACTGTTGGCACAATCAAACACCCGTATTTATAATGCCTATTTAGACATTGCCAATTTTTACCGCGATATACTGGAAGATAAAAAAGAGGCTATTGCCTATTACCTGCTGATACTGGATAAATTTCCTAACGACCCGAATAGGGCGGCGATATATTATAGTTTGTATAGATTATATAGTGATACCGACATAGCCCGGGCCGACGAGTATAAAAACAAACTACTTAAGGAGTTTCCGCAAAGCACTTTTGCCAGGGTAATTATTGACCCGGAGTATGGCAGAAGGCTGGATGATAACGATGCTTTGTTTAACACGTCCTATAACGAGATATATGACCTATACCTGCAAAAAAAATACGCGCAGGTGATTACCAATGTGGATGGTTTGTTAAGGCAATATCCTAACAATAAATTTTCATCACAGCTAAGCTATTTGCGGGCTATTGCGGCAGGGCACCAGGAAGCTTTACCGCCTTTTCAATACGACCTGCAGCAAATAGTGGCACAACACCCGGACGATGCGTTGATAACCCCATTGGTTAAACAGCACCTGGATTATATTAATGCCAACCGCGAACTACTGGCGACAAAAACTTACGTATTATCAGATAATGATACCAGCGGCTTTTTATTTACGCCACCCATCGCCTATCAAAAAGAAACGCCTTACCGGCGTGGCATTACTGTAGAAAATATGGCCCAGCAACGCATTGAGCCCAAGCCAACTGTAGCGGCACCGCCTGTTACGCAACAACCGTCGGTAACCCAACAGCCGGTAGCCAATGCGCCTATATTAGCCGCACCTACTGAACCTACCCCCGTTACTCCATCGGTGGTTGAGCCGCCTGCAAAGCCAAGTATATTTAATGAAAGAGATAATACCAATTACTATTTTGTAGTTAATGTGAGTACAGGCACAACAGACCTATCCACATCACGTTTTGGGATAGGGCAGTTTAACCGGGCCAACTTTTTATCGCAAAAGCACCAGTTAAAAAATGCAGGACCCGATAACCAGTTGGTGTATATAGGGCCATTTAAAAAATTAGACGCTGTTAAAGATTATGCAAGGGATATTGTACCGCTTATGCCACAGATAATGAAGGTACCTAAGGATAAATACAGTTTTTTTATCATAACCAAAGAAAATCTGGATAAATTAGCCAGCAAAGAATTATTGGATAGTTATATTGACTATTACCAAAAAACCTATTAAAAATGGATACTAAACTTTCACAACAGGATATAAAACGATATAACTGGTATATCTGGAGATTTTTTATTGGGGGATTTGCTTTTGTGGTATTGTTGGTTTTACTTACTATACTGGGCTTGTTTAAACCACTACCTTCTTTTCGCGATCTGGAGAATCCTAAAAGTAATTTAGCATCTGAAATAATTTCAGAAGATAAAGTAATTTTAGGTAAGTATTATGTTAATGAAAATAACCGCTCGCGGGTAAATTATAATGAAATATCACAAAATGCCATTAACGCCCTGGTAGCTACCGAAGACAAACACTTTTTTTCACACTCAGGAATAGACTTTTGGCGAACGTTTTCTATTATACCTTATAATTTAATTGGTAAAAGGCAGGGGGCGAGTACGCTTACCCAACAGTTGGCTTTACACCTATTTTCGGACGAAGAAAGGTCTACAAACCCAATAGCTCGGTTTTTCCAAAAATTAAGAGAACAAATCACAGCGGTACGAATAGAAAAGCATTATACCAAGCAGGAGATCATTACCATGTATTTAAACACGGTTGATTTTGGGCATAATACTGCGGGTATTGAATCTGCTTCACAAACTTTTTTTAATACAAAATCTATCAATTTAACACCCGACCAAGCTGCATTGCTGATAGCATTAGTAAATGCTCCGGGGCGGTTTTCACCTATTAATCACCCTGACAAAGCACTTACCCGACGAAATTTTATTCTAGGCCGTATGGCTGCTGAAGGCTATTTAACAGATGGGCAGGTAGAGGAGTTTAGAAGTAAACCTATTGGTATTAATTTTCATCCTACCAGTCATAATGAAGGGTTGGCACCATATTTTAGAGCCTATATCAAAGATGATATTAAAAATATACTTCGCGATCAAGGAATAGTAAAAGGCGATGGCTCAGAATATGATATTTACCGCGACGGTTTAAAAATATATACTACCATTAATGCAGATATGCAAAAATATGCCGAGGATGCACAGCGTAAGCATATGCGTACACTACAAAAGTTGTTTATGGATACACATAAAGGCTACAATTGGAAAAAATCAACTCAATACAAAGGTCTAATTGAAAACGGCATGAAAGCTTCCGGTCGTTATTCTGACCTTCAAAAAGCGGGAATGTCTGACGAGGAGATAAGGAGAGAATTTGATAAACCCATTAAAATGAAGCTATTTACCTGGGAAAACGGTGATACTACGGTAGTCATAAGCCCTATAGACTCGGTGGTTTATAACCAAACCTTAATGCGTAATGCCTTAATGAGTATGGACCCTAAAACGGGATACGTTAAAGCATGGGTTGGTGGTATCAACTTTGAATATGATAATTACGACCAGGTAAAAGTAGGACAAAGGCAGGTAGGCTCAACCGCTAAACCATTTACTTATGCGGTTGCTATATCTGATGGTTATGCACCATGCTATACCTTACCCAACACCCGAGATACAGTTAGAGGGTGGGGAGAGCCCTGGTCTCCTAATTCCAGCCCACGTTCAACTATTCAGGGCAATTTAACTTTGCGCAAAGGGTTAGCTAATTCACAAAACTGGATAACTGCAAGAGTTATGGGGTTAGTAACGCCTCCTCGTGTTGAAGAACTGATCAGGACCCTCGGTATTAAGAGTAACAGTTTAGGGCCTTACCCATCAATTGCTTTGGGTGCATTTGATGCATCAGTAATGGAAATGACCGCGGCTTATAGCGCCTTTGCAAACCATGGCATTTTGACCGAGCCTACCTATTTATTAAAAATTGAAGATAAAAATGGCAACGTAATTTGGGGCGACCGCGAACCAAAGGTAACACAAGCCATGCCCGAAGAAACTGCCTATGTAATGACAGACATGTTAAAGTCGGTAGTTAAAGAGGGAACTGCCAGGAGGTTGGGCTCTACTTATGGGCTAAGTAATGCTATAATAGCAGGCAAAACAGGTACAACAAATAACAATTCGGATGGTTGGTTTATTGGCATGACACCGCAATTGGTTACCGGTGTTTGGACAGGCTTTAAAAGTAGAAATGTTAGCTTTAGCAGGACAGGAGATGGCGAGGGTGCAAATGTAGCATTACCTATATTTGCTTATTACATAAAAGCAGTATATGCCAACCCAAAATTAGGCATCAAAAAAAATATTGATTTTGAATTACCTAAAAAACCATTAGGTACTATATTGGATTGCAACGAGTATAATCAACAGCAAAGCGGGGCAAATGAACCGGATAATAGACTAAAATTTTAAATTATCATTAGCAAATCGGCCCCACCCAACCCTCCCCGGAAGGGAGGGCTTAATATAAAGTCTCCCCAACCGGGGGAGATTTAGAGGGGGCTGATACATGACTAAATTTGATTACAAAGCTGCGTTAAAAAACATACCCCATAAACCGGGGGTTTACCAATATTGGGATGAAGCGAATGAACTGATATATATTGGTAAGGCTAAGGACCTGCGTAATCGTGTCAACTCCTACTTTAATAAGGACCTTAATGTAAATGCCAAAACGCGGGTGCTGGTATCAAAAATTCGCAACATCACCTTCACCATTGTTGATACCGAAATTGATGCCTGGCTGCTGGAAAACAGCCTGATCAAAAAACACCAGCCGCGTTATAATGTGATGCTGAAGGATGATAAAACTTATCCCTGGATCATTATTAAGAACGAGCATTTTCCCCGCATTTTCTGGACACGCCGTATTGTAAAGGATGGCTCAAAATATTTAGGGCCATACGCGTCGGTAAGTATGATGCACGCTATTTTAGGCCTGATCAAAGAAACCTACCCCCTGCGCACCTGTAACCTCGCCCTAACTAAACCCAATATTGATGCCGGCAAGTTTAAGGTTTGTTTGGAGTACCAATTGGGCAACTGCAAGGGCCCTTGTCAAAACTACCAAACCGAAGAAGATTACGATAATAGTATTGAGGAGATAAAGGACATTTTAAACGGCAAAATTGGCGCGGTACTGCGTAAAATGAAGGTTGAAATGGAGCAAGCCATCGCCTCTATGAACTATGAGCATGCCCACCGTTTAAAACGCAAGTTCGATCTGCTGGAGAATTACCAAAGCAAATCAACCGTAGTCAATTCATCCATTACGGATGTGGATGTTTTCAGTATAGCATCCGAAGAAAAATATGCCTTTGTTAACTTTTTAAAAGTGATGAATGGTACTATCATCCAAACCCAAACCATCGAGCTAAAAAAACGATTGGATGAAAGTGATGAAGAGTTATTGACGCTGGCTATATCTGAGTTTAGAACCAGATATAACAGCACCTCAAAAGAAATTATTGTTCCGTTTAAAATTGACCTGGATGATGATTCGGCATTTAAGTTTACCGTGCCCAAACTGGGCGAAAAACGCAAACTGCTGGACCTATCGCAAAAAAATGTGCAGTTCTTTAAAAAAGAGCGGATAGACCAATACGAAAAACTAAATCCCGAAGTTAGGACCGAGCGTTTGCTTACGCTAATGATGAAGGACCTGCGCATGAACCAGTTGCCACGGCATATTGAGTGCTTTGATAACTCTAACTTCCAGGGTAAATACCCGGTATCGGCTATTGTGGTTTTTAAGGATGGCAAACCATCCAAAAAAGACTACCGCCACTTTAATGTTAAAACTGTAGTAGGGCCCGATGATTTTGCCACCATGGAAGAAGCCGTTTTAAGGCGTTACCGCAGGGTTTTGGATGAAGATACCGGATTACCCCAACTCATCATCATTGATGGTGGTAAGGGGCAGCTATCATCAGCTATGAAAAGCCTGAAGCTATTAGGTATTGATAAGCAGGTAACCGTAATTGGTATAGCTAAACGACTGGAAGAATTATACTACCCCGGCGACCAATACCCGCTTTATCTGGATAAAAGATCAGAAACATTAAAGGTGATACAACATCTGCGCGATGAAGCCCACCGCTTTGGCATCACCTTTCACCGTAAAAAACGGGACAAGGGCACTTTGGCTACCGAGTTGGAACTGATTGAAGGCATAGGCAAAACCACTGCCGAAAAACTACTAAAGTACTTTAAGTCTGTTAAAAAGATCCGCGAAGCGAATGAAGAAACCCTGCTGGAAGTGGTTAATTTAAAACAGGCAAAGGCTATTATTGGGTATTTTAATGGAGGGGATAAAGATTAGCTATTGAAGATTAAAGATTAGTTATGACCTATTAAATAATAAAAAAATGCCTTATCTAATGATAAAGCATTTTACTAATCTTTTACAACTTATCTTTAAACATTAGTATTGCCACAAGTTCAATTCCCAATCCATCAAATCTTTCTTTACGCGTTCAGATTCATATAGTTTATCAATACCAATGGCATAATCTTTTATACGCAAATCTTCGGCGTTCGACTCTTTAACAATGTAACTGGTAAACAAACGCTTTAAAAACACATCATCATAGCTTAAACCTGCCGCGTCATTTTTACCCATAAATACTTCTTTGGTAGCTAACACCTGGCGTGCCGCCGGGAAATATACCCAAAATGCAGGTTGAAGGTCTAAATCAATACCGGCTGCTGTTGGTTTAATCATTGGCGCTATACCAATAATACGTGGCTCATAAACCGAACGTTGTTTATCAAATATCCAGTCCTCTTTAATACGAAACCTAATCACGCTATCAGGATTAAATTCGCCTGGAACCATTTTTGTACCTATTTTGTCACCCTTACTATCAATAATATCAACCACACTACTATCGGCCATTTTTGCCTTGGCACCGGCGGCTGTTAAAGGAGTTGAAAAAGCATCACCATTAGGGTCACCCATAGCAGGATTAGGATTAGGGTCATATGCGGTTAACTCCTCATTAGCTATAGCATCCATCAATACATCTATCAACCTTGCTTTTGGCGATGCCATGTACGTATTCATTTTTTCGCGCACATCAATTTCGCGCCAAATCCGTTTAGCCATTACTACATCCGCTTCGCGTAAAGTAGGATATGGTACAGGTTTAGCGTTTAAAATGTTATTCTTTACAAAATAACCATCAACCGGCCTTTCAAAAGGTTTAGCCGGTGCTTTTTCTGTAGGTGCTTGTGCAAAAACATTTACACTAATTACACAAAGCAAAACAATTAATAATTTCTTTTTCATATCCCTATCTCTTTATTGTGCCGTTAATACAATATTACCATCAAGATCACGTCTGGTGCCATCGGGGCCAACTGCACTTATATCTTTAAAAATAACTGTTGAACCAGGTACAACAGTATTTAATGCCTGGCGCATTTGAGGGCTTATGGTATTTCCGGTAGTTGAGAAAATTTGCACATCCTGGCGCTTATTTGCTACCATTAAAGTAAATCGCGTTACATTAAAAGTGGCGTCAAAATCAAAATTCTCCAATATAGCAAATACCACATCCTGTGCTTTTATATTTGCCGCGCTGGTTGTACCACCCGATCTGTTTGCAAATCGTGGCTGAGGATCAGGTATACGTTTAATACGAAACTCTGATGAGCCTAATACCATACCTTTTTCGCCGGTTATGGTAAATTTACCTGTAGTTCCGGGTGCATTATTAGGTTTTACTATATAATGGCCATTTGAACCGGTTATTGACCCAGCTGTAAAACTAACTTTTATACTCTCTGTGGGTACACCAGGTGCCGATATAGATACCGGGTTTGGTACACCAATATATAATACGTTCATTTTATCCGGCGATACTACTGCCGATGGTTTTGAAACCATATAGCTGCCCGAAACCGAGTATGTTTTATCCGGCCCGTCAACCGACTTAACAGATAAACTGCCTGTCCAGGTCTTTACACCCTCACCGCTGGCGGTAACCGTATATTTACCTATACCATTGGTAGTAAGTACTGGTGCCCCCTGCACGGTAATTCGTGGGTTTGAGTTGGCATCATAAGCCGTTAAATAAATTTCAGCAGTATATTGTTGTCCGGCTAAAATATAGCTGCTTGGTGCAACAGCTACAGCCTTAAACTCATTTAAAGTAATTTGAGCCTGGTCAACCTTACCTAAAATTTTCTTTACCACTTCATTCTCGGCATTTTTATTATCAGCCTGTATTTTGGCTAAGGTGGTTAAAGTAGCACCCAAAGGTATACCATCACCAAAATATGCTTGCTGCCAGGTTTTACGTGGACTGCCCGAACGCTTAGGCGGATCAATTGCATCTAAAGAAAAGTTAACCCCGTGGCTATCTTTTGGCCCTAAAATATCCAATAAACGTTTTCTCGTACTTTCAATTTTGGTCCTCAATTCGTCGGCTTTTTTGTTAGCAATCATGATACGCGGAGAAATATCCAGGTTATCCCTTGCACTAACATCATTTATAGCAGTATCAATGCCCCCACCTTCTTCTATTAATTGCTTTTTTAAAGCTTCAATATAATTATTTAATTCTCCTGATATTTTACTTGCGTCCCTTGCTTTTGCTAATAATTTGGCTGCCTTTTCGGGCTGCTCTTTTAATTTGGTGGCTTCAAACGCAGTATAAGTATTATCTAAGCTGGTAGTAACATTGCTTCTTGACTGATCAAGACTGTTGGTAATATTTTTAAATGCATCCAATAGACTATCAGGTACGTTTAAAGCTATAAGGCCCAAAAGTACCAGGTATAGTATACCTATCATTCGCTGTCTAGGGGTTTCTTTACCTCCTGCCATGTCTTATAATCTTATAGGGTTAGTTTAAAAATATTATTATAAAGTACGTGGCTGATTCATAGCGGTAAGCATATTACCATAAATAGCGTTTAATGATGACAAGTTTTTAGCTAAACGGCCAACTTCTTCTTTAAACTGTTTTGAATCTTCTAACGACTCATTAAAGTTATTCATGGTTAATGACAGGTTTTGATAAAACTTGTTCATTGATTTTAAATGAGCGCTTGAGTCCTGTAACTCTAACTCATACACCGCGTTTAACGCGCCTAAGTTTTTAGCCAGGTTATTTACCTGCTCATGGTAAGCTTTTGAATCAATATTGGAGTTAGCCATTTCACTTAAATTAGCCGAAGCTTTATCAAATGCTGCGCTTAAGGTATCATAACTTGCTGTTGCGGTTTTTACTTTTTGCGTAAACGCGATAGTAGCTTCGCCGGCATCAGTTACCTTTGATATGGCATTAACTTTATCTCCAAAGGTTCTTAAACCTTCGCCAAGGCTGCCAATTAATTCGGGGCCAATTTTAGCATCGGCCAACATTTTATCTAATGCAGCGGTATTTGAAAAATCGCCACCACCAACTTGCCTTGCAGATGCTTTTGGCAATTCGCCTTTAAAATCATTACTTAATTCAGGATATACACGGGTCCAGTCTACGTCTTCTTCTTCGCGTTGTAATCCTAATATCAAAAACAATAAAGCTTCGGTACCTAAACCTACTGTAATAAATTCTGAAGCGAATTTCCAGTGTTGAATTTTAAATAATAATCCGATGATAACAACTGTTGCTCCAATAGATATGATATTACCTATTCCGAAGGGCTTTTTTTTACCGGCCATAATTTTTAGTAAGTAATGGTTTTATATAATTAGTTTTTTATTAACGTTTGTCATTAAGGTCACGGCCCTGGAAACTGCTAACGTTACGGAAGCCGATGTATGATTTTGCCGTATCCTGATATTCAAACGTACGTGATGAGTTTTGCAGAAAATAGCCAATATCTTTCCATGATCCGCCGCGTACAACTTTACGTTTCATCACTTCGCTATCGGCTGCTTTGGCTTCATAATTAAAAGTTGGAGCCAGGTCATTAACAACCGTTGAAGCTGAAGGGTTGTAAGCCGATTGTGTCCACTCGGCTACGTTACCCGCCATATTGTACAGGCCATAGTCATTAGGGAAATACGATCTAACATTAACCGTATAAGTTCCCCCATCATCTGAGTAGTTACCACGGCCCGGCTTAAAGTTAGCCAACAAACATCCTTTTGCATTTTTGATGTAAGGGCCGCCCCAAGGGTAGTCGTTGCCTATCCTTCCGCCACGGGCAGCATATTCAAATTCCGTTTCAGTTGGCAGTTCGTACTGTGAGCGGTGTGGCTGGCGGCGCTTATCTTTATAGGCATCGTTGTATCGGCTGCGCCATACACTAAACGCACGCGCCTGGCGCCAGGTTACACCTACAACCGGGTAATTACGGTATGATGGGTGCGAAAAATAGGCTTCAACCATAGGCTCGTTGGCCGCGTATGAAAAATCACTTAGCCAAACCAAAGTGTCGGGGTAAATAGCTATAGTATCACGTAATATGAAATCCGAGCGCTTTTTGGTTTTATCATTTTTATTATCGGCAGCTGCGCGCTGATCTTTAAGAGCATAGGTATACTTAAACAGGCGTACATCCAGTTCGTTACGGTCAAAAATACGATCATCACCCTGGTAATACATGCTTTGTAATTTTGCTGCATTGCCCTCCTGGCCTTTTTTAGCTGTACGGAATATAGGATTCTTTTTTACGTAATCCCAGTTAATGTATTTGGGGCCGGTAACATTTTCTGCAGCTACGCCTTTAGGGGTGTAATAGTACTTAGGATCGTCCAAATATTGGGTTATCGCAATCGAGTCGCGCACCCAGTCAACAAACTGTTTGTATTGGCTGTTGGTTATTTCGGTTTGGTCCATAAAAAAAGCTGGTACGGTTACCTGCTTAGTTTGTGAAATTTGCGCGAAAGTAATGTCCTGGTCGGTTTGGCCCATTAAAAAAGACCCGCTTGGTATATATACCATGCCGTAAGGTACTTCTGATCTGAATGATTTTGCAGATACCCCTAATATTTCGCCCCTATCCCCTCTTTTACTACAACTGCTTAAACCGACAACTAAAAAAAGTACTACTAAAAAGTATGTTTGTTTCATCTTTAACAATCAAAAATCAGTTATAGTATGCTATAACATTGCCCCCGAATATATAAAATTTGCTATTCACCACAAAAAAATGTTTTCTATCAAAACAATTCTATGGCGCACTTGTAGCATTTTACGACAAAAATAATTAAAAGTTACAAGAACTCACTATTTATTGGCTTGTTTAATATATTGCTCAATGGCCATGGTCATGGATGGTGCAGCGGGTGTAGGCGCAGGGATATCTAATATCAATCCCGCCTCTAATACGGCTTTATGGGTTGTTGCACCAAATGCAGCTATGCGTGTATTATTCTGCTTAAAATCAGGGAAGTTTTTATAAAGCGATTGTATGCTTGAGGGACTGAAAAACGCGATGATATCATAAAAAACCTCTGCCAGGTCAGACAGGTCGCTGCATACGGTACGAAATAATACAGCAGGCGTAAAGTCATAACCATTTTCCAGCAAAAACCGTTGTGTTTCTTCGGCAGCCACATCAGAGCATGGGTATAAAAACTTTTCGGCTGAGTGCTTTTTTAATACTTCCGCAAGGTCGGCAGCGTTTTGCTTACCGAAAAAAATCTTCCTTTTGCGATACTGAATATATTTTTGAAGATAAAGGGCAATGGTTTCAGACAGGCAAAAATATTTCATATCCGCCGGCACATCATAACGCATTTCTTCACATATTCTAAAAAAATGATCGGCAGAGTTACGGCTGGTAAAAATAACAGCTGTAAAATCGGCCAGGTTTATCTTGTCTTTTCGAAAGTCTTTGGCCGGCACCCCTTCTACATGAATAAAAGACCTGAAGTCGATTTTCAAATTATGCTTTTTGGCCAATTCGGCATAAGGGTTTTTATCACTTTCGGGTTTGGGCAGGGTAACCAATATGCTCTTAACTTTTTTCTTTCTATCTTCCAAAATCAAATTCCTTAAAAAATTAAACCTCAAATATTTAGTGCCTTTATCAAAATTAAAATAGGGCAAATTTCGAGGGCACAAAGATACACAATTAAATAAAATTTATGAAATCTGACGTTTGAAATGATGTTTACACTGCTCCGCACGTATAACCAGGCAAAAATTACCGCAACTAAAAGTATAGCAACACCCATTAAATAAGGGATAAATTTTGCATCTAAAAGACTAAAACAAACGGCTACCGGCAAGAAAACAAACGCCACATTAAAATAGGTTAAATACAGTATCGATATATATTCGCCAACTACTTTATTGATATCAAAAATGAACCCTAAAAATTTTAACACCAAAAACTTAATAGCAAAAAGGGCAAGTATGATAATTGAAAACGATATAAACAGCCTGAAACCTGCTATGCTGTAATAAGTATTGTTGTAGGTGGATAGTTGGTATAAAAGCAGCCCAAAGGTTAAGCCAAATAACAAAAACAAACCCACAAACGACCAAAAGTTAATATACCCTTCTTCCTTACCGGCCTGCGACAAAACACGTTTGCTGTAAAAAGATTGAAAAACCGTTTTAACGTCCTTATTTAAGGTAATATTTAATAATGCCGCGTATATTAATAAACTTATAATAGTAACAATTACCCATTGATTGCGTGTTGGACGGTGGCGGCCATCCCTTACGGTACTTTTTGATTTGGATGGAATATCTAAAAACTGGAAACCTGTATAAATATTTTCCTTGAGCACCCTTTCTACAAACTGCTTACGTATGGCAGCATCAGGTGCTTTAACGTATTGCATGGCTATGGAATCGGCAACAAATTTTTCGCGCGCGCGCTCGGCCGCAACTACCGAGTCGAGCACCGTCATGGGGCCGGGCTGCACTATATTGTATCTATTGTAAAAGGCGGTATCCTGTTGAGCATATCCTGCCGAACAAGAAAAAACAATGGCCAAAAAGCACAGGGTAATAAAACGCATTAGTGTTAAAAGCATCTGTGTGCAAATTTATTGAATTAAAGCGGGTTTTATTATACGGTTATTTGCTTAATTATATTACGGCATTAATCCTACTTTTGCGACATGGCAGGCATCTATCTACATATCCCCTTTTGCAAGCAGGCTTGCCATTATTGCGACTTTTATTTTAGCACCTCGTTACAATATAAAGACGACCTGCTGCAAGCCCTGGTAAAAGAAATACAACTGCAAAAAAATTACCTGAATGGCGAAACCATCGAAACCATATACTTTGGCGGTGGTACACCATCTGTATTAGAACCCGGCGAGATCAATTTATTGATAGATACTATTACGCGTTTGCATACGGTAGCATCTGATGCGGAGATAACTTTAGAAGCCAATCCCGATGACCTGCATAAAGCTAAAGTACAGGCATTGCGCCAAACACCCATTAACCGGTTTAGCATAGGCATACAGTCGTTTTTTGATGAGGATCTGGCCTGGATGAACCGCGTACATCGCGCCAATGAAGCCGAAGCCGCTGTAAAACGGGCGCAGGATACGGGATTTGAAAATATCACCGTAGACCTGATATATGGTTATCCATTACTCACCGACCAAAAATGGAAGCATAATTTGAATACGGTTTTTGAACTTGGCGTGCCCCATGTTTCGTCCTACAGCATGACGGTGGAGCCTAATACCGCGCTGGCCTCCTTTATCAGCAAAAAAAAGCAGCCGCCCATGAATGAGCAGCAAAGTGCCGAGCAGTTTAATGTATTGATGGAAGCCATGCAGACTAATGGTTTTGAGCATTACGAGATATCCAACTTTTGCAAACCGGGGCATTATTCGCGCCATAACTCCAATTACTGGAAAGGTGCCAAATACCTGGGCGTTGGCCCATCGGCACACTCCTACAACGGCGAGGAAAGGCAATGGAACGTAGCCAATAATGCGAAGTATATTCAAAGCATCATCAAAAATAACATTCCTGCGGAAACAGAAATACTGACCGAAACGGACCGTTTGAATGAATATATCATGACCTCGTTACGCACCATTTGGGGTTTGGATATAAATAAGTTAAACGCCATCGCGGCAGCATCTGCTAATCAATTATTAATCGCTGCCGAGGAATATTTTGACCGGGGATGGATCACCCAAAAAGAGAACACTATTTACCTAACCCCAACAGGTAAATTGTATGCCGACCAGGTAGCCGCCGGGCTATTTTTCCAGTCCCAACAATAGCACGCATTACGTAATTAATACCTGTATCGGTTTTAAACTTTATAAAACCACAGGCTATTACAAGTTTAAAACCGCCGGTTAAACCCTGCCGTATCTTCCTACAAATAACATCAACTGAAAAATGAAAAAAATTATGATCGCGGCGTTTGCTTTAGTAGCTATTGCAATTGCGCCTAAAACTTATGCTCAAACTAAAATGGTTGGCGGTGCTGCTATGTACCCTACAAAAAACATTGTGGAGAACGCGGTAAACTCAAAGGACCATACTACTTTGGTAGCAGCCGTTAAAGCTGCAGGATTGGTAGAAACCCTATCATCAAAAGGACCATTTACCGTTTTCGCGCCAACTAACGAGGCTTTTGACAAATTGCCTGCAGGCACTGTAGCTTCTTTGGTAAAACCTGAGAACAAAGCTACCCTTACCAAAATTTTAACTTATCACGTAGTTGCCGGTAAATGGAGCGCGGCTGATGTAGCAGCAAAAATTAAAGCCGGTAAAGGCAGTTATGAAATAACCACTGTACAAGGCGGTAAACTTTGGGCCAAAGAAGAAGGCGGTAAAGTTTACTTACAAGACGAAAAAGGCGGAAAATCATGGATCACTATTGCCGATGTTAATCAAAGCAATGGTGTAATACACGTAGTAAATGCTGTATTAATGCCTAAATAATTTTGGCTTTGCGGTAAGCCATTGCAAGGTTGTTCGTTTTGCTAATGGGTAACCGCAGCCAAAAACTTAAGTACCCTACACCTACCTATGAAAAACTAAAGCCCGGCAGTTATAAGCGCCGGGCTTTTTTGCTTTAACCCCTCCCTACACCCTCCCGTTGGGAGGGAATCGCACAAGCCTTTATGAGCGTGGGGCAGAGCAATTCCTTCCCTGGGGAAGGAGGAGGAAGGGGTTCTATCAATGTGGCTAACTCGTATGATCAACCACTATCTTCCATTCACCATTAATTTTACGGAACCATAGGGTAAAATAGCCGCCCGCATCTTTATCGGTTTTTACATTCCACGCCCCTAACACAAAGGCATTGGTAGCGTCCAGTACATCTACTTTTAAAATATTGAAGCTGAGTGCACCCATGGCAGCTTTGTTAGGGTAGCCTCTTTTATAATTATCCAGCGTGGCCTGCCAGCCTTTGGTGGGTGCGGCTTTACCTACAAATAGCAACGAGTCTGATTTCCAGTAGCCCTGCATAAACCCTTCGATATTACCATTGTTCCAGGCGGTTTGCTGGTCGGCCATTACTTTTAAAATGGCTTGCTTGTCCTGCGCAAATACCAGGCAGGTGCTCAATAATAAACCCGCTAATAAAAGATATTTTTTCATGTATAAATATAATTAATTTCCTGTTGATGAAAATTGCAAAGGTTAACATTCAATTAACATTAAACTCAAAAAACCTTGTAGCTTTGCAAGCCCTGTATGCATTTATTTTAGCGATTACCTTATGAAGAAAAATATACTATGTTTTGGCGAAGTTTTATGGGATACATTTGAAGATGGCAAACAGCCCGGCGGGGCAACCATGAATGTGGCTTTCCATTTAAAACAACAGGGTGCCGATGTTGCTTTTGCAAGCCGTGTGGGTGACGACTCATCGGGCGGTAAACTGGTAAAGTTTTTAAAAAACAACGGTTTATATAGCGACCTGATACAAGAGGATGAAAAACGCCCTACCTGCGAGGTTAAAGTTACTTTAGATGAAAACCAGCAGGCCACCTATACCATACCCAAACCGGTATCATGGGATAATATAAAAACCAAAAAAGTACTAACCCAGGCCGCTAAAGCTGCTGATGCTATCGTATTTGGCAGTTTGGTTTGCCGCGAAGGTACCAGCCGCGATACCTTGTTAAACTTACTGGGCGAAACCAAGGCCCTAACCGTATTTGATGTGAATTTGCGGGAACCGCATTATACCCTATCAACCATTGAAACTTTGGCCGCCAGGGCTAATGTGGTAAAAATGAATGAGGAAGAAGCTAACCTGCTTTTGCACCATAATAAAGGTAGCCTGAAAGAAAAGATGATCGAGTTTCGTTCAAAATACCATGTGCAAACCATTTGCGTAACCCGCGGCGAGAACGGTGCCATAGTATGGCACGACCATGAATTTTATGAGCACCCGGGTTTTGGTGCTAACGTAATTGATACCGTAGGTGCCGGTGATGCATTTTTGGCCACCTTTACCCTGGGTTTATTAAACAAACTACCCATGCAGCAAATACTGGAACGGGCATGCGCCATAGGCGCCTTTGTAACCGGGCAGCGTGGCGCTAACCCTGCTTATGTTGAGGGGATTGTGGGTTTGATGAAGTAAGGTTATACCACCAATCGCTCCCACTCCGGGTGGCGCTTAATGTACATTTTAATGTATGAGCAGTAAGGTACTATTTTAAGTCCTTCGGCTTCCAGCTGTTTAAATACCCTTTCTACTAATGTCGAGGCAACGCCTTTACCTTCCAGTTCAACCGGCACTTCGGTATGTATTAAAAATACTTTATCGCCGCGCTGCTGGTAATCAATAAAAGCCCGGTGGCCATCAACCATCATTTCAAAATTATGAACAGGTTGGTCGTTTATTAATGGGATGTCTTCGTACATGGTGGTGAGTTATGAGTGGTGAGTTTATAATGGTTAATTAAAGTTAGGTAAATAAATATTACAACTACAAGCGCCCGCCTGGTTATTTGACTCACCTCCGAAGGAGTCCTATGGACCGGTCATCGCTACGCTCGACCACCCTCTCTGCTGCAAGCAGCAAAGAGGGTTTCCACCGCGCCAACCCTCTTTCCGCCGAAGGCGAAGAGAGGGTCGACAAACGACTTAGTGAGGTCGGGGTGAGTCGACGGAGCGCGTTTATGTCCCTCCTTCTACATCAAAAAATCATGGTTTACACTTTTTGATGCGAAATTTTATTAATATATTGATTATCAAATATTTATGAAATTATTTTTTAAAAATGTGTAAACCTTTGTAAACCATAAAAAACTGATCACTGCTCTCCAATCACTGATCACTACCCCCCAATTGTCATTTCAGATTAACAAAACTTTAAAAGCGTCCTCACATAAAACTTTTAAATAAAATAATCCGTTATTTTATAACCAGAAAGGCAAACTATGCGTGGTTACGGATTTACGGACTTTAAACCGAACCAAATTCCAAAAGGCGGATTTGAAGAATTATTAAAATTATTCCTGGAGTTGCTCAACTATACCGCGGGCGACGCCGGCGAAGCTTTGCAATGGCTTAACGAGTTAGACAAGAAATACAACATCACCAATGACGATTATGGCATGGGCGATTTTATTGACGAGTTGAAGCAAAAAGGCTATTTAAACGAGGATAGCCAAAGCGGCGAGTTTAGCATTACCGGCAAAACCGAACAAAGCATCAGGCAGTCGGCATTAGAGGATATTTTTGGCAAGCTTAAAAAGTCGGGTAAGGGTAATCACCGTTCGCCACAAAGCGGGCAGGGAGATGAAAAGAATGCCGAACGAAGAGAGTTTGAGTTTGGCGATAGCCTGGACCAGATAGACATGACACAATCTATCCACAACGCGCAGGTTAACCATGGCATTGGCGATTTTATGATGACCGAGCGCGACCTCGAAGTAGAGGAAATGGATTATAAAACCCTCACCTCTACCGTGCTGATGATAGACATATCGCACTCCATGATATTATACGGCGAGGACCGTATTACTCCCGCCAAAAAAGTAGCGATGGCATTAGCAGAGTTAATAAAAACCAAGTACCCTAAAGACACTTTGGATATTGTAGTATTTGGTAATGATGCCTGGCCTATTACTTTGAAAGATCTGCCTTATTTACAGGTTGGTCCTTTTCATACCAATACTTATGCGGGGTTGGAGTTGGCTACCGATCTGCTTCGCCGACGTAAAACACATAACAAGCAAATATTTATGATAACGGATGGTAAGCCAACTTGCTTAAAAGAAGGCAATCGTTATTATAAAAACAGCATTGGGCTTGACAGGAAAGTGGTAAATAAAACGCTGAATATGGCGGCACAATGTAAGCGGTTAAAAATACCTATCACTACCTTTATGATAGCTAAGGACCCCTATCTGCAGCAGTTTGTGCGCCAGTTTACCGAAACCAACGGAGGCAAAGCATTTTATAGCTCGTTAAATAATTTAGGCGAATATATTTTTGAAGATTACGCCAGGAATAGAAGGAAGAACGTAAGATAAGTCTATGGACGATAGACCATGGTCCATGGACTAAAACAATGACTTAATGACTAAATGACACAATGACTAAAACAGATATAACAACCCTTGGCCAATTAAAGCAAACTGATTACAAAAGCGAATCGGTTAAGGATGAATTAAGGAGGAATTTAATTGCCCAGCTACAACAAAAGCACGAAGGTGGTTTTGAAGGTATCATCGGTTTTGAGGATACGGTAATTCCCGACCTGCAAACGGCTATCTTATCACGACACAACATTTTGCTGCTGGGTTTACGCGGGCAGGCCAAAACACGTATTGCACGTTTGCTGGTAAATTTACTGGACGAGTATGTGCCCTACATTGTAGGCTCTGACCTGTATGACGACCCGCTGAATCCAATATCCTGGTTTGGGCATAACATCATCCAGGAAAAGGGCGATGACACGCCTATCGCCTGGATACACCGCTCTGAGCGTTACACCGAAAAACTGGCTACCCCCGATGTTACCGTAGCCGATTTAATTGGTGATGTTGACCCCATAAAAGCAGCGACTTTAAAATTGACCTACTCTGACGAGCGGGTTATACACTTTGGTTTAATACCCCGCGCACACCGTGGAATTTTTGTAATTAACGAGTTGCCCGATCTGCAGGCACGTATACAGGTATCGCTATTCAATATTTTGCAGGAACGGGATATACAGATACGTGGGTTTAAACTGCGTTTACCGCTGGATATCCAGTTTGTATTTACCGCCAACCCTGAAGATTACACCAATCGTGGTTCGATAGTTACGCCATTAAAGGACAGGATTGAGAGCCAGATATTAACGCATTACCCGCGTTCAGTTGAGATATCCCGCAAAATTACCCAGCAGGAAGCATCGCTTACGCCTGAACAACGTACTACTGTTGAGGCTGATGGTTTGGTAAAAGACCTAATAGAGCAAATTGCTTTTGAAGCACGCAGCTCGGAGTTTATCGATAAAAAATCGGGAGTGTCTGCACGTTTAACCATATCGGCGTATGAGAATCTGATAAGTAATGCCGAGCGCCGTATGCTCATCAATCACGAGGAAAGGACCTTTGTACGTATATCCGACTTTTTGGGCGTTATACCTGCCATAACAGGTAAAATAGAGTTGGTGTATGAAGGCGAGTTGGAAGGGCCGGCAAAAGTGGCTAATATCCTTATCGGCAAGGCCATCAAAACTTTATTGCTTAAATACTTCCCTAATCCTGAAAAAGCCAAGAAAGCTAAAGCGCCAAATCCTTATGCCGAAATTATCAACTGGTTTAGCGATGGTAACAACCTGGCGGTAATGGATGACCTGCCTTTGGCTAAATATAAAGAACTATTAAACTCGGTTCCTGGTTTAAAAGAGCTGGTTAAAAAGATCCATCCTACTTTAATGGAAAGCCAGCAATTAATATTGATGGAATTCATTCTTCATGGCTTAGCAGAGTTCTCGCAACTAAGCAAGGGCTTCCTGGATAATGGTTTCGCTTTCGCGGATATGTTTAGCAGCCTGTTTAATATGGAACCCGACGAGGACGACATTGATTTAGATGATGACCGTTACTAATTAATGAAAGGGCAATTTCTTACCATTCTTTTTATCAGTGTCATTCTTTTCGGATTGGACATGTACCTGGCAAATGGGTTTAGGGCCGCATTCACTAAACATAATCCTAAAACCAAAAAGAGATTCAGGCAACTATATATTGCTTTTTCTGCCTTATTAATATTAGGCGCCATGGCAAGCATCTATTTTAAACTGCCTGTTGGCGTTCGGGCGGGCTTTTTACTGGTATTTTTTGTAATGATGGTGGTTAAGATTACATTTTTGCCTTTTGTTTTGATAGATGATATAAGACGACTGACCATTTATCTTAAAAACAAAATCGTTAAACCTCAACCCGCTCCATCTACAGGGCCAAAAAAAGAGGCCATTCCCCGTTCTGAATTTTTAATGCGGGCAGGTTTAATAACCGGTGCCGTACCGTTGGCTGCAATAGGTATAGGCATAACATCGGGCGCTTATGATTACAGAGTGCGCTATCAAACACTTAACCTGCCCAATTTGCCCAAAGCTTTTGACGGGCTTACTATAGGGCAAATTTCTGATGTGCACTCCGGAAGTTTTTATAATAAAAAGGCTGTGGTTGGTGGTGTTGAAATGCTGCTGGGTCAAAAACCCGATGTGATCTTCTTCACCGGCGACCTGGTTAATAAACGCAGCGATGAGATGTATGGTTACCAGGATATATTCAGCAAAGTTAAGGCTCCGCTGGGAGTTTTCTCAACATTGGGTAACCATGACTATGGCGATTATTACGACTGGCCATCAGATGCAGCAAAACATAAAAATTTACAGGACCTGATTGTCACCCATAAAAATATGGGATGGGACCTGCTAATGAATGAGAATAGACGCTTAAAAATAAATGGCGAAGAAATAGGTATTTTAGGCGTTGAAAACTGGGGGCAATTAAGTCGTTTCCCAAAATACGGGCGCATGGAAGAAGCAGTAAAAAATACCTATGACTTGCCGATAAAACTGTTACTATCTCATGATCCATCGCATTGGCAGGCACAGGTAGTGCCACAATATCCGCAAATTGATGTGATGTTTTCGGGCCATACGCACGGTATGCAGTTTGGCGTGCGCGCCGAGCATTTTCAATGGAGTCCGGTAGAATATATCTACAAAGAATGGGCCGGCCTATATCAACAGGGTAAACAGCAACTATATGTAAATGTAGGCTACGGCTTTTTAGGCTTTCCGGGCAGGGTTGGAATATTACCCGAGATTACGATATTTACATTACGATCGGCATAAACCACTTGCCCGTTGTAATTCCTATAAATGAAAAAAGCATTTCAATCAATTCTTGATTTTTTGCTGTTCAGCAATGTTTTTATGTCGTTATGCGCGGTAGCGCAGGCATTGGTAACCTTTCATTTAATTGACGCGGCACCAAACAAAACCATCTTAGCCTTACTGTTTACCTCAACCTTGGGCATTTATAATTTTTGCATATTAATTACCCAACCCAAAGAGCCGCAAAAATCTCCTTATTTACGTATCCGTTGGTTTTTTGCGCATTATAGGTTGATGGTTACCTTTACCCTTATCTCGGTGCTATCACTTATCCCCTTGTTCTTTTTAGTATCGATGCCTTCAAGGCTGCTGCTTATTTTTTCGGGGATAATATCGGTTTGTTATGGCCTGCCTATATTTACCCTGGGCGATCAAAAATTTGGACTAAGAAACATCCCCGGATTAAAACCTTTCCTGATCACTTTAGTATGGGTACTAAGTACCGTATTGTTACCCATTTTAGAAGCTAAAGAACTGCATTTAACTACGGTATCCATGCAGGATACTACCCTGCTTATTGCCAAACGCTTTTTATTTGTATTCGCCTTAACTGTTCCGTTTGATATACGCGATTTATTTGAAGACAATAAACTCGGCGTAAAAACCATCCCGGTAATAATAGGCGAGAAAAAAGCTTATCTATTTTGCTCCGTATTACTATTGGGTTATGTAGTTATGCTTTTCCTGTATCGCAATAATGGCTTTAACACCGATTTTTTCGCACTGACACTCACTGCAGGTTTAACCGGATGGCTCATCTTTAAATCTAAATGGGAAAAGAACGAATATTATTATTTTTTCTATATGGATGGTGTGCTGATACTTCAATACGTTTTCCTGCTATTATTTAATTTCATTTAACAAATGGCTAATTATAACAATGCGGCCTGGTTTTATGATAGTCTTTCGCGGGTAGTTTACGGTAAACAGATAATTGAGGCACAGGTTTATTTACTGCAATACATTCAACCCCATTCAAGCATTTTAATTGTTGGTGGCGGTACTGGTTGGATATTGGAAGAGATAGCCCGTATTCAACCCACAGATTTGCAAATAACTTATGTGGAAATGTCTGATCAAATGATGGCTCTTTCACGTAGAAAAAGCATTGGAGACAATCAGGTAAACTATATTAATGAGGCGATAGAAAATGTTAATGGGCTGCCTGATTTTGATGTAATTATCACCCCATTTTTGTTTGATAATTTCACCCCGGCAAAATTGGAAGCTGTGTTTGCACATATACATCCCACACTAAAAAATAAGGGCTTATGGCTCAATGCTGATTTTCAGTTAACCGGCAAATGGTGGCAAAATATACTGCTTAAAAGTATGTTACTATTCTTTAAAATATTATGTGGTGTTGAATCAACTCAGCTGCCCGATTTTGAAAAGCTGTTTGAGCAGTACGGCTACGAAATTTTAGATAGCAAAACCTTTTTTGGAGAGTTCATAGCGAGCAGGGCTTATAAAAAGTAATATAACCCCAATTGTCATTTCGATGAGGAACGAAGAGAAATCCATACATTGATAACATGTGTATAGATTTCTCACTGCGTTTCGAAATGACAGTTATATACTTTATTACTAATGAGCAAACTTATATCCAATACCCCTAACGGTTTGTAAGTATTGCGGCGAATCGGGGTTGGTTTCAATTTTTTTACGTAAGCGCACAATGTGCATATCCAGCGTGCGGGTGTTTACATCAGCATTATAACCCCAAACTTCCATCATCAACTCTTCGCGGTTAATTACCTTATTTTTGTTTTTTAGGAAGTATAGTAATATACGGTTTTCCAATATGGTCAACTCAATTTTACGGCCGTCTTTTATCAGCAGGTGCGTATTTGGCAAATGCTCCATGTTAGCAAAGTGGTACGATTCTGATTTTTCGTTATTTAACTGGAACTTGATCTTGTTATCAATCAATGCTACCAGCACATCCATATTAAATGGCTTGGTAACGTAATCAGAAACGCCAAAATTATAAGCGCTTATTTTATCAATATCCTGCTGTTTTGCAGTTGTCATGATAACCAGTTTATCAAAACCCTTTTCGCGTATATTGCTGCATACCTCCGCACCTTGTTTGCCGGGCAGCATCCAGTCTAACAATACAATATCCGGTTGCTCCGCCAGTATCATGGTTTCGGCATCATCGCCATTACTGGCTTCTAACACTTTATAACCTTCCGATTGCAAACGTTCGGCAACCAAAAAACGCAGGTTTTCATCATCTTCAACCAGCGCTATCTTTATTTCTTTACTCATAATTTATTTTTCGTATGGAAGCGTCACCTTAAATTCCGAACCTTGGTCTACCTTGCTCTGAACAGTTAATTCGCCATTCATAAAGTTAACCAGTTCTTTGCAAAAAGCCAAACCCAGGCCTACACTTCCATTTTGGTTATATTGATTTTCTAATCTATAAAATTTTTTGAATATATTATTTAATTCGGCTTTAGGTATACCTATACCCTTATCAATAAACGAAAAAACAATATTGCGCTTATCTAAAGCAACATTTACCACTAATTGTTTGTTATCATGGTGCGAATACTTATAGGCGTTTTCAAATAAATTTTGAAAAATACTACCCAACAGCACCGGATCGGCATAAAACTCTTTAACGCCTTTTACATGACAGCTTAGTTTAAAATCGGGGTACTTTATTTTAAATGTATCAATATAGCCTTGTGTAAACTTGCTAACATCAATTTTATCCTTTTTTATGGTGATGGATTTATTTTCAAGCTGGGTAAATGATAGCAACTTATTCATTAACTCGTTCAACTTATCAGCCTCTTCATCCAATATTTTTCCGTAATGTTTTCGTTGCCTGTCGGTCAGTTCCCCTTCGCCCCTTAAATTTGATCCGGCAATTTTTATTACACTTACCGGGGTTTTAAACTCATGCGTAAAATTGTTTATAAAATCATACTGCAGTTTAAACAGCTTTACGTTTGTTTCTACATTACGGTAAATGAGCCAGCCTATAACTACAATAAATATATATATTAATAACACTACGCCACCCACAGGAACAAACCTGCGATTGATCTCATCAAACAAATAATCTCGCGGAGAAATAAAATATAATTTATAATCAGAAAAAGCACCGGGTAGCTCAAGTTCAGCAGTTATCACCTTACTACGGTCAATATCTAAAGGCTCATAATTTAGCTGTTCAATAGATATGTGCTGATATAATTCAGGATAAGGGTTTTTAATTACCAACCCATATACATCCAGCCAAAATGTAAACATATTGTGGCTATAGTTTATGGGTAATTTACTTTTTGGCAAATCATGATAGCGCTTCATATCCGCGTTACCGGGCTGATTTAAGTAGGTTATTTTACCGGGTTTAATATCCTGGAAAACTCTAAATGCTTCAGTAATATCCTGGCCCCGCAAAGTGTCATAATTGGCAATATAACGTCTAAACTTATCGGCCATATCATCAAATTCGTTCCAATAAATCTCATTGTTAGGTTTAACTCCTATAACTTTCTTTCCTTCGCGTTTATACTCATATAGGCCATCAGTAGTTACAGGCACGCGGTTTTGTATAGTATAACCTGGCCTGTTACCTACTATTATTTTATAAAACACAATGCTTTTAACAAACTTGTAGCTATTAAAAACTTCGGTAGCGTAGTTTCCCGCGAGTGTAGAATCAGCTAATCCCTGGTAAGAAGTTATTAGTGGTACCTTATTTTCATAAAAATCTTTATAAGTATTGATAGTCTGCTCAAGTACTTCACTTTTCTTAGTTGAAAATTCGCTTTCAACGGTTTTTGAAGTTAAATTATAAGCTACTACCAGTGCTACTATCATTACAGCCGATATCAGCACCAGGAAAGCTATAATTAACGATGAATTTTTGCGGTAAATTTGGTTAGGCACTTTCATAAGCCTAAATTATTTTTTGTGGCCCATGTTGGCATTCAAAAAACTATCAATCTTGGTATACCTTTCTACGTTTGGATTGGTAAATTTAAAGTTAGTCGGATTAGGTTTTTTATTATCAGATTTGCGCAAGTGATAACTAACAGGCACCTTACGCTTTTGCAAGGCCGATACGAAATGATTTATCTCGCTAATGTTCGCATATTGGTCTTTATCACTTTGAAATATCAATAAGGGAACTTTTATTTTTTCTGGATGGAAAACCGGTGACATTTGAGTGAGTTTTAACGCCTCCTTATCAGGGTCACCTATCATTTCGTACATCCGTTCTAACGATGGTTTGAAAAATGGGTTAACATCCTTTATATAGGATAAAATATTGATTATACCGTCTCGTGTAATAGCACAATTGTATAATTTAGGTTGAGTTGACACCGCATTTAACGCCAAAAAACCACCAAACCCACGACCCATAATAGCTATTTTGCGGGGGTTGGCTATTCCCTTATTTATCAACCAATTTACGCCATCGGTAATATCCTGTTGTACTTTGCCGTCAATTTCTTTAAAACCGGCGTTGTAAAATGCCTTACCAAAACCGCTGGATCCCCTGTAATTAATTTGAAATACAGCATAGCCTCTATTAGCTAAAAACTGCACTTCAGCATTGTATCCCCATGAATTTCTTACGCCAAAAGGATAGCCATTATGTGGCATAACCACCACCGGTAAATTAGTTTGACTACTCCCTTTTGGTAAGGTTAAATAACCTGTAATTTCTGTACCGTCAGTAGCTTTGTAACTTATCGGCTTCATTTCACTTAACTTATCAGGGTTGATGTATGAGTTATCTTCCAGTTTGGTAAGCTTATCTTTCTTTAATTCATATAAGTAAACAGCGCCCGGGTTACGATCAGTATACGTGGATACTATAAATTTATTTTCAGCTGTATCTCTGTCATTAATACTTATTTCATTACCACTTAATTTTTTTTGCAAATTGTTATAGGTACGTTCGGCATCAGCATTTAAAAAATGCTTTTTAGGTTTAGCTTCTTCCCATGATGCATAATCCAACCGGAGTTTATTTCTTGAATACTCTGCACGTTGAATATCAGCCTTATCGCTTGCATAAATAACTCTTTCTTCTTTACGTGTAATTGGATTTATCTCAACCAATGCGCTCTTGTCTCGCCCTACGTTTGATAGCGCGTAAAAATTATTGCTTTTGGGTTTAAACGCAACCCATTTAACCGTGTTTCTAAAATTGTTTTTAATTATAGTGTCAAACGAAGAGCTTTCATTAGCACGGTACATGAAAGTCTCATCAACCCCATCCGTAACTTTACCCAACAGTATTTTACCATTAATATCTATGTACCAATCACTTATATTGCCCGGATTAATTAAATAGGTCTTTAATTCGCCGGTATTAATATTCAAACGAAAAACATCAGCATAGGTAGTATCACGTTTGTTCATTGAAATAGTAATAATTTCAGGCGTTATCCTGTTACGATTCAACACTCTTACGTTTGCCTTATTTTCGGTTAAAAGACGTTTTACTTTTGAAGTAGTAAGATCATATAAATAAATGGTTTGCTTTTCACTACGAAAGCTACCGGAAAAAAGGAGTATACGGTTATCAAATGTCCATAAATGATCGCGTATATCGTATTTTGCAAGGTTTTTATCTACACTTACTTTACCATCGGCAAGTGACTGGATATATAAATTGGTTACAAACTCATCATCAGGCTTTATATATGAAAGGTATTTTCCATTTGGCGAAAGTTTAAAACTCCACTTTTCGCCTGATTTAAAAAAATCGTCAATGGGTATTTCATTAGCTTTATCATCCTTGCAGGCATGCAAGGTTATTATGACAATGGTAAGCAGTAAAATTTTAAAATTCCTCAACAACATATATCAACTTCGTGATTTTAAATTTAGGTTAAGTTAGCGTAAATTACTTAGGTATTTAAAAGTGTCACTACAATTTTACGGGCTTAAATGGGTTAAAACCTTAGTTAAAACTTTTTGATTAATATTATTTATTATTTTTAACAAATGAAGCGATATGGCTGCCTTATTTTATTGTTTATAATTAGCTGTGCAAAGCTTTTTGCACAAAACAATGACCTATTATTAGCAAAGCAATATAGCAATAATGGCGAAAATGACAAAGCTCTTGAAATCTATCAAAGGCTGTATAAGCAAAATAACGACGCATACTACTCATACTACCTATCCGGCCTGTTAACCGCCAAAAAATATGACGAGGCCGAAAGCATTACTAAAAAAATAATGCGCCAATATCCAAAAGCTCAAAAATATGCCATTTCATTAGGCAGCATTTATGCTCAAAAAGGCGATACCACCAAAGCTAATGACGTATACGACGGTTTATTAAAAGCCATGCCTAATGAGCAAACCGAAGTAGCTATGTTAGCTACGTTGTTTTATCAAAACAACAATAACAACTATGCTATTAAAACATTTTTACAGGGCCGTAAAAATTTAAAAAACGAAAAGCTATTTGCCAATGAGTTAATAACCCTTTACCGCAACAAACGCGATAAGGTTAACCTAATTGAAGAATTATTAAACTTTTTGCCAGATAACCAGGAGTATTTATTGCAGGCCGAAAATATGTTGGCAACCTTATTTGATGGTGATGCCGATTATGAAAAGTTACGTATGGCCTTGCTGCAAAAAATACAAAAAGCCCCCCAGGAAACTATTTTTGTAAAACTGCTTACCTGGCAATATATGCAACAGAAGGATTATGATCAGGCACTAAACCAGGTTTTGGCTTTAAGCAGACGAACTAATGATGATGGATCGGACGTTTTTGAAATAGCAGGTACTTTGGTTGTTAATGGTGCTTATGATACCGCCATAAGGGGATATGAATTTTTAACGGCTAAGGGCAAACAGCACCCCTACTATATAACTGCCAAAATACAGTTAATAGATACTAAAAACTTAAGGATCACATCAGGCAAGTACTCGCCTGAAGATTTACTCAGCCTGGAAAAGGATTATTTTGACCTGTTGGGTGAATTTGGAAAAACTCCCAATACCATATTTGCTATCCAAAAATTAGCTAATCTGCAGATGTTTAAATTGCATAAACCTGTAGAAGCACAAAAGTTGTTGGAAGAGGCTTCAAAAATACCAGGTGTTAACCCACAAACGCTTGCCGCTATCAAAACAGACCTGGGTGATGCCCAATTATTAAATGGTGAGCCTTGGGAAGCAACATTGCTGTACAGCCAGGTTGAAAAAGATTTCCCCAATACTTCCATAGCACAGGATGCCAAATTAAGAAACGCAAAATTAGCCTATTACATTGGCGATTTTATATGGGCCAAGGGACAGTTGGATGTTTTGAAAGCGGCAACATCACAGCTTATTGCTAACGATGCGCTTAACCTGTCATTATTAATTACAGACAATTTGGCTATTGACAGTGCCGGTACTGCTTTAAAAGAATATGCCAGGGCTGATATGCAAATTTGGGCCGAACAACCCGCAAAAGCTGTAGTGATACTGGATAGTATTGATAAGAAATTTCCCGGTAATGCCCTGGGTACGGATATATTAATGGCTAAGGCACGTATATCTATTCAACAAAAAGATTATACCGCTGCTATACCGCTTTTAAAGAAGATACTTGAACAACCTACCGACCTATGGGCCGATGATGCTGTTTTTATGCTGGGCGATATTTATGAAACTAATTTAGAGGATAAAGAACAAGCCAAATCCTACTACCAAAAAATTATAACCGATTATCCGGGTAGTTTGTGGATAAACGAGGCGCGAAGACGCTTTAGGATATTAAGAGGCGATGCTGTCGATAGCCCTACCTGATAAAATTCTTGTGCCATTACTAATAGATGAGTGCGCTGCAATTTGTATTTTTGCGCCATGATCATTTATAATGAAACCATAATTGTAGACGAAAGCATTTACAAAGAGTGGTTAAACTGGATGGAAACGGTACATATCCCTGCGATATTAAAAACCGGCTTATTCAACTCTTATCGCATATTAAAGGTAATTGATTCGCCTAATGAAGGTGTTACGTACTGTATACAGTATCACGCATCCGATCTTGACAATTACAATCGGTTTAAAAACAATCACCAGTTAAATTTTCAAGCCATACACCAGCAAAAATTTGAAAATAAATTTGTGCTATTTAACACCATAATGCAAGCTTTAAATTAATGAAAGTTACTAAAACCAAATTACCCGGTTTATTAATAATTGAACCTCAAATTTTTCCGGATGGGCGCGGGTATTTTTTTGAAAGTTATAGTAAAGCCAAATTTACTAACGCTGGCATTGATATAGATTTTGTTCAGGACAATCAATCGTTTTCACATAAAGGTGCGGTAAGGGGTTTACATGCTCAAAAATCCCCGTACACTCAGGCAAAACTGGTTAGAGTTATTCAGGGTCGTGTTTTGGATGTAGTTGTGGATGTGCGCAAAAACTCGCCAACTTTTGGCCAATATGAAGCTATTGAATTAAGTGGCGAAAACCAATTACAGCTTTTAATTCCCGAGGGCTTTTTACATGGTTTTGCTACGCTGGAAGATAATACCATTTTTGCTTATAAGGTAAACAATTATTACAGCAAAGAATGTGAAGTTGGCGTAAAATGGAATGACCCTACCCTGGCAATAAATTGGGGCCTAAACGAAGCTGATATAATTATATCGCCAAAGGACGAAGTGTTGCCTTTGTTTGCTGATTGGGATAGTCCGTTTTAGCACCTCCTCCCCACTGTCATTTCGAACAAGGAACGATAAGACCATTCTCTTGAGCGTAGCGAAAAAATCTATACACATGCTAATTCGAATATGTATAGATCTCTCACTGCGGCTCGAGATGACAAGTATAGCTGTTTATTTACTTATCAAATTATACAACTCGTCTAATTTAGGGCTTAGTACAATCTCGATACGGCGATTTTTTGAAAGGGCCTCAGCTGTATTGCCGTTATCAATAGGTTGATACTCGCCTTTACCTGTAGCTGTTAAGCGGTGTGGATCTATATTTTCAACCTCGGTTAAATAACGGCTTACGGATGTGGCCCGCAATACACTTAGGTCCCAGTTATCTTTTATTTGTCCCAGGTTAATTATCTTTTTATTATCGGTATGGCCCTCAACAGCTATGTTAATATCAGGTTCCTTATTTAACACGGCTGCTAATTGCTTTAAGGCTGATTTTCCACGCTCATCAATAACTATACTGCCTGATGGGAAAAGTAATTTATCGGTTAATGATACATACACCTTGCCGTTGCGCATATCAACCGTTAAACCATTTTGCTGAAAGCCTAACAATGCTTTTTGCAGTTTATCTTTAAGGGCATTGCTGGCCTCATCACGCTTGCGCAAAATATCCTCCACCTCTTTTAAGCGGGCCTCTCTTTTTTGCAGATCGGCAGATAACTGGCTAACTTTTGATGATGATGAGTTAAAGTTGGCATTCAGCTTAGCGTAGTTGTCATTAAGGGTATTGTATTGGGTTTGCAAATCGGCCAGATTACCTTTTAACCCTGCTATTTCACGGTGCAAACGGGCCGTGTCTGATTGTAGTTTAGCTACTTCTGCTTCCAATGTACCGGTACGGGTGGTTAATGAATCCTGCGCGGCTAATATGGCTTTATACTTTTTGCTTGATAGCACTACGCATGATTGCAGCATTACTCCTATTAAACCGGCAAATAAAAAATATTTTAATTTCATGATCTTGATTTAATTAATTGATCGCATTTTTTAAAAAAACATTCATGGGGTATATCTTACTGCATACATTTGCAATATACGCAGGGCAATCTGCTTTTAACAGTTGTTTATCATTTATCTGATGCGATACTATAAAACTTTTCAGCTTCAACAGATCAATATTTTCGTTGTCTGCAGTATACTCACGCGGCACAGTTTTTAATTGATCCTGGCTCCTGAAATCGCCAAATAGTTTAACAAATTCCTGATCATCAATTATAGCTTTTAACTCGGCTGCATTATAATCTATCTCCTGCCTTATCGCTTTTAAATGTGGGGCCTCGGGCATCCAGTAACCACCGGCAATAAATGACTTGCCCGGTTGAATATGCAAATAATATTCTACGCCACCAAGTTTTGAGTTTAAAGTAGGAAAGCTTACCCCAAAGTTGTTTTTATAGGGTGTTTTGTTTTTACTGAAGCGGATATCGCGGTAAATACGCATTACGCATTTTTTAGGGTCAAGGTCGGTAGCTACGCTTGGATCAACTTTGTGTAGCAGCGGGATTATTTCGCCAACAAACTCAATAACATTCTCACGGGCTTTATCATAGCGGCCCTTATTAACCTGAAACCATTCGCGGTTGTTATTGTCTGCTAATTCCTTTAAAAACTCAAGCGTTTGCTGCTGTATCATCGATATCTAAATAGAACAATGATTATAAATAGGTAATAAAGTGCTTAGTTTAAATGCAGCTTTTCGCCCCGCATTTGAATAGGGATACTTTTACGACGGTATTTTTTATACCATACAAAACCAACAACCCCAATGGCTAAATATGGCGCGGCCAGTAAATACATAATACCATTGTTTAAGCCTTTGGTGGTCGTGCTTCCACTTTTGGCATTTGACTCTACCGATACTGTACACATGGCACATTGTGCGCTAATAGTTTGCACACTGCCCGCCAGCAGGCTAACAACAAATAATATGATAACAAATTTTAACGCTTTTGCCATGATACAAAATTAGTTAATTATGGTTAGAGTTTACTATTATCTAATTATCGCTTTGCGATTGACTCACCCGGTCTTTGCTTTGCTCAACCACCCTCTCTTCCGCAAGCGGTAAAGAGGGTTTTCATTTCCCAACTACCCTCTTTACGCCAACGGCGAAGAGAGGGTCGACCAGCGTAGTCCCGATAATTATCGGGAGGGTGAGTCTAAAAGTTATAATAAGGCGATATCATTAAGTAAACTATCACCCCGGTAACGGTAACATACAACCATACCGGGAACGCCCATCTCACCAGTTTTTTATGCTTTTCAACCTGCATTTGCAGGCCGCGGTAAAAGCTTAGTAAAATTAACGGTAAAACACCCGCTGCAAGTATAATGTGTGTTATTAAAATTGTGTAATACACATATACTATACTACCCACTTGTGCTTTTTCTTCAGGAGTAGCTATACCGTCTCTGTTTAAATCTGCATATTTTGTTTCGGGACCCAACCAGTGAAATAAAATGTACGAAACCAGGAATAATGATGATAACACAAACGCAACAATATTGATGCGCTTATGCATTTGAATATTTAGGTTTTTGATGTAGTATAAAGATATAAGCAATAGTACTGTACACGTACCATTTATAATAGCATTAAGCGTTGGCAAAAACCATACAAATGATGGTATTACCGCCGGCTTGGGTACTATTTTAAGGCTCAAAATAAAAACTACTACAAATACAAATATGGATACGGCAGCAACAAATCGGAATATAAATTTATCAGTCATTTTTTTAATTATTGAATGAGCGAATTAGCGAATTAGTGATTGATACCAATTCTCCAATGCTAATAAAGGGGTTTATCGTTTTTACGTAATTCTTCTGCAATTAATACTTTAATCTCATCATTCAGGCGGGCAGCATCGGTCCTTAATTCGCCGGAGTAATACCCCCTGATCCGCCTTTCGCTATCCACAAGTATAAGTTTGTTACTATATATAAAATCATCCTCGCCTGTTTGCAAGGCATCAACCAATAGCCCTTTACGTGCAAAGTTATATATAGTGGTGGTGTCGCCTGTTAAAAATAATCGCTTGGGCGACAATGGCGTATTTTTATTGGCGTAGGCTTTTAAAATCTCCCCTTTGTCACGCTGCGGATCAACTGTTACCGAAGCAAAATAAACCATTTTGTTTTTGCCATAGTTTTCAGACAAGCTATCCACATTGGCGTTTACTGTGTGGCAAAGTGTTGGGCAACTGGTGTAAAAAAAGTTCACCACCAATATTTTCTTTTCAAAGTTTTTAAACGATACCGGTTTGCCATCCTGATCAATTAAATTAAAATCAGCTATGGTATGAAAAATAGTATCCGGTATAATTTTGCCATGAAATTTATGGCTGGTTTTAGCTAAGTGCTTGGGGCCGTAAATTGGCAGTGGTTTATATCTGTTTTTGCCCTTTTCGGTAAGTAAATAATATAAAAATCCTGGTAAAGCCAGTATAAGCCCCAGGATTATTATTTTTTTCAGTAACCTGAATTTGTGCATTATCTCAGGCCAAACCAGTAGTTACTTTCATTGGTAAGTACCAGTATCAAACCTATTATAAAAAGGATAGGCACTATAATAGCCAGCATTAAACCTATTCGCTCAAATTTTAAGTGCATAAAATAAGCCACTATATAAAATGCTTTAGCCAATGTTAAAACAATATATACCGGGTTGGCTATATTAATAGCAATGTGTCCGTTAGGCACTAAATAAAGCGCTATAAAAAACTCAACACAGGTTATGGCTAATAATATGAAAAACACCTTCCATATTCCGCCCCTGGTCATTGATTCGTGTTCCTCGTCGTGATGAACTTCTGTAGTTTCTGATGACATATATAAATCAGTTTAATATTATTTTAAATTTCTCAGACTAAATAAAAGAAGGTAAATACAAATACCCACACTAAATCTACAAAGTGCCAGTAAAGGCCTACTTTCTCTACCATTAAATAGCTTCCGCGCCTTTCATAAGTACCTACTAAAACATTGATGGTAATTATAATATTAATAATAACCCCGGTAAATACGTGGAAACCGTGGAAACCTGTAATAGTAAAAAATAAATTAGCAAACTGGTGAGCCGATGTTTGCTGCGCCACTAAAGGAGTTCCTTCCTTAAAAAACTCTTGTAAGGTTTCTAAATTGGTTGGAATTTTTGACCACCAAAAACCTTCGTGGTGTAAGTGTGTCCACTCTAAAGCCTGACAGCCCAAAAACATCAACCCGCCTACAACTGTCAATAACATCCAGGTTATAACTTCCTTTTTTGCGTTACGATGACCGGCCTCAACAGCCAACACCATCGTAACCGAACTCATGATCAAAATAAACGTCATGATACCCACAAATACAAGCGGTGCGCCATGCTCAATACTTGTTAACGGTACTGATTGGAATACTTTATCAGCTCCGGGCCAGGTAACCGCGCTAAAACGCAGGGCGCCGTAAGAGATCAATAGTGATGAAAAAGTAAATGCATCCGAAAGGAGAAAAAACCACATCATTATCTTACCATACTCCACATTAAACGGAGATCTGCCTCCGGCCCACGGGGTGGTTTTTACTTCATCTATTGGTGATACTGTTGCACTCATTTTGTAGTTGAATATAGGGTTGTTAATTTTGGTTCAAAAGTAAAAAAACATACAGATAAATCCATATAATATCGACAAAATGCCAAAAAATAGCTGACATTTCCATGCCGAACAGATTTTTAACCTGCGGGATATTCTTATAGCTTCCTCTAAGTGTGTTTGCCAGCAGTAATAATCCGGCTATAATGTGTAATAAATGGCTTAAAGTAAATACATAAATGAATGATTGTGCCGCATTGGTGTTAGTAAAATACACTTGCATTTTATACGCCAACAAGTACCATCCATATACCTGAAGCACCAGGAAAACAATACCTAAACACAATGTAAGCCATAAAAATAGCCTTTGTCGGTCAAATTGTAAACGCACGGTTGCCCTTGAAGCTATAAATAAGGTTATGCTGCTAATTACTAAAACAGCGGTGCTGTAGCCAAAAACGCCGGGTAGTGTTATGTTCAGGGCATGCGATCTGCCGCCGATATAAACAATAAATCCGCTGGTAAGTGCCGCAAAAAACATAAACGATGTGAATATGAATATCCACATGTTGAATTTTTTTGGGCCTAAGGCTAATTTATCTTCTTGTTGTATTTGTGCCATCACTTCACTTTCCTAAAAAATCAAATAAAAACATTAACTGCACTACCGGCAAGTATAAAAACGAACCGAACATTAGTTTGCGTGCTGCCTCGATCTGCAAGGTACGCATCAAATTAAAAGCCTGATATAAAAACACCAAACTGCATACTAATGATACACCACCTACAAAGTAACCGCCAAAGCCATATAAAGTTGGCAATAAACTAACGGGCAGCAATATTAAAGTAAATATAAAGGTAATTATTGCACTCACCTTATCTCTTTCGCCGGTGGGCAATAACCTGAAACCCGCCAGTTTATAATCATCATCCAATACCCAGGCAATTGCCCAAAAATGCGGAAACTGCCATACAAACTGTATCCCGAATAATATTAACGCGATCACATCAATTTTACCATATGCCGCTACATACCCAATTAATGGTGGCAATGCGCCCGGTATAGCACCCACAAAAACCGCTATTGGCGATTTACGCTTTAAAGGCGTATAAGCAAATGCATATAGTAATATGGAGAATACTGATAATAATCCTGTTAAAATATTCAAACTGCCTAAAACGTAGGTGCCTGATATGCCCATGCCTAAACCCATTACCAATGCCTGTCCGGTTGTCATATTACCTGCCGGGATGGGCCTGTCTTTGGTGCGTTTCATCAACTTATCAAGATCCTTCTCAATAATCTCATTAAAGCAATTAGCTGCCGAGGTAACCAGGAAACCGCCCAGTATGAGCAACGACCAATTACCCCACATAATAACGCCGTTTACTTTACAGCCTATTAAGTAAGATATTGACGCCGAAAAAACCACTAATAGGGTTAACCGCAGTTTGATCAGTTTTGTAAAATTGCTCCACCTCATCTTCGTGCCTCCTGTGTACTAACTGATCTATATAAATTTAACAGCAAATAAAACTGCGCGCCAAATAAAAGGCTTGCCAGTAAAATATGCGCCGCCTGTGCATAAGGCGGTAATGCCATATATGATAATAATAAGCCGGTAACAATTTGCAGTATAAGCATTAAAAAAGTAAAGCTCATTAATTGTTGCTGTATAGAGTGTTTACCAAACCCTCTTTTTATCAAAGCATATAATATGATGTTAACAACCAGTACAATTATAGCTACATCACGATGATGTACAAATATTTCGCCGGCATTACGTATCCAATCTTCACGGTAGCCACCTTGCAGGCGGCTTGATACCGCGTCAATTTTTTCGCGCACCTCGGTGCCGAATGTAATTTGTGCAATGCTAAGTATCAATGCCAATAAAGTAGCTATTTGTGTTACCACATTAACACGCAGCTTTGGCCTGCCATGCACTTTTGCTAAATGATAGGTGGTAATAGCTATAGCTACAATAGCTAAAGCCAATAACAAGTGGACGGTAATTATCCAGGCTATAAGGTTGGTTGATACTACTATTGACCCCAGCCATCCCTGGAAACCTATCAGTATTAAATTAAACACACTTAAAAAAGGAATCCATTTATTGGTTGCCCAATAACTAAAAGAATATACGGCAGTAAGCAATAAGAATATCCCTGACACAACACCTACCAAACGGTTGCCGTATTCAACCCAGGTTTTAGCAGCGTTAAACTCCTCGGGTATTAATATTGACCTGTCTTCGCGTATGCGGCGTGCCAGATCATCATAACCCAATAGGTCAAGTGTATGGGCAAACTTTTGGTTTTTAGCCATACGTCCATCTACATACTTCTGCTTATAGTCGGCAGGTAATTGTGAAACATCGGTTGGTGGAATATATCGTGTAAAGCATTTGGGCCAATCAGGACAGCCCATACCCGAGCCTGTACTGCGCACTATTCCTCCTGCCAATATCACAGCAAAAAGTGCAACAATACTTAGTAAATTAAATTTTTGAAACCTTGTTTTGGCGGTTACTTTGCTCATCTAAATATAAATAGCCCATAGTTTATAGTCGATGGTCCATGGCACTTGGCTATGGGCGATGATGACATAATAGATTAAATATCACCGACTATAAACCATGGGCTATGGACCATGGACATTTTATTACTTTACTTGCTCGTTAGCTTTTTGTGCATTTGCCCATTTTTGTTGTTCTTCAAGGGCTGATATATTGTCCTCAAAATCACTCGGAACATTTGAGTTCATAGTTTGTGAAAACGGAGTAGTTTGTGGTATAAAATCACCATCATCCTGACCCGGTTTGCTATAGTCATACGGCCAACGGTAAACGGTTGGGATCTCGCCCGGCCAGTTGCCATGGAAATGCTCAATAGGTGCGGTCCACTCTAAGGTATTTGCACTCCAAGGGTTTTGAGTTGTCTTTTTACCCCAAAATATAGAGGTTACAAAGTTGTATAAAAATGCAACCTGTGCTAAACCCGAAATAATAGCTGCCCAGGTTATAAACATATTTACAGATAACCAACGCTCCATTGAAGCAAACTCTGTAAAGGCATAATATCTACGTGGTACACCATCTAAGCCCATAAAGTGCATTGGGAAAAATACCAGGTAAGCGCCAATAAACGTTAACCAAAAATGCAGATAACCTAATTTGGTATCCATTAAACGGCCAAACATTTTAGGGAACCAGTGATAAACACCGCAAAGCATACCAAATATAGCAGCCGAACCCATTACCAGGTGGAAGTGAGCTACCACAAAGTAAGTATCATGCAGGTTAATATCTAACGCAGCGTTACCTAAAAATATACCGGTTAAACCACCTGAGATAAAGAAAGACACCATACCTATTGCAAATAACATAGCCGGTGTAAACCTGATATTGCCTCGCCATAAGGTAGCCAGCCAGTTAAATGTTTTTACTGCTGATGGTACCGCAATGATCAATGTAGTGATCATGAACACACCACCCAGGAACGGATTCATACCCGTTACAAACATGTGGTGACCCCATACTATAAATGATAGTACGGTAATACCTATTAATGAGTAAACCATGGCATGGTAACCAAAAATTGGTTTACGTGAGTTTACTGACATAACCTCTGACGCGATACCCATTGCCGGCATAATTACAATATATACCTCAGGGTGACCCAGGAACCAGAACAAGTGTTGAAACAAGATTGGACTACCGCCCTCAAATGGCATAACCTGCCCTGCCAGTACAATGTCTGACAGGTAGAAGCTGGTACCAAAGCTGCGGTCAAATATTAATAATACCACACCTGCAACTAAAACCGGGAAAGCCAAAACACCTAATATAGCTGTTAAAAAGAACGCCCAGATAGTTAAAGGCATTTTCCAAAGGTCCATACCTTTGGTACGCATGTTTAGTACCGTACTTACATAGTTGATACCACCCATTAGTGATGATGCTACAAACAGCACCATACTTATTAGCCATAGGGTCATCCCCTGGTCAGAACCGGGCATAGCTTTTGGCAATGCTGATAATGGCGGATATACTGTCCAGCCACCGCTTGCAGGGCCCTTTTGTACAAAGAATGAAGCCAGCATGATACAACAAGCCATAAAGAAGAACCAGTATGACAGCATATTCATAAAAGGCGATGCCATATCACGCGCACCAACCTGTAATGGTATTAACAGGTTACTAAACGTACCGCTTAAGCCGGCTGTTAATACAAAGAATACCATGATGGTACCGTGTATAGTTACCAATGACATATAAAAGTCAGCACTCATACGGCCCTCAGGCGCAAAACGGCCTAATAATGTTTCTAATAACGGGAATGCTTTATCCGGATAAGCTAATTGTATCCTGAATAAAATAGACAAGCTCATTGCAATAAATGCCATGGTTATCCCTGTTATCAGGAATTGCTTGGCAATCATTTTGTGATCCTGACTAAAAATATATTTGGTCAGGAAGGTATCGTGATGATGCTCGTGACCATCTTCGTGATGTGCTACTCCGTGATCCTGAACTGTTGCTGTTGACATAATCGCTAATTAATTGTTTAACGCTAATCTGTTGTTAGTTGATGTATTACTTTTCTCTGCTGCAAGTTTTAATTCGCTTTTTAACTGGTCGGTTAAATACGGTTTTTGGTTTGCGATCCATTGGTTGTACTCTGCTTCAGAAACCACACGTACAACTTTTTGCATATTGTAATGGCTTACTCCGCATATTTTGTTGCAATAAAGCAGGTATTCAAATTTAGGGTTGTCAGTTTTGTTACGCATTTCGTTAGTGGTAATAGTTGGCGTAAACCTAAAATAAGTAGGCAAGCCGGGTACCGCATTTAACTGCAGCCTAAAGTGAGGCATGTAAACGCTATGTATAACATCCTGTGCGTGTATATTTAACCTTATAGATCTGTTAACCGGAATAACTAATGTATCAGCCTTTAAATCATCAAACGCGTTTTTGTCTTTGTAATCAATACCCATTGCATTAGTACCACCTACCAATTTATAGCTGGTAGCTCCTAATTTATCATCGGCACCTGCATATCTTAACATCCACTCAAACTGTTTACCGGTAACATCAATGTTAATTGATGACTCGCCTTTACCATCGGTACTGTTGGTAATTTCCTGCCAGGTGAAAAATCCAAATACTACTAATATGGTTAATACAATGGCCGGGGCAATTGTCCAAACTTTTTCAATGGTATTGTTGTGCGGTAAAAAGTATGCTTTGCGCTTATCTGATCCTCTGTATAAATAAAGAAATACAAATAACGCTATCTGCGTAATAAAAAACACAATTAGCGTAAGGATAGTTGTTGTGTTAAACATCTGATCGATCTTTACACCATGTGCAGATGCTGATTCGCCCAAACCCATGCTGCCTTGCTCTGTAAGCGACCAATAAGCACCATATAAACCTACAACCAGGAATATAATGCAAATAGTTGCCATTACATTGTTCCAGTTTAAAGGCTTTTTGTTTTGTATCTGTTGCGAAAGGTCATACACCTTTAAAATTTTACCTATAATGGCTACTACAAAGCATAATACCAAAAACAGCAAAGTATAGTAGCCGACGCCTAACCAAACACTTGGTTTAGCAGCAGCATCTGGTGCGGTTGCGGCAGCATCCTGTGCCATTAGCAGGCTTGTTCCAAATAGGGCAAACACCGCAAAAAGCGAAATTAATTTTTTAGAATTTATAAGTCTTCTGAATCCCATTGTAATGTTTGTGTTTGGTATTCTTGTATTTGTTGCAAATTTAACAATTATTATATGTGGTGATGTAAGCTTTCCTCCAGGAAAGGATGGTTTACCGGCGCAAGCAATTTAAATTTACTTACCGCATTTAATACCAGGTAGGTAAATAATCCGGCGAAGCCTAAAAATACACCTAACTCTATCAAGCCAAACTCAGTATACCAGTGTGTTTGTGGTCCCACGGTACCTGGCATTATCATCATAAAATAATCTAACCAGTGGCCAATTACCAGTATGATACATACTGTTTTTAATACGCTTGTGCTACGTTTTGAATCGCGTGTCATTAATATTAATAACGGCGCACAAAAGTTAATCACTATGTTAAACCAAAACCATGGTTTAAATTCAGGCTCCCATCTTTTGTAAAAATACACCGCCTCTTCAGGTAAGTTAGCGTAATAGATAAGCAAGAACTGGGCAAACCATAAATAAGTCCAGAATACTGAGAAACCAAATATTAACTGGCCCATACTATGTAAGTGGTTTTGCGTAACCCACTGTATGTAGCCCTGGTTTCTGAGGTAAATTATTACCAGCGTAATTATTGCAAGGCCGCTTACCCACATAGCTGCAAAGTTGTACCACCCAAATAAGGTAGAGAACCAATGCGCATCTAATGACATAATAACATCAAAGGCAAATATTGGCGTAGTAAAACCAAATATTACCAGGAAGATACAAGCCATTTTAAAGCTCTTCTCATAGTTGAACATGCCACCTACTTCGTCTTCGTTTTTAGAGTATTTTACAAACAGCAACCCAAATATGGTGTAACATGCTAAAAAGCCAATTAAACGGATAAAGAAGAAAGGGATATTTAAAAATGATGATTTACCTGCGATGATGTGATCATAGTTTTCGCTGCCTTCTGTTGATACGCCGGCGGCTCCCCAAACTTTATATAAATAAGGTTCAACAACTTCTTTGCCTTCTTCGTTTACACCGTGGTGGGTAAATGATAAACCGGCAATAGCTACAATAACCAATATAGTAGCAGCGATAGGCAACACTTTAATAAATGCCTGTGGAATACGTATTATTGAAGCCGACCATCCGGCCTGTGCCACATACTGTACGGCGCAAAAGAAAACGCCGCATAAGCATACGCAAGTAAAGTAATAGCCCATTAGCAATAAATTGGCAAATGTGCGTTCAATACTACCCGTAAGAAATCCGAATGCAATGGCTACAACTCCTATAACAATAGCAATTAAGCTCCAGGTTTTAACAGTCCCTGTAAATTCAAATTGTTCGTCAAAACTATTATGAGTCTTCATTAAATTCTAATTCTTATAAAGTTTGTAATTTGTGAACGTACATAATTACCTTCCAACGCTCCTGTGGCGACAACTGTGAAGCGTATGAGCCCATAGCGTTATAGCCGTAAGTAATTGTATGGTATAATCTGCCGTCGTTTATATCTTTCATAGCACCACCACGTGTTGATTGACCGGTAGAGTATGATGGTGGCGCCGGGAAACCATGCGCGACTACTAAACCATCACCCTGGCCGGTAGCACCATGACACGGCGAGCAAAAACTTTTATACAATACCTCGCCATCAGCCAGGTTTTGAGCAGTCAATGCAAGCGGGTTGGTAACTTCGGCACTTGCCTGCTCCATACCTTCTACAGTATTTGGATAATCAAATTTTACAAAGCCTACCGGTACAGTACCGGCGGGTGGTACCTGTGCTGTTTTACCATCCTTAAAATTCGGGTTTTTCTGATCCGGATCATAAGCAAGGTGTCTATACATATTGGGGGCATACTCCCATCCGGTACTCCTTTTATCGTGGCATGATGTAATTACAATCGATGCTGCAATAGTAATAACCGCTGTACCCAATATTCTAAATTTATTCATAGCTAACATATTTTCTGTCGTTATGCTTAACTTCTACTGCTCCTGCTTCTTTTAATAAATTGGTGATGTCTTCATGAGGCACATTTCCTTTAGCATCAATGGCGATAACAAAACGATCATCAGTTGCTCTAAAGTCCATTACACGTGGCGCACGTCCAGGAAAAAGGTGCGTAGCGTAAAAGAAGGTAAATGTCATACCAAACGCGGTAAATAACACGGTCCACTCAAACGTAACCGGGATAAAATCCGGCACGGCAAAATTTGGTTTGCCGCCTATATTCATCGGCCAGTCATGAACCATAAAATAGTAAACCAGGCTGAATATTACGGTACCGCCTAAACAGCCAAACATAAAAGCTGCGTAACCTAAGCGTGACTCTTTGATACCTAATTTTGCTTCAATACCGTGTATAGGCATTGGTGTATATACATCATAAATAGGAACACTATTTTTCTGTAGTTTGTCAATCCCGGTCATCATATCATCGGGATCATCAAAAAGGCCTAAAATATATTTGGTGCTGCTCATTTTCGTTTATGCGTTTTCGTATTCCTTAATATCAACACTGTCAAATTTCTCTAATGATTCTTTATAGAATTGCGCGTGCGTTGGGTCAACATGGCCCTCTGCCAATACTTTCTTCTTAGCCTGCTCGCTTGAGCTTTTCAGTAATAATTTCACTTCGGCCATAGCAATTGAAGGCAATACTCTTATAAATAACAGGAACAAAGTAAAGAATACACCTATTGAACCTATAAATACACTCACATCAACCCAGGTTGGATAAAACATGGCCCAGCTTGATGGAATATAATCGCGGTGTAATGAAGTAACGATGATCACAAAACGCTCAAACCACATACCTATGTTTACTACTATTGATAGTACCCATGAGAAAGCGATGCTGGTACGTAATTTTTTGAACCAGAATAACTGCGGGCTGATAACGTTACATGACATCATGCTCCAGTATGCCCACCAGTACGGACCGGTAGCACGGTTAATGAAAGCATATTGCTCATACTCCACACCTGAATACCAGGCGATGAAAAACTCGGTGATATAAGCCACACCCACTATTGAACCTGTTAAGATGATGATCTTATTCATTGATTCAATATGGAACATGGTAATGTAGTTCTCTAATCCTAATACTTTACGGGCTACCAATAATAAGGTTTGCACCATGGCGAAACCAGAGAAGATAGCACCCGCAACGAAGTATGGAGGGAAGATGGTAGTGTGCCATCCCGGCTCTAATGATGTTGCAAAGTCCATTGATACAATGGTGTGTACCGATAGTACCAGTGGTGTAGATATACCTGCTAATATTAATGATACGGTTTCAAAACGCTGCCATGTTTTTACTGAACCTGTCCATCCGAAAGAAAGAACAGAATATATACGGCGACGTAAGCCTTGTGCACGGTCACGAATGGTAGCAATATCAGGCAATAAACCGGTGTACCAGAATACTAATGATACCGAGAAGTAAGTTGATATTGCGAATACGTCCCAAACCAGCGGCGAGTTAAAGTTAACCCATAACGAACCATATTGGTTAGGTAATGGTAAAGTGTATAACGCCATCCACGGGCGGCCCATGTGCGATACCACGTAAGTAGCCGCGCAAATTACCGCGAAGATGGTCATCGCCTCGGCAGAGCGGTTAATGGAGTTACGCCAGTTTTGACGGAACAGTAACAATACGGCCGAGATCAAAGTACCGGCGTGACCAATACCTACCCACCATACGAAACCGGTAATATCCCAGGCCCATCCAACTGTTTTGTTTAGTCCCCACGCGCCAATACCAAACCAAAAGGTGTAGCTAACGGCAAACACCCAAAGTAATGCGCCTAATGATGATATGATAAAACCTATCCACCATGCTTTATTGGGTTTGTTCTCAACGGGTAAAAGTACATCATTGGTAATTTTAGCATACGTGATGTCGTTACCCGTAATTAACGGTTCCCTTATTATTGATTCATTATGAGATGCCATATTTTAAATCTAAATCTCTGTGTAATGATTAAGCTCCTAATTCAGCTACGTTTCTAACCTTAACCTGGTAACCTATACCCGGCTGTACATTTAATTCTTCCAGAACGTAATAAGTTCTTTCGCTTTTTAATGCTTTTGATACTTCTGATTCAGGATCATTAGCATTACCAAATATGATAGCGTTGGCTGGGCAAGTTTGCTGGCAAGCCATTTTGATATCACCATCGGCAACCGGGCGTTTCTCTAATTTAGCGTTAAGCTTACCTAACTGTATACGTTGGATACACATACTGCATTTTTCCATTACCCCACGGAAACGTGTAGTAACATCCGGATTTAATACTAATTGTGTATGCTCGTTGTTCAGGTAGTTATCAAAACGAGAATCGTTCCAGTAGTTGAACCAGTTAAAGCGACGTACTTTGTACGGGCAGTTATTAGCGCAATAGCGTGTACCTACGCAACGGTTATAAGCCATGTGGTTTAAACCTTCAGACGAGTGAACGGTAGCTAATACCGGACAAACAGTTTCGCAAGGTGCATGATCACAGTGCTGGCAAAGCATTGGCTGGTGTACCACAGATACATTATTCATGTTATCCAGGTGCGCAATTTCTTTTTCTTTGGTTACCGATTTACCACCCTCGTTAAAGCTGTAGTAACGGTCAATACGTATCCAGTGCATTTCGCGGCGGCGGCGAACCTCGTCACGTCCAACTACAGGCACGTTATTTTCGGCATTACAAGCTACAACACAAGCACCGCAACCGGTACAAGCATTAAGATCGATAGCCATTACCCAATTGTAAACAGGGCGCTCATACTCGTTCCATAAGCTATAAGTTTTATGCTCTTCGCCATGGCCGCTGCCTGAATGTGGGTCTTTTAAATAATCTTTTAAAGTAGTTTCGCGTATAACGTTACGCCCTTCGTACGAGTGGTGAGTTTGGGTTTGAGCCAACTCAATATTATCGCCGGTTGCAGTTACCGTACCAACGTTAGTAGTTTGTACTGTACCATTACGTAAAGCACAGAACGGATATGCGTTTTTACCTACATTATCGCCTACCGGGCCTGCCGCTGTACGGCCATAACCCAATGCGATAGATATTGCACCTTCTGCCTGGCCGGGTTGTAATAATACCGGTAAAGCAATAGTTTGATTGTTAACATCAATACTTATTACATCACCTTCGGCAAGGTTTAATCTCTTCAGGTCGGTGTATGATATAGCTGCAAAGTTATCCCAGGTTACTTTTGATACCGGATCTGGCAATTCCTGCAACCATGGGTTGTTGGCACGTTTACCATCGCGCATGGCTGCGCTTTGATAAAGTTGTATCTCTAATTTATTGTCGCCTGCTGCAATTTGCGCGCTGTGTGCTATAATGGTACCTGCAACAGCATTAACATCTTGTGTAAACGCATAAGCTTTAGCAGGTGCTGTTGGCACACTGATAAAACCATTTTGCAATACAGTTTCCCAACCAGACTGACCGCTTAAGCCAGCCATATCCAGGAAGTTACCCTCCCAAATGTTTCTTACATAACTGTAATAATCAGGTATTTCGCTTTCAGACCATACCATTAAACTTTGCTCGGCCTGGCGTGTGTTATACACCGGGTTAATAGTAGGTTGTATTATGGTGTAATAGCCTTCTTTAATGTTATCATCGCCCCATGACTCTAAATAGTGGTGGTTTGGAGCAATTACATTACATATAGAGGCAGTTTCATCTTTATGATCTGAGAAAGATAATTTAAGACGTACTTTGGCTAAGGCGTTGGTTAATTCAGGAGCATTATGATAATCATAAACCGGATTAGCATCTAAAAACAATACTGCGCCAACTACACCCGCTTTCAATTCGCCTAAAAACTCAGTAAACTGTGCATCATTACCTACATATTGGTTTGAATAGTTATCCAAATCAATAGTAGTGCCGTAACTGCCTAATGCCGCGTTAATGGCATTAACTAAAACTTGTGTAGCTACATCATTTGAGCCACATACCACTAAGGCCCTGCCTTTGGCAGCCTGTAGCTCTTTAGCTACAACCGCAATTGCAGCATTAGCAGCATTGTTATCCAGTTTTTTACTTCCGGTTAAAGTAGTGCCTGTAATTGCATTGTATAAATTAATTAAAGCAATGCCTTGTTCTGATGGTTTAATTGGTATACGCACATCCGCGTTGGTACCTGTCAAACTCATACCTGTTTCAAACTGGATATGGCGAGACATTTTTTTCGCCTCAAGCGATTTCGCGTTACGGTTTTGTACGTACTGCGCGGTAAACTCGTTTGGAGATATCCATGTTCCAAGGAAATCGGCATCAAAGCTTACAATGACATCGGCTTTATCAAAATTGTAATGAGGTAAAACAGATCTGCCAAAGCTATTTTGGTTGGCCTGTATAATACCTGTATAGGATACTGCATCATAAGCAATATGTTTTGCAGTAGGATATGCGGCTATAAATTCATCAATTACAGCAACTGTTGAAGGGCTGTGAATAGTAGATGAAATGATACGTATTTGTTTACCACTTGCAACTATTGCAGCAAGTTCGCTTTTTACAAAAGAGTCAATAGTACCCCAGTCCTGGCTATTGCCATCACGCATTGGGCCTTTTAAGCGGTTAACGTCATACAGGTCCAATACTGATGCTTGTGCCTGTGCGCTTAGTCCGCCACGGCCCATAATATCTTTAGGGTTACCTTCAACCTTAATAGGGCGGCCCTCGCGGGTTTTAACCAAAATGGCATGGCCCTCATAAGTTGAAGTATAGTAGTTAGCTACACCCGGGGTAACCTCTTCGGGTTTAATTAAGTATGGTATAGATTTGTTTACCGGCACTTTTTGACAAGCAGCCAGGGTAACGGCACCAACGCCAAAACCTACCGCCTTTAAAAAGTCGCGACGCGGGGTTTTACCCAACAATCCACCTCCGCTTAAAACATCTTCGATAGGAATAGGTTCAGCGAATTCGTTTTTATTGTTCTCAACAAATTCCGGTGTTTTGTTTAGTTCTTCTAAACCTTTCCAGTATTTTTTATTGCTATCCATTTAAGCTATATAATATATAAACCGTAATGCTGTTCTCTATTAATTAATAATGGCACTTACCGCACTCTAAACCGCCCATCATGGCTTCAGTAACCTTACCGCCTTTTTTGATCAGGTCATGTACGTGTATCATGTTCTCGTAATGAGCGTTTCCTTTGATGTTGATCTCGGTACGTTTGTGGCACTGTATACACCATTTCATGGTAAGTGGCGCGTATTGTTTAACCTCGGCCATTGTTTCAATAGGGCCATGGCAAGTTTGGCATTTAATACCGCCAACGGTTACGTGTTGCGAGTGATTAAAGTAAGCAAAATCGGGCAGGTTATGTATACGCACCCACTGTATTGGCCTTGATTTAGCCTCGTCATATTTTTGTGTTTCAGGATCATATCCTAAAGCGTCATATATTTTATGAATTTCAGGCGATTCTGTTTTAACTACCTTATGGCAGTTCATACACACGTTTAATGATGGTATAGAAGCATTTTTTGATTTAAATGCACCGCTGTGGCAATACTGGCACTCAATTTTCATGATACCCGCGTGCAACTCGTGCGAGTATTTGATAGGCTGTACCGGTTGATAACCCTGGTGTACGTTGGTGTTCCATAAAGTAACCCATGTCCAGCTACCCATACCTACAAAACCACATAGTAAAACAAAAAATACAAATTTCTTATTCTTGGCCAGCTTCTTTAATCCTGCAAATTTATCAACTTCAACCCCGTCTGCATCAACAACCTCTTCTTCAATGATAAGGGTTTTGTTTTTTGACAATAAACGCTCTAAAGTGGCAATTACTTTATTTAATACCAGTATAACTATAAATGCTATAACTATAACCGCTATCAAACCCCAAATAACCAATTCGCTTGGGCCTTTATCTTCGGCAACAGCACCACCGGCAGGAGCAGCAGCTTTAGCATCCTCCATCTTTTTCCAGTCGGCACGTACATAAGCAATAACGTCTGCTGCCTCTGCATCAGATACGGCTTGTGCCGGCATCACTGCCTCATTATACTCCTTGAAAATTTTTACTGCCTTAGCGTCGCCGGCCTGAACCAAAGCCTGGCTATTCTGTATCCATTTGGTTAACCATTGGTCATCAGTTTCAGATGCCATAATAGGCCCCAATGCCGGACCCGCTACGCGGACGTCAATTTTATGACAAGCCCCACAATTTTGCTTGAATATAGCCTCGCCTTTCGCAGGGTCTCCTTGTGCCTGAGCAGAAAATCCCCAAACAGCAAAACAGGCGAGCAATAAAACTGACCTTGAGAATTGTTTAAAAATCAATGAGATACTCCTCATAAAGTGTATGTGTGCTAAATAATTATTGTACAAATGTTTTTGAAAGTGCAGTCAGACGTATAATATCCCCCGTTTTTTCAGCCACAAAAGTATAATTTATTACAGTATCGCTGACAAATAAATGACAGTAATAAATAATTTATAATCGTTCTAAATAAATTAAAAGTTGCTAAAAAAAGAGGTTGTAAATCAATAAAATACGCAATACAATAAATGGTTAATTATGAATATTGGCATTTTTAGCTATTGGCCGATTTGAACTTTTGATTTTTTAAAAGCGCTAAATACTAGTCCATATATACTGAATACTAGCTCCTATAAGCTGTAACTTAATAACTACTTTGATATATAATAGTAAACTAATATATTCGTTCTATATCAATTGTAAACCGGATACATTAACCTAATAACCTTATTATGAAAAAAATAACTCTTCTTTTATTATCAGCTTTAGCTTTTTTACAATCAAATGCGCAAAGCCTGCCAAAAGTGCAAGAAAAAAGTGTGCGCGCACCTGCCAATGTCAGAATTGATGGTAAGCCAACCGAATGGGGCGACAGTTTCCAGGCTTATAACCCCACTACCGAATTATCATACACCATGGCCAACGATGATAAAAATTTGTATATAACCGTACAAGCTAATGACTCAAGATTCTACGGCGTGACAAGCAGAATATTTGCAAGGGGGATAACTTTTACCTTTGTAGATAATAAAGTAAAAGATAATAAGGGGATAAGCGTTACCTGGCCGGTAAAAAATATTCCGGATGTAAGGCGTTATATGTTTTTGGAGAATCGTGTTAACGGCAAAAAAACTGATGTGTCCGATTCGCTGCTTAAAGCTGTCAATAACAGTTTAGAGAAACGGTTTAAATTTATAACCGTAAGTGGTGTAAAAGATGTGGACACCATACCCGTATTTAACGATTTGGGCATTGAAGCATTCCATAAATATGACCAGAAAGAAAACTACAACCTGGAGTTGAGCATTCCATTGGAATTGATACGTAGCCAGATCAATACGGCAAATACCTTCACTTATAAAATGACAATAAATGGCGCGGCAGTAGGGGCGCAAGTATTAGGAGAAAGAGCTTTAGCCAGTCAAGCTGCAATTGCAAAAATAATTTCTTCCGGAGGGGGAACTATAACAATGAATGGCCAAACAATTAGAGTTGTGAGTGGCGGTGGTGGCGGTAGTATGTCGGCGCCGATAGCTGCGCCTTCTAATATGCAGGTTGCATCGGCAATGCCGTCCTCGGAGCCGGGTGTGCTTGAGTATCAATCATCAACATCTTTTACCGGCGAATATACTTTAGCCAAGTAGCTTTGCATAAAAAAGGCGCTAAATATTTGCCGTATTTACTGTAACCGAATAATTACTTTGATATATAATAGTAAACTAATATATTCGTTCTATACCAATTCTAAACCGGATACATTAACCTAATAACCTTATTATGAAAAAAATAACTCTTCTTTTATTATCAGCTTTAGCTTTTTTTCAATCAAATGCGCAAAGCCTCCCTAAAGTGCAAGAAAAAAGTGTGCGTGCACCTGCCAATGTTAGAATTGATGGTAAGCCAACCGAATGGGGCGACAGCTTCCAGGCATATAACCCCACTACCGAATTATCATATACTATGGCTAACGATGATAAAAATTTATATATAGTAGTACAAGCTAATGACGCCAGATTCTTTGGTGTGGTAAGCAGAATAGTTGCAAGGGGGATAACCTTTAACTTTGTAGATAATAAAGTGAAAGATAATAAGGGGATAAGCGTTACCTGGCCTGTAAAAAATATTCCGGATGTAAGGCGTTATGGATCTATGAATTCTTCAGACACGCTGCTTGCAGGTACTAATAACAGTTTAGAGAAACGGTTTAGATTTATAACCGTAAGTGGTGTAAAAGATGTGGACACCATACCCGTGTTTAACGATTTGGGCATTGAGGCATCCCATAAATTTGACATTAAAGACAACTACACCGTGGAGTTGAGCGTTCCGTTGGAATTGATACGTAGCCAGATCAATGCGGCGGGCAAGTTCTCGTATAAAATAACTATAAATGGCCAGGTAATAGGGGGACCAATATACGGACAAGCTGCAATAGCCGACGCAGCTAAAATGGGGATCACTATGAATGCGAATGGCCAAGCATTAAATGCAAGACCTATGGGTGGCAACGTTGTTACAGTTGTGAGGGGTAATAGTGGCGGTAATATGTCGGCGCCGACACCTGCGCCCTCTAATATACCATCGGGCCGGGATCCTAGGGGTACAGTGCTTGAGTATCAATCATCAACATCTTTTACCGGCGAATATACATTGGCCAAGTAGTTGCGCTTTAAAGCATCTATTTATTAAAAACTTTGGCTTTTACGGGTCAATTGCTTAAAGCCACCACAGATGAGTGAGATATGTTGTGGCTTTTTATAAACTAAAAAAAAGGCCATACCAATATGCAACTACAAGTCAGTTGCATGCTGGCATAGCCAAAAACTAAACCTAACCTTTATTACAAAACCCAATGAAAGCCATTTATTTAACGCTATCAATAGTTTTAATAAGCTTGCACTTAGCAGCACAACAGCCGGCCGAACCGCCCCCTGCCCTGGAGTTTAGGGATGTGACCGGTATAGTACGGGACGAAAATGAAGACCCGATAGCCGGGGTAACGGTGACCCTTAAGTCGCCGCTTGATTCGCTTGTTACCACTACCAATAGCCGGGGCTTGTTCACCTTTAAACAAGTGAAACGGGCAGGCTTTTACATAACGACAAGCCGCCCCGGCCAGCCCGCCCAAACCGTTCTGTTGCGCAATAATGACCTGGAAAAGCAAATTATTTTAACCCCAATAGATTATGGAACACCTAAAGCCACTGAATTAAGGGAGGTGATGATAAACGGCAAACCCACTATAACGTATAAGCAAGATACTGTTGAATATAAAGCCATTGATTATAAGATACGCCCGGGAGATACCCTGGATGAATTATTAAAAAAGATGGACGGTTTTTACATTGACCCAAATACTGGAACCATAACTTATAAGGGCGAAATTGTTGGGAAGGGCCGGCTAAATGGACGCGACTTTTTGGGTGGCAATGCCAGCCAAATGGCAAAATCGTTGCCTGCCGAAATTATTGAAAAGGCCCAGGTAGTTGATTACTATGGCGAACAAGCCGCCAAAACAGGTATAAAAAATACCGAGCCTGAAAAAATGTTGAATGTTACTACCAAGGCAGACCGATCTGTTGGTACTACCATCAGCACAAATGCACAGGGCGGAAATGACAACAGGTTCAATGCAAGTATTAGCGCACTCCACATTAACGCTAACCGGCAGATAGGGTTAGCCGGGCGTATCAGCAATTCGCAATTGGGTGTAGCACAAGGCACAAGCGGCGGCGGTGGGGCAGGAACCACATTTAGTGCCAACCCAAGCGTGAGTTATAGCGATCATTGGACAAAAACCGACCTTACCGCCAGCTATAACTATAACTATACGGATAACAAGGTCATTCAAAAACAATTTGGCGAAGACTATTATGCCGGGCCGACACCCGATGTGAAATACACCGGTAATTTTAACAACGAAACCAGCAATAATTCAATAAGTGAGGGCCACAGAGCGGCCTTAAACTATAGTCATACTTTTGATAAAAGCAATAATATCCAGGTAACGCCTAATTTTAATTACAGCAATAACACGGTTAACAATACCTCATATAATGACATTATAAGAAACTTAGGGCCCGCCTTTGAACACTTTACCACCAACAGTACTAATAGCACTAATTCCCTTAATACTACTTACGGTATGACGGGCTTTTATCAGCATATATTTAAGGATCCAAGACGTAATTTATCTGTACAAATGGGTATAAACAGCAATGACACTAAACAGAATGGCCGCCAATATAACAGCTATAGCTTTTTTGCGGACGAAACACAAAACAATAAGCTACGAGCCGACTCGGTAGCCAACCTGCAAACCCGCAAAACAAGCAATAACACCCGTTTTAATACAACGGTAACCTATGTAGAGCCGCTTACAAAAACATCACAAATTCAGTTTTCAGGCGCTGTTAACCATACTGTAATTGATAACGTAGCCAAAACAGATACCGTGCAGGCTAACGGGCAGTTAAAGGAGCTTACCAGGCTAAGCAATATATTCAACTACGCGTTTACCGAAACCCGCTTACAACTTAACTATTCTTACACTTCCAACAGGGTAACGCTTTCTGCAGGGGCATCGATGCTGCCTACTACATTAACCGGCACCATGGTTAACAACAATAATAACCAAACGGTATCATCCTCTTTAAACAATTTTAGGGTGATACCGGTATTGAGCTTTAGTTATTATATTTCGGCTACAGAAAAGGCAGGTTTATATTACAGCGGTAACAATACTATTCCTGATTTCCAACAGATACAACCTTTTACTGATAGATCCAACCCTCTCAATGTCATCATTGGTAACCCTAACCTTAAGCCTACGTTTACCAATCGTGTAAGTGCCTCCTATGATAAATACATACCCGAGTCAAAAATAAACATCACCTTAACCGTAAACGCGTCGGATATTAAGAACAAAGTAACAACCAATAACATACTACGGCCGGGAATAAAAGTAAGTGGTGGTGCTGACATTAACATTAATGAAACAAACTTTGTAAATCTTGACGGATCGCATGCTGTTGGTGCAAATTATACCTTTAACAAGCAATTGGCCGATAAGCGCTATAATCTGTTGTTTAGCGGGTCGGTAAATTATGGCTACGATGTGGCTATGGGCAATAATGTACAATACCATACCACCACCTGGCAGATCAACCAGCGTTTTGGCCCAAGGATAAACACCGAAATTATAGAAGTGAACCCCTATATAGCGTATAATGTTCGACGCGTCTATATTTCAACGGCAGGTTCCGCCACAACAAATTTACAAACCACCTCATTAGCAATAGACGGCAGGTTTTTCTTTGGCGACTGGCGGCCCAATTACAGCGTATCAAAAAACTTTGTTAAAGGTTTAGGACCGCTTAACACTAACCCGTTGATAATAAATGCGGGGATAGAAAAGCAACTGAGCAAGAAAAATGCCCTGTTTTTAACATTCAATGTATATGATATTTTAAAGCAAAATAACTTTGTACAGCAATCAGTAACTCCTACTCGTGTAACTAACACCCTGTCAAATACATTAAGCCGTTATTTTATGATAGGATTGCGCGCCCAATTCCAACATTGGGGTGGCCGGCCTAAACGTAACGGAAAGGACCTACAACGTAAAGGTGACGGAAGCTTTATTTATTAATTATTATAAAAGCTAAGAAAAATTAAAACCCGTTTGTTCAGGCTTGCTGAACAAACGGGTTTTATAATTAAATTTTTATTGCTTCAACAACCAGGCAAATATTAATGGCGCTACAATAGTAGCATCGCTCTCTACAATAAACTTAGGGGTATGGATATCCAGCTTGCCCCAGGTTATTTTTTCATTCGGAACAGCACCTGAGTATGAACCATAAGAAGTGGTTGAATCGGATATCTGGCAGAAATAGCTCCAGAAAGGAATTTCGGGCATTTCCATATCCTGGTAAAGCATAGGTACTACGCATATCGGGAAATCGCCGGCTATACCACCACCTATTTGGAAAAAGCCTATGCCCTTGCCTGATGAGTTTTTAACGTACCAGTCTGCCAGCCATGCCATATATTCGATACCACTTTTCATGGTACTGGCTTTAACTTCGTTTTTTATAACGTACGAGGCAAATATGTTGCCCATAGTACTATCTTCCCAACCCGGTACTACAATAGGCAGGTTTTTTTCGGCAGCAGCCAGCATCCATGAATTTTTTGGATCGATCTCATAATACTGCTCCAGATCACCGCTTAACAGCATTTTGTACATGTACTCATGCGGAAAATAACGCTCGCCCGCAGTATCGGCATCCTTCCATAATTTATGGATATGTTTTTGTAAACGACGGAAGGCTTCTTCCTCGGGGATACAAGTATCAGTTACGCGGTTATAGTGGTTCTCTAACAGGTCCCACTCATCCTGCGGACTCAGGTCACGATAGTTAGGCACCCTTTTATAGTGCGAGTGCGCAACCAGGTTCATGATATCTTCTTCCAGGTTGGCACCTGTACATGATATAATAGCAATTTTATCCTGGCGTATCATTTCGGCCAGCGATATGCCCAACTCGGCAGTACTCATGGCACCGGCCAAAGTAACCATCATTTTGCCACCTTCCAGCAAATGGGTTTCATAGCCTTTGGCGGCATCCATTAAAGCCGCCGCGTTAAAGTGCAGGTAATTTTTTTCAATAAACCGGGATATAGGGCCTCTTTCGTTACTCATCATTTTTAAATTCTAAATCAACCGCAAAAGTAGGTATTTTGATGGAATGAGGATTTTTTAAATTTAGAAATGTTTGACTCACCCTCCCGATAATTATCGGGACTATGCTTGTCGATCTTCTCTTCCGCAAGCGGGAAAGAGGGTTCGCCGCCCACAACCCTCAAAAGCAAAGGGATAATTGAATAGCTTGTCCTAATTACCAAAATAATAATTTTATCAAAAAATTCAATCAAATTTATGGTTAACATCATTTGTGTATAAAATTTTACAATTAATTGATTATCAATATATTAATAAAATTTTTATCAAAAATGTGTTAAGTTGTGTAAACCCTCCTGCAAAGTATTATTTGCCAAATTCTCAAAACTATACTTTTAAATTTATCTTAGCAGCTGTTAACTATCTATGAAAAAACTATTGACCTTGTTGTTGCTTACAGGTGTATTACAGTCTATCCACGCACAAAGCATCATCCCCAAATTTATTCGCAAGATGTATTTTGAAAAAGATACCAGCAAACGCGGCAGCTTTGTGGTATTACCTGTACTAACATCGGCACCAGAAACAGGGGTTGAAGTAGGCGGCGCAGGGTTGTATTCTTTTTATACTGATACAATAAACCGCGAAACACGGGTATCCAATTTATATACTTACGCTACTATTACTGCTAAAGGGCAAAACCGTTTAAATTTAAGTACCAGCTATTGGACACCCAAAAACAAGTACCACTACACCGCAGCGATTAACTACATTAACTTCCCAGCTGATTTTTATGGCATAGGTAATAACACCCGCAAAGCAGATGCCGACCATGTGAGCGAAAAGCGGTATAAGTTTACCCTAGCTGCAGAAAAACTAATAGCCAAAAACCTGTATGTAGGCTTTGTATCCGGCGCACTTAGCTATGATTTTAAATCACAAAATACTAACGGCATATTTATCACCAGCCCTTTGGTTGAAGACCGCAGCGGCGGCGGACATGTTTTTATTGGCCCCAGCTTGATTTTTGATAGCCGAAATAATAATACTTATACCACTAAAGGCGCGGTTATAACCTCCTATTTTAATGCCATGCAAGGTGTATTTGGCAACAACAGTTACCGGGGAGGATTTTTCAATATAGAATATGCACAGTTTTTTAGCCTCAACCGCAATTTTGTTTTGGGCATTAATATCCAGGAACAAAGCTTGGTAGGCGGGCGTTCTCCTTTTTATTTATTACCACAAATGGGTAATGATGAAATTATGCGTGGTTATTACGGCGGCCGCTACCGCGACCGTAATTTAATAGTAGGCCAAACCGAATTACGTTACCGTATAGGCGAACGCTTTGGCCTGGTTGGTTTTGTAGGTACAGGGCAGGTGTTTAATACTACCCTTAGCTTTAGCGAGTTTAAACCTAATTATGGTGGCGGTGTTCGCTACTTTTTTGATATTGAAAAAGGACTTAGCGTAAGATTAGACTACGGCTTTGGCCAGCAAGTTGCCGGCGAAAAATGCCAGGGCGGATTTTATATTGGCTTGGGACAGGCGTTTTAGTAAATGTGCATATGCACATTTGCATATCTGCACATCAACTTATATCTTAATCACAAAATCTTCCTTAGCCTGGTCGGTTTTAAAGTAAACTAACCCTATCCAAAACAGATCAATAGTAACCGTTACTTTTGGGTGGGCCTTAATTTGTACCCAGGCTTCTTTCATGCCCTCGCTCCAGTATATATCATCAAAAATCAGCAATGTACCATCATACACTTTGGGCAGGCACCATTCAAAATAGTTTAAAGTAGCTTGCTTTTGGTGGTTACCATCTACAAAAACAAAATCCAGTTTATCCAAACCTGCAATTACACCAGGTAGGGTATTATCAAAATTACCTGTTGTTAGTTCAATACCATTAAGCCCGGCTTTTTTAAAACTCTCTTTGGCTACTCCTGCAGTTTGCGGGCAACCCTCTAATGTATAAACTTTGGCATTGGGCGCTGCTTTTTGCAGGTAAATGCTGGTTACGCCGAAACATGTGCCTAATTCAATAATATTTTGGGGTTGCAAATCGGCAACCAAACGATAAAGCAATTGCGCCATCTTAGGTGATTTTAAAGAACTATTGGCAATGCTACTTATCTTTTTCTGACGGTCATTATTTACATGCGAGCCTGCGCCCAAGTCGGTAATAGTAATCTTTCTATCATCGGCCAATAGTTCTTTGCGTAATTTTTCTATTTCAACATATACTTTTTTGGCACTAAAATCGTAGATAACTTTATCAACCAGCCTATATATAAACGGTGAATGTGTGCCGTGCCTGGTTTTGGCTTTTAGGCGGTATAGTACGTAGTCTTTAACTACCGTTAAATTAAACATGGTTGTAAAATTATATAAAGGTTTAGTATTTTAGCATTAATAAATGATAAATCAAACAGAAGTAACTTCGTTAATTCGCTTGCTGGACGACCCCGACCAGGAAATATATAACCACGTTCATGATAAATTGTTGTCGTACGGCAGCGAAGCTATTGAACATCTGGAGTCGGCTTTTGAGCAGGCATTTGATGCTATACAGCAAGAACGCATTGCCAATTTGGTGCATGAGATCCAGTTTGGCATAGTAAAAAACGATTTGAAACTTTGGCTTCATGGCGGAGCTTTTGACTTGCTACAAGGCATATTGGTTATAAACCGCTACCAGTACCCTGATCTGGACGAGCAAAAGATCATCAATCAAATTGAAGCCATTAAACGCGATGTTTGGATACAAATGATGAATGAGGCCAGCGCGGCAGAGCAGGTAAAGCTTATAAACCATGTATTTTATCATATATATGGCTTTAGCGGCAATACCAGCAACCATTTGGACCCTCAAAACAGTTACCTGAGCCAGGTGCTTGAAAGTAAAAAAGGCAACCAGATATCATTAGCCATTATATATTCTATAGTGGCGCAAAAGCTGGATATACCCGTTTACGGCGTTAACCTGCCGCAGCATTTTATTTTGGCTTATGTAGATGAAACCCAGCAAAGCGATTTTGAAAGCGGCATACTATTCTACATTAACGCGTTTAACAAGGGCTTCATTTTTGGCCGCCGCGATGTGGACCAGTTTTTAAAACAACTTAATTTAAAAGCCGACAAGCAATTTTATGAGCCATGCTCAAACACCGATATTATTAAGCGTGTACTGCGTAATTTAATAAGCGCCTATGAGCATTTAGGCGCTGCCGAAAAGGTTGCCGAGGTAAATGAATTGCTGGCGATAATAGAAGCATAAACTTTCATCCCATAATTTTACAGTTTCATCACATTTTGTTGAGCAGGTAATTTTTTGCCGTTTACTTTACGGTATATTTAAACCTGCAATATGAATCAATTAAAAATTTCATTCATTAATAAAGTTGAGTTATGGCTGGCGTCTATCATGACGCTTATTGCTATATTTTACTTACTAAATACTATAGCCAATCCATATTCTTATAGTTACCATAATGATGATCTTCATAAATATGACTTTGAATCGCGACATCTAACTTATTCTTACTTTGGACATTTCTTTTTGCCCTTCTCATTAAAATTTTTGAGTCTTTACGGGTGTTACTTAGTGCTGCATTTAGTGGTTGTAAAAAACCTTGCGGCTAATTTAAAATTGGTTAGGAATATTGGATTAGGTATAGGCTTATACTTAATATTGAGTATTGTTTGGGGATTTTCAGATACTATTATATATAACTATCGTTTTAGCGAAGGTAACCCGTCTGCACCAATAGTTTCAGAGATTTTCAGCAAAAACTTCAGAACTGTATTTTGGATATACTTTGCTTACGCGATATATAATTTAATCAAATACCGGCTTTACTCATCAATAAACAAACTAAAGCTAAGTGATCATACAGTTACTGTAATTCAAGATTGTATTGCACTGATTACGGTTTGGTCTGCCGTACAGTTTTTATTAAATATGCCAGGACTAAAAGATGATTACCGCATTATGTGGGTGGTAATGGTATTACCAGGCATACCTGTATATGCTTACGCGTATGCAAGCCTTATCCCTTTAGTAAAAAGTAAAAATAAAGGCTTTTGGTACTACCTGTACCGGTTAAGCCTCATTGCACTAGGTATCACTTGTTTACTAAGCCTACTTTATATGTTGGTTTTTGGTGCAGCCAATGTAAGGGTGATGTTTATGATTTTTGCTTTAATCATAAGTTTTCATTTAATTATATTGAGTACCACGACGTGGTTTATTTACCATTACCGTCAATCAAAGCTTGCGGAAATTACCGGGCTAAAAACCGCGTTAGGCCAATCAACCGCCAACCTTGATTTTTTACGGTCGCAAATAAACCCGCACTTTTTATTTAATGCCCTAAATACCCTTTACGGCACTGCCTTGCAAGAAAATGCCGACCGCACTGGCACCGGCATACAAAAACTGGGCGATATGATGCGTTTTATGCTGCATGAAAATGTACAGGAAAAAATATCATTAGCACGCGAGCTGGATTACCTGAACAATTACATCGACCTGCAAACGCTGCGTACGCAAGCATCGCCTGACATTGTTATAGATGTACAAATTGATGAGCAAATAAACGGCCTGCAAATAGCCCCTATGCTGCTTATCCCATTTGTTGAGAACGCCTTTAAACACGGCATAAGCCTGCGCGAACCATCGCATATAAAAATAGTTTTGCATACTCGCAACAATGAATTATTTTTTGATGTAACTAATACCGTACACCCCAAAACAGGTTCTGATCCTGAAAAAGACAAAAGCGGCATAGGTTTAGAAAACGTAAAGCAACGCCTGCAACTGCAATACCCTGATCGCCATGAACTGGTTATCCGCGAAAGCGGAAAAGAGTTTTTTATACATCTAACCGTTCGGCTTTAACATTCATCCCACCATTTACCGGTTTCATCACATTTGCTTTAGCAGGTAAAGACGCGTGCCTACTTTGCAGCATAAAATTAAAAAACATGAAAAAACTAAACCTTATCTTATTACTACTGGCGTGCACTAAAATGAGTATGGGCCAGCTATTACTTACCGGCAACATTAAAGGCGCGGCCAGGCGCGACTCGGTAGAAGTTAACCTATCTTATGATGGTAATTACTGGGCAAAAAACTCTGTGTATTTAAAAACTGATGCCGCGGGTAACTTCCGAATAACCTACCCATATCGCATACAAAAATTTATTATGCTGATATACAAAACAGCTAAACAATACTTACTGGTTAGCCCCGGAAGGCCATTGCATGTGAGCATAACTAACCGGGTTACTCCAACCTTTGTATTTAGCGGCATAGCCAAGCCAGAAAATGACCTTATACAAAAACTTAACCTGGAAAAAACCGAACTTCCGTTTGTTAAGGAGTTAAAAATTAAAAACTCTTACGCAACCTGGTCGGTTGATTCTGTTATTCAATTTAAGCTGCCTGCAATTATGCATAGTTTGGATAGTACACAAAGGCTGGTAAATAAAGCCAATTTGCCCGCATCTATTAAAAAAGCAATAGCGACTGAGGTAAAATATGAGTATGCAGATGCAGTGGCTGCCAATATAGGTAGCTGGGTAAATAACCGTAAGAATAGGGCAAACTTTAACCTGCATTATATAGATACGGTATTAAAAAAATTTAGCTTACCAACCAAAAACGAACTTAATAACAGTTTATATGCTAATAGCTATTTAGATCACTATTTTCAATTTAAAGCTTGGAAAGGACTTTATGTATTCAGCGCCAACCCCAATAAGGCAGTAGCTAATACATTACTTAAAGCCAGTACAGGTATTGATTACGATGAGTTGATTAAAGAAGTAAAAAAAGACAATAACGAAGTTTATGCCATTACTACGCGCCTTACAGCGGCAGCCCCTAAATATGCTTGGGAAAAGCAATTAACTAACCTGATGTTTAATTTCTGCATGTCGGGCCAATTGCAAGTGGCAGATAAGCTATTGCATTTTATAAGGGCCAATTGCGACGACGCCCAGTACATAGTCGACGCGGAGAAAATGTTTGCACCGCTAAAAAAGTCAAGAGATACTTATGCCCATAATTTAAATATCAAAATCAGACCTGATTATAAAACTGTATCGTCATTAAAAGAAATAATGGCTACTTACAAAGGCAAAGTGGTTTTAGTTGATATGTGGTTTATTCAATGCCCTCCATGCCGGGAAGAACTGGAATATACACCTGGCTTAAAAGCCCGCTTTAAGGATAAAGATGTAGTGTTTTTAAATATAGCCCATGAAAATGATAAACAGGATGAGGAGTGGCGCGATTTCATATTCATCAATAACATAACAGGGGATCATATACGCCGTACAGATGATCAAATAGAATCTTTATGGAATGAACTTGGCGTAAAGGATAGTGAGCAGGCTTACCCACGTTATTTGATAGTTGATAGAAGCGGCAATATAGTTGTTAGCAATGCTAAACGCCCAAGTGATAAACAGGCTTTGTATAGCCAAATAGAATCAGTACTAAATAAACCTTAACTAAATCACAATGAAAAATTTCACTATTTTATGTGCCTTGCTGGCCTGCACTTTGGCCGGCCGGGCACAATTTAAACTCAGTGGTAAAATCAATAATTACACTGGTAAAGAACAACTAAAGATCAATATACCACAGGTATATGGCTTTTATAATGAGAATTCTATAAATATTCCCGTTGCCGCAAATGGCACATTCTCTATTGTTGTACCCGTTAAAAAGCAAAAGTTTGCCAACCTGATATTTGAAAAAGTATTTCACTCGCTATTACTTAACATCAATAAAAGCTTGGTTGTTGAGTTAAATGAGGGTGATAAAAAAATGAAAGTTTTGGCAGGCACTTCCCTACCAGAAAACAAAGTAATGACTGCTATTGATTTAGAAGAGTTTCCGGCATTTATGAGTAAAACTGATGCTATAGCCGGCATGAATTTGGCAACATTGTACAGCAAGGTAGTTAACCCTTATTTTTCTGAACGTGATAGAAAACTGGATATTATAAACCGATCTGCCTTATCAGTAAACGATAAGAAAGTTATAGCAAGCGAAGTAAGTCTTATAGCACTTAGTTACTTGAATGATCTAAATTCGCTCGGGTTAAAAAATAAAAACACTATTGATAGTTTAACCACAGATATCTTCAAAAATGAAACGAAAGGGCTAGATAAAATTTCAGGTCCGCACTATTTTGCATGGCAGCAAGATTACTTAAGATATCTTGAAAATACAGCGGTTGCAAAAATGAAAAAAGAAGGTATTGCATCAAATGCGCCATTACCTTATTTTGATTTAAGTTTCGATACTTTAAATACTATCGAAAAAAAATACGGACACGCTTATTTACGCTTTTTATTAGCAACAAAAAATTTGCCCAACACTATTACCGAGCAACTTACCTACCAGGAAATTGCGAACCTGTATTATGATAAGGACATGGAGAAAACACTAATATTGGCTAACGCCTTTAAAAGTAAATTTCCTACCAGCACATATAACGCCGACATTAACAAAAAGATAACTGCTTTAAAAGACCTGTTAATTAAAAACGAAACCAATAAAAACATTGTAGTAGTTAATAATTATAAAGAAGTTAAATCCATTTATGAAGTAATTAAAGGCCTTGAAGGCAATGTAGTTTACCTTGATGTTTGGGGAACATGGTGCGGCCCTTGCAAAGAAGAAAACAAATATGTACCTGCGCTTAAATCAGCGTTTAAAAACAAGGATGTTGCTTTTGTATATCTTGATATGGATGAAGATGAAAAAGATGCTTTATGGAAAGAATTTATTAAAGTGAATGGCATGACTGGCATCCATCTACGTAAAAACAGGACAACCATTGCACCGTTTTGGAAAGAATTGTTAGCTGACAATGCTGATAAAGAAGCATACTATCCTCAATATTTCATATTTGACAAACAGGGCAAAATGGCGGTTAGCAAAGCGCTTAGGCCAAGCAGCGGCAAGGCATTGTATGACCAAATAAATGAGGTTTTAAATAAATAACTACATTTATTACATGTTAACAGCCATTGCCATTGATGATGAACCCATAGCTTTAGATGTAGTGCGCTCGCATGCTTCTAAAGTTGGATTTATTGATCTGAAAGCCGATTTTACCGACGCTTTTAAGGCGATTGAGTTTTTACAACATAAAAATGTGGATTTGATATTCCTGGATATTAAAATGCCGGATATCTCGGGCATGGACCTGTTAAGCTGTATCAATAAAAAACCTATGATTATTTTTACCACGGCCTACTCAGAGCATGCGGTACAGAGTTTTGAGGTGGATGCGGTTGATTATTTATTAAAGCCCTTTTCGCTGGCGCGATTTATTAAAGCCTGCAATAAAGCCAATGAAATTTATACGTTAAGAGGCAACAGCACCGATAAAAAAGACTACCTGTTTTTAAAGACCGGTTATGAACAAATACGGGTGAAATTTGAAGATATTTATTACCTGGAAGCTACCGGCAACTATGTCAATTTTGTATTGAAAGATAATACGGTTCTTTCCCGCATGACGCTTACCGACATTGAATCTTTACTACCCGATAATCAGTTTATCCGCATACATCGCTCGTTCATTGTCGCCGTAAATAAGATTGATAAATTGGAAAGACACCAGTTATTGGTGAATGGTTCTGTGCTACCTATCGGTAGTTCGTATTATTCAGCAATTAACCTCACCAAATAATAAACACATATATATTAGGTGTTTATTCCTATTATTATACTATGCATGCATAACACCAAATGATATATGGATTATATTTTATACCTCAAAATAAGGTGTTTAGTGTAAATTTTTATTAGCGAAATAATTGAAAAATAGGTAAATTGCAAGTTCGAAATTTAATACGTAAAAGCCATGACCGAGACGATGGACATCAAGATCACCAAGACAAACATTTCCCGTTTAGCAGAAACGGATTTTAACAATTTACCCTTTGGCCACATATTTTCTGACCACATGTTTGTGGCTGATTATACTGATGGCGAGTGGAAAAATTTTGAAATTGTTCCTTATGGTGATATTCTGGTCGGTCCCGGTATTTCAGCATTGCATTACGGACAATCATTTTTTGAAGGTTTAAAAGCATACAAACATAATGACGGTACGGTATCTATTTTCCGCCCGGATAAAAATGCCGCGAGGTTTAATAAATCTGCCGAGCGTTTGTGTATGCCTACTCTGCCCGAAGAGGTATTTTTGCAAAGCATTGCCGCATTGGTTGATTTGGATAGAGATTGGATCCCTAAAAAGGCTAACCACTCGTTATACATCAGGCCATTTATGTTTGCTACTGATAAATTTTTAGGAGTAACACCTTCAAAAACTTATAAGTATATGGTGTTAACCTGCCCGGTTGGCCCTTATTTTTCAAAAACACTAAGGGTTAAAATGGAAACACATTATACCCGCGCTGCCGAGGGTGGCATGGGTTATGCCAAATCATCCGGCAACTATGGTGTATCTATGCTTCCGGCACGTAAGGCTTTGGAAGAAGGATTTGACCAATTGATATGGACAGATGCCAAAGAGCATAAATATATTGAAGAAATGGGTGCAGCCAATGCCATGTTTGTATTGGATGGTAAGTTAATAACCCCGCTTGCTCAAGATACTATTTTAGATGGTGTAACCCGCGACACAGTTATTACTTTAGCCCGCGAGTGGGGTTTCCCGGTAGAGGAGCGCAAAGTTTCTGTAGCCGAAATCATGGAAGGCGCTAAAAATGGCAAACTTACTGATGCTTTTGGCGCAGGTACTGCTGCTACTATTGCTTCGGTAGGTTCTATAAGTAATAATGGTGAGGAATATACTTTGATAGACCCTAAAGAAAGGGAGTTTTCGCAGAAGGTATTAAAAACCATGAATGATATTAAATATGGTAATGCACCCGATACACATGGGTGGAATTATATTGTTTAAAGATTGAAGAACGAAGATAAGATTAGTTCTGTCAACGGATAAAAAATAAAGCCCTTTGCAAAGGGGCAAAGGGCTTTTATATTAAATGGATTATCACTCGCTAATCACCAATCTTTAATCTTCGTTCTTCAATCTTTAACCCTACTCCACACTTACGGTTAAGCCTTCTTGCTGTAATATTTTACGGAATATTTCCATCTCGGTGAATGAACCTTCCAGCACCGCGCATTTACCTTCGTTATGTACTTTCCAGGCAATTTTTTCGGCCTGCGACTCTGAGTAATCAAGGTACTTCATCATGCAATGAATTACATGATCAAAAGTGTTAAAATCATCGTTCCATAAAATTAAACGATGCATTTCCTTTAGCCCGGCTAGTAACTCTTCAAGGGTAAAGGTTTCTTCTTTAGTTTGAGTTGACATGTGATTTACAAATTTACTCAAAAAAACAGAGCTTGAAAATTTAAAAATATCACCAAAAAACTTTAGCTTTATTTAACCGATAATTAAACCCTTGTTACATGAAAATTTTGACACCTATACTGTGTGCTGCCAGTTTGCTACTAATTTCAACCGGCGTCAATTATGCTCAGGAAACTGCTGCTACATTAAAAGCACCAACTACTGCTGTAACCATTGATGGTAATAATAAAGAATGGGGCAATGACCTTGCTTATTACAATGCCGACAAAAAAATCCATTACACCATCAGTAATGATAAAAATAACCTATACCTGGTTATCAAAACCAATGATGAAAAACAATTTAATAATATATTATTTGGAGGAGTAACGTTTTCTATTGATACTAAAGGCCGAAAAAAAAAGACACAGTCAATTACCTTTCCTTTACAAGAAATGGTAATTACAGAAAGTATCACATTTAACACACTTGACCAAAAACGTAATGAGGCTAGGTCAACCCAACTCAAAAAAATTGAGGTTAAAGGTTTTAGTGATATTAGTGAAGACCGAATGTATAATGGAAACCCATACAAAATACAAACCGCTTTAAATTTTGATGATAATGGCTATTTGGTTTATGAAGAAGCCATACCATTAGCACTGTTTAAGGCAGAAGGCTTAGCTACCAGTGAGTGGGCCTACAATATTAAATTAAATGCGGTTACTGCCCGTTTGCAGCCAAATAGTCAAACAACGGTAGGAACTGCTACAGTATCAAGTGTAATAGTAGCTGTACCGGCCGGTAGTGGTCCGCCATCTAATGCAGCTGTTCAAGCAGCTGTGCGCAATAATAGTTACACACAAAATAGTATGGCTTCTTCGGCTGCAATAAATATACCGGCACGAGACGTAGAAATAGTAAGGGCGAGTGATTTTTGGGGCAAATTTAGTTTAGCAAAATAATTGCTAAAACTTATTCTTCCACATCATACTTTCAACAGGGCGGGTGGTTGGGTTATTATACTTGGCATCCGCCTTTTTATTGTATAGCGTTTCAATATCGCCCTCTACAACAAAATATATTAATTGCCCAATAGGCATACCTGCATAAACCCTTACCGGTTGTGTGCATGAAATCTCCAGCGTCCAGGTATTACAAAAACCTACGTCACCTTTACCGGCTGTAGCATGTATATCAATACCTAACCTGCCTGTGCTTGATTTGCCTTCTAAAAAAGGGATATGTTTATGTGTTTCAGTATATTCAACCGTTACACCCAGGTACAATGTATTAGGTTGTAAAACAAAGCCATCCTTAGGTATTTCAAACCCGTCTATCTCATTATGCCTTTTAGCATCTAATACCCTATCGCGATAAGTAGCCAGGTATTTACCCAAATGCACATCGTATGAATTGGTGCCCAAACACTCCCTTTTAAACGGTTCAATTATTATATGTCCTAAGTCAATTTCTTCAAGAATACGTTTATCAGATAAAATCATTGCGATACGGGTGTTTTGGGCCTTAAAATTAGAATTAATTGACCTAAGTTTGCTATCCTTTTTGCAATTTTACTTTTATGGCAATAGTTTACCGGCAACGGGTTGATGATGATACAGAATTTGCGCTGTGGAAAATTGAAGAACAGGCCGAGGACCTTTACAAACAACTACAATTAGACGAAAGCGAAAAAGCTTTTGTTGAACAAATAAGCAATGGTAAACGCCATCTGCACTGGTTAGGAACACGTGTTTTGCTGCGCAAAATGCTGCTTACTGATGAGTATATTGATTGTAAAGTAGATGAGCATGGCAAACCATACCTGGTATCGTTGCCTTACCATATTTCATTTAGCCATTCGTTTGATTATGCCGCGGTAATGATCAGCAAGAAGCATCCGGTGGGTATTGATATTGAGAATGTAAAAGAAAAGGTTGAGCGTATTGCCCATAAATTTATGAATCCTTGCGAATTGGCTTTTATAAATAATAAACATAAAATACAGCAGCTTTATGTTTGCTGGTGCGCCAAAGAAGCCATTTATAAATGCTACGGACAAAAGGCGGTATCGTTTTTAGAAAACATTTCCTTGCAACCTTTTGAGTTGGTAAGCCAGGGAATAGTTAATGCACGCTTGCAAAAAGGCGATGTTGATATTAAATACCAGGTGGGCTATTTGCCGTATGAAGATTATATGGTAGGTTTTGTAAAGGACGAGGGATGAAAAATAAAAAAGTAGCTGTACAAAACTGGGGATTGATTGATTATAAAGAAGCCTGGGATAAACAGCAAGCTATATTTGACAATACGGTTAAACAAAAAATGGCTTTGCGCGAAAAGGCAATAGCTTATACTGATTTTGACGAAGATATAACTTCCAATTACCTGGTGTTTTGCCAGCACCCGCATGTGTATACTTTGGGTAATAGTGGCCACCCTGAAAATTTGCTTTTGGATGATATAAGCCTGAAAGAAAAAGACGCTACTTATTACCGTATTAACCGCGGGGGCGATATTACCTATCACGGGCCGGGCCAAATTGTTTGCTACCCCATATTGGACCTGGATAATTTCTTTACAGATATACACCTTTATCTGCGTAAACTGGAAGAAGCCGTGATATTAACACTGGCCGATTATGGCTTAATTGCAGGCCGCTATCAGGGATATACAGGGGTATGGTTTGATGCCGACAACGCCCGTGCCCGTAAAATTTGCGCTATGGGTGTACGCTGCAGCCGCTGGGTTACCATGCATGGTTTGGCGCTTAATGTAAATGCCGACCTGAATTATTTTAAAAACATTGTTCCCTGCGGTATTGATGATAAGGCGGTAACTACCATGCAAAATGAACTGGGAAAAATTGTTGATGTTGACGAAGTGCAAACCAAATTACAGCAACATATTGCCGGGTTGTTTGAAATGGAAATAGTTTAACAACCTATCAGGTTCCCAGCAACCTTACCCCCGCTGCTTTAAGGTTTTTAATTATGTTTTCCTGCAGGGCTATCTTAGTGTTTAAAAAGTCACCCGGTGCAACCCATACGTTTATAGTAAACCGCATGCAATCTGCATCTAAACCTATAAGGCCCACCCTTACAGCAGGCTGCTTTAGCACCGTATCTGTTGAATTAATGGTATCCAACATAATTTGCTTAACCTGGTCAACATCTACATAATAACCCAGCCTTATCTCAAAATCTAACCGCCTTTTAGCTTCACTGGTAATGTTTACTATAACCTCGTTAAACAATTTCCCATTGGGTATAATAATAGTCTTATTATCGGGTGTTATTAATACGGTATAAAATATTTGTATGGATGTTACCCTACCCTCCTGTCCCTGAGCCCTAATATTATCATCTATCTCAAAAGGTTTTAATAACAGTATTAATACCCCACCCGCAAAGTTTTGAAATGTACCAGACAGGGCAAAACCTATCGCCACGGTAAAACCGCCTAATATGGTGCTAAACACAGTTAATGGGTAACCAATAACCGTTAATACCAATATAATAAGCAGTACATATAAGGCTGCTATTGCAAGACTAAGAAAGAAAGGTTGTAATGACGAATGAACTTCGCGCTTGCTCATACGTAACCGGATTCGTACAGCAAGCAATTTGATTGACCTAAGCCCAACTAATAGTACAATTAAACCTATTAGAAACTTTGAGCCGTTTATTAAAAGCCATTGATAGGCTAGGTAGTAAAGATCTTGTAACTTCATAACGAAGCACAAATTTAATAATTATTACTTTCCGTATATAGTAATAAAAAGCTCAGGTACTTTAAACAGCACCCAGTCAACCAGGGTTGCATGAATATGTTTTTTTGTTTGAGCTAAATGTTTCATGTGATAATGTATTCAATTGCTGTGCCTGATTATTGATTATCAGCACTGAAATACAAATTTAGGCCGAAATAGATGCCTTAAACCCCATTTATGATCATTTGATTAATTGATGACTATGTATTTACCTAACCATGACTTTGTGAATAGTATAAAAAACAAAACCCTTGTCTGTTATTTTAGACAAGGGTTTTTAATATTTAGTTTAGGCTATATATGATTACATCATACCGCCCATGCCGCCGCCGCCTATTGGTGCGCCGCCCGCATTACCCTCTTCAGGCTCATCAGCTAATACGCACTCTGTGGTTAACAATAAGGCTGCAATTGACGCAGCATTCTCTAAAGCTACACGGCCTACTTTGGTAGGATCAATAACACCTGCACCAATTAAGTTCTCGTATTTATCAGTACGCGCATTGTAACCAAAATCAGCTTTACCTTCTTTTACTTTTTGCACTACGATTGAACCTTCAATACCTGCGTTTTCACAAATTTGACGTAATGGCTCTTCGATAGCACGACGTATGATCTGGATGCCGGTATTCTCGTCTTCATTAGCACCTTTTAGGTCGGCTAAAGCCGCAACTGCGCGGATGAAAGCTACACCACCACCTGCTACAATACCTTCTTCAACAGCGGCACGGGTTGCGTGTAAAGCATCGTCAACACGGTCTTTTTTCTCTTTCATTTCAACCTCGGTAGCTGCACCTACATACAATACAGCAACACCACCTGATAATTTAGCTAAACGCTCTTGTAATTTTTCTTTATCATAATCAGATGTAGTAGTTTCCATCTGAGATTTGATTTGGGTTACACGGCCTTTAATATCTTCTGAGTTACCACCACCATTAATAATAGTAGTATAGTCTTTATCTATTAATACTTTTTCGGCAGTACCTAAGTAACTTAATTCAGCGTTTTCTAATTTATAACCTTGTTCTTCAGATAAAACAACACCTCCTGTAAGTGTAGCAATATCTTCTAACATCGCTTTTCTACGATCGCCAAAGCCCGGTGCTTTAACAGCAGCAACTTTCAGCGAACCACGTATTTTATTTACTACTAAAGTTGATAAAGCTTCGCCTTCCAAATCTTCAGCAATAATTAATAACGGTTTACCAGTTTGTACTTGTTTCTCCAAAATAGGAAGCAATTCCTTCATTGAAGATATTTTTTTATCGCAGATAAGGATATAAGGATTTTCCAACTCTGCTTCCATTTTCTCTGTATTGGTAACAAAGTAAGCAGATAGGTAACCACGGTCAAACTGCATACCTTCAACAGTTTTAACTTCAGTTTCAGTTCCTTTAGCTTCTTCAACAGTTATTACACCGTCTTTACCAACTTTACCCATTGCTTCGGCTATTAATGAGCCAATAAGCTCATCATTGTTGGCTGATATAGAAGCAACTTGTTTAATTTTATTATTGTCTTCGCCTACAGTTTGTGATTGCTTTTTCAAATCAGCAACTACAGCAGCAACTGCTTTATCAATACCGCGTTTCAAATCCATTGGATTTGCACCGGCAGCTACGTTTTTAATACCTGCAGACACAATTGCTTGTGCTAATACTGTTGCAGTGGTAGTACCATCGCCGGCAATATCAGCAGTTTTTGAAGCTACTTCTTTAACCATTTGGGCACCCATATTTTCCAGGGGATCTCTTAGTTCGATCTCTTTAGCTACTGTAACACCATCTTTAGTGATAGACGGTGAACCGAATTTTTTATCAATAATAACATTACGTCCTTTTGGACCCAAGGTTACCTTTACCGCGTTTGCTAAAATATCAACACCTCTTTTAAGGGCGTCACGCGCTTCAACATTGTATTTAACTTGCTTTGACATTGTATTTTTAATTTTTGAATTAGTGATTTAGTGAATTAATGATTTTTATTGGTGGGTAAGAATTAAAAATTCAGTCCCTCAATAATTCAATAAGTGATTAAATTACCGCGAAAATATCTGATTCACGCATGATAAGGTATTCTTTACCATCAACGGTAATTTCTGTACCTGCATATTTACCATATAAAACTTCGTCGCCAACTTTATAAGCCATCGGGATAAGAACACCTGAAAGATCAGCATATTTACCTGGGCCAACGGCTACGATAGTTCCTTTTTGTGGTTTTTCTTTAGCAGTATCAGGAATAATAATACCTGAAGCGGTTTTCTCTTCTGCAGCGGCAGCTTCAACTACTACCCTGTCTGCGCTGGGTTTAATGTTTAATGACATAGTTATATAATTCTTATAGTTTATAAAAAAATTAATGTTATGATTGCCTTTCATCATCAATTATGCCAAGCAATTTAAACTGACTTATTTGGCATAAAACAGACTGTTGTATTGTCAGATTTATGCAATTACGGCTTTTTACATTTAATTACATGAATGTTCTGTGTCATCATGTCAGTATAAAAAAGCAATAAGGCTCCGGTATTATACCGAAGCCTTATTTATTATTATATTTTATTACTCCTTATTTTTGAGGAGCCGGGGTTTGCTGCGCTGGCGCAGCAGTACCTGGTAATAAAGGTTCATTTGCAGGCGCTGATGAAGTTGCCGGAGTTGTAGTTGATTTTTTAATCTGCTCTTCGTATGGAGAATTACTATTACCTGAGTAACCACCCTTTACCGCCACGTTAATTAACAGCGATAATACCATTAAACTGATAACCAGTATCCAGGTGCCTTTTTCTAAAAAATCGCCGGTTTTTTGCACGCCCATTAATTGCGACTGGCTTGAAAAATTTGAAGTAAGGCCACCACCTTTAGGGTTTTGTATTAACACAATAAGTCCTAACAAGGCACATACTATTATGGTAATTACGATTAAAATTATATACATCTCTTTATATTAATTTGATTTTTTTTCTAACTGTTCAATTTGGCCTGCAAAGTAAAGGCTTTTTTCCGGAAATTTCAACATCAATTTTTTATAGGCTGCTATAGCCTTTGGATACAGCATTTGCTCGGTGTAAATACGGGCCAGTGTTTCAGTTATTAGTTCATCACTATCCTCTGAACTTTTTTTAGCCTTATTTTCATTATTCAACTTTATATCTGTAGGATGCTTTATTTGAGGCTCGGTTTGAATAAAGCGTTTAATTATGCGGTCCTCTTTTTTATCCGCATTAAAATTAACACCTCTTTGTGCGGTACTGCGCTCCAATTCTTCAATAGCGTTTAAATTGAAAATATTTTCAACGTATTGCTGTTGTAATTCGTCAATATTATTTTTTTGTTTAGGTAAATTATCAGCAACCGGGTTATTATATACGTAAGGCTGATAAGTTTGTGCATATTCCTTTCGTGTTTTATCCAGCCACCACATAAAGCTATACGGCATCTTTTCGTCGTTATACCTTGAAAGATTTTGATTCTCAGTAGCCCTGTCTCTTGGTATAGTTGCAACAGCGTTGCTTATGGTTTTATTTGGTTGTGCTTGTACAAACGAATGATCAATTACAAAATGATCATTAGCAGGTATCTGGTTTTCGGTTAAAGGTTTTTTGGCATCATCAACCTTTGTATCGTTATCACCAGAATTTTGGGATGATAACTGTCCTAAGTTAATATCTTCAATACTTACAATTTCTTCGTATACCTCGTCTTCAATGTCCTGGTGAAAAAACTCTGTTTTATCTAAAGTATAAGCCGGCTCATATTCCTCTTCCTCAACAGCATCAGAATCATTTATAGCCGAAGCCGGAGTTTCTGCTTGTACAACATCTTCTACTTCCTCTTCTACCGAATGGAAATGCATTTCTTCCTCTACCGGAGACGATAAAACCTCTTCCTCATCAACAACCGGCTCATTAATAACTACTTCATCAGCCGATTGGTTATTGGTTACTTCATGGCTAATATGTTTAACCGGTTGTATTGGCTTAACTGTGGCATTTACAATGGGTGTTGGTGCGCTTGCAGCTTCACCATTATCAATAAACGCAATATGTCTTGCATCCACTGCCGGTAAACTCTCAGGGAAATTAACCAATTTATATAATGTTGCTGGATTGATATAAGCAGCGGCATGTTTTACATTTTGATCGTGGCCGTTACCTGCCAGCAATGCACGCAGTAAACCACTTTGCGGAAAATCGTTAACCAGCGATTCAATACCCGAAGCATTGGCACTTAATACCTCAACCGGGTTGGCCAATGCTTTTAATATCAATTCGCTATTTATGTTATTCAGTTTTTCCACGAGAGGTTGAAGCTACAAAATGGTTACCAATTATTAAAGGCGGTATTAAAAATTTCGTCAATCAGCTGCCTGATGATCACTTGTGTCAAAGCTTTCTCCTGGGTTGACAGGTCGCCGGTATAATTTTGAGTTTTAGTGAACGTTTGATCAAAACTCAATTTATTATCGGCTGGATAATCAAATTTAACATGTACACTAATTGATAAAACCGATGCACCTGCAATAGGTGCCTGGTTATTGCCGGTAGCCTGAATAGATATTGGCGCGTACCTATAATCCGTAATAGCACCAGACATACTTGCATCGCCCTGCCCGGTTACAATGCTTAAGCGTGTGGTAGTACGTACCCTTTCTTTTAACGCTTCAGTAAAATCCTGACTTAAATAACTCACTACCAGTGCAGAGTTATTTTCAAAAAACGGTACACTTATAGTTTTTAGTTCGGGCGGTATGGACGTACTTTTTAAAGTATAGCATGACTGAAACAGCAGCATTATAGCCCCCAGCGTAATTACCAATCCCCAAATTCTTTTCATGCTATAAATTTAATTCCTTTATTTTTCTGTACAATGTCCTTTCGGATATACCCAACTCATTAGCTGCCAGCTTACGTTTGCCTTTGTGTTTTTTAAGTGCTTTGCGTATCAGGTCAGATTCCTTTTCAATTAACGATAGTGATTCCTCTACTTCCTCGGCATCATGTGATATGCTGTAAGTATCATTATTACCATTACCGCTTATAACGGTATTATTAACGGGGTGTTGCAAGGTAAATTGTGGCTCCGGGTTTCCGGGAAGTTCAATATCGTGATATAGTTGTTTTAACGTTTGCGAATGGCTGGCCTGGTTAACGCTTACACCGCCATGCTCTATAATATCAGCCACCAATTTTTTCAACTCTACCATATCGCGTTTCATATCAAATAAAACCTTGTACAGTATATCGCGTTCAGAAAAATCTTCCTTAGGTTGATTTTCAATACGCATTGGTAAGTTGCTACGCCCAGCTTCCTGCGGCAGGTAGTTTAGCAGTACCTGGGCAGTAATAATACGGTCACGCTCCAAAACCGCTAACTGCTCGGCCATATTTTTTAACTGGCGAACATTACCCGGCCATGAATAGTTGATGATCACTTGCTGTGCTTCTTCATCCAATTGAATTGCCGGGGTACGGTATTTATCAGTAAAATCAGAAGTGAATTTCCTGAACAATAAATAAATATCTTCCTTCCGTTCGCGCAGCGGTGGTATGCGTAACGGCACGGTGTTTAAACGATAATACAGATCTTCTCTGAATTTGCCATTTCTTACCGCGTCATAAACATCAACATTAGTTGCCGCTATTACCCGCACATTGGTTTTTTCAACTTTTGATGATCCTACCCTGATGTATTGACCAGACTCCAGCACCCGCAATAAACGGGCTTGTGTACCCAGGGGCATCTCGGCAATTTCATCTAAAAATATGGTTCCGCCGTTTACAGTTTCAAAATAGCCTTTACGCTCACCAACAGCACCGGTATAGGCACCTTTTTCGTGGCCGAATAATTCTGAATCAATAGTTCCTTCAGGTATAGCACCGCAGTTTACGGCAATAAATGGCCCATGCTTACGCGGACTCATTTGGTGTATAATGTGCGAAAAAACTTCTTTACCACTACCACTCTCGCCGGTAATTAATACCGAAATATCGGTAGGCGCAACCTGGTTGGCTATATTTATGGCCCGGTTTAATAATGGTGAGTTGCCAATGATACCGAAGCGTTGTTTTATTTCTTGTATTTCCATATTTGTAGTGAGTGGTTGATTGGGTTTATTAAGTGAGTGGTTTAAATAAAACTACTCACCAAGCAACTTAATCTAACTTAATCAACTATACTACCCATTAACGTAGCCGTAGTGCATCTCTCCGCTAAAACATTCACATATTGACCAGGCTTGTAACGTTCATCCACAGGAAAAACAACCATGGCATTTTGGTCACTTCTGCCCGCATAATCATTTTTTGATTTTTTTGAAAAACCTTCAATCAATACTTTTTGAACTTTGCCTATTTGGGCCAGCATACGGCTATGCGAGTGTTGTTGCTGTAATGCAACAATCTCTGTTAACCGTGCAGCTTTAACGGGCTCAGGTATATCATCCGCGTAACGTTTGGCTGCTAATGTGCCTGGTCTTTCAGAGTACATAAACATGTAGGCAAAATCATATTTTACATATTCCATCATGCTTACGGTTTCTTTATGCTCTTCCTCTGTTTCTGTACAAAACCCCGTGATTACATCAGTTGATATTGCACATTCCGGAATGATACTGCGGATAGCATCTATTCGGTTAATGTACCATTCGCGATCATAAGTACGGTTCATCAGCTCTAATACCCTACTGTTACCTGATTGTACCGGCAGATGTATATAGTTGCAAACATTATCATGTTTGGCAATAGCATATAAAACCTCATCGGTAATATCTTTAGGGTGCGAAGTTGAAAACCTAACCCGTAGGTCGGGATTGATCAGGGCTACCATCTCCAATAAATTTGCAAAGTTTACTTTTTGAGATTCATCCTCGCTGGCCCATTTATATGAGTCTACATTTTGTCCTAATAAAGTAACCTCGCGGTAACCGTTGTTAAATAATTCGGTACATTCATTAACTATGGAGAATGGATCACGGCTGCGCTCACGACCACGTGTAAATGGCACTACGCAAAACGAGCACATATTATCGCAACCGCGCATAATAGATACAAAAGCGTTTATGCCGTTGCTGTTTAAACGTACCGGGTTGATATCTGCATAAGTTTCCTCGCGTGATAGCAATACGTTTACCGCTTTCTGCCCGCCATCAACCTGGTCAATTAAATTAGGCAGGTCGCGGTAAGCATCAGGGCCAACCACAACGTCAACCAGTTTTTCTTCTTCTAAAAATTTAGCTTTTAAACGCTCGGCCATACAGCCCAACACACCAACCACCATACCCGGGTTGTTACGCTTGGCTACCTTAAATTCTTTCAAGCGGTTACGTACGCGTGTTTCGGCATTTTCACGTATAGAGCAGGTGTTTATAAAAATAACATCCGCATTCGTAAAATCATTTGTGGTTTCAAATCCCTGCTCGGCCAAAATAGAAGCTACTATCTCACTATCCGAAAAATTCATGGCGCAGCCGTAGCTTTCAATATATAATTTACGGCCATTATTTTTCCCTGCAATTGGATCTAATAATAAAGCCTCGCCCTGCCTGCTCTCATCATGTGCCTTATCCGGAATAACCAAATCAATCATTGTTTATAAAATTTGAGCCGTAAAAATACACAAACTTTTAATATTGAGTGACAGATTGTCAGCAAATCAACAAAATCTCTGTTTTTTTGTTATAACTTACAATATGACGACAGAACCGGGCTCTCCCAAAAAAAGCATACGCATTTGGCCCATAATGCTATTAGTTGCTTTTTTTATAATCGGAGGCACAGGTTATTACTTGTACAACCGGTTTATTGCTGATGACAGGTGGAAACCTTTATTGCAGCAACAACTAAAAGATATGGTGCTTAACTCAAGCGATAGCCTGTATCGTATAGAATATTCTGATTTTGACCTTAATTTATCCTCCGGCAACGCTACTTTATCTGATTTTAAGTTGATACCCGATTCGGCCGTTTATGAACGGTTGGTTGCTATGAAAAAAGCGCCCGACAATCTTTTTAAATTGGATGTAAAAAAACTAACCATTAAAAATGTTGGAGCTAAGAAGGCCTGGCAGGAAAAAATATTAAACATCAGCCACATTGGTATTGATAAACCAAGCCTAACTATTATTAATAAACGCTATGCTTTTAATGATACTGTTAAAGTAGGTACGCCCAAAACGCCCTACCAGATCATGAAAAAAGTGTTTAAACAATTGAAGATCGATTCAATATCATTAAGTGATATCAGCGTAAAATATATTAATAAAAATAACGCGGTTACCAAACAAACGGCTTTAAAGCATTTAGATATTAGTATATCCAATATACTGATAGATTCCTTATCGGCTATAGATACTACCCGTTTTTATTACACTAAAGGTGTTGAAGTTACGCTGCATGATTATAAAATAACCATGCCAAGCGGCTTGTATGATGTAGGCTTAAAGAAGATCCATTTCTCCACCGCCCAACGCAACCTGATTTTGGACGATGTATCATTAACTCCACACTACAATTATACCCAGTTTTACAAAAAAAATGGCCCCGGCGATATATTTACCTTAAAATTTAAACAAATATCCATTACTGATATTGACCTGCAACGATTTCTGCGCGATCAGAAACTATATGCCGGTATAATGGATGTTAATAAAGCCGATGTACAGATATATAATAACAGTAATTACAAAGGCAAAAAAACAAGCAAAATAGGAAAGGATCCACACCAGGCTCTGCAAAGGGTAGCGCTTGATATGAGACTAACCCGGTTAAATATTAAAAACACCAATATTAAATATTCAGAAACTGACGCTACTACAGGTTATACCGGTGTAATAGTATTTAGTAATACCGATGGCTATATACTCAATGTAACTAATGATGCCGCTGCTAAAAAGAAAAACCATTTTATGGTTGCCCGCATCAATACCCACTTTATGAATGTAGCCCCTCTACAGGTAAATTTTAAATTTAATTTGACTGATAAAAATGGAGCATTTAATTATTCGGGCACGTTGGGCAGGTTTGATGGTAAGGTGCTGGATAAATTAGTTAAGCCGCTGGCCATGGTACATGTAAAATCTGCCGATGTGGAAAGGTTAACATTTAATGTAGATGCCAATAATTACGGCGGAAAGGGTAACCTTAAATTTTATTATAAAAACCTGAATGTAGAACTACTTAAAAAAGTAGAGGGCCAGCGCGAACTGCAAACCCAGGGTTTTATATCAAAAATTGCTAATTCGTTGATCATTGCCAATGATAACCCCGATAATAAAGGAAATTTCAGGCCGGGCCCTATCAATTTAAAACGCGAGCCAACTATATCGTTCTTTAGCTTTTTATATAAAGGATTACTGGATGGCTTAAAACCAAGCGTTGGCTTTTCTGCAAAAACGGAGAATACAGTAAATAAAGTTGTAGAAAAAGTAGGCACTGTTATTGATAAATTCAATAAATTTAAAGAAGATCGTAAGCTCCGCAGGGAACAACGCCAAAAAGAGCGCCAGGCTAAAAAGGATGCCCAAGAAAAAGCAAAAAAAGAACAGGGGAACTAACAATATATGGCGCTTAATTTCATCAAGCACACCTGGCAAAAGGTGGTGCTTATATCCTTAATATCCCTTGCAGCATTAATACTAATTGCGGCTTTCTTTATCAATATGTATTGGTCGCCCATTTTAGAAAGCAAGGCTAAAAAAGCCGTAACCGAAGGCACAGACGGTTTATATAAAATTGATTTTGACCATGCAGACTTGAATATTCTTAAAGGCGAAATTGTTGTTTATAATATCCACTTCAGGCCCGATACCGCGGTTTACAATCGTCAGAAAAAACAAAAAACGGCACCCAATAATTTAACCGAGTTGCGTGTAAAGCGACTGGTGCTATCGCATATACATCCATTTAAATTATATTTTAAACGGATGTTGGATATTGACCAGATAATTTTGAGCGCACCTCAGGTACGCGTTAGTTACCAGCTAAACCAGGTTAAAGATACCACTACCACTAACCTCACCCCCTGGCAAAAAATGTCCAAAACATTAAAATCGGCACATGTGGGCCACATATTATTCAATGACATTCAATTTAGGTATGATGATTATTCGGGAAAAGAGCTGGCCACATCTAACCTTAAGGATATGGACATTCGTGCCGATGACCTGTTAATAGACTCGGCTACACAAACAGATAAAACCAGGCTGTTGTACTGCAGGGACATTATAACCAATTTACGCAATTACAAAGGCCGAACTTCTGATGGATCATACACCTACACGGTAAAATCTCTTAATCTCTCAACCCGTACCTCCAGGTTAAATATGGAGGGGATGGATATTATACCCGACAAAAACTATTATGCTAAAAGCAGAAAAGACAGGTTTAATATTCATTTAGATTCATTACAACTTAATAATTTTGATTTTTTAGCCTATCATAAGTACAAAACATTCAGTGGTTCAAGCCTTATTTTGACTAATGGATCACTTAATGTGTTTAAAAATCCCAACAAGATAAAGGTATATAAAGACAAAATTAAAAGCTTCCCGCACGTTGCACTCTACAATGCCGGTGTCGAACTGAAAATTGATACCATACTTATAAAACATGTGGATGTTATTTATGGCGAACTGAACAAAAAGTCGGGCAAGACCGGAGCCATCACATTTAATAATACCAGCGGGCAATTGTTAAATGTAACCACCAACAAGATCGCGCTGCAAAAAAATAATATAAGTACCGCAGACCTAACTACCTACTTTTTGAAAAGTGGCAAACTGGATGTACACTTTAGCTTTAACTTAACAGATAAATTGGCCTCGTACAGTTACAAAGGCAAATTAGGCACCATGAATTTGCGTGACATTAATTCTGTTATTATGCCTTTGGCTATGGTGAAGGTTACTTCGGGTAATCTTAAAGAATTTACTTTTAATATTAAAGGGAACAGCAAAAGCTCAAGCGGCAGGGTACAACTTTTATATAATGACCTTAAAGTAAAGTTACTTAAAGCAGATACGGCTAAAAAAACCTTAAAACGAAATACTATAGCCAGTCTTTTTGCTAACGTATTCATAGTTAAAGATAATAATCCTGATAAACCCGGCGATGAACCGCGATTAGCCAATGTGGTTTATAAGCGGCCCATTGATTCGCCTTTTTGGGGAACCGCCTGGAAAACTTTGCTTGCCGGTATAAAACCCAATGTTGGCCTTACCGAAAAAGCAGAGCAGGCCACTGCCGAGCTATCTAAGAAAAAGCTATCCGAAAAACTTGACCGCAAAGCCAGGAAAGCCCTACGTTTAAAAAAACGCGCCGAGCGTAAAAGATTAAGGGAATTAAAAAGTGCACAAAAGGCCGCTGCAGAGGCTAAAGAAAAACAAGAATAAATAAACATTAATTATAAATTATTTAAATTAGGTGTAACGTTTTGAAATTCAATTGCGTCTTATACCAAACACCTAAAATTAATGTCATGAAAAAAGCTTTATCTACATTGTTTACAAGCCTGCTAATAACCACTATAACTTTAAATGTCTTAGCACAAACTACTCAAAATCGCCAGGTTTCTGGTTTTAGCAGCATATCCTCATCAGGTTCATTTAATGTACATATTAGAGTTGATGGCACAGAAAGCTTGAAAATTACCGGCGACGAAGACGTAATTAATGATATTGAAACTACTGTGAGTGATGGAAAGCTGAAGATCGGTACAAAGAATAAAAACTCTTGGAAGTTATTTAACAACAAAAAAATTGATATATACATCACCGCTAAAACTTTATCGGGACTTTCAAACTCAGGGTCGGGTAATATCAAGTTAGAGGGTAGCTTAACCGGAAATGCCGAACTTAAAACAAGTGGTTCAGGTAATATAACTGCTGCTGCAAACGGCAGCGACCTTCAAATAGCAGTAAGCGGGTCAGGCAGCATCACTTCATCCGTAAACACAGGTCGGTTGACTGCTGCGGTAAGTGGTTCGGGTGCACTTAACTTGTCAGGTAATGCAAAAAATGCTGATATTAAAGTAAGCGGATCAGGACATATCAGAGCCAACGACCTTAAATCTGATGCAGTAGATGCTTCAATTTCAGGCTCAGGCAATATTCATATCCTGGCAAATAAAAGCATTAATGCCCGTGTTTCAGGTTCAGGCAGATTGATTTATACAGGTAATCCTACCAATGTAAATTCAACTACATCAGGTTCGGGCAGGGTAGTTAAGGGGAAGTAGCACTTGCCTTTTCCTGCTTACCCATAGTAGATAGGATGATTTTTCCTTTTCTTACTGCAGCAACAGCTTCAAATTAACCCCAAAATTGGTAAATGCGGTAGCAAATGCTTGCGAAGTATAGGGTTTGGTAAGGTTTGAATCATAAAATATATTCAAATTGAACCGCTGGCTTATGGCATAATCAATAGACGGGCGATAAGTAATATTTTGCGCGCCTGAAGATACCTGTGCGGCACGTACTTCCGGAAGATAGATCAAGGTTTTTGTATCGCGCAGCGCAAAATCAATTTTAAAGTTGATATTATTTTTCAATATGGTATTATTAAACAAACCAAACGGAAGGCGTAAATTATTGGTTTGATAACCAAACGAAAAAATCAGCACTTTTTGAGTTTCCTGGGTAAGCTGACTGTTAAGCAGACTCAAGGTCATCATGCGCTGTGGACGATATTGCACCTCTGTTGTCATATTATTTTTAAACCTCATTTGCGCCCCTAATAAGGGTGTAAACTGCTCAACAATTGTGATTTGAGAGAATTGGTATTTGGGTAAAAAATTAGCAAAAACATCTCTTGAGGTTACTTGTCCGCCATTTTCGCGATATTGCAATAAGGTATTATAGTTACTTACAATGTATGACGAATTGTAACCATGTGTTAGTGTAACAGATTGGAAAATATCCTCAAATAAAGGCAAACGCTGTAAGCCGTTGTAAGTTATTAACCAATTTGGTATAGGAATAACCGGGAACTGGTTAAGGCTGGCACTGGCGGGATCTTTACCGGTATAAGCAGCCAGGAAAGCAGGTACCACAACATCCTGCGAATTTTCTCCATATCCATCGGCATAACCATTTGACCCCACACCACCTGAATTAGGATTTTGTTGCCCCAACCTTTGCGAGATAGCCTTGCGGTTTGCCAAAAATTGCTGGTATGGGGCCGATACATTGTCCACCCCGCTCTCACTTGAAAACGCCGTAGCTAAAGCCAAAATAGATACGCTATAGTTACCATAGGTTAATGGTGCCAGGTTTTGAAAACCTGATGCGCTATTTAAATATTTAAAGTTGGTTTGGTAGGTCCTATCCTGGAGTTTTGAAGCCGTTAATTCAATTGTCAAATCAGGAACCGGTTTGATTGTGGCCCAAACATTTACAGCCTCCTTAAGTGAAGTTGAGTACAACTGGTTTTGCAGTGTATCTGTTGATAGCCAGTTATTGGCAATAGCCTTGCCGCGTATATCAGCCTGGCTGCCCAATAAAAAACCAAAGCCCGGTGCGCTATTGCTCAGATCCTGCCCCAAAAAGTTTGACTGAGGCAAATAACCCGGCAAAAAGGTACTCTCATTACGAGTATAGGTTCCCCTTAGCGTTTTAACGCTGGTTACAACATTTAATAAAGCTTTACCTATTCCCTTTGCACCATCTGGTTTATCCAGGTTTCTAAACACGGCAAACTTGCTATACAAGCCGGACATATTTAAATTAGGCCTTAACTCTATATTACGCGCATTTTGAATTGTGTTACCCACATTTAACGCCGGATTATTGATGGCAAATTTAGCCGGGGCCTGCCAGGTAAAGTATGTTTTATACGTTGCCAACATTTGTATCCAGTTTAATACCGGCACTTTGGCAAAAGGCAAGGTATAATTTAAAGTAATGGTGTGGTTGTAATTGGTGGTACGGCCCAATCTTTTGATGTTATCCCATAAGGTATCCCTTTTTAACCCGGTTAACCGCCCGTAAGGCTCGTCTACCACCGATAGATTTGATGCATCAAAATCAACGGTCAATGATTTGGTTAAATTCCATCCCACTCCGTATAGCCTGGTGATGTTAAACATTTTGTTAAAGGTAGTAGGCACGAAAACAGGGTTATCCGGGTCGTTATTACGCAGGACGTTTTCTGAATAAAAACGATTAAAATTAATACTGAAGTTTAACCGCGACGGGGCCAGGCTAAAATTAATATCCCTTAACAAAGCCAGCGAATTGCTCTTTACAATTTTTTGTAATGGGCTTATATAACTTGGCTGGTTAGCATAGTTATAGGCCAATGCTACATTGTAGGTTTTCTCCACATTACCCTCCGTAATAAAATCGCGGTGATAATATTCACTGTAGGCGTAGGTAGCGTTAAAGTTCTCAATGTCCCATACATGATTGGGCTCAGAAGCATCAGTTTTAATTTTACGTATGTTGGTTAAGTTGATGCTTTTGCGCTTGGTAAAATCTTCTGATACATTTTTTATAGAATCGCGCTTCTGGCTCGTAGCTGCACCTGCAAGGGCATCTTTCAATAAAACATCGGGTTGAGCAGGGTTGTATTTAGGGGTACTAACCTGCTGTGATATGTTTACGTAGGCCGGTATTTGTATCCCGCTTTTTTCAGGAAAAAACTTGCCTAAATTCATATTGGCCGATATATCATAAGCCTGGTTATCATATAAACTTCTGTCTATTAATTTCGAGTCGATAGCGCCAAAGCCTGCTGTGCTTTTGCGCCCGGCTACCGTTACATCTGCAAAATCTGCCAACTTAACATTCATCGTGGCCGTGGCAGCAATGCCCCCCTGATTGTTAAAATCTGTTAGGCGCATCTCATCAAACCATACAATACCCGATTTAGCTAAACCATCATCCGTTCCAGGCAAAGCAGTGGCACTGTAGGGGTTGCGCACACCCAGCATAACCGTACGCAGGCGGCTCATATCAGGCATACCTACAACGGTTATTTTATTTCGGCCATCGGTATAAATATATGGCCTGGTAAGTGGCCACGGCATGCCCTGGTAGGTGGCATTATCACGAGCTACTTTGGCTTGGGTTAATAAGGCTAATTCGATATCCATTTGGTTGGCCTCGGGCCATATTTCATTTGGATTGGTTGTGGCCGGTGTTATCTGCAACGGCACCTCGTACTCGTAATAGTTATTTTGATAATCGGTACCCAAACGTATAAAAGCGTTCAGGTCATAATTTTTCAGGTCCACCCCTTCGGCATGTATAAACATTTGCAGGCGCTTATACTGGCGCATATCATTTGTAAAAGTTTTAAACGCGGCCCTTGAGTAACCGTCGCTCAAGTTTTTAATGTTTAATGATAATGATTGCTCATTTAATTGGCTATTCCCTTGTAAATTATTATAGTTACGCTGGCGCACAATGCCCGGGGGTACAACATAAGGTATAGGCGTACGCTTACCGTTGGCTTCAATATTTACCGTCTCTACAGTAAGCGCCGAGTTATCCAGCGGCGGGTTAACCAATGCCGGGTCGGCAATTACATTAAGCGGATTATTTTCTGAGTTATACGCTCGCCAATCGCCCCTTACCAACTGCAAGGTTGCAAAACGCAAAACCGCGGTATCGGCAAAATTGGTCATGAACATACGCATATAACGTATGGCCTTAAAATCGCGAATGCCACCAACAGCAGATTGATAACTGGTAATTGGTATACGAAATTGATACCAGGTGACAGGTTGAGTCTCGCCATTTTGCAGCTTAACCTGTGCTACTACTTTATCGTTAACAAAATTTTTGCCGACAACCAGGTCATTTGGCCGTATAGACACCTTATATTCAAAATACTGGTCGTCCTGGCTCATGGTGTTATCCCGGTCAACATCTTCTCCATCCGGCAATGATGTAGAAGCTGACGTTTGTAGCCCCAATAGTGCCTGCGATTGCTCGGCGGTTTTTGAATTGCTTTCGGGGCCGTTAAACCTGCTGTAACGCTCTAACAATCCTGCTCCCTGCTGGTCAAGGTCAGGGCCCCGGTAATACCGGTAATCATCTGATGACGGATCATTTGCTAAAGCTGCAGCTGCCTGTGGGTTCAACTGCGCGCTTGCCTGTTGCACTACCGGGGCAAACTTAGTTCTTTCCTCATCACTATTTAACCCATCTAAACCAACATCCTGCAACTGGCGTGCCGCAGGGTTGTTATCAAATGCATTTACTACCGGCTGTACTTTTGATACACGACCCCAGGCGGTATTATCAATGGTGCTAAAATCGCCGTTTACGGGTAAGCCATTCTCTAAACTTTTGCGGCCATCCTTTAAAATATCTTCTGATATACTACCCAGGTCAAAGAAAAGTTCTCCACCCTGTGAGTTTGGCTTGTTAATAAAAGGATCCATCATCCAAAACTCAATATACTGAACATTTTGTGCCTGGAAATCATTACTTGAAATGCCACGATACATACCCCCCCAGCGCGAAGTTGGGTTTAATAACGACCCGTCATTGGCAACGCCGGTAGTGGTGTAGTTGTACGGACCACGAACTGTAGGATAAAAAGCTACATCCAGCGTGGCCAAACTTAACGGCAAGCCGGTTACAGGCTGTTTAAACGGGAAAACCTCGGTTTCGGTAACCTGCCTGACATAATGGTTTGACAATTGGCTGCGTGTAAGCGGTATAGTACCCGAATTGGTATAAAATATAGGGTCGATATTATAAAAGGCTAAACGTGCGCGGTTATAGCCATAGCTTAGGTCATTAAATAACCTGGATTCGGGAAATAGCTGTGGTGTACTTGATAGCTGCCAGCCAATGGCCCCCTTAACGTCAATAAACGATTGACTGTTCTCAAAATCATCCAGGTATGATGTTCCGTTTTTTGAACCGGCATAATTTAATGCTGAGGGGTTACCTGGCAACAACTGGGCAAACTCGCCATTAAAATTAATTGATGAAGGTGCTTTTGTATTGATAAATGGTATTTTATCCACAAGGCGCGTTAACAACCGCGAAGTAGAATTATAATTACCATCAAAACCAATTATGGTATTTGATATAGACTCCATACCCGCAATTTCATTTTGCGAAATGGGTTGCTCGGTAAGGTGCAAATAAGTTGCACCTAATGATAGTTTAGGATTGGCCCTATAATCAAACCTCGTTCCGTATAATGATTTTTGCTGTATGCCAAAAAGCTCATTGCTTTCTATGCGTATACTAATAGGTTGTTGGGACGAAAGAAGCGATTGGTTGATAATATCAACTTTTCCGCCATTATAATCTACCGTATAATCTGTTCCCTCCAGCAATTTTACCGCCCCGGCGTTTACAATTACCGATCCTTGCGGAATATTTGTCGACCCAAGATCATACGAAGATGCCCCACCTGCCGCATTGTATGTGCCTTTTATTAAATATCGATTCAATAAAGGGAAAAATTGTTGTGCGACTGTTTTGGTAGAATCATATAGCTGCTGATACACGTACCTGTTTCTCAGGTCGGTTTCACCGGGTGCAAACTGCCGGGCAAGGTCTGATCCAAACGGCTCCAACACAGGGAAAGTAATACGCCCGTTTTCCGGATCAATGGTTATCCCATCTAAAAAGTCAAAATAACCATCAGGTTGCAATTCGTTTTGCGGGTTCAGGTTATCCAGGCCTGTTAACTGTAACCACAGTTTTGATTTGGTATTCTGTCCCTCCTCCATCAAGGGCTTTTCAATACCTGATTTATCATCCAAACGGGCTATACGCAATTTAAAATTTGTTGGGCTTATTTGAGATGCCTGCAGGGAGTAAATATTTTTCATCATCAGGTCCCAGGTAGGCAAACTGGTTTTTAGCAGTGTATTTTTCAACAGCTTTACATACAATAATTTTGATTCAACAGGATCGGCCGGTATATCAGTTGAAAACTCACCCACCTGATATTGCTGTCCATTATACGTATATTGATAAGCAACCGCTAATACCTCATCATTATTTAAAGGATAATTAAGTGATATATAACCCAATTGAGGGTTAAGGGTAAATTCAGTTGACTTTAACTTGCGGGCGTAGGTTAGCTTAGCATAGTTATCCGTACCGCCTGTAGTAGCAAAATATTGGCTTAATGCATTTGCCGGATCATTAGCCAAGCGTGCCGATGCTGGTAACCCTGCTAACAAGCTATTTGATTGCTGTGAAAACAACGGACTTTGAAAACCCGCGGGCAAAGCTGAATATCCCGGACCACCTTGCACCAACGTTGTATTATATGGCGCGTTCTCGCCCAGGTCAAGCAAACCTAATATATCCCTTGAATCGGCAGTTTGGTTTGCCCTGTTGGTTGTCCAAACCTCAATTTTTGTAATGTTGATATTTGAATTTTTAAGGGGCCTGTTCGCTAAAGCTTTGTTATAATTGTTTCTAAAAAATTGTGATAAAAAGTAATGTTTATTGGCCTCGTAATCGGCAGCGGTAATGTTAAAATCGCGCTGCTGCGCACCATTGGTTATATTAATTGTGCGCGATTGTGACCGTTGCTGGGTTAAAATACTGGTTACGTTTAATTTGCCGAATTTTAATACAGTTTTAATACCAAAAAGCGCCTCCGTACCTGGTATTAACGTAGTATTTAAAGGCATACTTACTGTACCCGCCTGTATAGATTGTATGATATCATCCTTATGGCCGGTATAATCTAACTTTACCTGGTTATCAAACTGAAACTGGGCATCGGTATTATAGTTGGTGGCAATTTTTAGTTTATCGCCAATCATACCGGTAACATTTAATTGTATACGCTGATCAAAATTAAAGTTGAATTGCTTACGCTGCCGTGTATTAAATAAGGGGTTTTCATTACTATTTATCTGTCCCGATATAATAGCCTCAGCAGATCCTTGTGGCCTGATATCAATGGTATTGCTGCCAAAAATGCGTTCAAAAGTTTTGCTCCGAACTTTTATCTGGGGGATAAACCCGGGCTGCTGTGAAGCAGTACTATAATTATCAGCCAGTTGCTTAAAATAATTCCGCTGTTCCTCTTTTTGCTTAAGGCTTATATATTCAGCAAATGTTAAATACTGGGGTGGGCGGTACAATAAGTTACCCACACGCTCATAAAGTATATATTTATTGGTAATAGGATCATACTCTACGGTGCGTACCAGATCAACCGGATCAGGAAATAAGATCCCCTTTCGTAAAAGTTGGTTATTTGACCCTTTATAATTTAACAATACAGGCACACTGGCCGAGTCCTTTCTTAAGGTAGTTGGACGTTGCTGTGCAAAAACAACATTGCCAGCTCCGCATAATGCCGAAATAATTACAATAGCTATAAGAGATCTACTGGTAAAAATCCCAATCACAAAGTCAATCTTAATAAATATGTAACTAACTATAAGCTTTTTAATGCCAGCTTAATTAACTCTTCCACAGTCAATATACTGCTATTTTTATTAATCTCTTGCTCCAGTACTTTTTCGGCAGCATTACGGGCAAAACCCAACATCATTAATGCAGATAAAGCTTCGTCTTTAATCGTTTTATTTAACGGTGCAGCCGTTAATGCCCCCGGGCCTTCTTTGCGTAGTTTATCCTGCAACTCCAATATTATGCGCTGTGCAGATTTTGGGCCGATACCCTTTATACGTTGTATTAAAGGCACATTACCATTGATAATTGCATTTTGAATTTCATCAGGTGTAATAGATGATAGCATCATGCGCCCGGTATTGGGCCCTATGCCTGATATAGATATCAGGTGCAAAAACAGCCGACGCTCACCTTCATCGGCAAAGCCGTATAAAGTATGGCCATCCTCTTTTACATGCAACCAGGTAAATAGTTTACAACGCTCGCCATCGCCCAAAAAAGAATAAGTATGTAACGATATATTGATATGATAACCTACTCCGCCGGCGTCAATTACCACATAAGCAGGGCATTTAAAAACTAATTTACCATCAATATACGCGTACATAAAGTATCTTCAAATCAATTGATTATGCTGTTTTAAGTGTTATCCTTCTTTTTCCTGTGCATCTGCTACCGCAATGGTAACCATGTTTACTATCTCTCTAACCGAGCTACCCAACTGCAATACGTGTACAGATTTTTTTAGTCCCAGCAAAATGGGTCCTACCGCTTCTGCTCCGCCTATTTCCTGTAACAATTTGTAAGCAATATTTCCTGCTTCCAAAGTTGGGAATATCAACGTATTTGCCGCTTGTCCTTTCAATGTAGAGAAAGGATAATTATCCTGAAGCAAGCGCGAGTTTAAAGCAAAATTTGCCTGCAATTCGCCATCAACTATCATATCCGGATATTTTTCATGGAGTATGCGCACCGCCTCACGGGTTTTTTCGGGAATAATACCTTCATTTGAACCGAAGTTGGAATAAGCCAGCATAGCTATACGCGGAGTGATATTAAATTTCTTCACCGCTTTTTCAATCAGCACAGTAATATCTACCAAATCATCAACACATGGATTAACGTTTACCGTAGTATCTCCAAAAAACACCGGACCTTTTGGCGTTATCATTAAATACATACCTGCTATACGGTTAACACCGGCTTCGGTACCAATAATTTGCAATGCCGGTTTAAGTGTAGCCGCATAGTTTTTACTTAAGCCGGATATAAATGCATCAGCTTCACCAAACTGCACCATACATGAACCATAATAATTATTATCGTTCATTAACTTACGTGCCTCATATAAAGTTATGCCTCTGCGCTGTCGCTTTTTAAACAAATAGTTTGCGTACTTCTCTGTATTTTCTGTACCTAAATGCGGATCGATTATCTGTACATCATCCAGATCTAATTCATTCTCGTTGATGATCTCTTTTATCTTCTCTACATCGCCCAATAGTATTGGGGTGGCAATACATTCGTCCTTTACAATTTGAGCAGAGCGTAATATCTTATAGTTATCCGCATCGGCAAAAACCACGCGTTTAGGTTTTTGCTTAGCCTTATTGGTAATATTACGCAACATCTTATCATTTGACCCAATACGCAGCCTTAATTCTTCTGCATAAGCGTCCCAGTCAGTTATGATCTTACGCGCAACACCCGATGCTATAGCCGCTTTAGCAACGGCCAATGAAACCTCGGTAATTAAACGCTGATCCATCGGCTTCGGGATAATATATTCCCGGCCAAACTTCAGGTTTTTAGTATTATAAGCCAGGTTAACTGATTCTGGCACCGGCAATTTAGCTATCTGGGCAATGGCATGTACAGCCGCTATTTTCATTTCCTCGTTAATAGCGGTAGCACGCACATCAAGCGCACCTCTGAATATGTATGGGAAGCCCAGCACGTTATTTACCTGGTTAGGATAATCAGACCTTCCTGATGCCATTATAATGTCTTTACGGGCAGCAATAGCCAGCTCATAAGCAATCTCAGGATCAGGGTTGGCCATGGCAAACACAATTGGGTTTTTAGCCATCCCTTTTAACATTTCGGGCGTAACCACGTTACCTGCCGAAAGGCCAATTAAAACATCGGCATTTTTTAAAGCGCTGGTAAGGCCGGTAATATCTTTACGTGTGGTAGCAAATTGTTGCCGCATTTCGTCCAGATCGGTACGTGAGGTATGTAATAGACCGTTAACATCAAACATCACCAGGTTCTCCTTTTTAACCCCTAATGACAAGTACATTTTTGTACAGGAAACAGCGGCCGCGCCTGCACCATTTACCACAACCTTAATTTTCTCCAGCTTTTTACCTTGTATGGCACAGGCATTTAATAATGCCGCGCCTGATATAATAGCCGTACCATGCTGATCATCGTGCATTACGGGTATTTTCATCTCGGCTTTTAAGCGGCGTTCTATCTCAAAACAGGTAGGTGCAGATATATCTTCCAGGTTTATACCGCCAAAAGTTGGCTCCAGTGCTTTAACAATATTTACAAACTCGTCAACTGTTTGTGCATTAACTTCAAGGTCAAACACATCAATATCCGCGTAAATTTTAAACAACAAGCCCTTACCTTCCATTACCGGCTTACTTGCCTCGGGACCAATATTTCCCAATCCTAATACGGCTGTTCCGTTACTTATAACGGCCACCAGGTTACCTTTTGCGGTGTATTTATACACATCGTCTACGTTTTCGGCTATACGTAAACATGGTTCGGCAACACCAGGCGAGTAGGCCATAGTTAGGTCGCGTTGAGAATTAGTGGGCTTAGTAGGTACTACTTGTATTTTTCCGGGACGGCCTTTTGAGTGATAATTTAAAGCGTCCTGCTTACGATTTGGCTTATTCATGGTTTGTAATAAAAGCCCAAAGTTAACTTTTTTGAGCCGCTATATGGTATAAATAAAAAAACCCGGTTTGAATTTAAGAACCGGGTTACTGAGAGTTTTATCCCCGACTTATTTTAAGGGTCATTCCGGGCTCTATGCGATCCTGTTTTAACCCATTTAAAGCCTTTATATTTTCAACGGATATACCTTCAAATTTATTGGCAATTACATTAAGCGTATCGCCGGCTTTAACAGTATAAGTCACAACTTTTAAGATCTGTTTAGGTGCATCTGTTGGTTGCATTACCATTTGATGAGTATCATTTAGCCATAGTTTTTTGCCTACAATAGCTTTACCGGTACGCAAATTATTCCAATCTTTCAGGTCCTGCAGTTCAACCCCATACTTGTCGGCTATATAAGCCAGGCTTTCGCCTTTTTTAACAATATGCGAATCTGGCATGCGTCTTACTGCTATTTCTTTACTGGCTGAATAAGCAACAGGAACGGGTTGTGGTTGTGCTGCAACAATTACCTCCTCACCATTTAACACCCCATATAATGCAGCAAAATTTTCATTAGCAGTAACCGGTATAACTAATCTGCGCGGAGCCGTAGCGGTTCCATTGACAATCTGTTTTTTATAAGCAGGATTTAAAATTGCTAATTGCTGCAGATCAACATTAATAGCCTTAGCTACATTACTTAATGAAACATGCCTGTTTACTAAAACAGTATCTGTACGCAAATAAAAATTTGCAGGTTGCTGTTGAATAATATCATGCTTGTTAGCATAATTCATCACATAAGCCACGCCAATAAATGCAGGCACATAGTTTCTTGTTTCTGTTGGCAGATATTGACGCACATCCCAAAAATCAAGTGAATTTGCTTTGGCTACCGCACGTTCCACGCTACTTTTGCCACAGTTGTATGATGCTATAGCCAGCAACCAGTCGCCAAACATCATATAGGCATCTTTTAAATAAGCTGCGGCAGCATAGCTGGCCTGTACCGGATCGCGGCGGTCGTCAACATAGCTATCCATGTTTAAACCATACAATTTGGCAGTGGCAGCCATAAATTGCCATGGGCCCGTCGCGCCTACTCGTGATACAGCTGTTGGGTCGAGTTTCGACTCGACTATTGATAAATATTTTATTTCCTCGGGGATACCTGCCTCACGAAAAGCCTTTTCATATATAGGGAAATAATATTGCGATAGGCCCAAAACCCGGCCCATTTCATCCTTATGACGGCTATAAGTATCTATATAGGTTTGTACAAATTCGTTATAATCCAGCTGTACATCTTTTTGTATAGAATCTAAACGAAGTTTAAATATATTGTTTGGATAATAACCGGGTACCGCAGCCTGGCGGAGGGTATCATCATATTTTGCAGGGGTGGTTTTTCTATTTACAGGAGCTGAAAGAGGTGAAGCTGCCTGGGCTATGTTTATTAATATTATGCAAATAGTAAAAGTAAAAAGTTTCTTCATTCGTTTAATTAAGGGCTTATTACGGATAATAAAGTCAGAAGTTTTACTAAAATATTAATTTTTTATAGTTGAAGGAAATATTTTGCAAAATTTAACAATTCCTGTTCGCCAAATTGCTTCGTCATCAACTGCAAACCTAACGGCAATCCGTTACTATTATTGCCTGCTGGTAATGATATTGCAGGTACACCCGCTAAAGATGCTTGTACGGTAAAAATATCGGCCAGATAACCTACAACAGGGTCATTTTCAACTCTACCGATCTCTGAAGCAGGCTCAGGGGCCGATGGAACGAGTATAAAATCATACTCCTCTAATATACTTTCTGTTTTTTCTCGGATAAGTCTGCGCACCTTTTGTGCCTTTGCATAATAAGCATCGTAATAACCGGCACTCAATACAAATGTACCCAGCATGATGCGGCGTTTTACCTCTTTACCAAACCCTTCTGAACGTGATTTTTTATAGGTACTTAGCAGGTCAGTAGCTGCAGCACTGCGGTAACCATAATGCACACCATCATAACGTGCCAGGTTTGATGAGGCTTCTGCAGTTACTAAGATATAATAAGCCGGCACTAAATACTCCAGATGATCAAATGCAATTGGGGTAACTGTATGCCCATCGGCACGTAGTTTTTCAATATATTGGGTTAGGGTAGCTTTTATCTCGGCATCAACACCCGGGCTTGTTAAAGCTTCCTGCAAATAAGCTATTTTCTTTTTACCTGTGGTTTGTTGCAAGTTAACGCTATAATTTTCAACCGGCTTTTGCGATAAGGTACTGTCGTACTCATCGGCACCCGCCATAACCTCAAGTAGCAAAGCCGCATCTTCAACCGAACGTGTAATAGGTCCAACCTGGTCAAATGATGACGCATAGGCAATAATGCCATGTCTTGAAATGCGGCCATAAGTTGGCTTTAATCCAAGCAAGCCACAAAACGATGCGGGTTGCCTTACTGAACCGCCCGTATCTGTACCGATAGCCGCATGACACATATTAGCCTGCACCGCTACTGCCGAACCACCTGATGAACCACCTGAAACTTTATCAGTATCGGCATAGTTTTTTACCGGGCCATAGTATGATGACTCATTAGTAGCACCCATAGCAAATTCATCGCAATTGCAACGGCCTATAATAATGGCATCTTCGGCCAACAAACGTTCAACTATGGTTGATGAATAGATGGATGTGAAACCATCCAGAATTTTTGAGGATGCGCTTGCTTTATGCCCCTTGTAACAAATATTATCCTTTATTGCGATAACCATACCTGCCAGTTTACCAGCAGTGCCTTGCTTAAGGCTATTATCCAGTTGGGCAGCACGGGTTAATGCTTCATCAGCAAATACTTCATTAAAAGCATTTAAATGAGCGTTTAACTTAATTTGATCAAGATAGTTTTTTACCAGTTCTACAACGGTAATGTTCCCGCTTTGCAACTCACTCTTTATTTCATTTAAAGAGGAATAAAATTTAGCCATGGGCCTAAAATAAAAACTTATCTATTGAAACTATAAATAAATTCAACAGATAAGTATATAAGTAAACAAGCTATAAATTCAAGATAAAATATAATCCAATAAAAGGATTAAACTTTTGATTTATCTTCTGTATTTGTGTTTGCCGTATTTGAAGGATCGACGCCGTTTTGACCGTCTTTAAACTCTTTTACGCCTTTGCCTAAACCTCTCATCAGTTCAGGAATTTTTTTACCGCCGAATAAAAGCAATATTATTATGGCGATGATAATAATTTCTGGTGCACCTAATCCCATGATTTCTATGTTTTAAATAATTTTTATAAATTATGATTTATTTGGTTCGTTTTCATTTGGTGTAGATACGTTAGTATCTTCTTCCTGGTTTTCACCGCTTCTTAAAGCGTAATAGTCAACAGGCTGTTCTTCATCTAACTGGTCTGTTGCAGTGACGTGGCTTTGACTGGCCGGAATAGTATTAGCTACCCCTGTATGTTGATGTACATCATCAAAATTACCGTCTTCATAATTATATTCCTGATGATTATAATCACTTACCACGGGTTGTTGCGCATCTGTTGGAGCAGCTTTTTCCTCTGTTTTACTTTTAGCCTCAAAATTATCTATCTGGCTGGTAATTTCACGTTTAACACCTTCCGACGCGTCTTTAAAATCACGTATTCCTTTACCCAGCCCACGTGCTAATTCAGGCAGCTTCTCGCCTCCAAATAACAGCAATGCAACAAACACAATAATTACAACTTCCTGCGCGCCAATATCCAAAAATAAAAGAGTTGAACTAAACATGCTTTAATATTAAGGTTACAAATATAGGCAAATTATATATTACAAAGTTTATTTATCTGGAGCCAACCATATGCTTGGGTTAACAGCAGTGGTACCTTTACTTAAAGAGAAAATAATGCTGGTATCGCCAGATATTTCATCAACAGCAGCAATACCTACACTTTGCTTGGTACTTACCTTTTGACCAACAGACACACTGGTTGATCTTAAGTTATAATAAGAAGTAAAATATTCTCCATGCTTTATAACAACCACATAGGCTCCACCCATATCTGTCACCAGCGTTACTTCACCTGAAAACACAGCCCTTACAGCTGCGCCAGGGTTCGTTTTTATTTCTAAGCCGTTGTTGTCCATTCTTATCCCTTCGATAAAATAGGCTCCAAATCCATGTAAAACTTCACCATTGGCAACGGGCCATGGCAATTGCCCTTTATTACTTAAAAAATCGCTTGAAAGCTTGGCTGCTTCAGGCGTGGCATTTAATATCTCGCTGGTGGTACGTTTTGATACAGGCTTAGCTGCGGGTTCTTTACTGCCTGATTTTGCTCTCGCCGCTGCTGCTAATCGCTCCTGCTCTTCAGCTTTACGCCTTTCTTCTTCAACCTCACGCCGTATTGCGTCGTTAACAGCTTTGTTTACCCTGGATAAACGCACCTGTGCTTCTTTTTGTCGTTTTTGTAATAACCCCGCGGCTCTGGTTAGCTTTTCAACTGTTTTTAACTCGCCGTTTCTTTCCTTACCCAGCTTTTCTTTTTCCTTTTGCTGGTCAACTAACAGGCTATGCTTTTCTTCCTTGGTTTTACCCAGTTGTACAATTTTACCATTTAATTCCTTTTTTGTGCTTTCAATATAACCGGCCTGGCGCTCACGATAGGTGGCAAATTGCTGTAAGTATTTTAAACGTTTATAGGCCTGGTTAAAATCTTCAGCCGCAAAAATAAACATCAGTTTGTTGTAGGCACTTTGATTATGGTAAGCAAACAACACCATACCCGCGTATTCCTTTTTAAGCTGATCAAGCTGGCTTTGCAGGCTACGTACGGTACCGGTATTTTCAGATATCTGGTTATCTAAATTCCTAACCTCAGTATTTATGATTTTTATCTTTTCTTCCCTTGCACTTATCTTACGTTTTATCAGATTTAACTGCTTAAGAGTAACATTTTTATTATTTTGTACATCCTGTAATTCACGATTAAGCTTCTGTAACTCCTCATTAATGCGTTCGCGCTGGCGTTTAAGCTCGGCACTGCTTTGAGCGTGTACATTAACGGCTGTAAAAACGCATACAATAAGTAATACTATCTTTAAAAATCTCATTGTTTCAAAAGTATTAATTTTAATCGGCAGGCTTATAACTTTCAGGAATACTGAAAGGATATTCTAACTGCTGGTCAAAATCAACCCGGGTATACTGCAAATTAACTTGTATTTTTTTACTTTTTATAGCCGATTGAATATCAATTTGCGATGGAACAATTTTGTTACCTGATTGTGTAAAATCTTTATTGGTTACCTGTAGGGTTTGTTCTTCGGCGGGGTTTGATAAATTAAGCTGTGTTACCCGCTTGCCCGGCCCTAACAATAATTTATAAATTACTTCTTGCAAATTACCCGAGAGTGTGGTGTTATCATTATTAGTTTGCAGGTTAGTACTTTTATCATTTAATATTTCTGGCAGGGCATTACCTACTAATAATGATTCAAGCGTTTTATAATTAAACTGTTTGCCGCCATAAGTATGTATAAAGCTAAATGGCTTTTTAACATACAATCCCTGAATTTTATTAAGCAATATAATACTATCAGGCGTTATCAAGGCCCTTGCTCCTTCAACATCTAAGAATAAAACCGTTTTAACAACAGATACCCATATTTTCCTATCGCGGGCAATACGAATATTCAAAGTAACATCACTATTATCGCCGTCAATATCCAAAGTACCATTTGCTTTTGCCGAAAAGGTATTAAAATTAAGCTGCTGGGCTTTTATAACATCAATGGGGTTAACCGTTTTGTCGGTAACGGGTGGTGCTACTACAGGTGGTGGGGTTACTACAATTTGCTTACGTGCCTTACAACTCACTATTACCAAAAGGCACAGGGCTATCGCTATTTTATTCAATATATTTCTTTTCATTTATCTTCCTGTCAAGCACGGGTGATGTGCTGCCATATTCTTTTGCTTTTTTCCAGTTACTTACAGCAGCATCCACATTACCTGTGTGAAACAAAATATCGCCATAATGCTCAGTTTGCACCGCGCTTTTAGCTGTATTATCGGCTAAAGCTTTTTCTATCCATTGTTTAGCCTCGGCGTATTTTTTCTGTTTAAACAATATCCATGCATAAGTATCCTCAAACGAAGCGTTTTTAGGTTGTAATTCATTAGCTCGTTTAGCGTAACCTGCTGCCTTATCCAACAGCTCATTACGCACACTTAAATAATAAGCATAATTGTTTAACGTAAATACGTTGTCCGGATTATAGCTGAGCGATTTCTCATAAGATTCATCAGAACTTTTGTTGTTCTTCATTTCGTGATAAACATCCCCAAGCGAAGAATAGGCTAATGAAAGCATTTCCTTATCCTCAAACTCCAATGCGGTAGCATTTTTTAAATAGCTTAAAGCTTTGCTATATTGCTTTTTTTGCAGCCAGGCAACACCAACCAAATAATTCATCCCTGCCTGGTTTGGAAAAAAAGACAATGTCTCTTCACCATCCCTTATTACATTATCAATTTCATTATTACTTAATTGCAGCCTCACCATTTGCTCGCGTACCTCGTATTGCTGGTTATCAATACCCAATGATTTTTGGTAAGAAGTTAATGCTTCGGTTGATTTGCCATTTTGCAAAAGCATATCGCCATAAAGCGCATTTGCACGCGCATCTTTAGGATGGGTAGCTACAATAATTTTACTTAACTCCAGCGCGCTTGCTTTGGCGTTAGGGTCAGGAAATTTGGGGAAATAGCCGGTTACTATCCTTATTTTTTGGTTAACATCTAACTCGGGTATGGCAAATGCCAGTGACAGTTCATTAAAACTGGCATCCTTATTATTTTTATCCCGGTAAATTTCGGCCAGGGCCAAATGTACCATACCATTATTGGGGTCTACCTTTTTTGCCCGCTCCAAAACTTTTAAGGCATCGTCAGCTTTTCCTGTAGAATTATAAATTTCGGCCAGCAGTAAATAATAGCGTATCTGGTTGGGTTCGGCCAGTATCTTCTTTTCCAGGTCGTCTCCTGCCAGGTTAACTTTACCCTGTTTTAAAAATATTTTTTGCCTGTTTATGGTTAACTCATCCGTTGATCCGGTAATTTTTTCTAACCTATCATAAAGTTTTAAAGCGTCATCATACCGCTGCTGTATGTAATAAGCATTGCCTAAATCAAAATAATTGTCCGGCTTATCCGGATTTATCCTAATCAATTCGGTAAATACTTTCTCCAGCTTAGCAACATCATTGGTTTTTTCATAGCTATCTGCCAATGAGCGCCAATACCATTCGTTATCGGGTTTAACAGTTACTGCTTTTTCTAATAACTCCTGTGCATCTTCATATTTCTTCTGCTCTTTTCTAAGATTGGCCAATTCATACAGTGAAGCATCGTTTTTAGGATCCATCTGCAAAATACGGCTAAGCAGGTCAGATGCTTCCTGTGGCTTATCGCGGGTTTTCTCCACCAAAGCCGATAAAAAAAGCTGCTCAACCATAGCGGTATCAACTTCGCCTGGTGCAAGGGTGGTTACGGGGCGCATCACGCCCGGCACTTGTGCAAAGCCGCTTTTCATAAAAAAACAAAGCCCCAATAGCATGAAACTTTGCTTCATCACTTTAAACGGAGGTACAATATTTTTTACGGTACAATACATTAATGTTTTTATTATTTAGGCTCCTGGTTCTTGTTTATAAAGATAGCTGATAAATTTTTCCACTCAAAATATAAAGCTACTGATGCAAACATTACTAAAAGCGCGTTGCCAATAAAAATGTTTCGGTCAAATACATAGAATGATATATAAACGAGTAAAGCAGAAGATATTATATAAGCCAGGTTCTTTTTTAAATTATATGGGATAGGATAATTTTTTTGCCCCCAGATATAGGATAATATCATCATTGTTGCATAGGCTGCAAATGATATCCACGCTGATGCCATGTAGCCATATTTTGGAATAAATATTACGTTAAAAACTATAGTAATTATAGCACCAACCCCAGATATGTAAAGGCCATATTTAGTTTGATCAGATAATTTATACCATACCGAAAGATTCATATAAACACCTAAAGCAACATAACCAAATAATAGTGGTGGAACTACATCCAGACCTACCCAGTAATCTTTATTATTTACATAATGCTTTAATATTTCAATATTTGCTACAACACCCACAAACATCATGCACATGGTAATTACAAAGTAATCCATTATTTTGGCATAAGTAGCTCCGGAATTTTTGTTTTTTGCGTGGCTAAAAAAGAATGGCTCGGCACCCATCCTAAAAGCTTGATTAAATAAACTGGCAAAAATAGATAGCCTTGCGCAAGCCGAATAAACCCCAACTTCATACTCACTTATATTTTGCGGCAAAAGTTTACCCAATAATAATTTATCCAAATTTTCATTTACGATATATGATAAATTGGCTATCAAAATTGGAATGCTATAAACCAACATTTGTTTTGACATTCCCTTATCAAATTTTAATTCCAGTTTCAATAGCTCTGGCAATAGCATTAAAAGTGTGATAAAGCTTGCTATTAAATTAGATAGAAATGCGTACGCAACCCACCCATGCACATACCAACTCATACACCACTGCCAGCCTGCAAATTGTTGCTTTATCCAATACGGAATGATAACAATGAATAAGATATTGAAAAAACAGGTGATTAAAATATTGATGACATTAATAAAACCGTATTTAATTGGTCTGCCATCTGCACGTAACTTGGCAAACGGTATTACACACCATGCATCAAGTATTAAAATAACAATAAAGTATTTTATAAAAAGCTCAAATTCGGTTTGCGGTATATCCTTGCCTATTTTTATAAGCCCTGCCAGTGTATGGGTAAAGGGTAAAGTAAGTAACAAAAATCCTACTGTTACTGCCAATATTACCCAAAAACCATTATTGTATACTTGTTGCTTTTTATCAGGAAATTTATTGAGATACCTGAAAAAAGTGGTTTCCATTCCAAATGCTAAAACTGCCTGAAATATGGAGGCATAGCTGAACATGGTACTAAAAATACTATAAACTTTAGGTTTGTAAGCGCCTGTAAAAAGCGGGGTAAGTAAAGCACTTAATAATCGTCGAATTATAGTACTTAACCCATAGATAGCCGTTTGCCCTGCAAATTTTTTAGCTGTTGACAATAGTGTGCGTAATTTAAATGTGGCTTACTTAAACAAACCCCTTTTTAATACTTCAAAATTACGATAGTTTTTTAATTCGCCCTCATTAGTTTCAACCGAGGTAACTTTAGCATCCTCAGGGCCTTCATGGCAAAAATCTAAAAAAAGGTCCATTGTGGCGTTGTCGGCCTCGGCTTCTATGATAACATCCCCGTTAGGGTCATTTTTAACAGTTCCTTTTATACCTAACTGGTCGGCAACGGCTTTTGCGCTTGCGCGAAAAAAAACACCCTGTACTTTTCCTTTAACAATGATATCTAAATGCTTCATTTTAATTAAAAAGGCAAAATTAAAAAATCAAATATAGGTTTACCTGTAAACTTAAATTAAGCGCTTAACTTTTGATTGGGCAGTAAGCTTCAGATCTTTAATATCAGTTATCAGGTTAAGGCCGGGAGTTTTGCCTGGCTCTAATGTGCCTTTATCTTTATCAATCCCTAAAAATGCAGCTCCGTTAATAGTGGCCCACTCCATTAGTTTAGCGGTACTTACGCTTGGAAAGTTTTTTTGAAGGGTTACCATCTCGCTTAAAATACACAGCTTATTATTTGATGCCAGGCTATCGGTACCTAAAGTAATGTTAAAACCCTGGTCAATAAACAGCTCAATTTTGGGTAGTTGCTTTTCAATATACAAATTAGCATTAGGACAAAAACACCAATGGATATGCCTGTCAAACCGCTTTATAAAGTATATATCCTTTAAATTGGTACAAGTGTTATGCACTAATAAAACATCCTGTTTGTTAGTAAGCAAAGGTATCACAGACTGTAACGAATTACGTGCCTGCGGTTTAAAATAAGCTATATCAATTTTTAAATGCTCATATAATTCGTTAAAACGCCCTAGTTTATAACGATAAAACTTATTCTCGTCCTCGCACTCCTGGTTATGAATGCTTAGCAGGTTTTTATTTGTATCGCTATATTTTTTTATCAGCTTAAATAATTCTTTTGATACCGTATAAGGGGCGTGTGGTGTTATAGATGACGGTTGTGGTTTAAATTTATCCAAAACTGCAAGGCCGGCGTTAAAAACCTCATCGGCTTTAGCAGGTGTAAAACCTAATACCTCGACAAAGGTATGATAGTATAATTTACTTTTGGCTTTAAGTGCAACGGTAGAACTATTGTTGGATATATCACCAACGGCAACAATACCATTTTCATACATATCCTTATCTGCTTTAGCAGCGGCTTCTTCAATTATCTTGCTATCTGCATCTCTAACCTGTAATATATCTTTGATAAAATCAACCAAACCGCTTCCGGGTGCTATTTTACCACTGAGGTGCGAAAGCTCAACATGACAATGGGTGTTTATAAAGCCGGGGCATAGTATACCGCTCAGTTGCTCAACCGGCGTATCGCCGGTATCGGGGGGGATGTCATCAGTTACAGAAATGATCTTACCCAAATCATCTACAGTAACTACTCCGTTTTGAATTGGATCGGCACAAACAGGAAAAACGTAATCGGCTCTAAAAATTTTCATTCGGTATAACTTAGCAATTACTCACCTGATTATTATCAATCCATAGCAATATAGACAATTAACTTATAATTATTGTTTTTAAGTTAATGAATAATAATTTAAAAAAGATAGATTTTTAAATTTCGTACTTTTGCAGCGTGAATACCGCAAAAGAAAAAATTGATATCCGCAGTCTTAGCCTGGAAAGTTTGCAAAAGCATTTTGTTGCAATGAACGAAAAAAGCTTTAGGGCTAAACAGGTTTATGAATGGCTATGGAAAAAATCTTGCTTTTCTTTTGACGAGATGAGCAATATTTCAAAAGAACTTCGCACTAAACTGGATGAAAATTTCATTATTAATAATGTAAAAATCCACACCTCACAGGTTAGTGCTGATAAAACTATAAAAAATTCTTTTATTTTACATGATACTCATCTAATTGAGGGTGTTTTAATTCCGACACCGGGGCGAATGACCGCCTGCGTATCATCGCAAGTGGGGTGTAGCCTAACCTGCAAATTTTGTGCTACCGGTTATATGGAGCGCAAACGCAACCTAAATCCTGATGAAATTTATGACCAGGTTGTTTTAATTGACCAGCAAGCGCGCCAAAACTATGGCATACCGTTAAGTAACATTGTTTACATGGGAATGGGCGAGCCTTTACTGAATTACAAAAATGTAATTGATTCGGTTGAGAAAATAACATCCGAAGAAGGTTTGAACATGGCGGCCAAACGTATTACGGTATCAACCGCCGGTATTGCCAAAATGATCAAAAAACTGGGTGATGACCAGGTTAAATTTAATTTGGCACTATCATTACACGCTGCGAATGATGAAAAACGTAATACCATAATGCCTATAAATGAGCAAAACTCATTAAAAGCATTAGCCGAAGCTCTAAAGTATTACTACGCCAAAACCAAAAACCCGGTAACCTACGAGTATATTATTTTTGATGGCTTTAATGATAATATTGAAGATGCCGCTGAATTAGCCAAATTTTGCAAGCACCTGCCTTGTAAAGTAAATATCATTGAATATAACCCCATATCATTTGCCGCCTTCCTTAATGCCGGCGAGGATAAAGTAGAAGCCTTTGCTGAATATCTGCGCAAGCAAGGCGTTAACACCCACTTGCGCCGCAGCCGGGGTAAAGATATTGATGCTGCTTGTGGGCAGTTAGCCATTAAAGAGGGGCAGTAATACAAAAACTATACTATATCGCTCCGTCGACTCACCCCGACTACGCTACGCTGGTCGACCCTCTCTTCCGCAAGCGGGAAAGAGGGTTATTCAAAAAAAAAACCTCTTTCCGCCGAAGGCGAAGAGAGGGTGGTCGAGCGAAGCAAAGACCGGGTGAGTAAATCGCCGCATTCAACTCCCATTTTCTTTATATATTTATTGACAGCGAAGGATTTTTAACCAACCATCGTCATATACTTTATCACAACCCGAATTGACAGAGCAGGAATTAATTGCTTGTTTACTTAAAGGCGATGAAAGCGCTTTTAAAACCTTAATTAACACCTATAAAAAAATGGTGTATAATACGGTATTGGGGTTTGTGCAAAACGTGGAGGATGCCGAAGATGTTACGCAGGATGTTTTTATAAAGGTATATGAGGGAATTGGCAAGTTTAAGCAGCAATGCAAGCTAAGCACCTGGATATATCGTATAGCATTAACACAGGCTGCTGACTTTATCAGGCATAAAAAAAGAAAAAAACGGGCGGGATTTTTAACCAGCCTGTTTGGCAATAATAATGAGTTGCTGCATGATCCTGTTGACTTTGTGCACCCGGGCGTATTGGCGGAGAACAAGGAGCAGTCGGCAATATTATTTAAAGCGATAAACCAACTGCCTGAGAAACAAAAAACGGCATTTTTACTGCAAAAGGTGCAGGATTTGAGCCAGCAAAAAATTGCCGAGATAATGGAATTGAAAGAAGGTGCGGTGGAGTCATTATTAATGCGGGCCAAGGGCAACCTCAAAAAGTTATTGATCAATTATTATTCATCGATATGAAAAACAAACAGGATTTAGAAAAACAGGCAGAACGAACTTTAAACAGTTTGGATAACCTGCAGCAATTGGAGGCAAATGAATTTTTAGATGCCAAAATATTACACCGTATGCAGGTTATGTATCATCCACCCGCTGTAAGCGCACAACAATTAATGCTGCGTTTGGCAGCTGTACTTTGTTTGCTAATATGCCTTAATATCACGACCTACCTGGTATTAAAGCAACCCAAAAATACAACCACAAAAAACATAAACGGAGCAGATGCTTTTGCCGATGCATACGGATTAAATAACAATTTGAACAGTTATTAATGGCTTATGAAAAATTTTAAATTTTTAATTATTATAGTTATCCTGCTCGTAATTATTAATTGCGTGCTGTTAGGATCGCTTTGGTTTACCAAGTACAAAATGGCAGGACCACCAATAGGGCCACCTGAAAGGGCAAATGATTATTTAATACGCGAGTTAAAAATGACACCCGCGCAGGTTAAACAATATGACACCATGCGCAAACAGCATTTTGAAACTACCCGAAAACTGAATGATCAAAACCGCTTGCTGCGCGATGAATTCTTTAAGAATATACAAACCCCTGTTTTAAATAAAGCTAATATTGATTCGTTACAAAAAAAGATAAGCGCTAATTCGGTTACATTGGATACGACCACCCTATACCACTTCCGCAAATTGAGGACTATACTTACCGATGAGCAAAAAACAAAGTTTGATAAAATTATACAAAATGCCCTGCACATGATGGGTGGCCCACCTCAAGGCGGTGGTGGCCCTGGCGGACCAGGTGGGCCGCCGCCTAATGGAATGCGACCTACTGACGGACGTCCGGGTAAAAACGGAATGCATCCACCACGCAGGGATAGGCCGGGCATGCACCCACCGCCTGGGGGCGGACCACCGCCACCACGACCGGATGGAAGCCGTCCTGATGGCCCACCGGAGGGAATGTATCCGCCGCCGGGTGGAGGGCCACCTGACCGCGACTTTATGCCGCCACCGGGGGGGCCGCCAAGGCCGGGAACACCACCGGGACGCGGACCAGGGATGCCACCGCCGGGCGGACCACCACCGGGATACTAATTAAAAATAAAGCGAAGGAATTTATATCAGCTCACATCTAATGATATAAATTCCTTTTATTATGAAAATTAAACCTATAAACTTAGCATGCGGCATTAGCCTGGTATTTATAACCATAATTGCCTGCAAAAAAGAAAGTACAATTACCACAACCACCACTACTACCACAACAACACCAACCGTTGGCACCTCGCCGGTTCCTGATGTTTATAAAAAAATTTACAACACATCAGATATGTATGTGGATGGTAATTTCCTGGTGATAAAAGTTACCAGTTTACCCGATCATAAATCGCCTTACTACCAAGGCACTCAATGGGCATCTACCAAATATGAGGCCTATAATGGTACTAACCCGCAATGGATGCAAAACCCCAATAAAATAGCACAAAGTAATCTCACTTTTAGGATACCTTTAAATCCGACAGCAGCAACTACACACGCTGCAACCCCAATGGGTCCAATGGGGGTAGCGATAAATGGAGTGCCTATATTTAACCAATACGCAGCAGGTGGTGTTCCGTTAACCGGCGAGATCAACAGTTTTGATCAATATGATGGTCACCCGCAGCAGCAGGGACAATATCATTACCATGCAGAGCCTTATTATTTAACCACTACTAAAGGTAAGGATGCTTTGGTTGGATTTTTATTAGATGGATTCCCGGTTTATGGGCCTAACCACGGTACTACTCCGGTATCAAACAGTGATTTGGATGCTTATCATGGACACACTTCGGTAACTGCAGATTATCCTAACGGCATTTACCATTATCATACCACCAGTGTTGACCCTTACATTAACGGAAATGGATTTTATGGAACGGCAGGTACTGTATCGCAATAAACTATTAGGCTTAGCCAGTTTTTTAGTCTTAATAGGCATTATTTATTTAAGTACCCAATACAAGATTATCCCATCAAAATGGGTAAATGAGCATGACACTGCCTTAACACATACTGGCGGAGTACTATATTATAATAATGTGGCTTTTTCTGGTTGGATATATAGCGATTATCCTAATGGCAATCGCTACTATGAAATCCCTTATCACAATGGTAAGGAAGAAGGCATTATGAAAAGCTGGTATATAAACCATAAACCTGAGCAGGAAAGGCTGTTTGTAAACGGTAAAAAACAAGGTATTCATCGTGGTTGGTGGCCCAGCGGTAAACCTAAGTTTGAATATTATTTTGAAAATGACGAACATAATGGAACCGCTAAAGAATGGTTTAGCAATGGCAGCCCATATCGTATTTTTAACTATAAGGTCGGGCATGAAGAAGGCCGCCAGCAAATGTGGTGGGATAACGGCACCATCCGCGCTAATTATGTAGTAAAGAATGGGCAGCAATATGGCTTAATTGGCCGTAAGCTTTGTAAAAATGTCTTAAAAAATGAAAAATCTTAGCTTCATACTTCCGTTTATATTATTAATAGCCGCTTGCGATAAAAAGGCAGACGATAACCGTTTGCCTTTTTATAATACGCCCGATTTTACGCCTGTTTGGCTTACCCCACAGGATGATGCCTATAACAAAATTCATACTATAGCCCCATTTACTTTAACCAATCAATTAGGCGATACCATTAGCAGCAAAAACACAAAAGGCAAAATATATGTGGCAAATTTTTTCTTTGCCTCGTGCCAAAGTGTTTGCCCGCCAATGATGGAGAATTTAAGCAAAGTAGCACAGGTTTTTGAAAAAGATAACCAGGTGCTTATCCTATCGCATAGCGTTACTCCACGCCGGGATAGTGTACCTGTTTTGTTTAGTTATGCGCAAAAACGGCATATCAACAACAACAAATGGTGGCTGCTAACCGGCGACCAGCCCGCTATTTATAAGCTGGCACGACAGGCCTATTTTGCTGACGATGCCACCGGATATACCAAAGGCAGCAACGATTTTTTACATACCGAAAATTTAGTATTGATAGATGCCAAAGGAAGGATAAGAGGGGTATATAATGGATCTTTACAATTGGAAGTGAATAACTTAATTGATGATATTAAATTATTGAAAGCTGAGGATATATAGTTAATAGCTTTTATTAATTTAATGCCATGAAACTGTTGCGCAGTTACCTGGCCGATTTTACATCACTATTATTCCCACAGCTTTGCCCTGCCTGCGGCGAAAGCCTGGTAGCTGCAGAAGATGTAATATGTACTGATTGCCGATATAATTTACCGTTTACCAATTTCCATTTACAGCCTGATAATATTGTAGCGCGCCAATTTTGGGGTAAAGTTGATGTAGAGGCCGCCTACTCGTTATACTATTTTGCAAAGGGAGGTAAGGTTCAAAATTTAATGCATCATTTTAAATACAGTGGCATGCACCGCATTGGAAATATATTAGGCAATATAGCCGGTGAGCAATTAAAACAAAACGATAAATTCAATACCGTTGATTATATTATACCCGTTCCGCTGCATAAGAGCAGGCTTAAACAACGCGGCTATAATCAAAGTAAATGTTTTGCAGAAGGTTTGGCTGAAAAACTACAAGCCGAAGTAAATGATAATAACCTGGTGCGCATTAGGGCTACAGAAACGCAAACCCATAAATCGCGCTTTTTACGTTTTGAGAATATGCAGGAAGTTTTTAAAGTAATGTACCCCGAACAATTAGCTAACAAACATGTTTTGTTGGTTGATGATGTGGTAACTACAGGTTCAACACTGGAGGCTTGCAGTATTGAGTTACTTAAAATTCCGGGTTTAAAATTAAGCATAGCAACTATTGCGTATGCGGAGTAGAAAGATTAGTTGTTGAAGATTAAAGATTAGATTAATCACTATTCTTCAATCTTAGTAACCATTAATTCTGCAATTTGCTTAATTTTTCAAAAAGGATGGCGGGCTCAAAAGGTTTTAATATATAATCATTCATGCCGCCAATTTCGCCTTGTTCGGGGTTCAATATTGAGGCGGTTAAAGCAATGATGTGTAAATTTTGAAAGTATGATTCCGGTTTAGCTCTTAAAATTTCAACGGCTTCAATACCGCCCATTTTAGGCATATTCAGATCCATCAATACCACATCATAGTTGGGGGTAGCTTCTATTTTTTCTATAGCTTCAACACCATTCTCAGCAAACTCGGTTTTAACACCCCACTTGGTTAAAATCTTGTTGATCAATAATCGGTTAATTTGATTATCATCTACCACCAGCACTTTAATATTTAATGTAGTATCCACTTATTAATTATAGTTAATCTAAATACGCAACCGCATAAAAATGCTAAAACATTTCGTTTTAACGAAATAAAATTGCACCCTGTTTTCATTTAATTTAATAATATTAAACAAAGGGCTAAACGTTCAAAACGCTTAGCCCTGTATTAATTAATTTAATAGTATTTTATTACTCAGCGCCTTTGCTATACAACGGAAACTTCTCCGTAAGCTTATGCACTTTCTTACGTACTTTAGCTAAAGATTGTTCGTTTTCCGGATCTTTTATAACCTCATCAATCAACTCAACAATCTGCTCCATTTGCTTTTCCTTCATACCACGGGTGGTTACAGCAGCAGTACCTATACGTATGCCTGAAGTTGTAAACGGCGATTTATCATCATAAGGCACCATGTTTTTATTCACAGTGATATCGGCAATTACCAAAGCGTTCTCGGCAGCTTTACCAGTAATATTTTTATTGCGCAGATCTATAAGTACCAAATGGTTATCTGTACCGCCTGAAACGATCTCATAACCACGGTCGGTAAGTGCTTTGGCTATAGCCGCACCATTCTTTTTAACCTGTAAAATATATTTCATATAGCTTTCACTCAAAGCCTCACCAAAGGCTACAGCTTTTGCCGCTATAATATGCTCTAACGGACCACCCTGTGTTCCCGGGAAAACAGCCATATCCAATAAAGCCGACATCATTTTAACTTCGCCTTTAGGTGTTTTTAAACCCCATGGGTTCTCAAAATCTTTACCCATCATAATTAAACCACCACGTGGGCCGCGTAATGTTTTATGGGTTGTTGTTGTAACTATATGGCAATGCGGAAGCGGGTCGGTTAATAAACCCCTTGCTATTAAACCTGCAGGGTGCGATATATCAGCTAACACCAATGCTCCAATTTGATCAGCCACTTTACGTATAAACTCATAATCCCAATCGCGTGAGTAAGCCGAAGCTCCGCAAATGATCAATTTTGGTTTTTCTTTTAAAGCTACTTTTTTAAGCAGGTCATAATCAATATACCCGGTATCTTTACGTACTCCGTAAAAATGCGGCTCATATAATTTACCTGAAAAATTTACACCCGAGCCATGTGTTAAGTGGCCACCGTGTGAAAGATCAAACCCCAATATTTTATCGCCGGGCTGTAAACATGCCAGCATAACTGCCGCGTTGGCTTGTGCACCAGAGTGTGGCTGCACGTTTACCCATTCGGCATTAAACAATTGTTTGGCGCGCTCAATAGCAATGGTTTCAATCTCATCAACTATCTGACAGCCGCCATAATAACGTTTGCCCGGTAAACCTTCGGCATATTTATTGGTAGCTACTGATCCTGCAGCTTCCATAACCTGCCTGCTTACAAAGTTTTCTGACGCGATCAACTCCAGTCCTTCTTCCTGGCGCTGTTGTTCTTCATCTAACAGCTTAAATATAAGTTTGTCTCTTTTCATACGATTTTAAAAACGGCCTAAGTTAACAAATTGGTTAGAGATTTGACCGTAAGAATTTAGATTAGATAGATATTTTGGCGTGTAGGTTTATACACCAAATTTTATATCTCTTTTGCCGATATCCAAAAATTATTATAGCCCAACCCTATCTGTATATCAATCAATTCCTGCTGCAGCATTTCTAAAACAGCCAAAAAATTATAAACAAAATGCACTTTATTGTCTGAGTTTTGGGCGATGGCTTTAAAATCCATCATTTTATTTATTCTCAACAGGTCATCGATAGCTTTTTTTTGCTTTTCAATGGTATAGGGATATTGTTCAACGGTGTGTGTAACCTGTTCGGCACGGTTGGCGTAACGCTCCATTAACCGGCCATAAACCATCATCAGTTTATATAAGCTCACATCAGTTAATTCTTCGCCGGGCATAGCCACTTTTTCGGCTTGCCCCAAATCATAGGCTATATTCCCACGCTTTTCCTGTTTAAAGCGTTCGTCCTCAAAAGGCTTAAGCTCCTCGCATATTTCTTTAAACTTTTTGTATTCTATCAGCTTACGTATCAGTTCTTCTTTATGGTCAATTTCATTCTCGCCATTTTCAGCCTCGTATCGCGGCAGCAGCATTTTAGCTTTAATGCGCATTAGTGTTGCAGCCACAAAAATAAACTCGCTGGCCAGCTCAATGTTAAGGCTAACCATTTGATGAATGTAGTTTAAAAAGTCATCAGTAATGCGGGCAATAGGTATATCATGGATGTCCAGCTCATCGCGCTCAATAAAAAACAGCAGCAAATCAAAGGGGCCCTCAAATTGCGGCAGCTTAACAGCAAAACTTTCCTCATCCATCATGCGTAAAAATACAGTTGAGTTTTAAATAAATAAAATTATAAACATCAAACAATAATAGCTTTAAAATGTCCTAATTTTACCAATTAAACTTAGTTAATTTGTAAGTTTATTATTCTAAATACTATTAATGCAAGTTAAGGCCGGCGACTTATTACAAACTATCAACTATCCGTCTGATTTAAAGAAACTTAAAGAGGAAGACCTTGAACAGTTATGTCAGGAGTTGCGCCAGTATATTATTGATGTAGTATCGGTAAATGGCGGGCATTTTGGTGCCAGCCTGGGTGTTGTTGAGCTAACCGTTGCTTTGCACTATGTATTAAATACGCCTTACGACCAATTAGTATGGGATGTTGGCCACCAGGCCTATGGTCATAAAATATTAACCGGCCGCCGCGAAGCTTTTGATACTAACCGTATATATAAAGGCTTAAGCGGTTTTCCAAAACGTGCCGAAAGCGAATATGACACTTTTGGCGTTGGCCACTCATCTACGTCTATATCAGCAGCCTTGGGTATGGCGGTTGCTTCACAATACAAAGGCGAGACCGACAGGCAGCACGTAGCCGTTATTGGCGATGGCGCCATGACAGCAGGCATGGCCTTTGAAGCCCTTAATCATGCCGGTATTGAAAATAGTAACCTGTTAGTTATCTTGAATGATAACAATATGGCTATTGACCCAAATGTTGGTGCGTTAAAAGAATATTTAACAGATATTACCACCTCAAAACCCTATAACCGTTTTAGGGATGATATTGCGGGAGTACTGGCCAAATTATCAGCCATTGGCCCCGATGCGTATAAAATAGCGCAGAAAATAGAGAAAAGTATTAAAGGAACTTTATTAAAAAGAAGCAACTTTTTTGAAGCCTTAAAATTCAGATACTTTGGCCCTATTGACGGGCACGATGTAAAGCATTTGGCCAAAGTGTTGAATGACTTGCGCGATATACCCGGCCCTAAACTTTTACATTGTATTACAGTAAAAGGTAAAGGTTATGCCCTGGCCGAAAAAGACCAAACCAAGTGGCACGCGCCCGGCTTATTTGACAAAATTACCGGCGAGATCAAAAAAACAAAACACGAAAAACCACAACCACCCAAATACCAGGATGTGTTTGGCCATAGTATTATTGAGTTAGCCGAGCTAAACCCTAAAATTATGGGCATTACTCCGGCCATGCCATCGGGTTGTTCATTAAACCTGATGATGAAGGCCATGCCCCATCGTGCTTTTGATGTAGGTATTGCTGAGCAGCATGCGGTAACATTTTCGGCCGGAATGGCTACACAAGGGTTGATACCTTTTTGTAACATCTATTCGAGCTTTATGCAGCGGGCTTATGACCAGGTAATACACGATGTGGCGATACAAAAGCTAAATGTGGTTTTTTGTTTGGATAGGGCGGGCATTGCAGGTGCTGATGGTGCTACTCATCATGGTGCTTATGACCTGGCTTACATGCGCTGCATACCTAACATGACGGTAAGCGCACCCATGAACGAAGAGGAACTGCGTAACCTGATGTTTACTGCTCAACAAGATGATATGGGTCCGTTTGTAATACGTTACCCCCGTGGCAATGGTGTTATGGTAGATTGGCAGCGTCCGTTTAAAGCCATTAAAGTAGGCAAGGGCCGCAAAATATGCGATGGTGAAGATGTAGCCATATTAACCATAGGCCATATTGGCAACGAGGCCGTAAAGGCTATTGCTGAGCTAAATGCTGAAGGCTATTATCCGGCACATTATGATATGCGTTTTGTAAAGCCATTAGATGAAACATTATTACACGAAGTATTTAAAAAATTCAATAAAGTAATTACCGTTGAGGATGGCTGTTTAGAAGGCGGAATGGGTAGTGCTATTCTTGAATTTATGGTTGACAATAATTACCATGCATCCGTTACCCGACTGGGTATACCCGATCGCCCGGTTGAGCATGGGGAGCAGCAGGAACTTTGGTCCGAATGTGGCTACGATGCTAATGGTATTGCCGCACAGGTACGCAAAATTGGCGTAAAATCAAATACACATACTATAGCTTCTTAAAGATCAAAGATTGATTATTAAAGATTAGTTATTGATTTGCCGTACTAATCTTTAATCTTCATCATCTAATCTTTAAAACTAATGTGCCCTAAAACTGGCAAGGTCTGAATATATGTTACGGAACGAACTGCGTAAGCCTAAGCTAAACATGGTGGTTCGGTCGGTAAATTGCGCATTTTGCTCATTCCTAAATAACACTCCAAATTCTATACGAAAATTCACTTTAGGTTTAATTAAATAAGCCACTTTAGCCTGGGCATAATATAGGTCTGTTGTTAATCCTTGCCCAATATAGTTGCCTGTTAGCCTTGCCGGGGTAGCATACGATCTAAAAATATCTTTGCCATAGTTCAGTCCATTAATATCAAGACCATAGTAGGCATATTGTAGCTGTCCGCTAAAATCAAATCTTTTATAGCTGTAATTTAACAGCCCTATTAACTCTTTATAATTAGCCCCAAAAGGATGGGCTAATGGTTCGCCTTGTTGACTGTAATTTATCAACCTTTCGGTTTCTGAATAAGCATAGGGGGTTGCGCCATTATATTCAACCAGGTAGTTCAAACCTTTTACTTTAAGTAAATTGGCGCCACGTACCCCAATTTGAAATCCATATTTGTTTCTGGAGCTTCCTTTACCACCAAAAAAGTTTGTCCCTTCAAATTCATCTAACGCAAACTGTCCGTAAGCGGTAATACCATCAGTTAACTTATACTTACTTGTAAACCCTATCAGCGCGTTATCAGGCGAGCCCGCCGAGGCCTCAACCGGCCTTAAAAAAATAACAGGGTTGGCATAACCAAAATCAAATCCGCGATAATTGCCATATTTATCAACGTTACCCCAAATTATAGCATCAAAAAATCCAACAGAAAGCCTGTTGGTTATATTCCAATCCAGATAATGAAATACACCCCACTTATTTTTGTACCCGTTTGTGTAAGATTCATAAGGAGCGGCAGGATCGACCATATAGCTCCACATGGCCATGTACTTTACATTACCAATATCTGCGGTCAGCTTTAAAAAAGGATAAGCAGATGCATTATCAGACAATAATTGCGACCTGTAGCCATCGCCTATAAAATTTTTATCGTGCCCTAATGTAATATTAAGATATTTCACCGGAGTATAGGAAACTAACGCCGTAACATCTGACCAATCAGCATAACGGTTTTTACCATACGTACGATCATAAGCCTGGCCCGGCACAATGCCTACCTGCCCGATATAAGTACGCATATATTGCGGAAAAACTGCCTGATTTTCAAATCCCCGTGAATAGAAATAAAAATTTTTACCGATAGTACCGCCTATTTGGTAGCCACGTGTATTTAGCCAGGTTGATTTATTTTGCGAAAAATCTCTTCCCATTTCCAAATCCAGCAGGAAATCAGCATAAAAGGTATAATCCTTCTCGTTTACCTCAATTATATGTTCATTAAATAATTTACGGGTAATCCAACTACGATACTTTACGGTATCAACTCCTAAATTCATTAACTCATTATATCTGCGCTGCAATAAGCTATCATCAGCAAAAAATGGTTTTAATGAGCTATGAAAACGTGTTTTAGTTGAGTAAACATCCTCATTAAACTTTTGATAAAACTGATATGAATAAGGCAGATATTGTGCTTGCGCCCTGGCAGTACCTGTATATAATAATAGGAATAGTAGTATTAAGTAAATTATTTTTTTCATGTGTAGATGTAGTAACTATTTCTACTCGAAATAGTTTAGTGTTTTAAACCCTCCTTTTTGCAGGTAATCGTCCTTTTTAACTAAATGCAGGTCAGATTGTATCATATCCTGAACCAATGCCTGCAGATCATATTTAGGTATCCACCCTAATTTTTCTTTTGCTTTTGTGGCATCCCCTATTAACAGTTCAACTTCGGTAGGCCTAAAATACCGAGGGTCAACTTTAACTATAGGCTGACCTGGTTTCAGCATTTCATCATTTAAGCCTAATTCTTTTACTTTTTCGGGATCAACATCAATAATAACGCCTTTTTCATATTCATCCCGGCCGCTAAACTCAATTTCAATACCTAATTCGCCAAAAGCCATTTTTATAAACTCTCTTACCGTTGTGGTTACACCGGTAGCAATAACAAAGTCTTCGGGTTTATCCTGTTGCAGCATTAGCCACATGGCTTCTACATAATCTTTAGCGTGGCCCCAATCGCGTTTAGCCGACAGATTACCTACATATAGGCAGTTTTGTAAACCCAACGCAATTTTGGCCGCTGCACGGGTAATTTTACGGGTTACAAAGGTTTCGCCACGTATAGGGCTTTCATGATTAAATAAAATACCGTTACACGCATACATATTATATGCTTCGCGATAATTAACCATTATCCAGTAAGCATACATTTTGGCAACCGCATAAGGTGATCGTGGATAAAAAGGGGTGGTTTCCTTTTGCGGAACCTCTTGTACTAATCCATACAATTCAGATGTTGATGCCTGGTATATGCGTGTCTGATGGGTTAATCCCAAAATCCTTACGGCCTCTAATATCCTTAATGCACCAATTCCATCGGCATTGGCTGTATATTCGGGGGTATCAAAGCTTACTTTAACATGGCTTTGAGCAGCCAGGTTATATATTTCGTCGGGTTGTACTTCTTGAATTATTCGGATTAAATTAGTTGAATCCGTAAGATCGCCATAATGCAATTTAAACTTCACATTGGGCTCATGCGGATCATTATATAAGTGGTCAATACGGTCGGTATTAAAAAGTGACGAACGGCGTTTAACACCATGTACCTCATATCCCTTTTTCAATAAAAACTCGGCTAAATAAGCACCATCCTGACCGGTGATACCTGTAATTAAGGCTATTTTCATAAAATATTTACTGGTAATATTGCAATATTATTAATTTAATTGCACAACCGCCCTATTTGGTATGTCTGTACGTTTAATAAGCTTAATATTACATGCAAGCTACGTTCTCTTCCAGCTCCTTATACCACTCCTCGCCATACTTTCTTATCAGTGGTGCTTTTAAAAATTCATGTACTCGTATCTGGAGTTCGTCGCCAAAACTACAGGCCGGGCTGCAAATGCTCCAACGATCATAATTTAACACATCAAATTCTGGATAGGCAGTGATCCGGATAGGGTATAAATGGCATGATATAGGTTTTTTCCAGTTAATCACACCTTCTTCGTACGCTTTTTCAATAGCACACTTGGTTATGCCGCCCTCCCATATCACATAAGCACATTCCTTGTTCACATCAACACATGGGGTAGTATAATCGCCCTCAAAATCTTTTACGTAGGTGCCCTCACGCTCAATGGTTGTTATGCCCTTCTCAGTTATATAAGGCTTTACTTTAGGATATATTTCGTCCAGGATATGCAACTCATCGTTATTTAAAGGCGCGCCCGAGTCACCTTCGAGGCAGCATGCACCTTTACACTTATTTAAATTACATACAAAATTTTGCTTTACTACATCCTCATGTACCAAAACACTTCCAACCTCTATCATTTAATTCATTTACTAATCGGATTTAACGCGTATTTAAGCCCTTTGGCATCCGTTAAATCCATGGTTACACTACCTACTATCAAACCCACGTGGGCCTTAACAGGTATCCTGTTGTTATCATCTGTTATCCACAAATATAGTTTACTATTCTTTTTAAATATGCGGCCGGGTATTATTGTTGGGTTAAACTTAAGGCAGTTAAACGTGCCCAAATTAGTTTTAATTTTTTCTTTGCCCAGGTAAGTTATGGTAAGTGTTTGCACACCATCCTCTAAAAAATATTTCATATCAAACTTCTCGCCTATTTTAAGCTTGCTAACGTCAATATTGCGGGCAGCATAATAGGCCGATACAAAATCATACACATCACCGTTAAACGGAAATGCACCCTTATCGGCTGTAACCTCATTTTTCTCCTGATTAAAGGTCACATTATCTGTATGGCGATAACTGCCTTCGTGGCGATTCTCTGTATAAAAATAGGGTAACAGCGTTTTTTGATCTATATATGTTTCATACTGGTTACGTACTTTATAAAAAATATCAAAAGTACCTGCGGTATTTCCGTTAGCAATAATATGAAAGGTGGGGCGACCTTTTATTTTGCCTCCGCCATCTTCTACCCTTAAAGTAGCTTCGGCACCGGTAAAAAAGCCGTATTTTAATTTATAACTCAGCTGTTCACCAACTTTAAAAACAGGCTCGCTTACATTTTTGAGGTCCTGGCTAAGCGCACCGGCTAACCCGCTGCTTAAAAGCATGATAACAATAAAAAATCTCTTCATACTTTTATATACTACAAAAAGCAAACCATTAATCCTTACGCTTATAAAGCGGCACGGTTGAACAGGGCTCGCCAAACATCAGGCTTTTAACAACCGGGGTTAGTTTTTTTGCCAGTTCAACATAAGCTGATACCGGTACATCAACATCTCCACAACCTTTTATTACCAAACGCTGATCTCTATATTGTTCGACATCCAATTTTTCTATTAGTTTAATGAACAGTACAGTTTCCAGCACTTCACCATCACCAAAAACAACTTCATTGGCATAGGGAGCCATACGGTTGGCTAAAAGCATATATGCCCATGCCGGTACAATGGCATCGGCACTGCAGGTTATGCCTACATTTTTGCCGGTGTATTGCGCCCAGTCATGATCTTTAACAAATTCTCTAAAATCCTTTTCGCGCAATATTAACCCCTGGAACAGGTTATCCTTAATATCATAGATCACCCGTTCTCCTTTTGGATAAAACTGGGCGGGATCTAATGTAACTAAACCGCTTTGTGCTACCTTATTAATTATATTTTCCTGTATCTCCATGGTGCTTAAAATAAAAAATCCGGGAATAAAGCTATAACGCTATTCCCGGATACAAAATTACTTTAATTTTTATTATAAGAACTTCGCTCTGTTATCTTTTACATTAGCCTTATCTTTCAGGGCTTCAAACACCTGGCTTTCGGCACGCTGTAACAAAGATTGTGCTATTTGCTGACGTTCTCTAACCGAATTATTTAGCGGGGCAGGGTTTATAAAACTATCAACCACAAATACATATACACCCTGCTGCCCTTCAACTACCTTTGATAATTTATTAGGTTGTGAGCCAAACACGGTACCAATCAATTTGTACTCGGCAGAAACCCCCGGTAAAATTGGGTTAGCAAAAACTATATTTTGAACCGGCACAACTTTGCTGCCTGCCTTTTGTGCAACCTGATCAATGCTTGACGATCCTTTTAAAGCAGCATTAAATTTTTCTGTAAGCATACGAGCTTTCACTTTATTTCTTACTTCCGGTTCTATTTGTTTTTTAATTACATCCAACGCTAATATGCCTTTGGGTTTAACTCCTGCTAAACGCGCAACTACATATTGATCGTCAACAGTAAATACCTGTTCAGATACGTCGCCTTTTTCTGCTTTAAATGCCCATCTTATCACGTCTCGTGCACCGGTAAGGCCGGGTAAGCTTGCGGCAACACCTGTAATATTTTCGGCTATCTCCTTCTTTAAACCCGCTTTATTTGCCTGCTGATCAAAATTATCATCATCCAACGACACTAAAAAAGCTTGCGCCTTGCTGTAAGCCGCAGATTGTGTTTTACTGCTTGGGGTTAATAATTTATCAACAACTGCTACCTTAACTACTTTTGATGAGCCTTTTTGAGAACCAATTAGAATTAAGTGTACACCATATTGAGTAGTTACAATTTTATACTCGCCTGGTTTGCCGTTAAATACAGGCTCTTCAAAAGCAGGTATCATTGCACCACGCCCAAAAGTACCCAGATCACCGCCTTTTAATGCCGATTGCCTATCTGTAGAGTACATACTTGCCATATCAGCAAATGATTTACCCCCTTGAATTACCTTCTTAATTGAGTCGGCTTTGGCAAGTGCTTTATCAACACCACCCTCTATGCTTGGATCAATTAATATATGTTTTGCACTTACTGAGTCGGGACTCATATGGGCCGCAACCAATTTAGCTATGCTGTACCTTCCATTTGATTGATAAGGGCCGTAAATAGTACCGGGTGCCACATTAAACATCACCGAATCTAATTTCGGATCAGCCAATTTACCTTTACCCACAAATACTACAGGTAATTTAGATTCAGCATTTATTTGCACAAACAACGAATCGTTGGTGCTGGCTTGTAATGCCGGTATTAATTTAGCAACCTGCTCTTTTACCGCCAATGAGTCCTCTTTTGAAGGTGCAGCGTTAAAAGTAACATATTCAATATCTCTTAATTCCTCCTGATTTTTAAACTGCGTTTTATGCTCGTCATAATAATTGCTATAATCTGCATCTGTTAAGGTTACCTTGCTATCGGGAATTGACGCATAGTCAAGCGAGGTATATTTAAAATTAACCAATTTGTTTTTGGCCTCGTAATCGTCTTTGGCTTCTAATGAGTTAACATATATACCATTGGTTACCAACGCTATATATTTTTCACCTTCCTTTGAGCGTATTAAATTAGTGATAAAATTGGTCCATTGTACTCTCTGTGGATCATCTGCCTTAAGCGTATTAATATTTTGTATAGCTAAAAGCAAGTTAGCTCTGTCAAATTTACCGGTTTGAGGGTCAGTAAACGCTTGTACAATTTGCGGGCTCGGATTGCTTCCGCTTATCATTGCCTGGGTTTCGTTAACGCCAACCTTTAAACCCAGTTTTTCAACCTGCTTATTTATAAGCAACCTGTTTACAGTTTGGTTCCAGGTGTTTTCCTGCACATAGGCAGTAATTTGAGGTGAAGCACCTTGCCCTGATTGTTTAAATTGCTCAAGCCCCTGCTCAACACTTTGACTGAACTCGTCATAAAGGATTTTTTGGTCCTCTACTTGTCCAAGCTCATTACTGTCTTCCTTAAAAAAAGACCCGCCACTGCTTATTACTTCACTTACAACAAATGCGAATAGTGAAAGACCGATCACAAATGCTACTATTTTACCCATCCGCTCACGCAGATAACCCATTACAGCCATATAATTTTATATAATGTTATTGTTCATTTAAAAGAGGGCGCAAGATACAATTTTTAGTAAAAAAATGTAAAACAAAATTTAACCCTATAAGTTATGGCAAATCAGGGTGTTTCATCTGTGTAAAATGTAGCTGTAGACTGACTGAAAGTAAAGTTCGTAAGCTTTTCATTACTCATAAAATCTACACCGTCTTTGTAGCCCCCGTCGGTAAAGTTTATTATTACATATTTTTTTGAATAGATGATTTTCTTTTCCTGATCCCATATCAACTCTTCGGTTTTAAGAGTTTCGCCTGTTGAAAATGTGCAAACTACGTTTTTATAAAATTCAGTAATTTTTGTTTTTGGATACTGTATAGCCGAATCGGCAACCATAACCCCCGCCTGGGTTCTATCGGGGTTATAAAAAGTAATTTTTACACCTTTTGGGGTTACATTGTAGGGTGTAGCATTTTTTGCGGTATCATTATATTCAATTAATAATGGGGCTTCCAAACGCATTTTAACTTTTGCCGAGTCGCTGTACATCACATCAACCCCACGGGTTTCCTGCTGGGGCTTCTCTAATTCTAAGGCAGATAATTCTTTGATCTTATTGATATCGTTTTCACATGCACTTACCAGCAGCATGCTTATAAGCAGTGCGGATAACAATAACGTTTGTTTTGCACCACTACGCATCTGTTAATTAATCAAACTTTAGTTTTTGGAACCACCTGTCATTAAGAGTAAAACCTATACGCAGGTTAATATAATTCTCTTTAATCAACCCACCCTTTAAAGTGCCGCGCTGCCCAATCTCTGCCGATATATTCACCTTATAAAACGTATTTTGATAATAAGGGCGCAGTGGCAACCCTAACCCTAAGGTAATTGCTGTTGATTTTATATTGGTAAAGCCCGAATTATCCGGGTTGCTAACATTTAAATAGCTTTGATTAAATATTGCACCTAAACGGTAATCAATAGTAGCCCAATAATTACCTATTGCATCCCTGTTAGGTGTAAACTGACCACCAATATTCAAAGTTTTACTGTCCAGTAACCCCTGGTTTACACCGCCAACAGAGTAATTTGACCATTTTCCAATGCTATAGTCAACCCCAACCAAATACTTACCCTCCTCCTGGAACGATACACCAAAATGATTAATTTGAGGAAGCTGTATTTTATTTTGTACCCCTTGCCTGCTGATAACTGAATCTACCGGCAAACTTGCTACTCCATCAGAATTTAAAAAATATTGACTTACTATATAGGTGTTTTGGTTATTAAGTTTAGAATTAGCTGAAGCAGAATAACCCAAAGTTAAACGTTTTGTTAAAGAAAAATCTATTATATACTGGGCGCCAAAATCATAATTTAATCCGCTAATACTATTATTATCTTCAATTCGTGAGTTTAACGCGCCGGGTAATTTTGGCAATTCGGTAGATTGGGTTTGTTTTAAATTACCCCAAATATATGACAGGTTTGCCCCAACCGTTATATTTTTACCTATACCTATGCCATAGCCAAAGTATGCTTTTGTTAAACCGCCTTCGCCGTTATAACGGTAGTTTACCGTATTAGTATCAACCGGCGAACCTGTACCAAACCCTTTTATTGATTGGTTGTAGTTGTAACCCAACTGGCTATAAGGTAAAAGGCCAAAGCTTAAGGCAGATTTTTTTGTGATAGGAACAGCAAAAGTTATATGGCTGATAGAAAAATTAGCATCGGTTTTACTGGCCTGTCCGTTTTGATTAAAAGATACCCTGTTACCATACAAGCCCGCATCAATTGCCATTGTGCGTATTTGCGAGTATGATGCTGGATTTAATGGATTAATACTCATATAACCATTTATACGGTTGGTTGCTGTGGCAATACCTCCCATACCAGCATTTTGAGGCAATACACCCGGACTTAGGTCGCCTAAACCATAGCGCGAGTAGGGTGAGCTGGTTGTTGCGGTTGATTGTGACCTTGCACCCAATGCTGCAACAGCAAATAAAAATGTTATAAAAAACTTAGTATATTTAATCATTATGCTCTTATATAGCTGCGTTTAATCCTATTAGAACCAAATGCGGCTCAATTTTAATATAGGGGGCAAAGATGCTATTTTTCAATAGAGTATCAAAAAAAATACTGTCGCCTCCTGTTAGTATAATATTTATTTGCTGATGGCTTTTTATATAACTTTTAATAAAGCCGGTTAATTCATGTTTTATGCCATTTTGAACGCCCGATTGTATTGCAGTAATTGTATTATTGCCATAGCTTTCTGTAAATTCATCGTTCCTACTAACCAAAGGCAGCGCTGATGTATAATAGTTTAAAGCATTGTAACGCATATTTAATCCCGGTGATATGCTTCCGCCAAAATAATTTTTACCGGCATCAATAAAATCATAAGTTATACAAGTGCCCCCATCAATTACCAGGTTATTCGCATCAGGGTATAAATAGTTGGCTCCTGTAACTGCCGCTAACCTGTCGGCCCCTAATGTTTGCGGGGTTAAATATTTATTGTTAATACCTGTAAAGGCAGCTGCATTAAAATAAGCCATATCGGCCTTACTATTTAATACAGCTTCCCACTCCTCCGCCTGGCTTTTTACTGTAGAAACAATTGCTTTTTTTATAACATATTTACCCAGGCACACCAAAAGGTCATTGGTATCAAACGCTGTGTGCTGATTTGTATATACCAATACATTGTTATCAAATACAGCAACTTTTGTATAAGTATTGCCAATATCGATAACCAAATTGGCCATTAGGCTTTAGTTAATGATAATATGGATTCAAAAATAGCCAGGCCATCCTCATTAGCTAATAATGGGTCGGCTGCACGCTCAGGGTGTGGCATAAACCCAAATACATTACGGCCAGCATTACATACGCCTGCTATATTTTCTATTGATCCGTTAGGGTTTGCTTCGTCGGTAATGTTACCGCTTTCATCACAATACCTAAATAAAACCTGGTCGTTATCCTTAATGCTTTTCAAAACATCCGTATCGGCAAAGTAATTACCCTCGCCATGCGCTACAGGTATTTTTAATGCTCTTTGGATGTCTAAACGGGCAGTTATTAACGAGTTGCTGGTTTGTGGTATCATGAAAGTATTGCGGCAAATAAATTTGCGGTGCTTATTATGCAATAACGCACCGGGCAGTAAGCCAGCCTCGGTTAATATCTGGAAACCATTACATATACCTAAAACGTTACCGCCTTTAGCTGCAAACTGAATAACCTCCTGCATAATAGGCGAAAAACGGGCAATAGCACCTGAACGCAAATAATCGCCAAATGAAAAGCCCCCGGGCAGCACAATAAAATCAGCACCTTGCAGGTCATGATCTTTGTGCCACAGGCGTACCACCTGCTGGCCCATTATTTTTTCTAATACGTGGATGATGTCTTCATCGCAATTAGATCCCGGAAATATTACTACACCAAATTTCATGACACAAAGCTAATATAACCGCGGAAATTTGAACGAATGTAAAAGTTAAAAAGTGTTAAACTGGAAGTAAATTATTCCTGCAAGCAGGATAATGAAAAGCGATTCATAAAACCACCGTACCCCGGCATATAAAAAATAGTACGAGAAAAACACCGCGGCGGGTATTGCGCACAACAAAAAGTGGCTCATTTGAAAATGAGCCTTTACATAAAAAGATAAACCGGCAACTATAAAAACACAAAACAACAACTGGAATGACTTGCGTATTTGAACATATCCTCTAAAAAAGTTTTGTCTTATTTTGAAAAATCCAAGTATAAATATGACAATAACCGGTATTAATATGAGGTAATTGTAGTAGTTGATGTTAATACTATCAGGAAACTTGGTAGTTAATGGCAACCATATGGTATAAAACTGCGAGAGCCTGTCGTTCAAATAATAAAACACGGCCAAAAAGAAAAAAACAGTGGCATAACCCATTATACCTGATACCCACTCGCGCCAGTCGAACGGTTTAAATATGATGAGCGATATCCATATAGCTAAAAAGAAATAAATAAACGGCAGATATATTAATGAGCCTAATGCTACTATCATACCCAAATCAAAAGCAGTTGATTTGGCATCGATACCCTTATAAAGGCTAAGCAGTTTATATAGCATCCATATAATCAGGAAATTGCATAACAAGGGCGAACTCAATACCAAAAACGGGGTAAACAAGCTGGTTATAACTATATACATTAACGCCGGTAAAAAGCTTGAACGCCCCAATAAATTATAATAATTAACCAGGGTATTCAACATTAAAGCTTGCCCTAATACCACAATTCCCGCAATAAATACATTTAAACCTGTAGGCAATACATAATCGTATTCTACATTGTTGAGCAAGTGGGCAAACGGCTCAATTAAAGTAAATCCAATTTCATCAGGCGCATGCCAAACATACCCTATACGCAGCACCACCAGTAAAATGGCCAGCCATAAAATATTAATTGGGTTAAACTTTTTGAAAGTATTGATCATGAGGGTTGTTTGAAAGACAATATTAAAAGAAAATAACCTTAAGGTAAAATAGTTACGGGCTTTGCATACCGCTTTATCATATCATCCACAATTTGCGCGGTCTCGTCCGGAAAATTAATATCAATTTTTTTATCATCATTAACCCAATCCTCCAAATGTGCCGAAAAATTTTCATCAATAGCGCTAAGCACTTTTACACCTAACCGTGCTGCGGCTATGGCATTGCATTGCTGCTCATATTGGCCCCTCATGGGTATCATCATTACCTTTTTTTTCAGATAAAGCGCTTCGGCAGGACCCTCAAAACCACCGCCCGTAAGCAAACCTTCGCCAGTGGCCAAACTATTGTTAAAGGCCTCATTATTTACCGGGAATATATGCACATTGCCGCTTTGGTAGGCTGTTTTTTCGCGTTTTGAAAAAACGTGCCATTGTATAGCCGGGTTTTTACTTAAATACTTGATCAGTGTTTTATCATCATAAGCAGGCAGGTAAACCGTGTAATGCCCCAGGTTAGCGGTTTTTAGGTTGCGTATTTCGCTGCGGATAACCGGGGTATGTATAAAATCATCATATCGCTCAAAATGAAACCCAATATGATAGGTAGTGGGTGAGTAATTTTTTAAAAACCAGGCACCATAGTTCCATTTTTTGGGACGTGGTGTTTTGGGTGATACAAATGAGCATTGATGGCTCAAGGACACGGCCGGTATATTCCTGAGTTTGCAGGCCCATGCACTTACGGGCTCAAAATCATTAATGATCAGGTCGTAACGGTTAAGGGGCAAGCGCAAAATATCTTTTACAAATTGCCAAAGATTCATGATCTTAAAAGTGGCCCATTTGTCCACGTCGCCATTTTTGCCAAATACAAAACTAACGCCATGAAAACGATATTTGAGTGGCTGCGAAAGGCTAACCTCGGCTTCGGTGCCGCTTACCAGCAGGTCAACTTCGCCATATTTTTGCAATAGCGGAACAATTTCGCGAGCACGGCTGATGTGGCCGTTTCCTGTTCCCTGTATAGCAAATAATATCTTCATTGGTTTTTGTACCAACAAAGATATTATTTGCTTGCAGTTATGTTAAACTACCGGGAAATTAAAATGAATAACCTAATGTAAACACGAAGCCTCTGTTTTTTTCGCCTCCATCATAAGCTTCTTCAAATGTGGGAGTAACATCAAAAATACAGTTTATGTTTAAACCTAAATTGCTTGTAACTTTATAACCTGCCCCTACGTTACCTCCGAAAACGATTTTCCTTGTTCCGGTAGTTTCTGTGGAGGTTACTGTACTCTTACCTATAGTTAATATATAGTGTTCTGATGCCAAAAATGACATTTGCGGACCTCCATAAAATATTAACTTAGGGTAGGCTTTAAAGCCTACCAATAATGGCACATCAATGTAGTTTACTTGAGTACTTCCTTTTAAAATTATTCCATTTTGACTAGTAGTATTTACGTTTCCTCCTTTTTGAGTAAATAATACTTGCGGAGAAAATAAAACAGACTTTGAAATTGGTGTTTCAAGAAATACACCTGCTTGAAAACCTGGTCTAAAATTATAATCATAAAAAAGACCAGGATAATCAAAAGCACCTAAAGTTGTTACGCTAAGCCCGGCTTTAATACCGATACGAGTTTGACCCTTTTGCGCGTAAATATTAGTCGCGCCAAAAAATATAGCCATACTAGCTAATGCAATAGATAAGATAAGGTTTCTCATTTAACCGTGGTTAGTAATAGATGCGCAAACGAAACTAAAATGAATAACCCAGGCTGAAAACAAAGCCGCTGTTTCTTTCACCATTACTATATCCTTCTTCGGCAGCATGGCTAAAATCATAAATGTAGTTAATATTTAAACCAACATTTTTATTTAGTTTGTAACCAGCCCCTAAGTTACCGCCAAACAAAGTTTTTGTAGTTCCTGTAGTACTGGTAGATGTACTACCAGAGCCATTACTTGCAGTAATAACATCTTTTTCAGATAGCAAAAATGCAACCTGCGGACCGATATAAAATGATAAGTTAGGACTGGCTTTAAAACCAACAAGTAACGGAACATCTATGTAATTTAACTGAATATAACCATCAAACTTGATACCGCTTATGGTTGTATTAATGTTACCTCCCTTTTGAGTATATAATACCTGCGGGCTAAATAAAATACTGCTTGACAATGGTGCTTCCAGAAAAACTCCCCCTTGAAATCCCGGACGGTAACCGTAGTTAACAGAAACGCCGTTATTTGTTGCAGCCCCTAAAGTTGTTAGACTAAGGCCCGCTTTAATACCAATTTGAGTTTTTGACTTTTGTGCATAAGTGTTATTTACGCCGAAAATTATAGCCACACAGGCTATTGCCATTGAAAGGATAGGGTTTTTCATTATTTCTTTTGTGATTTGGTTTGAAGGCGCTAAGGTAGATATTCCGTGGTATAATTAAAACTCTAGTTGTAGTTGTATTTTAAATTGTTGCAAAATGCTTTTAAACGCAGATCACACTTCCTTTTTAAACCGCTCCAAAAGGTCCATAACGTTCATTTTAGCATTCAGATCTTCGGCATCTGTGGTATCGTCCTCATCGGTATCCGTGTTAAAATCGTTGGGGTTGTATTTAAAAATAGTCCAGTTACCGTCGTTGTATTCTAATGAGGTCAAACTCTCCACCCAATCGCCCGAATTTAAGTAAAGCACTTTGCCGGGGCTATCAGTAGCGGCAATCTCTCTTATCTCGGCATGATGGATGTGGCCGCATATTACATACTGGTAATCTTTAGCTACGGCCAGGTCGGCAGCGGTTTGTTCAAATTGGTTGATGAATTTTACCGCTTCTTTAAAGCTGGCTTTTACTTTTTGCGAGAAACTCATTTTTGGCCTGCCCAACAGCGTTAAAAACCAATTGGTCATACTGTTTAGCCATATTAGTGTATCGTAGCCTATTGCCCCTAGTTTAGCCAGCCATTTGGAATGTTGCATGGTTACATCAAATACATCACCGTGAAATATCCAGGCTTTTTTTCCGTCGATATTGAGTACAATTTTATTTAACAGTTGAAATGAGCCGAGGTTAAAATCGGTAAACTTACGCAACATCTCATCGTGGTTTCCTGTTAAGTAGTATACCGGGATACCATCGGTAACAAATTTTAAAATACGGCGCACTACTTTCATATGCGCTTCGGGCCAATAGTTTTTGCTGAACTGCCAGATATCAATAATATCGCCATTGAGGATAACCATTTTGGGCTTGATGCTTTTGAGATATTTAAGCAATTCCTTAGCGTGGCAGCCATAGGTACCTAAATGCACATCAGATATGATAACCAGGTCAACTTCGCGTTTTGCCATTAAATTGGAGGATAATTGTTCCGCCCGGTAATTGGTACCGGTTAGTAAGGTATAAAGTGTTCAGCCAACGATTATTCGTCTTCGTCGTCCTCATTAACACTTAACTCGTAAGGGCTCAAATAGAACAGGCCGGTTAACAGCAACAATCCTACAACAACCAAATAAGCATATTCAAAATGCATAATGCTATTTTTTTACAAAGGTTAAAAACGGAGATTAATTTTAGGTTATGACTATGTTAAATGTAAAAGGTTTCATAAAAACTAAAATTTATTTTTGACACGCTGTAATTGTATTAAATTATATTGCAAATATATTTTGATAAACTTAAACCATTGTTTAGCATTAAGCATACCCAGATGGGGGTGCGCTATACGGCAGTTTTTATTGGCGCCATACGTCAATGGGGCTACTATTTTAATACGTTGATTGCATTTTACAATAAGATTACGGGCCTCGGTTTTTGAAATTTTCTCCGCCGAGAGCCCATTCCCGGCTATTATCTGTTTCTTTATCTTTTCAGGTAAAAAAGCATTGAACAACAATATCAAATTACTCAAAACAGTTGTTTTCTTAGGTGTTGGGTTGCACGTATCTTGTGTACACTGCTCTAAAGCTGTTATAAAACCAAGCGCGTCTTCCAAAACACTTCGGTAAAATTCCGCAGGTGACCACTTACCGTCCATGAGCGTTTCATTATAAACTTCGTCAGGTATCAATTCAATCGTATCCCGATAGGCATCTAAAGCGGCTTCAATCTCCTGGTATTGACTTGCGAGTATTTTGTACTTTTTTAATTTATTACCGGCAGCCAGGTAATGCAATTTTTTATTGTAGCTTTCGGACGCAGAAAATTGGTCAAACTTTTTATAATTACCCAGGTAGAAATCATTTAATATCCGCTTATAATCGCCTTGAAAATGCAGGCAACTCATCTCTTGTTTTTGGCCCGATTCAAATATTAAATTAACTTTTCCATCTGTAGTAACCTCTATTTTTTTACGGTTATATACAGACAGATATTCGTCATTTTCACCCCCTAATGATGAGATATTATGCTCAATACCCCAATCATTATCACTGCTATTTGAATTGATGTAAGGTATTTTATTCTCCTTTACCCACATATACAGCAAAGTCATATCAGATATAGCTGTGACATTATATCCCAGAACACTTTTTTGAGCCTCATAATATTCACCTAAAAAATCATCTTGCTGGTTTCTTTTATAGGAGTTTATAAGATAGCATGTAAAATCCATTATCAAATCCCTATTCCATACAGAAAAATGAGGCGATATTTGCTCTACAGAAACACCATTTATAAAGCCTTCGCTACCTATAAAAACATTTTCAAAAGAAGTGTCGCTCAGTACAATTTTTTTATTTGTAAGATATATATCCGAGTCTGATAGTATAAAAGGATCGTTATTAGTTAAAATATTGGCAATTGCAAAGTATCGCGCAAAACAGTTTAATTCAAAATTGTAATCGTTAACGCTTAAATGTGTGTAAGTGGATTTAAATTCGGCAAATCTCTTATCATTAGCCAAATCATTATTTGATAATACAACTGGGTTATAACCTATTTTTTTTGCTTTATTAAGATAGGATGTAAAGTAATCCAACTCACGAGTCTCATATATATATATACTATCCATACTTAATTTTATAGGAACTTAATTAAAGTAAATGTATCAATTCTTTTAAACCTGTTATTTGAACGGGCACATCATCCGGCTTGGGAATATTGAAAGGATTAAAATAAATAGCATCCATACCAAAATTAATTGCACCGCGTACATCCGCTTCCAGGCTATCGCCTATCATAATGCTTTCGTGTTTTGTAGTCCCGGCTATGTTTATAGCGTATTCAAATATCGCTTTGTCGGGTTTGTTGGCACCCACATCTTCGGATATGATGATGTGCTGAAAATATTTAGTCAAACCACTACCGCCAATTTTTACCGCCTGCGATTCTTTAAACCCATTGGATATTAAATGCAACTTGTATTTACTTTGCAAATACTCCAGCGTTTCATGTGCATGAGGAAACAGGTTGGTTTTGGTTGGGCAAAGTTGTACATAAGCATCTTCAAATCCGGCGGGTATGTTATCCGGGTGAACCTTCAAATCCAAAAAAGTTTGGCGGAAACGAGCCTCGCGCAGATGATCCTTAGTTATTTTACCTACATGGTAATCGGCCCAAAGCTGGTGGTTATTGCGGGTGTAAGTTTCAATGAACAGATCACATGACGAAAGCCCGATATGCTCCAACTGGTGTATAACATACAACTCCTGCAAAGCCTCCTCGGCATTTTTATCAAAATCCCAAATGGTATGGTCAAGGTCGAAGAAAATGTGCTTGTATATTTTAGAATTACAAGTTACGATTTTAGATTTTTCCATGGCTGACCTCACCTTACAAAGGTAATACTAGCAACCATAATTACCACTCTACTTAATCGTAATTCTAAATTCGTAAATCTAAAATCCCCTCTAAATTTTCTCTCCAAACGCCAGATCCCCTGCATCGCCCAACCCGGGAACGATGTAAGCTTTGCTCGTCATTTCCTCATCTACAGCGCATACCCATAGTTTGGCTTTGGGTAGGTTGGCGCGCACGTGGTCAATACCCTCAGTACTGGCAATTACGGCGGCAATGTGCATGTCCTTTATTTTGTATTGAGCGATCAACTGTTTGCAAACCTCTACTATACTTTGCCCGGTGGCCAGCATGGTATCGCATAAAATAAAAACTTTGCCCTCAAGGTTGGGGGTTGATATATGGTCAATATTTATTACAAACGCACCTGTCTTTTTTACCTTACGATAGGCAGTTATAAAGGCTGCATCAGCCTGATCAAAAATATTCAAAAACCCTTGCTGAAACGGCAGCCCTGCACGTAAAATGGTGCCTATGACAGGCTGCTCTATTAGCAGATTAACGGCTGCCTCACCCAACGGAGTTTGCACGGTTTGCTCTTTATAGCTAAGTTTTTTGCTGACCTCATAAGCCATAATTTCGCCCAACTTTTGCAGGTTACTACGGAAGCGCGGCTTATCCTTTTGGATATTCATATCCCGCAACTCGGCCAGGAACTGGTTGCCAATGGTATTGGTTTTGTTGAGGATAAATATCATAGCTATCAGGTTTTATAATAAATATACATAATAAGTATGATTGGGTTTTAATTAGTATAAAATCATGGTTAACAAAGGTTAACACATTTTGAAAAAAAATTTAATTAATATATTGAAAATCAAATGATTATAAAAAATAGATGCAAAAAAGTGTAAACCATGATTTTACGCATTTTGATTAACTATGCGCGGCTATTGACTCACCCGGTCATCGCTCCGCTCGACCACCCTCTCTGCTGCAAGCAGCAAAGAGGGTTAACCACTACACAACCCTCTTTCCACCGAAGGTGAAGAGAGGGTCGACGAGCGCCTAAAGCGCGGTTGAGGTGAGTCAACCGCGCCAAGATAGCCGATGCAAAATAACCAATCTTTAATCTTCTTTCTTTAATCTTTAAAACCCTACTGACATACCCTTGTCACAACCCAGTATTTACTTTACAGCAGCGTAACATTACAACCACAAAATCGTTATTACTAATCGTTAACTTTGTGCTATCAAATGGATTTTAAATTAACCTCGCAATACGTACCCACCGGCGACCAGCCCGAAGCCATCAGGCAGTTGGTTGAGGGTGTCAATAACCAGGACCCTTTTCAAACCCTGCTGGGTGTAACCGGCTCGGGTAAAACATTTACCATTGCCAACGTTATTGCACAAACGCAAAAACCTACGCTGGTGTTGAGCCATAACAAAACTTTAGCGGCGCAGCTTTACGGCGAGTTTAAGCAGTTTTTTCCGGAGAACGCGGTAAACTATTTTGTGTCGTACTACGATTATTACCAGCCCGAAGCATTTATACCTACCACCAATACCTACATTGAAAAGGACCTGCAGATAAACGAGGAGATTGAAAAACTGCGTTTACGCACTACCTCGGCATTAATGTCGGGGCGCAGGGATGTGATCGTGGTATCGTCCATCTCCTGCATTTATGGTATGGGCAACCCGGAAGATTTTGCCAACTCGGTATTTAAATTCGCCGTAGGCACCCGCATTAGCCGTAATGCCTTTTTACATAGATTAGTGGAGATATTATACGCCCGCACCACCGCCGATTTTAAACGTGGTACTTTTAGGGTGAAGGGTGATACCGTGGATATTTTCCCGGCGTATATGGACCATGCTTACCGTATTTCCTTTTTTGGTGATGATATTGAGGAGCTAAGCAGCTTCGATGTATCTACAGGAAAAACGCTGGAGAAAATGACGCACATGGTGCTTTATCCGGCCAACTTATACGTTGCCCCGCGCGAGCGTTTTACCCAATCCATCTGGGCCATACAGGAGGAACTGGAAACCCGCAAAAAACAATTTATTGATGATGGTCGCTTTTTAGAAGCTAAGCGTTTAGAGGAAAGGGTTAATTACGACCTGGAGATGATACGCGAATTAGGCTATTGCTCCGGTATTGAAAATTACTCGCGCTTTTTTGATGGCCGTGCACCGGGTATGCGCCCTTTCTGTTTACTGGATTATTTCCCGGATGATTACCTGATGGTGATTGACGAGAGCCACGTTACCGTACCGCAGATACGCGCTATGTACGGTGGCGATAGGTCGCGTAAAATATCATTGGTTGATTATGGTTTCCGTTTGCCTGCGGCGATGGATAACCGGCCGCTTAACTTCCAGGAGTTTGAGCGGTTGGCACCGCAAACTATATATGTAAGCGCTACTCCTGCCGATTTTGAACTGGAAAAATCGGGCGGTGTAGTGGTAGAGCAGGTTATTAGACCTACTGGATTATTAGATCCGGTTATTGATGTGCGCCCGGTAATAAACCAGGTGGACGATCTGCTGGATGAAGTAGACAAAACCATTAAAATGGGTGACCGTGTATTGGTGACTACTTTAACCAAGCGTATGGCCGAGGAATTAGCCAAATACATGGATCGATTAGGCATAAAGTGCCGTTATATTCACAGCGAAGTAAAAACCCTGCAACGTGTAGAGATATTACGTGGCTTGCGTTTAGGTGAGTTTGATGTGCTGATAGGTATTAACTTGCTGCGCGAGGGTTTGGATCTGCCTGAAGTATCCTTAGTAGCCATTTTGGATGCGGATAAAGAGGGTTTTTTAAGATCAGAACGTTCATTGATACAAACCATTGGCCGTGCCGCCCGTAATGACAGGGGCCGTGTTATCATGTATGCCGATAAGATAACCGAATCTATGCGGATAACTATTGACGAAACCAATCGCCGCCGCGAGATACAGATCAAATACAATACCGAGCATGGCATTACGCCACTAACGGTTGGCAAGAGCCGCGAAGAAATTATTGAGCAAACATCGGTGGTTGACTTTAAGGGCGGTGTACAAAAGGCTTACGTAGAAACGGATGTAATGACATTGGCAGCCGACCCTATTGTGCAATACATGACCAAAGCCGACCTGAAAAAATCTATCGAAAACACTAAGAAAGACATGTTGGCCGCCGCTAAGGATATGGACTTCCTTGGCGCTGCCAAACTACGAGACGAAATGTTTGCTTTGGAGAAAATGATGGAAGAGAAGTTTTCGTAGCAATCCTCTCCACCTTGTCATTTCGAGTGATAACGAGAAAACTATACACACGCAGGTAACCGATTAGCATGTGTATAGATCTCTCACTATGTTCGAGATGACAATTTATTATTTACCCCTTATGTCATTTCGAGTGATAACGAGAGATCTATACACACGCTAGTTCACAAGGCAGTGTATAGATCTCTCACTAATGTTCGAGATGACAATTTATTATTTACCCCCTTATGTCATTTCGAGTGATAACGAGAAAACTATACACACGCAGGTAACCGATTAGCATGTGTATAGATCTCTCACTATGTTCGAGATGACAATTTATTATTTACCCCTTATGTCATTTCGAGTGATAACGAGAAATCTATGCACACGCTAGTTCACAAGGCAGTGTATAGATCTCTCACTAATGTTCGAGATGACAATTTATTATTTACCCCCTTATGTCATTTCGAGTGATAACGAGAAAACTATACACACGCAGATAACCGATTAGCATGTGTATAGATCTCTCACTATGTTCGAGATGACATTTTTTATTAATTTGTATCCATATTATAATGCTCATGTGGAACTATAACTTTTACGTTTACATCACTACTAATCCTATCAAAACAGTTTTATATGTTGGGGTTACTAATGATTTAAGGAGAAGGTTATATGAACACACGGAAAACAAAGGCAACAAAAGCACTTTCGCGGGAAAATATTATTGCCACAACTTAATTTATTATGAACACTTTACTCATATTGAGCATGCAATTCAAAGAGAAAAAGAGATCAAAAAATGGAGCAGGCAAAAGAAGGCCGCTTTGATTGAATCTTTAAATCCGGGATGGACGTTTTTGAATGAGGAAGTAAATCAATAACTCACCCACCTTGTCATTTCGAGTGATAACGAGAAAACTATACACATGCATATCGGATGATTAGCATGTGTATAGATCTCTCGCTATGTTCGAGATGACAATTATTAATAAGATCATCTTTATGTGGAACTATAACCATCTACCTTGTCATTTCGAGTGATAACGAGAAAACTATACACAGGTAACCGATTAGCATGTGTATAGGTCTCTCACTATGTTCGAGATGACAGGGTGGTAATATGACAGGGATGGTAATATGAAATGACAATCGGGTGAAACTATCCCCTGTAACAATCCCCACCACTCCCAAGTCAAAATACCGTGCAAAATCATAAGCAAACATTTTACACGTTATAATATTATATTTGTAAGCTTAATTTAATCAGATGGTACTTTTACGTTTTTTAATCATATCCATTTTAATTTTATATGTAGTGCGCACCATTATGCGCCTGTTGATGCCTTTTTTATTCCAAAGCGTAGTAAATAAAGCGCAACAAAATCAGCAAAATGCCAACCGTGCCCAGCAACCAACCGGCCGCATTAAAGTTGATTATATCCCCGAAGGGAAAAAAAGCAATATACCCGATACCGAAGGTGAATTTGTTGATTACGAAGAAATTAAAAAATAATGATCCCTGAAGAGTTATATAAACGCAGACGCAACCATAATAATACGCCTACTTATATAACGCTTATTATCACCAACTATATTGTACTATTTGTAGGTGCCTCTTTATTAGTATCATGCAATCATATTCATTGGTTTTTTTGGGTTATAGCAGGCTTTTTAGCCGTATATAATTTTTTCAGCATCCGCCGCAACCGCGAGGAATACATCAAACCTATAATAATCGCCTATGTGGCCAGCCTGGTTATTATAGCCGCTGTGCTATTTTATTGGACAACCATTTGTTAATTTTTTGTTGGATTGAGTTGATTGTGTGAGTAGGTAATGCCCGCAACTACTCTCCTAATAAACCATTCACCTTACCCCCAACCACTCACTTCATCAACTTAATCAACCAATCACATAAAATTGTGCTACAATTTTATATTTTTGAAGATTGTAAGATTATAAATTACCAATCAAAAAACTTAAATGAATAACTGGTTCAAGCAAAATGGCATTCACTTCGCCATTATAGGGATTTTTTTCGCTATCTGTATTCTTTATTTCGGTCCTGCCTTTCAGGGTAAGGTTTTGGGCCAAATGGATGTAACAGGGGCGCAATCCACCCAAACAGAAATAAACAAATATAAAGAAAAGGACACTACCATTTTATGGACCAACCAGATATTTGGTGGCATGCCTGTTTTCCAGATATGGGCACCCTATCCTAATAACATTACTACCTATGTAGTACGGGCGTTTAAAACAGCTTTGCCTAATCCCGTTGATGTGATTTTAATATTATTGGTAGGCACCTACTTTTTATTTAATGTTTTAAAATTGAACCCATGGTTATCTGCCGCAGGTGCTATAGCTTTTACCTTTTCATCCTATAATATAATTTACCTGGCCGCGGGGCATGCCAACCAGGCATTTGCCATAGCATTTTTTGCACCTATATTGGCCAGTATAATTATGACCCTGCGTGGACAGTATTTACTGGGCGGCGCACTTACCGCGCTGTTTTTGGCTATTGAAATAAGGGCCAACCACATACAAATGACCTATTACTTAATGTTTGCCATATTAATTTTGGCAGGTATTGAGTTGTACCATGCTATAAAAAACAAATCTACTTCCAGCTTTTTAAAGCCTTTCGCCTACCTTGGTGCTGCATTGGTGTTAGCTATTGCCGTAAATGCTTCAATGCTTTGGAGCACGTATGAATATGGTAAAGAAACCATACGCGGCCAATCAAATTTAACCTCTACTGCTAAGGATGCGGGCAATGGTTTATCTAAAGATTACGCTTACGAGTATAGCCAGGGTGTAGCCGAATGCCTTACCTTTTTGGTACCTAACGTTTATGGCGGTGGCCGAACTGAATTAGACGAAAAATCTGAAACTGCTAAAGTGTTTACAGCAAAAGGAATCCCTGAAAGTGAAGCGGCAAAATACGCCAACCAAATTGGAAGCGGTGGCATTCCCGGCTTAGGCATTTATTGGGGCCCAAAACCTTTTACCGAAGGCCCATGGTATTTTGGCGCGGCTATATGCTTTTTGTTTGTTTTTGGTTTATTAGTCGTAAAGAACCGTTTAAAATGGTGGGTATTAGGTACAGTGGTGTTAACCATGTTGCTATCATTCGGCGGAAACTTCCCGTATGTGTCTGACCTGTTTTTTAACTACTTCCCGTTATACAATAAATTCAGGGCTGTTGAATCCATCCTGGCAGTAACCAGTATCTGTTTCCCTATACTGGCGTTTTTAGCTATTAAAGAAACTATTGACAACAAGGATAAGGCGTACCTGATAAAAAAGTTAAAGCTATCCCTTTACATTACCGGTGGCTTGTGTTTACTACTGTTGGCTTTGCCTGATTTGTTTTTGAGTTTTAAAACACATAATCATTCTGACGGAATAGCTGCGCTTACACAAGGATTAAATGGCGACGGCAATTTTGCTAATGAGGTTGCCAAGGCCATCGTTAAAGACCGTATTGATTTTGCACGTTGGGATGCTTTCCGCTCTTTAGTATTTGTTTTGATAGCCTTTGGTTTAGTATGGGCATTCATCAAGCAAAAAATTAGCGTTAAAACTTTATCATTAGCGTTTTTTGCGGTGATATTGGTAGATATGTGCTGGATAGACCAACGCTATTTAAACAATGACAGCTTTCAAGAAAAACAAGCATCAAACAAACCCCAACCACGCGAGGTAGATACCTTTATTGCCAGGGATACCGATCCCAACTTCAGGGTATTTGATGCCGGTGCGCCCTTACTTCAGGACATGTTTAATCCGTTTTTTCATAAATCATTCAGCGGATACTCGGCAGCAAGGTTAAAACGTTTCCAGGAATTGATTGATGTACAGTTTAGCAAAAGTGTTAACCAGGATGTGTTGGATATGCTAAATGTTAAATACATTATTACTACTGATCCTAAAACAAATGCCAGCAACATGCAGGTTAACAGTACACGTTGCGGTAATGCCTGGTTTGTAAAAAGCGTAAGAATGGCTGATAACGCCGACCAGGAAATGCAGGCCATAAGCAGTTTTGACCCTGCTAATGTGGCTGTTATTGATAAGCGTTACAGCAAGTTAATTGACCAAAAAAGTTTAGTGGTTGATGCTGCTGCCAGCATAAAACTGGTAAGCTATAACCCCGACCATTTGGTATATGAATCGGGCTCGGTTACTAACCAGATAGCCGTATTCTCTGAAATATATTATGATAAAGGCTGGACCATGCTGATAGACGGCAAGGAACAACCTTATTTCCGTGCCGACTATTTATTGCGCGCCGCACAAATACCTTTGGGTAATCATAAAATCGAATTTATTTTCCACCCGGCATCCTACTACACCGGCGAGGGTATTTCATTAGCCGGATCAGTATTGTTGGTGTTAGCTTTAGGCTTTGCGGGTTATACCGAAACTAAAAAGAAACCTGCGGGTAAGAAAGCGTAAGTAGCTTTATAAGATAGTATAAAGGCGATGTAGTTTACATCGCCTTTTTTGTTTGCACCACACTTACTCTATCCGCGCGTCATTGCGAGGAACGAAGCAATCTCTACATAGGACATTCAAAACCGAAAGCTTATTCTAATAGATCATCATACAGATCCTTCCAATCCGGATTTATAGAATTAACCAAAGCTATTTTCGATTTTCTGTTACCACCTTTTATCGCCTTTTCAACAGCAATTGCTTCTTCAATATGAGGATAGAATGCATAATAAACTAACTTATCACAATTGTACCTGGCTGTAAAACTATCGGGATAGATCTTGTTTTTATGGTTGTATATTCTGCTTAGAATTTCAGAGGTGACACCAACATATAAAACTTTGTGCAGCTTATTGGTAAGAATGTAAACACAGCCGCCTCTTTTAAAAACCATTATGCAAAATAATAAATTTTCGTTGTGGTGATTAGCTTATGTAGAGATTGCTTCGTTCCTCGCAATGACGCGTGGGGATGGGTTGATATATAATATCAATAATCAATAAATTCCGTTGCATAGATTTGCATGTGCAGAGATTGCTCGTTCCTCGCAATGACGCTGTAGTGGTGGGTTTTTAGTTACTAATCATTCGTCTTCCTATACCTTAACCAATACCATCCCAAATTAAAAGCGATGATAAAATGGTTAAAAACGGTAGGCAGCAAACCATAATACCGTTTCATAATATCAAAACGTTCCTGCAAGCTTTGGCGGTGTTTGGCTTTTGACATCCCTCCTACCAAGTACTTAGCAACATATTGATTTACATTAACAATGGTCTTTGCCTTTTTAGCTGCCCGTATTATCCAGTCGATATCCGAGCTTAATTGGTATTGAGCATCGTAAGGCTCAACTAAGGCACGTTTAATATAGATAGCCTGGTGGCTCACGCTCATACCGTATTTAAAGCTGCGCCAGGTAAAATTGGCCGGTGCTTTATGCCTGCGCTGACCCAGGCTTTCGCCTTTATCATTGATCATTTCTGTTTCGCCATAATAAATATCGGCATTATCCGCGGATGCGAAAACTTGAGTTACGGTTTTAGGTGCATAAATCTCATCACCCGAGTTCATGAATAAAACGTAATCGCCGGTTGCCAAAGCCAGCCCCTTGTTCATGGCATCGTATATGCCTTTATCCGGCTCGCTGATGAGTTTGGCGATGCGATCTTTATACTTTTCTATTACCTGTACAGTGCCGTCAGTAGAAGCACCATCTATAACTATATATTCAATGTGCGGGTAAGTTTGGTTGAGCACCGACAACAAAGTACGTTCAATATGGCTTACATTATTGTAAACCACGGTGATTACAGAAAGTACGGGGGCGACCTGTTTCATTTGATCGATTGGTAAAGGTCCATGTACTGTTTAGCTACCTTCTCATTGGTGTAATTATCCAGCACTTTTTGACGGGCACTGGTTGCTAATGCTTTTGCATCAAGATTATGCAATACTTCATACAACCCTTTTGCCATATCTGCTGCTGATTTAAACCCGGCCAGATAACCGTTTTGCAAATGGTCAACCATCTCAGGTATTCCACCTGTATCAAATGCTACCACCGGCGTACCACAAGCCAGCGACTCCATAATGGTATTAGGTAAATTATCTTCCAGCGATGGCGTTACAAACAGGTCGGCCATACTATATATCTCTGCCAGTTCCTCTGCCGAGGTAATGATGCTTAACTCATGCACTTTAAACGGTAACTGGGTTACATCGAAGTGTTTGTTTTTGCCAAATACTACTACCTCAATATTATTGGTATCGGGGTATTCAGCTTTTAATATATTTAACGCCTCTACCAGATAGGTTATGCCTTTGCGCCTGTCGTTGATATTGGCTGCGCCAAACAATATTACTTTGGCAGCTGGGTCAATGTTTCTTTTTTTCCGCGCAGCGGATATATCCTTTGGCGAGAAAATATCAATATCAATGGGGTTAGGGATAGATTCGATGCGAAAATTTTTGATGAGCGAACTTTGCTTAGCCACCCCTGCCAGCCAATTACTGCAGGTTACAAAAGTTATATTAGGTGAGTTAGCATATAGGGCCGCTTTACGCAGCCAGCCGGTATGCGATATATCGTTTTCATCCGGGTGCCTTAAAAACGGGCAGTTACCGCATTCCCGCATAAAATGATCGCAAGTGTCGGAGTAGTGGCAGCCCCCGGTGAAGGTCCACATATCATGCAGGGTCCAAACTATGGGTTTGCCGGTTTTTATCAATTCGGCCAAATCACTTATGGATAGAAAGCCGGAGTTTGTCCAGTGCAGGTGCAAAATATCTGCCTGCTTTACCCAGGGCTCATTTACAATACTGGTACCCGCATTAGCAGTTGAAAAAGCAAACCTTACCGACTTATCCCTCTCCTGAAAGGCTATGAACGGGATACGCTCCAGTAAAAAGTTAGCTTTGGCTTTTAAACGGGTGATCAAATCGGTTACTAAACCTTTAACGTTATTATCACCTGTTTTTTTATACTGAACCAATAACTGCGCATCGGCCTTTTGCGATACCAGCGCTTTTAACAGGCGCAGGCAGGCTGCGGGGGCTCCCCCGCCGGCATCAGCAGTATTGATGAGCGTAATTTTCATTACCACAAGTATAAATAATAAAATGTAGAAAGGTGACGGACAGAAGCACTACTGTCTGCCATACTTAGCGCGTATTTTCACCAGATAGCGTATGCCGCGCTGCCATAGGCTACCTTTGCGGTGCTTAAAGAAATACTTAATTGCTTCATAGCCGGCAGGGTGCTCTTCAATCATACCCGGGAAATTGGTTATAGGTTTTTGAGCTATCCTAACGGTGTACATATCCTCAATATTGGAGTGTATACCCGTACCATCGTGCCCTATATTATTTATTAATGATTGCGATGGATTTAAACTTAACCCATTATTTAAAAACACAGACAAATACCAGCGTATGGCCCATGAATTATTTTTGCCCGCTTTAAACTCGCGCACCTGGCGCCAAAAATTCATGGTGTGGTCAATGGTAAAGCGGCGTTTTTTTTCTGCATCAAACTGGGCCGTTAATTTTTCAATATCAGGTTCAAAATGGTTCCAGGCCCTGGCCCAGGTGGCCCATCCCCAACTGCTTATGGCCCGAAAGAAGAATGTTTCGGGCAGGTTGTTAGCTTTAAGGTTGTACATATAGGCACTAATATGCATTACCTTTTCTTCATCCGCGTAGCGGGAAAGCGCCTCGTTAAAATATTGCAGGGTATAGGGTGATGATAGCAGGTCATCCTCAAAAACAATAGTATTGCCGTATTCATTCACCAGCTGCGTAACCCCGCTGATGATAGATTTGGCCAGCCCCATATTCTCGGTCCGCTCAATTACTTTAACCGATTTAAAACCTGTAGTTTCCTTAACCAGCTTGCGCACCTCGTTTACTTTTGCTATATCCGCCTCGGTTTTTGCAGCGTCTGAGAAAATAAATAACCGTGACTCATCAGCCAGTACATTTCTTTGCAAAGAGGTTATAGTACGGCGGGTATGGTCGGGCCGGTTATATACAAATAGGGCTATGGGGGCCAATTTTTGCATTAATTTTTCTTTAACACATAAAATACACTCTGCGGTGCAATACGTTCCAATTTTTTGGTGGCGTGATAGTGTAAATTGCCTATAAATAGTTTTGATAACCATTTGTCAAATTGCACATACGCTTTATTTTTAAAAATGGCACGTTTAGATATTTTGTTCCATATGCGTTGTAAAAACGGTGTCATACAAAAGCAGGGGGCCTCGTTTATTACTTCTAATTTCAGATCGCTAAATATCTTTCTAAAAATTTGCAACGGTATGCCCCGCTCGTGCCTTGTAAGCCCCTTGCGCGGCTTTTCCCAGTCGCCCATGGAGATGATAGGCTCGCGCAGTAAAATGTAGCCACCGGGCTTGGTTACCCTATGCAGCTCGCTAATGATATAACTTACGTTTGGTGTATGATGCAATGTACCAAAACAAGTAATGAGGTCGAAAAAATTATCCTCAAACTCCAGTTTACCTGATACAGTTGGTTTTACGTAGTGTGGTATAATGTCGCCTATTTTATCCGACCGTAAATTATCAGAAGGTTCAATAATGTATATGTTTTTAAGTTGGGGCAATATCGGGTAAAATTCATGGCCCCATGCCGCGCCTACTCCTAAAGTATTTTCAAACCTTTTGCTTTTTAAATAGCTAAAACCATGCAGGGTATTTAAGGCATCGTAACCGTAAACGTACTCTCCCGCATCCTTACTGCCCAGGTCGGCATAGGCTTCGGTTTCCTCATCGTACCATTTTTGTATCTGGTCGATGTCAAAATCATCCCCATATAAAACCTCACCCGACTTGTATTTATCTTCCATAAAAAATTAAAACGCGAAAGTTAAAAGTAGTATTACTTATCCTTAAATATAATTTTATTGATGGTATAATTTACATCGTCTGATACTTTTAAAAGATAGGCTAATATGCCATAAATGATCAGTACCAATATAGAGCGGATAATCATATCTACCCAAATATTTGCAATATCAGTAAAAATACCCAACTTAATTACCGGCATAAACAACCCGGCTGCCAGGGCAACTATACTTATCAATAATATTAACACATGCGCCTTGTTAAAAGGCTGCAACCCAAATTTAACCTTAACATATAACCATGATAAAAAATTGATAGTAAACATGGCAATTAAATACGCTATGGCGGCACCCATCATACCCATTATGGGTATCAATATCCAGTTGGCCAATGCACATACACCAACCGTACCAACAATAAAATAAGTAGTATACCTGTAATATTTTGACAGGTTAATAATATGGCCATTTAACCCCCCGGTTATATCGGTAAGGAATGCAATACCAACTATGATAAATACATTAAAGTAACCACCATACTCCGGTTTATGCAGCAACACTATAATAAACTGCTTGTTCACTATCAGGCCTATAAATAACAGGCAGCCTATCAGCATTTGCACTACTGATGTTTTACGATATATCTTATCAATTTTAGGCAGGTCATTATCTACCCAGGCTTGTGATATGATCTGTACAGATGTACGGCCAAGCGCCCTTGCCGGTAAACTAATAACTATAGCTATGGCAAAAAAAGTGCTGTAAATACCTATTACACCCAACTCTTTGGTCATGGTGCTTAACATGATAGTATCCAGGCTTTGTAGCAAAACAAATGAGGTAGCGCTTAAAAGCGTAAAAAAGCCATACTTAACAATTTCTTTTCTTTGGTTTTTAACTTGTGGCGAAACAGGGGCAATTTTAAACTGCTTGCTTTTATATATACTATAAAATAAAACCAGCACCATTACGATGTTGGCAAACACATATATATTTAAAAAATCATGATAGTTTATAAGTGATGCAGCTATCAGCAAAACACTAATGGTAGTAAATACACGCAATAACACCTCGCGCAAAAAAGAAGACAAAATGTTTTTAAATATGGTAATGGCCATACTTTCCATAACCGTAAACACCATGGTTAACCCGGCTAAAGGTGCCATGTAATAAAAATATCTGACCAATAAAGCCGAACCCGGATCTTCTTTATAATAGGTAATAATTTGATCTTTAAATACAAAAAAGAGTATTGTAAATATTAGAAAATTAATAGTGCACCAAATAATAATGAACGATACAAAGCCGCCATGCTTTTTATCGTCAGTGCGGTAATGGGGAAAGTATTTTAAGATAATGTTATTAATACCTATAGATGCTATTTGCGCGTACAATAGCGCAACAGCGTTCATCAAAGAAAAAAAACCAATTTCTTCAATAGTTAAATTGCGCTGAAAAAGGATGATGAGGTTAAAAAAACCAAGCGCAGTACCTGCATATAGCACAATGCTATTGTAAAACCCTTGCCTTTTTATCAGATCCATGTATGCTTAATATTTAATACCAATGCGCCCCGTATAATCAATACGGTTGAGTAATAACTTTAACTTATTGTCGGCAATGTACTCGTCAACCGCTTTTCGCGCGCCTTCCCAATGGCCATAATCATCAATAATAATAACGCCACCCGGTACCAGCAAAGGGTACAGGTGCTTTAACTCATGCGCGGTAGATTCATACCAGTCGGTATCTAATCTTAACAAAGCTATTTTTTGGGGGATGGTTTGCGGTATGGTATCCTCTACCTTGCCTTTTACGTAATGCACCTTAGCTGCAGGATAGTTTAAACTACCCACATTTTTTTGCACTTCGTCAATAGCCGAGTAGCACCAAACCGAAGTGGGGTCTTCTTTAGCGGTAGTATTCATCAATTCGTCTGCAGCGGTACCGGTAAATACTTTATCATGTTCAGTAGGTTCAGACATCCCTTCATACGTATCATACAAATATATTTCGCGGTCCGTTTTCCCGGCTTTTAATAATGTATCAATTGCTGCCATGGTACTGCCACCGCGCCATACGCCACACTCTACAAAATCGCCTTCAATATTATTCGCCGCCAGGTACTTCACCGCATTGCATAAGGACGCAATACGTTCGGGTGTGGTCATGGTATATGGTTTTACCCTACGGTAAGTATCTACCACATCCTTATCAAAATCAGCAGGCAAGCCATCAACTACTAAACGCTCGTCGGGTTTTACTATATCATATCCAAAATTGTTTACCAGCTTACGTATTGTTTGTCTTAACATTTTAATTTTTATTTATTGCTTGTTGCAGCAAATTAGTTATTGTTTTTATCCGGTCCCTAATATCGTAATTCGCACGAATATGGGCCGCTTCTTTTATCCCTATTTCTGATGCCAGTTGCGCATCTTCAGCCAATTTTATCATGTAGTTAGCCATAGCTGTAATATCGTGTTCCGGTACTAAATAACCCGTCTCTCCATTTACAACAGCTTCCTTTATACCTGCATGTTGTGTACTCACTATGGCCAGGCCGGATGAACCCGCTTCCAATATGGTTACCGGCGTGCCTTCCATATCACCATTTTTAGCGGTAACGGAGTGCTGAACAAATACACGCGACTGTTGCATTAACGCTTTGATCTCATCTGATTTTAATACACCTGTAAGTGTTATAGCATCATTCAGTCCTAACTCTGCAATTAAGTTTTTGGTAACGGCAAATAACGGCCCTTGTCCTACCATCCACAACCTGGCATCTGCAAATTTTTCTTTCACCAATTTAAACGCACGCACTACAGACTGGGGGGACTTTTTCTCGACAAATCTCCCTACTGATAAAAAATTTCTATTTGATCGGGATATATCTATCAGGGGAAATTTATCAATATCCACACCGCATGACGCTACATGTATTTTATCAGCGGGGGCGCCTAATCTTATTAATTCGGTTGCCATATCTTTTGATACTGCTATAAAAGCACTGGCGTAGCTAAACGCCTGCTTGTACCACGGCAAATATTTGGCTACAGTTGCCCGGTGATGTACATCAAAACCATGATAATGGATAACCAACGGCACATTGGCCAACCGGCAAGCCCGGGTAACCATAGCCCCAACCGTACCGTACTCGGCAAAAACCACATCAATTTGCTGATATTTTAAATAATCAACTAATGCGTTGGTGCGTACACCTATATCCTGTTTTTTAAATATTCTTTTTTGGATGAGGTAGCTTAACAACCCTGGTTTTGACTTGATCAAATACTTTCCTTCATGATCATAAACCGGGAAACTGCCACCATACAGCACCTTTTTATTACCGGGCAACCTATCAATATGTTCCTGTATAAATGTTTCCGAAAAAACATCCTTATTAGGTTTAATAATGCAAAGGTTAAAGGGTTCCATTACCGTCTATTCAATCGGTTTTTGTGCCAGCACAATATATAAAGAAGCATCCCTGTCGCGCTGTGGCTGCGAGTTCCATTTATCAAACAACAATATCAGTAATTGCATTACAAAGGCAACAGGCGGCTTCAAAAACATAGGCAATTTATTGCAAATAGCATCCTGAAATAACTGTATGCCGCTTGCCGCCAGACCCATTATGCCATGAAATTTAGTGATTTTAAATCCTTCGGCTTCTACTGTTTTACGCAGGCCGGCGCTGGTCCAACGCCAGTAATCATTTGGGGTGGGATGATAAAACCAATAGCCGTGTGTAGTTAATATAATGGTACCGCCCGGTTTTAATATACGCAGGGCCTCTTTTAAATAACCCGATGGCGTATCTACGTGTTCCAACACCTGGTTGGATAATATGATATCCGCATAATTATCGGGCAGGGTGGTTTTGCTGTCAAAATCGATATGATGCTCGGCTTTGGGGTTCATCTCCAGATCAACGCCCAGGTATTTACCCACCATGGGTTCAATAACCGATCGGTAAGGCATATCGCCGCAGCCAAAATCAACCAGCAATAAATTTTTATCAGTAGCAGTTAACTGTTTAATATGTTTTATAGTGGCATCCCTTAATTGTGTAAGGTGCACATAGCGGGTGTGAAATATGGTGGGGTTTAGCCGGTCATTACCATTCATGGGGCTAATTTAATTTTTTTTATTGGTGATATGATATAGTTGATGGAGAAACATCGCTTACGATCCGCGAGTGACTCACCCGGTCATCGCTAGGCTCGACCACCCTCTCTATGCTAGAGAGGGAACTTATAATGGGTGTTTTATTAGTTCTTGCTTTATTTCTTTTAATACCATTTGCGTATTTTTCAATATCTCATCATTACTAAATCTTAAAACAGTAAGCCCCAAAGCACTCAATACTGTGTCACGGTTTCTATCAAAATCCTTTTTTAAAATTATGAATTGGACCATCAGCTTCAATAACTAATTTAGCTTCACTGCAATAAAAATCAGGTATGTAATAATAGTTTCTGCCTAAAGTAATTTGTGCACAAATAGGAAATTGCCGGTAAAACTTATATCCTCCAAAGCTTCTGTTTCTTAAATGATACCACAATGCTTTTTCGGCAGGTGTTTCAAGTTGCCGAAGTTTACGGCATAGTTCGGTTATAGTCGGCATGTCGAAAGATAATAAAAAATCCCCTCTCTAGAATAGAGAGGGTGACAAGCGAAGTCCCGATAGCTATCGGGATCGGGTGAGTTAAATATTGTTGCATAAAAAAAGCGCCCTGATAGTTCAGGACGCTTTATATCTTAAAATTTCAGCTAATTACGACTGGAATTTTTTAGCGTTAATTTTACGCTCATTCTCGTTCAAATATATTTTACGCATACGGATACTTTGTGGGGTTACCTCAATGTATTCATCAGCCTGTATATACTCCATTGATTCTTCTAACGAGAATTTGATAGCAGGCGCTATACGTACGTTGGTATCGCTACCTGATGCACGCATGTTGGTTAACTGCTTGCCTTTGGTTAAGTTAATAACCAAGTCGTTATCGCGTATGTGTTCGCCTAAAACCTGTCCTTCATAAATATCAACTCCCGGATCAACATGGAAACGACCACGATCCTGTAATTTATCAATAGCAAAAGCAGTAGTTTTACCGGTATCCATTGATACCAATACACCGTTTGAACGGCCCGGGATAGTACCTTTCCAAGGCTCATAAGCTTTAAAGCGGTGTGCCATAATAGCCTCGCCACCGGTAGCAGTTAATACGTTGTTACGTAAACCTATGATACCACGTGCAGGTATTTCAAACTCTAAATGTTGTAAATCGCCTTTAGGCTCCATTATTAACAGGTCGCCTTTACGTTGCGTTACCAATTCAATTACTTTACCTGCAACATCTCCGGGTACGTCAACCGTTAAAACCTCAACCGGCTCGCATTTAACACCGTCAATTTCTTTAACAATAACCTGCGGCTGGCCTACTTGTAACTCATAACCTTCGCGGCGCATGGTTTCAATTAATACGGATAAGTGAAGGATACCACGACCATACACTAAATATGAATCGGGCGATTCAGTTTCAATAACTTTCAACGCCAGGTTTTTCTCCATCTCTTTGTACAAACGGTCACGTAAGTGGCGCGATGTTACAAATTTACCCTCTTTACCAAAAAATGGTGAAGTGTTAATGGTGAACAACATATTCATGGTAGGCTCATCAATATGGATAACTTCCAATTGCTCCGGTTTTTCAAAATCAGCAATAGTATCGCCAATATCAAAACCATCAATACCTACTACGGCACAAATATCACCCGCGCTAACTTCGGTAGTTTTAACTTTACCTAAGCCTTCAAAAGTGTATAGTTCTTTTATTCTTGTTTTTTGGATAGTACCATCGCGTTTTACCAATGATACCGGCATGTTTTCTTTAATAACACCACGTGCCACACGGCCAATAGCAATACGACCCACGAAAGAAGAATAATCTAACGAAGTGATCTGCATTTGTAATGTACCTTCGCTAATTGGCGGCGGTTGTATGTTTGCCAATATCGCATCCATCAACGGGAAAATATCAGTAGTTGGCTGCTTGTAATCGGTGCTCATCCAACCTTGTTTTGATGAACCATATATTACCGGGAAATCCAATTGATCTTCGGTAGCATCTAAGTTGAAAAACAACTCAAATATTTGCTCATAAACCTCTTCGGGGCGGCAGTTTTCTTTATCAACTTTATTTACAACTACAATTGGTTTTAAGCCTAAAGCCAAAGCCTTTTGAGTTACAAAACGAGTTTGAGGCATAGCACCTTCAAACGCATCGCAAAGTAAAAGTACACCATCAGCCATTTTTAATACACGCTCAACCTCGCCACCAAAATCGGCGTGACCAGGGGTATCAATAATGTTGATCTTAACATCTTTATACATTACCGAAACGTTTTTTGAAACAATGGTAATACCACGCTCACGTTCCAGGTCATTATTATCTAATATCAATTCACCGGTCTGCTCGTTATCTCTGAATATAGAGCAACTGTGTAAAATCTTATCAACCAACGTAGTCTTGCCGTGGTCAACGTGTGCGATGATCGCAATGTTTCTTATTTTTTGCATGAAATGCCTCTAAAATTTGGCGCAAAGGTAAGGTTAAATAATGGCATTTTAAAGCATTCGCAGCTTTTTAATATGGGCTTAACAACCGTAACTGTCTCATATAAAAGTAAATTTAATAGTGATAATACTGTAAGCCCCGCCAATTCGTTTAAATTTGTATGATGAATATTCAAACAGTTATAGTAGCCCTGCTTTTTGCAGCCGCCATATTTTATGTGGGCCGTATGCTTTACAAAAGCCTGTTTGTAAAAAAAGGCTGTGGAAGTAACTGTAAATGCGGTGTTGATTTTTCGGCTATCGATGCTGACAGATCAGGTAAACAGTAAAGAATATTTAAATTTTTTCTATCAAACAAACCGCGTAGGCTACAACACCTTCTTCGCGGCCAATAAAGCCCAGTTTTTCGTTGGTAGTAGCTTTTATGGAGATGTCGTCTTCGTCAATACCGGCGGCTTTGGCTATATGTATTTTCATGGCAGGAATATGCGGATTGATCTTAGGGGCTTCCAGGCAAACCATAGCGTCGATATTGCCAATTCCCCAACCTTTTTCTTTTAATAACTCCACCACGTGCTGCAATAAAACCAGGCTGCTAATACCTTTCCAACGGTCGTCGGTATTTGAAAAATGAAAACCTATATCGCGCAGATTAGCTGCACCAAGTAAGGCATCGCATATAGCATGTAACAATACGTCGGCATCAGAATGTCCAAACGCGCCCGAGTGGTGCGCAAGGTCAACTCCCCCTAAAACAAACGGATGCTGTTCTTTTAACTGGTGAACATCAAACCCAAAACCTACCCGTATTTTTCCCATTATTGCGCCTTGGTACTACCAAAATTCATTGCTAACGAAAATCTTAATGTATTGGCCAGCGGGCTGTTTTTTTGCTGGGCAGCCAAATAAGCAAAATCAAAGTTGTAGAACAAATATCTTAAGCCTATCCCCATCGTAAAATATTGGCGATTGCCTTTATTAGGGCTCTCATGAAAATACCCTGCACGTAGTGCCAAAGTTTTATTGTAGTTATATTCTACTCCAGGTGAGTAACTAATTTCCTGCATCTCCTCCTTAAATCCACCCGGCGCATCAGTAAATGACCCGAAAATACCACCGGGAACTGAACGGTTATCGTCTTTACCGGCTACTATAGCACCGTTATTATCGCGTATTGGCGGGGTTGGTACCAATAATTTATTAATATCTAATGCTAATGTTATCTCATTCAACTCGTCCAATTTCCAGGTGTTGGCGGCACCAATTTTAAAATTGGTAGGCAAAAAGTATTGAGGGCCATTATCAATATAACTTAACTTAGTACCTATGTTTGAAATATTGGCACCAATGGTAAACACCACCGGCACGCCAAATTGGTAACCTCTATCATTTTTATAATATGCCGATACGTCGGCCGCTAAACCATTGGCTGCTTTAGCCTGCTGGCTTGAGCCGGTTGAAAAAGCCAGGTTTGATAGGTCGGACCGTATATATCGCATGGTTAAACCCAATGAAAAATCGTTACTAAATTTTCGCGCAAACGAAACATCCAACGCAAACTCGCTTGGTTTATAAGTACCCTGGTCAACCTGGTTAGCATCAATTAATTGTATGGCCCCCAGGTTAAAGTATCGCATAGATGCCCCAATTGAATTACGCTCATTAATGCGGTGTGCAAAGCTCAGGTAAGATAAATTCATGTCCGGAACAAAATTGCGTAGCCATGGGCTGTATGATACCGAAACCGCGTTATCATCTTCTAAAAAAGCCAATTTTGACGGGTTCCAGAAATTTGAATTAGCATCCGGGCTTATCGCTACACCGGCATCGCCCATACCACCAGAGCGTGAGTCGGGTGTTATATTTAAAAAAGGCACGGCAGTACCTATAGCGTTTACAGAACTACCGTTTGCATTTACCTGGGCAAACACATATACGGGAGCAGCCAAAAAGATAAATATCAGTGTGGTTTTAAAACCTAAAAACTTCATAGTTTTGTTGTTATGACCGGATAAATATAGGGTAAAAGTAAAACTCAAATACTACCATAACGGTGTTTTACTTTAAAAAATATGTTTTTTGTAACTACAAGCAATGTTTTTTCGTTTAACACTTTAAGCAAATTGCTCACTATACAAACAATAAACATTAGTGTTTGATAAATTTTATTAAATTTACCCCTAATAATTTTTAATTGTAAAAATATGAAATTACTTTTTACTAATACTGCTTTAGCACTATTAAGTGTTGCAACGCTATTAAGCAGCTGTAGTAAACGTGAAACTTCACAAAAAACCGGCATTCCGTATAATGATAAAAACAACGGCGGTTATGTGAAATTCAGGCAAACCCATCCTGCACCGGGCCCGGGCCTTGTGGCTATTGAGGGTGGTACATTTGTATTAGGTGGCAGTGCCGATCAGGATGTTACCTATGAGTACAATAATGTGCGTACACGTAAAACCATCCCATCATTTTATATGGATGAAACAGAGGTTTCAAACCAGGATTGGATAGATTACCTGCATTGGATAAGCATGACTTTCCCCGAGGACCGGGAATTATACTATAATGCCTTACCTGATACCTTAGTATGGCGCAGGCCCTTATCATACAACGAGCCTTATGTAGATAATTATCTTCGCCACCCAGCTTTTCAGGATTACCCGGTTGTGGGTGTTACCTGGGACCAGGCACAAGAGTATTGCGCATGGCGTACAGACAGGGTTAACGAATACATTTTGCAGCAAAAAGGCATTTTAGCTACCTCTAAAGACAAGGCTAAAACCCCTGCCGGTACAGTTACGCCTGCAGGTAATGCTACCTCAACTGATCCATTTAATACTGATTTGTATTTAAACGGCCAACAACGCGGCCCGGGTATTGATGGTAAAAAAATGATCAAGGATATTAATACCACTGCCGCCGCAAACGGAACAACAGGTAATACCAAACCGGTTAGGCCCGCGCGTATGGAAGATGGTATACTTAAACCTGCTTACCGCCTGCCTTCAGAAGCGGAGTGGGAATATGCTGCTTTAGCTTTGGCCGGCAATACCCAATTTGAAAATATTAATGATGGTAAAGTTTACCCGTGGAACGGCTTAGGCGTTCGTTCGGCTAAAAAGAAAACACGTGGCTTAATAATGGCCAACTTTAAACGTGGCATGGGTGATAACGCGGGTGTAGGCGGTTATTTAAATGACAAGGCTGATATTACTGCGCCCGTAAGAGCTTACCAACCTAATGATTTTGGCTTGTATAATATGGCCGGAAACGTTAACGAATGGGTGCAGGATACTTACCGTCAGACTTCATCAGAAGAGACGGATGATTTTAACCCGTTCCGTGGTAATGAATTTACTAATAAAAAATTGGCGGATGCTTCAAAAGGACAATACGCAAAAGATAAATATGGCCGCCCTATTAAGGAACCGGCTAAAGCCAATAAAAAAATGACCTATGCTGAGTTGATTGCTTCGCAGGAGCAACAACAAGCCGCTCAAGCGGCAGCAGCCCAGGCTGCAGCAAACACAAGTGCCCTGGCAGGCAAACCTTACACTCCTGACATGAGAGGATTTGGCGATACCGTTAATACCTCATTATATGGTGTAACTACTTTGGTGAGCGATAAATCAAAAGTGTATAAAGGAGGTTCATGGAATGATATGGCTTACTGGTTAAACCCGGCTACCCGCCGCTTTATGAACCAGGATGATGCCAGTGCCGAAGTTGGTTTCCGTTGCGCGATGACCTTGGTTGGCGCACCTGAAATATCGCCGGCAGGCAAACCTCACTTTAGTGTTAAAAAGGCTAAAAATTAAGATCACTAAACATCATAAAAAATGCCCCGATAAAATTTTATCGGGGCATTTTTTATTTAGGAATTATTAAAAATCAATTTCCTTAATTCTTAAATAACGTGAGAGAGGGGTAGCCCTTACAGGGCATAACAAATTATTTTAACTATATGCTACAAATAGGTAGACCCTAACGGGTCATATCAGTTTTATACTAATTTCTTATATCGAACCCACGTTAACTATCAATTATTGCGTTAATGCGTATTGAACCAGGTTAGCACCCATTCTTAAAGCTTTTAAGCGCGTTTCTGGCGTATCGCCGGCATAAGTGCCCAAATCTTCCCATCCGTTACCTAAATCGCACTCATAGCTATAAAAACACACCAACTTGCCCTTATATATTAAGCCAAATCCCTGCGGGCGTTTATCATCATGCTCATGTATTTTAGGCAGGCCTGTAGGGAAGTTAAACTTTTGCTTATATATCGGGAAATTAGTTGGTAATTCTACAAACTCCAACTCTGGGAATACCTTTTTCATTTGCGGGCGGATAAATTTATCCAGGCCATAGTTATCGTCAATATGTAAAAAACCGCCGCCTGTTAAATATTTACGCAGGTTGCGTACTTCCTGGTCAGAGAATACAACATTACCGTGCCCTGTCATAAATACAAAAGGATAGTTAAATAATTCCGCGCTTCCAACCTCTACTATCTCATCCTCGGGCTGGAAATTGGTTTTTAAATTCTCATTACAAAACTTGATCAGGTTAGGCAATGCTGTCCTGTCTCCATACCAGTCGCCGCCACCGGCATATTTAAGCTTGGCCATTTTATAGGTGGGGTTAATATTAAAACTGCTAAAAGTTAGCAGCCCCATTATTAAAACTGTGCAGATGGATAACTTCATTTTTTTATCGGTTTAAAAAATTCACTTCAAAGCAGGCTTCAAGGGCGGCCGTTTCTGTTCGTAAACGGCTATCACCTAAAGTTATTGCTTTATATCCATTTTGCAAAGCTGTATCAATTTCATTACGTGTAAAATCGCCTTCGGGACCTATTAATATTAAATACCGGCCCTGTTTTTCAAGCGCGGCACTTAAATCAACTTTATCGGTATCCTCACAATGGGCAATAAATTTTTGCCCGTCAAATGGGGCGGACAATAACTCGTTTAAAGTTTTAGGTTCGTTTAAAACAGGATGGTAGGCTTTTAATGACTGCTTAATAGCGGCCGTAATAATTTTATTTAAACGTTCGGCTTTGGCCTCTTTGCGTTCTGATCGCTGACAAATGATCAATGATATTTCATCAATTCCTATCTCGGTAGCTTTTTCTAAAAACCACTCGATACGCTCAATATTCTTGGTAGGCGCAATGGCTATATGCAGGTAATGGTTACGTTTACCGTATCCGGTAGTGATATTTTTTATTTGCAGGATAGTTCTTTTGGGATGCGCGTCGCTAATCTCGGCAGTATATAATCCGCCTCGTCCGTCAATTAGTTGCACTATTGACCCTGCCTCTAACCGTAAAACTCTTATGGCGTGTTTACTTTCTTCTTCCGTTAAAAAGAATTGGGGGTGTGCGGGATCAATATTTGGTGTATAAAAAAGATGCATCACGAAGCGGGTTAACGCAGATCTACCGTATCCTCATCGTTTATCAATAATTCCAGCTTTACTGATTCTATATTTTGGTCGGATTTTTTTAGTACAGTGATGTTATACCCGTTGGACTCCTTTTGTTCGCCCACATCGGGTATTTTACCAAAAATATGGCCCAACCACCCGGATACGGTATCAAAGTCGCCATCTTCGGGCAGGTCATGTGGCAAATGGCCGTTAACATCATATATAGGTGCTAAGGCATTTACAATAAACTCTCGTTCGTTTACAACCTCAACAATTGGCTTTTCCTCATCATACTCATCCTGTATCTCTCCTACCAGTTCCTCTACAATATCCTCCAGTGTAACCATTCCCGCGGTGCCGCCAAACTCGTCAGACACAATAGCTATTTGTATACGCTTTTGCTGTAACTCGGCCATCAGATCATTAATTTTTTTGGTTTCGGGGATAAAGTATGGTTTGCGGATAATATCCTTTAAAACTATCTCTTCGCCACGCGCCAGTAAAGGCAAAATATCTTTTGCGTGTACAATACCTACAATTTTATCAATTACATCATCAAATACCGGCATGCGTGAGTACCCTTCGGTTATTAGTATCTCTAACAACACCTCTCTGGGGGTATCTACTTCTATACCTGATATCTTAGTGCGCGGCACCATAATATTTTTTACTACACGCTCGTTGAAATCAAACACGTTTTGTATCAACTCATGTTCGTTTGAATCCAATGCCCCGGTTTCTTTACCCTGCTCCAATAAATATTGTAGTTCTTCCGAGCTATGGTGCGCCTCGCCGCCTTCTAATGTTTTAATACCAAAAAGGCCTAAAATAAAGTTAGCAAAGCCGTTTAACACCCAGATAAGCGGCTTAAAAAAGATAAAGAAGAACCGTAGCGGAACCGAAACCGCCAAAGTGGTGGGTACCGATTTTTGTATGGCTAATGACTTTGGAGCCAACTCACCAAAAACTATATGCAGTATAGTAATAACAGCAAAAGAAATGATATGACTGGCTGTAATAAAACCGGCGCTAAGCTCTATTCCGGCTCCTAAAAAAGCACGTACAACTATATTGGTAACTACTTTCTCACCTACAACACCCAGCGCCAGTGACGCAATAGTTATCCCTAACTGCGTTGCCGCTAAATAGCCATCTAAATTATGTAAAATACCACGGGCCACCTTAGCCACCGCGCTGCCTGTTTTGGCCCTGAGTTCAATTTGCGAGCCCCTTACCCTTACCATGGCAAACTCTGCCGCCACAAAAAAACCGTTTAGCAATACCAAAAATATGGTAGCAATTATAGATAATGCGTTTATATCGTAACTCTCGGGGTCCATTAACTATTTATTGGTACACTAATGGAAACTCTGTTTTATACAGTTCCAGAGCTTCGTTTATCACTTTATGCGCATAGCGCTTACCTAAAAGATGTTCAATAGTAACATTTTTATCTTCCAGCTTTTTATAATCTTTAAAAAATCTTACAATCTCTGTCATTGCATGTGGTGGTAGTTCGTTAAGATCATTAATATAGTTTACAGACATATCATTTTTAGCAACCGCTATAATTTTATCGTCCTGTTCGCCATTGTCAACCATATGCATTACGCCTATAACTTTTGCTTCAATTATCGACATCGGGAAAACATCAATAGAACAAAGCACTAATATATCCAAAGGATCTTTATCATCACAATAAGTTTTTGGAATAAAGCCGTAGTTGGCGGGATACATTACCGACGAAAATAATACGCGGTCTAATTTTAACAAGCCCGAATCTTTATCAATTTCATACTTCGCCTTTGAGCCTTTAGGTATCTCAATTATCGCGTTCACTGTTTCGGGAATATTATCACCCGGTGAAACCTGGTGCCATGGGTGTTGTGTACTCATTTATATTTATTAGTGTTTTATTCTTTTTCTTCAGCCTTAGCATTTCGCTTCCTTAAAAAAGCAATAAGTAGCGGAATTGTTGTAATTATTATTAATCCAAGCACTATATATTCAAGGTAATCTTTTAATTGGGGGTATCTTCTACCTAAAAAGTAGCCTCCCAAAATAAATGTACACACCCAGGTAATGCTACCTACAAAATTATATATAGTAAATTTTTTAAAGTCAACCTTAACAACCCCTGCAAAGATAGGGGCAAAAGTTCTGATTATTGGGAAAAATCTCCCTAAAACTAAGGCCATCCCACCATACTTAGCGTAAAACTCTTCGGCTAATATAATATACCGCTTTTTAAAGAACAATGAATCGTCTCGGCTAAACAGTACCGGCCCCGTTCGGTACCCAAACCAATAACCCGTATAATTACCCAAAATACCTGCCGCCATTACTGAAAAAAGCAAGGTAGGTAATGATACATCTATCATACCGGATGAGCATAACAGACCCGCCAAAAACAACAAATAATCGCCAGGCAAAAAAAATCCGAAAAACAGGCCGGTTTCAGCAAAAACAACAATAAGCAAAAGGTAAAACCCTCCTTTGCTTAAAATGGATTGAGCGTCCGTTAAATTTTGCAGGTGTTCCCAAAAACTTTCCATTCACTATATCCGTAAAGCTACAAAATATAAAATCAATTAAGCAGCTATATACTTTATATTAAATAAGGTTAGCTATAAGTGATGGGCAAACCCCTATAACAATAGTGGCTATGGCCGAAAAGCCTAAAACAAAAGTATAATAGGCAGGCACTACAACCTCGGCACGATCAGCAGTGCGGAAATACATGGCTATAATAACTCTAAAATAGTAGAATATGCTAATAATTGCGTTTACAACAGCTATAATAACCAGCCATACCTGGTACTGTGATAGCGCACTATTAAACATATAAAACTTGCCTATAAAACCGGCAGTAAGTGGTATACCGGCTAATGACAACATAGCTACTGTTAATACAACTGCCAGAAAAGGGTTTTTAGCAGCCAGGCCGTTAAAGCTTTCAAAATTTTCGCTGCCTGTTTGCTGTTTTACCAATATTAAAGAGCCAAAGGCAATTATTGAGGCAATGGAATATGCGGCAGTATACATAAATACCGCGTTGGCTGATGCTACACCTAAGGCGATGATGGCAAATAATAAATAACCGGCGTGTGATATACTGGAAAATGCCAGCATACGTTTAAAGCTTTGCTGGTATAACGCAGTAACATTACCAATTACCAGGGTAATTATAGCTATAACCACCAATACCGGCACCCAAAATTCAGATAGTGGTGCAAAGCTGGCCATAAACAAACGCAAAAATGCTGCAAAACCTGCAGTTTTTGCCACAGTTGACATGAAGGTAGTAATAAGCGTTGGTGAACCTTCGTAAACATCCGGAGTCCAGAAATGGAATGGGGCAGCACCTACTTTAAAGCAAAGTCCCACAACCATTAACATGATACCTGTATAAAATAAAGGATCAATACTGCGTGAATTGGTGATCACATAATCGCGTATGGCTTCTAAACCAAATGAGCCTGATGAACCATATATTAAGGTAATACCAAATAATAAGAAACCGGTTGAGAAAGCACCCATTAAAAAGTACTTTAAAGCGGCTTCGTTTGATGCAAAATCATTCTTTTTAATACCCGCCAGGATGTATGAACTTACTGACATGATCTCGATACCGATAAACAACATGGTTAAGTTATTATACGAAACCATTACAATTATACCCGCAAGGGCAAATAATATCAAAGCATAATACTCGGCAACGTGGCTGCTTATTCTTTCAAAATATCCTTTAGATAATAATAAGATCAATATGGTTGACAGAATAGTTAGTACCGAAAACGCGATAGAGAAATTATCAAATAATAACATACCACTATATATGGGCTGCGCACCGTCGTTCCACTGCACTACAGCTAAAACTAATGCTGCAACAAGGCCAACTACCGTTACCGGCAGCAACGCGTTTTTAGCCTTATATAAACCCATGTACAAAAGCACTAAGGGTAATACAGATATGAGTATAATGGTATTCATGATATATTATTTATTCTAAAAAATCTAAATTTTAAAAACTTAAATTATAATATGATTATTTAGGCTGAGGCATCGGTGGAGCTAAAGACTTTACTGCCTCCGCTTTTGCATGCACAACCTGCATTAAACTGTTAACCGAAGCCTCTGATATATGTAATAAAGGCTGCGGATACACCCCAATGCCTATTATTAAAACGCAAATGATAATTAAAACTACTTTCTCTGAACCATGTATATCAGTAAAAGTAGCGGTGAGTTCATTGGTTGGGCCCTGCATTACGTTTTTGTACATACGCAACATATAAACAGCACCAAAAATGATGGTTAATCCGGCAACGGCTGCAAATGCTATGCTGGCATTAAAAATTCCGTTTAGTAACAGGAACTCCCCTATAAAGCCATTAGTTAACGGTAATGCTACGGTACCTAATACAATAATTAAAAACGCGGTTGCAAACTGTGGTGCTAATTTGGCTATACCACCAAGTTGGGTAATATCCCGGGTGTTTAAACGACGGCTTATAATATCCCATATGAAAAACATACCTACTACGTTAATACCATGGCTCACCATTTGTATCATGGCACCTTGTAACCCACGACCATTCCAGGCAAAAATACCTGCTGCAATAAGCCCAACGTGAGCAATTGATGAATAAGCCACCAAACGCTTACCATCTGTTTGCTTAAAAGCGATAATTGAGGCATAAACAATGCCTATTGTAGCCAACAAAAGGCTTAAGTACCTCCACTCAATAAACCCAACCGGAGCAATTGGAATCATCCAGCGGATGGCACCATAAATACCCATCTTTAACATAATACCCGATAACATCATGGTACCTGCAGATGGTGCTTCAGTATAGGTATCGGGCTGCCATGTATGGAACGGAAATACCGGCATTTTGATGGCAAAGGCCATAAAGAACGCCAGGTACACCCATGACTGTTGCTGTGCATTTAAAGCCGTACGGTAAAATTCTATTATGCCGTAATTTTTTCCGGGAGATTGCATATATAGGTATATAATAGCTACCAACATAAATAATGAACCGGCAAACGTATATATGAAGAATTTGATATTAATCCGGATACGGTTTTCGCCGCCCCATAAAGCACATATAAAATATATAGGTATTAATGCTGCTTCCCACCCTACATAAAATAAAAACCCATCAATCGCGGAAAATACAAGCAGCATACCGGCCTGCATAAACAGTATTAATGCGTAAAAAGCACCGGCGTTTTTATATTGATGCTGATAGGTGCTTAGTATAATAAGGGGTACCAATACCGTGGTTAACAATACCATTAGCATACTTATACCGTCAATACCTGCACTAAAGAAAATTCCTAATTTAGGTAGCCATGGTATATCAACTATAAACTGAGTTGACGCGTCTGGCGTAAAATGGCTCAGGAAAAACAAAGCCATTGCCAGTTCGGCAACCGAAAAAAATAAGGCGGCGTGTTTAGCTGTTTCGTTTTTAAACAGTAAAACAGCAAGTGCCGCAATTACCGGCAATAGAAGTAATATAATAACCGTCATTATATTTTATAAATACTAATAAAACTATATATCAAAATGGCAATTATACCCACTACCATCATAAATATGTATGAGCCTACATTACCTGTTTGTAATAAGCGTAAACCTTTACTTGCCTCAACCGGGGCTTTGCCAATACTATTCACCAATCCGTCAATACCTAATTTATCGCTCACATTGTATAAAAATACCGATAAATGATCCAGTGGCTTGCGTATGATGGCATCATATAATTCATCTACATAAAACTTATTGTATGATGCTTTGGCCAATGCAGGGCGTTCTTCGTTATCTTCAACCGGTACATGCGCGCCTTTAACATATTTTGACCAGGCGTAACCCATAGCAATAAACGCTAATACTACCGATGTACCCATCAGGAACCATTCGGTGCTGTGGCTCAGTTCATGCTCGCCTAATATTTGGTGCGATTCTTCAAATACCGGCGACAAGTAAGCGCCCAATTCGTGGTGGCCGCCTAATACTGCGGGTACGCCTATCATACCTGCTATGGCAGATAGTATGGCTAATACAATTAAAGGCAAAGTCATGCTCAATGGCGACTCGTGCACATGGTGTTCCTGCTCATGAGTACCACGAAACGTACCCCAAAATGTAAGGTACATCATCCGGAACATATAGAATGATGTTAACATAGCGGTGATAACGCCTATTACATAATAAATAGGATTATGCGCGTAAGCTGCGGCTAATATTTCGTCTTTTGAAAAGAAACCCGAGAATGGAGGTATACCTGCAATAGCAATAGTACCTATCAGCATGGTAATAAAAGTAATTTTGATCTTACCTTTTAAGCCCCCCATTTTGCGCATATCCTGCTCGCCACCCATAGCGTGAATAACAGAACCTGCACCCAGGAATAATAATGCTTTAAAGAAAGCATGTGTTAATACGTGGAAGAATGACCCCGTAAACGCACCAACACCCAAACCTAAAAACATATATCCCAATTGAGATACTGTTGAATAAGCCAATACCTTTTTAATATCTGTTTGTGTTAAGGCTATCAATGCAGCAAATAGTGCTGTAGCTAAACCTATAATGGCTATTACCTCCATAGTTTGCGGTGCCATAACAAATAAAATGTTTGACCGTGCTACCATGTATATACCTGCTGTAACCATGGTTGCCGCGTGTATTAAGGCTGATACCGGGGTTGGTCCGGCCATCGCATCGGGCAACCAGGTAAATAATGGTAACTGAGCCGATTTACCAACCGCGCCTACAAATAATAAGATGGTTATTAATACAAATGGAACATCCTTCGCGGTCTTAGTCGCTTCAAATACATCAGCATAATTAATGCTGCCGAAATAGGAGGATATCAGGAATATAGCGATCAGGAAACCCAGATCACCAATACGGTTCATGATAAATGCTTTTTTGGCAGCATTGGCATAATCGGGGTTAGTGTACCAGAAGCCGATCAATAAGTATGAACATAAACCTACACCCTCCCAACCAATAAACATGATCAGGTAGTTTGAGCCCATTACCAATAGCAGCATGAAGAATACAAACAGGTTTAAATAAGCGAAGAACTTACCAAAGCCTGCATCATCATGCATATACCCGGTTGAGTATAAATGGATCAAAAAGCCTACACCTGTTATAATTAACAGCATGATAGAGCTTAACTGATCTACCAAAAAAGCAAAAGAAACTTTTAAAGCACCAACCTGAAACCATTCAAACACAGTAACATTTATGGATGTACCTGATGATTTGATCTGGAAAAAAGTAAGAATACTTAAAACAAATGAAGCCAAAATAAGCGAACTGCCAATAAAGCCAATTACACCTTTTGATAAAGTATTGCGGCCAAGGCCATTAATAATAAAACCGGCTAACGGTAGTAGTGGAATAAGCCAGATGTATTTGTCCATATATGCCCCCTCTAAATCTCCCCCGGTAGGGGAGACTTAAATTGTTTTAATTTTTATTTTAATATATAATTCTATAAGCCTCTCAAAAGCCCTCCCTTCCGGGGAGGGTTGGGTGGGGCCTACCACTTCAACCTGTTCAATACTTTAATATCTATCGAGTTGGTATTGCGATAGATCATTACTATAATAGCCAGCCCAACTGCAACTTCGGCGGCGGCTAATGCCATAATAAAAAACACAAATACCTGCCCGGATGCATCACCTCTATATACAGAGAAGGCGGTCAACAATAGATTAACGGCGTTCAGCATCAATTCTACCGACATAAATATCACGATAGCGTTGCGGCGTATTAATACCCCGATAACACCTATGGTGAATATAATTGCGCTTAATAATATATAATGATTAAGCGGGACAGCATGTATAGCAGTAGTTAAATTTTCCATTATGCAGTAGGCTTAGGGTCTTTAGTAGCCAATAATACAGCACCCACCATGGCTGATAGCAGCAGGATAGATGATATTTCAAACGGCAATAAATATTCGTTAAATAACACTTTACCTAAATTTTTAACCAGGCCCAGGTTAGGATCTTTCAACACTACCGGTTGTGATATGCCCAGCGCTTTTAATGACGCTACAATAGTTACCAAAAAGCAACCACCGCCTATTACACCGGCAATTTTTATCCAGCCAGATTTTACCGGTTCATTCTCTTTATTCAGGTTCATGAGCATTAGTGTGTATAAAAACAACACCAGTATGGCGCCCATATAAACTATAAAATTTACTATCGCCAAAAACTGGGCGTTCAATAAAATATAGTGTATAGTGAAGGTAAAAAATGTAAGTACCAGATATAGAATACTGTGCACCGGATTTTTTGCAGAGATTACCAGTATTGCGAAGAATATGGATAAAAACGCGATGAAGTAAAATGTATTCATGTTTATTTATTAAAACACTTTGCCCACCAAAAAATGGGTTGGGCAAAGGTATAAAACTTCTTTATTGATTTAACGGAGCCTCAACTAATTTGTCCTTACCGTATATAAAATCTTTACGCAGGTAATCTGCAGGTACAATATCACCATCTAAATAAATAGCTTCTTTAGGGCAAGCCTCTTCGCACAAGCCGCAAAAAATACAGCGCAGCATATTTATTTCATACACGGCAGCATACTTTTCTTCGCGATACAAATGCTCTTCACCCGGCTGACGCTCTCCGGCAGTCATGGTAATTGCTTCTGCAGGGCATGATAACGCACATAAACCACAGGCTGTGCAACGCTCTTTACCATTTTCATCGCGCTTAAGCGAGTGCATACCACGGAAATTTTCAGAAAATTCACGTTTTTCTTCGGGGTAACTAATGGTTACCGGCTTTTTAAAAAAGTGCCTTATAGTAATAGCCAAACCGTTTATAATAGCCGGAAGGTAAGCACGCTCTAAAAAATTTAGCGGCTTTGATTCAATTACTTTTCTTTTATTACTTAACGGTTCCATCTTATCTGTTTAATAAAGTAATAACAATACCGGTTACCACAATGTTAGCTATTGCCAACGGGATCAATACTTTCCAGCCCAGATCCATTAACTGGTCATAACGAAAACGCGGGATCGTCCAGCGCACCCACATGAAGAAGAAAATGAATAAAAATACTTTCACGAACATTAACACAACACCTAATATCACAGCACCGTTTGTACCAATATGGGCAGCCATCCAATCCATAAACGGATAATTATAAGCGCCCCAATACAGGGTAACCATTACTGCCGATGAAATGAACATATTAATATATTCGGCAAACAGGTAAAAACCTAATTTCATGGATGAGTATTCGGTATGATAACCACCTACCAGCTCGGTTTCGCATTCAGGTAAGTCAAACGGTGTGCGGTTAGTTTCTGCAAATGCACATATTAAAAACAATATAAAGCCAACCGGCTGGTATAAAACGTTCCAATGCCAGCCGTGTTGTTGCTCGGCTATTTCGCGCAGGCTTAAACTGCCTGTTAAAAGTAGTAACGCGATGATGGATAAACCCATCGAAATTTCATAGCTTATGTTTTGCGATGCAGCACGTATAGCGCCTAATAACGAGTATTTGTTGTTAGATGCCCATCCGCCAATCATCACACCATACACACCTAATGATACTACACCGAATATGTATAATATACCTACGTTAATATCTGTAACCTGTAAATCAATTACGGTGCTGCCAATGGTTAATTGCTGTCCCCATGGTATAACGGCCGAGCCTATACAAGCCGTTAGTATAGCCAATGACGGCCCAACTATAAATAAAAACGGACTGGCATTAGTAGGGATGATCTCTTCTTTCAAAAACATCTTGCCACCATCGGCCAGTGGTTGTAAAATACCCCACGGGCCTGCACGGTTAGGACCTATCCTATCCTGGAAGAAAGCAGCTATTTTACGTTCTGCATAAGTAGAATACATGGCCACCACCAGGCTGATAGCGAAAATAATTACTATCAGTACAAACTTTATTAATATATCTGCCAACTCCATTATAAGCGTGTTTCTCTTTCTAGTTGTATTTTGTTAGCTTCCTGCAATACCGGGTTAGTTTTAACTACCGGCAACGGCGTAAAATCATAATGATTAGAGCTGATAACTGATTGATTGGATACTTTACGCGGCCCATCAATTACCCAATCGCTGGTTTTCTTTTTATCAAAACGGCAGGTGTTACAAATAAAATCTTCTACCTCGCCATATACATCTTTACGTGCGGTTACCCTTAATACATCATCGCCTTTGTACCATAAGGTTACCTTACCGCTGCATTTTTCGTGATCGCAATCGCGGTGTGCCTCTACAGGTTTGGTAAACCAAACACGGTTTTTAAAACGGAAAGTTTTATCAGTTAAGGCACCTACCGGGCAAACATCAATTACGTTTCCTGAAAAATCATTATCAACCGCTGCATGTATGTAGGTTGATATTTCAGAGTGATCGCCCCTGTTTAATATACCATGTATACGATGATCTGTTATCTGGTCGGCAACAAATACGCAACGGTAGCATAAAATACAACGCGTCATGTGCAATTGTATCTTATCACCAATGTCTATACGGTTAAATGTACGACGGTCAAATTCATAACGTGTATTGGCCACACCGTGCTCATAGCTTAAGTCTTGTAAATGGCACTCACCTGCCTGGTCACATACCGGGCAATCTAAGGGGTGGTTGATCAACAACATTTCCACTACACCCTTACGTGCTTCCAAAACCTCGGGCGAGGTAATGTTTTGCACTTCCATACCATCCATTGCTGTTGTACGGCAAGATGCTACCAGTTTAGGCATTGGGCGAGGGTCTTTTTCAGAACCTTTGGTCACCTTTACCAAACAAGTACGGCACTTACCGCCACTGCCTTCCAGTTTAGAATAATAGCACATAGCAGGCGGAACGATATCGCCACCTATAACCCTTGCGGCGTTAAGGATGGATGTTCCATCTGGTACTTCTACTGATATTCCGTCTATTGTAACTTTCATTGTTAAGTTAAAATTAAAAAGTCAAAGACTTAAGCATTAGCTACTGGCGCAGGTAAAGGATCTGCATAATGTGCTAAACCATAATTTCTTACTACCGCCTCACTTGCGTGAGTTACGTGCCACTCAAATTCATCCCTAAAGTGACGAATAGCACTGGCTACCGGCCAGGCTGCCGCGTCACCCAGCGGACAAATAGTATTACCTTCAATTTTTTTAGCAACATCAACTAACAGGTCCATGTCGCTTTGTTTGCCGTGACCGTTCTCTAAACGGTGCAATACTTTTTCCATCCATCCGGTACCTTCACGGCAAGGCGAACATTGTCCGCAGCTTTCATGATGATAAAAACGGGCAAAGTTCCAGGTATTACGCACAATACATTGATCTTCATCAAAGGCGATAAAACCGCCCGAACCTAACATGGTACCGGTAGCAAAACCACCGTCTGATAATGATTCGTAACTCATTAAACGAGCCTCACCATTAGCGGTCTTTAAAAATAAGTTAGCCGGTAAAATTGGTACTGATGAACCACCTGCAACAACCGCTTTTAAGCGTTTACCATTGGCTATGCCACCGCAATATTCGTCAGAGTATAAAAACTCTTCGCATGATAAGCCTAAGTCAATTTCATAAACACCGGGTTTATTTAAGTTACCACCGGCAGAAATTAATTTAGTACCCGTGCTTCGGCCAATACCAATTTTAGCATATTCATCGCCGCCCTCGTTAACGATAGGAACTACTGCGGCAATTGATTCGACATTGTTTACCACTGTTGGGCAACCATACAAACCCGCAATAGCCGGGAATGGTGGTTTAATACGCGGGTTACCACGTTTACCTTCTAATGATTCTAACAGCGCGGTTTCTTCTCCGCAGATGTAGGCACCGCCACCCGGCTGCACATACAACTCCAGGTCGTAACCTGTGCCTAATATGTTTTTACCTAAAAAGCCGGCGTTTTTTGCTTCGGCAATGGCTTTTTCAAGTATGCGTATCTGCGGCATCATTTCGCCGCGAACGTATATATATGATGTTTTTGCACCCAACGCGAAGCTGGATACGATCATCCCCTCAATTAATAAGTGAGGGATATAGGTCATTAAAAACCTGTCTTTAAATGTGCCGGGCTCTGATTCGTCCGCATTACATACCAGGTAACGGGCAACCCCTTCGGGCTTAGCCAAAAAGCTCCACTTCATCCCGGTAGGGAAACCCGCACCACCACGGCCACGTAAACCCGACTTTTTAACTTCCTCTACAACTTCTTCGGGTGTAAGGGTTTTCAAAGCCTTCTCTACCGAAGCATAACCACCTTTTGAGCGGTACACTTCAAAAGTATTAATGCCGGGTACATTTATATGTTCTAAAAGTAATTTGCGTGCCATTAGTTATTCGCCTTAGCTTTTAAATCTGTGATCAATTGATCAACCGACTCATTGGTCAGTTTTTCGTAGAAAGTATATTCAGGGCCTATTTGTAAAACCGGTGCAAAACCGCAGGCGGCCAAACACTCTACTCCGCGCCAGCTAAATAAACCATCAGGGGTTACTTCGCCTTCTTTTACACCTAAAGTTTGCTCAATATGATCCATTATCTTTTCGGCACCTACCAGGCAGCATGGCCCGGTGCGGCAAACCTCTAAAACGTATTTACCCTGCGGGCGTAAAAAATACATACTGTAAAATGAAGCTACTTCGTAAACTTCTATATGTTCTAATTTCAAATATTCGGCAACCTTATCCATTGCCTGCGGGCTCACCCAACCAAACTCGGCCTGTACCAAATGTAGTATAGGCAGTAAAGCCGATTTTTGTTTCCCTTCGGGATAACGGCTAACTACATCAGCAAATTGAGTTAACAACTCCGGCGAAAACTCTACCGGCATATCTGGTATAGTATCTTCAACTCTAAGCATCTAACTCTCCCGCTATAACGTTTAAACTACTCATGTTAATAATCGCGTCAGACAGTAACATACCCCTACTCATTGGGGCATACATCTGGTAATTGATAAAACTTGGCCTGCGGAAGTGTAAACGATATGGCGAACGGCCACCATCATTTACCAGGTAAAAACCTAATTCGCCATTAGCGCCTTCTACCGAGTGATAAACTTCGGTAGCCGGTGTAGGTATCTCGCCCATCACAATTTTAAAGTGATAGATCAGGGCTTCCATGTTATTATATACTTCTTCTTTTGGAGGCAGGTAAAACTCAGGTACATCCGCGTGGAATATATCTGAAGGCTCTTTCTCTAACTTAGCCAAGGCTTGCTCTATGATGTGCAGGCTTTGCCACATTTCTTCGTTACGTACCAGGAAACGGGCGTAAACATCGCCCCCCTCACCAACCGGAACTTCAAAATCAAAATCTTCGTAGGATGAATACGGATTCATGGCCCTTACATCATAATCAACGCCGGCAGCACGCAATATCGGGCCGCTCCAGCTATAGCTTAACGCATCCTCAGCAGTAACCGGAGCCACGCCTTTAGTACGGTCAACAAATATGCGGTTACGGTTAAACAGCGATTCAAATTCTTTTAAAACTTTAGGATAGCCTGCTATAAACTTGCGCAGTTTAGCAAAAGCGATGGCGTTAAAATTACGCTCAAAACCACCTATACGACCAATATTTGTTGTTAAACGTGAGCCGCAAACTTCTTCGTAAATCTCATAGATATGCTCGCGCCATTGCATCATGTAGGTAAAGCCGGTTAAAGCACCGGTATCAACACCTAAAATAGAATTACATACAATGTGGTCTGATATACGGGCCAGTTCCATTACAATTACCCGCAGGTAGTCTACACGCTTAGGTGTTTGGATGCCTAACAGTTTTTCAACCGTCATGTGCCAGCCCATATTATTAATGGGTGATGAACAGTAGTTCAACCTATCGGTTAATGGGGTTATTTGGTAAAATGGCCTATGCTCGGCAATTTTTTCAAAAGCACGATGTATGTAGCCGATGGTTGATACACCACTTACTATCCGCTCACCATCCATTTGCAAAACATTCTGAAACACACCATGCGTAGCCGGGTGTGTTGGCCCTAAGTTCAGGGTTGAAAGTTCGCTTTGCGGATCGTTATCTGTATATACGGGGTGGTTCTGCATTTCTTATCTTCCGAAAAAATAATCCTTTTTGTCAACACGGTTCGGGTCTTCCAGCGGGAACTCTCTCCTCATCGGGAAGGCCGTCATATCGTCAACATTTAATATTCTGCTTAAATTTGGATGACCATCAAATAGCACCCCAAAAAAGTCGTATGTTTCACGCTCCATCCAGTTAGCACCTTCCCAAAGTGTGGTAGCGGTAGGGATGTGTACATCGCCATCGGCCAAAAAAACTTTAAGGCGTATGCGTACATTATTTACCAGGCTGTGCAGATGATATATAACACCAATTGGTTTTTCCTGCTCAGGGTAATGTATGCCGGTTATATCTGTTAAAAAAACAAACTGCAGTACAGGCGAACTTTTTAGAAAGCTTAAAATATCGATAATACTTTCGCGGGTAGTTTCTAAGGTAAGCAAGCCATAAGGCTCGCCAACTACGGTTACTTTGTCTGCAAACTGATCTTGAATATTCTTTAAAAGTTCTTCGTTTGTTATTTTACCCATTACTGTATGCCGTATGAAGCTAATAATTTTTGATATTCAGGGGTATCACGCCTGCGTGTCGACTCGGTTCTTACCAGGTTTTGAATTTGCATAAAGCCATCAATAATAGCTTCGGGCCGTGGCGGGCATCCGGGCACATAAACGTCAACCGGGATGATCTCATCAATACCTTGAAGTACCGAGTAAGTATCAAATATACCACCGCTTGACGCGCATGCACCAACAGCCATAACCCAACGCGGCTCGGCCATTTGCAGGTAAACCTGGCGCAATACCGGGCCCATTTTTTTAGCTATGGTACCCATAACCATCAACAGATCGGCCTGGCGGGGCGAAAAGCTTAAACGCTCGGCACCAAAACGCGAAAGGTCATAATGAGAGGCCATGGTAGCCATAAATTCAATCCCGCAGCATGATGTAGCAAATGGCAGGGGCCATAACGAGTTTGCACGGGCCATACCCACTGCTTTATCTAACGATGTAGCAAAAAATCCTGCTCCTTCTACTCCCGCGGGAGCTCCAACAATTTGAATATCACTCATGAATATATAAACACAAATACAATTCCAATAGTATTTGGAAAGCGCAAATTTATAATAAATTACCCTGAAATGAAGCTTAAAGGATGATATGAAATGTATTTAGAATCAGTCTAAACAAATTACCCACAAAGCGTAATTGCGAACTTTTCGGTTTTGAATGTCCTTTGTAGAGATTGCTTCGTTCCTCGCAATGACCCGTGGTTATTGGAGGTGCTCTAATCCCAGTTTAAAGCACCTTTTTTAATGACGTAGATAAAGCCTGCCAATAGGGTAGCCATAAATATCAGCATCTCTATCAGCCCGGTTAGGCCCATCTCGCGGAAGTTTACAGCCCAGGGGTACATAAATATAACCTCTACATCAAACAGCACAAATAATATGGCTACCAAAAAGTATTTGATAGAAATAGGTGTACGTGCGTTACCAATTACTTCAATACCTGATTCAAATGGCGTCAGCTTATCTTTAGTTACACGCTTGGGGCCAATTTTATGGGTCACAAACATGGTGGTAAACACAAAACCTAAAGCAACCAGCATCTGGAAAATGATGGGTAAATAATTAATGGGCAAACTTTGTACTTCCATGGTGCAAATATACAAATGGTATATAAATAAAAAAGGCTTCTTTTCAGAAGCCTTTTTTATTTATCATCAACTAATATTACTTAGTTGGCTTTTTAGGGGTAGCAGCCGCTGCCTTTTGTTCAAAAAAGAATTTAGCTTGCCTATTAGTCGGATCCTTTTCCAAAGCTTTGGTATACATCTCCTCAGCCTTAGCTTCATCTTTATCATGATACAGGTAGTAATTACCCATATAACCATAAGCTTCGGCCCAATTTTTTATCATTCTTGGATCGGTAGATTCGCCAGCAAGCATAAGTTCTATAAATTTTTCATAAAATGGCTTAGCATATCCTACCATTTTGTTTAGATCTTCCCTGTTTTCTTTAAGTTCAGCAATACGGGCGCGGAATATAACTGCATCCAGGCTCGGCTTGGCAAGCTTACGATTAGCAAAACTTAGTGATGAATCACCTTTGATCAATAAGGTTGAGTCTGGGCTTTTGGGGTTAAAAGCAAAATATGAAAACATACCCTTGTAAATATAATCGGCAATAGGCGCTTTTTCACCCATTTTATTGATCTTTTCTTCATAGGCTTTTGCTGTTTCAAGATAATTATTTTGTTTTCTACGCAAGGCTATAATATCAACATACGCAGGTTCAACCAAAGTACTATCTAAGTCGGCAGCTTTTTTTAATGACTGAATAGCGGCAACTGTATCCTTAGCGGCTGCTGCTTCTAAACGGCCCTTGTAAAAATAATCGCGTGGTAAAATACGGTTTTGACCGGCTTTAGCAAACCATTCTCTCATTGCCTTCATGCCTTTCTCATAATCTTTAGTTTCATACCCGGCATAACCTGAATAGCGTAATGCACGTAGATTGGTACCAGATGATCTAGCTAATTGACCCGCAACCGCCTGCAATTCTTTCCACCTTCCTGCATTTATCAAAAAGTCGGCGTAGCGCATTAAAGTCTCGTCAGAATGGTCAGTTAAACTCAGGTATTTTTCGTACTTCTCAACACCCTCGTTAATTTTATCAGATGCTTGTGCCCTGTTATCAAAAGACCAGTCAAGGTCAGTTTCGGCCCATTCGCGGTAAGCCGGGCCATAGTTAGGGTCAATAGCTAATGCTGCCTTGTATTCGTCAATAGCACCGTCAAAATTATGCGCGTTGCTAAATAATACACCCTGTGCCACTCTTGCAGCAGGCATTTTAGGATCAAGCGCTAAAGCGGCTGTATAATTTTCGTAAGCGGGACCGGTCTCTCTTTTAGAGCGATAGGCATTACCCAACGCTAAAGCAACTTCCGCGTCTTTAGCATTAGCTTCTTTTCCTTTAAGTAAAGCAGCAATTGCCTTGTCAGCATCATCAGTTGTTACCGCTTTTGTATTTGGTAAAAGCAGTAAATAACCTTTACCCATATACAACCATGGTGCTGACTCTTTTCTACCCGTAAATTCAATAGCCTTGTTAAAGTTTGCTAACATGCCTGCATTATCTTTACTTAAACGCGCGGCAACACCTAAACCTACATAGTTAAGGGCCGATTTCGGGTGAGCAGCTATGCCCTGGTTAAATACTGTTTTAGCAGAATCAATATAATCCTGCAAAAGATATACCCATCCCAGCTGGAAAAAAGTTTCGTCGTCTTTTGCTTGTGTAACCGTTAGGTTTTTAAGCATTGCTTTAGCTTTTTGGTATTGTTCGACATCAATAGCTTTTTTGGCATCAGCTAAGCTTTGGGCAAAAACCGATGAGCCTATACATGCCAGGCCTAAAGCTATTATAGCTATTTTTCTGATCATTTTCATCTCGTGTTTATAATTATATGTTAGAATGTATGTTTAATATTTATCTCTCTTCCGGGTATTTGATCAGGCAAAATGTTTGATCTCAAAATAACCCTTTGTCCGGTTTCAGTTAATATAAAGTAGGCAAAATTGGTACCCAAATCCTTTTTACCTGTGCAATTAATAATATACAGGTTTCGCGATAATGGATACTCCTTTGTAGCCAGTGTGCTTTGCGATGGTTTAAAATACCGGTTAGGCGCAAGTTTACTGTTTTCATCTTTAACTGCCAATACCTTTACATTATTTATCGGGTTTTTATTGTCCTCATAAGGATCATATAACCACCCAAACCCTGTAATGCCAATTGCATCTTCATGCTCACTGACATATTTAATTACCTCCTTGTTATTTTTAAGTGCAAAAATGTTTTTTCCTTTCAGTTCATTATTTCCTGAAAACTCCTTTAAATACCTTACTAAACCAGAACCCGGGTTATCAAAAACGATATTCTTATCTGTTTTAGTCTCTCCGTTTAGCATTTTTTTTATTTCTTTAACCGTTATCAAGGTATCTTTTGAATCCTTATTAACAATTAGCGCAATAGCATCGATAGCAAAACGGTATGTTTCAGGTGCTAAGTTTTTCTGCTTTAATATATTTACTTCTTGGACACTTAATTCACGAGAAAGTAAAGCCAATCTTACCTTATCATCCAATAAAAGCCTTAAAACATCGTTTTCTGACTTATAAATGATACTCGCTTCCGTATTATTATAAGTTTCGTTAAAAACATATTTAAGCTCATCAGCTATCGGTTGGCATGATTCATCCGCAGCAAACGTAGCCCTTTTAATATTGGTTACCTGCTGCACATTTTGCTTTTGGGGCTTTTGTTTGCATGACACCAATACCGTTGCTACACCTATAAATAAAAGAACTTTTAATTTATTCATCATCCCTTTTTAACAGGCGCGAAAACCGAAGTATACTATACAATATGATCAACCCACCAAATAATTTTCTCTGCGTATCCGTTAACTGAACGGGCATATCCTGCCAAAATATTACCATTAACCCCAGCACTACAAAACCAATAAAGGTAACTATCCCTAAAATAAGCAAAAACCGCCTTTTGAGCGATTTTTGCTTATCATTAATACTATCAGGAGTCATTTTACTCGTCACCCAATGTAAAGTTAACCGGAACAGTAAACTGTGCACGTACTTTACGTCCATTTTGCACACCCGGATCCCATTTTGGCGAACGCTTTAATACACGTATAGCTTCGTCCATCATGGCCTGGCTTGGTCCGCGTACTGCTTTTATATCAGTTAAACTACCGTCTCTCTCAACCACAAACTGAAGTACAACACGACCTGTCACATTGTTTTCTCTGTCAACTGCCGGATATTTGATATTATCACTCAAATATTTCAAAAACTTCTCCGTACCGCCCGGATACTTAGGCTGTACCTCAAGCACTGTGTATACCTGGTTAACATCCTCTGTAACCGCTTTTTGGTCACTATTACCTACAGGCTCGTCAATTACAATTTGGGCATTAGGATCACCCTTTATGTTTTCTTGTCCTGGGTCCTTAACTTTAAGCTCAGTAATAGTTGGTGGTTCTTCTTTAACCTCTACATCCGGTTTTACAATCGGCGGAGGGAATTTCACCTGATCCACTTTCGGCTTAGGTGGTTCTTCGGGTGGTGGTATTTCCTTTTTCTTTTCTACCGGTGGAGGCGTAAGCACAATGTCGCGTATTTCTTGCTTCACATCGGCTTTAGGAATAAAACCCTGAATCTTATTGATAATTGTTTTTAACGACATTACGAACACAAAGAAAAGCACACCATATAAAAGAGCACGGTTAGTGTTCTTAGGGTTATTTCTCCTTAATTCATAAGCGCCATAATTTTTATTACGGCCGGCAAAAACAACGTCGATCCATTCCTTTTTTAATATATCTAATTTAGATCCGAGCATTATTTTAAGCTTTAATTTTTATGTTAATATTCATTAATAAATGTTATTGTCTTTTAATAACTGAAGCTCAACCGGTAAAAGATCCACTATAGCACGCTTAGTATTTTTGGTAATATTTAATTCGTCCATTACCGTAACCAAATTATTGTAATTTGACTTGTCGCTTGGCTTTACAATAACCATCATATCTTCTCCTGTGGTAGCTTTTATTTCTTTAGCATTATCGTTCAAGCTTTTACGTAAATTTCCGTAACCCTCTATTGTGGGTGGGGTCTTTCCGGGTATACCCACAAACCATGCCATTTTATTATTTGAACCCAATAAAATAGTCATAGTCGACGATTCTTTTACCGCTAAATTTGCATCGGGTTTCTTCTCATCTTTATCCGGCATTACCAAATCCATAGCCTTAGGCTTTTGCAGGGTGGTAGTAAGGATAAAAAAGGTGATCAGCAAGAACGCTAAATCAACCATGGCAGTTAAATCCACACGGGTTGATTTCTTTTTGGTCCTAACCTTACCGCCGCCCTTTTTACCCCCGCCGGAGGTGTCTAATTCTGCCATAATGTTTTTATTTTATAACGTTTTTAAGGTTGTAATTAAACTAAATTTGTTTAGCCCCTGCTTTTGCAAGGTGGCAATAACTTTTTTGATAGTAGGATACTCTTCCTTACTATCACCTTTTATAGCAATCTGCAAGTCAACCCCATGAAGTCCCAAATTAGCCTTACGCGAAGATGTAACCCACTCCGATAACTCATTAGTACCGGTAGTATCAACCGGTATACCTGGTTGCTGGTAAGCTGATTTTTGATCGCTTGACAAGGCTAAATAGCCTTTTAATGTAGCAATAGGTACACCAAAGCTTTCTATAGCTGCAAATTGTTGCTGCTCCTCTGGGGTAAAGGTAATTCCGTTCTTTTCGCCCATTAGCTTTAATGCCTCTACACGGACATCGACACCCTGAACATTAAAGAAAACTTTACCCTGGGCAACTGTAAGGGTCGAAAAATCAGTTTCAGGTATAGTAAACGTAGCTATTGAAGCAGGCACTTCGGCCGGTAACGCTTCCTGTACTTTTGGCTTTGCTGATAATATAAAGAAGGTAAGTAACAGGAACGCAACATCGCACATGGCGGTCATGTCAATTGCTGTACTTTTTCTTCCAACTTTTACTCTAGGCATAATTGTTTATTTTAAAATATAGTGTTACTTCATTATTAACTACCGGCCCATAATAATTATGGGCCGGTATAATTAACACTAAAATTTATTTGTTTTTGTGTGATGCAGCAAACGTTTGTACAATGCTGAATCCGGTTTCGTCAATAGCGTAAGTTAAACCATCAATTTTTGATGTAAATACGTTATACATAATAATTGATACTGTTGAAGTACTGATACCTAATGCAGTGTTAACCAATGCTTCAGAGATAGCTGCTGATAGTTTTGAAGTATTAGTTGCAGCACCCGCTAACTCGGCGAAAGCGTTGATCATACCAATTACCGTACCTAATAGACCGGTTAATGTACCGATAGATACCAAAGTAGCAATGATAGTTAAGTTTTGCTCTAACATAGGCATTTCTAAAGCAGTTGCTTCTTCAATGTCTTTTTGGATAGCCAAAGTTTTTTGATCAACATCTAAAGTTTGATCAACTTCCATCTCTTTGTATTTTTTCAAACCTGCTTTGATAACGTTAGCAACAGAACCTTTTTGTTTGTCGCACTCTGCAGAAGCTGCATCAATGTTACCGGCACTTAACGCAGCTTGAATTTTTCTAACAAATGCATCAACACTTGCAGTACCTGATGCTTTACCAATAACGATAAACCTTTCGATAGAGAATACAATTAGCATTAAAAAGTATGAAATACCAATAGGTACAAGTTTACCTCCTTTATACATAGTTCCGAATAAATCACCCTCGTTTGGATCGCCGCTGCTATCACCTCCCTTAAAGTGACTTGCATCACCTAATACAAATATGTATATACAAATTGCTACAGCAATACAGATAGGTACAGTTAGTGTTGCAAACAAGCTCGAACCTGAGCCTTCTTTTTTAGTAGTAGTAGTTGGTTTTGTTGGTGCGTTTGCCATTACTTTAAAATTTTAGTTTTTAGTTTTGTTTATTTATTAGTTAGTTAGTTAATTGCGCTTTTTTTTGCGGATAACAAAAATAGAATTTATATGAAATAAAAAAACTTTTTGTTACACTTTTAATTTATAGTTGGTTTTAGCTTTTAAAAGCTTAGTTTCATTACTCCTTACATAACGTAACGAAACAAAAAAATTGCCTTTTAGCCAAACAATTTTTTACAATAAAACCCATTATTTTTTATATTAGCAAATACAGCCTTTAAATTTTATGTAATTATACTGTTATATTTAAATTATATTGATTTTTTTTAGTCCATTATACCATAATTATAGGTTTTCTTCCCTTAAATGATGGCCCAAATAGTAAAATGATTTGAAATTATATTTATTAGTAGATTATTTTACTTATTTACTAAAACCTTAGTTATCCACCTGCTTTCTTAGCCTTATAGTTATCGGCAATTAGCAATGTTAAAATCTTATCTCGAAAGTCACCCTGTATCAATATCTCTCCTTCCTTAGCAGAACCTCCAACACCACACTTTGTTTTAAGTTTCTTACCCAGGTCATCCAGCTCAGTACTATTGCCAATAAAACCTGTAATACGAGTGACCAATTTACCTCCACCTTTACGGTCGAGATAAATTTTAAGGTTTTGTTGTTGTGGTGGTAATGATTGTGTTAAACTATTGTTATCTTCTTCCTGGTAATTAAAACCCGGATCAGTAGAATAAATAACACCTGTAAAGTTTTTGCTTTTTTTTGACATTTACTAAATAGCTTTATAAGCATCGCCAACAATTACTTTTAACGAGCTTGGTACAATATTTATTTTAACGTCGGTTCCAATAATTTGAGGCTCGCCATCTAAATGGATAGGGCCAGCTTCATTGCGTTTAATTTGTATATGCTTTCCTTTTATTATCTCTAAATATGGTGATTTATCAGCAGTTTTTAAAAGCATACGTACGCCCATTTCTGGCAATCGCCAGGCAGAAAATGGTTTAATAATACAAACATCAATCAATCCATCCTGTACAGACGCATATGGTGCTATGTGCATATTATTGCCGTATTGTGATGAATTGGCTAAACTAATCATAAAAGCAGTGCGTTCATAAGCCACTCCATCAATTTCAATATGATAATACTGAGATTTATAATTAACTATTTCTGTTATGGATGATTTGATATAACTAATAAAGCCTCGTTTTTTGTTGTGCGAAAACACCTCGCTGATATGCGCATCAAACCCCATGCCTGCCATGTTAAAAAAGGGTTGTCCGTTTGCTTCTGCCGAGTCAATAGTTTCGGCATGCCCGGCATTTAAATTTTCAATAGCATCTTTTATATCCATGGGGATATTTAAAAAGCGTGATAAACCATTACCTGAGCCACATGGAATAATACCTAATAGCGTATTGCTGCCAACCAGGGCCGAGGCAATTTCATTTACAGTGCCGTCCCCCCCAACTGCTACTACTAAATCATATTGATCAATAGCTTCTTTAGCAACCTGCCTGGCATGAGCTACGCCGGTGCTAAAAACTATAACAGCATTAAAAATATCTGCATTTAAATACTTTTGTATCAGTCGTGGTATATCATCCTTCCTCTTTCCGCCAGATACCGGGTTTATTATAAATAATGCGCTACGTTTCAATTATCATATATATAGGTGCCAAAAGTAAATGTATTTTCGGTTTTGTAAAAATTGTTTTATTTTTGGCGCCATAATGTGGACTGATTTAGTTATCCGGCTACGCCGGATCGGATTGCAACCACGTAAAAAAGTGCTAAAACCATGCTTCTTTAATACGTTCCGTAAGTCTTCCGCGCAATAATTACACTAACAGTATAAAAAATATATGTCTTATCTATTTACTTCAGAGTCTGTGTCAGAAGGGCACCCGGACAAAGTTTCCGACCAAATATCGGATGCATTAATTGATAATTTTTTAGCTTTTGATCCCGACTCGAAAGTGGCTTGCGAAACCTTAGTTACGACTGGGCAGGTGTTTTTAGCCGGCGAGGTAAAATCAAAAGCTTATTTAGATGTGCAAAAAATAGCCCGTGATGTGATCAAGAAAATTGGTTACACCAAAGGCGAGTACATGTTTGATTGCCACTCATGCAGCGTTTTATCTGCTATACATGAGCAATCGCCTGATATTAACCAGGGTGTTGAACGCCAGGCTAAAGAGGAGCAGGGTGCGGGCGACCAGGGTATGATGTTTGGTTATGCCACCAAAGAAACTGATAACTATATGCCATTGGCATTGGATATTGCACATGCATTATTATTAGAATTGGCTGCTATCCGCCGTGAAAATACGGACATTAAATATCTTCGCCCTGATGCAAAATCGCAAGTGACGTTAGAGTACGATGATAACAACCAACCTGTGCGTATTGATGCTATTGTGATATCAACCCAGCATGATGACTTTGATGAAGAAAAAGCGATGCTGGCTAAGATCAGCAAAGATATCATTAGTGTGTTGATACCTCGAGTAAAAGCTAAATATGCTAAATACGCTCACTTTTTTAATGACGATATTAAATACCACATTAACCCAACCGGTAAATTTGTTATTGGTGGCCCGCATGGCGATACAGGGTTAACAGGCCGTAAAATTATTGTTGATACTTATGGCGGTAAAGGTGCGCACGGTGGTGGTGCATTTTCTGGCAAAGACCCATCAAAAGTTGACCGTTCTGCAGCGTACGCTACCCGCCACGTTGCTAAAAATCTTGTTGCTGCCGGTGTATGCAGCGAAGTGTTGGTACAGGTATCATACGCAATTGGCGTTGCACAGCCTATGGGTATTTATGTTAATACTTATGGTACCGGTAAAGTTGGTTTAACCGATGGTGAGATTGCTAAAAAAGTAGAGGCCATATTTGATATGACCCCTTATGCTATTGAAACCCGCTTTAAACTGCGCAACCCTATTTACAGCGAAACTGCAGCTTATGGCCACTTTGGCAAACCAAGCATCACTGTAAAAAAACAGTTTACAGCGCATGACGGCAGCATATTGGAAAGAGAAGTAGAATTATTTACCTGGGAGAAACTGGATTACGTTGATAAAGTAAAACAAGCTTTCGGTTTATAATAACCCAATAATATTTAACTTTGAGAGCGATGAATTACTTCATCGCTCTTTTTATTTAAATAATTAGCCATGAAAACTATAAAAGTTCTATTACTGCTCACCTTAACATTTGCAGGATTAAATAATGCCAAAGCTGATCAGCCTGCGTTAAATGTTGCTTTCAACAAGTTTATTAATACCTACCTGGATATTAAAAATGCTTTGGTAGCAGGCGATGTCACAGCTGCGCAAGCTAAAGCTAAAGGTATGGTTACACTTATAAACGCGATCCCACAAAAAGACCTGGATGCGGCTCAACGCAAGGCATGGACAGCATATTCAAATAAGATATCATCAGATGCACAGCAAATTGGAGCTCAAAACAACATTGATGCTAAACGCGAACACTTTGCAACCCTGTCAAACAACTTTATGGCAGTTATGAAAGTTTTTAAAATGAACAAAGCCACCTTATACCAACAGTATTGCCCAATGAAAAAATTCTATTGGTTAAGCGAAACCAGTGCTATTAAAAACCCTTATTACGGCAATACCATGCTTACCTGCGGTACTACTCAAGAAACATTTGAAGCCGTAAAATAATATGCCCACCGCCGACGAGCAAAACCCGTGGAAAATAACCTCTGAAAAAGAGATATATGATAACCCATGGATAAACTTAACGGAATACCAGGTCATCAATCCATCGGGCAATCCGGGCATATACGGTAAATTGCATTATAAAAACCTGGCTATAGGAATAGTGCCGTTGGATGAAGAGTTGAACACCTATTTGGTGGGCCAATATCGTTTTGCTTTAAATCAATATAGCTGGGAACTACCCGAAGGTGGTGGACCAATAGGCACCGATCCATTAGAATCTGCTAAACGCGAATTGTTAGAAGAAACCGGTTTAAAAGCCAATAACTGGATAGAACTACAACGCATGCACTTAAGCAATTCGGTAACAGATGAACTGAATATCATTTATCTGGCGCGTGAGTTGGAGCAATTTGAAGCTGAACCCGAAGATACCGAGCAATTAATGGTGCGCAAAGTACCTTTAGATGAAGTTTATCGTATGATATGCGCTAACGAAATAACGGATGCCATTACCATAGCGGCTATACTAAGGGTAAAACTATTACTCGCGGAAAACGCCTTAGTTTAATTTAATATCAAATAATTTTTATTTTAGCCGATATTACTATGAAGAAGCTCCTCGGCTATTTACTATCACCCGTAGCTATACTGTACTTTTTTTTGGTGCTATGCATTTTTCATCCCATGCAATGGTTAAGCTATAAATTGGGTGGCTACTCCGCACATAAAAAGGTGGTGGATGTACTTAATTTCTTTTTAACCAGCACCAGCTACATCCTGTTTAATAATATCACGTTTATTAATAATCAAAACCTGCCTGTTGGTCGTTCCATCATATTTGTGGCTAACCATCAAAGCCTGTTTGATATACCACCGTTGATTTGGTATTTGCGTAAATACCATGCTAAATTTATATCAAAGGTTGAACTAACCAAAGGCATCCCATCTATATCGTTCAACTTGAAATATGGTGGTGGCGCCAATATTAATCGCAAGGATCCGCGTCAATCCATAACCGAACTAATAAAATTTGGTGAAAGAATGAAAAATAACAACTGGTCGACAGTTATTTTTCCGGAAGGTACACGGTCTAAAAACGGAACGGTAAAACCGTTCCAATCAGCCGGCATTGCTACGATATTAAAAAAATGTCCCGATGCGCTTATCGTACCCATCGCCATAAAAAACTCCTGGCGCATGGTGCAATACGGCTTTTATCCTTTAAATACCTTTACCCCCATGACCTGGGAGGTTTTAGAACCTATTGAACCCACAACAGGAAATGCAGATGAAATAGTCTTGATGGCTGAAAACAGGATTAAGGAAAAGTTGGGTCAGGCTTAAATCCGAAATCGAAAATTCGAAATTCGATATTAAATATTCTTCCCCTCAATCACTTTAAAAAACTGATCGCGGTAGGTATCGCCTACGGGAATAACCTTATCGCCAATAAAAATACGGCTACGCTCAATGCTATCAATCTTATTCAGCGCTACGATATATGATTTATGTACCCGCATAAAATATCTGTCAGGAAGAGTTTCTTCCATCTTTTTCATGTTTTGCAGGGTGATGATACGTTCGGTTGGGGTAAATATGGAGATATAATCTTTTAAGCCTTCTATATATAAAATTTGATGCAGGTATACTTTCTGTATTTTGTATTCACTTTTTACGAATATAAAATCGTTCATAAAATCTTGCTGGGGTTGTTGCGGCTGTATTTGCTGCACCTGTTGCTCAATAGCCTGAGGCACAATTGCTGGTTGTATAATTCCCTGTGCTTTTTGCGCGGCTTTAAAAAAACGGTCGAATGCTATGGGCTTAAGCAGGTAATCAACCACATCTAATTCATAACCCTCTAAAGCATATTGCGAGTAAGCTGTAGTTAATATCACCTTGGTTTTACCATTGGCTATTTTTAAAAATTGGATGCCGGTCAATTCGGGCATTTGCACGTCCAAAAACACCAGGTCAATATTACCCTCCTGCACCATGGTTAATGCTTCAATGGGATTAGTGGTAGCTTTTACCAACTGTAAAAAAGGCACTTTAGCAATATAATCCTCCAGTATATGCAGGGCTAAAGGCTCATCATCAACTACAAGGCATCTTATCATACTATAAAACTAATGATAATTCGCTGGTATACGTATCCTTTTCGTCACGTATCTCTAAATTATAATTACCGGGGTAAAGCAAATCCAGGCGGCGGCGTACATTACTTAAACCAATACCGCCTATGGCATCCATGTTATTTTTATGTTTTTTGTTTTGGATGATAAATTGCAAATGCTCTTTATTTACACTGATCAGTATTTTTATAGGCGATGCCTCATCGTTGGCTATGCCATGTTTAAAGGCATTTTCAATAAAGGCTATCAATAACAGGGGTACAATTTTTTGATTGGTCACATTACCTTCCACTCTGAAATCGATATAAGCCTTATCGCCAAATCGTAGTTTCTGCAGATCGATAAAGTTTTGAAGGTATTGCAGTTCTTTGGCCAGGTCAACTTTTTGGTCATTACACTCATAAAGCATATAGCGCATTATTTCTGATAGCTTTAATATAGCATCAGGCGTGGTATCTGATTTTTGGTAGGCTAATGAATAAATACTATTTAACGAGTTGAATAAAAAATGCGGATTGATCTGCGATTTTAAAAAGGCCAGTTCGGCACTTAAGCGTTGGTTCTCCAGGTCGCGGTGTACCCGCTCATTTACAAACCAGTCAACACTTAATTTAAGTACAATGCTGAAAAAGACGAAAAGTATATTTACAAATACATTGGTAAAAATATAAAAACTCATATCCCTTGGCGGACCATTTCTACGGGGGCGTGCAGGTATAAACTCTTTTATAAACTCGTTTAAACCATACTTAAGTAGTAAATAGGCAATAATAGCTCCAACTATGGTTAAAAAGTATAAACCATACTTTTTTTTATTTAAAAGTTTAGGGATCAGAACAAGGTAATTCAAGTAAAACAGGCTGATGTTAATCAAACCGTAAAGCACATAATCTAATAGAATACGGCGTAGGCTCATTTCGCCAAAACTGGGAATCACGAAAACATATAACAGTATCAATACTGTCCATATACCTACGTGCCAAAATACTGCCCTGTTTTTTTTCATCATACCAAATGTAATATATGTACTTCCCTACAGACTAATATTTATATATACCACCCTTATTTACCGATGAACTGGCAAAAAAGTTCGACCAACCGGCATTTTGAGCTTAATTGGCGTTCATCTATAAATAAGTGCCCTTGGTATAATACATTTTAATAGCCTGATTTTTAATTATTTCTTTGTTATATCAAATCAAAAACAAAATGAAAAAGCTGTTTACAAATTCAAACCCATTTATATTATTGTTAGCTCCGGTAGTATTTGCTGTAATTATGGGCGGCATATACCAGTTTGAACAGAAAAAACAAAGTTTAGAAAACTCTGCACCAATGCAGGCTACTTCGCTTTTTGTTAAGGGCGTTACCTTAGTTAAAACAGTTTGCTCAATAGCCAACAATAACATATGGTAATCAAAACTGAAGGGTTAACCTTCAATTTTGGTAACCAAACCGTAGTAAAAAATTTATCATTACAAGTTCCTGAAGGGAGCATATATGGTTTTCTTGGCCCAAACGGCGCCGGGAAAACCACTACTATTAAATTACTGCTTAACCTGTTAAAAACGCAGGAAGGAAATATCGAGATCTTCGGACAGCAGTTTGATACTCACCGCAAACAAATACTATCACAAATAGGCTCGTTAGTTGAACAGCCTGCTATATACGCCCACTTAACCGGTAAAGAAAACTTATATAACCGGGCCATCTTATTACAAATTGCTGAAAACCGTGTTGATGAAATGCTTGATTTGGTGCATTTAACCCACGCGGCCCACAAAAAAGCCGGCAATTATTCTTTAGGGATGAAACAACGCTTAGGTATTGCCCTGGCCCTACTATCAGACCCCAAACTGCTTATACTTGACGAACCTACTAACGGACTTGACCCTAATGGCATAATTGAGATTCGCGAATTGCTGATCAGGTTGGTTTTGGAGCATAAAAAAACTGTTTTTATATCAAGCCATTTATTAGCCGAGATAGAGCGTATGGCTACACATGTGGGTATTATTAATAATGGCCAATTGCTTTTTCAGGGCAGTATAAAAGACTTACAGGAAATTAGCCAGCCGTTGGTCTATATAGAAGCTGAAAATGCCGTCGATGCGGCAAACCTGCTTACAAAAAATGGTTTCACCGTTGTTGAGGTTGATGACAACCACCTTTCTGTTGCTTATCAATCCAAACAGAAAACAGGGCAGATAAATACCCTGTTGAATCAAAACGGGTATGTGGTGTACAGTATCCATAAAACACAAAAGGACCTGGAAGCCCTGTTTTTAGATATAACCCAAACTCCTGCCTGATGAAAGATCTTTTATTATCACTTCAGTCTGAATTTTATAAAAGCCGTAAAACACTGGGCTTTTGGTCTGCCATATTATTACCTGTATTAATATCCTTATTGGTGTTTTGGCATTTTTATAGTAATAGCGGTAAAATGTCTGCCTTGCCGGGAATGATGTTATGGTTACGTTTTGCAGGGGCTATATTGAATGTGATGGGGGCTTTGTTGTTGCCTATGCTGGTCATTTTTATTTGCTACTCGGTAAATAGTATTGAACATAAAGCCGATACCTGGAAAACTTTGTTTAGCCTGCCAGTTTCTAAATGGGCAATTTACTCTGCCAAATATTTATATGCTTTATTGATGATAGCTTTATGCCTGGCGCTATTTTATATACTTACTATCACAACGGGTAATTTACTGGGTAATTTAAAGCCCCAGCTACACTTTGCTGATTACCACATGGAGGGTGTATTATTCCAGGTATACTTTAAATTATTCCTATCTGCGTTAGGCATATTATCTATTCAGTTTTTGTTGAGCCTTTTATGGGCCGATTTTTTAAAGCCGATGGGTATTGGTTTTGTAGCAACTATATCCGGGTTAATATTAAGCGGTTTTGATTGGAAATACGCCTATCTTATACCTTACGCACATCCGTCATTAACCGTTAAAAGCATCATGCCTCGCCCACGTATCATGGCCGTACCCGAACTAAAGATCGAGATATTCACCAATCATGTATATGTAAGCCTGATAGTTAGTATAGCCATTTTTATAGCAGGCTTTTATATTGTGCAGAGGAAAAGCGTAAAGTAACTATTGCCTCACCGGTTTCGGGAAAACTGGCAAGCTTTCATGCCCATCCGCATCTACAGCCTGTACCGCAAAAAAGTAATTATCTTTTGAATAATTGAGCGTGATCTGCGTTGCAGTGGTAAATATTTTCTTCTCCCAATATGGACTAATCGTTTCGCGCATCAGCACATAATAGCCTACAGGCTTTTTACCGGCTGCGGGGGCATCCCATTTTAAATCTGTATTGTTTGTTAATCCCCGGGTTAACATACTTACATTTTGCGGCTGCGCCGGAGCCATTGCCAAATTAGCCAAAACCGATAGATTCATTCTAGCCACCTTTTGTACATAATTATAGTCCACATGCTCGGGCACATCGCCGTAGGCTACGCCATTTTCGGTACGCACGTTTTGATGTTCGCGGGTAAAATCCTCATTCATTTCGGTAAACCTTACCGCCGTAAACCCTTGCTGTAAAAACGGCACATGGTCGCCGCTGCGCAAAAAACGGTCGCGGCGGTATATGAGTTTAACATCCAACTGGTCAACATAACGCTCGCCAATTTCTTTAACATAACGCGCCAATTGTCTTGACGGACTATCATTTTCACCGCCATTACCTATCAGGCTGCGTATTTGGGCTGCATCGGCAATGGTAGGTATACCATCGCTAAACACCCTTACCTGGCTATTATTTTTCAGGTCATTATCCTGCCCGTGACTGTTGCCTACAATATCATTATTCAGCATGGCATCTACATTCCACTTCTCGGCTTTGGCACGTTTAGCCACATTTGCCGATCCATATAAACCCTGCTCCTCGGCTGCTACCGCCATAAAAATTATCGTAGATGGAAAGCTGCGCTTAGCCATTACCCTGGCCAGCTCCATAGATACTGCTGTGCCTGATGCATCGTCATTAGCACCCGGCGCGGTAGTCACCGAGTCCATTACATTGGTGGGCATAGAATCATAGTGGCCCGATACGATATATACACGGGTATCAGTTGGGTCGGTACCCTTTAGTATGGCTAATATATTTTTAAGTACTGTAGGTTGATTAATGCGGTCGCTTTTGGGCTGTACAAAAGCATCAAACTGTACGGTCATCCTTCCGCCCGATTCTTTGGCGTACTTTTCGTACTCGGCTTTTATCCAGTTACGGGCCGCTCCAATGCCCTCGGTTTTGCTTAGCGTATCGCTCAAACTATGGCGGGTACGGAAACTCACCAACTTGCGCACGTTAGCTTCAATATTGGAGGCGGACACCTCGTTAACCATTTGCTCGATGGCGGCATCCTTTTTAACAATTGTTTGCGCCAGTGCGGGCAGGGCGCACATTCCCCATAAAATAATAAGACCAGTTTTCATGCCTTTAAGATAGGCATAAAAGCATTAATAAATAACGACTTTTTTTAATCAATTTGGGTTAACAAAGGTTAACACATTTTCGTTAATATTTTTTTTATTTTATTGATAATAAGACAGTTAATAAAAATTCACTCCAAAAAGTGTAAACCATGATTTACCAGGCCAGATTAGTTATATTAAAGAAATTTCTTTATTTTTGCATTTTTTTACTTAAATAAATTCTTTAACGCTGCCAATTTTACCGCCATATCCGTTTCGGCTTCCGGCTCTTTTCTTTTTGGTTGGTTATTATGCACAGGCTTTTGCGGTTGATGCGTCTTAGCGGGGCGCTGCTCGGCTTTTTTAGGCTCATCAGTTTTCATGGATAAGGCTATGCGTTTGCGGTTTACATCTACCTCGGTAACCGTTACCTCCACCTGCTGATGCACTTTAAGTACCTCGTTAGGATCTTTTATAAAACGGTTAGCTATCTGGCTCAAATGCACCAATCCATCCTGGTGTACGCCAATATCTACAAAGGCACCAAAGTTGGTAATGTTGGTTACTATACCCGGTAGTTTCATCCCAACTTTTAAATCAGTAATAGCATTTACCCCTTCGGTAAAGCTAAATGCTTCAAACTTTTCGCGCGGGTCGCGGCCGGGTTTGGCAAGTTCGGCCATAATATCATTTAGCGTAGGCAAGCCCACCGTATCGGTAATGTATTTTTGTAGCGGTATACTTTTGCGTAGCTTCTCATCGCTCATTAAAGCAGTTACAGTCGTATTGCTATCCTTGGCCATTTGGGCCACCAAATCATATCTTTCGGGGTGAACACCGCTGGTATCTAAAGGATTTTGCGCGTTGCGGATGCGCAGGAAACCTGCGGCTTGCTCATAGGCTTTATCGCCCAAACGAGGGACCTTTTTCAATTGATCACGTTTGGTAAACGCCCCATTGGCGTCGCGGTACTCCACAATGTTTTGCGCCAGTTGCGGACCAAGGCCTGATACATAAGCCAGTATTTGTTTTGATGCGGTATTTAGCTCCACACCTACCGCGTTTACGCAACTGATCACCGTATCATCTAACGATGCCTGCAATTTATTCTGATCAACATCGTGCTGGTATTGCCCTACGCCAATGGATTTTGGGTCTATCTTCACTAATTCCGCCAACGGGTCCATCAATCTGCGACCAATAGAAACTGATCCCCTCACGGTCACATCCTTATCCGGAAACTCCTCGCGCGCAACTTCTGATGCGGAATAGATAGATGCTCCACTTTCGTTTACCATTACCACATCCACACCCGGCAGTTTCAGTTTACGCACAAATTCTTCGGTTTCTCGCCCCGCGGTGCCGTTACCAATGGCTATGGCCTCTACTTTATATTTTTCAAAAAGATGTCTTACAGTTTTATCTGCTTCGGTAGCCTGTCCTTGCCCATTATGCGGGAATATGGCTGTGTACTCTAATAGCTTGCCCTGCTCATCCAAACAAACCACTTTACAACCCGTGCGGAAACCCGGGTCAATTGCCATGGTACGTTTTTGCCCAAGCGGCGCGGCCAATAACAACTGGCGGGCATTCTCGGCAAACACACGGATGGCTTCCTCGTCGGCTTTTTTCTTGGTTAGTAAACGCACCTCTGTCTCCATGGACGGGCGCAGCAGGCGTTTATAGCCGTCCGTCAACGCTTGTTGCACCTGGTTGGCGGCATCGTTATTGCCGGTTATAAATGCTTTTTGTAACAGCTCAATTGCCTCTTCTTCGGGTGGTAAAACATCCAGGTATAATATCTCTTCCTTCTCGCCACGGCGCATAGCCAGTATTCTATGTGATGGTGCCGATTTTACCGGCTCTTCCCAATCAAAATAGTCCTTATATTTTTGCCCTGCTTCTTCCTTACCGGGTACTACTTTAGCTTTAAAGCTGCCTTTCTCCATAAACAGCTCGCGCAGTTTGGTGCGCACCTCGGCATTTTCACCTATGAACTCGGCAATAATATCCCTGGCACCACCTAATGCTTCTTCGGCATCTTTCACGCCTTTTTCTTCGTCGATATATTTTTCAGCTTCGGCAGTTACGTCAAATTTATTTTGAGCCAATAAAGCATCGGCCAATGGCTGTAAACCTTTTTCGCGGGCAATGCTGGCGCGGGTTTTTCTTTTAGGGCGATATGGTAGATAGATATCCTCTAACGCCACCATAGTCTCCGCCTCGTTTATCTTTTTTTCCAATTCGGGAGTTAGTTTGCCCATTTCAGTCAACGAGTTTAATATCGCTTCGCGGCGTTTATCCAGCTCACGTAACTGCTGTACCCTGTCGCGTATAGCGGCAACCTGCACCTCATCCAAACTACCGGTAACCTCTTTACGGTAACGCGATATAAAAGGGATGGTAGCACCTTCATCTAACAACTCAGCAGTAGCGGCTACCTGTTTTTCGGCAACAGAAAGTTCGGCAGCTATTTTTTTATAGTGGGATATCATGTATTATAAATTGAAGGGCTAAAATGGGTTTATGACAGGAGATATCAAAGAGGTGTTGGGAAATAAGTTTGTCTGAAATATTAGATATACGCTATATTCTTATTTATCGTTAAATTTGTTTAAAGATTTTCATTATGACTGTTGCAGCAATAAGAGAAAGATTATATGATTATATCAGGACAGCTGATGATAAAAAGATAGAGGCGATGTATACTTTATTGGAAGACCAAATAGTCCCCGCCTGGGAATGGTCAGAAGATGAGGAATTTGTAGCTGAATTGAATGAGCGGGTAAGGAGGTATGAAGCTGGCATCGATCCTGCCTATAGTATCGAAGAGGTTAAAGAATTTTTACAGCAAGCTCGACAAGACCGACAACAAAATTCAACCAAATGAAATATATCATTGACGTGTCTGTCAGGGCACGCCAGGAGTTGGTAGAAGCTTCTAAATGGTATGATGAACAACAACCTTCTTTAGGTGAGCAATTTGAAGAAGAGGTTTTAAAAAAATTCAATCTGATACAGGCTAATCCACTGCATTATCCTATTAAAAAAAGATTTCACGAAGCTTTAATCATTGCTTTTCCTTTTGTAGTGGTTTATAAAATAATCAAATACAGAATTGTAATAGTGTCAGTTTTCCACACGAGCAGACATCCTAAGAAAAAGCATTAAAATCACTTTTCTCCCTTAGCCAAATCTCCTCTACCCTAAATTGAACTATCTTAACAAGGGAGAAACAGACAGAATTGATGGCATAATGCGACAATAGTAAAATCCTGTAATCTTATAAATCTTAGTCCTAATCATTAAAATGATAAAGAAAAACCACCTCACCGGTATAGGCAGGTTTTTTCTCATTTTCAATTTCCATGGTTACGCCGATGGTGGCTTTGGTGATACCGCGAAGATTTACAATGGCGTTTAGTTTGGCAATTAGCCTAACATTGGTATTCACCAATACAGGTTGCGCAAAGCGGATATTTTCGATACTGTAATTGATCTGCATTTTTAGGTTCTGCACATCAGCTATCTGGTGCCAAAAGTAGGGCAGTAATGATACGGTTAAATAACCATGTGCTATGGTGGCCTTAAACGGACTTTCAGTTGCCGCCCTTTCAGGATCGGTATGTATCCACTGGTGATCTATAGTAGCTTCCGCAAATTTGTTGATCTGGTCCTGGGTAATTAAATGCCAGCCGGAGGTACCGATCACATTACCCAAATGAGTTTCAAATTCAGCGTAGTTTTTTATAGTTATCATAGCAAATGTTTATTAAGTGCGGTAAAAATAATAAACACTATGATATTTCCTATTGTTTTACTCACCCGGACTTTGCTGTGGGAATTATTAAAGTAAAATGTGTCGTAGGCACAAAAGGTCGGTAGCATAAATATGTTAAAAATGGCCGCATGCCGTAGGTATGCTACTTTAGTATCGTACCTACGGCACGATTATACGCTTTATATCCTTTTCTACCGACCTTTAACTCCTTCGGAGTTTCTTACTTAAGGACATTGAGCATAGAGAAGGGCGGTGGTGAGTAATCCCGGCGGTAAAATAAGCCTATTTCTTCTTCTTCCGCTCCAAATTATCCTGCACCCTAAATTTTACAATTTTTGTCACCAGGTCAAGCGGCAGTGGTTGCGCAAAAGGAAACTGTAAAGTGCCTTTACCCCCTTCGTATTGTGCGGTTTCTTCTTTAAAGGCTTCAATTCCCCGTGGTGCCGGGTAAAAACCTATATGGCTTTTGTAACCGCCAAAATGCACCAGGTTACCATTTAATATAAAAGTGGGTATACCGTACTTAATAGCTTCTGTTGCTTCGGGCGCGGCTGCTTTTATAGTGGCGCGCATGGTTTGCAATAGTTCCTGTACCTTTTCAGGGAAATCGGCTATATATGCATCTATGGAAGCGTAGTCTTTCATTTATTGAGTAATTTATCCATACAAACTTACCATATAGCCTATTACCTAAAAGGTTGCTAAAACGACATACTTGGGGGTTGAAAACGACAAATTATTTGCTCCATTTATTATTACTTACATCAGCATCCATAAATATGCCGCCGTCCAGTTCAACCGCGGTAACTGTTTTGTTATTTTTTAAGTTGATAGTGGCTTGTTTTTGATTGGCTTCCCATACAGCCGGGGTTTGATGAATGGTGCCGGTGGTGCCGTCGCTATAAGTTAATATCACATCAAATGGGGCAGCAAACCCACCAATATTTTTTACCGTAAGTGTATAACCTGCGCCTTTTTGCTCTACGTTTTCTAAAGCCAGGTCAATGTAGCCATTGGTATAAAACCAGTTGTAAAAAAACCAGTTGAGGTTTTTGCCCGAGCCCGTGCTCATCGAATTAAAATAATCCCATGGAATAGGGTGTTTACCGTTCCAGTTAGCCATAAAAGTATGCAGTCCTTTTTTAAATAAAGCATCACCCAAATAATCTTTCAGCGCCAAATAGCTTAATGATGGCTTGTTATAAGCGTTATTACCTGCGCCCGACCTTACTTCGGGCGACGGCGTAATAACCGGTATTTCATTGGTGTGCCTGCCTTTTGCCCAACCGTTTATCCTGAACTTTTTATAAAAATCATCAGCGGCTTTTTTGCCCTTTGAGTCGATGCCTATCAGGTACTCCAATGTGGTTGCCCAGCCTTCATCCATAAAAGCATAGTAACTTTCATTTATGCCCATATAAAACGGGAAATAGGTGTGTGCCTGCTCATGATCCTGCACCAATTGTGCAAACGCAAGGTCCTCTTGCGGGCTGTCATTCACCATCATGGGATATTCCATATCGGCGGTGCCCTGGAAGGCTGTGCTTTTGGAAAAAGGATAAGGCACACCGGGTATGTTACGCGAAAACCATCCTAAGGCATATCTACTAAACTGTACAGAATGGTGAAAATCTTCAGACGCGTCAGGAAAAGCCGCCTGTACGCTGGCCCGACGTTTTGTTTTATCATCAACCACCACACTTGCTGCATCCCAAACATAAGTATTACTTACACCCAATGCTACGTCAGTTATATTGCTTGACGTAAATGTCCAGGTATTCATTTCATTTTGCGTGGTTACATTTTTATTGGCCATATCCTGCGCGGTGGCAACGTGTACAGTACTATCGCTGGTGAATGATTGTGTTAACCGTTTGGCAAACTCGGGTTGCAATACCTGGTTTGGGTTACGCAGATCGCCGGTGGCCCAAACAATGTAATTTTTAGGCACGGTTACGTTAAGCGTATAGTCATTAAAATCATTGTAAAACTCCAGGCTGCCGGTATGCGGCTGAGTATCCCACCCTTTATAATCGTCATAAACTGCTACACGCGGATAAAAATAAGCCAGGTAAAATGTAGTAGGATTAATTACACCCTCGCGGCCGCCGGTTGTACCATCTGATAACTGATAATGCCAGGTGATATTCAATTTAACCGAATCATGAGGCATTAATGGCTTGGGCAATCCCACCATATAATTTGTGGTAATAGCCTTGCTATTATCCCAGGTGGCATTGTTGCCGTTTATCTTAAAGTCATCAACAAAAATGCCCGCATCGGGGTTGCCTCTGCGTCCGGCACGATGAACATTTATAATTAGTTTCATATTTAAGCTATCCAGCTTATCGGGACTATTATTAAAATAGGTTATCTGTTCAACGCCGTTTATGGTAGTGCCCGGCGGCGACATGGCTACGGATATATTATAACGAGCGCGGTTTTGCCAGTAGCTTTTACCGGGTTTGCCGTTAGTGTTACGGGTACCGTTGCTGTATGTTTTTGCTATTCCTTCGGGGATGGTTAATGTTTGGGCATGGCCCTGTGCGATAAACAGGTAAGCTAGCACAATTGAAATGATTGATTTTAACATGGTGTAAATATTAGCTGTTGATGCTTAAAGATAATAAAGAAATAAGTTATACCCTATAAGATGCAGGTCAATATCCCTTTTCGCAATTTTTATTCAACCATTCTTGATAAATAAGAATAAATCCCCTTGCAAATAAAACAAATAAGCGTATCTTTGCAGTCCCTAAAAAGAGGGGTATAATAAACATTTAATTAATTTAATTTAAAGCAAGTGAATACGTTAAGTTACAAAACTGTCTCTGCCAACAAAAAAACCGTTAACAAACAATGGGTTGTTGTTGACGCTGAAGGCGAGATCTTGGGGCGCTTGTCTACAAAGATCGCTATGATCATTCGTGGAAAAAACAAGCCAGAATTTACCCCAAACGTAGACTGTGGTGATAATGTAATAGTTATCAACGCAGACAAGGTAAAGTTGACCGGAAACAAGTTTAGCGATAAACAATATGTTTCTTACACAGGTTATCCTGGTGGTCAGCGCTTCATTTCTCCTAAGGAGTTAATGGCAAAACATCCAACACGCGTAATTGAAAAAGCGGTGCGTGGTATGTTACCTAAAAATCGTTTGGGCAAAGCATTGTTTGGCAATTTGCATGTATATGCAGGCGCCGAGCATCCACATGCAGCACAAAACCCAACAGCCATTTAACTTTTAATTTTAAAGGAGAAAAGAAATGCCAACAACAAACACTTCAGGCAGAAGAAAAACAGCCGTTGCCCGCATTTACCTTACTGAAGGTAGTGGTGCAATTATCGTAAACGGTAAAGATTACAAAGAATACTTCCCTACATTGCCATTGCAATACATCGTTACTCAGTCTACTGAGGTTTCTGGTTCGGCCGGATTATATGATGTTAAAGCAAATGTTGCAGGTGGTGGTGTAAAAGGACAGGCAGAAGCCGTTCGTTTAGCTATCGCGAAAGCAATTGTTGAACTTGATGCTGATAAGAAGCCTTCATTGCGCGCTAAAGGTTTAATGACACGTGACGACCGTATGGTTGAGCGTAAAAAACCAGGACGCAAGAAAGCACGTAAGAAATTCCAATTCAGTAAACGTTAATCATCAAGGAGGAAACACAAAATGGCAAGAACAACATACGACGAGTTACTGGATGCAGGTGTACACTTTGGTCACCTTACCCGCAAATGGGATCCGAAAATGTCACAGTACATTTTTATGGAGCGCAACGGTATTCACATTATCGACTTAAACAAAACCTTAACTAAGGTTGAAGAAGCTGCTGCAGCTATAAAACAAATTGTAAAATCAGGACGTAAAGTATTATTCGTAGCTACAAAGAAACAAGCGAAAGATATTGTTGCTGAATATGCAAAAAACGTAAACATGCCTTTCATAACCGAGCGTTGGTTAGGTGGTATGTTAACTAACTTTGCTACTGTACGTAAGTCGATCAAAAAGATGTCAAACATCGATAAATTGACCAAAGACGGTACTTACAGCAACCTTTCTAAAAAAGAAAGACTGATGATACAGCGCGAGCGTATCAAATTAGAAACATTATTAGGTGGTATTGCTGATCTAAATCGCTTACCTGCTGCTTTGTTTTTAATTGACGTTAAAAAAGAGCACATCGCGGTTTCAGAAGCATTAAAGTTAAATATCCCAACCTTTGCGATGGTTGATACTAACTCTGATCCTTCAAACATTGATTTCCCTATCCCTGCAAATGATGATGCTACCAAATCAATTTCATTGATAACCGGTATCATAATCAAAGCTATTGAAGAAGGCTTAGAAGAACGCAAACGCGAGAAAGATGACGAAGCAGAAAAAGAAGCTGCACAGGCAAAAGCAAAAGCTGACGCTCCTGAAGTAGCTGACAGAGCTCCGGCTGCTGAAGGTAAAAGAACCCGCAAAGTAGCTGTTGAAGCTGAAGCTGCGGTTGAAGATACTGCTGCTCCGACTGCTGAAAGCACAGAAGAATAATTTTAGCTTATAAGGGTTGTAGGAGTTGTATTGGCATTGGCCTTACTATAACTTTTACAGCCCTTATAACATTATAACAACATTTAAAAAACATAAAACAATGTCTACAGTACAAATATCTGCAGCTGATGTAAATAAACTGCGCCAGCAAACCGGTGCCGGCATGATGGATTGCAAAAAAGCATTAACCGAAACTAACGGTGACTTTGAAGCAGCCGTTGATTTTTTAAGAAAAAAAGGTGCTAAAGTAGCAGCCAGCCGCCAGGACAGAGATTCAAACGAAGGTGTGGTTATAGCACGTACGTCTGAAGATTACAAACGCGGTGTTATCATTGAGTTAAATTGCGAAACTGATTTCGTAGCTAAAAATGCGGAGTTTGTTGCATTTGCTAACGCGATTGCCAGTGTTGCGGTTGAAACCAAACCTGCTTCAATTGAAGAACTTTACAACCAGGAAGTTGATTTAAGCGAAGGTTCACGCGTTAAAATTGGCGATGCTATTGTTGACAAAACAGGTAAAATTGGCGAAAAAATTGGCGTATCAAAATACGAAGTAATTGAAGGCGAAAAAGTTGTTGCTTACATACACGGCAACTTCCGTTTAGGTGTATTGGTTGCGTTAAGCGCCAATGCTAACGGTGCTGATGAAGCAGGAAAAGACGTTGCTATGCAAATTGCAGCTATGAGCCCTGTTGCTATTGATAAAGATGGCGTTGACGCTACTATTATTGAGCGCGAACTTGAAATTGCTAAAGACCAAATACGTGCAGAAGGCAAACCGGAAGAAATGGTGGAGAAAATTGCTGCAGGGAAATTGAATAAATTCTACAAAGACTCTACTCTTTTAAATCAAGAGTTTGTTAAGGATTCTTCAAAAAATGTTGCCCAGTTTTTGGACAGCGTTGAGAAGGGCCTGACAGTTACCGCGTTTAAGCGAGTAGCTTTAGGAGCTTAATTATATTTAAATCCTCGCTGAAAAGCGGGGATTTTTTTTGTCTAAACCCCACCCAACCCTCCCCAGAGGGGAGGGCTTTTTAATGAAACATAATTAGGCAGTACGTTATAAAGTCTCCCCTGCCGGGGGAGATTTAGAGGGGGTCATTAACATTTACAATATAAAATTTTAACAATAGCATTAATTACATATTTTTGGTAAACCCCACACACCTCATGAAATACAAAAGAATATTATTAAAACTCAGCGGCGAATCGTTAATGGGCGACAGGCAATATGGCATTGATAACAAGCAGGTATTGCAGTATGCACATGATATTAAAAGCGTTTACGACAAAGGTATCGAGATTGCGATTGTTGTAGGTGGTGGTAATATTTTCAGGGGGTTAAGTGCCGAAAAATCGGGTATGGAACGTGCACAGGCCGATTATATGGGGATGCTGGCGACAGTTATTAACTGTATGGCGCTGCAAAATGCGTTAGAAAGCATTGGAGTTGATACCCGCTTACAATCGGCCATAAAAATGGAGCAGATATGCGAGCCATATATACGCCGCCGCGCTATGCACCATTTAGAGGTTGGTAAAATTGTAATATTTGGCGCAGGTACGGGTAACCCATATTTTACTACAGATACCGCTGCATCGCTTCGCGCTATTGAAATTAAAGCTGATGTGGTACTAAAAGGTACACGTGTAGATGGTATTTATACTGCCGACCCTGAAAAGGACCCTTCTGCTACGCGTTATGATGAAATATCTTTCCAGGAAGTATATGATAAAGGGCTTAATGTAATGGATATGACCGCTATTACCCTTTGCCAGGAAAACAATTTGCCTATTATTGTTTTTGATATGAACAAAGAAGGCAACTTTATGAAAATAACCAATGGTGACCCTATAGGTACTTTGGTTAAATAAAGAGGCAATTCTTGAATCTAATTTATATTTTTGACAAAAATTTAAAGCGATGAGCGAACTCATTAAAAAACAAGTTAGTGATGCAAAGGCAGCAATGGACAAAGCCATTGAGCATGCAGATAACGAATTAAATAAAATACGCGCAGGCAAGGCAAGCCCTTCTATGCTGGATGATGTGATGGTTGATTACTACGGTACGCCCACCCCATTAAACCAGGTTGGTAGTGTTAATACTCCTGATGCCCGTACCATTGTGGTACAACCCTGGGAAAAATCATTATTAGGCGCTATTGAAAAAGCCATAATGGAAGCCAACCTGGGTGTTAACCCGCAAAATGATGGTGTTATTATCCGCATCAATGTACCGCCTTTAACAGAAGAGCGTCGTCGTGATTTGGTTAAGAAAGCTAAAGCTGAGGCCGAAATGGGTAAGGTAGCCATCCGTAACATCCGTAAAGATGCTAACGAGAAAATAAGAAAACTAAAAGCCGAAGGCGTATCAGAAGACGAAATGAAAGCCGGCGAGGCTGACGTTCAGAAACTGACTGATGCTAATATTGCAAAGATTGATCAGCTATCAGAAGCCAAAGAAAAAGATATCATGACGGTATAATTTAACCCTAATGTCAAATTAAAGGGAATGAGCTACTTAGCCATTCCCTTTTTTTATTTTTACCGCATATATGAAAATACTTCTATTTTATTTATCAAAACATCGCTGGACAGTGGTACTGGCATTAGTACTTGCCGGCCTTAATATTGGCTTTTCATTGATCGACCCTATGATAACGGGTATGATCATGGATAAATATATTGTGCCTACAGATGGCATAGCCCATACTTTTGAATACCGCTTCCATGGCGCTTTGGGCCTTATAGGTTTGGCAATTGGCGCGGCTATGGTATCGCGTATAGCAAAAAACTTCCAGGATTATTTTACCAATATCATTACTCAAAAAACCGGCGCGGCTATGTATGCTGATGGTTTAAAGCATTCGTTGGAACTGCCTTACCAGGTTTTTGAAGATCAGCGCAGCGGCGAAACTTTGGGCATATTACAAAAGGTACGCACGGATAGTGAAAAATTTATCACCTCGTTCATCAGCGTTTTGTTTGTGAGTTTGGTGGGGATGATATTTGTAATTGTTTACTCGTTAAAAGTAAACTACCAGGTAACGCTGGTTTACTTTTGCGCCATCCCTATCATCGCTTTTGTAAGCATGGCGTTGAGCAAACGCATTAAAGGCATCCAAAAAAAGATAGTATCTGAAACTACTGCCTTAGCGGGTTCAACTACCGAATCATTACGTAACATTGAACTGGTAAAAAGCTTAGGTTTGGCCAAACAGGAAATTGAGCGTTTAAATAAAACCACCTACAAGATCCTCGATCTGGAACTTAAAAAAGTAAAGTTTGTGCGCAGCATGAGCTTTATACAAGGCACCACGGTAAACCTGGTGCGTAGTGCTATGGTTTTAATTTTATTGATACTGATATTTAAAGATGAGTTAACCGCGGGAGATTATTTTAAGTTCTTATTCTACTCATTCTTCTTGTTTAACCCGTTACAGGAGTTAGGTAATGTTATCCAATCATGGCGTGAGGCACAGGTATCATTAGCTAATTTTGAAGGCATATTAAATACCCCAATAGATGTTAAGCCGGAAAAACCTGTTTTGCTTGAAAAAGTAAAAAAACTAACTTTTGATAACGTTACTTTTAAACATTTAACTGCTAACCGCAACGCGCTTAACCATATCAGTTTTGAAACCCATACCGGCGAAACCATCGCTTTTGTTGGGCCATCCGGATCAGGTAAAACTACGCTGGTTAAGTTACTGGTAGGTTTATATCAACCGTTGGAAGGCGACATTCTGTACAACAATATTTTAAGTAAAGATATTGACCTGGACCAATTGCGCGAAAAAATTGGCTTTGTAACACAAGACACGCAACTCTTCTCGGGCACTATACGTGAGAACCTTTTGTTTGTTCGCCCAAATGCTACCGATGAGGAATGTTTAAATGTATTACAGCGCGCCGCCTGCCAAACCTTAATGGCAAGGGCCAGCAATGGTTTAGATACGGTGATTGGTGAGGGTGGTGTAAAAGTTTCAGGTGGAGAAAAACAACGTTTATCCATAGCACGTGCGCTATTGCGCCAGCCGGACTTATTGGTTTTTGATGAGGCTACTTCATCATTGGATTCTATTACCGAAGAAGAGATCACCGAAACTATAAGGGATGTATCTGTATTGAATGATCATATTACAATCCTAATCGCTCACCGTTTATCAACCATAATGCATGCAGATAAGATATACGTGTTAGAAAAAGGCCGTATCATTGAAGCAGGCGGGCATTTAGAGTTGATCAACCAAAAAGGTTTATACTATGCCATGTGGAGACAACAGATAGGCGAGAAAGATACGGTAGAGGAGTATTAGCCAACCTCCGCCATGTCATTTCGAACGAGGTACGAGGAGAACTTTTTCTTGAGCGTAGCGAAAAAATCTATACACACGCTAATCATCCGAGCATATGTATAGATTTCTCACTACGTTTCGAAATGACAATCGTTTTTTAAACGGCATTAACTTTAGCCACTTCAGGAGCTGATATCTCATGTAAAGAAAGAGGTATCAGCTTTTTGGTTTTAAGATAGGTTATGGTTACAATAAGCAATGTCATGCTACCGCCGAATAATACGGATGGCACAGTACCCATTAACCGTGCTGCTGTACCTGACTCAAACGCCCCTATCTCGTTAGACGAACCAATAAACATTTGATTTACGGCGGATACCCTGCCGCGCATATTATCGGGAGTAAGCAACTGCATAATGGTACCGCGTATTAGTACGCTGATGCTGTCAAAAGCGCCCTCGGTAAATAAGAATAGCAACGATAAATAAAAGTTACGTGACAAGGCAAAACAGATAATTGACAAGCCAAAACCTGTTACCGCTATTAATAAATTGCGCCAGGGCTTACCCATGGGCGAAAACCTTGCCATAGCCAGCATAACCAATACCGCCCCTAATGAGGTGGTGGCGCGCATTATACCCAAACCTTCAGGGCCAACATGTAAAATTTCATTGGCAAAAACCGGTAGCAAGGCTACTGCCCCTCCAAAAAACACCGAGAAAAGATCCAGGCTCATGGCCCCTATCATCATTTTGTTATGGAACACGAAGTGGATACCTTCGCTTAAACTTTGCCAAATACTTTCTTTAGAAATAAATACAGGAGGATATTTTTTTAAGAAAAATACACATACCAGGGCGATCAATAAAAATAGTAATATGATACTATAGACAGCAGTAATGCCATAAAATCCATAAACTAAACCACCCACCAGCGGCCCCAATATGGATGCTATTTGCCAACTTGAACTATTCCAGCTGCTTGAATTAGGGTAAACTTCCTTAGGTACACTATGAGCCATTACCGTAAAAGCAGACGGGCCATAAAAAGCCCTCGCTACCCCATTACAAAAAACCATAGTGTAAATAATAGGTATTATCCAGCTTGCATGTATAACACCGCTCATGCTCTTTAGCGTCACTATAAATATTACCAGCGAAGAAAAAAACACCCCAAAGAATATCATTGTCAGCATTTTTCTTTTTTCGGATTTATCAGCAATATAACCGCCATATAGGGCAATACTAATTGCAGGTATGGCTTCGCATAAACCTATCAGGCCTAAGGCAAAGGCACTTTTAGTTAAGTAATAAATATAAAAGCCTAAAACTACGGCCTGCATTTGGTAAGCAAAAGTGAAGAAGAAACGGATGCCCAGGTAAGATCTAAAATCTTTATAACGCAATGCGATAAAAGGGTCTTTTGGGGGTAATGGCTTACTATCTGCTTCGGACATAGTGCAAATTTATCATTCGTGATGCAGGATTAACGATTATTTAAGTTTTTTTAGTTAAAAATGACTAAGATATCATCAAAACGAAAAGCGGGTCATGGTGAGCCCGTCGAACCATAGCGGGCAAAGGCCTTGCACGCATCCTTCGACGGGCTCAGGATGACATCCTATAGTTTACGTTATGATATTTTATCCCAGCTTAATCCTGCTTTACGGGTTCTGAAAGCTTCATTCAAAACCTGATTTTCGGGCTGGCTTAGGTTTGGGTCAATGGCAAAAATGTTTTCTACCAGTTTACGTACAGTTTGCAGCAGTTCCTGGTCGGTGGTCAAATCGGCAATGTTCAAGTCTAATAAACCACTTTGCTGCGTGCCTTCAATATTACCCGGGCCACGTAATTGCATATCTATCTCTGCTATCTCGAAGCCGTTATTGGTTTTAACCATAGTATTAAGCCTTGTACGGCCATCATTGCTTAATTTGTTACCCGACATCAGGATACAATAAGATTGTTCGGCACCGCGCCCCACACGCCCCCGTAGCTGGTGCAATTGCGATAAACCAAACCGCTCGGCATTTTCAATGATCATTACGGATGCGTTAGGCACATTTACCCCTACCTCAATAACCGTGGTAGCTACCATGATCTGTGTTTCGCCTTTTACAAAGCGTTGCATTTCAAATTCCTTTTCGGCAGGTTTTATCTTTCCGTATACTACACTTATTTTATATTCAGGTAAGGGGAACTCGCGCGATATTACCTCAAATCCTTCGGTCAGGTTTTTCAGGTCAAGTTTTTCGCTTTCTTTAATTAACGGGTAAACTATATAGATCTGCCTGCCTTTGGCTATCTCATCCTTCATGAAACCAAACATCCGCAAACGTGCCGATTCATAATAATGCACGGTTTGTATGGGTTTGCGCCCGGCAGGTAATTCGTCTATGATGGATATATCCAGATCGCCATACAAGGTCATGGCCAGTGTACGTGGTATAGGCGTGGCCGTCATCACCAATATATGCGGCGGCACTACACTTTTTTGCCATAGTTTTGATCGCTGTTCAACACCAAAACGATGTTGTTCATCAATTACCACCAAGCCCAGGTTTTTGTATTGTACTTTATCTTCTATTAAAGCATGCGTGCCTATCAGTATTTTAAGCTCGCCGTTTTCCAGCTTTTCGTGAAGTACTTTTCGGTCTTTTTTTGAGGTGGATCCTGTTAGCAGTGCTACTTCTACAAAATCATCACCCACCAAACTTTTTATAGTTTGATAATGCTGATTAGCCAAAATCTCGGTAGGCGCCATAATGCAGGTTTGAAAACCATTATCAATAGCAATTAACATGGCCATTAAAGCTACCACCGTTTTACCGCTGCCCACATCGCCCTGCAACAAACGGTTCATTTGTACGGGGCGCTGTGTATCCTGCCGTATTTCTTTTAAAACCCGCTTTTGCGAATTGGTCAATTCAAACGGAAGCTTGTTGTTATAAAACTCGTTAAAGTAATGCCCTACTTTTTCAAATACATTACCTTTAAATTTTTGTATGCGTAGCAGCTTATTCTTCAACAATTTCAATTGCAAAAAGAAAAGCTCCTCAAACTTTAAGCGGAACTGCGCTTCGTTCAGTTTATTGGCATCCTCCGGGTAATGGATGTTTTTATAAGCCTCTGCCCGCCCCATCAGCTTAAACTTATTTAAAATATATAAGGGTAAATTTTCGGGGATATCTTTAACATGCTGCTCCAGTAGCGCGGTGGTCAGCTTTTCAATACCCTTGCTGTCTAAAGCAAATTGCTTTAATTTTTCTGTAGAGTTATAAGCGGGCTGTAAGGCAATGTTCCCCTTGCGCTTTAACACCTCGGGCGAATACAACTCCATCTCCGGGTGCGACATTTGCGCCTTACCATTAAAAAAGCCCGGCTTGCCAAACAATATATACGCCTTACCTACTACCAGGTTTTTCTCGATCCATTTGATGCTTTGAAACCAAACCAATTCCATGGTGCCGGTATCATCCTGTACCTGTGCTACCAGGCGTTTGGTGTGCTTTTCGCCCAAAACTTCCTTATGGGTTAATCGCGCCAGTATTTGTACATGGGGTAAATCGGGTTGTATCTCTTTTATTTTATAAAAGCGGGTACGGTCAATATGTTTATAAGGGTAGTAATTGAGTAGTTTTTCAAAAGTATTTATCCCAAGTTCCTTTTTTAAAACATCGGCACGTGCGGTGCCAACGCCTTTTAAATATTCAATTGGAGTTTGAAATACCTGGCTGTTCAATTTGAGTTATCAGGGTTTAACTGCAATTACTGATATTTCAACCTGTACGCCTTTAGGCAAGGCGGCTACTTGTACAGTTTCCCTGGCGGGGAAATCAGCAGTAAAATAAGTGCCGTAAACTTCGTTCACCTGTGCAAAGTCGTTCATATCTTTTAAAAAAATACTTGTTTTTACAATATGGCTAAAATCAGCTCCTGCTTCTTTTAAAATAGATTTAATATGATTTAGGACCAGTTTGGTAGCGGCGGTTATATCATCAGTAATTAATTGGCCTGTATGATGATCCAGCGGTATCTGGCCCGAAACAAAAATAAGTCCTCCTGCCAGTACAGATTGGTTATATGGGCCTATAGGTGCTGGTGCATTAGTTGTATTGATTACTGTTTTCATTTAGGTATAGTGTAGAAGGTTATTTTTTTAATAGGAAGATATCTATCAACTTCCAGATAATGCCCAGTAAAAACATAATTATAGCGATAGCATTTATGGCATGCATCACCTTAAGATTAAAGCTTGTTGGCCTGTTTGGATCCTTTTTTCGAAAGAAGTACATATACAAAGCTACATAAATTTCATTTTTAAACCTTCCTGAAATTTATTCAAAAAAAAAGCCCTCCGAAATCGGAGGGCTTAATATTATAAACTGAAGTTCCAATTATCTTTGGAATGAAACACGACGGTTTAATACACGTCCTTCTTCAGTTGAGTTGTCAGCGATAGGATTAGTTTCGCCATATCCTTTAGTTGTTATTTTAGAAGCAGCAACACCAGAGTTAACTAAGTAAGTTTTTACTGAGTTAGCACGGTCTTTTGATAACTGTAAGTTGTGAGCAGCAGTACCTTCAGATGAAGCATAACCAGCTACTACAACACTTGAACCTGAAGTTCTTAGATCAGCAGAAGTTGCATCTAATACAGGGTAAGCAGAAGTTCTTAACACTGAGCTATCAAATTCAAACTGTATGTTAGAGTAAGCAGCAGGACCAGCCGGAGAAACTACAGGAGCTACTTCAACTTTAGGGAATACAATAGCACAACCAGAACCGTCAACTACAGTACCAGCCGGAGTGCCAGGGCATTTGTCAAATTGATCAGAAACACCGTCACCGTCAGAATCTTTTTTCAGATCGTTAACTGCATTTTCAACGTTACCAACACGGCCTCTTAAAGCAGCAACCTCTTGACGTAATGCTTCGTCATACAACTCATCATACATCATTGCAACTGGGTTAACCCAATCCAAGTTCGGTTTTGATTTTGAACCTAAAGTAAACTCTAAACCAGCGTAACCATAAGAATAACGGTCTTTAGTTGGATAGCTTTTACGCACACCATCAAAATTGTCGCCATCAATGAAGTTTTGAGTATAACCTAAGTTTAAGGCCATCGCATCAGTCATTTTAAATTTCAACCCAACACCAACAGGTATTACTAATTCATTAATTGCATTACCTTGTGCATCACGGTAGTGTTCCCAGTTACCATCAGTACCGTTAGTACCAAAGCCTTTAATATCTGGTCGATAAGATGATAAACCAAGACCACCCTTTAAAAAAACGTTAACCGAATTCTCACGACGCAAGAAATCTATTGTAGCAACGTTTACCACCGCACTTAAACTTGCCTGATAAAAATTAGTTATGTGGGCAACAAAGCGTTGGTTGGTTACACCATCACCAACAAATCCAGCACCGTTTCCTGCAATTTGTCCCGGTACACCGGCACCAGCGTTTCCATTAACACGTCCAGCGTTAACGTCTAATTGCACACCAAATGAGTGGGCCAGTTGTTTTCTTAACGAAACACCAACACCAAGTCCCAAAACGTTACCATTGAAATCGTTTGATCCACCGGTTGCAAGTTTTGGAGAAGTAACACCGGCGTTGAAGCCAAGGCTCCATGTATTGTACTGTCCGCTACCACCAAATAATTTGGCGCCAGAGGTCGTCGCTGTCTGCGCATTAGCTGCACCAACTGCCATGAAAGAGGCTATTGATAACGCGACTGTTTTTTTTAATGTAGAATAGTTCATAGTTTTAAGATTAAACAATTTTTTTAATTGTGATTTTTTCCAAAATTAGTAATTATGTTTGAAAGGATTACCAAATACTGTTCCAAACTTTATAATTATTTCACAAATAAATAAAAAAAACCGTTTGTAAATAGAAACTATTATAATACTTATGAAATATTTACCAGTTGCAAATAATTTATTTACAAATAATAGAAAAAATTTCGTTTCGAGAATAAAAGAGGCATCGATAGCTTTATTTTATGCTAATGATGAATTTCCGAGAAGCGGTGATCAAAATTTCATTTTCAAACAAAATCCTGATTTTTTTTACCTGACAGGCATTGACCAGGAGCAAAGTATTCTGCTTTTATTTCCTGACTGTCCTAATCTACTATACAGAGAAGTACTTTTTTTAAGACAAACCAACGAACATATTGCCATTTGGGAAGGGCATAAGTATACCAAAGAGGAGGCAAAAGCAGCATCGGGCATACAAAACGTGTACTGGTTGAGCGATTTTGACAACATACTGCATAGTATAGTAAACTATGCAAACCATATATATATTAATACAAACGAAAATGATCGCTACGCGCAATCGGTTCCTTATCGCGATATACGTATGCTGGAGCAACTTCGTGTTAAATACCCGTTGCACCATTATGAACGGTCGGCCCCGATTATGCGCGATCTACGCCCGGTAAAATCTGATATTGAAATAGAACTGACCAAAAAAGCATGCGCTATTACGAACGATGCGTTTAGACGTGTTTTAAAATTTGTTAAACCCGGCGTAGCCGAATATGAGATAGAAGCCGAGATCATACATGAGTTTATTCGTCAGCGTGCCACAGGGCATGCCTATAGCCCTATTATAGCATCGGGCAAAAATGCAGTGGTGTTACATTATATAGACAATAACCAGGTTTGTAAGGATGGCGAGGTGATATTGTTTGATTTTGGCGCCGAATATGGCAATTACAATGCAGACATGAGCCGCTCCATACCGGTAAATGGCCGTTTTACTAAACGCCAGCGAGAAGTGTATGATGCAGTTCTACGGGTAATGAAGGCCGCCACCAAAATGATAGTAGCCGGCACCGTATGGAATGATTATCATGACGAGGTTGGTAAAATAATGACGGGCGAGTTAATTGACCTTGGTTTATTAAAGAAACACGAGGTTGAAAAACAGGACCCTAAAATGCCGTTGTATAAAAAGTATTTTATGCATGGCACATCGCACCATTTAGGGTTAGATGTGCATGATTATGCCAGCCGATACAAACCATTTGAAGTGGGCAACCTGCTAACCTGCGAGCCCGGTATATACATCCCCGAAGAAAACCTGGGCATACGTTTAGAAAATAACATACTGATAACTGCTGATGGCAATATTGACCTGATGGCAGATATACCGTTAGAAGCGGATGAAATAGAAACTATCATGAATAGTTAATGATTTCGAATCTCGGATTTTCAATTTCGAATTTATTATTAAAACTATCTTTGCCTCCTAACGCAAATACTACTCAATGAAGGTTGCCGGGTTTACTTTTATCAGGAACGCAGTAAAAAACGATTACCCTATTGTTGAGGCAATTACTTCTATCCTATCCATTTGCGATGAGTTTGTAGTTGCTGTGGGTAATTCAGATGATGAAACCGGGCAACTCATCAAAAATATCAACTCGCCTAAAATAAAGATCATATATACTACCTGGGACGAAACCATCCGCGAAGGCGGGACGGTATTTGCCGACGAAACCGATAAAGCTTTTGCTGCTATATCACCGGATGCTGACTGGGCATTTTACATACAGGGCGATGAATGTGTGCATGAAAAATATCTTCCGTTAATAAAAAAAGAAATGGAAGATAATTTGAATGATAGTAAAGTAGAAGGGCTATTATTTAAGTACCTGCACTTTTATGGCTCATATAGCTATTATGGCCATTCGCGCAGATGGTACAGGCGCGAGATAAGGATAGTGCGTAATAATAAAGCCGTACACTCCTACCGCGACGCACAGGGTTTTAGGTGGGGTGGACGCAAGATACAGGTTAAGCTGATCGATGCCTATATATATCATTACGGCTGGGTAAAACCACCCGAAGGCTTAACCAATAAACTGCGCAACTTTAACCGCTTTTATCATGATGATGCGTGGATGCAGCAAAACCTGCCCGAAACCTTTGAATTTGATTATACCCATAAAAACCCCGACAGGCTTATACATTTTACTGATACGCACCCGGCAGTAATGCAGCAGCGCATAGCTTCAACCAATTGGAATTTAAATATTGATTTAAACGAGTTAGATAAACACATGACTTTGCGCCGTAAAATTTTGCAAAAAATTGAGGATTGGACAGGGTGGCGCGTAAGCGAGTACCGTAACTATAAAATTGTAAAATAAGTGGCTGATAAAAAAAGCATATCTATAGTTATACCTAATTATAACGGCACACACCTGTTAAAACAATACCTACCTTATACTTTGGCGGCTATTGAAACCCAAGGTGTTGCTTATGAAATTATTGTGGTGGATGATGCTTCTACCGATGACTCGGTTGCTTTTTTACAGGCCGAATACCCCAACGTCAAATTAATTATTAATCCAATAAACAGTGGTTTTTCATACACCTGTAACCGGGGTATTGAGGCTGCTACTTGCGATTTGATATTGCTGCTTAACTCGGATGTTAAATTAACGCCCGATTATTTCAGCAGCCAGTGGAAGTATTTTACTATGCCTGATACGTTTGGCGTAATGGGCCGCATTATTGATATGGAGGGCGACAACATCCAGGACGCTGCCCGCCTGCCAAAATTTAACGGACTAAAATTAAAAACAGCTTATTTTTATTATACCGATAACAAACAAGATCAATTATACACGCTTTACCTATCGGGCGCCAATGCATTAATTGACGCGACCAAACTGAAACAGATAGGCGGATTTTATGAACTGTTTTCGCCATTTTATTGCGAGGATATGGAACTAAGCATGCGCGCCTGGAAGCTGAACTGGAAATGCTACTATGAGCATGAGGCTGTATGCCGCCATCAAATATCGGCCACTACAAAAAACTATAAAACCGCGCAATGGGTTAAAAGCATTTATTACCGTAACCGCTTTTATTTTCACGCCTTGCACTTAGATGGATTGGCTTTATTTGGATGGTATATACAAATAACATTAATAGACTTGATACCCAAACTACTGGTTGGCCAGTTTTGGATATGGAAGAGCTATACCGAGCTTTTTAAAAACAGCGCGTTAATAAATCAATACAGGAATAGATTAAAAGAGTTATTAGCTCAAAACAATAGCCAGATCACTATATTTAATGTGGTGGATAAGATTAAGGCTTCGGTTAAGGATAAGAATTTAGTGAAAATTAAATTATAAAAAACAAAAATTAACCCTTTGTCATTTCGAGCATAGCGAGAAATCTATACATATTCAGATTAGCGTGTGTATAGATTTCTCCTCGTTCGAAATGACAATTTGTATATTTAAGAATGGAAAACCCATTAGTATCAATTGCATTATGCACCTACAATGGTGCTGCGTATTTATCGCAGCAATTAGATACTTTGGTAAACCAAACCTATCCAAATATCGAGATAGTGGTGGTTGATGATTGCTCAACTGATGATACTTACACGATACTAAATAATTATGCTGCCAAATATCCGCAGTTTAAGATACACCAAAACGAAAATAACCTGGGTTTTGTGCAAAATTTTGAGCGTGCTGTAAAATTGTGTACCGGCCAATTCATAGCCTTGTGCGATCAGGACGATATTTGGGACCACGAGAAAATCGCCTTACAGGTTAAAGCTATAAACGATAATATTTTTATTTACCATGATTCGGAGTTTATTAAACAGGATGGATCTTCGATGAATAAAAAAATGTCAGACATTGTAAATATGTACAGTGGTGGACAACCCGAAACATTTTTGTTTTTTAACTGCGTATCCGGTCATGCCATATTAATGAAACGTGAACTGCTGGACCACGCCCTGCCCCTAAAGAAAGATTATTTTCATGATTGGTGGCTGGCTTATGTAGCTACCAATTTGGGAACCATAGGTTATATTCCGCTATGCCTGGTTAAATACCGTCAACATCCAAAAAACGATACCAATATTTTACGCCTAAAGGATAAGCAGGAAAGCAAAAGATTATCGTCTGTTATCAAAATTGAGCGTATGCAACAATGGCTGGGCTATTGCAAAGATTTTTCCCTAAATAAAAATCAATCTTTGGTTGATGAGTTTTATGAAGCCTATACCCAACGTGTAAATAGCTACGTATCAACCAGGCTAAGCGCCTTATTATTTAAGCATCGTAAAACGGTACTATACATCCGCAAAAAAAGCAAACTCAATATGCTTAACTATATTTACAGCAACATTTGGGGACAAAAAATCAAGAAAGTATTTAGCAAACCATAAGGATAACCCTAATTGTTATATTTGTGCTTTATAATTACATGGCTAAAAGTAACCCGCATCCTAAAGTCTCCATAATTATTGTAACACTAAATGTTGCTGATGTACTGCAAAATTGCCTTGATAGTATTTACAAACAATCCTACCCTAACATTGAAATTATTGTAATGGATGGTGCCAGTACCGATGGCACTGTCGATATCCTTAAAGCAAACGATAATAAAATAACCTGGAAAAGCGAAAAAGATGGCGGCATTTACGCGGCCATGAACAACGGCATTGACTATATTACCGGCGAGTGGGTTTATTTTTTAGGTGCGGATGATACACTGTTGGATGATTTTTCGACGATGTGCCACCAGTTAAAAGATCATTCGGTTATATACTATTCAAACGTGATGACCAACCGTGGCAAATACCGTGGCAAGGTTACGCCCTATCAGCATGCCAAAGGGGCCATATGCCACCAGGCTATTATTTACCCTAAAGAAGTTTTTGTTAAGCACCGGTTTAACACCCGCTATAAAATATCGGCCGACCATGTGTTTAATATGGAGTGCTGGCGCGAGTTTAAGTTTGAATATATTGACCTCACCATTGCCTTTTTTAATGATACAGGCGTTTCATCATTAAGAATTGATGGCAATTTTGAGCGCGAAAAATTACGGCTGATATTTAAATACCATGGTTTTGGTACCGGCTTACGTTATGCATTCAGGGTATTAAAAGAAAACATCAACCCTAAAGGATATTTGCGCCGCATACCAACTGACGACGATTTTTAAACTAAACGGCTATTGTGAAAATATTATTTGATCATCAAACATTTACTATACAACGTTACGGCGGCTTATCGCGCTATTTTGCCAATTTAAATGATGATTTAAACAAAATAACGGGTGTGACTTCTAAAATTGCTACGCTATATTCAGAGAACGAGTATATAAAAGCCATAGATATCCCTTTAAATAACGCGTTAGGTAAAAAGATATTTACCGGTCATTTTAACCGAACCTATCGATGGAACAGGCGCTATTCCAGTTTCAATATCCGTTCAGGAAATTTTGATGTGCTGCATCCTACTTATTATGATCCTTACTTTTTAGAGAGCCTGAAAAAGCCCTATGTAATTACCATTCCGGATATGATACATGAGTTGGTGCCTAACCAATTTGCAGATAACGATAAAGTAGTAGCACAGAAAAAAACGGTGATGGAACATGCCGATGCCATTGTTGCTATTTCGCATTATACCAAACAGGATATCATTAAATTCTATCCGCAGTTTGCTGATAAAATTGAGGTGATACATTTAAGTTCTGATTTTACAGGAATGCCTGCCAACGTAGCTAATACCATAGGTAAATATATTTTATACGTTGGCGAACGCCGAGTTTATAAAAATTTTATTGCCTTTGTAAAAGCCATTGCCCCATTGTTAAATGAGGATAAAGAGCTTAAACTGGTTTGCACCGGGGGCGGCAGGTTTAGCGCTGAAGAAGAGCAATTGCTTACCACCTTACATATTGCCAATCAATGTATGCAGGTAAATGCTGTTGAGGACGAATTAAAACAACTATACGCACAGGCACAGGTATTTGTATTTCCATCGTATTTAGAAGGATTTGGCATACCGTTGCTGGAGGCATTTCATGCAGGCTGCCCGGTTGCGGCTGCTAATGCAACCTGTTTTCCTGAAATTGGCGGTAACGCGGTAGCTTATTTCGACCCGCATAATGCAGATAGCATGTATAATACCACAAAATCTGTTTTAACTGATGACAACCTGCGCGCCGACCTGATCAACAAAGGAAAACAACAGGTAAAATTATTTAGTGGCGAAAAAGTTGCCGAGCGTAGTTTAGCACTTTACCGTAAAGTAGTTAACGGCTAAACAGTTTTATAATCATAATATCACATAAAACGGGCTTTTACCGTTATTGATTAATTACCATTAGATTTGCCTTTTTAAAATTCTTTAATGAAGACATATTTCCGGCTATTATCTTTTGCCAAGCCAATTGAAAAATTTGCTATACCTTATATCCTTTTCACCTTGCTTTATGTGTTTTTTAGCACTATGGTGTTGGTGCTATTGGGCCCGTTACTAAATACATTATTTGCAAGCGAAGGCGGCGCTGCAGCTGTTACCGCTGCCCCTACCGGCCCTGCACCGTCTATCTTTCACTTGAGCGATCTGTTTCAGTATTATATACAATACTACATGGCTAATTATGGCGGACCCTGGGGAGCTTTAAAATTCATATGCGGGGTGGTTATAATAGCCGTAGTTATGGGCAACCTGTTCAGGTACCTATCGCAACGAACTATGGAAAATTTACGGGTGCATACTTTGTTTAATTTGAGAAACACCGTATTTAACAACGTAATGGACTTGCATTTGGGCTATTTTAATAATGAGCGCAAAGGAGACATATTATCAAAAGTGGCTTCTGATGTGCAGGTGGTGCAATACTCAGTTACCGGTACTTTGCAGGTTATATTTAAAGAGCCACTTACCATGATAGCTTATATGATTGCGCTATTTTCTATCTCGGCAAAGCTTACTTTTTTCTCCTTATTAATTATCCCGGTTTCGGCATTCATTATATCGCGCATAGTTAAGCGATTAAAAGCACAGGCTACTGCCGGCCAGCAATCATATGGTAATATGATCACCTATTTGGATGAAGCACTATCAGGCATTAAAATAATTAAAGCTTTTAACGCGGTTGATTTTATTAAAAATAAATTTAGTAACGAAAATAAAAGATATTCGGCAATTAGCCGTTCAATGGCACGCAGGCAGCAATTAGCTTCGCCGGTTTCTGAAGCGTTGTCTGTAACTATGATATCATTCATTGTACTTTACGGTGGCGACCAGATATTAAACGGAAAATCAGAATTTACGGCCGGTGAGTTCATCGCTTATATCGGTATATTCTCGCAACTGATGCGCCCGGCAAAAGCTATATCCGATTCATTTAGTGCAATACATTCCGGTATTGCCGCCGGCGAACGTGTTTTGGCCTTAATAGATGAAAAACCGGCCATTAAAGATGCCCCTGATGCGGTTGCTATCTCCGGCTTTGAAGAAGGCATCCATTTTAAAAATGTATCATTTGCCTATGATGAGAAGCCTATTTTATCTAACATAAATTTCACTGTACAAAAAGGTAAAACTGTTGCGCTGGTAGGGCCATCAGGTGGTGGTAAATCAACCTTAATGGATATGATACCAAGGTTTATTGTACCCAAATCGGGCCATATTTTTATTGACGATAAAGACATTAACCATATTACCACACATTCATTAAGGGCGTTGATGGGGGTGGTAAACCAGGAATCTATTCTGTTTAATGATACTATTTACAACAACATCGCCTTTGGTAAAACAGATGCTACGCCTGAGCAGGTAGAAGCTGCCGCACGCATTGCCAACGCGCATAAATTTATCCTCGAAACCGAGCAAGGTTACCAAACCAATATTGGCGACAGGGGCACTAAACTTTCAGGCGGGCAGCGTCAGCGTATTTGTATAGCCCGGGCCGTGTTGAGCAATCCGCCTATTATGCTGCTGGATGAAGCTACATCCGCTTTGGATACCGAATCGGAAAAATTAGTGCAGGATGCCTTAAATAACCTGATGAAAGACCGTACCTCGTTAATTATAGCCCACCGCTTAAGTACCATACAAAGCGCGGATATGATTGTAGTGTTAGAAACCGGAAAAATAGTTGAGCAGGGCACACATAGCGAGTTACTGCAAAAAAACGGTTTATATAAGAGGCTGATTGATATGCAAACCTTTGCCGATTAACCGTTCAGCTTATCTTTAATATACTGCCAATCAGTCATTAGCAAACTTTCCAGTTTACCATTTAGTTTTCTGTCCTGGTTTTTTACCAGCCTCCGGGCCTTGCGTAACCAAAAACTTTCTTTGGGTGCCGCCAGCGGGTTTTCATTAAATACCTTTTTGGTGAATAGGTGGATAAATGAGCCGTCGGTATAAAAATTATACCCCAGTTTTTCGGCTATGTATTTTAATGATGCGGTGTTATAAAAAGAAACATGCTGCCCAATTTCAGGCGAAAAATAATGCCAGTCGGTTACATTCTTTAAATTATCATCGGGCTGTAACTCGGTGGTGAAGATCAGACTGTCAGAAAATTGAAGTATCTCCTCAATTTCGGGTAATGGATTTGCAAAATGCTCAAACACTTCAAAAGCGGTTGCTGCTTCAAATTGGGTACCGGGTGGCAGGTCAGTCAAGTCAAAATACTGGGCAAACATATTTTGGCAATACTTATCGGTATTGTAAAAGTTAAAGCCCCTGTCGCGCATTAAACGGGTAAACAGCCCATACCCCCCTGCGTAATCTAAAAAAGTGCCTTTATAATTAAAATGCTTTACCAATACCTTGCTCAGCGTATCGGCCAAATTTATATTTCGATAGGGCAAACCAATATCCAGCTTGGTTATGGTTGATGAGTAAGCTTCATCCAGCCAATAGGGTTCTTCTGTTTGTATAAAACCGGTTTCATTACAGCGGTAATATTTTACATCATACTTGTTAAGCAGCCTGGCTGTAAATATTAAAGTAGTATCGCCCCCGGTTATTTTACTTTGCATTTTTAAAGATGCATTTTTTTTTGAATTTTATTCATTAGGCATCCGAACACAAAAATAAAAAAGCCCCCATAAATCGGGGGCCTTCGTAGCTTAAATTATCAGGATCTTATTGAAATTTTATGCCTAAACCAAATTGCCAAACCTGGTTACGGTAATCGGGGGTGTAAGCATCGCCATAGGTACGGCCCATATCAATAGCATAACGTCCGCGTAGTTCTACATACTTATTTACTTCAAAACCTACACCCAGTACGCCGTTAACAATAGCCTTTTTATCATTAGTGTTTTCATAATACTGCTGGCTGGTAATGGTAAACCTATTATCATAAGTGTTTTTGGTTGATAGCAAAAACGCCAGTTGCGGACCAACATAAAAATTAACTACAGGGCCCAGCTTAAATTTAGCCAGTAAGGGTATATCAATGTAATTGGTGCGCTGCGTAAAATTACCACTGGTAGTTGCAGCGGTATACCCTTTTTGCGAAAACAAAACTTCGGGGTTAAATGATAGCGGGTAAATAATGGGTATATCAAAAGTTAAACCGCCATTAAAACCCAAAAGCGGATCTGTACTATAGTTAGAATTGTAGGCGCTTACGGTATTTGCAATATTGCCACCTACTACTATACCTACTCTTGGCTGGTAAAAATCATACCGGGTTGAAGATGATTGCACCCTACGTTGGTTATTTCTTTGCGGGCCATACCGCCTTTGCGCTTGTACTGAACCTATCGCCAGCAATGCTATAGCCATTATAAAAAAAGTAGTCTTTTTCATAGTCGTTATTTTTAGTGTTTGATAAGTTTTAGAACATATTTCCATTTAAAGGTTTATTTACTTTGTCATTTATTTATTACGCGCTAATAAAATGCACACACTAATTCATTTTAACCTACTTTTGATTCATGTTACCCGTTAAAAAACGCTTAAAAATTACTGCTCTACTATTGCTGAATATAATTGCTGTACCCGCCCTGGCGCAACAAGAAAGCTACATTCAATTACTATCCCGGCAAAACCAATGGGTCGATTCTGTTTTTAAACATTTAAACCGTAAAGAAAAAATAGCCCAGTTATTTTTTGTTCGAGCACATACCAACAGAGGCAAACGATATGAAGATTCGGTGGCGAATGTTATCAAAAAACTGCATGTCGGTGGTTTAGTTTTTTTCCAGGGAGGGCCGGGTCGCCAGGTAAGTTTGACCAATCAATATCAAAAAGAATCAAAAGTACCTTTACTGATAGCCATGGATGGCGAGTGGGGCTTAGGTATGCGGCTGGATTCGACCATATCCTACCCCTATCAAATGACATTAGGTGCCATACAAGATAATAACCTGATATACAAAATGGGGCAACAGGTAGCTTATGATTTTAAGCGGCTGGGTGTGCACATGAATTTCGGGCCGGATATGGATGTAAATAACAACCCAAATAACCCGGTTATTAATTACCGCTCATTTGGCGACAATAAGTATAACGTAGCACAAAAGGGAATAGCTTATATGAAAGGTATGCAGGATGCAGGCCTTTTAACCACAGCCAAACACTTCCCAGGCCATGGTGACACCAATGTTGATTCGCACTTTGACCTGCCTGTTTTGCCATTTACCCGTAATCGCTTAGACTCGTTAGAGATATATCCTTTTAAAGAAGCTATAAATGCAGGCATAAGCGGCGTTATGATAGCCCACATGAATATACCTGCATTAGATAGTAGTAACCTGCCATCTACGCTGTCCCGCAAAATAATAACCGGTATTTTAAAAGACTCTTTAGGTTTTAAAGGCCTGGTGGTATCTGATGCGATGGAAATGAAAGCGGTTACCAAATACTACCCTGCAGGAGAAGCTGAAGTAAAAGCATTTTTAGCTGGTAATGATATTATTGAATTATCAGAAAATACAGATAAAGCCATTTTAAAGATCAAAAAGGCTATACATAAGGGGCAGATAAGCATGGGCGAGTTTAATGCACGCGTTAAAAAAGTGCTTGCAGCTAAATATTGGGCAGGGTTAAATAACTATAAAGATGCGCAAACCCAGGATATAGTTGCTGATTTGAACCGGGATACTGCGAATGAGTTAGTTCAGCAATTAAGCGATGCCGCGGTAACTGTATTAAAAGGCAGCGAATCGTCCTTTAGGCTTAATCCGCTGCAAAAAACAGCTATTATAAGTATCGGTGTAAATACATTTACTGTTTTTGAACGTGAGTTAAATAAATGGTATGCCAATAGTAAAATGTTTACGGTAGACAAAAATTCTTCCATCACCTATTTAAACCAGGTATTAGCAATGTTAAAGGAATATGACCAGGTATTTGTGAGCATTAATGATACCCGCCCGCGCCCGCAAAGTACGTTGGATTATAGTAATGCCATAAAAAGTTTTATTTCAATTGTTGCCTCGCGCAAAAATACGGTAATTAGTGTTTTTGCTAACCCATATACACTTGCAGGTTTGCCCGGCATTGAAAATTGCAATGCGTTAATGGTGTGTTACCAAATGAGCGATGAGATGCAACGTTCGGCCGTGAAAGTTATAACCGGAATATTAAAACCAACAGGAAAATTACCCGTAAGCATAAATACATTTTTCACAACCGGGGCCGGACTGGCTTTATAGTGTGAAACAAACATTCTTTATTATTGTATTGTACTTGTCGTTATTAAAAAGCGCTATAATTAGTTCAAGTTAAGGTTTACCGGCTTGCCCGTCTTTTTCGTAACATTGCGCAAAAATATTTACCGTTTGACAAACTCTGCAAAAAAAATACTATCTATTTTATTTAAAGCCATCCTACTGGTTTTAGCTTTTACATTTATATATCACCAATATTTAAAAAAAGGCAGTAATCTTAAAGAGTTAAAAGACCTTATTATTCAACTCGACCATATATACGTAGGTATAATAATGGGAGTTGTTGTGCTGTTAATGTTTGTTAATTGGATATTGGAAGCATTAAAATGGCAATATTTAACCCGGAAGTTGCTACCTATATCATTATGGATAGCAATTGAAGGGGTATTTAGCGGCCTTACCTGGGCTATATTTACCCCAAACCGCATAGGCGAATATGGAGGCCGGGTAATGTTTTTACCACCCAGCAAGCGCATACATGGTGTTTTTGCTATGGCGGTTGGTACCATTGGCCAGCTTGTAATTACCAATGTGTTTGGAGCCGTATCATTAATGTTGTTTGTTTTCACTTTTAAACAACTGGATACCTGGCTGCTATTTGTATTATCAATTTTTGCTGTAGTATTTATTTCCTTTTTTTTAATACTCTATTTTAATATTCAATGGCTGGTATGGTTGTTAAACCGTATCTCATTCCTAAAAAAATATCACCGCTTTTTTGACGTAATGGGCCAATATAAGCTTACCGAACTATTGAGTGTTATAGGTTTTTGCCTGGCGCGTTTTTGTACATTCTCGTTTCAATACTACCTGGTTATCCATTTACTTATTCCTGACCTGCCTTTTTTTACCATTATGATGTTAGTGTTCATCGTATTCTTTATCCAATCGGCCCTGCCATCGCTTGACTTGGTAGATATAGCTATACGCAGCACAGCCGCCGTTACTTTATTTGCCTATGTAACCGATCAGCTTGCTGCGGTAATTGCAGCATACACATCCATTTGGCTCATAAATTTAATTATTCCCGCTATTTTAGGGTCGGTATCCATTTTTAAACTTAGCTTCTTTGATCGAAATTTATAATATAATATGCTTATTGCTCACAGGGTTATACCTGTTATTAATGGTTTATCTTATAAAAGGATGGACCAACTTAAGGCGGCCTTTAATTAGTGCTACCAACTTTACTACTAAAGTAACGGTATTAATTGCAGCCCGCAATGAGGCTGAACGTATACACTATACCATTGAGGATATTTTGGCGCAGGATTATCCTAAGCATTTAACAGAGATCATTATTGTTGATGATCACTCATCCGACGCCACATCCGCTATCATTAGCAGATATGCTGCCCAGGGCGTTATATTATTGACATTAAATGAGGCAAAACCTTTAAACTCATACAAGAAAAAAGCTATTGCCAAAGCCATTGGCATTTCTACAGGCGACCTAATGGTTACCACCGATGCCGATTGCCGCATGGGTAGCAAATGGCTATCATCTATAGTAGGATTTTACGAAATAGAACAACTTGTAATGATATCGTCGCCGGTAACTTATTTTGAGGAGGCCTCCCTATTTGAACGGCTGCAAACGCTTGAGTTTTTATACCTAATTGGAATGGGTGCTGCTTTTATCGGTCATAGCAGGGCTTCAACATGCAATGGAGCTAATTTCGCTTATCGTAAAGATGTATTTTATGAAGTAGGCGGCTTTACCGGTATTGATGAACTGGCATCGGGCGATGATGAATTATTATTGCAAAAAGTGGCCGTTCGCTACCCCGGACGTATTGGCTTTTTAAAATTACGTGAAGCTATAGTTTATACACATGCCAAACATAATTTAAAAGAGTTTTTACAGCAACGGAGGCGCTGGGCATCCAAATCAACCAAATATAAAGACAAAAAAATAGTTGCCCTTGCAGTAAGCATATGGCTGTTTAATTTGTCAATAATTGTAAATATACTTTTGGGTTTTTACAATATAAAATTCCTTCAACTGTTCTTGATCCAATTTTTATTAAAAATCATATTTGAAACTGTTTTTCTTTTGCAGATAACCTCGTTTTTTAAGCGGATGGGTTTAATATTTTTGCTACCGATACTATCACCAATACACAGTATATATGTAGTATATATTGGGTTATTAGGTAATACCAAAAAATACATGTGGAAAGGCCGGCTAGTTAAATAATTGCCCATTTAATTTATTAGCACCATTACTACACACAACTTGCTATTACTATACAAAACAACGATATTTAGCCAAAGCAAACGCGCTATCACTTGGCTGATCTGACTACTACGCAACGTACCTGGAGCATATTTAAACGCAATAAATTGGCTGTTGCCGGACTTATATTTATTGCATTTACCCTAATATTGGCGCTATTAGGGTATTTAATAATGCCCGACTCTACTCCGCATGCCAATAATATGGCCATACAGCTTAGTATAAAAAAACCGGGCACTAAGTATACCATGCTTAGCATACGTAAAGCAGAACATGTTGATACAGTTAATATCATTCAAAAAATGCTTTTCGGTCAACCGTCCTTTTACCGGGATGTACCAATTACCGGGTATTTTTTTATCAAAGATTCTGTTTATGTAGATGAATACATCGGCGATGAAGATAAACCCGAGCGTAAAGCCTATAATATTTTTGAGGTGGTTACAGGTATAAAACCGGTTTACCGGGGAAATAAAGTTTATTTAAAAAACACCACGTTAAATAATTCCACAACAGCATACATCCGTTTACAAAACCATATTACTACCCATCAAATTAAGCATAAAGTTTTTTTGCTGGGGTCTGATATTTACGGACGCGATATGCTGAGCCGGTTAATATTGGGGGCGCGTATATCATTAGCGGTGGGTTTAATGGCCGTTATAATAAGTATGCTGTTAGGTGTAACTATAGGCGCCATAGCCGGGTATTTTGGCGGATGGGTAGATGCAGGCCTAAGTTGGGTGATGAATATATTATGGGCATTGCCTGCATTGCTGTTAGTTATAGCTCTATCCTTTGCTTTAGGGAAGGGTTTATGGCAAATATTTATAGCGGTTGGCCTATCCATGTGGGTAGAGGTTGGCCGCCTGGTGCGCGGCCAGGTACTAAGCCTAAAACAGGTAGAGTATATTGAAGCCGCCCGTTCATTAGGTTTTAACAATACCCGTATTATAACGCGCCACATACTGCCCAATATTATAGGCCCAATATTAGTATTGGCCTCTTCAAATTTTGCATCGGCTATATTATTGGAGGCAGGGCTTAGCTTTTTAGGATTTGGGGCACAACCACCCATGCCCACCTGGGGCAGCATGATCAAGGAACACTATGGTTATATCATTATGAACTCGGCTTACCTGGCTATTATGCCCGGTTTAGCCATCATGTTAATGGTATACGCTTTTAACCTGGTAACTATGGGTTTAAGAGATGCCTTTGATATAAAATCGCAAAGCACTCGGTTTTAACCATTAATTTTTCTAATTTAGTCACTACCTATTTTCCAGATGCAAAATATAGATCCGAATTCTGAAGAAGATGAATTGATCAGGCTACTGCTTAAAAGGCAGTCGGAATTAAACTCCTTACTTGAAGTAACGCGGGCTATTAACAAGAATATCTCCACACCAGTACTGGTTCAAATGCTGGAGGTTATACTTCAAAATTATTTACAGGTAGGTAAGTTTCGCTTTTTGATTGAAAAGGGCAAAAGTTATAACTGTATATCAAAATATGGCGGCGAATTTGAAACAATTGAGGTTTTAAACGACGCTTGCAACAAATTAAACAAGATCAGAGTGCCAACATCGTTAAAAGGACACAGCGATGATATTTTGAAAGAATACGATTATTTTATACCTATTTACCATAAAAACAAACCGCTTGCTTTTGCCCTGATAGGTGATTTTAATACCTCGGCCGAGATGGTTAACAATGACCTTAACTTTATTCAAACTGTAATAAATATTATTGTTGTTGCGCTTGAAAATAAAAAGCTATTTCGTGAGCGGTTAGATACAGAGCGTTTTAAACGCGAAATGGAACTGGCCGTTGAGGTTCAAAATATGCTTATCCCTTTAGGGTTAAATAATAAAGAAACCCATGTTGAAATTGGTGCCAAATACCTTCCGCACCAAAACGTTGGCGGCGATTATTACGATTTTATACGCCTTAACGATGATGAATTTTTATGGTGCATTGCTGATGTATCGGGTAAGGGCATGTCGGCAGCATTGTTAATGGCTAATTTTCAAGCCAGCCTGCACGCATGGGCCACGGTAGAAGATAATTTGACCAACATACTTAACCGGCTTAATCAAAAGGTTTTAGATAACACTAAAGGCGAAAGATTTATAACACTTTTTTTAGCTAAGTATAATCAAAAAACACGTAAGCTTAATTATATTAATGCCGGCCATAACCCCACCATACTATATAGCAATGGCGAGGCTACACAGTTGAAACTGGGTACAACCATGATTGGTGTATTTGAACAGTTACCCTTTTTAAAAGAGGGGGAAATTGAAGTGGGGCCTGATAGTTTATTATTCAACTATACTGACGGCCTGCTTGATTTTGAACCTTTTGGCACAAAGGTTTGGACAGAAAGCATGCTGCTTGATTTTGTACATGAGCATAACAATTTAACACCAGACAGGTTTAATCAAACTTTAATGGACTATTTAAACCTGATCATAAAGGGTAAACCTATTGATGATATTACACTGCTTACTTTGAGAATTTTTTAGAACGATCCCGATAGATTATTCAAAAAAATCGGATATTTGAATATCATTTAAAACATGCTATTAGCCAGGTACCAACACGAATTTATTGAAGCCGGATGTGACGAAGCCGGACGGGGGTGTTTGGCAGGCCCTGTGTTTGCCGCAGCCGTAATACTACCGCATGATTTTAACCATCATCTGCTAAACGACTCGAAACAAATACCTGAAGATGTACGCTATGAGTTGCGTACAGAAATTGAACAAAAAGCTATTGCTTATGCCGTAGCCTCAGTTAATAATATAGAGATTGATGAGATCAACATTTTGAATGCCTCTTTCCTGGCTATGCACCGGGCCATTGACCAATTACATTTAACTCCGGGGTTTTTAATTATTGATGGCAACCGTTTTAATAAATACAAAACCACACCACACCAATGCATAGTAAAAGGCGATGGTAAATATTTCAGCATCGCGGCAGCATCTATATTGGCCAAAACCTACCGCGACGATTACATGAAACAAATTGCTGATGAACATCCCGAATATAATTGGCACAGCAACAAAGGCTACCCTACCATTACCCACCGTAAAACAGTTTTACGCCTGGGGCATACGCCCTACCATCGCCGTACTTTTAAAGTAACTATTGGGACGGAAGAGATGGCCGAAGAATTGTAGCCATCGCTCAGATTTTTGTCATTTTTACAATTGCCGGTGTCAAAAATGCCGTTGTAAGCTTTGCTGTATGGCGTATTTTTTTATTTTTGTTAAAAAGCCATCTGTCCGTTGAAAGTTTTGCTAATAACACACCGTGTCCCATTTCCTCAAAATGGCGGCTACCAAATAGTGGTAGGTAATACCGCTAAGGGGTTGGTGCGTTTGGGGCATGAGGTTACTTTAATGAGCCTTAATGCTAAAAGAAGCTTCGGTAAAACCTACGTTGATAAAGAACTGCACGACAAAATAAACTACAAAGTACATGATATTGATATCAGCATATCAATATGGGATATGCTGGTTAATTTATTTAGTAAAACATCTTTTAATATTGACCGCTATTACGACCCTACTTTTGAAGCCCTGTTGCTTAAGGAAATTAAAAGCAATGAATACGACATTATTCAATTTGAGGGGTTGCTGGTATCATTATACCTGCCGGTTATACAAAAGGCTACTAATACCAAGTTAATTTATCGGGCACATAATATTGAAAACCTGGTATGGGCAAGGTTAGCGCAACAAAAAACAGATCCGTTTAAAAAAACTTACCTGCAAATGCATGCCCGACGTATAAAGAATTACGAGCTGCAACAATTAAATAAATTTGATGCCATTACCGTATTTACCCAACAGGATAAAGCTGTAATGGAAAGCTATAGTGTAAATATACCCGTTGAAGTTTTACCTGTGGGGATTGACCTGGAAAACTACCAACCTGATGTTACCAAAATAGAGTTCCCCAGCTTGTTTTTCTTAGGATCATTAGAGTGGTTGCCTAACCGCGAGGGAATGGAATGGTTTTTAGATAATTTTTTAACTGAATTGACAGAAGGCGACCTCAACGTAAAACTATACGTAGCCGGAAGCGATATCCCCGAAAGTTTTGACGATTATGAAGTAATGGGTAAAATATTTATACAGGGCGAGGTAGATGACGCGCTGGAATTTGTAAACAGCAAATCCATTATGATAGTGCCTTTGCTTTCGGGCGGTGGTATGCGGGTTAAAATTGTGGAGGGCATGGCTATGGAAAAATGTATCATATCCACCTCGTTAGGTGTTGAAGGTATAAACTTTACCAACGGCGAAAATGTATTAATAGCCAATACCCGCGATGAATTTTACAGAGCCATTAAACGCTGTATTAAAGATGAAGCCTTTTGCCGTACTATTGGTAAAAATGCCCGTAGCCTGGTGGAGCAACAACATAATAATAATAAAGTGGTAAGTAGTTTGGTAAGCTTTTACCAGTCATTACTGTAGGCAAGTATTAATATAATACTAACTTTGCCAACACTATTATGAATAAAAAATTACAGGTTTGCCTTACCCCCGCTTTAATACCACTTTATAAAATTGAAGATTATATTGTTGTAGTGATAGATATTTTCAGGGCCACTACATCTATTTGTTATGGTATTGAAAACGGTGCCAAAGCCATTATACCTGTATCGCAGGTTGAAGAATGCGCGGCCTATCTGGATAAAGAGCCGACCTACCTGTTGGCCGCCGAACGTGATGGCGAAATAGTTGCCGGATTTGATTTTGGCAATTCGCCATTCTCATACACTACCGACAAAGTAGCAGGCAAAACTATTGTTTTAACTACTACCAATGGCACGCACGCTTTGCACCTATCGCGTAAAGCAAAAAAAATAGTTATTGGTTCGTTTTTAAATCTTACCTCGATTTGCAATTGGCTAAATGAGCAGGGCGAAAATATTTTGCTGGTATGCTCTGGCTGGAAAAACAACTTTAACCTGGAAGATACCCTATTTGCGGGTGCGGTGGTTGAGCAATTAAAAACCGGCAGCTTCTCGCCCGATGATCCTGCCATTGCGGCTAATGACCTGTATAACTTAGCCAAAAACGACCTTGACGGCTATCTTAAAAAAACATCGCACAGCGAACGTTTAAAACAACTGGGCATTGAGCGTGATATTGCCTTTTGCCTGAATGTGGATACCACTACCGCTATACCTGTTTTGGATGGGGATATGCTGATAAAACTATAAGGATATATTAAAAAACAAATTGCTCATCAACCGCTGCTACCAGTTCATCAATATCAAAAGGTTTACTTAAAACCTCATCTGCACATACCCCTTTTACAGCTACGGCTTTTGGATGTGTAGATAGAGCAATAACGGGTATGTTTTTTGTTTTTTCGGCTTCTTTGATAGCCAGGCATAATTTTATTCCTGCATCGCTTGGCTTTACAATATCTAATAATATGCCGTCCGGTAAAATTTCTACTATTTTTTCAAATGCATTATTTTCGTCCTGAAAGGATATTACGTTGTATCCTCTTTCTTTCAGGAGGTATTCTACCACATTAAGGATGTCGCCGTCCCTCTCTATCACCACCACTGTTTTCTTCATATTTTGTTATAAGCAGATTTAAATATACCCTTTTTTATATATAATGCCTTAACGACGTATTATATCAGCTTCGCATTTGTTTAATGCATACGTATACTTTGGGTCAAATTTTAGCTTTCCGGCTTTTTCTCCATTTTCTAATGGCATAGATCAGCATAAATAAAATCAGCCATATTGGCCATAACCCAATTATGCCAAAAAATATACTCTCCAAAGTATTCCATCCATTGCCAAACGCCGATTTAATTTTATAGCCAAAACTTACCCCGGTATCATTTACAGTTTGCTTGCTGTAAAAAGTAATATCAAGTGTGCTGTAATCAATATCCTTAACTAAATAATTTAACTGGTTTTGGGTCGATTCAATATCTTCACGTATCTGGTTAAGGTTCTCCTCTACCTCTAATAAATCGGATACTTTGTTGCTCTTCTTTAATATCTCTAAATACCGTTGTTCCAATTTCTTTTTATTGGCCAACCTGGTAGTCATGTCAATAAAATTAGCTGTTACATCCCTTACATTGATGTTTTTAGAGTCTATCTTATCTGCACCCGTAGAAACTCCATTTAAAAAGACTTCAAAGTTTTTAGCCGGTACACGGGCAAACACCTTGTATTCCTTTCTTTCACTATCACTACCATTCGATTCACTTTCGGTCTCAACATAACCACCAAGTTTAGCTAACGAAGCATTAATGGCTTTCTTAGTTTCCAGAATATTGCTTGTTTCAAAACTAATGCTCCCTTCGCGTATTAGTTTTTTTTCTACAGGCTTAATTGGATTTACCGACTCTTCCGCTGCCATTTCGGCATCAGTCTTTACAACCGGCGGAGGAAATCTAACAGCAGCGACCTTACTTTCTGATTTATCGTATTCAGTAGGAGGTGCCTCCAAAAGAGCATTCATAACTTGTGGCGTTTCCTCTGCTTTATTACTACAGGCAGCAAAAACACATACTAATAAAATGGCGGTGATGAATTGTTTCATAATGGCTTAGGTTTATAGGTTGTTATAAATATAGCTATTTTATCATTTCAACTTCTCATTATTTTTATGTCGGTCGGCATCGCGGATATTTTTTTTATCCATGTTTTTTTGTAGAGCATCAGTCAGGTCAATACCGGTTTGGTTGGCCAGGCATATCAGCACAAATAAAACATCGGCCATTTCATCAGCCAGGTTTACTTCGATGTCTGATTTTTTGAAGGATTGCTCGCCATACTGCCTTGCCATAATTCGCGCCACCTCACCTACCTCTTCCATTAACATGGCAGTATTGGTCAATTCATTAAAATAACGTACGCCTGTGGTTTTTATCCAGTCGTCTACCAGTTTTTGTGCTTCGGCTATGGTCATGGGTTTAGTGATTATCTCGGTCCTTAGTATCTAATATAATAGTAACCGGACCATCATTTACCAGGCTTATTTTCATATCGGCACCAAATATGCCGGTTTCTATTTTGGTTGAGGTAAGCTCACCCAAAGTTTTGATCATCTGCTCGTACATAGGTATGGCCATATCAGGTTTGGCTGCGCGGATAAACGATGGACGGTTACCTTTTTTAGTTTGTGCAAATAGGGTAAATTGAGATATCAACAGAATACGTCCGTTTATATCAGTAACGCCTTTGTTCATTAGCCCGGCATCATCACTAAAAATACGCATAGCTGCAATTTTTTGCGCCAGCCATTGCAGGTCCTCGCTCGTATCGCCAGCAGCTATGCCCAGTAGTATCAGCAGGCCGTTACCAATACTCCCGGTAATATTTCCATCAACCTTGCAATTAGCTTCGGTTACACGCTGTATTACTGCTCTCATAATTAAGGCAAGATAATAAAATCAGCTCATTATGGCCCGGTCACCGCAATAGCCGGCGTTCGTCTACTTTCGTTTTTAAGCCTATCAAGCGCAGTTACCAGGTACGAGTAGGTTTTTCCTTTTATAGTGGTAGTATCAATATAGTTGGTAATGGTATCATATTGTATGTGCAATATGTTTTTAGCGTCTTCCGTATCTATGTTTTCTGTACCTTCATAACGATATATCACATAACCATATACCGGTTCTTTATCTGCAGCAATAAGGGGTGTTTCCCAGTTTAAATGCACCTCGCCATTAATTGTCTTTGCAGTAAAATTACGGGGCACATTTGGCGCAACCGAATCCAGCCACAGCATAACAGGTGGCAATGAAGGGTATTTATAATAGTTGTTTTTCAATGAATCCGTAAATCCACCTAAATTATTCAATAATGATGTTGACTTAAAATACACACTACCCTGCACACGCGGGTTACTGCGCAAAAGCTTGATCTGCTCAGGCAACTCCTCAGGATTTTTAAAGTTGCTTACCTTTTTCTCTTCTATACGATAAGGAGCTTGTCCTACGTATAAATGGTGATTATAAGTATTATTGCTCCACCAGTCCAGCAGTTTCTCAAAGGCCGCTAAATTATAGCCCCGTGGCCAGTATAGTTGCGGGTTGATATAGTCTATCCAACCTTCCTTAATCCACTTACGCGAATCAGCAAATTGGCCATAATAAGAATCGCCTCCTTTGGTATCTGAACCCTCGGCATTCTGCGATTTATTGGCCCATATACCAAACGGGCTTATACCAAATTTCATACGTGGCTTATGCACATGTATACTATCACTTAGCTGCTTTATCAGTAAATCAACATTGTTACGGCGCCAGTCATTAATATTGTCAAAATCTCCCCCGTACTTTTGGTAGGCAGCAGCATCATTAATTTTTTGCCCGGCAATAGCATACGGATAAAAATAATCGTCCATATGTACACCGTCTATATCATAATTATCAACTACATCCAATATCACACTTATAATATACTCGCGTACCTCTGGCAAACCCGGATTAAATAATTTCATTCCTCCATATATAAAAAACCACTCGGGTTTAGTATTAGTAATATGGTTTGGGCTTAATAAACTATACTTATTATCCTTAGTGGCACGGTATGGGTTAAACCAGGCATGCAGTTCCATGCCACGTTTATGCGCCTCGGTCAATGCAAATTCTAACGGATCATATACCGGGTTTGGCGCCTGTCCCTGTTTACCGGTTAACCACTTCGACCAAGGTTCGCGGCTTTTGGCGTAAAACGCGTCTGCAGCGGGCCTAACCTGGAAAATTATGGCGTTTATATTAGTTAGTTGGTGCGCGTCCAACATCCTTACTAATTGTTGTTTTTGCTTTTCGGCCGGCATCGTAGGGTTTGTTGGCCAATCCAGGTTCTCAACTGTGGCCATCCAAACGCCTCTAAATTCGCGTTTAGGGTCAGTTTTATAAGGCGGTATTTGTCCTTCGGGCACTTGCGCTTTTGTTAAAACCGGCAATAAAATGGTAAGTAATAAAAGGTATAATTTATACATTAAGCCTGGTGTATTTTTTCTTTGTAAAGATATAAACTCCATACATTGCTGTTTATTATTGGTGCATAAAAATTGCGTTTTCGGCATAATGTATATACTTTAGCACATAATAAGGGTATAATAAATTTACTTTACGCAAACAATTTATCATAAACTCTATTTATTTACGTTAACAAATAGCAAATTAATGCCGTTACTAAAACATAAGTAGGCTTATTGAAACAGTCCATCAGTTATTATAGATCTAATCTACAAACGGATGTAGTAATTATCTTTAAATTAAAGTGCAAAGTCTATGGAAAATCAAGCAGAACAACCTAAAAAAAACTCAAATGTTATTTACTTCCTTATTGTAGTAATAATAGCGCTATTAGGTACCGATGTATATTTATACATAAAAAAGACTGACTCTGACGTAAAAATTGTTTATCAAAATGATGAAAAAACCCGCCTGCAAACCGAGTTGGATAGCTTAGAGGCACAAATAGAACAGGTAAATGCCGGCAGGGCGAGATTATCTGCCGAGATGCAGGCAAAAAACGATTCGCTTGTAGCTAAAATAAAAGTATTAAGAAGCGAATTGGCAAAAGGTAAACTAACTTATGCCGAGTTGAGCAAAGCGCAAGAGGATATTAAACAGCTAAGGTATTTTGTTACTAAATATACCGCTGATATTGAAGAACTAAAAAAAGAGAATACTACGCTTGCTTCAGAAAGGGATACTTTAAAAACTAACCTATCAGCAGTTAGCGAAAAAGCTAATACTCTTGAACAACAAAACCAGGATTTAAGTAATAAAGTAACCTTAGCATCAGCATTAAAAATAGGTGCGGCAAATGTAGTTGCTTATAGAATTAGAAATAACGGCAAAGAGACGGATGTTAACCGCGCAGGATCGGCAAAAAAACTAAAAATTAACTTTACAATTGCCAGTAACCCTATTGCTGCAAAAAGCAGCCATGATATTTTTATACGTGTTATTGACCCTACCGGTAACCTGATAACCCCCGCAAACGGTACTACTTTTACTGTAGATGGCCAGGAACTTCAATATACTTACAAAACATCAATTGATTATAAAGATGATGGCAGCGGCTATACTATTGATTGGGTAAACCCCAATGAGTTTAAAAAAGGCTCCTATATCATTGTTTTATATGCCGACGGATATACCATGGGCAAAACAGGTATAACTTTAAAATAATAACTTCATAATAATTTAAAATCCCGGCTTAATAAAATAAGTCGGGATTTTTTTGCTATATGCTGATGGATAAATTAGTGGCCAATAAGTCTGCTTTTACACTTTAACAAATATCATTTTTGTAAGTTATATTTGTCATAATCAATCACATAACCTACAACAACATGAAAACCACAAAAACTTTGTACTGGATATTTAATGGTTTATTATCCATTGTAATATTTGGCTCAGCTATTCCTGATCTTTTGTCAATGGAAGATGCTGTTCGCGGAATGCACACCATTATGGGTTATCCTTTGTATTTTATTCCCTTTATTGGGTTTGCAAAAATATTAGGTTCGGTAGCTATTTTAGTCCCCGGCTATCCTCGCTTAAAAGAATGGGCGTATGCAGGTATAACATTTGATTTGATTGGCGCTACTTATTCTTTGTACCATACACCCAATCCTGAAGGGCCGTGGTGGAGTATGCTGATCTTCCTGGCGTTGGATGCTGCAGCGTATGTTTATTACCATAAAATGGTTAAAATAACTACCAGCGAAAAGATTACTTAACTACCTTTTAGTTATAATGAAAGTTGGCTGTTAAAACAGCCAACTTTTTTTGTTTAATAACAATTGTCACATTGTTATTAGGGCAAAAAACAATTTAATTAATTTGTTAGCTTTGATTATAAACCCTAACAATATCTATAATAAACTAACCTCCTGAATATGATAAGCACCAGTAAAATTGTCCTGCTGTTACTATCCACAAAAAACTAAAATGAAAATCACTGCTATCCGTACAAAATTATATCAATGGAACGGCCCGGTAAAAACTACCGATACCGTATTTGCTACACCCGTAAGCCTGCTGCCTTTCCAGGTTGACGCACAAGCTGCCTACCGCTTTTTTAGCTGGTTGGTGGTTGAGGTTGAAACCGATGAGGGCCATATAGGTTATGGCAATGCTGGCTTATGCCCTGATGTTACCAAACTCATTATCGATTCTAAACTTAAATCACTACTTATTGGGGAGAACCCGATGAATACTGAGTATTTGTACGAAAAAATGTACCGGTCATCTGTTGCCTATGGACGTAAAGGGGCGGTAATTGCAGCAATAAGTGCCTTAGATATTGCTTTGTGGGATATTAAGGGACAAGCCACTAACCAGCCGGTTTTTATGTTATTGGGGGGACGAACTAAGGAGTATATCCCTACTTATTACAGCCGTTTATACACGCGCAACCTGGATAGCCTGCAACAGGAAGCCGCACATTATAAAGCCGAAGGTTTTACCGGGATGAAACTGCGTTGCGGTTACCCTCTTACCGAGGGCATTGCCGGAATGCGTAAAAATGTAGAGATGGTAAAAGTAGTGCGCGATACCGTTGGCGATGATGTAGAAATAATGCTGGAAGCCTATATGGGTTTTAATTTTGCTTATGCCAAACAGTTTTTAAAGGAACTGGAACCTTACAACCTGCGCTGGGCCGAAGAACTTTTACTACCTGACGAAATACACAATTTTGCAAAATTGAAACAATATACTGACATCCCATTATCAGGCGGCGAGCATGAATATACCCGCTTTGGTTTTTATGATCTGTTAAAGGCAGATGCGTTGGATATTTTTCAATTTGATACTAACCGCGTAGGCGGTTTTACCGAGGCGCAAAAAATATGTACGCTGGCCTATCAGCATGGGGTTGAAGTTATACCACATGGCGGACAAATGCACAACCTGCACGTGGTAATGAGTTCGTTTGCTTCGCCGATGGCAGAATATTTTCCGCAAACAGAAATTGAGGTTGGGAATGAAATGTTTTGGTATATATTTGATGGCGAGGCTATCGCCGAAAACGGCAAATTACAGCTGGATGATAATAAGCCGGGCATGGGTCTTACCTTAAAAACCGAAGGACTGGAACATTTTAAAATTACAGAATAACCTAAATGGAGAACAGCATTTTAGATCAGTTTAAACTGAATGGCAAAACCGCGTTTATTACCGGGGGTAATCGCGGGCTTGGCTTGGCAATGGCCAAAGCTTTGGCCGAGGCTGGGGCTAACATAGCCATCATTGCGCGAGATGAGAGTGCCAACAAACAAGCAGCACAGTTAATTAACTCAGCCTATGGCGTTGGCTGTATCAGCTATTGCTGTGATATTACATCTGAAGAAAGCGTTAAAAAGGCCGTGGACACCACCGTAGCCGAGTTTGGCAAAATCGATATCCTTATTAATTCGGCAGGTATAAACATCCGCGGTAAAATTGAAGACCTTTCGCCTGAGGATTTTAATAAAGTACAGCAGGTAAATGTAACCGGTTCATGGCTGGTAAGCCGTGCCATTATTCCGGTTATGCGTAAAAATGGTTATGGCCGCATTATTAACCTGGGTTCCATGCTATCAGTAACTGCGATACCCGAGCGTACTGCCTATGCTACCAGCAAAGGTGCTGTTTTGCAGTTAACCCGTGCGCTGGCTATGGAATTAGCAAAGGATGGCATAACCGTTAACTGCTTACTACCAGGTCCATTTGCAACAGAATTGAATTTACCTTTATTAAATGACCCTGAAAAATACCAGGCGTTTATGAATAAGATACCTATGGGGCGCTGGGCCCAACCACATGAAATTGGCGGGTTGGCATTATACCTTGCAAGCCCTGCATCGGCGTTTGTAACCGGCAGTAGTATTTCAATTGATGGAGGATGGATAACTCAATAATATAAAAATGACAAACACACGTTTAGTACAATTAAAAAATAAAACCAAAAGGGCAGTAGCTTTAGTTAACGAGCCGGAGTTGGTATTGATCAATAATTTTTCGTCGGTATATGAAATGGCGCTTAGTGCTATTGATACAGGCATCTCTTTAAAAAAGTTAATAGAACAAAATCTATCAACCAATAAACTGAATTACGATAAAATATATAACGGCCAAAGCGAATGGCAATTACTGCCCGCTTTTGATCACCCCGAAAACCCAATGAATTGCATAGTTTCGGGTACGGGTCTTACACACAAAAGCAGTGCGATGAGCAGGCAGGCAATGCACCAGGATGGTGATGTTAAGCCTACTGATAGCCTTATTGTATACCAATGGGGCGTAGAAGGTGGTAACCCTGCACCCGGAAAAATTGGTATACAACCCGAGTGGTTTTACAAAGGTACAGGGTATATGCTTAAGGCACATGGCGAACCGCTTGAGGTACCACCCTATGGTAATGATGGCGGTGAAGAACCCGAAATAGCCGCGCTGTATGTGATTGATAAAAATGGCCAGCCTTATCGCGTGGGCTTTAGTACCGGCAACGAGTTTTCTGACCATGTTATGGAAAAGAAAAACTACCTGTACCTGGCGCCATCCAAATTAAGGCAATGTTCTATTGGCCCGGAACTGGTGATTGATGCTGATTTTACAGCACTGGAAGGAAAAGTTAGCGTTAGCCGTGGTACCGAAACGCTATGGGAATCAGTAGCAACTACCGGCGAAAGTAATATGGCTCATAGTTTGGCCAATCTTGAATATCATCAATTTAAATACGAAGGTCACCGCATGCCTTTCCAGGCACATGTGCATTATTTAGGCACCAATGCTTTTAGCTATAGCATCAAATTGCTGTTACAGCATAACGACGTAATGACAGTACAATGGGATGGCATGGGCAGGGCGCTGAAAAACCCAATAAAAATAAGTCAGGAAGAAGAAAAACCGGTAGAGATCAGATCCATTTAGATTGTCCTAATTAAGCACCCATGGAAGCAATAGTAGATAGTATAAAAGCGTCACGTATGCGATGGGTAATGGTTGGCCTGGCATTTTTGGCTACCGTGCTTAATTACATTCACCGCTTATCATTTAACTATTTAAGCGCCGATGGAGAACTGCGGGAACTGATACCTAACGAAGCTTTTGGCTATATAGGCACTGCATTTTTTGTGGCTTATATGATATCTAACGCTTTTTCGGGCTTTGTTATTGATAGGCTGGGTACACGCCTGGGGTATGCTTTATGCATGGCTTTTTGGACAACCGCCGGACTTTTTCATGCCTTTGTGATAACCCCGATACAATTTGGAATAGTACGTTTTTTTTTAGGCATTGGCGAAGCCGGGAACTGGCCGGCGGCACTTAAACTTACCGGCGAATGGTTTCCGCCACATGAACGCTCAACCGCGTCTGGTATATTTAATAGCGGGTCGGCTTTAGGTGCTATTATAGTGCCGCCGTTGGTAGCTTACCTGGCTATAAATTATAACTGGCAAACTACCTTTATTTTATTGGCAGCACTGGGTTATATATGGCTTGTGGTGTTTTGGTTTGTTTATTATACACCCAAACAAGTAGTACAAGAAACTAAGGCCCGGCAAATACCGGTTAAGGACCTTTTAAAAACCCGCTTTGTACGTACGTTTATCTTATCTAAATTTTTCCTTGACCCGGTGTGGTACTTTGTAACCTTTTGGGTTGGCCGTTACCTGGTTGATGTGCATCACCTTACTTTGAAAGAAATAGGTTGGCTGGCCATGATCCCTTTCATTATAGCCGATGTTGGAAATTTAATAGGCGGGTATTTTACACAGGTAATTATTAAACGCGGTATGCCCATACCGCAGGCACGTAAATTATCTATATGCCTGTCGGCAGGCATTATGGGAGCAGCGTTTTTGGCTGCGCCATTCCTGGTTACCTCGCCGCTATCTGCTTTGCTGCTTTTTGGCATGGCGGGTTTTGGCTATACCTCTTACACGGCAAATTCATTAGCCTGCCCCGCCGATGTGGTGCCTAAAAGTGCTTCGGCATCTGTTTGGGGAATTGGTTGTGTGGGCACGGGCTTAGGCGGGGCGTTATTCCAGGGTTTATCGGGCATTGTATTAACCGGTGTTATAGCCGGGCACGATACTACCTACGCTTATAACTATCTATTTTTAATGTATGGCGGTATAGCTGTTTTGGGGATGCTGGTAGTATGGTTTTTAATGGGGCCCATACAAAAAGATGAAACTTTACATGGCATTGTAAATGCCTAATATAGAGATGCAAATATTGCGCTTATCCCTCCTATCCTATTGCTTGCAGGTTGAATTTTATTTTAATAGAAAATAACAATGTTGCTATACTAATCTTAAACATTCGGAAAAATTAGTTTTGTCGGCAAAAAATTTTGTAAATTCCAATTATAAATAAGGGCGCTCACGAATACTAATCTGGTCCAATTTGAAAAAAGAAATTAAAGAAACTAATGCGGATGCGCTGATACTGGCTAACAAAGAGTTAGCACATCAAAACACTGAAAAAGAAAAGCGCGCGGCCGAATTAGTTATTGCCAATAAAGAGTTGGCTTTTCAGAACGAAGAGAAAGAAAAACGCGCCGCCGAATTGATCATAGCCAACAAAGAATTAGCCTTCCAAAACGCAGAGAAAGAACTACGCTCAGATGAACTCATCATCGCTAATAAAGAACTGGCCTATCAAAACACGGAAAAAGAAAAACGCGCTGCCGAATTAGTAATTGCCAACAAGGAATTAGCCTATCAAAATAAGCAGAAAGGTCAGCGGGCCGAAGAACTCATCATCGCTAATATAGAACTGGCTTATCAAAATAAAGAAAAAGAAAAACGTGCCGCCGAACTGGTTATAGCCAACAATGAACTAATTTTTCAGAATTTAGAAAAAGAAAAACGGGCTACCGAATTAAGTTTAGCATACAACGAAATAAAAAAAGCAGAAGATTATTTAAAACAATATATACAGGGGCTGGAAGAAATGATATTTATGACCCATCATAAAGTGAGGCAACCAATAAGCAATATACTGGGACTTGCCAATGTTTTGGATCATTATTTAAGATCGCCGGCCACTTTAAAGAAGATGACAGGGTATATGAAAACCTCGGCCATTGACCTGGATGTATTTACGCAAGAACTAACCGCATTTATTGTCGACCTTGAAGAAAAGGGAAAAACAAATAATATCCATTAACCTTCTTCCAGCACCGATAAAATATTACCTGCCGGATCTTTAAACCAGGCAATTACAGGGCCGCCGTTGTCGCGCGATATACCTTTACCATCTGTTTTCAGCCCGGGATAGTTATAAATTTCAAATACTACTCCACGTTCGGTTAGTTCATCAACCGCCTTCTCCACATTATCAACCCTGAAATTTAAAACCGTGTAGGTTGCAGGTTCATGATTGGGTTTGCCATATATAAATACATCATGCCCGCCTGATAGTTTAAAGGCAAGCTGATCCATAGGGTCGCTAACTTCAAACCCCAATATTTCGCTGTAAAATTTCCTGGCTTTAGCTATATCATCTACAGAATAGCTGGTAAATGCTGATGTGTTTTTAAACATAACCATAAGTATTAAAGTAGTTTAACATACCATTAAGGTAGTTATTTGCATTTATTATTAGGTTGGTTAAACAAGACTATTATAAGGGCAAACAAGCCATAAACTTATTTATAAGCCTGTTTTTCCCATATACTAACTCATATAGGCTGAATACTATTTTACGTTAACATTGGCTTTCGTAATAGTTTAACTTCACATCGCAATAATTGGCTCAAATTAATTTACAGACAATCAGTGAGTTATATACACATTACGATAAATTCGTAACATTTATGTTAATTATTGTTAAAACGCTTGCTATACTAACTAATTAGTTATACATTAGTTTCAACTTAAACCACAATAATGAAGATCACAATTACTACCATAGTTGCGCTTTGTTTATTCGCGCTAACTTCTTTTGGGCAAAACACGTACTCCATAAAAGGGATAACGGTTGACACCGCCTTAAAAACCAAACTTACTGCTACGGTAACCGTACTAAATGCTAAGGATTCCATTTTGCGGGGCTATACACGTAGCGCGGCTGATGGTTCATTTTCCATATCCGGATTGCCAGCGGGCGATTATGTATTATGGGTTACCTACCCTGACTATGCAACTTATGAGGATTGGTTTACTTTAAGTGGCACTAACCGTGAAAACAACTTTGGCAATATTAATTTGCAGGATAGAGCCCGGCTATTAAGCGAAGTAGTAATAAAGGGCGGGGTAACGGCAATTAAAATTAAAGGGGATACCACCGAATATAATGCCAAAGCCTTTGTAATACAACCCAATGACAAGGTTGAGGACCTTTTAAAACAACTGCCGGATGTGCAGGTAGATAAAGACGGTAAAATTACAGCCCAGGGCAAATCTGTGCCTAACGTATTGGTTGATGGCGAGGAGTTTTTTAGTAACGACCCGCTATTGGTTACCCGTAACATACGCGCAGATATGGTGGATAAGGTGCAGATATATGATAGAAAAAGCGACCAAGCTAAATTTACCGGTATTGATGATGGCAAAACCACTAAAACCATTAACATTACGCTTAAAGAAGATAAAAAGAACGGAGTTTTTGGAAAAGCATTTGTGGGCGTTGGCAATAATGATCTGTACGATGCGCAGGCCATGTTCAACAAATTTAAAGGCAAGTATAAACTATCCGTATATGGCACTACATCAAGCATTGGTAAAAACGGATTAGGGTATGAAGATGCCTCTAAAATTGGCTCGGCATCAACAACTATGATTGAATTTGATGGTGGCACTGCAATTGGAATTAGCACAGGCGAAGATTATGATAATGCCAGTTATGGTGGGGTTGGTATTCCGAAAGCTGTAACAGCCGGCGCGCATTTTGATACTAAATGGAACGGGATAAAGGAAAGCATCAATGCCAATTTGCGCTTTGGTGATCTATCCCTTAATACTATTAATAACACTGATCAACAGTTAAATTTTAATAATAATATATCTTATAGGGAATCATCACAAAAAACATACAATTCTTCTTTCCGAAGAAAGGCGGACATGATCTATCAAAATAATTTTGATGCCAACCATACCCTTAAATTTACTTTGGATGGCTCCATGAAAACTACTGAAAACACCATTGACCTGGAACAAAGCACCAGGAAAGAAGATGGTACATTATTAAACAGGGAGGTAAGAAGCGAAAAAACCAGTGCAGACCATACTATTATAAATGCCAGCTTTTTATTTAATAAAAGATTTAAAAAACCACAACGTACCATATCGTGGAACGTAAGCGAGGCCTTTAATAAGGTAGATAGTAAAAGAGATATTTTTTCAACCATAACTACACCAACAGATAGCACGTTTACTCAATATCAAGATAACAAAGTCAATCAAATTCGACCACAATTTACTACCAGCTCGGTATTAAACAGTAATATTACCTATACCGAGCCTATTACCGCTAAGCTTGCTGTTACCTTAAACTATGGATTAGGATTGACCACCAACTCATCCGACCGCCAGGCACTCAATGAGTCGGTACCAGGCAGTGGCAATTATGATGTAGAAGATCCTCTTTTTGCTAACAATTTTAAATACAATCAGCTAATCAATCAATTAGGGGCGGCATTTAGCTATCGCGGAGAAAAAACCAACCTTAACTTTGGTGTAAAAGCAACAGATGTTGATTTGAAGCAAACAAACCTTAAAAACGGCAATCTATTTAACCGAAAATTTTTAAATATCGTACCACAGGTAACCTACAGGTATAGGCCAACCACATCATCCAATCTTTCTATAACTTATTCCGGTCAACCGGGGCAACCATCCATGGAACAAATACAGCCCATCAGGACAAATGCCGACCTGCTTAACATTACAATTGGTAATGCTGATCTGCGACCATCGTTCGCTCACAGTTTCAATGCCAACTATTCTACAAGTAAAGCCCTAAGCAACCAATACTTATCATTTAGCGGTAGCGCCAGCTTGAGAAATAATCCTATAGTAACTGATCAATTTTTTGACCCAACTACAGGTATACGCACTACCCAGTATGTAAATTTAACAGAGGCTACTCCGGTTAGTGCCAGTTTATCAGGCTCATTTAGCCGTAAAATACTAAAGAATACTACTTTTGGCTTAGGCTTAAACGGCAGATACGATAAATACTACGATTATCAACGCACCAGTAATGTGAGGCAATTAGGCGCTAGTGAAACGTATCTTTACGGTAGTAGCCTACGCATAAATGGTAATGAGGCTAAAAAATACAGCTATTATCTTTCAGGCGGTCCTGGTTTAGTGGTAAGAAGATATTCACTTACTCCAAGCCAAAATAATAATGCACTTACTTACAATATATCTGCAGATGGCGTATTATGGTTACCGGGTAAATTTCAGTTAGCATCAGACATTAGCTACAGGTACGAGGCTGCTATACAAAACTTACCTTCAGTAGATTATAAACTTTTGAATGCATCTATTAGTAAAACCTTTTTAAAAGGCGACAATCTTAAATTTTCATTAACCGGCACTAACCTGTTTAACCAGCAACAAACCAACAGAAATACAAACAGTACAGGTACTACCCAATCATTCAGTAATAACTTAGGAAGATATTTTATGCTAACCGTAACCTGGGATTTCACCAAATTTGGTACAACATCTGCCCCGGCACAAAACTAAACCATTATGAAAGCGATATTAATCACCATAACCTGCCTGATGCTAACCATTAGTTTACAGGCCCAAAACAATAAAATTGTAACCAGCGGCAAAATTGAGTACGAAAAACGTATCAATATGCATGCTGCAACAAAAAATTTGATGAGTAACCTCACCGGGCTTTCGGCTACAGTTTATACAACGGCTTATGATGAGTTTAAAAGAACCGCTCCGCAATTTGCTACACTAAACAGCACCTTAGTATTTAACGATAACAAAAGCTTGTTTACACCTATTGCACCAACACAACCCATAAAGGATATGTTAGGAACGCCATTAGCTAAGCAATTTAATACCGTTTATACAGACATGGCTAACAGTAAAACGGTTACACTAAAAGAGGTATATGGCGATAGATTTTTGATAAGCGATAGCTTAAGTAAAATTACCTGGAGGCTAACTGACGAAACACAGGATGTTGCGGGCTACACATGCCGCCGTGCTAACGGATTGATCCAGGATTCGGTTTATGTAGTAGCTTTTTATACCGATAAAATTTGGATGAGCAGCGGCCCCGAATCATTTTCAGGATTGCCGGGAATGATACTTAAATTGGCATTGCCCTATGAAAACGTTATCTGGACAGCCACAAAAGTGACTACAGAACCTGTACCATCAGCCACTATAACACCACCGGCTAAAGGCACTGTTGTAAACAAAAAACAACTATATGATAAGTTAAAGAGTGCACTGGGCAGTTCAACCATGGCGCCTTATTATTTAAAACTATATTTACTTTAATAAAAAACCTATTTAACCTAAACATTACCCAATCACAACAAGGCAATAGGAAACCATTGCCTTAACCAAATTTTATGAAGATAACAATAGCGGCAATTTTTGCCTTTTGCTTATGCGCTATAACCTCATTGGCGCAAACCTATACCATTAAAGGGGCCGTTGGCGATAGCGTTTTAAAAGTAAAACTGCTTAACTCTCCTATCAGCATCCTTAATGCTAAAGATTCTATTTTGCGTAAATATACCCGTAGTGCTGCCGATGGCAGCTTTACCATAACGGGCATTCCTGCCGGTAAATACCTGTTTATGGTTACCTATCCTGAATGTGCCGATTACGTGGAAACCATTACACTTGAAGGCACCAATACTACCCGCGATATGGGTAATATTAATATGGATTTGAAAACAAGATTGCTGGGAGAGGCATTAGTAAAAGGCACGGCAATAGGCCTTAAGTTAAAGGGTGATACCCTGGTTTATGATGCCAAAGCTTATAAAATACAACCCAATGATAAGGTGGAGGATTTGATAAGGCAGTTCCCGGGTATTAAGGTGGATAAAGATGGTAAGATAACGGCACAAGGCGAACAGGTAAAAAAAGTATTGGTAGATGGCGAGGAGTTTTTTGGTGACGACCCTTTATTGGTTACTAAAAACTTACGCGCCGACATGGTTGACAAAGTGGAGGTATATGATAAAAAAAGCGACCAGGCCACTTTTACAGGCGTTGATGACGGTGTAAGAACCAAAACGCTTAATGTAAAGCTTAAAGAAGATAAAAAAAACGGCATGTTTGGTAAAGTTGATGTAGGCAAAGGTACAGATGGCTATTACGAAGGGCAGGCATTGCTTAATAAATTTAAAGGCAAGTATAAATTATCGGTTTACGGTACTGCCTCAAACGATGGGAAAAATAATTTAGGATACTCCGACAATGACCGCTTAGGAACATCAAGCCTTACTACTGTTGTTTTAGATGATGGAAATTCGTATTCAGTATCAGGTGGAGATGCGTTAGATCAATCAAGTTATAATCGTGTTGGTTTTCCATCGGCACGTACCGGTGGTGCGCATTATGATACCAAGTTTAATTCGGATAAATCTACCATAAATACAAATTATCGTATAGGTGCTTTATCACTTAACACTACACAAAATACATTGTCGCAAATAAATTTACCGGGAAACTCGCAGACTACTGATAGAGATCAAAATTCATATGCGCATACATTCAGGCAAAAAGCTGATGTAGTTTATCAAAATATCCCCAATGCAAGTAGCAACTTTAAATTAGGTATTGATGGCTCGATAAAAAACACCGAGAACAGATCAAATAGTTTAAGCAATACCAGGGATAGTACCGGGGCTTTATTAAACACAACTACTATTGACAATAAAAATAAAGGCGAGCAAAAAACTTTTAACGCAACCCTTATTTATAATAAAAAATTCCCTAAAGTGGGCCGTACCATATCATTTAATGCCAGCGAAGCTTTCAACCAGACCCATGCTGATGCTTACCTGCTGTCAGATATATTTAAAACTATAAATGGTACTACCGACCATACCGACCAATATAAACCAACAAAGTTTATCAGCTCGGTACTAAACAGTAATATTGTGTATACCGAACCGCTTACAAAAAAGCTTTCCCTGGCATTTAACTATGGTTTAGGTATTAATAATAACACATCAAACCGTGAATCATACAATAAGTCGCCCGGCGGTAACTACGATGCTTTAGATGCTCAGTTTAGTAACAACTATAAATTTAACCAGCTTACCAACCAGGTTGGGGCCATATTTAACTATAAATATGCTGATGGTGTGTTAAATTTTGGCACAAAAGCATCTTTTGTTGGCTACAAACAGATCAATCAATACACCAGCAATATATTTCATCGAGATTTTATAAACTGGTCGCCACAGGTAAGGTTTCAGCATAATTTCAGCCCCTCAACCAGTTATAGCATAAATTATAATGGCAGCAACAGGCAGCCTACTATTGATCAGTTACAACCTGTGAGGGATAACTCAAATCCATTAAATATTATTACCGGTAACGCAAATCTTTCTCCATCTTTTACTCATAGTTTTAATACGCGTTTTACCGCCAATCAGCGCATAACCTCAGTCTACAAATACATAAGCGCCAACTTTAGTTTTACAGAAAATGTTATTTTAAGTAATGTAACTATTAATTCTGCTACCGGAGAATCAGTTACACAGTATGTAAACCTTGCTGATAAAAAACCATACAATTACAGCATTTATGCCGACTATCAACGTAAAATTTGGGGTGGTATAGATGCCGATATTGGCGTATCAGCAGGCGGCAACACCAATTATAGCTTTAGCAACGGTGTATTAAATAGATCGGATAGAAAAGATATTAGTATCAGCCTGTACTTAAATAAAAACGTACAAAAAAAATATAGCGTTTATGTACAAGCCCAATCAAGTTATCAATTTGTTAAACAAACTTTATTAACTTCTGGCAATTACAATGCACCGGGTTTTACTATGTATGGTGGTGGAACGGTATATTTACCGGGTAAATTTCAAATATCATCTACCATTGATTATAATTACCAGGCAGGTGTAAGAGGTGCCCCAGCGGTAATATACAAAATGTGGTCGGCTACGATGAGTAAGACTTTCTTAAAAGGTGATAACCTTAAACTATCAATAGTGGGTAATAACCTGCTTAATCAAAACCAAAATTCACGTTATTTTAGCGCGAACGGGTTTACACAAAACACTTACAATTCTATACAAAGATATTTTATGCTTAACATAACCTGGGATTTTACCAAGTTTGGCACATCAACAAATTAAAAGAATGAAAAACACATTTATCATTATTATTTGCTTGTTATTAGCTACTAATAGTTTACTGGCCCAGGTAAAGGTTATTACCAGCGGTACCATTACTTTTGAAAAAAGGCTGAATTTACATGCCATTGCCAAAAATGAATTGGGTGATAAACCCAGGCAGGGAAGCCTTGATGATTACGAAAAATATAAAAGAACCACCGCCCAGTTTGGTACGTTAACCAGCACTTTAACTTTTAATACCGATAAAAGCTTGTTTACCCCGGTTGAAAAACTATTGCCTTCAGGTATGGATTTTTATAATAACCCCATGAATAAGCAGTTAAACGTTGTTTATACTGATTTTGCTACTAATACCAATGTATCGCAAAAAGAAATGTATGGCGATTTGTTTTTAGTGACAGATTCAACCCGTAAAATAACCTGGCGATTGACAGACCAGACACAGGATATTGCCGGTTTTAAATGCAGACGTGCCAATGGTTTAATTTTAGACTCGGTTTACGTAGTAGCATTTTTTACCGACGAAATAGGTGTTAGCGGTGGTCCCGAATCATTTTGGGGATTGCCGGGCATGATACTACAAGTTGCGCTACCGCACGAAAACGTTATCTGGACAGCCAAAAAGGTTGCTATAGACCCTGTACCGGTAACTGCTATTGTACCTCCAAAGAAGGGTAAAAAAATTAGCAGAACAGAACTTTTCAAACTCGTTAAAAAAAATATGGAGTTTGGAAATGGGGTAGACACTTATGAAACCAAAGTGTTTGCGCTTTAGCTAATAGGGTTACGGTTATAATCGTTATCAACCAATCTTAATATGCCCAATGGGTTGCTGTTTTGCAATGCCTCGGGCAAACTACTATCCGGGAAGTTTTGGTAACATACCGGCCTGGTAAAACGGTATATAGCCGTACCTCCAACTGAAGTAGTTGCGCTGTTTGTTGTAGCCGGGAAAGGTCCGCCATGCACCATCGCGTTAGCAACTTCAACTCCCGTAGGTGTGCCGTTAATTAAAATACGTCCCACTTTTTCTTCCAATATGTAACGTAACTCTGCATAATCTTTCAGGTCCTGCTCGTTGCCCCAAATGGTAGCGGTAATTTGTCCTTTAAGGTTACGGGCAATTTTATATACCTCATCGTCATTTTTGGTAACTACGTGTACAGATGCAGGGCCAAAATATTCTTCGCTTAAAGCTTCGTTTGTAAAAAAAGCATCTGCATCTGCTTTAAACATATATGGTGTTGCCGCTGTATCATGGTCGGCAGTTCCTTTACCATATACTTCAACGCCTTCATGCCCGGCCAGTTTTTCTGTGCCTTTAGCATAAGAGCGATATATACTATCTGATAGCATGGTACCTCCAGAAGCATTATCTACTTTTGATTTAAAATCATCCATAAACTGGCCTGACTTTTCTGAATCGGGCAAAACCATTACGCCCGGATTAGTACAATATTGGCCGGTACCCAATAAATTTGACTCGGCTAAAGCTTTGGCTAATTCAGTACCCTGCTCGGCTAAAATACCGGGCAAAATAAATACCGGGTTAAAACTTCCCATTTCTGAATATACGGGTATCGGCTCATCCCTTTTATTAGCCGCATCAAACAGCGCTTTACCACCCTGAAACGAGCCTGTAAATGCTACAGCCTTAACAAAAGGATGGCCCACAATGTGTAAGCCTGTTTGATAGGTAACGCCTTGCACCATTGAGAAAACGCCTTCGGGCATACCGGTTTGTTGGGCTGCTTTAATTACAGCCTGGCCAACCAATTCGGCAGTTACCGGGTGGGCGGGGTGGGCCTTATGGACTACCGGACAACCTGCGGCTAAAGCCGAAGCGGTATCGCCACCTACAACAGAAAATGCATAAGGAAAATTACTGGCACCAAATACACCTGCAACTCCTAATGGAATTTGCATCTGTCTTAGATCAGATTTCGCCGGATTATTTTTGCTTGGCAGATCAATTATAGCCCTGAGCCATGAACCTTCACGCAAAATATTAGCGAAGAATCGCAATTGATTTGTTGTCCTGTCACGTTCGGCCAATAACCGTCCCTCTGGTAAGGCAGTTTCTGCTACTGTAGTTTCAATTAATAACGGGCCAATAGCTATGATCTCATCGGCAATTTTATCTAAAAAATCAGCACGTTGTTGGTAGGATAATCTTTTATAGATAGGTGCGGCAGCATTAGCTTTTTCAATAGCCAGGTCAATCTCCTCAAGAGTAGCTTCATGAAATGAGTAAGCTACCCCATCTTTATTTTTTACTGGTCCATTAAAAGTATCAATACCATTACCCGATTGGGTATTACCTATTAGTTGTTTTCCTGTGATAGTCATATCTAGTTGAATTAACTTATACAAAGTTAACAACATATATGGCCCAACAGTTTAACTATACTGTCATTTAAAGGTTGATGTTAAGTAAATTTACTTAATCTATAGCTGCATATCTGAGTTGTGACAAACCAGGCAGATCTTCATGTACACTCTTGGATATTGAAATAAGGAATTTTTTCAAGGCGACCAATTGATTGGTATTGATTAAATCAACACCACATTTTAACAACTCCTTCCAAACTATTTTATTTTCTGGCGATGCCCACAGTCGTACCCTTTCGCCGCGACTGTGCGCCTCATTTACGTAGTTAACCAATTTTTGCTTTTGGTCCTCAGGCAAAGAACCATAACCGTTCCATTTGATTAGCTTGGAATATTTACAGCTGGCCATGGTAAATATATTATTAGCTGTAGCATCGGGCATGATTTTTCTTAGATCTTTGTCTATAAAAACCAATCGACTAGATTCATTCTTTAGCATATCATAAGGCTTATGACCGGATAATACTATGGTTACAGCCCGTTCGGTAATTGCGCCATTATCGTAACTTGTTAGTATGCTCTTATATTTTTCAAGTAATGGTTTAAGTGCATTGTAGGTTTCGTTAGCATCGCTCTTTATATCTATTAGCAAAGTTATAGGCTCATTATAATTAGTATATACCTGGCCGTTGTTATTTATTACCTGTTCCAATAAAGGCATCAGATATAGCTTCTCCAGCTTACGATGGGCTTTAAAATAGGGATTAATATGCGCAACAACCAAGTCTTTTCCTCTTAAAAACACATCTGCTTCTATATTTGTATATCCATTATCAAGAGCATCATATAAAGGGTGTTTGTGCCAGTAATCGTTATGGGCAAAGGCATTAGGCAGAGGAAGAGGTTGTGCAAAAGCACATGAGTGATAAATTAAGTATGCAATAATAACAGCCGCGACCAAACTTATTTTATGCATAATCAGCAAGATTAGTTTTTGCAATTATAACACACCAATATTAGTGGGAGATAAAGTCCGCGTCAATTAATCTTACTGTTAATATTAAGAAATCTATTTTTTCAAAGCAGATAACTCCCACCTTATTTGATGAAGGCTATCTGTTAATGCGGCATTTTGGGCTTTTAGGCTATCAAATGATTGTTGAATCTTGTCCATTTTTATACCCATTCTGCCTTCCGGAGATGATTCAGGGCCGCAGGAAATTAGTGAAACGGATAACAAGGCAATTAATACTAATACTTTCATGATAATTAATTTTGATGGTTACTAAGTATTAGTAGTAATATAAAAGGGAAACTTACATCGGAAGAAAATAATAGGCAAAAAAAAGCCTTAGTCAGTTAGACTAAGGCTTAGTGTTACACCATTAAAGGTGATAAGATTTGGCACCGACCTACTCTCCCACGTATTACCGCAGTACCATCGGCTCTGGCGGGCTTGACTTCTCTGTTCGGA